>CAWIZC010000013.1:0-69461 GCA_963840445.1 uncultured Alphaproteobacteria bacterium | reverse complement strand
GACGTAGCCGCGCGTCCGGATCAAGGAACATCCGCAGTGGTCCGCGATGCAGCCTCCTGACAATGGAGAGCTCCATCGTCATGCGTCGGGCGAGTAGGTGGTCGAACGCTTCCGTCAGGATCGGCCAACCTTCGACGAGGAGACCGATCCCCCCGATCAGGCCGATACCGCGAAGCGGCTCCCAAGTTTCAGACCAAACCGCGGCTGTAGCAATGACGACGAAAGCAATACGGGCTGCTTGCCGCCACTCGAAACCGTGCTGATACTCAAGTTTGTTATCGCGGTCGGGTCCGGGCGGGTGAATGGCAGCCCGCAATGCCTCGTCGGGTGGATCCCGTGGATTTGTGTAATTTGCGTTGTCTGCTTCACTAAGGACAAGTGGCCCGATCAAACGTCGGACCGCATGCTGGCGGGTGTTATGATGCTTCTTTGACCTCGATCTGGGCGCCGCCTTGATCGCTTCGGGCCTCTTCGCACCGGTGATCTTGAGAACGCCCTTGTCGAAGCTAGCTTCGACCGTGGTCTCATCGATGCCATCGGGCAGGCGCACCGAGCGCTCGAAAGCGCCGTAGCTGCGTTCGGCGAGGTAGTAGTTCTCGTGCTTCTCTCCTTTGATGGTCAGCACGCCGTCCGCCAACGCTACGGTCACTTCCTTCTCGGCAACACCGAGGAGCTCTGCCTCGACCGGCACGGTGGTGCCGTTGTCGTGCACGTCGATTTCGGGAAGAACAAGCGCATCGTCTCCGGTTCTGTGCCCGAATAGCGTCGGCAGCCGAGCAAAGCCAAGCTCGAAGCGCTCGAACAAGCCATCAATTTCGCCAGGCATCGCCGAGAAAACATCGCGCGGAGCATCGACGGGGGTTGCATTGGGTTTGGTCACTTCGACTTTAGTCAGTTCACGAACCTCCTTTGAAACAAAGGGCATCAAATGCCCGTTGGCGGATCAGCTGCGCTACCGCAATCTGCTTTGATCCGGATCAAAAAGGCTTACTTGCAGATCAGCACGGGAACCGGACTGGAAGCGACGACGCTCGCGGCCTGGCTGCCAAGCAGTGCGCGCGCAATTCCGCGGCGGCCGTGCGAGGCCATCACGATCAAATCACAACCCTTGCTCTTGGTGGTTTCGAGGATGGCATCGGCAGGATGCTTGTTGGCATGAACCGTATCGCACTCGACGCCAATCTCGCGAGCACGCGTGCGAACGGCCGACAGGATGCCGACCGTGTCCGCCTCCGCGGCCTTTTGGTATTCATCGACGGGAAAATCAAACGCCGGCGGTACCTCGAAGGCGAAGGACGTCCATGGATTGGTTGCGCTTATCGCTGTCACGTGCGCGCCGAGAGCTTTCGCCAGTTGCAGGCCTGATACAACCGCTTTAGTTGCGAGCGCAGAGCCGTCAGTGGCGATCAGAATGTGTTTGTACATGATGAGCTCCTTTTGCTGTCCATGCCGCGCAGAGCGCGGCACCCAATAGAAGACTAGAGCAGCCCCAACATTTCAGTTCTGATCGAGATCAATGGGGTTTCACACGGCTTCCTTTAGATCATGGGTGAGGGGGAAACCTGTCGCTGCGATGAGGACCGGCACACCAGCACCGGAATTTGCTCTGGCTACCAGCTTCACGCTTTCGCGCCCGGCAGAGAGCCTGTTATGCCGGCGAGCGTGTGGCAGTCGGCGACAATCAGATCGCAGTGCGGCATGGCCGCCACCTCAACAATGGCAGCGCGGGGTTCAGGGTGGCTGCGGTGGATGTTTTTCACAGCGATGCCCGCACTGCGCACGTCCTGCGCCACATTGTGCAGAATGCAGTCGCATTGCGTCATATTCAGTCTGCGGCACCACTGCATCTGGGGCTAATGAAGTGGGCACAACACATTCTGGTCATTCATCCACTGTGGATCGGATCGGCCGGCCATTCCAAGCCTCAAAGGCTTCTCCGAACAGACCTTGCGGGCCCGGCTTTGCTATGGACATTGATCAGACGGCCGCATGGATGAAGTTATTGTCACGCAGAAGTGCGCGCATTGTAGTGACGATGGGCATGCCGGCCTTGATCTATCGCTGGTATTTCGGCGCGCACGGCTTGAAGAGCCTCGCCCAAAATCTCGCCCTCGTGGGTATCAACCCCGTACGATCGACAATCGTTGGATCTGTCGAAGCCATGACCGACGCCACGCGGTATCGATGGCTTGAGCGTTTGCAGGACCTCGGGCGGCGGGCGCGTGACGAGTTGACTTAGATCAACATGGCGCGATCTGCAATGAGGCATCCTGCCATCAATTCCAGGTTCAGAGGAGACCAGGCGATGAGCAAACTCTTGCAGAGGAAACTGCGCCGCGTTCGACTTGAGCTGGCTCGGGATCACGAGTTTCCCGACGGTAGTGCAGAACGGGGTTATGATTTCATCGCTCCGCTCGATGCGAAGGGCCATATTGACGCCGAAGCTTGGCCCGCGCTGCGCGATAGATGCCGTGTGCGTCGCTTTTGGGGCGACCTGCCCGACGAGGTCGGCCATATCCTGCACCAGGGTCATCGTTGGGCCTTCCACTATGACATCCGGGGCAACACGGCCAATGACGACGTCGGTTTCAAATTCGACGCGCACAAGTTTGCGCCCGCTGAATACGTTTCGCTGACCGAGCAAGATGGCGTACTGCGCACGTTTCGCGTGGTGTCCGTTCAAGATGTTGACTAGGCGGCTCGGCCGCCCGGCACGCAAAGCCTAGGTGCACCATGCCCAGAGAAGGCGCATAGCTTTGTGGCTGACCATGCAACGAAAGCCAATGTTCTGCGGTTCGCGGTCGCCACCTTCGGGTCGTGGGGCGAACTCCGCGACGCTGTGCACGCTTACGAAGACGGTCACTCGTCGAAGTCCATCAAGAGGCGATGCCGCATCGCACTTGTATCGCGTTGATGCCGGCGCCTTGACCCTGTACCGCGTACTCACCGATGGACGCCGCCAGGTCGTCGGCTTCGCTCTTCCCGGCGACGTTGTCGGGCTTGGCGTCGAAGGCGAGCACGTCATGAATGCGCAGGCCGTCAAGCCGACTTGCCTGCGTTGTCTGGCGATGAGCGCCTTGCGCCAGTCGGCTGCCACTGATCCCCTGCTTTCTTTCAAGCACTATCAGGCGGTGGTACGCGAGTTGGCAGCAACGCGCGATCTCATGCTGACCACCGGCCAGCGCAGCGCCATGGAGCGCGTGGCAAGCTTTCTGATCTCGCTCTCGCGGCGCAGCGAGCGCAACGGCAAGGACCCGGCCAGCTTCGAGCTACCGATGAGCCGCACGGACATCGGTGACTTCCTCGGTCTGACCATCGAGACGGTGAGTCGGACCCTCTCCAAGTTCAAGGGCATGGGACTGCTGGCGCTGCCGCAGTGCAATCAGGTTGCCTTGCTGAACATCGAGCAGCTGGCCAGCATCGCCAATGGCGCACACGACCAAAATTGTTGAACGGAAAGTCGAAGAGTCGTGGGCGCGGCCAAGCGGTAACGCCCTTTTGAGGTCTCGTGATATGCAAGTCACTGTCCACGCCGCTCGGTCTTTGTTCGTCGTCTGGGTGTGTTTGCTGGCAGGTTTCGGCAGCACCGTGATGTCATCAACACGGGCCGACGCACAAGAGGTGCGCTGTCCCTCATTCAAAAGCGCGGAAGATCGACTGCTGATGGAGCAATGGGCTCCCGACGGCAACTGTCGGCATACAACAAAGGCACGCGTGCTAGACCAGTTTCTGGGCTTTACTTGTTTCGAAAACAAGCCAGAAGCCGCAGTTTGCCGCGCCTACTTTCCTGGGGCCGACAGCCGGAAGTTCGATCCCAACAAGCACTTCCGTTGCCTTGATGTCGATCTCACCGCTACCGACGATGGGGTGATCGTGACGCGGATGCGAGAGTGGATCGCACCGGCGCCTCACCAATGCGATTACCCTGACTTGAACATTCCTGGGTCTGACATAGACTTTGCCAATTCGCAGGTTTGCATTTCCGGCCTATGCTTACCCATTGCTCGGCTGACCTCTTTGGGAAAGTATCGCCTACGCCTCATCATCGAGCGCGCCTTCCGAGAGCTAGGGCTGATTTCCAAGGATAATGTTGCCCAGATGGCCTCGCTAAAGCCAGGGCGGATGAGACTGGTACTACCTGCGCAACCATGAGGCAGCTGTATGCTCCTACCGGGCGAGAAATTGTTGCGCTCCCGCAATCACGGATTCTGTCGGGCGGTCGTTGGGGGACAGATGACTCAAGAAGAGACGGTAGCCGCTGAGTTGAAAGCTGCAGGCGCCAGCTTGGTTCTGGCGATGGCTGCTGCGGAAAATGGTGACTGGGCTGCCGCTGAGCAAGGCCTCATCGACGCTCAGGAGCGAAGTGCGCTTGCGATGAAGGAAATTCAGGCGAAGCTCGCTGAACCTGTGCCTGCACGGTACATCGAGCGCAATGCAGACCTAATGGTGCGAGGTGGTACGTTGTCTGACGTATCGTCGCCCCTTCGTCGGCTAAAAGCCAGAGAACTTGGAGGTCGCCGACACTCAGTCCACTCTAGTGTAGGCAATACCGTGCTCAGCCAGCAGTGCCCGATTACCCACCAGAATAGTCCTGTCGGCTAATGCGGCTGAGATGCCCCGTCCAGGCGTATAGTCGAAGCAATCGGGTTCCGGAATGCTGCGACCTAGTGATCTCGCATAGGCCACGATGGCCTGGCCGAGCGGGTGCTCGGAGCGCAGCTCCGCCGTCGCCGCGGCGTCGAGCACGGCCTCGATTGTGGCGCTCTCAGCTGCAATGATTTTCTGAACCTCTGGATGTCCATAGGTGAGCGTCCCGGTCTTGTCCACGACGACGGTGTCAACGTGACCGAGCGTTTCAAGATAGAGCCCACCCTTGATGATTGCTCCGAGGCGAGCGGCTCGGCCGATGGCGCCAAGGACAGCCAGCGGAGTACCAGCGGCGATGCCGCAAGCGCCGGCCACAATGACAACTGAGATGGTCGAACGCATGTCACGCGTGATCAAATAGGTCAGCGTGGCAGACGCGAGAGCGAAGTAGACAAGGTAACCGGCCATTCGATCGGCAAGTCGCTGCACCGGAGCACGGGAGCGCTCCGCATTTTCGACCGCCTCGATAATCTTTCCGTAGCTCGTCTCGCGACCAATTCGATCGGCACGAACCTCGATCGCGCCGGACTGATTGGTCGAGCCGGCGAAGACTGGCGAGCCAGCGGTCTTCTCGACCGGCATCGACTCGCCAGTAATACGAGATTGATCGAGGAAAGAGTGGCCGTGGATGACAGTACCGTCGGACAGGCACGCGGCCGCCTGGATTGACGAGGATGGCGTCGCCGACTTGAATCTCGTCAACGTGGATTTCGCGTACGCCGTCTGGTCGGCGGACCGAAACTGTTTGCGGGAGAAAGTAGACCAGATCGTGGATTGCATGCCGTCCGCGCGAAACCGTCATCCCTTCCAGCACCTCAGCAACGAGCACGAAGAGCAAAATCACCAGCGCGGTGAAAAATTCGCCGATGGCCGCGGCCGCAACGATGGCGATGGTCATGGAGAGCTCCATCGTCATGCGTCGGGCGAGCAGGTTGTCGAACGCTTCCTTCAGGATCGGCCAACCTCCGACGAGGAGGCCGATTCCCCCGATCAGGCCGATACCGCGAACCGGCTCCCAAGTTTCATACCAAACCGCGGCTGCAGCAATGACGACGAAAGCAATACGGGCTGCTTGCCGCCACTCGAAACCGTGCTGATACTCAAGTTTGTTATCGCGGTCGGGTCCGGGCGCGTGAATGGCAGCCCGCAATGCCTCCTCGGATGGACCCCGTGGATTTGTGTAATTTGCGTCGATCACCACGGACGTCCTCGCACGTTACTTCAAGTACGACTTCACAGCTTCGATCAGCTCTTCGACGCCACACGTGCGCTCCGCATCCTTTGTCGGATCTACGAAGTGCATCCGGATGTGGTCGTCGATCATTTCAGCCATGAGGTCGTTGATGGCACCTCGCGCGCCAACGACGAGATACAGGATTGCGGTACAGCCCTTCTCGTTATCATGGCGCGCCCGTTCGTTTCGATCTGGCCACGGACGCGGCGGACGCGATTGGGAGTTTGATCTTATCAGCGATCGTGTGCGAGATGCTTGAACATCCCGAAAAAAAGCAAAAGGCGCCCGGGTATATGCCGACCTAGTCGATGCCCAACTTCAAGGGGCGAGCCTGGTCGCGAAAGTCTAGGGGCAAGTCTGTCAGGGGTCGTGATGTCGGCGTGTTCCGCTTAGCCCCAGCATCCTTCGTGAAGACTGCCTGGGCAGTCGTTGGCGCACTTAAGAACGGATACAGCATGCGCCATCGTGGCGACGTTGACCCCGCACTCAGTCCGTGACGATGGGCCTGGCTGTCCTCTTCACCCGACCGCAATCGTGCGCGGCTTGGCCTGCTCGGCTTTGGGCAGTGTCAGTGTCAGCACGCCGTCCTTCACCTCGGCTCGGATCTTATCCAGATCGACACGGCTCGGAGACAGACTGAAACTGCGGCGGTAATTACCGACAATATACTCGGTGTAGACCGGCTGAAGCTTCTCGTATTTTGAGAAGTCGACTCGCCCGGCGACAGTGAGAACGTCATTTTCGACACTAATGTCGATGCTGGCCTTGTCGACACCCGGCATCTCCATGACGAAAGTCAACGCCTTGTCGGTCTCATAGATATCGGTCGTTGGCATGAAGGTGCGCGCCGGAATCGTCGGTTCGTCCTTCTTCTGCAGCTCACGCTTCTCCTGCACTTTTAGCTCTTGCCCGGGTGCCATAGCTGGATCTCCACAATTGAGTTGCACCTATCAAGGTGACTCAAATCAGTTGACTTTGATTGTGCGCGGTTTGTCGCTCTCGGCTCGTGGAATGAAGAGGGCCAAGACGCCGTCAAGGAACTCAGCCTTGATGCCTTCGGGGTCGATCTGCACCGGCACCGAGATCATCCTGTCAAAGGTGCCTGCGACGCGCTCGCGCCGATGCGTGCTGACCTTGTCTCCATGGTCGATGGATTTCTTGCCGGAAATCCGGATGGTGCTCTCTTTCGCTTGCAACTCGAGGTCGGCTTTGTCGACGCCAGGTAGCTCCACGATAGCCACGAAGTCGTGCCCCTGCTGGAAGACGTTGATAGGGGGAAATGCGCCCATGCCTGATGTGGTGTCTTCGAGCCAATCACTGGCACGGCGAGCTTCCAGTTCGCGTTGCAGACGGAAGAGCGTGTCGAAGGGATCTGCAAATGTCGTAGTCATCGCTGGCCTCCTTGGGGTTCTCGCCGCAGGAAATCGCCGCCCGGGCTCACTAATTGTGATCGTTTATCCATGTCATCTATGTACTCGCCGCAGCCGCGCGCGCATTGATGCAGATCAAGGCAGCCCTCAGCAGCAGCTGATAGTGCTGCTTTCCATGGGGGCAGTAGGTCCGCCAATGCACGAAATATATAGTGAGGTGGGTGCGCAGTTCGTCATCGCCGTGTTTGACGATTGGGACGCGTTACAAGCCGTTCTCAAGGATGCGTCGGCATACGAGTTCGATCGCTTTGGCACCCTCCTTCATGCCCGCAAGGACGATCCGCCGCCGGCCGTGCGCTCCGGTTTGCTGAAAGAAATCACGGAGCTGCAGTTTGTAGAATCCAAGCAGCGCATTTGTTGCACGAGGGGCGAAGTCGCCGAACAGCTCACTGCAAGACTGGCTCATGGTGCGCGCAGCCTCGCCGATGCACTCCACAGCTGGTTGGGTACCGATCAGGCTTGGCAATTGCAAAGCCATATCGAGAAAGGGCACTTGGTCCTGTGGCTCCAACTCCCATCCGAAGAGTTCGGCGCCGTGTGTGGGCGGTTGCTACAAGCGAGCCCCCACATGATCGGCCTTTGCAACTTACGGCTCCATACCGCCAAGGGACGCTGACTGACCTATTTCGCGCTCATCAGCGCGCAAACCCTCTCATCTCTTTGGCGAGGCATCAGGCAAGATATGTACTTGTGCGTCGGGTCTTCGGCTCGTCGCTCGGTCAAGCGGCTTGCCGTCACGGTCGCGAAATTAAGACGTCACACGGCGACTCAACCAGCAAATGTCGCGCCAAACCTCCTACGGTGGCGGTGCTTGCCAACCGACCCCTGCTGTGGGTGCCCATGACCAGGAGATCAGCCCACACACATTCATTACTTATCGCGCGGTAGGGGTTTTCCTCAATCATCTGGAAGCTGAGATGCGCCGCATGATCGTGGGAGTCCTCGGCTGATTGGCGAGAGACCTCATCGACCAGGGCGTTGAGACGTTTGGCATGGTCGTCGATCACCTGTCTGGCCGTTTCCGCATCTCCGAAGGCGACATGAGGTGACCGCCAGGCGTGGATGACTCGAAACTCGGCTTTAGGTGCTATTCGGATGCCCATGTGCAAACTACGGACCGCACCTTCGGACCCATCGAACGCCACCAGCACGCGACGGTAGGGGCCATTTGCTACCTGCTTGACCATGAGGATCGGCCGGTCGTTGAAGCGGATCACCCGCTCCGCTGTCGTGCCAGTGAAAATATCCACGTTACGGTGCATGCCCGGTGCGCCGATGACCACCAAGTCTGCGGCCCGCGCGATTGCTTGGCTAATGATGGTGCTGAACGGGTATCCCGCACAGACGACGGCGTTCACGGACAAAGAACTTGATTGAGCAGGCCATTGCGACACGCGAGTTGCCAAAACCGCTTCTGCCGCCGTTTTGTGCTGAGCCTCGACATCGGGCGGAAGACCTTCGCTGACGACGTGGAGAAGCGTAACCGTGCTCGCTCGGATATCGCGGCAAAGCTGCAGCCCCCTGTCGACGGCGCGTTCTGACCGCTCGGTCAGATCGGTAGCGATCACGATGTGCCTTACGCGTGCCACGAGTCCACCGTACGCAGGCGACCTACCTAATCCTCCCCCGAGGTGCGATCCTCCCCTCGGCACGTGAGGATGGCTTCCCACCGAAGCATGGCAGTGCGGATGCCCGCAAGTTACATGAAGCCATATCAAAGCCATTGGTGCGGCGGCGATGTTGTCTAAAGTGACGCTTCGATGCGTGCCGGCTGCCGCTTACTTGTCCCGCATCTGCACAACCGGAAACACTCCAAACATCACTTGTCCAGCACAGCAAAGATGGCGGCCGTGGGTTTGTATGTCTCGACATAGTTTCGGCAGCCATCAGCCGCAGGAATGTCAGGCCTCCCATGGCTAGCCGCGCGCTCACGCCGCCGGGCACTGAGAGGTGATGGATAGCCTTGCCGCACGCCACCCACGAGATCGCCAGCGTCATGGGGAGTTCGATGGCGAGTGCGAGCTTCTCACATGTCAGCGGCCAGGTACGCCTTCCATGAACGGTCCTCGCGGCGGCCACGTCCGCCGACGGTCGGCTTACCCCCTGAGCTGAAGGACTGGTGCAGCGCCGCGAACGGTCGGTCCGCGCGACGAAGTCCGCTGACCTTCAGTTGATCCCCCAATTCCGGACGACCGCTGCAGCCCGGAAGTAACCAGTTCGGTACAGGACCTGCAGAAGGCGATTGGTAGCCCGTCCAAGAGGCTGCTACGCGGCTCCATGAGCAACGCCCCGACCGATAGCTTCGTCACCGCATTCGACAACTGCATCAACCAGACGGATAGCCGCCCTCACCTTAAGCTAATGATGTAGCTGACGATGTCACGGATTTCTGCTGCGGTCAGCGATACCCCTGGCATAGCAGGGTGGGGAACGATAATGCGTCCAGCGATATATTCAGCCGTGG
Organism: uncultured Alphaproteobacteria bacterium; assembly: GCA_963840445.1. GTDB lineage: Bacteria > Pseudomonadota > Alphaproteobacteria > Rhizobiales > Hyphomicrobiaceae > AWTP1-13. The sequence goes on along the minus strand of CAWIZC010000013.1, from coordinate 59,686 downwards.
CGCCGTCCCGGCTGGCTATGATGGGAAAGCTCGGAACATCGGTTCGCATTTGGGTGGTGGGATGCTTATCGATAACGTGGCAATTGACGCATAGACGCGCAGCAAGCTCTTGACCACGCTGCGGGTCCGCTCGGCCCACCTGTGCCAAGGACGCATTCACAACTCCTACCAAGCTCATCATCCCGACGGCAATAGCCACACATGTCCTCTCACCAATGATCATGTTGACCTCTGCCTTCCGTCACGAGTCGAGTTTGATAGTGTAAAGATTGACCAAGTGCGGGCCGCCTGCGCCTCGGGCCGGGTGTGCGTCTTTTCCCACGTGGGCGATCCCGCAAATTTTAAGCAGCGCATCCGAGCCGCTCCGCGCCTCATCCCTTTCCTCGAGAAAGGATGGCAACGTACCCAATTCGTCGAATGCGGCAATGGCGAATTGAGCGCTCTTGCCTGTCGATCGCTCGTCGATTCTTCTGTGCATTGTTGACATACAAGGACAACAGAACGCATGGCATAGCACTACACTTGGGGCTCTCGATTGACGCAAATCAACTCTGCGCATCGCGTGCTGCGCGATAGTGCTTCCAACAGAGCAGTTTGCCCAACCTATTAGGGTGTTCTCAGAGGTCAAGGCGCCTCCCCTTCGGCGCCGGATCCCCTGAACGAGGACGTTCCATGGATGATCAGTATAGCAACAGGTTCGCAATTGTTGGCCGCGTTGCCTCCGCGGTTACGAAACACCTCGCGCTTGCATGCCTCGCTCTCATAGCTGGATCGGGAGCCGCACCTGCGGATAGCCTTGCCGACTGTAACCAGTCCCGAAATGCAGAACTTCGGTTACGCGCCTGCTCAGAAGTCATTTCCAAGGCTGGCTATGGCCCGGAAGAAAAAGCGCTTGCTTACCGGAACCGCGGCAACATTCGCGCCGATGCAGGTGCTGGGGCGCAAGCCGTGGGTGACTTTAATGAAGCAATCCGACTTCTTCCCAGTGAGGTTGCCGGCTATGCCGGTCGAGCCCGAGCACGTCTCGCGGTGCAGGACATCGATGGTGCTATCGCCGACTATGGCGACGCACTTCGCTTGGCGCCCGCAACCGCGTCACATCATGTTGGCAGAGGCCATGCACATTTTATCAAGGGGGAAACCGCGCTGGCGATCGCGGACTTCACGGAGGCCCTGCGGCTCAATCCGAGCAGCCCCAGCACCTTCAACCGTCGCGGTCTTGCTTATCGCAGATCGGGAGATTTGGAACGTGCGATCGAGGACTATACGGCCGCGCTCACGCTCAATCCCGTCTATGCCCTGGCCTACAACAATCGGGGGTACGTCTACGAAGCCCAAGGCCGCAAGGAAGATGCAATTATCGATTTCCAGGCGGCGCTGCTGCTCGATCCGTCTCTGATTGGTGCCAGGGATGGACTTGTGCGCCTGGGAGTTCCGCCAGCCTTTCTCGAGCAGACGCAAAAACGGGTGCAGGACGGCGAAGCCCTCGTCGAGAAGAATTGCAGCCCCTGCCATGCGGTAGGTGCTACGGGCACAAGTCCCAACCAAAAGGCCCCAAGGTTTCGCGACCTGCACGCCCGCCATCCGAGCCTTGCCCTACGGGAGCCGCTGTCACGTGGGATTGCTACACCACACGACGAGATGCCGAAGTTTGAACTCTCCGGGCCAGAAATCGACACCATAGTTGCTTATATCAATAGTTTGTCAGCGACCAAGGCCGCCCCAAAGGCGAAAGGCGTGACGCCGATCGCAGAAGCGGTGGACATAGGTGACGCCCGCAAAGGACTGGCCTACGCGCAGAGAGTTTGCGCGACCTGCCACAACATCTCCCGAAGCGATGAAGATTCGCCCAACCGCCGTGCGCCGCCTTTCAAGAAGATTGCCAACACGCCCGGCATGTCCGTTACAGCACTGACCGTGTGGTCACGCACGGTGCACCCGACCATGCCGAACCTCGTCATTCACCCCGACGACATGGATAACTTGATCGCGTACATCCTGGGCTTGCGGGACCGTAAGTGATGCGCGTTCGAAGGTTTGGGCAACGGAGTTTGTGGGTTCGCCGATGGCCCTCTCGCTCCTGCATCAGAGCCGGCTGCCGATCTCCCACCGGCCGCCGAGCGACTGGCACCGCATCGTGAACACCTCCCCGCAGTCGAACGGACGGATTTCAAGCCGACGAGGTCGATTTGCGCTGCCTCACAATTCGTCGTGCGATGCCTGAAATGACTGCGCATCGCGGTCGGCCCTTGAGGATAGCCCTAACTTCCGGGAAGTCATCGCGAACGTGCACGGCGCCGCAAGAGATTCCGCGCTTGCTGGCCTCTGCCCTTGCGCCAGTCAGTATCGCCATTGCAGTAGTTATAAGGGCCGCCTCGTATTCGTCTGCGGGTGAAGACACTAGGGCCGGATCGGGCACAAGATTGGTGCGCGGCTCGGTGACCGTAACAAAGGTCACGGATGCCCCCAAGGATTTTGCAAGGTTGAGCCCCGTCGCAACCGCCTTGGTTGCGAGATCTGAACCGTCGGTTGCAATCAGTATATGCTTGAACATAGCCTCTCATCCCCTCGTTGCTGAGTGTTGGTGACTAGCACGCATTGCTAGCAGCGACGTACGCACCGGGCGGCTTCGCCAAGCTGGTCGACGAACCGATCAGGTCCCCGAACCGATAAGTGGACGCATGGGCCAGGAGCCGATCGGCTTTCCTGGCCCACCAGCGGTCATCGGACGCCGCGGTGAGATCGGGATCAACCATTGAACCCTCCCAGCGGCGCCCATGGTAGCGATCCATAGCGGCGCGCCTGCGGTCCCCCAAGCGGCCAAACCGGTCGGTCCGACACATGCCGATCAAGCCCGGCCTAGCTGCAAAATAGTCCGGACGGCCATGCCCAGAGCGATCGATGCTGATGGGTCGCGGACCGACGAAGCTCATGCCTCCGCGCAGAATGCTGACCAGTTGCGGCAAGCGATAAAGCCCAAAGTCGCGCAGCAAGCCAACGAGACACACGGGAGTGCAGGCTCACTGGCGAGGTTCCGCACGCCATCGTTCGGTGAGGTGCGGAAGAGCTGGGGGCGCCTGGAGACGTGAAGCAGCGTAGCCGAACTGTATAGCGCACTCCGTCGAATTAAATGGGGACAGGATGATTGCGGCGAGTGCAATGTTGCCCAGCGCGTCGTTTCCGCCGACGCGGGTCTCGCGGCGAAGTGGCTGAAAGCTTCCAGTCATGGCGCCTAAGAAAGCGAACCCTTGATAACAAGCCGCTAGGCGGCGCCGCTCACTCACGTGTGACATAACCCCTGGCGCCCGCGGACAACGCTTCCCTGCCGCGTCGGTTGATACGACTACCCAACACGTGCGGTCGCGTTCAGCACGACTCGGAGCGATTTCCGTCGAAGGCTAACCTCGGGCTTCCGGGCCGAAGAGGTGCTCTGGGTCGGGGAAAGCCGTGCGGGGTTGCGCTTCCTCGGCGCCATCGCGCACGGCACCCGGTCATGCGGTCGCTGGATGAAGCCGACGTTCAAGCTTCACCGCGCATCGTGAGCTGTCGCTCGCCGGTGAAGACAGCCGCTATCCCCAACACCCGCAATGAAATCGCTGCCGCGAACTCTGCACCATCAAGTCCCCGCGGCTTCTGTGTGCAGAATGGAAGTGTACATCTTAGATGAGCCTAACGATCCTTACCAACTCTCGCGCAGGGCCTGGAAGCGCGCGATGGGGTCAAGCGGCTGGCAGGATGAGTTACAACCGGCCGGAAATGGCGGCCCTGCGCGAGCGGCGGCCTCGTGTCTCCACCTGCCGGATGGCCTATTGAGAAAGTCTCGCATATGGTCGGTGGCTAGGGGCAACTCTGGAACCTCGCACCAGGCTGCTTTGGGGACCGGCCAACACCTGTTCAGGGGCCGGTCCACCACCTCCCGCACAATCACCTGGGCTACGCGCGACAGCATCGCATGGTCGCGGCCTATCGTGCGCCGCCCACTCACCGACCACCACGAACGGTGACCAGAAGGCCGGATAGGGGTTCGTGCGGCTGATCCGGCAGCATGGCGCGGCGTAGCGCCTCGGAGAGACCGTGCTTGTCGAAGCGCCGACCCTAACTTCCGATGTATCGTTCAACGTCCATGGCATCCATCGGGTAGAAGTTCGGCGACAGTGGACGTGGGCTGCAAGTACATCCGGGGCTCCTTGCCCGGATCACCTGGTAGGCGAACTACAACCCCTTCAGCCCAACTTCGACACCCTATAACAGCGCCGTTTCGCGAGCCCTGGACCGGGCACCTCGCGGCTGCCCAGGTAGCTCAGTTGGTAGAGCACGTGACTGAAATCAAGTGGTCGAAACCGGCTCCGTGAGACGGAACCTGCGTGCCGGCAGTCGACGTCCGGGGCTTAGCGAGCCTCGGAACGACCCACACGCCTAACTTCTCCACGTCGCCCGCAACGGCGACCTGCTTGCCCGGAGATGGGCGGGAAGAAGAGATCTTGAATCGAGCCTTCCAGACTGGTGGCTCCCAGGCGTCATTCACAATCAGCCGCTCCTTAGAAGGTGATCAAGGTCCAGGTCCGGATACGACAACTTCTGGAGCTGCTTATTGCGCACATTCAGCAGCCGCATGTCGGCCTGCTCCTTGTCGTATCGTTCTCCGTAGCGGGCAGCTTGTCCCTGAAGCGTGTGCCCCATGATGCGCTCACGTGCGGCAAACTCCATTCCGCACGCATCGGCAGCAGCCGCGAAATTGTGTCGGAACGAATGAAAGTTGATCTTGTCACCCTCAATTCCTAGCGATTGTAGGAAGCGCGCGAAGTGCTTGCCAAAACTGTCCGACAGGCGACCGGATGCGTGCGCCCTCAACGCCGGAAACAGTCGACCTGGGCACGTCTCGACAAATTGCAGAAAACCTAGATCAATCAAAGTTTTGTGCACCGGCACGCTGCGGATACTTGCTGCGTTCTTCAATCGCAAGTCAGACGTCAATGCAAAATAGCAGATGCCTTCATGCACCCTGATATGGCTTCGGGTGAGCTGGCAGATTTCGTTGAGGCGCATGCCAGAATAAAGGCGCGATGAGCGGTATCCAGAATTTGGGGGAAGCATGCAGCACGCAGGATCCGGGCTGGCTCCAATGCAACTCTGACCGACACCCAACATACAGCGGTGCATGAAACATCGCGTAGAGCTGGTCACCGGTAAACGGTTCGCGCTCCTCCTTCACGCTTTGGCGGATACGAAGCTTCATTCCGTCCACGGGGCTCGTCGAGCACTCGTCGTAATGCGCAATGATCCAACGGAAACATTGATTCACAATCCCAATTTTCTTGTTGACGGTGCGGTCGTTCTGGGGGGATAGGCCGCGCTTGGCTGCCGCGGCCGCAGTCGCATAAAGGTTTCCATTGCGGGGGGGCAGCTTGCTGAGATTTGGAGGCAATTGCCGAAGCAGGGCTATGAATTTTCGTCCGTCGCTCTTCCCGTAGGCGCTTACCGACTTGTCGCCGCATGCTGCAATAAACTGCTCCAGGACGACCCGGCAAAGTGCTCGGCGCTCCACGCTCCAAGCCGATTCGCCCCGGCAGTGTGCATCGATCCACTCCTGAACGGCATGCGAAAGATAGACTTGACCGACCGACCTCGCTCTCGCCGACGTGATCCGCCGCAGGGGGGTGCGTTTGCTGAGCGGCGTCTCCGTAGTCCTCGTTAGGGACTATCAGCGGCTGCAACTCGGGGTGAGCGAGCAAGTCTCGTATGGCAAGCCGCTCCGCTAGGACGCATGCCATAGTCTGACCAGCATACAGATGGCTGGTAATTCCCTCTGTGTGAACATCAGCCATGCCACGCGCGAGCGCGTCGAGCCGTTCGAACACTTCAGACCAGCGCCGTCGACAACTGAGGAGATGCGCGTACCACCAGCCAAGACCATAGTTTTGTTCCACCCACGCGAATTCGGGCATCGCGCTCATCTCGGCACGCGTGAGTTCGCAGCAGAACGTACAGTCCGCTGGGGGTTGTGAAGCGATCACCCCTCAGGAAGGACCCAGGATCGAGCTTTGCGTGCGCTTGCGTCTCTTTGTAGAAATTTCGCTCTCGCTGTTGGTACTGTCGATAATGGCGTTCGCAATCAGCTGCGTCAGCGCGGAGAGAGGCATCGCCTCGCGTGACAGCCTGAAAGCTGGCGCATAGCTCAAGCTGGGCCTTGGACGCGGTGATCGGCGCGGCGGAATCGAAGGCTCCCAGCCTCGTCCTGGCTAGCGCAATCCTTGCCTCCACCTGCGCAGCGTAGGGATGATAGGCAGCCCTCGCTTCGTCTAAGTCAGTGGTGCCGAATGAGTGGATGATTTCTCGCGTGCCCACGATGGGGCGGAGTTCAAGCGGGACGCTTCGCCTGTAGCCGAAGACTTTGCGCTTGGGGGACGCTTTCAGGTAGGGGTGCCGAACCATGTCCATGCTCGCTATTGTAGTGAATGTTTGTAGCGAGCGAGAGGCCACAGCGGCGGAAAGTCCGGAAAATCCAGCTTCTTCAAGTGGATCCACGATGCTGGTGCGGTCGAAAGGACTCGAACCTTCACGCCTTGCGGCGCTACCACCTCAAGGTAGTGCGTCTACCAATTCCGCCACGACCGCACGTCACGGGCGGGCCTCTGTTAGCAAACTCGAGGTCAGGGAACAAGCGCGGCGGTTCAAGCAGGGCAAGAGGCCTCATTTCCCGCGGAATTGAGGGCCCATGGCCGGCGCCGGCCGCCGGCCATGCATCGGCGGGGTCGCACTATATAATGGAGCGAGGCATATGGAGAGACCGGCACGGTCCTGAAGGTCGACATGCTGCATGGCCGCTGACAGCCTGACATCCCTGACCGGCGCAGGCGCGCTTCCCGCAGTCGAGTGGGTGGTGGCGCACGGGCCGGTGGCCTACGAGGCGGCCTGCGCGTTCATGCTCGATCGCGGTGATGCCATTGCGGCCGGTAGTGCGTCGGAGATGATCTGGCTGCTGGAGCATCCGCCGCTCTACACCGCCGGCACCAGTGCGCGGGCAAGTGATCTGCTGCAGCCTGGCCGGCTTCCAGTGCACGCGACGGGCCGCGGCGGACAATTCACCTATCACGGTCCCGGACAGCGCGTGGTCTACGTCATGCTCGACGTGAAGCGTCGCTTCGGCGACGTGCGCGCCTACGTGCATGCGCTGGAGACCTGGGTGATCGAGGCGCTTGGCGAACTGGGTGTCGAGGCACGTACGATCGACGGACGTGTCGGCGTATGGGTGCAACGGCAGGCATCTGGCGACGGCAGGCACGACAAGATCGCCGCGGTCGGGGTGCGGCTGCGCCGATGGGTGAGCTCACATGGCTTCGCCCTCAACGTCGATCCCGATCTCGCGCACTTCGCGGGCATCGTGCCGTGCGGTATCCGCGACGACGGGGTGACGAGCCTCGCCGCGCTCGGGAACCGCATGAGCATGCAGGCTGTGGACGACGCCCTGCGCCGGGTGTTCGAGCGTCGGTTTGCGCCGACTCGCGAGGGTGAGGTGCCTCGCATCGAGGCGGCCATGCGGTCCGCCACCACCACCTAGCGGCTTTTTTATTAGGATCACTGCCGGCGATGTTCTGGTCCTCGGGACAACCCCGAGGATGACAGGTCGGCGCATTGATTGCCGACTTGGCCAAGCAGAATCAGAGCTGAGAACAACCCGCGCGCGGCTCAAGCTGCATTGTGCGGACGTGGCCGTTGCGGCCGGTCCGGAGGTCGCGGCCGGGTATGGGATGGCGGCGGCCAAACCAGCACCGGAAAGCGAAAAGCGCCACACCACCCGGGCGAACGGGCAGCGGGCGCGATAGAAGTAAAGGGTCCGCTACTGCTTGCCTGCCGGCTTGGTGCCGTCTGCCGGGAGCTGCACGGCAGCAGTATCGGATCCGTCATAGAAGAGGCTACCGTCTTCTATGGACACGACATCGTTGGCTTCGAGCTGATACTCGTCGTCCTCGGTGTCGTTCAGACGAATGGTACACCCTTTTGCGCAGATGCCATTGAGCGCTTGAGAGGGCTTGAGGACGTGATCCGCCTTCGCATTGCCCTCGATGACCGTCACCTTGTGATCGTGTTCATCGCGGTTAGTGATCGACACCGCGTGGGCCGCGGTGCCGCTCGACAGGAGCAAGATCACGCCAACCGCACGCACCAACTGCATCATCCCGGCCAAACGCAAAGGATGCACCTCCTGTGGCTGCTACTTCTTCTTCTTCTTCGCCGGCTTCTTTTTCGCGGCTGCTTTCTTCGCGGTCTTCTTGGCCTTCATCGTTCTTGTCCTTCCAGTAAGCCACCCGAATCGTGTCCGGGCAATGTCAATGTGGAAATTTTCGGGCCAGACCACAAACGCATTTTTCCGCTGACGCCTATCGAAGATTTCGATAGATAGGTTTTTGCCATCGATCGACAACGGAAGATGCGCATGGACATCGCACTCGCGCGTACGTTCCTGATGGTCGCCGAGACCGGCAGCTTCATCGATGCCGCGCGCACGATGAACATCACGCAGTCGACGGTTAGCACGCGCATCAAGGTGCTGGAAGAGCTGTTCGGCCGGCAGCTGTTCGAGCGATCGAAGAGCGGCGCGGCGCTGACAGGTGCCGGCGAGCAGTTCCAGAAGCACGCGCTTGCACTGGTGCGCGTCTGGCAGCATGCCCAGCTCGAGGTCGGCCTGTCGGGGCCCTATCGCGATCATCTCGCGGTCGGCGGGCATGCGACACTTTGGGACGGGTTCCTGCTGAAGTGGATCTCCTGGCTGCGCGACAACATCCCCGACATTGCCATCTCGGCCAGCGCCAGCGTGTCGGCCGTGATGATCCAGCGGCTGCTGGAGGGCACGCTGGATCTGGCCATCATGTATCGACCTGGGCAGCCGCCGGGGCTCACCATCGAGCATCTGTTCGACGAGGAGTTCGTGCTGGTCACCAGCGTGCCATCGCGTACCCGGCGCCATCCCAGCAACTACGTGTTCGTTGACTGGGGACCGGACTTCCAGGCCGAGCACGCCGCTGCCTTTCCGGAGCTGACCAGCACCGGCGTAAATCTCGATCTCGGATCGCTGGGGCTCGACTACCTGCTGGCCAACGAGGCGTCGGGGTATTTTCCGCAGCGGCTGGTCAAGCATCACGTCAACCGGCGCCGCCTGCGCGTGCCGGCGCGGGCGCGCAAGTTCAGCTATCCCGTCTACATGGTCTATCCCGAGGCGCGCGATGAGGAGGCCTTCGAGCCGATCCTGGATGGTCTGCGCCATGCCGCGGAACGGTTGGCGTGACGGGCAGCAAAGAGGGGAAGCTCTTCACCCGTCATCCCGGTCGCGAGCTCGCATCGCGATCAGGGATCTCAGCTGCCTGCCGCCCAAGGTCGCGGATAGTCTCGCCGCGGCTCATTGAGCCGCGTTGCGGCTTTCGGGATGACGGGTGGGTGCCGAAGCGCGGTGCCGTGAGCACTAGTTGGCAGCGGCAGGGGCCTTCAGCTTGGCCATGGCCTCTTCGGCGGAAGGGCGCTCGATGGAGAAGACGGTCTCGGGCGTGACGACGGCGTAGTCCATGTAGCCGAGGCGGGCGATGGGGCGCATGGCGCCGGTGTCGACCATGCCGTCCTTGACGAAGCGGTCGTCGATGTAGATGCCGACCACCCGGCCGATGACCACCGAATAGTTGGACTTGTCGTCCGGGCCGACGCCCGGCAGGTCGATGGTCTGCCAGTGCTTGCACTCGAAGGCGGCCGGGCTTTCCTTGACGCGGGGCGGCTTGACGAGGCGGCTCGGGGCGGCGGTGAGATCGCCGATGGGGAACTCGTCGACTCCGCGCGCGACGGCCGCCGACGTCATGTTCATGTTGAAACGCAGGTCCCAGGTGGCGAGTGAGCAGACGAACTCGCCGGTGTCGGCGATGTTGAGCAGCGAGTCCTTGGGGCCCGCCGAGCTGAACATCACGTAATGCGGGCGCTCGCCGATCGCGTTGAAGAAGCTGTAGGGGGCGAGATTGCACACCCCGTTCTTGTCGACGGTGGAGATCCAGCCGATCGGGCGGGGGACGGCGAGCGCCTTGAAGGGGTCGTGGCGCAGGCCGTGCTTGTTCTCGCGCGTCTCGTAAAACACGGGGCATCTCCTCGTTGGTCCGCTCTTGCCCTCGGATTAGACGTTGGCGCGGCCGATCGCAATGTCGCAGAAGTGCCGGAAGCCGACATTGCAGGCCGACAAGGTCCGGCGACCGAGGAAGACCACCTTGCGATGGTCTTCCCTTGCAAGAGGGCTCCAATTTTGGCGTTAAGACGCTGGGACTGCGCTCGCAGCCTTGCGGATGATATCGAGCACCACATCGGGCTTGGACAACATGGGGACGTGGGACGCCGTGACTTCGGTCGTGGCGGCCTTCATGCGTTTCGAGACAAAGCGTTGCAGATCCGGGTGAACGGTCTGGTCCTGGTTGGCAAGGACATACCAGCTCGGCTTGGACTTCCATGCCGTGCCCTCGACCTTTTGGTTGAACAGGTCTGCCACCGGCACCCCCTGCGTTGAATACACCAGCTTCTGCTCCGCCTCGGGCAGGTCTCCCGCGAAGTGCTTGACGCCGCTCTGTTTGAGCCAGATGCGGCCGTCCGCCACGTCGATGTGGCCGAAAACGGGAGTCGTTGGAAACTTGCCAATCAGGCTCTGAGAGGTCTCGTCGGCATCCGGTGCGAGGGCCGCGATATAGACGAGCCCGGCCACCCGCGCATCGGTCCCGGCGTGGGTGATCAGTGTGCCGCCATAAGAGTGGCCGACGAGGATCGCGGGGCTGCGGACGCGACCAAGACACGCCTTAACCGCGGCGACGTCCGTCGCGAGTGAATCAAGGCCGTGCTGACTCGCCATCACTTCGAAGCCCTCGGCTAGGAGCGTTGGGATCAGCTTGCTGAAGCATGATCCATCAGCCCAGAGGCCATGCGCGAAAACGATGCTTGGTTTGGTCACGGGTAGTCTCCGTTGCTGGACGAAAATGAGTGGCTTCGATCGCGATGCGTCGCGTTTTTCAAGTTGCCATGCGCGTGAGAGTCTGAAGTTTCTCGCAGGCGAGCTTCACGACCTATCGCGACATCAATGCGGCCGACAGAGGGCGGCACCGACAAGTCAGGTGAAAGTGAAAGATGACAGGTTCGAAGTCAAAACCGGGAAGTAGCACGGGGGTGCCACACCTTCGGCTTTGGCCCGAAGGCTTGGCCTGGTGGGCGTGGGCTATTGAGTTTACGGCTTGAGTTCGCTCAGCCGGTCCAGCGGGTGACGATGTTGGCGAGCTGGGGGCGGTCGCGGTCGGGCTGCTGCTCGGTGGCGGTGCCGATGTAGATGAAGCCGGCGATGCGCTCGTTGGCGGCCAGCTTCAGGCCGTCGCGCACGGCGGCGCTATAGGAATACCACTCGGTGATCCAGCTGGTGCCAAAGCCCAGTGCGTTGGCCGCGAGGCAAAGATTGAAGCAGGCGGCGCCGCAGGACAGGATCTGCTCCCATTCGGGAGCCGCCGGATTGGGTGTCGTGCGGGAGATGACGGCGACCACGGTGGGCGCGCGCAAAAATCGCGTGCGCTCCATCTCGAGCCGTGCGGCGGACGGCGTCTGCTTCTCCTCGGCGAGGCAGGCCCTCAGCAGGATCCGGCCGAAGGCGGCGCGGGCGTCGCCCTCGAAGACGATGAAGCGCCAGGGCTCCAGTTTTTTGTGGTCGGGCACGCGGCCGGCGGCGGTGAGAATGGTCGCAAGCTGCTCAGGTGTCGGACCGGGCTCGGCCAACATCGTCGGCTTGACCGAGCGGCGCTTCAGAAGAAGTTCGACAGTGTCCTGGCTCATACGGTGCTCGGGGTCGACGGTGCCAAAACACTCGCTAAACCAACTTTGTGGCGAGTACAATGCGGTAACTCGTATCCCGATTGCGAAGTTCGAGCGTCACACTAGGATGGTTCCAAACCACGAGGACGACTGAGGCCATGGTGAACTGCAGGCGCGGATCGGCCCTGACGGTGCTGCTGGCGATGCTGATGACAGCGCTCGGAGCGGCCGTGAGCATGGCCGCCGATCCGTCGTCCGTGATGATCGTGCTCGACGGGTCGGGCTCGATGTGGGGCACCATCGACGGCTCACGGCTGAACAAGCTCACGCTGGTGCGCGACAACATGCGCCGCGCGCTTGGCAGGCTGGGGCCGGAGACGCGCGTAGGGCTGACTGGCTTCGGGCACCGGCGCGGCGATTGCGGTGACGTGGAGGTGATGCTGCCGGCCGAGAAGCTGGACGCCGAGCGCATCATGGCGCCGCTCGGTCCCTACAACCCGAAAGGGCGCGGTCCGGTGGCGCTGGCCGTGCGCGAGGCGGCCAAGTCGCTGGCCGGGCTGCCCGGCCGGCGCAGCGTGGTGCTGATCCATGACGATGCCGACAACTGCCAGGCGGATGCCTGCGCCGCGGCGGCAGAGGCCAAGAGTGCAGGCGTCACCGTGCACGTGGTGGGCATGAGCCTGAAGCCGCCCGACCTCGCCAAGATGGCCTGCGTGCCGCAGATCACCGGCGGGCGCTTGCTGAATGCGGCCACCGCCGATCAGGTCGGGCCGATGCTGGAGGAGGCGATGCGTCTTGCCGGCGGCGATGCGGTCATTGCCGAGCCGCGCCAGGCGACCATGCAGACGCCCACGCAGACACAGACGTCGGTGCAGCGTCCGACGGCTCCATTGTCCGTGGAGGGCCCGCCCGGCCTGTATATGCGGGCCCTGCTGGCGCCCAAGACCGAGCCGGTCGCCTGGGCGGTGCGGTGGACCGTGTACAAGGACGGTGATCCTGGGCGCATCCTCTACGATATGCACACCGTCAACCCGATGCTGCCGTTGCCGGCCGGCCGCTACGTGGTCGAGGCGCGCGACGGGCCGGCGATCGGCATCCCTGACGGTCGACGTCGGCGACACGGCACCGACACTGGCCGCCGTACCGCTCAATGCCGGCACGCTGCTCGTCAAGGCCGTCGCGCAGAGGACGGGGACGCCGCTGGCCGATGCCGTGATCAGCATCAGCGATGCGGGCCAGAGTGCGGACGGCAAGCCCGCGCCGGGTGCGCCGGTCGCCGTCTTCAAGGGCGGCGAGGGCTCGGCCACGCTGACCGCGGGCCGCTACGTGGTGCGCGTCGAGCAGGGTCTGGTGCGCACCGAGCGTGCCGTCGTGGTACCGGCCGGCAGCCAGGGTCGCATCGAGATTCCGCTCAATGGCGCACGCGTGGTGCTGACGGCGCTGGGGCGCGATGGGGCGGGCGCCGCTCGAGCTGCCGGTGTTCAGCATCTCCGAGGATGATCCCGATGCACCGAAAGGGCGGCGCGAGGTGGCCCGCTCAGCGGCCCGCCAGGCCGAGTTCAGTCTGCCGCCCGGCACGTATTATGTGATCGCCCGGCTGGGCGGCGTCGAGACCCGGGAACTGCTGGCGCTTACGCCCGGCGACACGGTGCGGCGGACGCTGACCCTGGCGGCCGGCCGCCTCGCGCTGTCGACGCGGCTGAGCGGCGGTGTGGCGCCGGCGGCGGGGGATGTCGTCTCCTATCGCGTCGAGCGCCTCGACGGACCGGAGCGGGATGTCGTCACCACCAGCCGGCCGAGTCCGGTCCTGCAACTGCCGAACGGCCGTTATCGCGTCGAGGGCCGCTACGGCCTTATGAATGCGCGCAGCGTGCGCGACGTCGAGGTACGTGCCGGGCAGGTGCAGCAGCTCGTCCTGGAGCATCAGGCCGCAGTGCTGAAGCTGCGCCTGACCGGCGGCGCCACTCCGTTCAGCGATGTGTTCTGGGATGTGCGCGACGAGACCGGGCGCTATGTGTGGACAACCGGCCAGTCCGAGCCGTCGGTGATCTTGCAGGCCGGGCGCTATGTGGTTAGAGCGGAAACGCGCGACAAGCGCTACGATCGTCAGGTCGACTTGCGCGGGGGCGAGACCCGCGTGCTCGATCTGACGGCCGACTGAGCGGTGGGCCTGAGACGTGCCGGCCGGATGACGGGCGAGGCCGCCATGATTCTGCTGGACTCGTTGACGAGCTTCCGCAGCAGGCTTGGGTGCTTGATGCTAGGAATATGCCCCGCATGACGGGCAGCCGGATACATTTGTTGATGATGGCGGCGTGCTGCGCCGCCGGCCTTGTCATGTCGCCTGCGGCGGCCCAGCAGCAGCCCGGCGGCTGGCAGGCGGAGACGCGCGCCCCCGGCGCGTTCCTGCCAGGCCTTCAGCAAGGCGGGCAGCAAGGCGGGCAACAAGGCGCCCAGCAGACTACGCAGGGGACCGGCTCGCCAGCGCAGACGCAGCAGGACCTGCCGCCCAACACCACCGTCGTGCCGCGCACGCGCACCGAGCCCAAGAGCGGAGGCGTCGGCCAGGTGTCGCTGTCTGCCCTGCTCACCGATGACGGCCAAAGCATCGAGCAGGGGCTGGTCTGGCGCGTCTATCGCGACATCGCCGGACCCGACGGCAAGGCGCGTCTGGTCTCGACGCATCGCGAGGCCAATCCGACCGTGCGGCTGGATGCAGGTGACTATTTCATCAACGTTGCCCTCGGTCGCGCCAATCTGACGCGCAAGATCACGGTGGTGGGCGAGCGCACCGCGCAGGAGCGCTTCGTGCTCAACGCCGGCGGCCTGCGGCTGGTCGCTGTGCTCGGCACCGGCGAGGCGGTCAACGAGAAGGCAGTCAGCTACGACATCTTCTCCGACGATCGCGACCAGTACGGGCAGCGCGTGCGGGTGATGGGCGGGCTGCGGCCCGGTACCGTGGTGCGCCTGAACGCCGGCATCTACAGCATCGTCAGCACCTACGGGGACGCCAACGCAGTGGCCCGCACGGACGTGACGGTGGAGGCGGGCAAGCTGACCGAGGCCAAGCTCAACCATGCCGCGGCGAGCGTCACGCTGAAGCTCGTCACACGCAGCGGCGGCGATGCCATCGCCGACGCGCAGTGGACAATTGCCACGAAAGCAGGCGAGGCCGTCAAGGAGAGCGTTGGTGCACTGCCGACGCATATCCTGGCGCCGGGCACTTACGTCGTGAGTGCCAAGCATGCCGGCCAAGTGTATCAGCGCGAGTTCACCGTCAAGTCTGGCGACTTTGGCCAGGTCGAAGTGGTGATCCAGTGACGCCGCTAGCCTAGCTTGGCTGGCGCACGGACCGGGGAACGGCGCAGCGAAGCGAGCAGCACGATGGCGGCCACCGTGGCCACGTAGACAAGGCCCTGCAGCTGGGACGGGCGGTCCATGTAACCGATCAGCACGTGCAGGACGCGGCCAGGCCA
Source organism: uncultured Alphaproteobacteria bacterium (assembly GCA_963840445.1). Lineage (GTDB taxonomy): Bacteria > Pseudomonadota > Alphaproteobacteria > Rhizobiales > Hyphomicrobiaceae > AWTP1-13. Next base: position 44,402 of record CAWIZC010000013.1, on the reverse strand, counting down.
GCTCTCCTCCGACAGCAGCCACGACGAATCCCAGAGCGTGCCGTCGAGCACGTCGAGAACGCCGGCATTGGCCAGCTGATGCACGCCCTGCGCGGCGAGGCCGGCGGCGAGCAGGGTGACGAGCGCGCCGGTGACGCTGAAAACGCGCTTGAGCGGGATGGCGGCGAGGCCAAGGTAAATGACGGCCGAGACGACAGACGCAAGCGCCAAGCCGCCAAGGCTGCCAAGGGCCAGCGTGGCGGCGCTTTGGTCGCCCTGCATGGCGATGCCGGCGAGGAACAGCACGACCTCGCTGCCCTCGCGCATGACGGCGAGAGCTACGACCAAGCCCAGCGCCGCCACCGAGCGTGTGCCGCTCGCGACCTGGGCTCCGAGCTGGCGCAGGCGCGCCGTGAGCTCACGGGCATGCTCCGACATCCACACCACGTGCCAGGCCAGCATGATCACGGCCAGGAACAGCACGCCGGCCGTGAACAGCTCCTGCCCGCGTCCGTCGAAGGCATCGGTGATGCGGGCAGCGAAGACGGCGACGATCGCCGATCCGAGCACGCCGGTAGCCACGCCCAGGGCCACGGATCTGCCGCGGCCCGGCACCCCGCGGGAGGCCGCCAGCACCACGCCAACGATCAGCCCGGCTTCCAGCACCTCGCGGAAGACGATGACGAGTGCCGCCAGCATCGGCCTACTCCACGATCAGCACGCCCTGGGCGGTCTTCTCGTTGTACTCGCCGAAGAACTTGTAGGAGCCCTTGGTCTGCGCCTTGAGCCGGATCACAGCCGTGCCGCCGCCACTGATGACCTTCTCGACCTTGAGCGGCTTGCTTTCGAATTCCTCGGCGGTGCTGTCGAGATTCTTGACGGTGAGCTTGATCGGTTTGCCGGCCGGCACTTTCACCTCGGCAGGATCGAACTTGTGATCCTTGATCGAGATGGTGATTTCGACCTCGTCGGCGGCCAGCACGACGCCGTGCATGGCCGGCACGGCGGTGAGAGCCACCACGCCAAGCAGAAGCGACGCAAATGCCTTGATGTAGGTTGTCATGCATTCCTCGTTCTATGCAGGGCTTGCAGTGTTGATGACCTGGCATTGGCCGAAGGCGGCGGGCCATTCGCACCACGACGGGGTTGTCGGAGCGCGCGCTTAACTGGACTATTTATATCAAGATTTGGCCAACGCCAAGCTTGAGGCGATGGACTGGGGGTGCCGACCTGCGATCGAGCGCAAGCCACGGGCGAGGTCGGACTTTCTCTTAGCTCGCAATGACCGATGCGCGATACCAGCCCGTTGATCCAGTCCCACACACCATAGGCAAGGGGATGGGCAGTGGGGCCGACTCCTACATCTCTCCCCGATCCGACCTAAGTCAGCCAGCATGCGAGTGATGACAGACACCTCGGTCCGGCGCCCGAAGGTCACAAGAGCGTGTTCGTCACGAACCGGCCACCAGGAGGTGCCAATGCCTCGAGTGCGGGCGTGCGGGAACGACCGGGAGGGCATCGTGCGCGTCGTCCATATCGCCTGTCTTGTCTTCGTTCTAATCGTGGCGTCCGCGCCCGGCCGTGCATCCGGCCAGGAAATCAGGATTGCGCATCAGTGGGCCGAGGGCGGCGACGGGCGCGATCGTGCCGCGCGGGTGTTCGCGCAGGAGGTCGAGGTGCGCACCAGCTTGAAGCTGCGCATCCAACCCAACCTGTCGCTCAAGCCGGCCGAGCTGCTCGCGGCACTGCAGGCCAACCGGCTGGAGATGGCCGTCTTTCCGCTCAGCTATGTGGTGGCCAAGGTGCCCGAGTTCTCGCTCGCCGGACTGCCGGGGCTGGTGCCCGATCTCGATGCAGCGCGCGAGCTGAAGGGCTCGCAGATGCATGCCACGCTGCAATCGCTGGCCGAGGCGCAGGGCATCCACATTCTCACCTGGTGGTGGGTGCCGGGCGGCTTCTTCACGAAGCAAATACAGATATTCGGTCCCGCATCGGTGCCCGGTCTCAGGATGCAGGCGGCCAATCCATTGTTCGAGCGCACGCTCAAGGCGGCGGGCGCGGCCGTAGTGAATTTGCCGATGAGCGAGGTGGCCGCGGCCATGCGATCAGACAAGCTCGATGCGGTCGTCACCACTTACGAGACCTTCATGTCGCTGGGGCTCGCCGAGCACATCAAGTTTGCGACCATCGGCAGCTCTCTGTTCATGGATTTCTGCCCGCTGGTGATGTCGCTTGGGGCCTGGAAAAAGTTAACTCCGGAGCAGAAGAAGGCGTTCACCGAGGCAGCCGACATATCGGATGCCTACTTCGATGCCGTGGAGCGCGACCTCACTCGGCGCATGGAGAGGGCGCTGCGGCGCAGCGGGATGGCGATCTGGCGCATGAGCCAGGACGATTACCTGGCCTGGCTGCAGCTGGCTCAGCAGACCGCCTGGGTGCAATATGCGACCATCAATCCGCGCGCCAAGGAGCTGCTGCTTGCAACTGTCCGCACGGTGCTCGTCGGACGCTCCGACAAGGATACGCTGATCGACAGCATCTTCGGCGAGGACAAGAAGGACTAGGTCGTTTGTTCGTCTAAATCGGCGCTCGGCGAGAACTCCGCCCGCCCAGGACTACTTGTCCGGGATGACGATCTGGCGATCTTTCGTGTCCATCACGAAGACGGCAAGCAGCTTGGCCGGTTCAGTTGCGCTGGCGTTCTGGCTGACCTGATGATGATCGCCGGGCTGCTCCGTCCAGCTCTCACCGACCCGGTATGTGCGCTCGGGCCCATCATTGACCTTGCTGCGTATGGCTCCCTCGAGTACGCGGGCATAGATGAACGCCGAAGTCGGGTGACGATGCGCAGGCGAGCCGGCGCCGGGCGCGTATTCGACCAGAACGGCACGCATGCTCTTGCCCGGGACGTTTGGCAACTCGTGCTCGAAGACCACCGACACCTTTGCTCGCGGGTCATTGCTGTCCAGCGCCGCAACGGTCGGGGCGAACCAAGCGAGCGCGGCGGACAGGAATAGAACGCGCGGCCAGCGTTTAGGCTGGTGGTCCACGCCGACGGCAGGCTCGGCCCCTGCACGTGCGTCGCTTCTCGACGCGGCGACGATCGCAACTTTGCCCTTCGACATGGCCGTCTGTCCTTTGTGGACGCGGTCCGAGCATTGTTGCCGGAGAGATTGCCGTCTCAAATCGGGAGAAACCCTGTGAAGCGCTACGCAGAAGTACTGGATCGCCACCGATGGCGATGGCTGCTTGTGGAACGGCAGCCGGTTTAAGCGTCACTTCAGCATTGAGCCCGACACTGGTCAGATGAACGTCACGCCGGCCGATTGTGCGCGCAGCCGCGGGTCGTGCGAGCGCACGGTCACCGGCCGGCCTTCCAGGATCTCGGCGCAGCGCGCCAGCGTGTCCTGCTCCAGGCGCTGCATGGCTTCGACCGTGTAGAAGGTGAGATGCGGAAACAGGATGACGTTGTCGCGCCCGAACAGCGGGCTCATAGGGTGGCCCGATCTGGCCAGCGGCTCGACCGAATAGACATCGAGCCCGGCGCCGGCGATGCGCCCTTCGACGATCGCCTCGACCAGCGCGGCCTCATCGATCAGGGCACCGCGCGAGACGTTGATGACGATGGCCGAGGGCTTGAGGCAGGCCAGCTCGGCGCGGCCGATCAGGTGCCGGGTCTGGTCGTTCAGCACGCAATGCACCGAGACGAAGTCGGAGGCGGCCAGCAGCTCGGGTAGATGGTCGACCTTCTCCACGCCTGCCGCGCGCATGGTAGCGGCGTCGACGTAAGGGTCGAAGGCAAGCACGCGGGCGCGGAAGCCCTGGCCTGCCATGCGCGCCATGCTGCGGCCGATGCGGCCGAGCCCCACCAGGCCGACGGTCTTGCCGGCAATGTCGTTGGCCAGCCAGCGCCGCTCGGGCCAGATCCAGGCCTCGCGCGCGACGGCGCCGGCAATCGCGGGCAATCGCTTGGCCAGCGCGATCATCAGTGCGAAGGCGCCCTCAGCAACCGTCTCCTCGGCGTACTCCGGCACGTTGACCACCGGGATGCCGCGCCGCATGGCCGCCGCGATATCGATGGCATCGATGCCGACGCCGTACTTGACGATGCCCTTGAGCCGGCGGGCCGCGCCGATCACCTGGGCCGTGATCGGCGTGTAGCACATGAGCAGCAGGTCGGCGTCTGCCACCTCGCGTGCGAGCTCGGCCTCCGTGACGCCGTCAGGTAGGGTCAGCAGATCGACGCCGCGCTCCCGCAGGCCGGCGTCGACGGCCGGGCACTCGAGCTCCCGATCGGTGCGGACCGCCTTCATGTGCTCTCCTCAATCGTCACTTCGGTGCTGGCCGAAGCGTCGCCAGCGGGGACCGTGCAATATGCTCGCACACACGAGCATGGAGGGCACGGCGATGACCATAACCGTATTCATTCGCTATCAGATCGACCCGTTCAAGCGCGATGCGTTCGAGGCCTATGCGCGGCAGTGGCTGACCATCATCCCGAAGTGCGGCGGCCAGCTGCTCGGCTACTGGATGCCGCACGAGGGCACCAACAACATCGCCTTCGGGCTGATCTCGTTCGAGAGCCTGGCTGCCTACGAGGCGTATCGGGCGCGCATCAAGGCCGACAAGGAGGGGGCCGCCAACTTCATGACGGCCGAGGCGGGCCGCTTCATTTTGGCCGAGGAGCGCACATTCCTGCGTGCGGTCGAGCCGGCGTAGGGGCGGGCACCCGTCGTGCTGGCCTGAGCGAAGGCGCAGAGCCGGCCCCGGATCGTCTCTGTGCGACATCCGGGATGACGGGTGAGTGCGGCGAGCCTGCGCGCCTGCTCGGCAGCGCAGCCGCTGCGGACGTATATGTTTCCTTTATTTCTTAGCGCTTGGGCCTTGCTCGAATCTATATGGATAGGTGGGTACGTTCCTGGCATCGAATCTCTTCAAGGGAGTGGTGTCATGGCAATGCACCTCGTGGCCGGAGTGGACTTCCCAAGCCAGTTGCCGACGGCGACGGCGCCCTTCTTCCTGCTCGGTTGTAACGCGTCGGGCTACTGGGTGATCCGCGAGACGAGCGGGCGGCGGGCCGGTCTGTTCCGCACGCGTGAAGCTGCGCTCAAGTATGCGCGCGGTGAAAGCCCGAACGGCAACTTCACGATCCTGCATCAGCCAGATGGCCTGGAACTGGAGCCGGCGCAGGTGCGCCAGGCGGCCTAGGCATGCGCCTGGATATCTACGGACAGTTCGTGGTCAACGTCGTCAGCCCGAGCGGCGGCTGGTCGAAGGGCCGACCGATCGCGTTCATCGAGGAGCGCGAGGTGTCGCGGCAGGCCGACCTGCTGATCCCGAATGACCTGAGCGACCGTGACCTCCAGCGGTATGTGGCCGACAAATTCTCGACGTTCGCGAGACCGGGCAAGGCGGTCCGGCGCCTCGATGCGCACTCATCGGCCCAGGTCGCACGCGCGGTGGAGCGAGTGCCATGAGGCCGCCCATCGCCAGGCAGCATGTCGATCTTCCGGCGCGCGGTCCGGTGTCGTGGCCGGGACCGGTCGGCTGGTGGTACATCCCGTTAATCTGGCTGATCGTGCTGCTGGTCGCCGCGCTGGCGTGGTTCAGCCACTGACGGCTGCGTGCCTGGGGCGCGTGCCTCCCCGAAGGGGATTGCCGCCGCGGGTCAGCGGAACGAGGGCGCGTAGTGCAGGCCGCCGTTGGCGGCCAGGTTGTTCTGTCGCCGTTCGAGCTTCAGAGGTGACTTCTGGCCGAGGTGGCGGTCGAACAGCTCGCCGTAGTTGCCGACCTGCTTGATGACGCGCTGCGTCCAGTCGGGGCTCAAGCCAAGCCGCTTGCCGAAATCGAAATCGATGCCGAGGAAGCGGCGCACCTCGCTGCTGCCCGAGCCCTTCATGGTCATCGACGTTGCCGCTGTTGACGCCCAGCTCTTCGGCGGCGATCAGGGCGTAGATGGTCCAACGCACCACGCTGAACCAGTCGGCGTCACCCTGGCGCACGACCGGACCAACCGGCTGCTTGGATGCCAGCTCCGGCAGGATGATGTGCTCGGCGGCGTCGGCGAGCTTGTGGCGGGCCATGCCGAGCATCGTGACATCGGCCGAGAGCACCTGGCAGCTCTTGTTGGCGTAGGCCATGGTGGCGTCGGTCCACTTCTCGAATCTTCTGCAGGTCGTAGGGAATTTTCAGGCCGTTGAAGAAGTCGGCCACGCCCAGCGCGTCGGAGGCCTCATTGGTTACGCAGATGCGCGCGCCGGACAGCTCGAGAGCGCTCGTGACGTTCTGGGTCTTGCGCACCAGAAAGCCCTGTCCGTCATAGACCAGCACGCCCGGGAAGCGGATGCCGAGCGTGGTGTCGAGGCTGGAGGTGATGGCGACGTTGCGCGACAGCACATCGATGTCGCCTGCCTGCAGCGCCGCGAAACGGTCGCCTGGCGGCAGCGGACGGAACTGCACCGCGTCCCTGCTGCCGAGCACGGCAGCCGCCAGAGCCCGGCAGAAATCGACGCTGATGCCGGACCACGCACCCTGCGCGTCGACCGAGGAATAGCCCTTGGGGCCATCGCCGACCCCACACAGCAGATGACCGCGAGCGCGGATCGCATCGAGCACGCTAGCGTCCGCGGACGCGGAGGCGAGGCAGGCCAAAGCGGCAAGCACGAACGCTCCCGCAGAGCAGAGCGCCCGGCCGACAGTCAGCGTCATTGCATCTCCCCAGCTGCGTCTTCCGATGCAGAATCGCACACGCGCACCTGGCGCCAACGCCGCGCCCGATGCCCCCGCAGCCAGCCCTATTTCTCGCGTGACGAGCACAGGTTTGGACATTGCCGAGGCAAGGGTCAAGTCTTGACCTCGGCGTGCCGATGGGCCAGACGCGCGGGCGTCGAGGGGGCTGCCGAATGCGGCGCCGCCGCTAGCGCACCGGGATCCTCCGAGCGGACGCTGCTCGGGACGATCGCCGTGAGGGCCCGCACGCTCGGCACGGAACCTGCCTGGCCGCTGCTGGCTCCGGAACTACGGGGCGGGCTGCGACCATCGGCGCACGCGGATTACCGGATCACTGGTGCACGCGACGCTCGGACGCGCTGAAGGAGCTAAGCGGCGGACGCGGTGAGCTGACAGGTGGCGAGCTGAGCCGTCGCCAACGCCGGGCGACCGAGCCAGCAGCGACTATGGTAGTCGAGGCGCGGCTCAACCAACTGTTCGTGACGCGGGCGAGCTAGTGCTGATGGCGCACGGGCTGGACCAGACAAGCGGCCTCGCTGAAGCGCCCGCGTCCTCCACCACGGCAGGTTGATTTGGGCGCACGCGGTGCGGGCAATTTCTGGCGTCGGAGACCGTGTAATTGCGCGCTGCGAGGGTCGTCCTGCAAGTCCGCAGCGATGTGCTGTCTAGGCAACAGCCGTGGCTTTGGTCTTCGGGGCAAGGTGACAGGACGCGCTGTGCCGCAGTGGAAAACCTGGGCATGGCGGTGGATGACCGGTGCAAAGTCCAAGCCCCTTGACAGCCGGCCGCCCCCTTATTCGCAGGCGTTCAATTGGCTCTACAGGGGCGGAGCCCGCGGGATAGGCAACTGAATTTATTACGAATCACTTAATTTGCCAGCTTGAGAGGGCATTGCGGCGCCATCGTGCGGGGGCGCTTTTTGGGTCTCCGCGGACTTGTGCATAAGGACCGTTCCACGAAGGTTCGGCGACTGTGCATAAAGCCGGTGACGCCGGTGCCAAGGTGGCGATGCGTAGGTGGCATCGAGTGATACCCGGCGACAACAGGCCGGGACATCGCTCGAGGACGCCGCCGTTCTGGTCAGTCGCACCTGGGCGTGTTCGAGCCCTCCTAACTCGTAGCAGTGCGTACCAGCTGGCGGGCCGATCCGCGGCCTAGCCAGAACAATGGGGGCGTCAATGGCAAGACATTTCTTAGGAGTGCTCGGGGTGGTTGCGGCCGGCATATTGCTGGCTGTGTCCGCCGCGATGAACTACCGGTTCGGATTCAGTCTCGGCAAAACCGCCATGGATGGGCAGATCTACGGTCTGGCCTCGGCGGCGGCAGACTGCTTCAAGGCGCTGGTGCCGTTCTTCCTGTTTGCTGCGATCCGCAATCGCATGTGGTCGCAGGCAGCAGCTGCTGCCCTGGTGTGGGCGGTGGTCACCGGCTACTCGATGACCTCGGCGCTAGGCCACGCTGCGCTCAACCGGCTCGATACCACCGGTCAACGCGCGGTCGAGGCGAACACCTACAAAGACATGCGCGCCGAAGCCAAACGGGCCCAGGACCAGCTGGCCTGGATCCCACAGCACCGGCCCGTGCAGACCGTGCAGGCCGATATCAGCGCCGTGAAGGACCAGCGTCTGTGGAACGCGACCACGGGCTGCACCGAAGTGACCGGCAAGGCCACGCGTGAGTTCTGCCAGCAGTTCCATCGGCTGAGCGCAGAGCTTGGCTCCGCGCAACAGGCCGAGAAGCTGGAGACTCGCATCGCCGAGCTGAATGGCAAGCTGTCACACGCCTCAGGTGGCATGGTGATGGCGGAAGCCGATCCGCAGGCGAGCGTGCTCGCCAAGCTGACCGGGCTCGACATCTCGCAGGTGCAGACCGCGCTCACCATTTTCGTGGCGCTGCTGATCGAGATCGGCTCGGCGTTCGGCATGTACGTCGCCTTCGCCTACTGGCGCCTGGGTGACCAGCTGAAGAAGCCCTCCGAGGAGGCCGAAACCGGCATCTGGCAGCGGTCGGAGGAGATTCTGCCGACCGTGCAGCAGTCGCAGCAGGCCCCCATCACGGCGCAGATCGAAGCGCCGAAGGTCTGGGCCAACGACAACAAGAGCAACGACAACAAGGCGGCCACCAAGCCGCTGGTGCCCGACAGCGACGTGCAGCGTTTCTACAGAGAGAGGATCGTTGGAGCACCGGAGTCTTCCAGCCTGACGTCGACCGAGCTCTATGAGGAATATTGCGCCTGGTGCGAGGAGAACAACAAGGAGCCCTTCGCACATCCGAGAGTGACGCGCGAGATCGGAGAGCTCGGCGTCAAGAAGGAGCGGATCGGCAAGCGCACCCGCTACTTCGGCATCGCGCTGAAGTCGACCGAGGAGCGCAAGACGGACAACAAGCTGCCCGAACAACTACCAAGAGCAGCGTAAGCCGAAAGGCAAACTCGCAAGAAGGGCCGCTCGCGCGGCCCTTTTTATTTTGGGAGGCGCCATCGCCCGCCCAACGACGACGATCCCTGTGGTGAGCTTGTCGAACCACGCCGGCCACCGCCAGCCCTTCGACGGTGGTGCGAGTTTGAGGCCGAGATGGGGACGAGGTGGATCAGCCGCGATCGGGATAGTCGTGCAGGGTGCCGGAGGGATCGATGACGCTGCCGCCATCTGCCGAGACATAGCCGGGACCGATCGGCACCTTGGCGTGCCCGCCCGGGATGTCGAGCACGTAGATCGGCTGGGCGATGCCCGACAGCGAGCCGCGCAGCTGGCGCATGATCTCCTGCCCCGCAGCGATGCTGGTGCGGAAGCGGCTGGTGCCCGGCGCCAGGTCGGCATGATGCAGGTAATAGGGCTTGACGCGTGCCTCGACGAAGGCGCGCATCAGATCGGCCAGCGTCTCGGCGTCGTCGTTGACCCCCTTCAGCAGCACGGTCTGGCTGATGAGAGCGATGCCAGCATCGGCGAGGTGGCCACAAGCGTCTCGCGCCGCTTGGGTCAGCTCGCGCGCGTGATTGGCGTGTACGGCGACGTAGATCGTCCGGTCCGAGGCGCGCAGCGCGGCGATCAGGGCGGGCGTGACGCGCTCGGGTGCCACTACCGGCACGCGCGTATGCCAGCGCAGCACCTTGACGTGCGGCACGGCACCGAGCCGTCGCGTGACGTCGCCGATGCGCCGCGCCGACAGCATCAAGGGGTCGCCACCGGTCAGGATCACCTCCCAGATGCGCGCGTCACCGGCGATGTAGGCGAGCGCGGCATCGAGGGCGTCGCCCGACAGTGCCTGCGGGCCGCCCGGGCCGACCGTCTCGCGGCGGAAGCAGAAGCGGCAGTACACCGGGCACACGTGGGTGAGCTTGAGCAGCACGCGGTCCGGGTAGCGATGCACGATGCCGGGCGCGCGGGCGAAGCGCTCGTCGCCGATCGGGTCGGCCAGCTCCTCGGGGCGGTGCTGCAGCTCGCGGGCATCGGGCACGAACTGGCGCGCGATCGGATCGTTCGGATCGCCGCGATCGATGAGCCCGGCCATGGCCGGCGTGATGGCGACGGCGTAACGCGCTGCAACGGCCTGCAGGGCGTCCACGTCGGCGGCCGGTACGAGGCCTGCGGCCTGAAGTTCCGCTATCGATTTCAGGGTCCTCTGCATGGGCGGACTTATTGCCGAGAATGCGCATGGTGTCATCTCGATTGCGGTATGGCTGGCGTCAATCACGCACATGGCCGGAGGAGCGCTGGCGGGGTCGCTGTTGACCATATGGGCGGCCCGTGATGGCATGCGCGCAAACCCCAGGGAGCAGCGCAGATCATGGCCGCAGCGAAAAACCAGACGGCGTCCAACAGCATGAAGATCGCCGTCGTGCCGGGCGACGGCATCGGCAACGAGGTGGTGCCCGAAGGCATCCGCGTGTTGGAGGCCGTGGGAACGCGCTTCGGCCTCGGCTACAGCTGGGACACGTACGACTGGTCGTGCCAGCGCTTCGCCAAGACCGGCGCCATGATGCCGGCCGATGGGCTGGAGCAGATCCGCCGCCACGACGCCATCTATCTGGGCGCCGTCGGCTGGCCCGGCGTGCCCGACCACGTGTCGCTGTGGGGCCTGCTGATCCCGATCCGGCGCGGCTTCCAGCAGTACATCAACCTGCGCCCCGTGCGGCTGTTCGCCGGGCTCAAGAGCCCGCTGGCCGATCGCAAGCCCGGCGACATCAACTACTGGATCGTGCGCGAGAACAACGAGGGCGAGTATTCCTCGATCGGCGGGCGCATGTACGAGGGCACCGAGATGGAGGCGGCGATCCAGCAGGCCGTGTTCAGCAAAAAGGGATGCGACCGCGTGATGCGCTATGCCTTCGAGCTGGCCAAGAAGCACGGGCTCAAGAGCGTGACGTCGGCCACCAAGTCGAATGGCATTTCAATATCGATGCCCTACTGGGACGAGCGCTTCGCCGCCATCTCCAAGGAATACCCCGCCACCAAGACCAACCAGTTCCACATCGACATCCTGACCGCGCACCTGGTGCGCAATCCGGACTGGTTCGACGTGATCGTCGGCTCCAACCTGTTCGGCGACATCCTCTCGGACCTCGGACCCGCCACCACCGGCACGATCGCCATAGCGCCCGGCGGCAACATCAATCCGGAGCGCGAGTTCCCGTCCATGTTCGAGCCGGTGCACGGCAGCGCGCCCGACATCGCCGGCAAGGGCATCGCCAATCCTATCGGGCAGATCTGGTCGGGCGCCATGATGCTGGAGCACCTGGGGCACGGCGAGGCGGCAGCCGCGATCGTGCGGGCCATCGAGGTGCTGTTTGCCGAGACCGACGTGCGCACGCGCGACATGGGTGGCAAGGCCACCTGCCGCGAGCTGGGCGACGCCATGGTGGAGCTGGTCGGCCGGGTGTGACTGGGGCCCTTCTCGCCGTGAGGATGGTGAGCGGAAGCCACCACCCCTCGGCGTTTTGGTGTTAAGCGAATTGGGCTATAAGCAAGGCACGTCCGTTCAGTGCCGAGTAAGCCGGTACAACCAGAATGACGGGATTTTCCATGCCGTGGCGGCTATTGGCAGCGCTTCTCGTACTCCTGCTCGGAGCAGCGAGCGCGAACGCGCAGAGCGAGCCGGTGCTCGGTACAGCGGGCAGCCAGTCGGCAGGGCAACCCTCCCTTAAGCTGCGCGACGCCGGCACGGCCCTGCAGCGCGGCAACGTCGACGACGCCATCACGCTCTATACCGAGGCGCTCGAGGACAAGACCCTGTCCAACGACCGGCGCGCCACCATTCTCAACGACCGCGGCGTCGCCTACTCTCGCCGGCAGAACTACAAGGAGGCGATCGACGACTTCAATCGGGCGATCCAGCTCTATCCCGAGTACCCGGCGGTCTACAACAACCGCGGCAACGTGCTGCTGGGGCTCGGCGCCGTGCGCGAGGCGATCAAGGACTTCGACCGCGCGCTGCTGTTGGCACCGGGCTATGCGGCCGCCTACAGCAATCGGGCCGGTGCCTACATGAAGCTCGGCCAGATCGAGCAGGCGATTGCCGGCTACACCAAGGCTATCCAGCTGACCCCTACCAGCCCGGCTGCACTTAGCGGACGCGGGCGGGCGCAGCTTGCGGCCAACCGGCCGCATGGTGCGATCCGCGATTTCACGCGCGCGGTCAGCCTCGATGCGCGCTTCGGGGCGGGCTATCGCAGCCGCGCCGAGGCCAAGCTGTCGATCGAGCGCTATGACGAGGCGATCGAGGACTTCAGCCGGGCGATCGCCTTCGAGCCCCGCAACGCCGATATCTACGCGCTGCGCGGGCAGGCCTACCTGGAGTCCGGCAACGCGCCGTCGGCGCTCAAGGATTTCAGCACGGCGGTGGAGCTTTCCCCCAATTCGGCGACGGCGCTGGCGGCGCGCGGCCTGGCCTTTGCGCGGGCCGAGGCGTTCGACGAGGCACTGAACGATTTCGCGCGCGCCATCGAGCTGGACCCGCGCTCCCCCAAAGTCTACGCCTACCGCGCCTGGACCTACCGCCAGCAGCAGCAGCCGGAGCTGGCCTTGAAGGACATCGAGCGCGCCTTCAAGCTGGACGCCAACAGTGCCGAGGCGCACTGGGCGCGCGGCGAGATCTACGAGGCGCTGGGGCGCAGCGAGGTGGCGATCGCCGATCTCAAGCGGGCGCTGGTGCTCAATCCGCAGATGAAGGACGCAATGCGCGCGCTCGAGCGCATGGGCGTGAGCCCGGCCGCCGAGGAGCCGGAAGTGGCCAACGCCGGTTACGATCGCTGGCGCGTGCGCCGCCAGGGCCGCGATTTCGTCGCCACCAGCGACGAGTTCCCGCGCCTCAGGGTGACCCTGGAAATGGTCGGCAAGGGCCAACCGCGCATTCTCGACTGGGAGGTCAAGCAGCCGCCGTTCGCCGGCATTGGCGTGCTGCGCTTCGACGTCGGCTCCATGGACGGGCCAAAGGGGCCGGAGCAGGTGGAGAACGTCGCCATCCTCGATCTGCAGAGCAACACCGTGGTGGCGGTGGTGGTGCAGAAACAGGGCGACAGCGAGGCCCGCTGGCAGTGGGAAGAAGGCAAGCTGATCGTCACCGGCGCTGACGGCATCACCGACGAACTTGAGCTGCGCCAGAAACCGAAAGAGCCCCCCAAACGTTACGCCAACGATCAGTGGAACAAGGGCTGGGGGTCGGAGTCCAGGCGTAAGCCGAAGACCCTGTTTGATCTCCTCTTCAAGTTCTAGGCCGCGGGTCGGTGGCAATCTCGACGTTCGAGATGTCGTTGCAACGCGTTGGCAAAGCAGCTGCGCATTTGCACGTCGAGATTAAGCAATCGGCAAGCCGTGTCGTCCCTATAGTTTCGGCGGATCATGTTGGTAGCGTTCGGGTCGCTGGGGTCGTCGATATGAAAAGCGTGGTGCTCGGAATTGCAGCAGTGCTGGTGGTGATGGCGCAAACGGCCGCCCGTGCCGAGGACCAGAAGAGTGACAATCTCCCACAAGTGACCACCGTTTCGGCCGAGGCCCAAGACGCGGCCGTCAAGCCGGCGGAGAGCGAAGGCTCTCCCGCTCTCCAGACGGCGGTAGTGCTCGCCAACGAGCTCGCCACGGCGCCGCTGCCGCCCCCTATCACGCTGACGCTGGACGTGGACCTGAGGGCGCAGCGGGTGACGGTGCAGGAAGGCGAAACCGTCAAATATGTCTGGCCGATCTCGTCAGGCATGCAGGGCTATGCCACGCAGACCGGAACGTTCCAGCCGCAGTGGACGGCACGTATGTGGTACTCGCGGCAATGGGATATGGCGCCCATGCCGCATTCGGTGTTCTTCAACCGCGGCACGGCCTTTCATGCCACCACCGCGACCGGATCGCTTGGCAGCCGGGCTTCGCATGGATGCATCCGCTTGTCGCCGGCCAACGCCGCCAAGCTGTACGGCCTGGTGAACCGGCACGGACTGGCCTCCACCAAGGTGATCGTGCACAACGCCGGCAAGGAGCCTGAAGTGGCACGCCGCAAGACCAACCGCTCCTACCAGCAGGCCAGCGCCCGCCAGCGCGGCCCACGCCCGAGCTACGGCTCGGTGTGGGGCTTCTGACACAATAGGTCGTTAGAGGTATTGCACTCGCCGCCCGTTGCGGGTCAGAATTAGCGTGATCACGTTGGGCTGTGACGACCGGGCAGGCTTGGCCGGTCGCCCAGCCCTGTTGCGCGTCTGTCGCCCCGAGTTATGAGTGCAAGGCATGGGTAATGGCTGGTTGTTGACGGTTGTGGTGCTTGCCGCATCCGCCCTGGCTGCCGGCTGTGACTCGGGTGCGAGCCCACAACAGCAGAAGGCGCCAGCCGCCGCCCTGCCGACGGTCACGGTCAGCACCCCCGTGCGTCGCGAGATTGTCGAGTGGGACGAGTACACGGGTCGTTTCGACTCGATCGAAACGGTCGAGCTAAGGGCGCGCGTATCGGGCCACCTCAACGAGGTGCACTTCAAGGATGGGCAGTTCGTCAACCAGGGCGACCTGCTGTTCGTCATCGATCCGCGGCCCTTCGAGCGCACGCTGGAGCAGGCGCAGGCGGAGCTGCTGCAGGCGACCACCCGGGTCGAGAACGCCAACCTGGACGTGACGCGCGGCCGACCCTTGCTGGAGCGGCGCGTCATCTCGGAAAAGTCCTTCGATGACCGCGAGAACCTGGTTCGCGACGCGCAGGCGGCGGTGAAGGTCGCGCAGGCCAAGGTCAAGACAGCGGAGCTCGATCTGTCATTCACCCGCATTACCTCGCCGCTGGCTGGCCGCATCAGCCGCAACCAGGTGAGCATCGGCAACTGGGTGAGCGCTGGCGGCGTGGCCAACACCACGCTGCTCAGCACCATCGTCAGCCAGGATCCGATCCATATCTACTTCGACGTCAGCGAGAACAACTATATCAAGTACAAGCGCCTCGCCGAGCGGGGTGAGGGTGCCGGCGCGGCCGACGTCGGCGCAACGGTGGAGGTCGCGCTGCCCGATGAGCGCGGCTTCCCGCACAAGGGCACGCTCGACTTCCTGGACAATCGTCTGGATCAGGGCACCGGTACGCTCAGGGCTCGTGCGCTGGTGAGCAACAAATCGGGCCTGTTCTCCCCGGGACTGTTCGCCCGCGTGCGCGTGACGGGCTCGGCGAAATACACCGCGCTGCTGCTTCCCGAGGAGGCGATCGGCACCGACCAGACCAACAAGTTCGTCTACGTGGTCGGCGACGACGGCATGGTGGGGCGTCGCAATGTTCAGCTCGGGCCGACCATGGATGGCTTGCGCGTGGTGCGCGAAGGCGTCGCGGCCGGCGAATGGCTCATCACCAAGGGCATGCAGCGCGCCAGGCCGGGCCAGAGCGTGACGGCCAACCGCGTGGCGCAGGCCGGTGAGGGCGGCGCGCCCGAGGGCCAGGCACAGCAATGACGGCGATGCCGCCGATCAACCGGGTCGACCTCTAGCTGGGCAGGGGAAGCAGCACGTGCCGATCAGCCGTTTCTTCATCGATCGACCGATCTTCGCCGCGGTGGTCGCCCTCGTCATCATCATCATCGGCGCCATTGGCTATACCGGTCTCGGCGTCACGCAGCTGCCCGAGATCATTCCGCCGACCATCTCGGTGTCCACCAGCTATCCGGGCGCCAGCGCCCAGACCATCGCCGACACGGTGGCCGCTCCCATCGAACAGGAGATCAACGGCGTCGAGGGCATGATCTACATGGCCTCGCAGTCGACCGCCGACGGCAGCCTGTCGCTCACCGTGACGTTCGACGTGGGCACCGACATCGACAAGGCCCAGGTGCTGGTGCAGAACCGTGTCAGCGCGGCCGAACGGCGCCTGCCCGACGAGGTGCGCCGCAACGGCATCACCGTGCGCAAGCGCTCGCCGGACCTGCTGCTGGCCATTCACCTGGTCTCGCCCGACAACACCTACGACCAGGTCTACATCTCCAACTACGGCCTGCTCAACGTGCGCGACAAGCTGATGCGGCTGTACGGCGTGGCCGACGTGTCGCTGTTCGGTGTGCGCGAATATTCCATGCGCATCTGGCTCGATCCGGAGCGCGTCGCGCTGCGCGGACTGTCGGCGGAGCAGGTGCTGGATGCCCTGCGGGCGCAGAACGTGCAGGTGGCCGGCGGCGCGCTGGGCGAGCCGCCCATCGATCGCAGCAACGCCTTCCAGGTGTCCCTGCAGATGAAGGGACGCCTGCGCACCGCCGACGAGTTCGAGAACATCATCGTCAAGATCGGCGCCGGACGGCCGCGTGGTGCGGGTCAAGGACATCGCGCGCGTGGAGCTTGGTGCCTTGAGCTACAGCGCCAACGGCTATGCCGATCGCTATCCTGCTGTCGTCATCATCGTTGACCAGCTACCGGGCTCCAATGCGGTGCGTGCCACCAGCGATATCAAGGCCGCGATGGAGGAGATGGGCAAGAGCTTCCCCAAAGGGCTCGAGTATCGCATCACCTACAATCCCACCGAGTTCATCGAGGTTTCGATCGCCAAGCTGTACGTGACCATCCTGGAGGCCACCGCGCTGGTGGTGCTGGTCGTGCTGCTGTTCCTCAAGACCTGGCGCGCCACCCTAGTTCCCGTGGTCGCCATTCCCGTCTCCCTGATCGGCACGTGCGCGGTCATGCAGGCCTTCGGTTTCTCGCTCAATATGCTGACCCTGTTCGGGCTGGTGCTCGCCGTCGGCATTGTCGTGGACGATGCGATCGTCGTGGTGGAGAACGTCGAGCGAAGGCTGAAGGACGGATTGAGTTCGTTAGAGGCGGCACGCGTCTCGATGGACGAGGTCGGCACCGCGCTGATCGCCATCGCCCTGGTGCTGCTGGCCGTGTTCATCCCGACCACCTTCATCGGCGGCATCACCGGCCAGTTCTATCGCCAGTTCGCCGTGACGATGGCGACCGCGACCGCCATCTCCCTGCTGCTGTCGTTGACGCTCAGTCCGGCGCTGTGCGCCATCCTGTTCAAGGGCCACGCGCATGCCGGGCACGCCAAGTCGTCCTGGCTGATGGCCCCCATGCATGCCTTTTTCCGGCTGTTCGACCGCGCCTTCGACGCCTTCGCGCGCGGCTACGGCCACGTCGTGCGCGGCTTGGCGCGGGCCTGGCTGCCGGTGCTCGTCGCCTATGTCTGCCTGCTGGCTTTTGCCGGCTGGTTCGTGGCGCGTCTGCCGACCGGGTTCATTCCCAACCTGGACCGCGCCATCATGATCATCTCCCTGCAGCTGCCGCCGGGCGCATCGTTGGCGCGCACCGACGCCATGCTGCGCCGTGCCACCGACATCTCGCTGGCAACCCCTGGCGTCAAGTATTCGAACGGCTTTGCCGGGCGTAATGCCGCAACGTTTACGGCTGCCACCAACGCCGGTCTGCTGTTCCTGGTGCTCGACGACTTCGAGGAGCGCCATCGCAAGGGCCAGACCATCGACAAGGTGGCCCAGGATATCCGCGTTCGGCTGGCGCAGATCGAGGACGCGCAGGTGCTGGTGTTCATTCCGCCGCCGGTGCGTGGCATGGGTGCGGCAGCGGGCTTCGCCATGCGCCTGCAGGACACCCTGGGCATCCCGGCCGACGAGTTCGCGCGCATCTCTCAGGAGTTCGTGGCCGAGGCCAACCGCACGCCCGGCATCGCCAACACCTTCACCACCTTCCAGGCCTCGACCCCGCAGGTCTATGTCGATGTCGATCGCGACAAGGCGCAGATGCTGCGCGTGCCGGTGACCAACATCTTCGAGGCCATGCGCGTGTTCATGGGCTCGGCCTACGTCAATGACTTCAACATGTTCGGGCGCACCTACCGGGTCACCGCGCAGGCCGACGGCGACTACCGCCTCAACCCCGAGAACGTGTCGAAGATCCGGGTCAAGAACTCCGAGGGCCAGATGGTGCCGCTCGGCAGCCTCGTGACCTTCAGCGAGATCGCCGGGCCAGAGCGCGTGCCGCGCTATAATCTGTTCCCTTCGGCCGAGATCACCGGCAGCGCGCAAACCGGCATCAGCTCTGGTCAGGCGCTGCAGATCATGCGCGCGCTGGCGGCCGACAAGCTGCCGCAAGGCATCACATATGAATGGACCGACTTGTCCTACCAGGAGGCCAAGGTCGGGCGTACCGGCTACTACATCTTCGTGCTGAGCGTGATCTTCGTGTTCCTGGCGCTGGCCGCGCAATACGAGAGCTGGTCGCTGCCTCTCGCCATCATGCTGATCGTGCCGATGTGCCTGTTCTCGGCGTCATTCGGCGTCTGGCTGCACGGACGCGAGATCAACATCCTGACGCAGGTCGGCTTCGTGGTGCTGATCGCGCTGGCGGCGAAGAACGCCATCCTGATCGTGGAGTTCGCGCGCCAGCTCGAGGAACAGGGCAAGGACACGATCTCTGCCGCGGTCGAGGCCT
Organism: uncultured Alphaproteobacteria bacterium; assembly: GCA_963840445.1. Classification (GTDB taxonomy): domain Bacteria; phylum Pseudomonadota; class Alphaproteobacteria; order Rhizobiales; family Hyphomicrobiaceae; genus AWTP1-13. The sequence continues at coordinate 25,818 of CAWIZC010000013.1, read as the reverse complement.
GCCGGCTGCGGCTGCGCCCGATCATCATGACGTCGCTGGCGTTCACGCTGGGCGTGGTGCCTCTATATCTCGCGGTAGGGGCCGGCGCCGAGATGCGCATCGCGCTCGGCACGGCCGTGTTCTGGGGCATGATCGGCGTGACGTTGTTCGGGCTGATCTTCACGCCGGTTTTCTATGTCGTCATCCGGCGGCTGACCGGCAGCAAGCTTGCGGCGCGTGGCGGCGATTCGCCCGCCATGCAGCCGGCGGAGTAGCACATCCCCCGTCTCCCCGCAGAAGAGCGGGGAGAGGGAATGCTACGCCTTCCACCTGCCTGCCCGCTTCTCGGCGAACGAGGCCAGGCCCTCGGCCGCCTCGGGTGAACGGCGCTTGGCGGCGTGACTCTCGACCAGCCCCTCGAATGTAGCGCGCGAGAAGCCGCCCCAGGCGCTCTGCAGCGCGAGTTGCTTGGTCTCGGCCAAGGCAACAGGGCCGTTCTGCAGTAGGTGCGACAGCATCTCCTCGCCAGCGACGGGGAGTTCGGCGAGCGGCACGACCCTGTGGGCAAGGCCGATGCGGCAGGCCTCCTCGGCGCCGAAGCGCTCGCCGGTCAGCGCGTAGCGGCGCAGCTGGCGCACGCCGATGGCGTCGCTGAGCTGGGGCAGGATGATGGCCGCGGTCAAGCCCCAGCGCACCTCTGCGATCGAGAACATTGCGTTATCGGCGGCGATCACTACGTCGCACGCGGCGATCATGCCGGTGCCCCCGCCGAAGCAGCCGCCCTGCACCAGTGCCACGGTCGGAACGGGCAGCCGGTTGAGGCGGTCGACCGCCTCAGCCGTCGCCCGGCTGACGCGCACGTTCTCTTCCGCCGAGGCAGCACTGACGCGGCCGATCCACTTGAGGTCCGCACCGGCCTGGAAATGACGTCCGGCGCCCGTCAGCAGGACGGCACGGAGTGCGCTGCGCCGGCCGAGTTCGTCCATGGCCGACAACAATCCCTCGATCATGTCGCCGTTATAGGCGTTGCCGACCTCCGGCCGGTTCAACGTGACGCGGGCCACGCCTCGCTCGTCGAGGTCCCAGAGAACGGCTTGATCGGTCATGTCGGAGAACTCCCCTGCAGCCGCGATTGCTCGGATAACAGGCGCGCAGCTGCCATGATAACCGGCCGGCCGTGGCGTGTCGGCAACAGATGCTCTGTGCAGCCCGCCCTCACTCGATGGTGAACGGTCTTTGTTTGGCCATATCTTTGACGCGAGCTATACAAACGCGGCTAGGGCCTTGTGGGCCCTGTCGAAGGCGCGTATTTCCGAAAGCGTAGTGAGGCCGGCGGAGTGCCGCGGGGTGCATCGCAAGTCTCCATTCCGCCGTAGGAGGCTGGTCCATCGAGCCGGCGGGAGAGGGCAGGGTGGACTTGAGATGGGAGCGCTCCGCTAAATGATGAGCGGCATCATCAGGATCAGGCGACAGATGGTGCGGCTGTCGGCGGTATTGCTGTTGGCCGTGCCGGTTGCCAGTGCCCGCGCACAGGACAACCAATGGTGGGAATCCATTCCGGGCTTCGGCAAAGGCCTGCCGTCGTACCGCACCTCCAATAGCGAGGAACGGCGCAAGCCCGAGGTGCTCAACGATCTGCGCCCCGATGCGACGCCGTTCCGCAGCGAGGCTATGATCGGCGCTCTACAGGGCGCGATCGCGCGCTATCAGGAGATCGTCGCCGCCGGCGGCTGGCCGCTGATCCCCGGCAACCGCATGATACGGCCCGAGGACGACGACGAGCGCATGCCGCTGCTGCGCAAGCGGCTGGCCATGAGCGGCGAGCTGTCGCGCGCCAAGGGCAACAGCTTCAGTTTCAACGACGATCTCGATGAGGCCGTCCGCCGTTATCAGGAGGCCAATGGCCTGCGCGTCACCGGCCGCGTGGACAAGCCGACGCTTGCCGCGCTCAACGTCCCGGCTCAGGCGCGTCTGCAGCAGCTGCGTGTCAACCTGCAGCGGCTCAGGGATCTGACGGCGCAGAAGATCGAGGACCGCTACGTGCTGGTCAACGTGCCTGCCTTCCAGCTGGAGGCGGTCGAGCGGCACGAGGTGGAACTCAGGCATCGCGTCATCGCCGGCAAGCCCGAGCGCGAGACGCCGACCGTGCGTGCCCAGATCCGCGCCATCAATTTCTACCCTTATTGGCGCGTGCCCGACAGCGTGGCCAAGCTCGATCTCATTCCGCGTCTGCAAAAGGAGCCCGATTACCTGCAGAAGGAGCAGATCCGCGTCTTGACCGGCTCCTTCAACGGTCCGGTGATCGACTCGTCCAGCGTCGACTGGCGGCAGGCCGACGTGACCCGTATCAAGTTCCGCCAGGACCCCGGGCCGCAGAATGCGCTCGGGCTGGTACGCCTCGACATGCCGAACGAGCACGGCGTCTACATGCACGACACGCCCATGAAACCGTTGTTCGGCCAGCGCGGCCGTGCTTTCAGCGCCGGCTGTGTGCGGGTGCAGGACGTATTCACGCTCGCCGAATGGGTCGCCAAGTACGAGCCGGGCTGGAGCGAGCCGGGACGTGCGCAGCAGATCGCCGATGCGGGCCAGCCCCTGGATGTCGTGCTGACGCGACCCGTGCCGGTCTACTTCGCCTACATCACGGCTTGGGCCGAACTCGACGGTCGCGTAGTGTTCCGGCCCGACATCTACAGTCGCGACGGATTGCGGGACCTGATCGCCGGCCACGATCGCGACCCGAGCGAAGGCCCCACCCCGGCGCAGACGCTGGCGCCTTAGGGTTCTCCCGGCTCTGACGGAAGCGCGGCGAGGCGGCACTCGCCGATCCGCGCCCTGAGCTTGTCGAAGGGCGTTGGCGCCCATCGGGCCGTGCTTCGACAAGCTCGGCACTGAGTTCGAGACGCAGCGTTGAGCTGGATATGGCTTGGCTATTTCAGCGGCCGGGCGATCTCGGGCGGCACTTCGCGTTGGTAGGCTTGGCCGATGGCGAACAGCTGCGCCTCGCTGTAAGGCCGTCCGATCAGCTGGATGCCGTTCGGCAAGCCGCCGTTGCGCGGCACCGGCAGCGCCAGCGTCGGCAGGCCGAGGTAGTTGACAGGGCGCGTGTATTTCACGACCCGGCCCATGGCTGTCTGTAGCTGCGGGCCGCCGGCCACGTCGAGCTCGGCTATGGTCGGTAGCGGATCGGCCAGGATCGGCAAAATGGCGATGTCCAACCCTTTGAAGGTTTCGTCGAGCGTGCGCTGCAGGTAGGTGCCGCGCGCCCTGAGCGCGGTCATGTGATCGACGGCCGGAATGAAGTGCCCGACTTCGAGGCGGGCGCGCACCTGCGGGCCGAAATCCTGCACACGCGTGCGGATGTGGGCGTTGTGGCCGGCCGCGGCGTCCGGCAGCTGCACCAGCTGCACGAGCTGATCGAGCGTCTGCCACTCGGGGAAGTGGCAGGTCGCTCGCTGCAGGCCGAGCTTGCCGAGGATGGCCAGTACCTGCTCGAGCATGCGCTGCACATCAGGATGCGCGTCGCGCACCACCGCCTCGTCAACGCCGACACGCAGGCCGGCGACGCGGTCGCCGAGGTGAGCCACATAGTCGGGAACGGGCAGATTGGTTGCGGCCGGATCGCGCGGGTCCGGCCCGGCGAGGAACCCGAGCGTCAGCGCGAGATCCTCGACGTGCCGGGCGAGGACGCCGATCGTGTCCAGCGCCGGCGCCAGCGGCATGGCGCCGGCGCGGCTGACGCGACCCCAGGTCGGCTTGATCGAGGCGATGCCGCAAGCAGCCGCGGGCAGCCGCAGCGAACCGCCGGTGTCGGAGCCCATGCCGGCGGGGATCGCACCGTAGGCCACGGATGCCGCAGTGCCGGCCGACGAGCCGCCAGTGATGCGCGTCGGGTCCCACGGATTGCGCGCGTGGCCCAGCACGTAGTTGTGCCCTGTCGGACCGAAGGCAAATTCGGTCAGATGCAGGGCTGCGATCTGCAGGGCGCCGGCTCCCTTGAAGCGGGCGATGACTGTGGCGTCCTCGGTAGCCGGCTTGTCGGCGCGGATGCGCGCGCCCCAACTGGCAATCTTGCCCTTGCGGTCGAACATGTCCTTATGGGCGAGCGGCACGCCGGCAAGCGGCCCTTCGGCAGTGCCGGCTGCGATTGCCGCGTCGGCCGCCTTCGCGTCGGCCAGCGCCTCGTCGGCCTCGAGCGTGATGATGCAGTTGGTCAGCTCGTGGCAGGCCTTGATCTGCTCGATCGCGGTTTGCGTTGCCTCGAGGCTCGACACCTTCCTGTCGCGGATCGCCTTGGCGAGGCCGCGGGCGGACAGAGCGGCAAGATCCGTCATGGCTTTGCCTCCGCGACCAGCACGCGGCGGAAGTCGTCGACATCGGCCCCGAGCGGCAGCTCGAGAGCGACCTTGCCGGCAGCGATCGAAAGGGTCGCCGCATGCGCCTTGGCGGCAGCGCGCCGCTCGGGCGGCATGTCGAGATAGCCGGCTACGTCTTGTGTCGGCGAGCCGGAGGGCGGCTGCGTGGGAGAGGCCATCGTTGGTGCTCCGTCGAAGGCGTGTCTGGGGTCGAGCCTAGCCGCGAACAACATCCTGAACAACAAGATGAGCGCGCAGCGACCCAGGCGACAGCCGCAATCCGCCGATGCAGCCTGCAATGCGGCGCAAGACAGCCGACCGGTAATGGATCCTACGCCCGCTGCATGTGGCCGCGCGGGGCCCGGCGCGGTGGACGACGCAGACGTGCCCGCAGCATGCCGCCGAAGGGAGCAAAGAACGCGGCGAGGACACCGGCCGACAGCATCGCCGTGTCATCGGGCACGCGCGCCCCGTACGTGACCACGATCAGCGCCGTGGCGGCGATGCCGGCAAAGAAGCCGAGGATGTAGGCGATGGAGCCGCGGGCTCGGCCGTGGCGGGACTGGTACATGACGAGATAGGGCGGCAGCGCCGCCAGCAACGCGACGGACACGATGGTCAGGCCCGGCGCAACATCGACGAAAAGACTCGCATAATAACTGTCCATGACACCCACTTTTAACTTGCCCTGTTGCTTGGCTACATGATTCGGACGGCCAAGCAAGGGCAACACGAGCTGCTGAAGCAACTCGAAGCGGGTCAGTTGAAGCGCGCAAAAACCAACAACGCCGGGGTGCGCTGAGCATCCCGGCGTCGGCAATAGCAAGCTGGTGCAATCGCAGATGCTACCTGCGCTCGCGGTCGCGATGCCAGTAGACGTACAGCACCGTGACGATGGCCGTCAGCAGCATCGTGCCCTGGATGTCAGGTCGCTGGATGAAGTTGAGCCAGATATCGACGCCACGTGAGGAGCTGCCGCGCGCCAGCAGCATGCCACTGCCGACGACGAGCACCAGCGCCACCGCGGCGGTCAGCGCGCAGGACGCCGCGACCTGTACGACACGCTTTACGATACGCGGGACGATCACGTTCTGTCCCGGCATTACGAGGGTGGTTTTGTCACTCATGGTTCGGCCCCCTGCTGTGGTGCACTCCAGCATATAGCTGATTCGCATGGCAAATAGCCTCCAACGCCGGGTCGTGCTGCCGAGGCACTGCAACCTTCGGCTCAGGCGCGCGTTGTGGTTGCGGCAAAGGAGGTGCCGATATGTCAGCCAGCGAGATCATCGTCAGCGACGGTCCGGGAAAGGATGACCTGCTGCGCGCTGTCGCCAATCCCGACAAGCACCTGCATGTGATGTTTCACACGCGCAGCGAGGCGATTGAGGCGCACATCGACGCAATAGACGAGGAAGGTCTCGACGGCCTGCGTTTTGCCTTGCGCGGGCATTTGCGGTCGGAGAACTTCCGCGGCGCGCACTTCAGCGGCGTCTACGACGTCGAGACGCGCATGGGCCGCCTGAGACTGCAAGACGCGGTGTAGGGCGCCAGCCGCCCGATGTTGGGCGTAGCGGCCCACGTCCGCCGCTACGCCTAGCGGAGTTATTTGCCGAGCTCGTCCTTGACCTCGTCGCAGCGCGGGCCGAAGAACGCGTTAATCTGCTCCACGGTCGTGCCCTCAAACACTCCGACGTTATTGTCGAGCGTGGCGGCCGACCACACGGCGCCCTTGGCCAGCGCCGAGCCCTGGATGTCCGACCAGTTGAGCGTGGCCTTGGTGGCCTTGCCGCCGGCGAACGTTACGGTCGGGGTGATGGCAAAGGAGATATTGTATTTCTCGCTGCCGCCCTTCTGATCGAGCGTGCAGGTGACGGTCTGCTTGGCCAGCTTCGCCTCCAGATTGGGGGAAGACAGCGCCTGCGCCAGCATCTTGCGCTCGATCTTCACATCGACCTTGCACTGGGCGTTGCCCCACGGCCAGTCGAGCTTGCCTTTCAAGATGTTGTCGCGGAGGTCGCCGGCAGGCCACGTCTTGACCGCCGAGCAGGCGATGTCGCCCCCATCCGCCTTGTGGTTGCGCGCGGTGTCGCAGATCGTGATCTTGCAGCCACGCCGTTCGCCTTTTTCCTTTTCCATGCGTGCTTCGAGCGCCTTGTCGACGTCCTGCGCTGCGGCCGGTGCCGCCAGTATCGTCACGGCTGTGATGAAAGCGTAGGCAATGCAGACAACGCGCGAGCACCGGTATGCGGAATACACAATAGGATCAAGCATGTTGGCCGTTCCCAATCGTTGATGAGTCCCCACCTCTACCGACCCTGTGTGACAATCACAGACTCGGCCGCTATCGCCGCGACTCTTGCAAGGGCCGGCGAGCGCAGCAAGCACACGGTGGTTGCAGGCGCGATGATTACGCGTCGAGCAATATGCTGGCGCCATGCGCATCGAGAAAGGGCACAAGGGCACGCGCGAGCTCAACTCGACGCCGGCCGCGTGCCATGTTGAGCCGGAGGTGAGTTCCGCCTTCTCGATCAGAAGGCAGTCGGTCCAGCCTTCGTGAGCTAGGTGATAGAGCAGCGAGCAGCCGACGATGCCCCCGCCGATGACCACGACCTTCCTGTGGGACGGCAGCATGACGCTTGCACTCGACTATGGACGATGCTTCAGGCGGGCTGGCGGCTCAGTGCGCTGCCCGCTTCAGCGCTTGTGACGCCGGCCGGTCGGAGTGGCTGCCTTGCGAAGCGGAGTGGTCGCTTTCACAGACACAGGTAACGCACTGCTGGCCGCTTGAGCGCGCGGCTCCATTGCATCGAGGACGGGGCGATAGGCGTGCTCGATCGCCTCGACCTCGTGCCGCAAAGCAGCGACGATATTGTCACGACGCGGCTGCGCGAGGCGCTGCGTGATCGCCGTGAGGTGCAGGGCGGCGACGGGCGTGCCTGAACTCGACCGGATCGGCACGCTCACCGCCGCCATGTCGGTGATGGTCTCCATGCCCTTGAAGACATGGATGTCGTTGTAGGCATAGCCGTGCCGGCGGGCGGCTGCGATCATCTGACGAAGCTGGATCTCGTCGAAGGGATACTCGGCCCGCTCAGCCGCGTGCTCGATAAGGATGCGGTCCACCTCGGCGTCAGGAAGAAAGGCGAGCAGCGCGAGGCTGCCCGCGCCGATGCCAAGCGGGCGGCGATCGCCGGCGCGCAGCGTCAGCACCTTGATCGGAAACGATCCTTCAATGCATTCGAGACAGACGGCCTCATCGCCTGTGCGGGCAACGAGCATGACGGTGTCCTGCGTCTGCCGGCTGAGCCGCAGGAGGATGGGCTCAACCAGCGGGGCCAGCCGGAAACGCCGCTTGGCGGCCGTCGCGAGCGACAGCAGCCGCATGCCCACGAAATATCGGCCGCTATCCGCATCCTGATCGGCCAGCCCATGTGCAACGAGGCTCGCAAGCAGACGATGTGTGGTCGTTTTGTTCAGATCGGTGGCGCGCATCACATCGGTATGCCGCAGCCCGTCGTGCCCGGCGGCGGCCAGCGCATCGACGATCTGCATGATCCGACCGACATTCCGGCTAGCGTCCGGGCCATCTCTGCGTACCATTACGTCGTCCTGTCGTCCAGAAAAACGGATCAACATCCTTGCCATCTCTAGCAGCCGATGGGCCAAAAGCATCAACAGATTGGCATAATGTGGGCAGGTCGGAGAGTACGCTCGATTGACGAAGTTCCATTTTTATGAAATAGAACTCTTGAAAATGCAACTAGAGAATGATGTGCCGTGTCCTCTCGCGAGCCGGTCGTCTACGTCAATCGCGAGTTCGTGCCGCAATCTGCGGCGCGCATTTCGGTGCTCGACCACGCGGTGCTGTATGGCGACGGCATCTTCGAGACCGCCGTCGCGCGCTCAGGGATGATCTTCAAGCTCGACGCGCATATCGAGCGCGGCTTTCGCTCCATGGCGGCCATTGCCCTTGCTCCGCCGTGCGACCGCGCCGAGATGCGCGATCTGATCATCGAGACGGTGCGGCGCAACGAGCAGAAGGACGCCTACATCAAGTGGCTGGTGACGCGCGGCAGTAACGGCCGGCCGCTGATGGATCCCACGGGCTGCGTGCCCAACCTCATCATCTTGGCGCTGCCGCTCATGCATCGCGTCTCCATGGAGCGGCTCGCCGAGGGATTGCGGGTCAAGACCGTCGCCGTGCGCCGGCCGCCGGGACAGGTGCTCGACCCGCAGATCAAGAGCATCAACTACCTGAACCTCGTGCTGGCCAAGCTCGAGGCGAAAGCCGCTGGCGCCGACGAGGCCCTGCTGCTGGACCTGAGTGGCCGCGTGTGCGAGGCGACGGGCTGCAATGTCTTCGCAGTGCGCGGCAAGCGGCTCCTGACCCCCCGCCACGATATCCTTGCAGGCGTCACGCGCGAGACCGTCATGGACCTGGCGTCGGCGGCCGACCTTGCGGCCGCGGAGGCTGACCTCGAGCTCTATGACGTCTACACGGCCGATGAGGTGTTTCTCTCGAGTACGGCTGGAGGACTGCTACCCGTGACCTCGATCGACGGTCGGCGCATCGGCGCTGGCCGGCCGGGGGCCACCTATCGCGCACTTGCCGCCGCCTACGAACGTCTCCTCGTCTCGAGCACGCACGGCACTCCAATACCTGGCCTCAACGCCCGGGACAGGCAGCGAAAGACCAGCCAAGGCGACCATTGAGAGCAGCGCAAAGACATGAGAGGTGGGGCCGATGCATAGAGCTTGTTGTTATGCTGCGTTCGCGGCGCTCACGTTCCTCGCGGCCGATCCTGCGGCGGCGCAGAAGCGCTCGCTGGTCGTTGCCAACGCCACGGCCGATGCAGGCAAGCTCGACCCGCACCTGACCGCCGTCGGCGCCGACAAGGGCATGCTCAGCTGGGTGTTCAATGCGCTGGTGCGCATCAAGCCCGGTCAGATCAACCCGGAGTTCGATCGAGCCCGACCTTGCCGAGAGCTGGACCAGCAACGCCGACAAGACCGAATGGACCTTCAAGATCCGCAAGGGCGTGACGTGTCACGGCAACTACGGCGAGTTCACCGCCGAGGATGCCGCCTATTCCCTGAAGCGATCGGCCGACAAGGCACGCTCGGCCTTCGCGGGCGACATGACGCCCATCGCCTCCGTCGAGGCTGTCGACGCGTCGACCTTGAAGGTGACACTGAAGCAGCCGATCCCGAGCCTGCTCGGCCTGCTGTCGAACTACCACGGCGGCATGATGGTCTGCAAAAAGGCCGCCGAGGAGCTGGGCGAGGGCTTTGCGCGGAAGCCGATCGGCACCGGTCCCTTCATGTTCGTCGAGTATCAGCCTCAGCAGTTCGTGAAGCTCACGGCCAACAAGGCCTATTTCCGCGGGCCCCGCAGATCGACGAGATCACCTACCGCTACATGCCGTCGGACGCCACCCGCGATCTTGCCCTGCAGAACGGCGAACTCGACCTGGTGTTCGGGCGCACGACCGACCAGTGGGTGCAACGGATGCGCTCGGTCAAGGGCCTGAAGGTTCTGTCGATCGAGCCGGCCGAGCTCAACGCGCTGCATCTCAACATCAAGGCCAAGCCGCTCGACGACCTGCGCGTGCGCCAGGCCATCGCGCATGCCATCGATCGCAAAGCCATGGTGGCCCTGCTCGGCACGCAGGTGTCACGCGAGGCGATCAGCGTCATCCCCGACAGCAACCTCGGCACGGCCAAACTCACGCTGCCCGAGTATGACGTCGCCAAGGCCAAGAAGCTGCTGGCCGAGGCCGGCTATCCGGATGGCCTCACCATCAAGGTCATCATCTCGACCCATCCCACGCTGTCCAAGATCATGGAGGGCCTGCAGGCGCAGCTGAAGCTGGCCGGCATCACGCTCGACATGCAGCCGGTCGATCACCCGACCTGGCACCAGCAGATCCGCAAGGACCTGTCGCCGGTGGTGATGTACCAGGCTTTCCGTTTCCCGGTGGCCGACTCCTACCTCAGCCAGTTCTACTACTCGCCCTCCAGCATTGGTCAGCCGACCGCCATCACCAACTTCTCCCATTGCGATGTCGCCGACGCGGAGATCGAGGCGGCCCGCAAGGAGCCCGACATCGCCAAGCAGAAGGCGCTCTGGCAGACCGCCCAGGAGAAGATCCTCGCCGCCGTGTGCTCGGTGCCGTTCTCGGAGTCCCTGCAGGTGTGGGCGCAGGCCGACACCTTAGATCTTGGCTACGACATGGTAGGCTCGTTGAACCTCGTGCCCAACCTGACGGAGAAGTCCCGGTTCACCAAGTGATCGGGTGAGGGGGCACGGACTTCACCCGGGCGCGCCTCGTCGCTTTGTCGAAAGTTAGCAAATGCTGGGCTACCTCGTCCGTCGCACCCTGTTCGCGCTTGTCACCGGACTGGCGGTGCTGACGCTGGTGTTCGGCATCGTCCGCATCCTGCCCGGCAAGCCCTCGCACGTCATCCTGGGCGACTTTGCCAGTCAGGCGGCGATCGAGGCGCTGGACAAGCGTCTCGGGCTCGATCGCCCGATTGCCGTGCAATACGTCGAGTTCATGCGCAAGGCCATCGTCGGTGACTGGGGCCAGTCGATGGTGACCGATCGGCCGGTCATGGCCGAGATCATGAGCGTGCTGCCGTGGACGCTGGAGCTGACGCTGGCAGCGCTGTTGCTCGGGGTGTTCGTGGGCGTCCCGCTCGGCGTGGTCGCCGCCCTGCAGCGTAATCGCGGCGCCGACAACCTGATCCGCGTGGTCTCCCTGATGGGCCTTTCGTTCCCGGCCTTCGTCTCAGCCGTCGTGCTGCTGCTGGTGTTCGCCATCGAGCTGCGCATGTTCCCCGTGATCAGCGCCGGCACCGGCAGCTTCAAGGCATGGGCGCAATCTCTGGCTCTGCCAGCCATCAATCTAGGGCTCATCAACGCGGCCTACATCACGCGCGTGACGCGTTCGGCCATGCTGGAAGTGCTGCAGGAGGACTACATCCGCACCGCGCGCGCGAAGGGCGTGCCTTGGGGCGCTGTTGTCTGGCGCCATGCGCTTGGCAACGCCATGCTGCCGATCGTGACCGTAGTCGGGCTGTTCCTCGGCATCCTGATCGGCAACTCGGTGCTGACCGAGATCGTGTTCAACCGCCCCGGGCTCGGCAAGCTGATCGTGGGAGCGCTCAGCCAGCGTGACTACACGATGCTGCAGGGCCTGATGGTGATCTACACCTTCCTCGTCGTCGGGGTGAACGCGTTGACTGACATGGTCTATGGGCTCGTCGATCCGCGGGTGCAGCTCGGATGACGAGTATCGATGCATTCGCCGTCGAGGTGCCACGCGGTGCCGGCACTTCGCTTATCCGGGTGTTCCGGGCCAACAAGCTAGCCGCGGCGGGGCTGGTGTTACTGGTGGCGGTGCTTGCGATCGCTGCCGCCGCTCCCTGGGTTGCGAGCTACGATCCGGCCGCGCAGAATCTGACTGAAAAGCTGATGCCGCCGTCGATGGCGCACATATTCGGCACCGACGAGTTCGGCCGCGATATCTGGGCGCGCACGGTGCACGGGGCGCGCACCTCGCTCCTGATCGGCTTTGCCTCGACCGCGATTGCCGTGCTGATCGGCTCGGCCATCGGCATCCTGGCCGGCTGGTACGGTGGCCGCGTCGATGCCTTCGTCATGCAGGTGATGGACATTCTGCTCGCCTTCCCGGCCCTCATCCTGGGCATGATCGTCGTGGCCATGCTCGGGCCATCCCTCACCAACATCATCCTGGCGATCGCTCTGACTTCCATTGCACCATTCGCGCGCATCGCCCGCGCCCCGACCATCGCCATCAAGGCGCGCGATTTCATCCATGCTTGCCGTTCGTTCGGCTTCTCGACGCCGCGCATCCTGGTCGTGCACGTGCTCCCCAACATCATGGCCGAGATCCTGGTGATGGGGGCGCTGTGGCTCGCCAACGCCATCCGCACGGAAGCTTCCCTGGCTTTCATCGGGCTGGGGCTGAAGCCGCCCATTCCGACCTGGGGCGGCATGATCCGCGAAGGCTTCGACAACATTCTCGACAATGCCTGGCTGGCGCTGGTCCCGGGCTGTGCGGTACTGGCCGTCATCTTCGCCTTGAACCTGATCGGCGATGGTCTGCGCGACGCCATCGATCCCAAGCTCAAGGACGGCACATGAGCAGGGCATCGGCACCACTGCTGGCCGTCAGCGGGCTCACGACGTCGTTCCGCACGGGCGGAGCGTGGCGTGCGGCCGTCAACGACTTGAGCTTCCATGCCGACGCGAACGAGACGCTAGCGATCGTCGGTGAATCGGGCTCCGGCAAGAGCGTCACGGCGCTGTCGCTGATGGTGCTGGTGCCCTCGGTGAACGGCCGTGTGGAGGGAAAGGCACTACTCGGCGGCCGCGATCTGCTGGCGCTGCCCGAGGCAGAAATGCGCCGCGTGCGTGGCAACGACATCGCCATGATCTTTCAGGAGCCGATGACGAGCCTCAATCCGGTGATGACGGTCGGCAGCCAGATCGCCGAGGTCCTGCGCTACCATCGCGGACTGGACCGGCGCAGCGCCGGCATCGAGGCGCTACGCATGCTCGATCTGGTGCGCATACCCGACGCGCGCCGCAGGCTCGAGGATTATCCCCACCAGTTCTCGGGTGGGATGCGCCAGCGCGTCATGATCGCCATCGCGCTCGCCTGCCGTCCAAAGCTGCTGATCGCCGACGAGCCGACCACCGCGCTCGACGTGACGGTGCAGGCCGAGATTCTGGAGCTAATGAAGGAGTTGCAGCGCGAGCGGGGCATGGCTCTGCTGTTCATCACCCATGACATGGGTGTGGTAGCCGAGATCGCCGACCGCGTGGTGGTCATGTGGCGCGGCAACAAGGTCGAGGAGGCGGAGGTGGTGGATCTGTTCCACGCCCCCCGTGCCAACTATACGCGCGCGTTGATCGGCGCGGTGCCGAGGCTTGGCTCGATGCAAGGCGAGGCCGCGCCGAGGCGCTTCTCGGTCATCGACCCCGTCGACGGACGCGCGCTCGAGGCAGACGCCGTGCCGCGCGGGTCCACTGCGCGGACGCCATTGCTCGAGGTCGAGCGGCTCACCACCCGCTACCCGATCACGAGTGGGCTGCTGCGCCGCGTGACGGCTCGCGTGCACGCCGTCGAGGACATCTCCTTCACGCTCAACGGGGGGGAGACGCTGGCGCTGGTCGGTGAGTCCGGTTGCGGCAAATCGACGGCCGGCCGGTCCATCCTGCGGCTAATCAACCCGACCAGCGGCACGGTGCGCTTCGCCGGCGCCGACATCACGCGCCTCGAGGGATCGGCGCTGAAAGCGATCCGTCCCAGCATGCAGATGATCTTCCAGGACCCTTACGCCAGCCTCGATCCGCGCCAGCCGATTGGGCGCGCCATCGCCGAGCCGATGCGGGTGCATGGCATGGCCGACCGCCGTGAGGTTTCGCAGCGTGTCGCCGCTGCGCTGTCGAGGGTCGGGCTGGAGCCGGCCATGGCGCGGCGTCTGCCGCATGAGTTCTCGGGAGGCCAGCGCCAGCGCGTCGCCATCGCGCGAGCACTGGCTCTCGGCCCCAAGCTGATCGTCGCCGACGAGGCCGTTTCCGCGCTCGACGTCTCGGTCAAGGCCCAGGTGCTCAACCTGCTGATGGATCTGCAAGCCGAGATGGGCCTCGCCTACCTGTTCATCTCGCACGACATGGCGGTGGTCGAGCGCTTCAGCCACCGCATCGCCGTGATGTACATGGGCGAGATTGTCGAGATCGGCCCACGCGCGGCCGTCATCGCCAATGCGCAGCATCCCTACACGCGCCGGCTTCTCGGTGCCGTTCCCATTGCCGATCCGTCGCGGCGCAGGGACCGCAGTCGCATGCGCGGCCAGGAGCTGCCGAGCCCGGTGCGTCCGAAGGACTACACGCCGCCGGTCCGTGCCTGGCGCACGGTCGAGGAAGGCCATCTCGTTCAGGAACTCGCATGATCGCCAACCGTTCGGCCGTGTTCTATCGCGATCTCAACGGCGTTCCTCCGACGATTGTGCGGGGGGAAGGCGTATTTCTGTTCGACAGCGAAGGCCGGCGCTATCTCGACGGCTCGGCGAGCGCCAGCGTGGTCGGCATCGGTCACGGGCGGCGTGAGATCTGGGAGGCGCTAGCCACCGCCGGCGACGCCGTTACCTTCGTCTACGGCGCAACCTTCACGCATCCCTGGCAGGAGCGGTTGGCAGCGGCAATCCTCGCTATGGCACCCAAGGACATGGCCGCCGTCTACTTCACGTCGGGCGGATCGGAGGCCAACGAATCCGCCTGGAAGCTCGCGCGGCAGTATTTCGTCGAAACGGGGCGACCGCAAAAGTACAAGGCCATCGCCCGCTGGCAGGGCTACCACGGCGTCACCCTCGCCGCGCTGTCGCTGTCGGGTCGCACGGACTGGCGACGCATCTACGCGCCGATGCTGCTGCCGGTCTCCCACATCGCGGCACCCTACGCCTACCGATGTCCGCGCTGCGCCGGCCAAGGGTGCGTCTCCGCCTGTGCCGACGAACTGGAGCGCGCCATCGTGAACGAGGGCCCCGAGACGGTGGCGATGTTCATCGCCGAGCCCGTGATCGGCACGTCCTCGCCCGGCGTGGCCCCGCCGAACGAGTATTACGCCCGCGTACGCGAGATCTGCGACCGGCACGACGTGCTGTTCGTCGCAGACGAGGTGCTGTGCGGCTATGGCCGCTGCGGGCGCGCGTTCGCCATTGCCGACTGGGGTGTCTCGCCTGACATCATCACCCTCGGCAAGGCCATCGCCAGCGGCTACGCGCCGCTGGCTGCCATGGTCGTGTCGGACAGAATTCGCGAGGCGCTCGCCGGCGGAAGCGGCCGTTTCGTGCATGGGCTTACGTACTCAGGCACGCCCTCCTCGTGTTTCATCGGTCTCAAGGTGCACGAGATCATGGAGCGCGAGCAGCTGTTCACGCGCGCGCTCGGCATTGGCGGAACCCTTAAGGCAGCCCTCGATCGCCTTGCCGCGCGGCATGAGATGATCGGCGAGGTGCGCGGGCGGGGGCTGCTGCTCGGCATCGAGCTCGTCGCGGACCGGGCCCGCCGCACTGCATTTGACAGATCGCTTGGGGTGGCCGGCCGCGTCATCGAGGGCATGCGGCGGCGCGGCGTCATCCTCGCGAAAAGTATGGCGCCAGAGGGTGACCAGGTGCAGATCAGTCCGCCCTTCACCATCTCCGAGACGGAGGTCGAGCTGCTTGTTGCGGCGCTCGATGATACGCTAAGCGAGGTCGCCCGTTCCGTGCAGGACCGGACGAGGGCGTGAGCCGCATGCTGCGCTAGCGATCGACGCAGCGGCCCTCAACCCATCGGTTATTGGGCCCGCAGTCGCGTGGCCTTACCTGGTCTGCATCGTACACGCTTGGTCGGCTCGGTCGGCCGATGCCGCCAGGGCTCCGATAGTGATAGGCATCGAAGTTGCTGGCCGGTGACGGAGGGTCGTACTCCGCCGCGGCTGTGAGAGCAACGCCGGCCGCACACAAAGCAGCGGCCGCCGCGCCGACAAACGCCTTACGCATGGTTGGCTCCTATGTTCGCAGACGCTAGAACGGCCGGCGCAATCGCTTGTTCCCTTATCAGCCGCCCCAACCGTCTGTCGCAGCCTGCACAGACGGGCCAAGCGGCACTAATTATTAGCCCTTCGGGGTGCCCGCGGGATTTGTTTCGGTCGGACCACTGCCGCCGAAGTGGTGATAGTCGACGTGGGTCACGAAGATGGTCGCACACACCGACACGACGAGCGCAATGGCAAGCGTGGCAACGACCGCGGCTTGGCGATCAACGGGAGGCTTCATGGCTTGGCTCCTGGAGGGCGGACGAACGCAACCGCAACGTCGCTTGCTTGGAGCAGTTCCCGCGTCTTGGCGAAGCGGCCGGATGCCGCGACCGGCGCGGGGGAGGGCCAGACATGGCGGAGAAGCGCGGAATTGAAGCCCTTTTCGCCCCGTCACAAACCGATCTATGCTTTCACAAATTTGCGATCTGCGGACCGCCCAAGGTGGAAAAGCCCGATGCACGTGATGATTGTGGGAGGCGGTGTCGGCGGGCTCGCGCTCGGGCTGATGCTGCATGCGCGCGGGATCAGTTGCCAGATCTATGAGGCGTCGCCGCGCATCCGCGAGCTCGGAGTCGGAATCAATGTCCTGCCCCATGCCATCGCCGAGCTCACCGAGCTTGGCCTGCTGCCGCGCCTCGACGAGGTGGCGATCCGCACCCGCGAGCTGATCTATGCCAACCGCTTCGGCCAGGAGATCTGGCGTGAGCCGCGCGGGGTCGAGGCCGGATACAAAGTGCCGCAATTCTCGATCCATCGTGGTCGCCTGCAGGGCGTGTTGCGTGACGCGGTGATCGAGCGACTGGGGCGCGCGACCTTGCGCATGGGCCACACTTTTGTGTCGTTCAAGCAGGAGGAAGGCGCCGTCAAAGCCAGCTTTCGCAAGTCGCCCAAAGGGGGCCGCACCACCGTATCCGGTGACCTCCTGGTCGGCTGCGACGGCATCCATTCGACGGTGCGGCGGCAGCTCTACCCCGACGAGGCCGGGCTCAAGTGGAACGGCGTGCTGATGTGGCGCGGCGCCACTCTCGCCAAGGGTTTTCTAGACGGCCGCACGATGATTGTCGGCGGTGGCTTCAACAACAAGCTGGTGCTCTATCCGATCGCGCCGGGCAAGAACGGCAAGCAGCTCATCAACTGGGTCGTGACCTATCGCATGGGCGATGGCTCCGATCCGCCACCACGGCGGGAAAGCTGGGACCGGCACGGCACACTCGAGGAATTGATGCCGCACGTCGCGCGCTTCAGCACGCCGCACGTGGATCTTACCGAGCTCGTAAAGCGCGCTCCCGCGTTCTACGAATATCCAATGGCCGACCGGGATCCGCTGCCACGCTGGACGCATGGGCGGGTGACGCTGCTCGGCGATGCGGCCCATCCCATGTACCCGGTCGGCTCCAATGGTGCGAGCCAGGCAATCCTCGATGCCCGTTGCTTGGCCGACCGGCTGGTGTCGAGCGAGCATGGCCGGGCTGCGCTTGCGTCCTACGAAGCCGAGCGCCTGCCGCAGACGGCCGACATCGTGCGCAACAACCGCAAGGGCGGCCCCGAAGGCGTGATCGACGAGGCGGAGCGACGAGCCCCTGATGGCTTTGCCAGCATCGACGACGTGATGACCCACACCGAGCGCGAGGCGATCGTCAAGGGCTATGCACAGCTCGCCGGATTTGCCAAGGAGCAGGTGAACAAGGGTGGGCGCGCCAGGCCGGCGACCGATGCAAGGAGCCGGGCAGGCAAAGTGCCGGCATCACGCAGCCGCCGTTGATTTCATCGGCTCACTAGCCTGGAGGCGGCAGGAAATTGACATCGTGCAGCGCGGCGAGCCGGGTGACCTCGGCCGGGTCGGGCACCTTGTCGATCTTCGTGAAGAGCTCGAACAGTTTGCCGGTCGGCGACACCCAGAACAGGCATTTGATCGGCTGGTCGCTTTTGTTGAACAGGCCATGCATGATTTTCATGGGCAGGCGGATGAAGTCGCCGGCGGTGGCGGAAGAACTCCTTGCCGTCGAGGATCAGGTCGAAGCGGCCTTCCAGCACGTAGATGAATTCGTCCTGATTGGTGTGGATGTGCGGAGGCACGAAGGTGCCGGGCGGTAGCAGAGCATGCCACGAGAAGGCGCTTTCGGTCAGCGCCTTGGGAACGTAGGTCTGCCCGAGGATGCTCCAGGACAGATTGTCCATGCCCTTGCCGGCGCTCGTGACGCCTGCCTTCATTGGCTTCATGCAGTGCCTCCACAATGTATCTAGACCGAGAGATAGCGGTCGCGCGTGCTCGGATCGCGGGCCAGCTCTTTCGAGGTACCTTTCCACACGATCCTGCCCTTCTCCAGAATGAGGTGCCGGTCGGACAGACGCAACAGCGCATCGACGTTCTTGTCGATCACCAGAATGGAGAGGCCTTGGCGCTTGAGGGACGCCAGCCTGTCCCAGATCTCCTGGCGGATCAACGGCGCCAGACCTTCGGTGGCCTCATCGAGGATCAGCAGCTTGGGATTGGTCATGAGCGCGCGGCCGATGGCCAGCATCTGTTGCTCGCCTCCCGAAATCTGATCGCCGAGGTGGCGGCGACGCTCCGCAAGTCGCGGCAGGAAGGCATAGACGCGCTCCAGCGTCCAGGCCTGCGGGCCGCCATTGCGGCTGGCAGCGGTGGCGACCAGGTTTTCCTCTACCGTCAAGGTGGGAAAGATTTGCCGGCCCTCGGGAACGAGGCCGATGCCGGCCTGGGCGATGCGGAACGGCGGGGCGCCGGCGATCGGACGTCCCTCGAAATCAATGTGCCCTGCCATGATCGGCAGCAAGCCCATCAGGCTACGCACGGTGGTGGTCTTGCCCATGCCGTTGCGGCCCATCAGGCTGACAACCTCGCCCGCAGCGACGGTGAGGTTGACGCCGAACAGCACCTGCGATTGTCCGTAGCCCGCCTGCAAGCCCGAGATGGCGAGCAGCGGCTTGCTGGTGCTCATGCCGCCTCTCCGAGATAGCTGGCGCGCACGACTTTATTCTCGCGCACCGACTGCGGGGTGCCGGTTGCGATCATGCGGCCCTCGACCAGCACCGAGATGCGGTCCGCGAGCGCGAACACCGCCTGCATGTCGTGCTCGACGAGCACGATCGTATAGCGACGCTTCAGGCCTTTGAGCATCTCGATCAGCCGGTGCGTCTCCTCGGCGCCGGCGCCCGCCATCGGCTCGTCGAGCAGGAGCAGCTTGGGCGCCTGCGCGAGTGCGATCGCCAGCTCGAGCCGGCGCTTCTCGCCATGCGAGAGGGAGCCGGCCGGGGCGTGCGCGCGGGCCGCCAGGTCGACCACCTCGAGCGCCTGCAGCGCCGGGATATTGAGCGCTGCTTCCTCAGCCGCCGGCTGCCAGAAACGAAAGCTCGATCCTGCGCGGGCCTGCACTGCCAGTGCCACGTTGTCGAGCGCGGTAAATCTGGGAAGCACATGCGTGATCTGGAATGAGCGCGCCATGCCATGCTGCGCGCGCGCCGGCATCGGCATGTCGGTCACGTCGAGGCCGTCGAATGTGATGTGGCCGGCGTCCGGGGCTAGCGATCCGGAGATCTGGTGAATGAGCGTGCTCTTGCCCGCGCCGTTGGGGCCGATGATGGCGTGGGTTTCCCCGGCCCGGATGTCGAGGTCGATGCAGTCGTTGACCAGCAGGGCGCCGAACGTCTTGCTCAACCCTTTGAGTTGCAGGATAGGCTTGCTCATCGCCGCCTCCAGCGATTGACGGCTGCGACAGCACTCAGCAGGAGGCCCACCAACAGCCGGCCGATGGCCATCTTGTATGGCTTCCAGCGCGCGGCGACCTCGCCCAAGGCGCACCGCACTCGCGATGCCCATTCTCGTCCGTGCCCGGCGGCAGCTCCAATGCCTCGCGCTGCCATCAACTCCAGCTCGGCCCATGCCTGCGCGAGCGTTAGCTTGCGTCGCCGCCAGTCGTCGATGCCCCCGGCGATGCCGCCCCTGGCAAACAGCACCACCAGCACCAGCAGCGGTCCAAGGATCACCTTCCAATGCTCGGTGAGGCGCGAAAGCATCTCCTCCAGCACCAGGAAGACGAGCGAGCCGAGGATGGGGCCATACAGGGTGCCCGTGCCGCCCAGCAGCACCATCATGATCAGCTCGCCGGACCGTTGCCAGTGCATGTAGGCGGGGCTGACGAACTCGGCCTGGTTGCCGAGCAGGAAACCGGCGATCCCACAGATGGTGCCGGCAATGACGTAGGCGGTGAGGCGATAAGGATAAGCGGTGAAGCCAATGGCCTGCATGCGCGTCTCATCGTCAGTGAGCCCGCGCAGCACGCGGCCGAAGCGAGAGGCCATGAGCCGGCTCACGAGCAGGTAGGTGGTCACGAGCAAGGCGAGGATGACGTAGTAGAACGTCGTCTCGTTCTTCAGCATGCGCGTACCGAACACCAGCGTGCGTGTCGGCCAGGTCAGGCCATCATCGCCACCGTAGGGTGCGAGCGAGGTCGCGACGAAATAAGCCATCTGGCCGAACGCCAGCGTGATCATGATGAAGTAGACGCCGCGCGTGCGCACGGCGACAGCGCCGGTGGCGAAGCCGAACAGGGCCGCAGCGCCAAGTGCGGACGGCAGGGCAACGGACAGAGTGCCGAGGCCATGACTGGCGGCAATGCCGGCCCCGTAGGCTCCGATGCCGAGGAAGGCCGCGTGCCCGAACGAGACCAGACCACCGGCGCCGATCAGCAACTCTAGGGAAATGGCCGCTATCGCGAAGATCAGCACGCGCTGGCCGATCAGCAACAGGTAACTGCCGCCGAGAAGGGCACTCAGCAGCGGCAGCAACCCCATCAGCACAAACAAGCCCGTGGCCATGCGCTGATCGAAGCTGAGCGATCGGAGTACTGCGGCGGCCGTGTCCGTGACGCTGCGCGCCGCGGGCGGCATCAGGCGCGTCCCCTGGCCGGGAACAGCCCGGCCGGACGTACGGCGAGCACCACGGCCATCAGGACGTAGATCGCCATGGAGGCGAGCGCCGGTCCGATCGCTCTCGCAGCGCTGGGTGTCAGGAACAGACGCAGCGTGTCGGTCATGAAGGAGCGGCCGAGCGTGTCGATCACACCGACCAGCAGGGCCGCCACAAAAGCGCCGCGGATCGAACCGATGCCGCCGATGACGATCACGACGAAGGCCAGGATCAGGATCTGATCGCCCATGCCGGGTTCGACGGAGAGGATCGGCGCCACGATCGCACCGGCGAAGCCGGCCAGCATCGCCCCGCAGCCGAACACGATCGTGAACAGCCGCTGGACGTCGACACCGAGCGCGGACACCATCGGCGCATTGGTGGCGCCCGCGCGTACCAGCATGCCAAACCTGGTGGCGTTGACGAACAGGTAGAGCGCAGCGGCCACCGCCAGGCCCGCCGCGATGATGGCGAAGCGGTAGATCGGGTAGCGCAGCCCGTCCATGAGCGGGATGGAGCCGGACAGAATATCCGGGATCGGCAGGTTGAGCGGCGCGGCGCCCCAGACGATCTTCACGCCCTGGTTCAGGAACAGGATCACGCCGAAGGTCGCCAGCACCTGTTCCAGATGATCGCGCTGGTAGAGGTGGCGGAACACGGCCACCTCCAGCACCAGGCCGAACAGCATGGAGGCCGGCAGCGCCAGAGCGATGGCGGCAAAGAAGCTGCCGGTGAGACCGTAGAACATCACCGCGAGGTAGGCGCCCAGCATGTACTGCACGCCGTGGGCGAGGTTGATGAAATCCATCACCCCGAACACGAGCGTGAGCCCGGCGGCCACCAGGAACAGCAGGATGCCGAGCTGCAGCCCGTTGAACAGCTGGACTACGATCAGCGCCGTCGACATGGGAAGATCCTGGTCATCCCGGACTTCGCGCCAGCGAATATCCGAACCCCAAGCGCGAGGCATCGTTGCCGCGCCCCTGGGCCAGGCTGTCGGGCTGCGCCCGAAGCCAGGATGACGGCCGCTCTACTTCAGCGGGCACTCGGCCGCGTAGCTGTCGGCCGCGCTTTCGAACACCTTCTGCACGATCTCGGTCTGGAACTTCCCGTCAGGGCGCTTGGCAACCTTTACCAAATAGAGATCCTGCACGGGGAAGCCGTTGTTGTTGAAATTGAAGGGACCACGCACCGACTTGAAGTCGGCTTTCTTGATGGCGGCCCGTAGCGCATCTTTGTCGGACAGCTTGCCGCCGACCGCCTTGACGGCGCTGTCGATCAGCTGGGCAGCGTCGTAGGCCTGCATGGCGTAGCTGCCGGGCACGTAGCCGTACTCCTTCTCGAAGTCGGCGACGAACTTCTTGTTCTCCGGGTTGGCGGTGTTGGGCGCCCAGGTCATGCCGGAAAAGAAGCCGACGGCAGCATCCTGCTGCGCTGGCAGAGTGGCCTCATCGACCGTGAACACCGACAGGAACGGGATAGTGTCGAGCCCGGCCTGCCGGTACTGCTTGACCAGGTTGACGCCCATGCCGCCCGGCATGAACACGAAGAAAGCGTCCGGCTTGGCGGCCGCGATCTTGGCAAGCTCGGCGGAGAAATCCAGCTGGCCCAGCGGCGTGTAGACCTCGTCGGCGATCTCGCCTTTGAAGAACTTCTTGAAGCCGCCGATCATGTCCTTGCCGGCCTGATAGTTGGGCGCCAGCAGAAACGCCTTCTTGAAGCCCTTGTCCTGCGCGTACTTGCCAAGCACCTCCGGCGGCTGATCGTTCTGATAGGAGGTCGCGAAGAAGAACGGACTGCAGCCTTTGCCCGCGAGCGGAGAGGCACCCGCGTTCGGGCTGATCAGGAACACGCCGGCTTCCGTGATCGGCTTGGCGATCGCCATCAGGATATTGGAGAACACCGGGCCGACCACGAAGTTGACCTGATCGCGCTCGATGAGCTGCTTGGCCTTGCCGACCGCCACGTCGGGCTTCAGCTCATCGTCTTGGACGATGATGCTGGTGGGCAAACCGCCAAGCTTGCCGCCAGCGTGCTTGACGCCCAGATTGAAGCCGTCGCGCACCTGGCCGCCGAGCACCGCCTGCGGGCCGGACAGAACGGCCATGATGCCGATCTTGAGTTCCTGGGCCTCGGCTGCGACCGCCATGCAGGTGGCAAGCGCCATGGCACCTGCGCCAGTGAGATGTCTAACCACCATTCCCATGTTCGCCACCCGTTACTCCGATCCCACGGACTGCATGCAGTCGGCTCGAAAGTTCGGCCGTTGTCCGATCGATGGACTTTACGGGTATTGACCAGCATCGGCAACGCTGGGACTTGGGTACGGGCTGCCGCGGCACCGGGCTTCTGCGCATTGTTTGACCAGCCCAGGTTCAGACCGAACCGATGACCCAGCCGCTGTGTCATGAACAGAGCGATGCTCGAACGACGATCCGCTATCTTCCCTGAACTTGCCGAAGAGGGCGCCGAGCACAGACCAGAAGGTACGGGCCCGCCAGGATGCCGGGCACGCCCATCAGACACCTTTGGCTAGCTCATCGAGGTCGAGGGAGGAGCGCTTGCCCAGATTGTCGGCCCGCGCCTCCAGGAAGGCGTCGGCGGCGCTGCGCCCCTC
Source organism: uncultured Alphaproteobacteria bacterium (assembly GCA_963840445.1). Lineage (GTDB taxonomy): Bacteria > Pseudomonadota > Alphaproteobacteria > Rhizobiales > Hyphomicrobiaceae > AWTP1-13. The sequence goes on along the minus strand of CAWIZC010000013.1, from coordinate 2,328 downwards.
GTCGCGCAGCATGGCCAGGAAGTCCCACTCGGCGTTCAGCTTGGACGAGTAGCCGAGATCGACCATTACCTCGCTCGTGATGCGATGGATGCGCATCCCGGCCCAGCGCGCTCCCTCGTCATCTCCAGGATGGGCGACCCGCCTCAGCAAGGCAATCATGCGCAACTCCTTCAGCAGCACGCTGTTGAAGGAGACTTCGTTGAGCCGGTTGAGGATGTCCCTGGCCATGCGCGGCGTGCCCGGCCGCTCGATCGGATTGATTTGAACCAGGATGGTATCCTGCGACTGGCATTCACGCACGAGCGGCGTGATGGTTGGGTTGCCGGCATAGCCGCCGTCCCAATAGGCCTCGCCGTCGATATCGACCGCCTGGAACAACGTCGGCAGGCACGCCGAGGCCAGCAGCACGTCAGGGCCCAACTCGCTATTGCGGAACACCCGGCCGCGCCCGGTCCTGACGTTGGTCGCCGTCACGAACAGCTTGATGGGGGCATCGGACAGGTGCGCGAAGTCGACACAGTCGGCGAGGATGCCGCGCAGTGGATTGGCGTCCGTCGGGTTCAAGTCGTAGGGCGAGAACACGCGCGCCATCAGGTCCGCAGCCACGAAAACAGGAGAGTTGTCGAGCGTCCAGCGCCCAAGCAGCACGTCGAGCGGCGTGCGTTGCAGGGGGCTGAGCAAAGCCGCCCGCGATACGCTGCGCCAGAACTCCTCCAGTGCCTTGCGTGCGCCGACAGCACCACCTTGCACTAAGCCGTGTGCCAGGACGGCTGCGTTCATGGCGCCGGCCGAGGTCCGGAAATGCCATCGATGCGCAGCCACCGCTCTTCCAGCAGGCGATCGAGCACGCCCCATGTGAAGGCGCCGTGGGAGCCGCCACCTTGCAACGCAAGGTCAATCGCAAGTTCGTTGCGTCGCTTGCTGGTCAATGGGGCTTCCTGCCTCGACGCGAGCGCTCCCCGCTGTCGCCGCCGCCCGGAGATGGTGTCGAACGGAGCGCCGGATGGTGACATTTGCGCTCGGCGGGCAAAATCGGGTGAACCCCCGAGACGGGCGCGGGCTCGTGTGGGCCGCGAAATGTGACCGACGTGCAGGACCTCGGCGCGGTTAGTCGGATGTTCTGATGGGCGTGGGAGGCCACGTGAGCCGCCATTGATTAGAAGGCCTCAAAGGGATACGCTATCATGCATCTGACATCTGTTGCCGCTAGAATGAATAAGGGCTCCGGCGTTGCGAGGGTGCTTACCTCGAGGCCAGCCCGTTGATTGCATAGCCACAATCGTGAAAGCGAGCGTGGCTTCATCGTGCGCGGCCAGATTGAGTGTAGTGTGAGGAGCATCCACTCAATGACAGAGCAACTGGAGAGAATCTTTCTTATCAACCTCGACCGTTCCGTCGAGCGTCTGGCGCACATGCAGGAACAGTTTGGTCGCCTCGGCGTGGTGGTGGAGCGCGTGCCGGGTGTTGAAGGCCTGAACATTCCATCCTGGATGCGGTCGGAGTTCAAAGGCCCACACCTGCTTTCAGCGGGCGAGGTCGGCTGCTACGCCAGCCATCTTGTGGTGGCTCAGAAGATCGTGGCGGAGGGGCTGCCATATGCCGTCGTCCTGGAGGACGACGCAGTTCTGGACGACGACTTCCAGGCAAGCTGCGCCGATGCGATCGAGCACGCTCCCGAGGACTGGGACCTTATCCACCTGTCCGCGGCACCGACCCTCAAGCGCGCCATGGTGGCAATCGCCGATCTGTCCAACACGCATCGAACGCTTGTTCGATACTTGAAATTTCCCTGGACTGCGACCGCCTACATCGTCTCGAACCGAGGTGCCCGCAAATGCCTGGCGCCATTGCCCCGCGTATGCCCGATCGACTGGGCCAACAGTCATCCCTGGATCCAGGGGCTCAACGAGTTGGGGGTTCATCCGGCACCAGCTCAACAGAACATGCAACTCGAATCCCAGATTGGCTTCTCGAGAGCACATGAGCTGCGCGACTTGTCGCCTGGGTTGCTCTCCATCCTGTACGGGGTCTGGTGGACCATGCGGCAGGTTGGTCCCGGCTATTACCTGCGGGCGCGGGCGATGAACTGGCGCAATTCGCTCATGCGAAGACTAGGCCTTAAGCGGCGTGTCTCGATTCTTGCTGCGCGAGGTGCCGCCGCGCAAAACCGGGTTGCAAATGCTGGCCAAGTCCAGCGGGCCTGATCCAGAGGCAGCCGGCGTGATGCTTGCGCCGAGGCGAGAGTGCGGCTGGGCCAGAAAGCCCTGCGAGTTTATCTAAGTCATTGATATAATTGGCTCCGCGGGTAGGATTCGAACCTACGACCAA
>CAWIZC010000012.1:0-353309 GCA_963840445.1 uncultured Alphaproteobacteria bacterium | reverse complement strand
GCATGCCGTGTCCTTTCGTTGCTGTTGGTAGTGCACCCTCTCGCGCGGCTAACGCCACCTGCGGCGACGTGTTCCGAGGTTTCCTCGCCCGTGGGCTGACACCTAGCTAGGGCGTCGCCGTCACTGGACAAACTTTGAACGGCAACCGAACAGGGAGGTCCCGCGGATCGATAAAATGCTGCCGTCCGGATCAACGCCTCGATAATCGTATTCCCTTTGGGTGCGCATGGGTTCGGTACGGGGCCAGTGCCATGCGGTGGTACCGTCGAGCTCTGGCTGATGGCCGGCGGAACGCACATGTTTCGGTGGCGTTGCTAGTGACAGGGGGCAAAGGAGATAGCCCACGACCCCACACGAAGAACATTATCCGCGCCACCGCGCCGCCGATGATGGCCACATCTGGGGACTTTTCCTTCTCGGCATTGTCGTAATCACCATCGTTGGCGTCCTCGCCCTCACCAGTAGCAGTTGATGTCTCCTTGAATTGAACGACATCGGCCGGGACAACATCTTCCGCTTCCTGGGTTGGGAGGAATGGGCGGCGCTGGTCATTAGGGTGTGGCTGGTGGTTTCGCCTGAGCTTTCCTCTGGGGGTCGTGACTCCTTTGGAAGCCTTGGACGCCGTGATCGCAACCGGGGCGGTAATCATGGTCGCGGCAGACGACGTGACAGGCGCTAGCCGTTCACAGCCGACCGTCCTTTTAGCGCACGTTAAGACGAATTACCGAACGTGGCGCGAACCCCTACCGGAGAACAGTCAATGACTGAGCACAGCGACCAAGTGCATGCCCTTGGCAAGAGAATTGCGAACCACCTACGCGACCTGCTGCAGCCGAGCGCCCCACGCAGGACGTGTGGTGGGAAGCTTTGGGGCTAGCTGTGGCAGACTTCGTGGTTCGGAACGTTACCGCCTATGATCAACCCGAGGTAACGAGTAGCCTTCTGGCGTACATTGAGAACGCCGTCCCTGTGCTCCAAGGCACCATCCCGCCAGAGATCGAAGCGCAACGTCGGCCCACACTGTGGCCTGCGCTCACCGAACATATCCAGCAGCTCCAAGGTCGCGTAGCAACGACACCCGCGACCGCCCGTAAACGGCCAGCATTTCTCGCCTAGGCCTGGAGCGCCGTGCGATGGATGGCTGGCCCAAGCAATTCCGGTGCGCATGCGACAAGGGCGAGCTTCTGTGGAATGACGAGCAAAAGCGTTATGATTGCGCCGCGCGCTGCGCTTACACACCGTTCCGGCCCGATATGGACGGCAAAGCAGTTCGCCACGGGATGACCCGCTTTACGCGCGACCAGGCGTGGAGCCGAGCGCCGTCCCCGGACACAGAGACCGTGAACATCGGGTCAAGCCCCGGCAGCAGGTGAAGTGGCCTGGCGATCAGACCTCCTGCGGAGCCAGTGATAGCGGACAGGATCATGAGTAGGGCGAAGCTGCCCACCGGCGAGGTGCACCCGCTTGAAAAGCGCATCATGGAGCGCCCGGCAACCTCATGGACGGACGTCGTGGAGTTGGCGGAAGTCTCTTGGTGGGGCATCGCGCACCGCGGAGATCGGCATGGCGATTATCCCGCGTCGGCCCTTGCCAAGGCGGTCCTGTCCCTCGGTGGCGGCGAACGGTTCTATCTCTACGACGAAGGGAAGCCAGATCGCCAGAAGGCCTTTTGGTTGGCCTGAAAATCTAACGTAGCAATGGCCGGCAACCGATGGCTAGGGTTGCCGGCCTTATGCGTTCTGGAGCCCAACCCGCGGGATTTCATCGCTAAGCTGCCCAGCACCTTGCGCCACGCCCGTTGTTAGCTTCTCTCAAGCATGCGGGCGCTCGGCACAGATCGGCCGTCCTGACTTAATTTCCCTTGTGCGCACAACTCAATCGCATCGTATGCCACCCCGTGTCCCCGCCTCGTTTCATCCAGCATGCCAACTCAGTCCCGTCGAGAAGCCGCCGACCGGCCTGGTTGGTCTCTCCCCGCGTTGCCAGAACGGGTTGCTTCAGCCCCGCTTGTTGGCCGCCACGTAGCCGGCGGTGACCTCGTCTTTGTGGGCGGCGAAGGCTGCCAGAACTTCGGCCTTCTCGCGCTTCGGGACCTTCGCGAAATCCAGGGTCCGTCCGAGCTCCGCTGCGACCTCATCGAATTCTGCGGGAGAGATGCGAAGGTCCCGGTGGGCCTCTTCAAGGCCGAGCGGTGTCGCGCCGGGCTTGGTGGCCGTGAACTGGAAGGGTCCACCCGACACGTTGCAGACCCACAGGGTCCGCATGAACTTGAGGCCGGGCAGCCTTCCCAGATTCTTGGTGTGCCATTCCCGCAGCTGCGGGTTCTTGGACTTCTGGCCGACGATGGGGTTCTTCACGACGGCGTCGCTGAAGTGATCCACCACCGCCGCGATGGCAAAAACGCCGCCCAGCCGCTCGTACAGACTCTTGTCCGGTGTGGTTTGCTTGGCCTGTGCGTGCGCATTATCCGTCCCCGCCAATAGTGCCCTCACCGGGGCGGCGGTCAGCGTCAGCCCTGCCACCACGCTTCGTCTTGTGATAGAAGTCGAAACAGTCTGTGCCATGGTCATCTCCTTGCTGATCGGCCTAAGCCACGCATCTGATTGGACGTAGCTGCGCTTTGGATGGATCGACGGGCGCCGAAGGTTCCCGAGTGACTGTGCAGTGCAGCAAGCAATCGCGGGAACCTTTTGATCAATTCGGACATCTCATGCACGAACCGGCGAGGCACCGTATGTGGCCGCTACGTAGAAAGCGACGGCTCCGACCTTGGAGCGGGCAACCGAGCCCGAGCTCATTGCCCTTGCCCGCAACGCAAGCGGAGCGGCTTTTCAGGAGATCATGCGCCGCAACAACCGGCGACTGTTCCGCAGCCGCGCGCAGCATCCTCGGTACCGACTGGGAAGCCGAAGAAGTCGTGCAAGATGCCTATGTCAGAGGTTTCCGTGCCCTCGGAGACTTTCCGCCAGGAGGCCCAACTCGGCACGTGGCTGACGCGCATCGTCATCAACGAGGCACAAGGCCGGCTGCGGGGCCGGCGCGAGCATCTGTGCCCTAAGTGAACTTGATGACAAAACCATGGGCGAAATCATCCCATTTCCCGGCGGCGGTCCCCAAACCGACCCCGAGCGCGAGACGGCATCTGAACGAGATTCGCAGCCTGTTGGAACGGCCGATCGATGCTCTCCCGGAGCCCTTCCGAGAAGTGTTCGTGCTTCGGGAGGTGGAAGGATTGAGCGTCGAAGAGACCGCGCACGTGCTTTCGCTGCACGCCGCGACCGTGAAGACGCGGCTGCACCGTGCGCGCATGCGCCTGCGACGAGCGCTCCAGGATCAATTGGCTCCTGCGTTGAAGGCACCTTCCCGTTCGAGGGCGAGCGGTGCCGACGGCTCACGGGCGCCGTGCTTCGCCGGCTCGGCCTCAGCCCAGCCCCTGGATCCAGCACGACACCACGGTAGAATGGCTGATCCACACGTTTCCGCCGTGGGCGCTGCTGTCTACGAGATCCGCGGCAAGCGTGGGAGCAGGGCTTCCAACGTGCCCAGCAGGGTGTCCATGGGTGCAGGCTTCATTATATGCGGGGCTGTCGGATCAGCGCCGCTCACCGCTGTGTAGCCGCTATAGCAGACGTATGGGATGCCCCTGGCTTTCAGTCGAACGCACACCTCTGTGCTGTCGCCGTCACCTAGGGCATGATCCATGATCGCGCCCGCCAATCCGTCATGGTCGATCAAGATGAGCGCGTGGCGAAAAGTCGTCGTTGCGGTCACGTTGGCGCCAGCTTTTTCAAGCGCGGCCCGTATGTCCATTCCGATAAGCGGTTCATCCTCAACGACGAGGATTGAGCGCCCGCGCAGTGCGGGGAACTCCATGGCGGCACCTATGCGCGGCTAAGCGCAAATGCCAGGGGCGGGGCGGTCTCTTATTTGGTGGGCCGCAGGGTCCCGAGCCGTCGATCAATCCTCAACGCGCAACAAGCGTGATGATCGACTGGCAGAAGGCCATGAGCGCGTAGCTGGGACGGTCATGGTGTTGCGTATGCCTTAACAATGCGCCTTCGCGCGGGAAGGTTCACCGTCTAAATTAGAGCCCCTGCTCTCCGGCGCTTTGGCCGGGGCTTTTTGCCCCTACATCGCCTCAGTTGGAAATGGCGCCCAGCCAGTATCCAGCACGCCGCACCCTGCGGTAAGCACCGCGCGGTTTTGCTGGTTTTCCCTGATACACAGCTACCGCCTGACCCCGCATGCTGACCAATGGTCAGTGATAGGAGCGTCGGGCATTCAGATGCGCGCGCAAGCCGGTACCCCAAACGAGGCCGGGGGTCGGAATGACAAAAATCCTCATTGCCGATGATCACGAGGTGGTTAGAGCGGGCCTGCGCGCGCTGCTGAGCGAGCAACCGAATTGGCAGGTCGTTGCCGAAGCAGCGGACGGCAAGCAGGCCGTTGTGCAGGTGCTCAAAACGGCACCCGACGTCGCCATCGTCGACTATTCACTGCCCCTCCTCAACGGAGTTGACGTGACGCGGCAGATCCGGCAGCTCAGCCCGGGCACCGAGGTGATCATTTTCACCATGCACGATAGCAACAGCCTGATCCATGATCTGCTACAGGCGGGTGCCTTGGGCTATGTGCTGAAATCCGAGGGCCACCACCTGCTTTTGACGGCTGTCGAGACCGTTGCGAGGCACATGCCGTTCTTCACGGGATCGGTCTCCGAGACGCTGCGGCAATCATACCTGACCAAGCGCAACGACGGCCCGCTGAGCGCACGCGAGCGCTCGGTGCTACAGTTGATAGCTGTGGGCCACAGCAATAAGAAGACCGCATCCATCCTCGATCTCAGCGTCAAGACGATCGAGGCTCACCGGTCGGCCATCCACCGCAAGTTGAATATCCATTCGACGGCCGAATTGGTCCGGTACGCCATCCGCAACAAAATGATCGAGGCGTAATTTGCTGACTGGTGCGTAGCATTGGCGGACAGTAGCGGTTCGCACCTACACCATAGGTCGGGACCTCGGACCGGGAACCGACTACCAACCCGTACAGCCCCATCGCCAAGGCGATGTGGGGCTTTTGTGTTTCTGAGTTGCACCAAGGCCGTCGTCATTACGCCGACTCGATGCCGATGCGCTTGCGGCAATCAAAGCCACCATTAAGCTGCGAGACACCGCTGCGGCGGCTGAAGGGGGACGATCATGATCGGTAGGTTGAAGGGCCGAACTCGCGGCGGCATGCTGGTTGGCGCGTTTCTGGGGGCTGCGGCAAGCGTGGCCTGTGGAGCATCCGCGGACATCGGCTTTGCGCGCAAAGGTCCGTTCGAGGCCTGCCTGGACAGCGCCTACGATGTCTGGCTCAAGGCGCAAGCCGAGCTGCAGGTCAAAGAGGACCGACGGGCAAAGAGCCTGGATGATGCGGCAGCCGCCGCCTGGACGGCAGCTACGCTGGATGCTTGCCGCAAGAAGGGAACAGCGGAGGCAGGTTCCGACGGCCACTTCGCCCGCTACATGGCGCGGTGGCGGGAGCACGTGTTCGATCTCGCTGCCAGCATCCGCAAGATCGGGCAGTCGGACTAAGAAGGTCGACTTGAGTGTGACGGTCGCCGATGGAGGTCAAGCCACCTTCAACGCGAAATGCTGAATCCGCTGTGCCTCAGCACGTAGCGTGATTAGTGGGGGCTGTCTGACGCGGTGACGAGACAACGGCAGGCGTGGCCTGTTGACACCGTTCCTCCCTGTCAGTGATGGTGAGCCTTGCTATCCGTCCAACCGGGGGTTTTCATCATGTTCACGCGTAGCTCTCCGGCCGAGCCAAAGTCGCGCTCAGCCGACACCAGCGCCGATGGCGCCTTTAGTGCAGTTGGTCGAGAAAGCACCGAAAAGTCGGTGATCGGCAACGACCTCAAGATCATGGGCCAGGGCCTGAGGATTATCGGCCGCGGCGTATTGCAGGTCGACGGCGAGATCGAGGGTGACGTGCAGGCAGCAGAGGTCATCGTCGGCGAAAAGGGCCAGGTGACGGGTATGGTTGCGGGTCGGCAGGTGGTGGTGCGCGGGAAAGTCTCCGGCATCGTTTGCGGAAGAACGGTCGCCCTGCAAGCCTCGTCAAAGGTTGATGGCGACATCCATCATATGTCGCTGCTTATCGAGCAAGGCGCATTGTTCGAGGGACGCAGCCGCCGCGCCAAAAGCGAGCAGGACCTCAATGCCATCCTCGATGGCACAGCTCGTCAATAGACGACGTCTGAGACTCCGCGCGTGCTGTCTGGGCGGTAGTGCCCGACAGGAGGGAGTGCCAGATCGCCAACATGAGCCGCACTATCGGACCATGCTCGAGATGCAGGGGCTTCGTGGTGGTCTGGGCCCGGCCTACGCCACGCGATGTTTTAGAGCTTAGTGGCCATGCAGCAGCTGACTACGTTCCTAGCAGTGCTCGCATTTACGACCTTGACCGGGATGGGAGGCCATTTTGCTTTTAATGTCCTCGGACTCCGAGACTCGTGGCCACCGTTGTGCTGATGCTAGTCGCAGGCGCATTGGTTGTCTTTACGGCTTGGCTCCTGCGGAGTTAATCCGACCGGCCTCGTGCTCTGCGTTGCAACAGACTGGCCGAGCTCGCCGGCTACCCGTCGCTGCTGTGCGCTGGACGCCGCGGTCGTCGTCGACGGGGCCATCATGCGTGCCAGCCAGCGCGGGATAGTCGAGGCGAGATGCGGGGATCGCCTCGGCGCATCTCGTCAACAGAGAAACAAAAGAAGATGGATCGCCGTGGCCTGGCAGGACTGAGACATCGCGAGTGACGTTACCGATCCGGTGCGGAGCGGCTGTCGCCGACGGAGCGCTTGCCGCGAGCGCGGTAGCGAACAGCGGTGAGCACGCAATGCCTGCCCACCGTTGTATACTTATGGGGTCTTCTTTTGCTGACCGGGAGCGAATTTCTTTGCTGTACCTGGATCAATCTGTTTCTGACCTGGAGCAAAGTCTTTAGCTGTGCCTGGCGTGGTTTGTTTCTGGCCCGGGGCGAATTGCGATTGGCCCACGCCGGGCGTCCCGCCCTTCTTCTTTTCCTGCGCCATCCCTAACGTGGGCACCGCAAGAAGCAGTGCCACGCTGACCACGATTGTCACCTGTTTCATTGGAAGCTCCTTTGCATCGGCGTCTTCGAGAAAAACGCGAATTGCATCAAGCTGTTCCGTTTGTTGGAAATGCTCGCTCCCGCACGGGATGGGAATTGCCGAGCACCGCGACCTTTGCCCGCAGGGTAAAGGCAGTGCAACCAGGTCGGATCTGACAAAGGCCTGCCGGGCCCATTCATCGTTGCTGTTCAACGAAGACCTCCACCGCTTTGCGCCAGGCCTCCGTCTTGGTCCGCGAGCGGATCGCCGAACTCGGCGATCCGGTGCAGGCTGCGCTGGAAGCCGGTTTCGTGCGCTTCCGACCCGTGCTCATTGGAGGCGCGCTTGCGGATGGCCGCGCTTGAGGTCCACTGAACCCAACGCCTCTGACTACCCAAGCAACGGATGACCCGAGCTGAAAGTCACCACCCAAGGGGAACGCCGCCGCCCGCGGGAACTCTCAGTCCCCTCCTGACGGGACTGTCCCCGCCGGCCGGGACTTCCTGACATAACCTCCCGTGATGACGTCATGCCGGAGGGTGACGACAGCCCCGCCAAGGTCGGCGCCGGGGCGCAAACCGCGCTGCAGGCCCATTTTTAAAGCAACCCTTGAGACCACTTGCTTCTCGGTCCACGGTTTGTCCTTGTTAGACACTAGTCTATACGATACAGTGATTTGCATCGAGATATCCCGTGTTTGTGGGCATTTTCAAAGAAAGCATTCCGGAGGGTTCAAATGGGACAGGTCGCCATCTACTGCCGCGTCAGCACTGACGACCAGTCGTGCGAACGGCAAGAACGCGACCTGCGTGCGTTCGCCAAACGCTCCGGGCACGAGATCGTCGCCATCTTCAGGGAGACAGCCTCGGGCGCGAAGAACGACCGTGCCGAGCGCAAGAAGGTCATGGCCCTGGCGCAAGCGCGCAAGGTCGACGCGATCCTGGTCACAGAGCTCAGCCGCTGGGGTCGCTCAACTCAGGACCTGGTGCAGACCCTCGATGATCTTCACAGCTGGAAGGTCAGCGTCCTCGCGCAAACCGGTCTGAGCTTCGACCTGAGCACGGCCAGCGGAAAGCTGATGCGCACCATCATGGCTGGCTTGGCCGAATTCGAGCGCGATCTCATCCGAGAGCGCGTGAAGTCTGGCCTCGCGGCTGCCAAAGCCCGCGGCATCGTGCTGGGCCGGCAAGTTGGCCAGCGACCCAGCGACAAGAAGGCGAAGAAGGTACTCCAACTGCACGCGGACGGACTCAGCTATCGCCTGATCGGCCGTAACGTCGGATTGAGCAAGAACACAGTGATGGACATCATCAGGCGGGAGGCGCCGGCCACATGAATGGTCCTGTCGCTGGCTCCGAGAGGCCTTGGTCCCAATGCGAGCCGCTTTCCACACACCAATGGCCCGAATCTCTGGGGACCGGACCATTGGCATTCGAGGGCTTACAACACGCAAACGCTACGCGCCCGTCGTAGGCAGATAGGCTCACACTGTCCGTTAGCCCCGTGAGACTCGGGAAGTACCTACTGGGTAGGCGATCCCTATCCCATCTGGGTATGTCCAGCTGCAGCTGGTCCAACTGTCTAGACCACAAGTCTATAGATACCGAACCCCGCGAGAACGAGCACCCAGAACAGAAGGATTGGTAACCAGCGCGGCGTCGTAAGACGATCAAATATGGTGGGAAGGGGCAGGGTAGGTCTTTGGGCTGGTGGCACTAGCGCGCTCCCGAATGACAGCCCTGACGGCACAATGCGACCGAGCCTGAGTTTGCTATCTCTGGATCAATGCGGTACGGTATCGGACAAACGGCGATCACAGCGCGGCCTTGCCGCGCTCCTGCATGAGCCGTCGGCAGGTGCGTTCCCATACCTGTTTGGTCATGTGCGTTCCCGAGTCCCAATCTTGCATGCATTGCGAATACATCGCGGCGGCGTGGACCTTTACATCGGTTGAGTTTGCGCTCTTCGGCCGCGGATCAGATTGGGCATAGGCTGCGCCGCTGGCAGCCACCAGTGACACCCCGTAAACGAGTATGCGCATGTGCATCGGAATACCTGTGGTTTCGGTGGGCCATCGACGTGAAAACGCATTTCCACACAAACGCGACGCGCCCTGCAGGGTACATAGGCGCACACTTGCCGCTCGAGCTGGAGACTCGGGAAGTACTTACGGGTCGGCTCCGCGAGCACCATGTGGGGCAGACTGGCTGAGAAACGATATCGCCAGCCAACCGTTTTCGAGGATGACCGACTTTCGCTGGCGTCCATCACGCACGCCCTGGTACCGACGCAAGGGCACAGATCCGGCAGGGCTTGCGCTGCTGGTCGCCGCGATCCTTGTCCTCGCCAGTCTCATCTGGCTCGTAAGCGACTAGTCGTCTAGCACTCGATCGAATGAAACGGCCGCGAAGGCCGGGGCGTCATTGGCGATGATAGGGTGCGCTGTGTCGCCCGCTCGAACTAGCCACCGCCGCTCTTGCCGGTGCGCTCGTCCTTCTGCAGCTTGTTCGGTTCGGGCTGCTTGCTCGGCAGGTTCGGATCGGTCGGCTTCTCGTTCTTCACCGCGTTGTTGTCAGACGAGCCCTGCCCGGGCTGGTTCCGGCCCGACGAGGTGTTCGGCGTTCCTTGAGCTATCACAGTGGTCGCGGTGAACATCAAAAGAGATGCGCCGGCCACGGCCTTCATCAGTTTGCTCATTGTCCAAGCTCCTTTGTGGACGTTTCATTTCAACTTGGACAACGTCGCATTAGGTGCTGTGTTCCTGCTGTGGTTGCTCAGGCTACGAAAACATCCGAAGCATCTGTCGCGTTAGGGTGCGCAGCGCCTAGAGATACCGGCTTTGCCTGAATGGATCGTCCCGCTTAAGCCGCACGGCTGCCGGAACTCCTCAGTATGCCCAGCGTTGGCCTGATGTGACATCAATGGCGCGGCTCATTCCTGTGCCGCATAGGCCAGACCCTTCGGGCCCGGGAGGAAGACCTGCCGCTTGATCCCCTGCCGGATCGTTGGGTCGACTTGGTTCACCATCTCGACGAGCGAGAGCGTCAACGCGATAAACCCAAGACCAAGCATCCTGGCTAATCACGGGCAGGGACAGCACAGAGGTGCAAGATGTGGCGCCCAATCACAGCGGCCATCGCGATCTGGTGTTTGGCTTGCCCGGCCAGCGCGATGATTTCCGACTACGAGATCGGTGTCCTTTCCTGTTCCCTGAGCGAACCTTCGGACGCAGCGGCCGCAAGCGGGGATCGAACCCGCGAGGTCTTGTGTACCTTTCAGCCCAAGGAGGGGGTGGAGGAAACCTATATTGGCACGGCATACGGGGTCAGCATCTCGGCTGACGAGGAGGTCACATTTATTTGGGTAGTCAGAAGTCCGTCTGAGCCGGCGGTCAAGCCCGGTCAACTTCAGCAAATCTTCGCCAACGACTCCAGTCATCAGCCTGAGCAAAAGCCGCCTTTGATTGGTAACGAGAGCCTGGCACTGCATTCGCTGTCCGACAGACCAGAAGGCAGCGTCAGCTCCCCGGACAAACCCACACCAACCGGCTTCGTGATCTTACGCCTCGAACTTCAGCTCCGGTCTTCGATTGGATAGGCAGAAGGGCACCTGATCAAATCTGGCGGCCTGGCTTTAGCCGCTCATACCGAGCAGGCGATAGATTTGTTTGGACAGCTCGGCCAGCAATCTTTTTGGTGAGCTGGGCCGGTCCAGTCTTGAGTCCCATCTGGCGCTGATACTCGGGATCCCACTTGGCGCGCCCTGAGGCGATGAGGGCACGCCATCCTCCTTCCTGGTCATGGCGAATCAGCAGCTCACGGCACCGCTGCCCGACATCGCCGCCAAGCACCGGGAATTAGCACCATCAGTCACAGGGCCACGGTGGTGCCACGCCTATATCTGGCTTCGGCGTCTGCCTCTGTCTCTCTGGCCATCCTGCGGCATAGTCACCACAGCAAGTTGGCGCATTGGTCCGTGCAGTTAGCAGTGCTTGGCCAGAGCTGGCGCGGAACGAAGCCGTCAGCAAGCTACGCTCCGCCGTTCGCTACCGGATGCGTGCAATTCCAGGATCTTGGCGTCGAGGAAGAGCCGCCCTCATCGGTGACCTGGATCAGTGCCATCCAGCATGTCGGCGTGATCGCGATTTTCATGATCTATCCGCTGATCATTGGGCGGGCGGCCGGCGCCTCCTGCGATCAGCTCGGCAACATGCTGCGCGGATGGGGATGCTGGCGCTGGGCCGGCCGGGTCTCTCGCGTCATGTATTCGCCGACGGAATAGGCATGGTTATCGTTTCTCGGTCCATGCCCCAGCGAGATGTCGGCCAAACTGGCGCGCTTCTTCCAGCTGCACGCCCGCGCCGGGTTGAGGAAGCTCGATCTTGATCGTGTCGCCCGGCTCTATTTGTGTCGTCTCGTTGGCCTCCAACTCGACCGCATGTCCTGAACTCATCCTGACGACAGCGTAGACGGGCTGGGCTTCCTTCAACCGGTCGCGCACGGCAAGGAAGCGTGGTGCGGTAACCTCGGTCTCATACAACAGCCTCTGAGCCGTCTCGATTTTCTCGCTCAGCTCGTTCAACTTGGCCTGGCTCTTCCGCAATTCCGCATTGATTTCAATCGACCGTTTGTTTTGCAGTTCGATGATCGCAATCTCCGGTCTTGCTGTCCTCCTGACGAGCCCTGGCAAGTGTCGTTTCGAGCCTGAGCCTGTCCCCCTGCAGCTGGGCGGCATTGCGTTCAAGCGCGAGCTTGCGTGGTGCAGTAACAAGTTGCTGCTTGTAGAGTTCAAGAACGGCATTCAGCTCGGGCTTCAGCAGTTCAATAAGAGAATCATGCATCTCGAGCTGCTTGACCAACGACTCTGCTTCCATTTCGTGTTGGGTTTTTAGCTGCTCCAGGGCTCGCACCTGTGTGGCAAAGGCCTCTTTGCGACTTTGAAAGAGTAGATTTTCTTGATCGATATCGCGCGGTAGAATGTTTCATTGGCCGATGCAGTTCAGCTCATCGGGAATTGCAATCTCATCGCTTGCCTGAAGCTCTGACGTGAGCCGCGCCTTGCGAACCAGCGTTGCCACAAGATCCGTTTCGAGCAGACGAAGGTCACCTCTTGTCGAGATCGCCTCGCGCTCCAGTCGGACCGATCCTAGACCCTTGGCCCGCGGCATCGCCGCCGGCGATCGTTATGGCTTGCAGAAGGGTTCAACCCCGGTCTGTACGCGTACTCTCCCGGGCGGTCCACATCGCCGACGATGTAGAACGGCCTGAATTGCACGACTTCGACGGAGATACTCGGCGGCTCGACAAGACCAATCCGTGTCTGCAGGGCTTGTCCAATCGTCTGCGACAGGTCGGTCGGAGACTTGCCGGCTGCCACCACATCGCCGACGAGAGGCAGGGAGATCTTACCGCCCTGTCCCACGGTGTACTCGGCGTTGAATGCTGTCCATTCGAAAATCTCATCGCGAGACGCTCGCCATTCGAATACTTTCAGGCGGACTTTGTCCTGCGAGCCCAGCGTGTAGTCGTTGCTGCTGCCTACTGGGCCCGCCATACCGCCGGAACGGGGCACAACGAACAGGCAGACGACAATGATTGGAATGACAAGCCCAGCTCCATGAAGCGCAAGCACGTTGAGCCCTCACCAGGACGCCACGCAAGTGGTGTTTTCGATCGCTCCAAAAGCCAAGAAGCTGCGCGACGATGTCGACCGAAACGCGGTGCGCTGTCTCGATGAACCGGATGACGTCGACGCTTAGCACGTAGGCCAAACTCTCATCTGAAGTTCCTCGCTGGCGTGGCATTGCGGTCTGCTAGTCGCACGTAGCCGTGCTGGAGAAATAAGCATTGCGGATCAGACATGGCCGGCCTCACGATCGCGCCTTAGCATGGCCGGAACCGCCTCCCGGAGGAGTGCAATTCCAAACCCGAACATGCCGCCCAGCACGATGGCTGCGAGGAGCGATCGTGCGACCTTAGGACTGCTCTTGGTTAGGGGCGGCGTGGCCCTGGAAATCACCCGCGCATTGGCAATCGGGTAGGACTGACGCAGGACCAGATTCCGTATGGGCCTGGACGTAGTTCTCATAGATCTTGCGATATGTGAGCGCCGTCGACTCCAGTTCCTCGAGCGTATTCTGCGGTGCCTTCGCAACTCCCGTCTCCGCCTTGTCAGATGCCGGAGAACCACCCTCAACCTTGGGGGCAAGGCGATAGTCGCGCTTTGCCCTGACCTCCTGCGCCTTGAGTGACGCCACATTCATTTGAGTACGCAGTTGATCGATGCGCTCCTCAAGCCACTGGCTGCCTTGGCGCGCAGCCTCAGACCTCGTAGTGAGCTGATCCTCGATGTAGGCGTCCGCTGTGGCGTTCGCGTATCGACGCAGCCGTTTCCGGATTTCTGGCTGCTGTAGGAGATCTCGATGACGTACGACTCTTTCGCACGGCGCACGTCCAGCCCGCCTTGGAATGCAGCAATTACTTGCTCGGACCTGCTGCTCATGGGCTGCGCTGCTCGCGGCATCTGTTTCGGTCGATGCCGGCAAAAGATCGAGGTTCTTGGCGACGATCAGCGCGATCTGGTCGGACTCCAGTATCGCGATCTGGTTCTGGATCTCAAAACGGTCCTGCAAGAGGCGTGTGTCGTTCAATTGCTCGCGAAAAAGAGTTGGCTGTTGCACATTGATAAGAAGCTGAGCGCGCGCCGTGAATGTTGGTGTGGCCATCAGCACGTAGATGGTCGGCGACAGCGAGAGCCAGCCCGACTGAGACCGCAACGAGGCGAAGGCTGCGGATGACAAAATCAGCAAAATCAGGAATGCTGTCGAATATCGTCAGCTCGCCGGGATCTCGCAGCGGGCTTACGCCGGCGTTGCTGACCTTGATATGTGATCGAGCACCTGCAGCCTTTCCTAAGCCGTCTCGCTGAATTTTAGGATTGCGGGGATAGTCTTGATCAAGACGGCAAGATCAACTGCCAGCGACCAATTCCGGACATAGTGGCAATCTCGGGCAACCCGAGCGGCATAGCTTAGGCGATTGCGACCGCTGATCTGCCAGATGCCGGTAAGTCCCGGCCGAGCTTTGAGATACTCTCGCGTGTGACAACCATAGTATTCGAGCTCATCGGGAACGACCGGCCTCGGTCCCACCAAGCTCATGTCCCCCCAAAGGACATTGAACAGCTGCGGCAACTCATCAAGGCTCGACTTGCGCAAGACATTGCCGAGGCAGCCGAACTCTTGGATCGTTCGCGAGCTTGCGCGTCTCCTTCCATTCTCGGGCGGCTTCTGGGTTCTGCATCAAGATGCCGACGCAGGACCTCCTCGCCATTGGTGACCATGGTGCGGAATTTGTAGCAAAGTGAACACCCTGCCTCCGAAGCCGATCCGTTCCTGGGCAAAGATGGCGGGCCCGCCCATGAAGATCCGTATCAGCACCGTCACGATCAGCATGATCGGCAGGAGCAGAACCAGCGCGATGGAGGCGACCGATGATGTCGAGAACTCGCTTCGGAAGACCGCCAAGCGGCCGCTGCCCCTCACCGCGGGGAAGGCTGGCGGAGCGCTCCGCCCCGGTCCCGACGTGCAATGCAAGGCTCGTCGTACTCGCGAGCCAACGCTGGTGTGGCCGCCATGGCAGCGGCGCCCCCGAGAATGGCGGACGACTAAGTTGCTTCCCAACAGGGCCTTGCATCATTTCCTCCATTTGTATTGCCGTATCGGTTCCAGAAGGCGGTGCCTCACTGCGTTGGCGCCTTCACCTTCTCCCAAACCAGAACGCCGCGACCTTCTTGACCGTCGACCATGCTCACGCAACTGTCCGATGTGGCAATCGCATACATGCGGCCATCTGCAGAGTAGTCAGGTAGCCAGTTGGATGTTCGCCGAATTGATTGATTTTCTCGCCAGTTGCTGTCACTTCACGGACGAATGACTCCAATTTCCATGTGCCCAGAACCGGATTTTCACCTGAAGGTGTCTGCGCCTCGGCTGGCACTACGGTGAGCGCGACGAGCAACGATGCTGCCGATAGCAAAATCGATGAACGAATGATCATAGTCGCTTCTCTTTTTCCCTGGATGCGACGTCCCGGCAGTTTAGCTGCATCGAGAAACGGGAGGAGATTCGGAATGTACCCACACGCAGGCCGCGTTACTGGCTTAATCCTGCGACGCGTCCGGAGTCTAGCTGTGCGAGATCCCCAAAGCGGTCTCTCGTAGCGAACCTGCCCAATTCTTTCCGGACATCGTCTGACGAAGTCTCAAACAATCAGCGCTTCCGGCCATGGACCAGCTGAGCTTTACGTCGCTCGACTTTGCGGCGAAGAAGAAGCGCACGAAGCGCGACGTGTTCATGGCCGAGAACGCCAATTGCTGGTTGGATACGGGACCGCATGGTCGACCTGCGTGTCGCGGCGTAACTAACCGCCAGCCAGCCCTGGGCGATGGCCGAGAGAGAGAGCGGACCTTTATGTTCGAGGTGCTTGCCTGGGCGCTGGTGGGTGCCGTTGCCGGCTTCCTCTTATCTTGGAACAAGACAAAGCTGCGTACAGGAGCGCCTGTGACGGCGGCTGATCCGCAGGCGATCCGTTACATCTTCCGCCTTCGCATCTGGACCGCACTGGTCTTTGCCACGCTCGGCGCTGCAATCGGCGCTATCATTTGGCTCGTGATCACCGTTTTGGCGGCGCTCCAGGGCGGCGAGGGCTAGGCGTCAACCCCGGCCCCCCGTCGTCCTCGATCGGCACGGCCTCAATCACCGGGCCAGCATCTGCTGCTACGCGCGTGCACATGCGCAGGCGCGTATATCCCTCCGAAATCGGCCAGCATTCTCTCCCGTCAATCTCCAGGGTTTTTCCGGATGGCACCTGAGCGCTCGCGCGGCTTAGCGTGATGCTGTCGGTAAATTGGCAATCGGGAGTTTGCGCCATGAGTGACCTGGTCGTTCTTGATTTCGATGGCGTCGGGACGGCAGACGAAGTCCTGACCAAGCTACGCGGCATGCAGAAGGAGTATCTCATCGATCTGGAGGATGCCTGTGTCGTTGTTCACGCCGACACTGGCAAAGTGCAGGTCAAGCAGGCCGTCAATCTGACGTCTCTCGGCGCTGCGAGTGGCGCAAGCACGGGGATGCTGATCGGTGCGCTGGCGGGATTGCTGGTACTCAATCCCCTCGCCGGCATGGCCGTAGGCGGGCTTGCCGGCGCCGGCTTTGGCGCCTTGTCGGGCTCCATGGCCGACTTCGGGATCAATGACGAGTTCATCAAGAACCTGGGCGAGACGATCCCTAAAGGCTCCTCCGCGCTATTCTTGCTGATAAAGCGCTCGACGCCGGACAAGGTTCTGCCGGAGTTGGAGCCGTTCAAACCTCGAGTACTCAAGACGTCGCTGTCCAAAGAGCAGGAAGACAAGCTTCGAGCGGCGCTGAGCGTAACGGCGAATGCTGCTTGAGGGCTCTTTGAAGAAGCTTGGGGCGCGGTAGCATGACCCGAGCCCATCATGGCCGAACCGTCTGGATGGTCGAGCGGCTACTTCACTTGGCCACGTCATCGTCGGGCAGCGCCTCGATCACTTGGGCGGCCTGGCGCCGTTCGAGTTGCGTCCCACCCTGGCGCGGTTTTTTCGGCTTCGCCTCTGGGGGTAGGCAAAGGGTACGGGCGACGGCGCGCCGCTAGTTCTGCGGCTCAAGAGTCCGGTTTACCTGGGGCTGCGCTTCATTCAGGGTTGGTACCCTGGCAGCCGCTGCCGGGGGGGCCTGATGGTGCTGTGAGGGGCGTATTGCCCGGAGCAGGGCCTGATGGCCGATGTAACAGTGACCGCGCTTTTCATCTTCATGCTGTGGGCGATCCTCCACTAGCGCGATGGCCGCCATCCACATCGGCAAGCGGTGAAGAGGACAATATGCGTGTTCTGGTGTGTGGTGGCCGCACCTATTCCGACCGGTTCGGCAACGGGGCATGGCCGAGCTACCCGTCAAACAAGGGCCACCTATGGACGCGCTAGAACTGAATGAATTCAGCGACCAGTTGGCGGCGTTCGTCCGCAAGTCCAATCGGATCGAGGGCATCCACCGCGCGCCGACCGACGCCGAAATCAAGGCGCACCGCACCTTCATCGCGCGCAAGCGGGTGAAGGTAGAGCACGTCACGGAGCTAGTTGCAGTCTGCCAGCCCAATGCGGTGCTGCGCGCAACGACAGACATCCACGGCGTGCGCGTCGGCAATCATGTCGCGCCGCCGAGTGGCCCCAAGATTGTTGCCGAGCTGGAAGACTTGCTTGCCAGCATCGCCTCCAAGGCGGCGCGTCCGTGGCACGCACATGTGTGCTACGAGACATTGCATCCTTACACTGACGGAAACGGCCGCTCGGGTCGGGCGGTGTGGCTCTGGCACATGACGTTGCTAGGTCAGCAGCGCCAAGCGCTCGCCATCGGTTTCCTGCACAATTTTTACTACCAGACGTTGGCCGCGAGCCGCTGAACAGCTTTTCCAGATCGCCTTCAGTTTGCGCTCGGCGGAGGTCAGGTCAGGCAGCCACTTCACGATCTGCTCGAACTTGGAGAGCTTCTTGCGCGAGGCATCATGAACCTCTGGGATCAGTCGGGAGTGCCGCACAGGGGCTGGAACTGCATTCAGGTCGACGACCTAGGGGAGCCCAGTGCGACCCGCCAAATGTGCGGGCAAGAGCACAGCCGCAGCCGCCAAAAGGGCAGATCGCTTCGCCTCACCTCCGGTCAGCGCCTGGAACATGGCCATGCCGACCGACAGATCCGGGGAATTGAGCTTCAAGAGAAGCAATTCGGCCAGCATCTTGTCGATATCGGCCCACGTCGCAATGACGGACATCGGGTAGGCCGCTAACTTAGGGCGCTTTGCAAGCTGGCCGGGATCGAACAAAGTTGCGGCGTCCGGGTTTACCTTTGACAATGGTTGAGGCCCCATGCCGAGAACTCCAAAACACACGCCGACGAAATCGCAGCAAGGTGAAAAACCCGAGAGCGAAGACGCCATCATGGAGCGCATGAACAAGGCGCTCAAGAGGATGATGGACACGCCGCCAGAGATGCATCAGGAAATGCTGCGGCAGCGGCGGCGGAGCGGCGCCCACAAGCTCGCCAGTAAACGCGGTAAGAAATAGAACCGCGCATGGGCAAAACGATACGCAACTCAGGGTACGTGGCGCTGGGAGCGGGAGTCATCATCATCCTCGCCAGCTATGCTGGGTACGTCATGCTGGAGGGGGTCGATAGGTTTGAAGCCCACCTGAAGCTGTACGACCTCAGAACCTACATCGCACTGGTACCGGGCATCAGCAAAGCCGCGCGGTGCTAACCCGCAGGGTTCGGACCAGACATTTATCGCAGGCAGAGAGAGCGCCTAGGAGCGGTCTGACAGCGAATGACTCGCCGCCGCGTGTGGCATGGTGCACGTTCGCCGCCTAGTTCTCGGGCTTACGCTTATGCTTGCCTGCTCCCTTCGCGTTCTTGACGCGCTGCGCCTCGGCCAGCCGCAATATGCGCTCGTAGTGCCGGGCAACCGCGCCATAACATTCGCAAGAGCCCTTCTCGAGCTTGGCCCGGTTGACCACCGTAAGACGACCCCGAGCACTACGGATGACGCCGTCGTTCTGGAGCAGTCGAGCAACTCGGATCACTGTCGACCTGTGAACCCCCAACATCTGGGCGAGATATTCTTGCGTCAGTGGGAGCTCGTTGCTGGCAATGCGGTCTTGCGTCATCAACAGCCATCGCGCAAGACGCTGTCGCATCGGGTGAAACGCATTACAAACGACGGATTGAAGAACTTGCGCGAGCAGCACGTCTGCGTACCGATCGAAGAGATCGCGCACGACCGAAGAGCGCTGCTTGGCGGCCTCGATCCGAGCCGTCTCAACCCGAAATGCCGGACCTGCGATTTGGATCACCGCCCTAGTGAATGCGGGCTTGTGGCCCGCGCTGACGATTCCACCAATGGCGCCTTCCCGTCCAATGGAAGCAGCTTCCGCCGTCCTGCCGTCTTCGAGGACCACGATCAGCGCCGCCATCGTTCCCGTCAGCGGAAAGTGGGTAATGACGACATCTTCTTCCGGTTCGAAGAGAACTTGACCCTGGGCGAGCTCCACAAACTGAGCATGGGGTTCGAGCATAGCGCGATCGATGGCCGGAACTGCGGCGAGGAGACGATTTCCCGACCAATGGCGCCTGACATTCTCGTCAGCCATCCGACCCCCCGAAACGCTTGTTCACCAGGTGTGCCGCCGGACTGCCATAAGTGCACCGACATGTCTGTCGCAAGTGCGACATAGCCCATGTTTCTGACAACGCAATGTAGCAGATGCGACAGACATGTCGGTGCTGCTTTGTTAGAGCACTGCCTGGCGGGACCTGCAGGAGGCGTCGCCGTGCGCAAGGTCATTCCACTGGATGTCGTCGAGACGATCCGGGAAGGTCTTCTCGTACTCGAACCTGACCTGACTATCCGGTTCGCGAACCGCTCCTTCTGCCAAACATTCGCAGTCGCGCCAGAGGATACGGTCGGCCGTAAGCTCTATGAGCTCGGCAACGGACAGTGGGACATTCCCAAGCTCCGCGCCGCGCTCGAGACCATCATTTCTGGCCGAGAAACCATCGAGGCCTTCGAAGTCGACCAGTCCTTCCCATCAATCGGCCGGCGCGTAATGGTGCTCAATGCACGCAAGGTCTATCGGCCGGGCAACAAGATACATCAGATCCTCCTGGCGATCGAAGATGTAACCGAGCGTGCGAGACTGGAGCGCGAGCATGCGGTCGCACACGAGCGTATCGGCATGCTGATGCAAGAGCTGACCCACCGGGTCAAGAACAGCCTACAGTCTATCGCGGCAATGGTCATGATCGAGGCGCGCAGCCACAAGAGCGGCGAGGGCAAAGCTGCGCTTGAAAGGGTCTCGCACCGCATCAACGCAATCGGGCAGCTCTATGCCAAGCTGAGCAAATCCGACACGATCGAGGCGGTCGATGCGGCGACCTATCTTGATGACTTATGCCGCGACCTGGTCGCATCAGTACAAGGCGGCACGTCCATCGTGCTCAAGACCGACATTGAGAATGAGCTCCTGCCAACCGATCAAGCAATTCCGATGGGGCTCATTGTGAACGAACTCGTCACGAATGCCCTCAAGTATGCCTTTCCGAACGAGACAAAGGGGACCGTTATGGTGACCCTAAAGAGAGTCCCTGGGGGGCTTCGCCTGACAGTTGCCGACGATGGCAAGGGGATCGACATTAGACGCGCCGACTCCGGGCTCGGCGGCCGGCTGGTCGAGGGCTTCGCCCAACAGCTTGGCGGCCAGGTCGAGCGGGAGAGCGGCAGTCAGGGTACGACTGTGCGCCTGATATTTCCGTCGCGGGAAGGTTCACCCGTGAGGGCATGATGAAGCGATGGCAGACCAATGTCAGAGAGGCGAGCGCGACTGACCTGCTCCTCGCCGAAAGATCAGGCGGGCCGCCGTGCTCGACTGCTCGATTCGAACTTGGCGAACCGCGGGATGGCGGAACGTGAAAACGCCCCGGCTCAGAGGTGACCGGGGCGCTTCACCTGGCGGCTTTCCCTGGAACAAGCGGCATTCAGTTACACTCCAGGGGCACGAAGGACAGTGAGCCGCCGCCAAGACCAGGCACACAACGAAAGCCACCCCCTCTTGCCGGGCAAACGAAGATCCTCGGCGCTAGTTCCCGCTGGGGGTATGATTTTTCCGGTGCAATCCGTCGCACGTCAAAATGGCCCCGGCTGCAAGCGGGGACTGAGCAACCGCAGCCTGCCCCGCGCAGCTCTAGACTGCATGCGGAACTGGATCGTGTTGCGTAAGTCTTGCGGCGCGTTCCCGACCTGAACATTCAGGGTTTGTCCTGATGGTAGGAGGAGGCGACCTGCCGCATCGTAGCTCTCTTGCGTGCACTCCTGGGAGCACTCCATGAACCTTCGCGTAGTGACCAATAGGGCTGTCACATCTTCCGCTGATCTGAACGCGGCCCAGAGCGACTTCGCCAACGGCATAGAGGACTTGAAGACGCCAGAAGCAGTGCTCGACGCGTTGCACGCCGTCTCGACGACCAGTTTGCCGCTCAACGTTTTAGGTGCAGCCCGCCTTCCCCTCGTCGACAACTGGACATTCGTGTTGGGAAAATCGGGATTCCTCCATAGGAGCGTTCCAGCCGGTTGGTGGAAAGAGTACGCGGAGCTTAGGACACAGCGCTTCCGGCCGCTGTCGTTCCTCGCCCGGTCCAGTCTAGCTTCGTATACCTGGACGGAAACGTGGCGACTGGTTCAGCCCATCGGCGTTGACCGATGGAGTCAGGAGCTGTCGCTCAAGTATGGCATGCGCGATGGCCTGACGTGTCCGGTTGGCGGTCGGTGGGTGGTCGCCTTCTGGTCACCCAAAGAACTTTCCCACATTCTGACCCAACCCATCCGAATTGTTGTTTGTGCGGCGGCCAGTTTCGCCGTGCTGCGCCTTGAGCAACTGCTGGGTCCCGATGTCGACAGGCTACCAACACAGCCACAATTGACGCCGCGGGAGCTGGCCGTCTTGCGCTTGACGTCGATGGGCGGGCAAACCGCGGAGGTTGCTCAGGAACTTGGTCTTGGCGAAGAGACGATCCGCAGCCATCTGAAGAAGGCGCAAACCAAGCTCGGGGCGCGCAATCGCACCCATGCGGCCTGCGAAGCCTTGCGACGGCAGTTGGTGCCGTGACAGTGCGTGCTCGTCAGCCAGACTGAAGATGAGGCCACGCATGACCTTGTTGAGTTAAGGGGCTGCCGTGAAGCAACCGACCGGCGCCCACGTGGCTGGCCACTACGACTGTCACGCAATGACCGGCACAATGGACGCCAGCGCTAACGGCCCCTGATTTGGAGGCGGTGGTGATTACGCTGATGCTAGCGTGATGTGCCCAGCCGACCCGCGCCGCAGCCTTCAGAATCAGGGTTTCCCCCGATTCATTCCGAGGTGACCTCGGGTGACGATTCGATGATCCGGAGGTGCATCCAGCGATCTGGAGGATCACATGCATCGATATCTGCAGGCCTCAGCGTTGCTGAGTATCGGTTTGCTCGGCTCCCTGTCGGCAAACGCGCAGCAGTCGGGTGACCCGTCCCCAGTTACGGCCATCGACATCTTGCTTGAACCCGACGCCGCAATGGTTCGGCACGCTGAGGCAGCGAACAAGCGGCTGCTCAAGGTCTTCCCGGAGGGCTTCGCTCTGGGCAATACGCATCATCCGCATATCTCGACCCTGCAGCGGTATGTGAGGACGGCGGATCTCGACAAGGTTTACGAGGCTGTTGGGAAGGTCCTGGCCGAGGAGGATCCGACCCGCTGGAATTTGAAAGCGTTCAAGTACTACTTCATCCCGTGGAAGGAAGTCGGCCTTGCCGGGATCGTGGTCGGGGCGACCGCCGATCTCCTGAGGTATCAGCAGAAACTGATCGCGGCCGTCACTCCGTTCACCGTGGCGACGGGGACCGCGGCCGCTTACGTGACCACCAAGGAAGACCCCGACATCAATCAGCCAACGATCGACTACGTGGCGCACTTTGTGCCGAACGAAACCGGCCAGAAGTTCAACCCACACGTCACCATCGGGCTCGCCCCTCAGGACTACCTGAAGAAAATGCTCGACGAAAAATTTGAGGCTTTCACGTTCTCACCTGTGGGAGTGTCCGTGTACCATCTCGGCAACTTCGGAACAGCGCCGAAGAAGCTCAGGGGTTGGGTGCTGCAGCCTCAAGCGGGTTCGCGGGCATTGCAGTAAGCGATCCTTGGCCGACGTTAGTCCGACTGGCCTCGGCGTTTGTAGTAGAGCGCCATGGCTTCGAGCGCGCCGCGCTTCAAGGCCTCGACATCATGGCTGTCTTCGCTGGCTACCGACAACACGGCTTCCGCTAGGCGCACGCCCCAAGGACGCTCCAAAGGCAAAGCGTCGAATGCGCGACCCGTCGAGCAAGAGCAAGCGATAGGGGGCCCCTCCACGTTTGATATTTATTGATATTTTTTCAAAGGGCCAGGGGCCGCAGAGGCCGAGCCTCGTTTCTATTCGTTTCTACTTTAGAAACGCTGGGCGGGGCTGGGCCGTCTCCGCCATTGGCTACTTTTGGCAGGGCGACTTTACGACCGTAGTAGCGGCGTATTCCGCGGCCTACCACAGCCTGATGGTGGACGAGGTGCGCCCGTTGGAAAAGCGCATCATGGAGCGCCCGGCAACCTCATGGACGGATGTCGTGGAGTTGGCGGAAGTCTCTTGGTGGGGCATCGCGCACCGCGGAGATCGGTATGGCGATTACCCCGCGTCGGCGCTCGCCAAGGCAGTCCTATCCCTCGGCGGCGGGGACAACCAAATCCTCTCGCGGACGATAACGTCCGGGCAAGTGTCTTTGCGTCGCCCCTCCAGACAGGTTCTCCGGATGTGTCGGCCGTCTGTGCTGGTTACGTCGACGAGACAGAAAACGCGCGCAAGGCTTTGCGCCGGCAATGGCCAGCTACGCTTCTGGCCGAGTCAGTCGTTGGCGCTCATCGCCCGTTTCGCGGCACCGCACGAGTTCGTCGGGCTACCGCGCAGGTGGCGTGCAAACAAGGCCCGACTGACCCGGGCAGATTGGCGTTCACGACGACTAGGCGACTTCTTGGTCTCAGAGCGTCCGTGGAACGTGGACCCGTGAGCACGCGAGCAACTGCGTCGACGAGGTCGTGCTTGTTAGCCGGCTTGGCCACGAGCACGGCGTCTGGCCAGATCTGACGCATCTCCCTGTAGCCACTATAGAACATGAAGGGGATGCCACGCTCTTCCAGCCGGCAGCCGATCCGGCCAGTATCGTCATACCCAAGGCGATAATCCAGCACGGCTGCGGAAAGGTCGGGGTGCTCGGCAAGGCGCAACGCGTGCGGCAGATGGGTCGCGGCAAACACGTGCGCGCCGGCACCCTCAAAACATTCCCTGAGATCGAGGGCCGTCAAGGGCTCATCTTCGACCACAAGGATAGAGTGCCCCGTAAGAACGCGATCATGCATAGGAGGTCCTCTCTATTGGAAGTCGTGCTGGCGCAATTCCCCGACTTACACGACCCGACATTTGCTGCGCAACGTAACCGTGAGAGGTCGGTTCCTGTGGATGTCGCTCAAGACCTGTTACGTGCTGTTGCAGCTTGCCCAGGCGACGCGGTGCCTGGCTCAATACCGAGCAAGCCGCGCGTCTGTTTCATCCCGGCGCTCGCGCTCAGGGGCGTGAGGGATCAAGGTGCGCGAGCGGCGATCGATGCGGCCGAACTTGACCTTGTGCGACTCCTCGATGCCTTCCACCAGGGTGATAACGACATCGCCGGCTTCATTCTTTGAGATCATGACCGCTTTCAATGCATCATCATCCAGCACCTGGAGGCCCAGCTGCTGGAGAGACATCTTGAGTGTGGGCTTGCGAAGCATGGGCCAGACTCTCCTTGGGCAATCGGCAGCGAGAGTTTGCCGCGTGATTGCGTGACGTCCCAGGCCCGACGAGCATAACTCGTGATTGCGGAACTGGTTCCTCGCCGTCGTCGGACTCGCCTGATCCCCTCCGACAACAATTTGCGGTCTACATCCTTGAGCGCGCGCGGGAGATCGATCAGGAAAGCGTTGGCTCGCGATGGCAGAAGGCACCAAAAGTCCCCGGCGATCCAATCTCGACATGATGCGCGAGCCGCTGCCCAACCGCTGGATGAGCAGGAGCGGAAGCGCCCACACGATGATCGTTCCAGCGTCTCAGCGCAAGTCCTCTCGTAGGCCTGCGCGATGATTTAGATAGAGGTCAGCGCGTGCGGGGCGGTTGCTCGGGAAGGAGTGCTACTCCGCCCAAGCTACAGATCGTAGGGAACAAATCCGCACACGATGCGTTGCGTTTGAACGTACCTGGGTGCCCTGGGAGGCCAACGAGGGGAGACGAGCCATGAATGTTGGCGCGATTTTGCGGAAGAAGGGGCGAGCCGTTACCACCGCGACCCCTTCAACCCCACTGCTGGAGGTCGCCCACAAGCTTTCCGGCAAGCACATTGGTGCGATCGTTATTGTCGGGGCGAAGGGCCCTGTTGATGGGATCGTCTCCGAGCGGGACATCGTCCGCGTCCTGGCGACACAAGGACCTGATTGTCTGTCGCGACCGGTGTCCGAAAGCATGACGCGGGACGTCCTCTGCTGCCAGGAGACGGATACACTGGACGAGCTCATGGAGATGATGACCAGTAGGCGTTTCCGGCATTTGCCAGTCGTCACGGATCATGCGCTGGTGGGTATCGTCTCCATTGGCGACGTGGTCAAGCATCACGTCGCGGACGTGACGATGGAGGCCACCGCCATGCGCGAATACATCGCGCACACCTGAGAGCGGGGGACAGGAGCCGCCCCATGGGCCTCAAACAGGACATCGCCGGCGCCGAGACTTACATCTCGCGTACCAACAGGCGCATCATGAAACAACGCCACCTGATGGCGCATTCCCCCAACGGGCAGACCGTTGCCATTGCTCGGGATGTGGTCGTCGTGCTCACCGCCTTATTAGCCAACGTCGAACGCCGGCGCCAGCGATTGCGGAGCCGCGCGGAGGCAGCCCGCTCTTAGACGGCCGCACTAACGTAACGGCTGTATCATGCGAGGAAGCGAGCCAGAACACTTGGTGTCCGTGACTCAACACCGTGTCGCGACGAACCTTTCCAGTCGACACTTGCCGGAAATTCCCCGGCAACTTTCCCGCATTTGCGCGGTTTTCGAACCTTTCCACCGACGTCAGGCTTTGATGGCAATTCCCCGGGCAATCGCCTTGCCGTCCTTTGGGCCGAACGGGATTTGCGCCAGCTTGAACAAGTGAACTAGCGCAGCGCCGATGTCTGTTTCCGGCAAGGGCTGGCTACCTTTCCCGGTCATCCACGCCACATAGTCCCGATACAGAGCCCGCACGTCGGTTTCCGCATCATCGTCGGTGAGGGTGACCCTCGCCACCATGAATCCCTTTGCCTGCTTGATGGCGTCTGGCGATGGCTGGCGCGCGCCGGAACGGCCTGCTGGGCGGATCGGCACGACGTTGCCCCCCTCGGTGCTGTCCACCATGCGCGGTGGCTCCGGGGCCGTCTCCGGCGCAGGCAATTCGGAGAGCCTCCACCTTCCGATGCGAGCCGAATGCCATCAAGGCGCAAGCCAGCCCATTGAGGGCAATGCTGCCGAGCGCGGCCATCACCAGATCAAGCACCCATGCCGGCCAGCCGATGCGATCGGCGAGCGGGGAGGCCGACGGGGGAGCCTTGAAGACCGTCAGATCGGCCCTGGCGTCCGTGACTGCCTGCTCCAGCCGGGTCCTGTGCTCTGCCATATCGCGCCTCGCCGCTTCGACTTCCTGTTGGTTCTGGTCCGCCTGCGCCTGCAGCAGCAGCCGGCAATTCGCAGCGCAGCCGCGCTCGGCGCTCTTGGTGACAACCGCAGCGTCGGCGGCGGCCTTGCTCTGCATCGCTGCCTGGAAGCGGGCGGAAGTCTCTGGAAGCGCCGCAACGGCGGCCTCTGCCTTCGCAACCCGCGTCTCGAGTTTCTGCCTCGCTTCCACGGCCTGCCGGAGCGGTGCCTGCGAAGCCTCGCGCGCGGCCGTCAGGCGTTCGGCTGTGCTGAGCAGGGTGAAGACCTCGCCGGTAGCGATGCAAGCGACCAGGAAGATTGCAATGCCCTTCCGCCTCTCTTCTCCCCACGCCCGGCCGACGGCGATGGATGCCACGGCAACGCCGGCCGCGACGCCCAACGCGATGTAGGCGTGTGAGCCGCCATAGCCGCCGGTCGCCAGGATGGTGACGTGCGCGGTGGTGAACAGGATCGCCGCGCCGACGACCATTGATAGCGTCTTCACTGCCGCGGCCTCCCGATCGGCGGCGCCTTCTTGGCCAGCTCCTCCAGGGCGTAGTGCATCAACGCCGTTCGATCGCCACCGGTGAAGTGGCTGGCAAGATGCTGGATGAGAGCGCGCGTCGCCTCGGTTGCGCGGAAGTTGACCATCTTGCGCGGTTCGTTCAGGTGCTCGCGCTGCTTGGGCGTCCTGGCGGCGCGGCGCTCGGCCGTCAGTCGGGTTTGCGTGCGCTCGGGCGAGAGCAGCGGCTGCGTGGGCTTGTGCTGCATGAACAGCGCTTCGAAGTCTGCGCCTTCGTCGTTGTCCGCGTCACTCATGACCGGTCCCCCTTGTTCTTGGCGGCCTTGGCCGCTGCGGCTTTCACCTCCAGCCAGAGCGCGTCAATCTCCGCGCTCGCCGTGGCGTCTCTGCCCTTGTTGATCTCTGCGGCGGTCTTCCCGGCCGCCATGCCGGCCACGTGCGACGGGCGGTGCGTTATGTGCGCCTTGGCCGTGGGGATCTTCTCGCCAGCGAGCATCTTGCGTGCGCTGGAAAGCGCCTTCTCGGGTCCAGCTACGTCATTGAAGACGACGAAGTGAGCGGCACCGGCTTCGTTGGCGAGCGTCAGCATGTCCCCCATGCCCATGATGTCGAGCATGGAGACCTTCGTCGGAATGACTGTGAAGTCCGCGGCCCGGATCATCTCGTCAATCACCGTCAGGAACGCGGGCGGGGAATCCATGATGCAGATATCCCAGCCGGCCATCTCCAGCCGCTCGACGGCATCCGCCGCGGTCTCTGCGCCTTCAAATATGGTCGGGTTTTCTGTCTTGCCCTCGCCGCAGCCACCAGGCGACCAGGCCGCGCATGGGATCCAGGTCGACCAGCGCCACGCGGTAGTGCGCACCGCCCTTGAACTTGTCCTCGGCAGCCCGGACAGCCAGCGTCGCGGCCAACGTTGTTTTTCCAACCCCGCCTTTGGTGTTCGTCACGGCGATAGTGAGCATGGGCGGTCCTGTGTGGGCGGCTCAAGGCTGCGAACGACGCGTCACCCGCCTGTATATCTCGCTGATTTACGCGGTCTAGGTGATTTACAGTGACCCGTAAATCTTGTCCCCAGTTTTGAGGTGGCTGCTTTACGGAGCGCAACTGCGAGCGCCCGCCGAAAACTGCGCCAATCGGCCAAGGCAACGCCGGGCGTCGCGTCAATCTGCCATGGTCGGATTTACGGACGTCGGGGCGTAAAGCAGCGCGCGGGTTCGGCATTACAGCGGAGCGCACGGATTTACAGCCAGCGTCCGCCGAGTGGTCAGTCAGGGTGCACAGCGCCGGCCCGTCAGACCATAAAAGCGCGGGCCGGCTGCCAACCCCAGTGCGCTAAAGAACACCTGATACTTCCGCCAAGCTGCTCGGCGATTCCAGCACCAAAAACTATCCGATCGCGTTGAATAAACGCAGCATTTCCCGGCCTGTCACGCCGGAGGCCGCGGGTTCAAGTCCCGTCGCTCGCGCCATCCCGACCCACCGATCTTCTGGCCTTTTCTCGATCGGCGCGTCCTGTTCCTCGATGTCGGTTCCGACTCCGAGGCCGGCGCTGAAGTCGGAAATTTCCCACTTTTGTTCGCATCGTAGGGTTGCGCTCGCTCGCGATACCCTTGGCAATCTTCGCCAACCGCAGCCGCCGCCTGTCTTTAACGCGCGCCTTGTCGGCCTCGCGAACGGCCGCGAGGCTGAAGCGCTCGCCGAGGAGAGTGTAGAACGTATCGCAGCTCTGGAAATCGATCGCCGCGACCGGCACGTCCGCGAATACCGGCTTGATGGGCGGAACGTCACGCGACGTTACACGATGGCGGTAAGCGGATGGCCGACTTGCCTCTCGTGGATTGGGCATTCAGCCGCTCGGCGTGCGCCCATGCGTCCGGACCTGGCGTCTCCAAGGGCACAAGGCGAAAACCGGCCACTCGCATTCTCGTGGGTCGGTTCCCAATAAGCCCGCCCCTTGCGAATCCGGTAATGCCTAATGCGCACTATCCCCAACGAGATCAGCCTTGAGGTGCGCGTTGATGCGATCGTCAAAGGCATCGTTCATCGGCCGGATACTTACGAGGCCCTTGCAGCGCCAGAGCCCGACGAGTGGGAGCGCAGGCAGAAGTTCATCATTCCAAACCCGCCGTCCAGCCCCTGGCCCAAGTGAGATGAGTTGCACGTTGATCCGCTAGCGCCAATTGGTCCCAAGACATGGGTGGCGGGCGGGCCTCGAAGTCTCGGATGGGCTCCGCCGTCCCATTATCGGGCGCGTGCGCAATCCACGGCAGAGGTTCACCGTCACTGACATGCGAACGGGCAAGGACGTGACCATGGGGTCTGATAGCGCGGTGTACTTTGGCGCCGTGACTGGCAAGGCAAAAAGCTGTCTCGACCGCCGCGCGGAGCGCAGACTGCACGCCTTCGCGGATCGGCGAAGGCGGCAAAGAAGGCAAGGGGGCACGCTAGGACGGCGGAGCCGAATCCATGAGCCATGGCGGGCTACGAATCCTTGCCTTGCTGCTCGGCAGATCGTCCGGTGTCAGCCGAGGATGCCGGACACGTCGAGCGCGAGCACGCCAAGGCCCCCCATTAAGATCAGCAGACCTGCGATGCGCGCTCGCGTAATGCCTCGGCCAGCCGCCTTGCTAACGGATCGGGCGGCGCGGTAGTAGAGCCACGCGCCCGCCACGACCAGGAGCGCCTCGATGGCGACGGTAGCTTGCGGGACCTGCCAGAGACCGAATCCGAATCGCGGGAAATGTCCGATGTCGCCGGGCAGTAGGGGCATGTCTGCGCGATGGACGATGAGGTCCAGCACCCAGTGCGAAAAAGACACCAAAGCCAGCACCAGCCCGCTGCGTAGTCCCCACCAGGATACGAACGCCGCCCCGAAAACGGCCGACAAGACGGCCGCGCCGACGAGAGAATGCGTGTAGTCAGCATGGATGATGTTCGCTCCGTAGCCCCCGGTCAGGCCGGCAACGGGCTCGAGTGTCTCGATCCCCATCAGAAACAGCGGCACGAACACGATATCGAGCCATACCGTACCCAGCATCAGCGCCCAGAGCGGGGTTTGCTGTTCCGCCGCCTTCACGCCAGCCGCGAAGCCGAAATGGCCGGCGATCATCGTGAACGCCCGTTGGGAGCCGGCCACGGCAATCCCGCATCGATGCGACCGATGACGATGACGAAGAAGATGACGCTTAGAATGAACTGCATTGTCGATGGCCTCCCCCTTCTTGCCCTCCGGCGTTTGCGCCGGCAGGCAGGCGAAACGATGGCGCTCGCCCCCCACTTCTGTTGCACCAGCTCGGTATTGACGCGTCTGCTCGTGGCACGAACCCACCGTCCTGAGCGGCGGCCAATATGGTCAGCTTCCGGAGGTCAAACAAACTCGATGCACGCACGCGGTCGATGCATGCTTATGACCCCTAGCGGAAGTTCGAGTTCAGGACGCCATTGGCTGGCGGGAATGTCTGTGCTGCAGAGCGGACGTCGAGATAAACGCGAAAGGTCGTTTAAGTCGCGGAAGCGATAGGTCTGCCGAGGTGCTGCGAGTGGACATTTCATTTGTGCCGCGTATCGACGCTCAACGATCTGCTCTCGGCACACTCGCCTTATCGGACGACCGATGCGGACACGGTGTTTTGGCCCTGGCACCTATCGATTTTGCAAGCTTATCAGTGACACGATCAAGGCGCCCGTCGACATCGGCTGCGGGTCAGGAGCCGGAGGCATGAGGTTTAATCCGCATGAGTTGAGCCGGGCACTACGGGCCGCTGGATGGGTGGCAAAGGCGGCACGCTTTCCGGTTCCTTTCGGGACAACCGGCCTGCAGCAGGCCGATTCTGTTGTCCAGGGCCACGCGCTCAACTAGTTTCCAGACCGGGTAGAATCATTTTTTGGAGGGGCAAATGCGCTCTTTGAAGCTAGGCTTAGCCGCCACGGCGGTGATCTACGCACTTTCGACAACGGCTGAGGCCGCCGATTGCGTCAAGGTCGCAACGGTCGGCGAAGCCGTGACCCACGATATCGCCGAGCTCTTTTCGAAGAACGGTCTTAAAAACGTCATCTATGGGCAGGGCCGCGTGGGCCAGGGCCCGGTCCAGACGACCTGCAAAACGGGCTCAGTTACGACGACGTGTAACTCCTGGCAGATGGCGTGCAAAGTGACCACACCCAAAACCTGCCTAGGTGCTTGGCTTTGCTTCCCCGGGTGACCCCGTCGCTGCGTGCAAATGAAGACTAGCGCGACTTCGGAAGAGGGCTTCAATCCGTTTTAGGAGCGCCTCGTCCTCTGGGTCGGAAGAGGATTGCAGGCCAGCGATGAAGTTCATCGCGTTGGGCCCCACCGTTTTCGACCCAGAGCGCGCTTGGCGACGACGCCGAGGCTAAAGACGCGGTCGGCTTTGGGGCAGACCTG
The DNA here is from genome assembly GCA_963840445.1 of uncultured Alphaproteobacteria bacterium. Taxonomy (GTDB): domain Bacteria; phylum Pseudomonadota; class Alphaproteobacteria; order Rhizobiales; family Hyphomicrobiaceae; genus AWTP1-13. The sequence goes on along the minus strand of CAWIZC010000012.1, from coordinate 321,878 downwards.
GGCGAGGACCGTGCGACGATTGCTTCGCACCCGAATGGCGCCATCTATGACACGATCGGGGACGCACCAGATGCGGCAATGCCAACGTCCGCCTTTGTATAGTAGCGGCTGGTCGGACGAACGCGCTCGCAATTGAGGCGAAGTGGCGAAGTCAGCTTCTGGCACAAAGCGGACGGACTCGACTGCCTCCCGTTGCGTCTGTCATTGAGCGCAAAGAAGGCATGCCTGTAGAGCGCACGTCGCTGCGCGTACGCGCGAACGTTGGGACGGCTCATTAGGCCGGAGGGCGGCGATTTGGCTGCGCGGCGCGACTGCCGCGCCGGCTGACCTTCTTGGCCAGGTTACGCCATCAGTACAGACCCAACGGGGAGGCATGGGAAGCACCAGGCGACTGCGACGCGCCTGGGAGGACCAGGTTGTCGCCCACCTGATCGATAGCGTAACTCCAGATCGGTACTCCGCTCGACCTTCCCCCTTGAGGGCGATCACGCGGATTTTCCTGTTGCTGTCAGCTCGCTGTAAGCGAGGCGACGCCCCACCGCAGTAGACTTGACACTCGCGCCGACGCTCCGCTGCGGGGTGGGCCGTGCTGCTGGGCGCGCCTCCAAGTGTTGGTGGCACATGACCCCGAGCCATCAACCGAGCGCCTGGGGTAAACTATCCGGCCCCGAGGCGCTTGCTTCAAGTCAGCCCAGATCCCAGCATCCGATCGCGAGAAGTCGTGCGCTGCGGCGCCTCCGAAACCGGGAAGCCTGGGCGACATCATTGATCAGACCGGTGTGTTCTCCTTCTTGCATGCGCGCGCCCATGAATTCGGCTGTGCTCGCTGCCCGCATCGCTCGACTGAAAAGATAGCCCTGTCCTTGCTGGCAACTTTGCGCCAGGAGGGCCGCCGCCTGCGCGGGGTGTTCCACGCCTTCCGCGATGACAGTCAGGCCGAGCCCCCGACCCAGCCCCACCACATTGCCTGGAGTGCCACGTCCACGCAGAAGCAATCGAAAATGTGCGACTAACCTCCGAACACCGAAAAGAGGATGAACCGATTGAGCAGCTACGAGGGGCGGCTCGCGCGCAAAGCATAGCGTTGGGTGCTGTTTCAAGTCGGCATATTCGAAGGCCTTTGCACACGACGGCCGAGCAGCAACGCCGCGATAGCTGCAGCCTGGATCGAGGCTGCGAACACGAACAGATATGGGGCGGCTTCTGCCGGCGCTGGGCCGAGCGATGGTGAAACCTCGCGGATCACCCCGAATATGGCAGGCGCAAAAGCATAGGTGCCTTGGCCGATCGCGACGATCATGGGCACGACGCGCGTCACGTCGTCCTTCACGAACTCGACCTGGGCGATCACCGGTGGCAGCGAGGTTGCGTTGCCGATGCCGAAGCCGAACAGGACGACGCCGAGCAGAAGCGGCAGTATGCTGTCACCCGCAGCGAGCAGGAAAGCAATCGATCCCGCGACCTGAACGAGGTAGCTCGCGCAGGCAAACAGGCGCCGATCTGCGCCGACCGGCATCAGCCATCCAAACAGTGTGCGCCCCGCGATCGCAGCTGCCGTTGCGGCTCCTGCGGCAATGCCGGCGAGCTGTGCGCCAAGCTCTGGCGCGAGCAAGGAGAACAGGTGCGCCAGCAATCCGATCTGCGCGAACAGGCCCAGTGCCATGCCGGCCGCAAGACTGACAAACTTCCAGTCCCGCCAGAGCAGTGTCCCTGGCAGTGGTCTGGCCATCGGCGATGTCACCGAGGGTGCCGCCGATCCCGGCGCATCGCCGTCCGCGACGAGCCCCATCTGCTCCGGTGTCTTCGAGTAATAAAGATCGGTCAGCAGCCAAATCGTTGCGACCATGACGAACCCAATGGCAATCGCCGCTCCTGGAAACCCCACCAGGCTGATGGCAGCCACCCAGAGTGGCGAGAAGATCACGCCGCCCACGCTGGCCCCGTTGTAGGCCGAGCCCAGAGCTGCGGGACGCGTCCGCACGAACCACGGCGAGATGATTGCGTTTACAGCTGCCGCGCCCATCGTGACCCAGCCGGCGCCACTGAGCAGTGTCGCGACGAACAGTTGCCAGGGCTCCCGAGCGAGCGCCCACCCCGCGATGCCACATGCGAGTGCGATGCACCCCACTTTGGTCACGGTAGCAACGCCGTACCGCTTGTAGAGCTTCGGCAACTTGGCGATGACGATCGCGCCCAACAGGAAATGCACGGTGACGGCAGTCGAGACCAACGCAAGTGACCACCCACGTGCATCGCGAACGGCATGCAGATATACGGGCGGCCCGTAGAACCCCAATCCCCAGCCGAACATCGCCAGCACAAATACGGCGGCGACAACACGCCAACCGAAAAACACGACAGGACGCTTTGCAGCCTGCATCGGTACTTCCTCACTCAGCGCCAGAACCCCTTTGCGACTCCACCGCCCAAGCGCTCGAACGGCAGCCTGAGTCCCAGAACCTTGCCGCCAGGTGCTTCCGACCGAGAAATTGCTTGGAGATAACGGGGGACCGCCGTGCGCATAGCCCAAACTGCGTCGGACGCGGCCTGCGATGCTACGGCAATGGCCGTAGTATCCGGACACGACCCCAGTTTTTAGCCCGAGCTGGCCGGCTAACCACCAAACGTCCAGCGCCTTGCGGCCTGCCTGGGTGATCGTCCACACCCGCTTGTCTTTGAAGCGGCCAGCCTCACCCTCCACCGTTAGCGCGCCGCGCCATTCAAGCCTTGCGCGCAGTGAACATGCGACGGTCTCGGCATGGTGCCCCAGGCTTGATCGCAGCCCCAGTCGGACATTTGCCATCGCGAAGCTCCGCGACGGTACGAGCCAGGCACCGCGGGCAGTTGCGTACTAGACTCCGCGGGAAGATCAAGGACATACTGGGCGGCTCTACTGGTCACCTGCGCAATGCGCATGACGATCTGATCCAATCCCAGCGGAGAAGTCGAGCCACGCCATTGAGCTATGCTTGGCGGTTTGTGGAAGGCTCTGCACTAGCCTGGTACGTTGCCGCGTCAGAGCGCGTGCTCACCCGGGGCCGTGTGGGGGCACTGCAGCTGACCTCAATACAGCATGCAAACCGGAGGCGAGCCTGCCGGCGTTCCTAAGCCTCCGAGTTTGTTCGGGGCGTCAACTTACGCGTACGGCATCCCCATCAATCACCATGCCGCCAACGGGTGGCGCATAACCCTTTTTCTCGAAATGTCGGCGAAGGAGGGCCATGTTCTTCATGTTGGCCCGGAATAGGACGTCGAACGCATCGCCCACAACCGGGATCGCGCCGATGGTGGTGTCGAGAAAGGCGTTCGCCAGCATCCGCGCAATCAGCCAGCTCGGTGCGCCGAGCTGACGAGCTTCCCAGATCAGATAGGTAGACATCAGGCCCGCGATTACGTCGCCTGCTACCGGGACCAAGCCGATGATGCCATCGAGACCGAAGCGGATGGTCGTGCCGGGAACAACGAATGCGCCGTCCATCAGACGGGCGAGCGCTTCCAGGCGCGCCAGTGATTGCTGCCTACCCGACATCCAAAGGGATGGTTCTACCTTGCATTTGGTTCTCCTCCTGGAGAGCGAACATGGGAATGAGCGAGGCTGATAACAAGCAACGAGCAAGATCGATCTTGCTCAAGAGCGTTTCGGCTTGATCTGTGCGCGATGGAACCCTTCGGAGCGCCATCCGTTGTTCCCAAGCTCAAGCACAGGCGGCCGGTATGCCCAACGATATCGTCGACAAAATTCCTGCCTGGTTGAAATCGCTCTGGGACATGGAGAATGAGCTGAGAAGCGCCGCGCGGAATGGTCTCATCCTGCGCACGGACGAAGCCTCAGCCCATCTTGCCAAGGCACGCCAGCACCTGGAGAAGGCAGTGAACGAGGCGAAGGGAATTGAGCCAGCCAACGGGCCGCAGACGCCTCTGCGCAAGGAAGGCGAAGTCTAGTCCACGCTCAATTTGCTTGAGCCGATTTGAGAGGTCGTCATGACAGGTATCGTCTGGATCGCGGCAATCGGCCTTATCGCCGGCTTCATTGCTCGCTTTCTGTTGCCGGGTCCGAACAATCCCCCCGGCTTCCTAGTGACCATGGTGTTGGGGATCGCCGGCGCCTTCGTCGCTACGTTCATTGGCCAAACCATCGGATGGTATCGGCATGATCAGGGCGCAGGACTGATCGCTGCAACACTGGGTTCGATCATCGTGCTGTTTATCTGGCACCGATTGGTGGTCCAGCGTGCTGTCAATGATCCGGGCATCACCCGTGCAAACTGGCCTGCACCGCGCGCGTAACCACCTAAGGAGCCGAGCATGGGACTTCTCGACGTTCTCAACGGAATGCAAAACGGTCCACGTGGCCAGCCGCAATCTTCGGTTCCCGGAAGTGGCGGTATGTCCAAGACCACAATGGCTCTGCTCGCGTTTCTTGCGTACAAGGCCTACAAGGGCTTGAATCAGCCGCAGCCCGCGCAGGCGGGCGTGCCTGCGCCCTATCCGGGCGGCCAAGGCCGCGAGCCGCAAGGCGCTGAGGCGGGCGGTCTCGCTGGTGTACTCCGCACCATCTTTGGCGGCGGATCAGTACCTAGCTCCGTCTTAAGCCGCGGCGTCGACAACACCGTCCAGGATTTGGAGCGCAGCGGACACGGTGAAATCGCGCGCTCGTGGGTTGACCGTGGTTCGAACCGATCCATCACATCGGAGAAGTTGGCGGCCGCTCTTGGGGAGGACGGCATCAAGGATCTCATGCAGCAGACAGGCATGGAGCGCGATGATTTGCTTGCCACGTTGAGTGAGCATCTCCCTCGCGTGATTGATCATCTGACGCCCGAAGGGCGGCTCCCTACCGAGCAGGAAGCCTCCCGGTTGGCGTGATGCACTGGAGGCGTCGCGCTGCAGCACATCGATCCTTCTGCCACGCTCTCCCTCCGACGGGGCATCCACCAGTCGTACTTAAGGTGCATAGGCCTTGCGCAGCAAGTATTCAAAGCTGCGGCCAGGAAGGTAGCGCTTCCCGGAAACCCCGAGTTTCTCCAAGGGCGTGCCGACGATAACGCGTGCCGGAAGCGATCGCCGCGCGAGAAGTTTTTCCACTTTACGCGCCAGCACCTGTGGCGATGCGCCGTTTTGTTCTTGGGCCGCATAGAACCGAAGCGTGTCCTGGAAGCGAGCCTGGTAGGCCGACATGTCACCGACGTTGCGGCCAATCACGCGGTTCGCCCCGAACGCAGTGTTGATGTCGCCCGGGTGGACGATGGTTGCCTGAATGCCGAACGGCGCAACCTCGCCGCGCAGTGCCTCCACCAGGCCATCCAGCGCGAACTTGGAGGCACTGTAGTATGCAACGAAGGGCAAGCCGATCAGTCCGCCGATCGAGCCGATCACCACGATCTTGCCGGATAATTGCGTGCGCATGGCCGGCATGACCGCCCGGATCGTTCGAGTCGTGCCAAAGAAATTGGTATCGAACTGACGTTTGGCCTCGTCGTCGTCCGTATCCTCGAGGGACCCTGCCAACCCTACGCCAGCGCAAGCAACCAGCGCATCAAGCCGCGATTCCCGGCGCAACACCTCTGCAACGGCTGCGTCCACTGAGACCTGCTCGGTGATATCGAGCGGCAGATGCGTCCACTGGGAGGAAGTGCAGGTTGTGCGGCTGCCGCCGTAGACAGTCGCGCCGCCGGCAGCCAGCACGTCGCAGATCGCTCCGCCGATACCCGACGAGCAACCTGTGACCAGCACGACTGCAGCAGACGCTCGTTTCAGCATATGCAAGCCTGTTCGTTGCGCGGTCGGGGGCGAGATGCCGACGGCCGGCCTAACATCACGCAGCCTGCTTCTGTCTCTTGCCCAGGCCGTCGATTTCCTCGCGCATCGCCCGCACGGCCTCGCGGATCTGGGTGGGCGTATGCTCGGAGGTGATGAAGAAGCGCAGGCGCGCCGCTTTGATCGGCACGGCGGGATAGATGATCGGCAGCACGTTGAGTCCGCGTGCCAGCATTCGGTCCGCCAGTCGCCCGGCGCTGACCAGATCGCCCACGATTACGGACACGACCGCATAGCCTTCACTGGTCGAGGTATCCATTCCGGCGGCTCGCGCCAGCGACAGGAAGAGTTTTCCGTTGGCCTGCAGACGTGCGACCCGCTCCGGCTCGGCGTTCAGAAGTCCGAGTGAAGCGGTGGCCGCCGCGGTGAGTGGCGGCGACAGCCCCACGGAGTAAACCAGTCCGGGCGCCTGGTACTTCAGCACGTCGATGAGCTCGCGCTTGCCGGCGACATAGCCGCCGCAGCTTGCTAGCGCCTTACTGAGCGTGCCCATCCAGATGTCGATGCGCTTGGGGTCGATGCCGAAGTGCTCGGCCGAACCGCGGCCCGTCGCCCCAAGGACACCCAGACCGTGCGCTTCATCGATCATCAGCCACGCGCCGTACTTCTCCTTGAGGGCGACAAGGCTCGGCAGGTCACCGATATCGCCGTCCATGGAGTACAAGCCCTCGGCCACGATCAATGCGCGCTTGTGGAAGCCACGGTGCTTCTGTAGCAGAGCCTCGAGCGCTTCGGCATCGTTATGCTTGAAGGCGTGGGCGGTGGCGCCCGAGAGCCGGATGCCGACGATCAGGCTGTTGTGCGACAGATCGTCGTAAAGAATGAGATCATCCGGCGTCATGAGCGTGCTGATCGTGGACACGTTGGTGGCGTGCCCGCTGACAAAGGTGATCGCTGCCTCGACGCCGTAGAGATCAGCCAGCGCCCGCTCGAGCACGCCGTGTATCGTTCTCTCACCGGCGACGATGCGGCTCGCCGACACTGACGTGCCGAGGCTGTCGATCGCCTTCTTGGCAGCTTCCACCACCGCCGGATGCTGATTGAGGCCCAGATAGTCGTAGGAGGCAAAGTTGATGTAGTTCTGCCCGGCGATCTGGGTGGTCACGCCATGGCGTGCCTCGTGGCAGCGATAAAAGGGATCCTCGATTTCGAAAAGTCGCCCGATCTCCCTGTGCTTGAGGATGCCCCGATAGAGGGGCAAGTCCGCAAAAGTGGGCGGAACCTGCATTGGACCATAGACAATTTTCTTGGGTACGCTGGAGGAAAGGCGACCTACTTCGAGAGAAGCTCCGCAAGCCTCCGCCACGGCACGTGCGGCCTCCCCGACGGTTCCTCGCGCGTACAATCCCGCTCGGATCACCGATCGCTTCAGCATTGTCAGAACTGTTGGGAAAGCCGCTGCAGGACTGACTCTATCCGCCCACCGAATGACGCTACGCTCGTCCCTCATGCGACCTCTCGTTGTGGGATTTTGCGCCGCCCCTGGGCGCGGGTTGCCCGACTTAAATCGGGTGGTCGGCAGACGATTACAATGAACGTTTTGTGTCTATTTTTTGTACTTGCGCGATTCCGCTGCGCGACCGAATGAAGCGGCGTCAGCGTCGCTGCCATTCCGGCTGGAGGACATTCTCGCGTGCGGTGTATGCTTAACGTGTTCAACATCCCCATACATCCCCATATCCTCATTCTTTCGGCGAGAAGCAGGTCAGAACGAAACCGTTTCCAGCCGAACCTCATCTCAAGACCGAGCGAAAAAGCGGAACAGGATATCTCCTGCTCCGCGGTCGAATTCGAGAACTGTCGTGAGACAGCTCAGCTCTTCTTGCCGGTCAGCTCTTCCCACTTGGTGCCGAGATCTTGCTTGATCTCATCCACCTTCTTCCAGGCTTCCTCTTTCTTGGCGACGAACTCGGCGCGGGCCTGGGCGTAGTCGGCTGCGGGAATATCAAAGGTCGTCATGAAAGGGCAGCCGCCGGAGCTGATCTGTGCGGCCGCGTAGCGGACCCGCACCATGCCACGCTCGCCTTCGCCCACCCGGGCAATCGTGGCATCCTTGTCCATGCGGCAGCTCTCGCCCTTGGCGATGTGCTTGAGGTCAACTGCAACGTATTTGCCCCCTTCATTCAGCAGCGTCACCGTCATAGTGCGCGGCATGAAGGCGAACTCGACACTGGCATCTGAAGTCTGCGCGTAGGCGGGGATGGACACCGCGGCCAAAGCCAGGACGGCCAGCGAAACTGACGACAATTTTTTCATCATTGAGCTCCTTGAACCGGCGATCCGGTCGTCAACTGGGGATGAGAGGATTGAACTACAAGAAGCCAAGGATGTTCACGCGGCGCCCCCTGAACGCTTCATAGAATACCCTGGCTCCAAGCTAAGAGGGCCCTCAGGTGCCTCCGTTACGATTGAAGCTGCCGACTACAACGCCGCGGCTCAGCTTTGGTTCGAACAGAGCGACACAAGCAATCTCACGTTCGGTCGAGCACCTGCCCGAATTGGGCTGCACTCGCTACTCTGGATCTATGGTTCGGAGTCGCGTGCCGATCGCAATTGTGTCGGTGCGTCATGCCACTGTCGGAAATCGCGATCTCATACGCGTGGCGTGGCGCGCGATCCGAGCCAAGCCGTTCCCCTCTGGGGCGCCTATTTTTCGGGACCGCCAATGATTTCTCAGGCCTGGCGGTCGAGGTTCGCCTGCGCTCCGAAATGGCCTGACGAACCTGGCTTAGAGGAACCGGGACGACATGCGAAATCTAGCACCGCGCTCACCCTACTATCAGCGGGGTCAACCGCTGGAGCCCGGTGCAGGCACCGCACGTTCAAGCAATTTAGCCCATAGCCAATGTGATGCTTGCGCATGTTCTGCAGGGTCGGGCGGGATGGCGCTGGAGGAGCTCTCATGCTGCTCACGATGAGTGGCTCGGGATCCGCTTCAGGCTGAGTACCTTCATTCCGGAGTTGCCCGTCGCCGTAGGTCAGCGCCAGAACCAACGCGAAATTGCCCGCTGTCATCGCGCTGGTCTCACGGCGCAGTCAGGCGTTCAACCCGGCTTTGCGTAACCCTTCGATGAAGAGATCCATCAGCTCGGTCGTCTGATAAGGAACATTTTCCCTGACCCACGCGACAGTGAGCGGCGGCCTGTGAGTACGCTGGAGAGCAGACAGGACGGCATGCGCTTCGCCGACCCGGCCCGACTGTGCCAGATTTGCGGCGTGCAGACGTTGAGCGCCCTGAAAGCCAGGCCGCAGGCGCACGTTTTCGCGCGTGTAGCGCAAGGCCTCCTCGAAGCGGCGCGCCGTGTAATGGGCAATGGCGAAGCCGCCTAGGAAGCGAGCCATGTCAGGATCGACCGGGCTCAAACGTATGGCTACTTCGCCGTGTTTGATGGCCTCGTCCGAGCAGCCGGCGAACGCCAGGCCGTGACTGAGGTGGCCATGCGCAACGGCTGAGCTGGGATTGAGGCCGACAGCTTTGCGAAACTCCGCAAGTGCCTCCTCGGTGCGCCGCTGCATCAGCGCCGCGTAGCCAAGAGCCGAGTAACCCCAAGGATTGCGGCCATCAAGAGCGATGGCGCGTTCTGCATGCTTTCGTCCAGCAGTCACACTGGGGTGTTTGTCGACCCATCCCATATGCGCCGCAAACACCAGGGCAAAGCCGAGCAGCGCCTGCGCCGGTGCAAAATCCGGGCTCCGTGCGATTGCCTGCTGAAGGCACGCAACGGTGGCCTCATGGTCGGGTTGCGTCAGGCGCCAGAAATGGTTCTGCGCACGCGCCACAAGCTCCCAGGCGCTAAGATCAGCGGGCGACAGGGAGCCAGCGCGGATGCCTTCGGCGGCAAGCAGCTGCGGCTCGACCGCCGCGGCGACGCTGCTGGTGATCTCGTCCTGGACCGCGAACACCTCGCCGGCATCCCTGTCGTAGCGCTCAGCCCATTGGTGGACACCCGTGGTCGCGTCCACCAGCTGAGCACTGATACGCATGCGCCGGCCCGAGCGGCGGACGCTGCCCTCCAAAACGTAGCGCACGCCAAGCTCAAGGGAGACTTGTTTCACATCGACGGCCCTGTCCTTGTAGACGAAAGCCGAGTTGCGGGCGATCACGAACAGCCACCGGATGCGCGCCAGCTCCGTGATCAGGTCCTCCGTGATCCCGTCGGCAAAATGCTTCTCGTTTTGCTTTGGGCTCATATCCATGAATGGCAGCACGACAATGGAGGGCTGGTCGGGCAGGGCCAGCTTGCGCGGCGATAGGGCAAGTCCGGACGGCGGAGTAACCGTGGCGACCGTCTCCTCGGCCACCTCGCCGACGAAGCGGAAGCCCTTACGCGGTAGTGTGCGAATGATCCTCTGGCTGTCGCCGCTATCGCCAACGGCTGTTCGCGCAGCATTGATACGATTGGCCAGCGCCGAATCCGAAACGATCCGTCCCTGCCACACCCATTTGATCAGATCGTCCTTGCTGACGACGTGCCCGCGGTTACGGATCAAGTGCACCAGCAGGTCGAACACTTGCGGTTCGACCGCGACGACGGCACCAGCGCGGTGTAGCTCCCGCCGCTCCACGTCCAGGGAACAGTTGTCGAACTGCCAGCGCATAGCGCTCATCTCTTGGTCGCTCAGTACATGCTGGCCCCAAACGAAAAATAGATGGAATCCTGAGGTTCGGGTGAGAAATCCCTCAAGACGCCGATCACGACCGCGCCCATCCTCTGTGGCCTGCAAAGTGGGCGCAGATCCAGCCTGAAAAGATCCGGCGCGGAGGAAAATCATGCTCAACAAGCGAGTCGGGGCCGCGTTTGCACTATGCGCGGCAACTGCGGCGGCCATGGGCCTGCCGAAGGCGGTTGCAGCCGATGTAATAACCGAGTGGGGCGCCAGAGGTGTGGCGATAGGCACCGAAAAGCAATTGCCGAACGCTCCGTTGACCCGCAACCTTGCGATGCTGCACGTGGCGATGTTCGAGGCGGTCAACGCCATCGACGGGCGCTACAAGCCCTATAAGCTTGCCTTGCAGGCGGAAAAGACGGCCTCCAAGGATGCCGCGGCAGCGGCAGCCGCCCATGCTGTGCTAATCAGCCTCTACCCTGACCAAACACCAAATCTTGATGAGGCTTTGCAGGCGTCGTTTAAGACGATCGCCGACGACGACGCGAGGACGAAAGGCGTCGACCTAGGGAAGAAAGCAGCAGCAGGCATCATCATTCTGCGTGCCGACGACGGGAGCAACGCGACTGAGAGCTACCGGCCGTTTACCAAGCCCGGAGTTTATGTGCCGACGGCGCTACCCATCGAGATCACCAGTGGTGGGATCACACCGTGGGTCATGAAAAATGGTTCCCAGTTCCGTCCGCCGACACCACCGGCATTCAACTCCGAGGTGTGGACGCGCGACTTCAACGAGATCCGCGCACTCGGCGGGCTCAAGAGTACGGTACGGACACAGGAACAGACAGAAATTGGCCGGTTCTGGTTCCTCACCGGACCGAGATCCTACGTCCCGCTGGCGGAACAAATTGCTGAAGCGCAGAAGATGGATCTGGTCGACTGCGCCCGTCTCTTTGCACTGCTTTCCATGGCAACCAACGACGCCTTCATCGCTGTATTTGATGCCAAGTACTTCTATAATTTCTGGCGTCCGATTACGGCGATCCGCAATGCGGACCTTACCTCCAATCCGGCCACACCGCGAGAGGCGTCGTGGACGCCGCTTGGATTGACGCCACCGCATCCCGAGTATCCGTGTGCGCACTGCATCGTGGCAGCAACGGTTGCGGAGGTCCTGCAAAGAGTGGCGGGAGAAAATGTCGGCGAGCTGGCGCTCACTAGTCCGCTAACTCCCGGCGTAACTCGCAAATGGAAACGTCTTGAAGACTACCGCGATGAAGTGTCGCTCGCACGCATCTACGCCGGCTTCCACTATCGCTTTTCAACTGAAGCCGCAAAGGCGATGGGCACGAAAATTGGCGAACTGGCAGTGACGACGCTGCTGGTTAGCCAGGCCGGGCCGAAGACGGCTAAGCAATGAATGGCGGTGGACAAGCAAAAGGGCTGAGAGAGATTGCCCGCTAGCCGGCGGTGCTGAAGGCAGCCACGGGGCGATCGCCCGCTGAGCCGACCCTGATCACACGGCGACTGAGGCCAGAACGGGTCTAGCAGCAGGCAGCCAGGCGGTCCTCGCGACGTTACGCGTACCGATGAGTGAGTATGCTCTCGACGGCACCCAATCTATAGTTGTCCTGCTGCAGAAAAGAGCGGGAGGCCCGATCCTGGGTGCGGCACAAGTGAAGATTTCCGGGCTGAGCTAAGATTGGACGAGAGGTCCTAGCTGTTGGTGTGTCCGGGCAAGTGTGAGCCGGAGAGGTCGACGACCAGTACGAGAACGCATGATTGAGCTCATCCGCTCCAAGCAGGTGGGTCTGCCCGTGAAGGCAGGCAAAGGCGAGCAGCGAAGCCGAGCAACGTGGTCAACCTGATGGATGCCCTGAAGCGCAGCATCGGTGAAGGTGCTGGTGGAAAGGCGCCGGCCAAGAAGCAGAAGACACCGCCGCCCGCGGCGAAGAAACGGGCCAAGAAGGCGGTCTGATGGCGGGAAAGAGAGCAGGCGAAGTCGGCAAGCGCATCGTATTCGACGTTGAGACCTGGCAAGCTCTGCATCGGCTCTCGCTCGACAGCGTGAAATCGATCCAGGAAATGGCCGACGAGGCTTCTTGCGACCTGCTGAAGAAGCACCATCGACCGACCAATATCAAAGAGATGTTGCGCCAGAGTGCGCGCGATTGCATCCTGCCAATGATGAGCGCACGGACCGTCGCGGACCAGCTACAAAGAAATAGGCCGCGTTGCACGGTTGTACACTGGCAGGGTCCGCGTAACCCCTGTTCATCAACCGCCGACATCATGGCGCAGCCTACTCTGCAGCCAAGAACTGCACCTCACGTTGACCTTTGATGAGCTGTCCGGGCAGAGCGCCGGTCGCCGTGCCATCGCGGTAGGTGACTATCCCGGACACAATGGTTGCGTCGTAGCCGTTGGCCTTCTGCAGGAGGCGCTTGCCACCGGCGGGGAGATCGTAGGTTACATAGGGTCGCCCGAAGGAGAGCCGGTCGTAGTTTATCACGTTGAGGTCGGCCTTCTTGCCCACGGCGATCACACCGCGGTCGCCGAGACCAGCGGCGCCGGCAGTGTCGCTCGTTAGTCGGCGTACCAGCTCCTCCACCGGGAAGCGGCCACGCTCGCGGCCCCAGTACGTGAGCAGCCACGTAGGGAAGCCGGCGTCGAGAATGAAGCCAACGTGAGCGCCGCCATCGCCGAGCCCCATGATGGCGTTTGGGTCGGCGAGCATTGTTTCCGCAGCCGACAGATTGTAGTCGTAATAGTTGACGATCGGCGTGTAGAGGAAATTGCGCCCCCCGTCCTCGATCAGGACGTCGTAGGCGACCTCGGGTGCCGTGCGGCCCTCACGCGCGGCAACCGCGGCTATGGAGTCTGCCTCCTTGGGAAGGTAGTTCGGCGGATTGCCAAAGCGGAACATCCGCGTGTAGGAAAGCCGCCGTATCAGCGGAAAGGTCGAGCCGACGAGCGGGTCCTCGGAGAGGATCTTCGCGCGCACCGCGGGATCCTGCATCGCCTTGACACGCTCGGGCAGCGGTTTCGACGCGATCGATTTATAGGTCGGCGTGCCTGAGAACGGGTTCTGGCTGCCTTCCAGACCGAGCAGGATCCCGATTGCCCGAGGCGGAAACACCGGACGGATCGAATGACCGTCCTTTATTGCGTCGCCCGCGTAGCCGAGCAGCTCTTTCCAGACGTTCGAGCGCTCCTTCTCATGGCGCTGCGACAAAGAGAAGAGCGCGGGCCGGCCCGACTGCTCGACCACGCGGCGCAGCATGGCGAACTCGGATTTGGCGTCGGGTTCGTCCCAGTCGGAGACAATCTCGATGAAGCCGGAGCCAGCGTCCCTGAGGCCCATGGCAAGACCCTGCAGTTCCATCTCGGTCGCACGCAGCGTCGGTGTGTACTCACCGGTGAGACTCTTGTGGCTGATGGTGCGCGACGTCGAGAAACCGAACGCGCCGGCCCGGATGGCGTCGGCTGCGATACGCCGCATGGCGGCGATATCGGCCTCGGTTGCGGCTTCATGGCGAATGGCGCGTTCGCCCATCACGTAAACGCGGACGGCGGCATGCGGCAGGAGTGCGCAAAGGTCGATATCTCGTTTGTTGCGGTCAAGGGCAGCGACGTACTCTTGGAACGACTCCCACTGCCAGTTTAGGCCTTCATGCATGACAGGGCCTGGAATGTCCTCGACGCCCTCCATCAGTTCGATGAGCTTCTCGCGGTCGGCTGGCTTGCAGGGCGCAAAGCCGACCCCGCAGTTGCCCATTACCGCCGTTGTGACTCCGTGCCACGCCGACGGTGCCATGTGCCTGTCCCAGACGGCCTGGCCGTCGTAGTGGGTGTGAATATCGACGAAACCGGGCGTAACGATGCGGCCCTTCGCATCAATCTCTTCCGTACCGCAGCCCTCGAAACGTCCGACGGCCGCAATGCATCCCTGGCTCACTGCGACATCGCCCTCACGGGGCGTGGCTCCTGTTCCGTCTACGATGACGCCGCCACGAACAACGAGATCGAACCGCTTGCTCACCGCAGCTCTCCGGTAGTGGTTACTGGCCCGCGACCATGAAGGATATCCAGAGACATAGATGCCGTGTCAATCAAGATAGAGACATAGCGGCGCATGAGTAAGCGTACGGCGTTGATCCTGTCGCCATGGCCCTTAATGTCTCTGGCGACGATCGGCCGGTCAATCGTAACTGACGGGAACCTGACAGGGAAATGTCTCAGTTGACGTGCCACGCCGAATGGCTCCATCTCCATCTTCTTCCGAGGATTGGCCTGCCTCCACAATAACCGCTGCGTCTCAGATTGGTGTGCCCATCCTCCCCTGGTCGACTTCCGCAATAGCGCAATGCATCGCAATTCGGTGGCATGTGCCGCGCCGAACAAGAGGTGCCTTTGGGGGGAATGCATGATCAATCAGAATAGCGCTCGGGGCCTGCTTCTAGCAGCCGTAGCGCTCCTTTTCTTGTTACAGGCTCCCGGCTATTCGGTGGGACACCTCAACAAGCCGGGCCCCGGATTGTTCCCGCTCATCGTCGCGGGTCTCTTGCTTGTCGTCAGTCTGGCAATTCTCGTGCGCTCGCGCTTTGTCGCGGCAGTGCCCCTCGATTTCCACTTCCGCAATATCGCGCTGGTAACAGCGAGCCTTGTTTGTTTTGCGCTCGTCTCTGAGCATGTCAACATGCTTGCCGGGATCGCCGTAATGGTGACCATGGCGTCGCTCGCCAGTGACGACTTCTCGATACCGCGTACTGCCGCCATCACCGTTGCCATTTGCCTAGTGGCCGTGGCGATGAAGAAGGGTCTCGGCGTTCAGCTCCCGCTTTACTGAGTAGGCTGCACATGGAAGTCATCGACAATCTCGCATTCGGCTTCAGCCACGCGCTGACCCTCCAGAATCTTATGCTCTGCGCCACCGGCTGCGTTGTCGGAATGTTGGTCGGGCTTTTGCCCGGCCTCGGACCTCTCGCCACGATTAGTCTGCTGTTACCTCTGACGTTCCATCTGCCGCCAACAGGCGCGCTCATCATGCTGGCGGGGATCTACTACGGCGCCCAGTACGGCGACAACGTGAGCGCCATCACCATGAAAATCCCTCACGCGGCCAGCATCGTCGCCTGCATCGATGGTTATCAGATGACACTGAAAGGAAAAACCGGCGTCGCATTGTTTACGGCCGGCGTGTCAAGCTTCATCGGCGGCACGGTTGCAATAGTTGTGCTCGCGTGGCTCGCCCCTGCCCTGAGCAAAGCGGCGTTGTTGTTCGGCCCGGTGGAGTACTGCGCGCTGGTTCTTTTTGGGTTCATCTGCGTCAGCTTCGTCACAACCGGAAATGTTCTGGATGGGCTTGCGATGTGTCTTGTCGGTGTGCTTCTCGGACAGATCGGCACCGATATAGAAACGGGCATTCTGCGGTTCACCATGGACGTTGAGTCTCTGTACGACGGGATTCATCTGGTCAGCCTTGCGCTCGGCTGTTTCGGCATCGCAGAGATCACCAAGAACCTCGATAACAAGGAGCAACGATCTCCATTCAACGGTGCAATCAAGCTCATACCGACTTGGCCAGAGTTCAAACGCATTTTCCCTAGCGCCCTACGCGGCAGTATTGTGGGCTCTATTCTTGGCATCATGCCCGGTGGCGGACCGGTGATCGCGCAATTTGCTGCTTATGCAGTCGACAAGAAGCTCAGCAAGTACCGTGACGAGATCGGTCAAGGCGCCATCGAGGGCGTGGCCGGTCAGGCCGCCGCCGACGAAGCTGCCGCTCGGACGAGCTTCATTCCCCTGATGAGCCTCGGTATTCCTGAGAACGCCGTTATGGCATTGATGATGGCCGCCTTCATCATCAATGGGGTCCAGCCCGGTCCCTCGATGATCAGCAAGCATCCCGAGCTGTTTTGGGGCTTGGTCGCCAGCATGTGGATCGGCAACTGCTTCCTACTGGTGCTCAATGTGCCGCTGGTCCGCATCTGGCTGTCCGTGTTCAAGATCAAATATAGTTCATTGTTTCCGGCGATTTTGTTCTTCTGCTGCGTCGGAACTTACAGTGTCGGCAACAATCTGCACGACATCTATTCGACGGCTGCGTTGGGTGTTCTCGGCTATGTGTTTCTGCGATTCAAGCTGGACCCCGCACCCTTGGTGTTGGGCTTCATCCTTGGGCCAATGCTCGAGGAGAACTTCAGACGGGCAATGGTGATCAATCGCGGAAGCTTCATGGCGTTCGTAACTCAGCCCATCAGCGCGGCGCTCGTGGGGATGATCCTTCTCTTCTTGGCATGGCAGATCGTCTCGTTCTTTTTGGATCAACGGAAGCCCCAAGCCTCAAAATGACAACGACGATCTAGTCAGGTTAACGGCACCGCTCTGCGGGTCAAGCGTTCGCGCGCCTTCGGTGAGGAAGTACAAGGAGCGTCCACACATGGCACCTGATGCCGGCGGCCTGTTCGGCGTCGGCACCGTGGTCTCGGCGATGGGTAGCGAAGCTAAAAGTGCATCTGCTTATCCTCGGCCAAACTCAGCGCCGGTGGATCGTGCTTCGCCGATCGCAGCAACAGGCTTCTGCAACAATACCGCAGGAAGCGGACGTACGTCCTCAATCGCCACAAGCCCAATTTTGGTCGAGGAAGACGTATCGGTTCAGACGGCGGCGAGGAAAATTCGAGAACCGTCTAGCTACGCTTTGGCCCCGTCAGCTTTGCGGAAATGCGGCCGAGCGGGCTTCTGAGATGTCCACCTCGAATGCCAACTACGCACCCTCGGGAGGCGTTAGGGGACATCGACGCGACGTTGCGACGCAAAACAGCCCTGCTACATCCCTCCATCGCTTGCAGCCGAGACCCCGTGGACGGCTGGCGCCGGAGACATGCCAAATGCTTAGCTTAAGCTCTTCGTAGTGAGTTGTAGGACAGCATCGGGAAGCGCGCGACGGCCGCTGGCCCTGCGACTGCGTCATCAGCAGGCGCAATTTAAGTACGCAGTAATCGAAGCGGAAGAGACTGATGGTCCCCGTATTCGGTGCTGCCATGAACGAACGTCGGAAATTACAGCGCAGCCGCAGCTTAAAAGGCGGCAAGATCCTGTTCAATAACAAGCAATCGGTGATCACTTGCACCGTGCGCAACCTCTCGACCGAGGGTGCCAATCTTCAGGTCCAGACGGCAGTGGGTGTGCCCGCTTTCTTCGACCTGCTTCTGGAGGGTGACAACACCACTCGACCATGTGATGTGATCTGGAAGGCCCAAAACAGGATTGGCGTGTCGTTCCGCGGCTCGCCGTCACAGCCGTCACCAGCAGTCGACTTGCCGCAAATGCTCCCTGCGGCAGCGACTGCCACCACGGCCACGACGTCGCTGCGCAGCGATATCCTCTCTCTCCGGACGGCTCTCGACGAAGTTCCGCTGGGCATTGTTCTTCTGGACACAGATCTGCGAGCACAGTTCATCAACCGTGCCTTTCGAGCCATGTGGCGCTTGCCAGACGCCACGGCGGACAGCAGGCCAGCCTTTGTGACATTGCTGTATCACGGGCGCGATACGCACGCTTACGCCGTCCCCGATGATGCGCTGGACAACTATATCCAAGATCGAGTTGCCCACGTCCGCAAGGGTGGCGCCAACCCTATCGACCTGCGGCTCGCGAGCGGCGACATCATCCGCTTTCAGTGCACCACGCTGCCCGCCGGCGGACGCATGCTGAGCTATACCGATGTGACGGACCTCGTTCACCGCGCCGATGAGATGGAAAGTTTGCGTGCCGCCTTGGACAACATGGAGCAGGGCATCATCCTCCTTGACCGCAACCTCGACGTGGAATTCATGAATGCGGCGGTGCGCCGCCAATGGCAGCTGCCCGATAGCCAAACAGGAGGCCAGCTGGCATTTGCCGACCTCGTGGGACATGCGCGCGAAAGCAAAACCTTCGACATGCCAGGCGAGGAGCTTGAGATCTATATCGCGCAGCGAATCGCCCGCGTACGTGCCGGTGATCCACGTCCGATGGACATGCGTCACCAAGACGGACGGATCATCCGCTCACAATGCAGCATCCTGCCCAACGGGGGGCGAATGCTTTCCTACATCGATGTTACCGATCTTGTCCGTCGTGCCGACGAAGTGCGTCGGTTTAGTGCGGGCTGATTGCAATGGTCGTAAGCAGGCAGTCGGAGAACGATTGTCACGGAGTGCGCTACGGCAATCGCATCTACCGTGATGGAGCGGGCTCGCAGGAGTTACCGGGTAGGCACCGCCGAGTGGTACCGTGCAATGGAGCACGAGGACAGAACAAGCCTGGCCGGGGGCGCCAGTAGCGAGTCGGATACCGTTTACCGCCGGCCAATGTCGCAGCCAACCAAACCAACGCCGAGCGCCGAAATCGTGTCCTGCTCGCCGGTTGCTCAGATCCATACCTCGGAACTATTTCCGAGCCGCCGCATTCGAAGTTGCGGACGCCGGGTGACAACCGGGCACAAGGGAGATGGTGGACGCAGCCTATTTTCCCGGTTTCTGGCTGCGGCATCAACGCATAGGCACGCGTTTCGCCTAACCCCTTCCCGGCGTTTGAAATGCGACCCGCATCGGATATCCGCTCGCGACAAACCGCCCATGCTACACAATGAAATCGACCACGCCGCCATCCACACGCAAGGCTGCACCTGTCGTGGCTGATGCCAGCGGGGAGGCGAGATAGACGACCATGTTGGCGACCTCTGTGACGGTGGCGGGTCGCCCGATAATCGAGGTTGGACGGTGCGTTTTTACAAAGTCGACGCCGGCTTCCTCGAGTGTCTTGCCGGCAGAAACCGCTGACCTCAGCATGTGTGCAACGCCTTCGGACAGAGTGGGTCCCGGCAAGACGGAATTGACCGTCACGCCGGTGCCGGCCATGCGCTTGGCAAGGCCGCGCGCCAGCGCCACATCCGCGGTCTTGCTGACGCCGTAGTGGATCATCTCCACGGGAATGTTGAAGGCCGAACTCCGAACCCATGAAGATCACCCGCCCCCAGCCTTTAGCCGCCATTCCCTGCAGGTAGGCCCGCGCGACCCGAACGCCCGCCATCACGTTTACCTGCCAGTGTCGCTCCCAGACGGCATCTCCGGCCTCGAAGAAGTCGAGGGGCTGGAAGATGCCGGCATTGCTCACCACGATATCGAAGGCGGGCTCCGCCCGGACGAGCCTCGTCGCGCCCTCCGCAGTAGCGAGGTCCACGGCCCGGCCGCGAGTCTTGCCGCCGAGTTGAGCCACAGCGGCGTCCACCTTGGCCTGAGTCCGCCCGTTGATAACAACTACTGCGCCCGCCTCGTGCAGACCCTTGGCGATGGCGAACCCGATGCCCTCGGTTGAGCCCGTGACTAGGGCGGTTTTGCCCGAAAGATCGATTTTCATGGTGCCGCTCCTTGACCGAAAAATGATGGTCCGCCGCTCTGGGCGTCGACAGCCTTGCCAGTCCACGCCCCGAGGGAGCCTCCGAAACTAGCCAAACGGCGTTTGGGACGCCCTCTTCGCTTTGCTGAGTTTGTGCCGGCGTTGCTTTAGCGATTCCGTCGTCGCTTGCGGCCAACAGCGGACCATGACGCCTAGCGGCCTTCGCAATCTAAATTCCTGTTCGCCCTCGGTCCAATTCAATCACCGCGAGTGTCAGTTCATTAACTGGTCAGGCGCAACGCATCTATTGGCTGACACCAACGACCGGAGCGATCCGTCAGGCTTAGTGGGAACCCCGAACGGCTGACATTTTGCGGATAGCCGGCGCGTCCACGCTCCCGAGCCCAAAGAGACAAATGATCGAGGACAAAATCATCATGAAGGCGATCGTTGTGACGGACAAGGCGGCGGGTACGGCCGGGATGACGCTGGTGGAGCGGCCCGAGCCGCAGGCAGCGATAAACGACGTCGTCGTTCAGGTTCATGCGTCGGGATTCGTCCCGACTGAGCTGGCGTGGCCCTCGACGTGGACCGATCGCCTCGACCGTGATCGAACACCGTCGATCCCTGGGCACGAGCAGGCCGGAGTGGTCACCGCCCTCGGCTACGGCACGACGGGGCTGTCGGTGGGACAGCGGGTGATCGGCCTCACAGACTGGTATCGCGACGGCACCCTGGCGGAGTATGTGGCCATCGAGGCACGCAGCCTCGCGCCGCTGCCGGGCGACGTCGACTTCACGGTGGGCGCGAGCCTGCCGATCTCGGGCCTGACTGCGTGGCAGGGACTGTTCGAGCACGGCCGCCTTCAGGCGGGGCAGAGCGTCCTCGTGCACGGTGCGGCCGGCGCAGTCGGGTCGATGGTGACCCAACTCGCACGAGAGGCGGGCGCCTACGTCATCGGCACCGGACGCGCCGCCGACCGTCAGACGGTGCTCGACTTTGACGCGAAGGAGTTCGTCGACCTCGACAACGACGCCCTGGAAGACGTCGGCGGAGTCGATCTGGTGTTCGATGTCATCGGCGGCGACATCGGGAAGCTTTCCGCAGGCCTGATTCGAGCCGGAGGAACGCTGGTGTCCATCGTCGGGCCGGCCGAGGCACGGCCCGCTGATGGCCTCGCGGTCGACTTCGTCGTCGAGTCCGATCGTGCCCAACTGAGTGAGATCGTCCAGCGGGTGCGGGACGGACGACTGCGGACGAACATCGGCAACGTCTCGACCCTCGACGAAGCCGTCGGCGCCTTAAACCCGACCGAGCGACGCAAGGGAAAGACGATCATCCGCGTTCGTCCCTGAGCGACGCGCGCCCATTGATGCACGCGGCCGGCCGGCGCTGTCCAGGTCAGCCGGCTGGCGAGCGCTCTAGTTCTCGGGCAAGCCCGCCAATCTCCATCCCTTCAGCATCAGATTGAAGATCCGCGGTGTATTACGCGATGGGTGGCACCGCTTCATGAACTCAATAGAGGCATTGGGGTGGGCAGCTCGAAGCTTCTCAATCGCCGCGCGTGCCGTCGGCAGATCTCCGTCCAACGCCGAGACATATGCGAGCTGTCGATATGCCCAGGTGACTTGGGGATGCCTGTTAAGCACGTCCTGGATCAATTTCGCTGCCTGTGCATATTCCCCCGTCTGGGCCCGCGTGAAGGCAATGCCCATGCGCAGATTGAATTCGAGCGGATCGAGCGGACTGAGCACCAGGGATCTTTCAAACCTCTCCCTGGCCCGGTCGGGGTCATCCTGGAAGATGGCGAGCCATCCGTAGCGTGCCCACGCCCAGGCGTTATTCGGATCAAGGGCGAGCGCACTCTCAATGTACGAAGCGGCCCGGGGCAGATCATCGAGGCACTGGCCGATTGCTGCTCCCACGGCCGCCATCGCGGTCGGGTCGTCGCTGATCAGACCTGAGGCCGCATCGACCGCGGTTTGTGTGCGCTGCCTGCTTGTCTCGGGATCGACTGACCACAGATAGACCACGTCCTGCGAGTGACCCCAAGCCAGCAAGGCATGCGCGCGACCGTAGCGGGCGTCCGCGGCGATGGCGCTTTCCAAAATGGCAATGGCCTGGTGGTTGTCGCTGGCGCTCTGCCCCCAGATCTTTGGATAGGCCTGCAGCACCAGATCATAAGCCCTGAGACTGCCCGGCGGCTTGCGGACGGCAAAGTCGATCTCGGCCTTCCGCACGGCCGGATGGATGGCGCCGGCAACTTGGGCCGCGATCTGGTCTTGAAACGCGAAGATGTCAGTCGTCGCACCCTCATAGCGGTCCGACCACAACTGAGTGCGCGTCTCCGCTTCGACCAACTGCACAGAAATGCGCAGCCGATCGCCCCCACGTCGGACAGTTCCCTCGACGATGTAGCTGACGCCGAGCTCGCGGCCGATCTCCCGCACGTCGACGAACCGACCCTTGTAGGTGAACGCAGACTGGCGTGCGATCACGAAGAACTCGCGGACGCGCGACAAGGCCGCCGTAATCTCTTCTACGACGCCATCGACAAAATACTCGTCGGCATCGCCGCTCAGGTTGTCGAACGGCATGACAATGATGGAAGGTTGCTCTCTACCTCGCGAGGGCGTCGAATGAGTCGGGCCTTGCCGATGTGCCGGGTCGGGGTCGGAGCCAGCGCGTGCGACTTGGCCTTCGCGGAGGCTGGTGATCAGTTGTTGAGTCTGCGCTTCAGGTTCAACATCAAGCTCGCGACGCAAGGCTTCCTTGCAGGATTCGAACTGACGAACCGCCGCATTCAATCGTCCCTGCTGATGGTACAGCCTCATGAGCGCGCGATGCGCTTCTTCGGTGGTCGGATCCGTCGCGAGTAACCGCTCGGCAAGAGCCTGGCAGGCAGTATCGACTCGCTCGAGGTCATGTGCCCTGAATTGGCTCAGCCGTTCCACGAGGAACAAGGCCTCCCGGCGATAGGCGCGCTGATGCGGCGCGAACCATTGATCGAGCGGCTCGGGTGTAGCAATCCCCGCGAGAACATCGCCGGTATAGAGATCAGCGGCCTTAACAAGGTCGCCAGGGACCTCACTCTCAATCAGCTGCTTGAACAGCCAGACGTCGATGTCCGTGGAGTGGGCCACAAGTTCCACGGACTCAAGATCGCCCCCGATGTGGATGGTCGATTCTGCGTCGCCGAGTACACGGCGAATGGCCGCCAATGCCTGACGCAAGCTGCTACGGGCCTGTGCTTCGCCACGGTCGGGCCAGAAAGCTTCAGTGAGTACCTGTCTGCTAAGGCTCTTCCCCTCGGCGAGCACCAGCGCGGCAAGCAGAAGCGACGTCTTGCGGGTCGGCAAGCGAAGCGGCACGCCCGTCGCGGACTTGAACTCCATGCCGCCCAAGATGCGGATGCGCACTACATTCTCCGTTGGTGTCATGGCTCCGACGGCAAAATAGCATTCTCCGCGATCGATTTAACGCAGATTTCACACCGCGGATGACGGGCGGCCGACCCCTTTCACGACCTCTCCCACACGGGCCAAACGCCGTTGCGCGAAGCTTCACCCTGGAAGCCACGCGAGGACATGGGAGACCAGCAGATGCTCAACCATTCCGTCAAGCCGACACCGGCGCAGGGTCCAGATCCGGTTCGGATTTTGTCCAACGGCTAACCAGCCAAGCCGCCGGCCTCCTGGCGAGGCTCCGGCAGCGCCGTCGGCTGGCGCACGACCTCAGCGCGCTGGGTCAGCTCAGTGACGAGCAACTAAAGGATGCCGGCATCGACCGGTCGACGTTTGATCCGCCCCGACCCACGATCGAGGTCAAAGCAGGTCTGATGGCCAATCTCATGTCGATGAGGTAGCTGCAGGTACCGGTTGCCGCACCTTTTCATCTGCACTTCCATTCCTGGCACAGATTGCCCGTTCGCGGCACTGCAGCGACTCTGTTTGTTGTTGGGGGCATTGCTGCTGCCGTAGCGGCAGCTCACGCGGCAGTGCTGGGCTTGCATAACTCCGCGCAAGCGCTTTGTCTTTTACGAGTTCACGCCCTAGGGAAATGGAGCCCCCGCTGGCGCTCCCTCAGTGCAGAGCGCCGATCGGCTTGCCGGATTGCCCGCGATCGCCTTCAGCGACACGCCCAACACCACATAGTCCTTGCCGTCCTTTTCGACGCCGAACAGAGAGCTCAGCGCGGAGGCCATCGCCTCAACGGGGAGCTGTTTGACGTTGCCCGACCTGCACCAGGTCGCGTATTCGCGCAGAACGTCCTTGATGTTGGTCGAGGCATCGTCGTCTGGCCCAGCCGCGCCACGGCAAAGGCCTTCGCCTGCAATAGCGGGTCATCCGCATCCCGCGCACTGCCCTTGCGCTTATTGGTGCGGGTGCGGCGACGGGAGGCGCTATCTAGCTAGTGCCGCTGATCGCCAACCGTTGCCCATACCTGCCTTTCTCCAGCGCGACGGGCGATCAAAGTGTCCCCTTGATGCCATGCTCCCGACGCTTGCGCCACGAGCTGCGGATCGGCACTCGCCTGCTTGCCTCGGCGAGGCTAAGTTGGAGGCGGTAGTAGGTCCCTCTCGGCCCCCGCTTGACCAATCTGCATTCCGCAGTTCGGACAAAAGCGCGGGCCGGGCTCGGGCTCACGGCCTGGTCGCATCTTCAAGACGGCCACGAACAAAAAAGCTATGGAGGAAACCGATGACCGCTGGATTGACACGTCGCGCATTCGTGACCTCATCGTCGATCGTCGCGGGCGCCGTCGCAGCCCCCGCCTTGCTTCGCGCCCAGCCGACCGTGATCCGTTGGGGAGAGTCGCTGCCGGCGACACATCCCCAGCTGCAGATGGCCGAGCGCGTCGCGAAGGACGTCAAGGAGAAGACCAGCGGCCGTATTGACGTTCAGGTGTTCCCAAATGGCCAGCTCGGTACCAACAGCCAGCTGATTGAATCGGTGTCCTCCGGCGCGCTCCAGCTCACGACGGATGGGGCCGGCCAACTCGCGGCCTTTCTGCCGCAAATCTCGGTCATCGAGGCCCCCTACTTGTGGCGGGACGCAGCGCACCTGGCGAAGGCCGCGTCGAGTCCGATCTTTGCCAAGATGAACGCCGACCTCTCGGCAAAGCGCGGGATGGTCCTCCTCAATGTCACCTACTATGGCAAGCGTCAGCTGACTTCGGGCAGTAAGCCTGTGAAATCGCCGTCCGACATGGTCGGCTTCAAGCTGCGGGTTCCGGCGGTCGACGTGTTTCGCGCCATGGCCGAGGCGTGGGGCGCGCGCGCGACGCCTATTGCCATATCTGAGCTCTATCTCGCACTGAGCCAGGGGGCCGTCGATGGCGAGGAGAACCCGCTGCCGACGATCCAGAGCAACAAGTTCTACGAGGTGCAGAAGTTCCTCGTGCTGACGGAGCACATCATTACACCGCGCATCATCATCGCCAACCAGGCCTTCCTCAAGGGGCTGCCGGCGGCAGACCATGATCTGCTGCGGGCCGCCTTCGACGCCGGTGCGAAATGGCAGGACAGCGAGCTCCTTACGCAGGAAGCGGCCCTCGTCGGCACACTCAAGTCGCAAGGCATGACGGTCGTCGACGTCAATGTCGCCGAGTGGAAGAAGCCGGTGCTCGAGTTGGTCCCTAAGAAATTCGAGGAGAAGTGGGGCGCGGGAACGTTCGAGACGCTGGCGGCAATGTGATGCCTAACGCTCCGAGAGCGGGAAGCAGCGGCGGGCGCGCGTTGCGCCTCGTCGATAGAATGTTGTGCTGGGTCGCCGGAGCGCTGGTGGTCGCGCTCCTGCTTGTCGTCACGGCCGGCATTGTCACCCGCGCGGCGAATCAGCCGCTGAGCTGGACCGACGAAGCAGCGGGCTACCTCATGGCGTGGCTCGCCGCGTTCGGTTGGATGCTTGCGACCCGGCGGGGCGCCCACATCCGCATCGGGTTCTTCGCCGACCTTCTGCCAATACGCGCACGGGCGGTGCTGGATGGGCTCATGCGGACCATGACGGCAATGTTTGGTGCAATGGTGCTGGTGACAAGCCTGTTCCAAATCAGGGCGAACCTGGACAT
Organism: uncultured Alphaproteobacteria bacterium; assembly: GCA_963840445.1. GTDB lineage: Bacteria > Pseudomonadota > Alphaproteobacteria > Rhizobiales > Hyphomicrobiaceae > AWTP1-13. The sequence continues at coordinate 296,000 of CAWIZC010000012.1, read as the reverse complement.
CGAGGCGATGGCACTACCCATCTCCACGGCGTGGCTCTATCTGCCGCTGGTCCCGGCCGGTGCCGTGACGTTGGCGCAGGCGCTAGCCGAGATGGCTGCAGCTGGTCGTCCTGACAGGGCGTCCGGCCGTCAGGTGCGCGCATGATCGGCCTGATGGCGAAGATCTCGGCGGCATGGTTCGTAGCCATCCTGGCCGGGATGCCGCTCTACGTATCGATGGGGCTCGCGGCGCTCGCCGTGCTTTGGTTCGCCGGCATGCCAGTGACGATCTTACCGCAGAAGATGGCCGGCGCGGCCAATTCGTTTCCAATCGTGGCCGCGCCGCTCTTCATTCTGATGGGCAACATCTTGGCGGCGGCGCGCATCACAGACCGTATCGTTGAGTTCGCCAGTGCTGTCATCGGCTGGGTGCGGGGCGGCTACGCGCACGCCAGCATTCTGACCAGCATGGTCTTCGCCGGCATGGTGGGCTCGGCGGTGGCCGATGCGGCAGGATCGGGCGCCATCGAGGTCAGGGCGATGACGAAAGCCGGCTATCGGCCGGAGACCGCCGCCTCCATCACGGCGGCAGCCGCGACAATCGGACCGATCATTCCGCCGTCCCTGCCGATGGTGATTTATGGGGTCACCGCCGATGTCTCGATCGGGCGGCTCTTCATGGCGGGCGTCGTGCCGGGAGTGCTGATGGGCGTTGCGCTGATGCTGATGGTGCGCGCTATCGCCGAGCGGGAAGGCATGGCCGGCAAGCCGTTCGTCGGTTGGAGAAGGCTTGTAGCGAGCTTTCGCGACTGCTTCTTCGCCATCATGACGCCGGTACTCATTCTCGGCGGCATGTTCAGCGGCTATTTCACGCCCACCGAGGCGGCGGCCGTGGCCTGCCTGTACGCGTTGCTTCTCGGTTTTGTCGTCTATCGGACGCTCGAGTTTCGGCAGCTCGGCCCAATTCTGGTGGAAACTGCCGAAACGACTGGGCTGGTAATGGTGCTGGTGATGGCAGCCGCGGCACTCGGCTGGTGCCTTTCCATCTCTCGCGTGCCGCAGACGCTGACGCCGATCATCCTATCGACGATCACTAGCCCGATCGAGTTCATGCTCATCAGCAACCTTCTGATGCTCATCATCGGCTGCTTCATGGAGGCGCTGGCGGCATTGCTCATCCTCATTCCGCTCCTCGTCCCGATGGCGGTGAGCTATGGCATCGATCCGGTCCAGTTTGGCGTGGTCATGGTGCTGAACCTGATCCTGGGCACGATCCACCCGCCGATCGGCGTCGTGTTGTTCGTCGTCACGCGGATAGCCAACGTGCCGTTCGAGCTGCTGTCGCGCGCCATCCTGCCCTGGCTCATTCCGCTGCTGATCGTGCTGCTGGCGATCTCGGTATGGCCGCCCCTAACGTTGTGGCTGCCGCACCTCATCATGGGACGGTGACCTGCGTGCCCGGACAGCGGGCAATCACGACCAGATCGAATCGCTGTAGCCCGGCAACTGTTCTTTGACGTTCGGATCTCCAACAGCAACTTCCATATATTTGTCGAATCCACATGCCCACACACCTGGCGACAAGACTTGGCGCGAGCAGCGCGGCCCATTGCGGCTAGGCCTTCCCGTTCTGAGAGCATGTCGGCGAGGATGGATGAGATGGACCCTCAGGCATCGATCCTGAGAAGGCTGAGGCCTTCGAAAGCTGCTGCGCTAAGGCGAGCGCTGCCAGCGATCTCTCCTAGATATGTTGGGCGGCCACGTGGTCGTTCGAGGCACCTGCGGCAGTCGGCACGGCTGAGCCAATTGCCTCCTGTATCGCGCGTTGCAAAACGACCGGCTCAGCAAGGGCCGGAAGCGCGACATCATCCACGCCGGTGCCATGCACAGAGACCCGCCCGTAATTGAGAAGGCGGCCCACTAGGCTCTGATCCAAGGTGACCTGTTCGATGGCCCTTAGTTGCAGCTCGTTTGTCGTGCGCCAAATCCAGCCTCGCTTGTAGACGAGGCGCTGGGACGTCACCCCGATTTCGGTGGTGAGGAGGGGCAGCTCGATGGCAAGAAATGCCACGGCTCCCATTGCAGCTGTCGGCAACCCGATCCAGCCAAGCCCATACACGGCAAGCAGGCACGCTGAAGTCAGCCCAACGGCCAGAATTGCAGCAGCCCAGACGTGATACACAGCCGGAAAACGCGCGCGGTACCGCAATACTTCGTTCTTGCCCAGACTATGCTCAAGGTAGCTCATGGGTGCATCCAACCAGAGGGACGGCTCCCCTCCTAAACGCGCCACGAGCCAAAGCGTTGCCAGGCGGGATGCTCACACGGTCGAATAGTTCTTATCAGACCGCTCGCAATCATTTGCCGTAGGAGGACTGAGTGGACCCGAACACATCGTTGAGGTAGCGGGCGAGGCGCAGCCTAGAGAGTCCGAGTTGCTGAGTGACTAGGGGCACGGCTCGGTCATAATACTCTTGGTCCAGGGTCGCGCCGTTCTCAACCCAGATGCTGCCGGCCAGGGCCTTATTGTGAGCGGCTTCCGCCCATTGCACGAGATTATCGTAGTGCTCGACTGTGGCGGCGTGAGTGAGATGCACCCCCGAGCGGCATCAACAAGGGCCCCGTTGTCAGCTAGCGACTTGCCTTTGCGGCTTACGAAGGAAGTGCAAAGCCTCCTCGACGGACATCGCCGTGCTTGGCGCACGCTCACCCGCACCGAAAGTGAATACCTTGATGTAGGCGTAACCTCCCTGCGCCGAACTGCGGTGGCCGGGCAGGACCATGAAATGGGTACCGCCGGCGCGCTGGGTGGCCTCTGCGGCCTTCAGGAGCGTGCACTCATCTGCAGATGCGCAATCGGCGAGACCGCTTTTCGGCACCGCGACGCGAACAATTCCCCCGCCGATTGGTTCGTAGGCTAGCGCACTGGCCGTAGGAAGCGCGGTCGTCGGCATCGAACAACCGGCGGCCAACAGGTAGACAATTGATAGTGCCCATCGCACCGGTGTTTCTCATCCGGCTGCTTCCGTTGCTCGGATGAAGCAGGAGCCGATTCGGTCAGAAACGCAAATCGGAAGCCAAGCTAGAGATCACCACCAAGAGCCTGGCCGAGTTTGTCATCAAGCGCGTCGATGAACTGGCCAAGCGCGTGATAGGCAAGAAGCAGGATCCGCAATACGTCCGCGGTCGCGACGCAGAGGGACTACGTGCTGGCTACTTGGTGACGCGAGCCGACTCTCCAGTCATGCTGCAGTCCTATCGCTGTGGTCCGATTATGAGCTCGGCGCGACCTACCAGATCAGAAGTAGCGCCGCTTGGTAGCCATACCCATCCTAGCGCGCCACGTCTGCACGCGACTCCACGATTTCGGTCAGCACGCCGTCGCGGCTATACGGAAGCAAGCGCTGCTCGACATCGCATAGCATGGCGTTCACCCTGTCGCCCAGCACTTCGGACGAGGAGGTCGAGAAGGTCAGCACGCGCTGCGCCAGGTAGCTTGTGGTAACTTCGTGACTGCTCTCGACCGCGATGGACTCGGCAACGCGAAATCTTGTGCCTCGAAGCACCGCTCGAAAAGTGTCAAGATATCGATTGCGTCCGCTCGAGCCAGACCAGAAGCGCCTCGCCTCGTTATATTCCCTGAGCCAGGAATTGCGATCGTCGGCAGCGGAGCGTGCGGAACAGACCACGATTGCGCCTCCGGGTGCTACAAGTCGTTCGAACAATGCTGCGACCGCGTCGCGCTCCATCCAGTGCAGGGCGCGGCCGATGGTGACGACATCGAACGTACCAATATCGGTCGGTAGCGCCTCGGCCGTGCCCTCGATTAGGGTAAGATTTCGCCCAGCCAGCGCGGCCGCTGTACGCGCGGCCACCAGCATCGCCGGTTCCGGATCGACACCGACGATGCGGCCGACGTGAGGCGCAAAGCCGAGTGCGAGAAGCCCAGGCCCGGTGCCGAGATCAATGAGCGCGTGCTGCTTCGACAATCCGGCTTTCTCCGCCACGATGCGAAAATACTCGGGCGGATAGGGAGGGCGGAATTGCTCGTACAGCGCAGCGGTGGTGGCGAAGCGGCCCATCCTCCTTAGATATGACGTCTTGGAAGTTGTTCCAGTGCGTGCGGATCACGTTTCTTCCCAGGCATGTCGGTCAAGTCCGCGCACATGGTGGCCAGAAGAGGAGAACAAGCCCAGGCAGGTGCACACTATGCGATAATAAGCGAGCAGCTCTGGCACGCGATTCGCCTCGGGCGGACTTTCGGCGCCGGCTCCCCCAAGCGCAAGCTTCATCGCCTCTGTGTTATGAGCGTGCCGATCACGATCATCGCCGCACCGGAGAGGGTAGCCAGGCCAGGAACCTCGGCAAAGAATAGGAAACCGAACAGTACCCCCCAGACAAGCGTGACGTAGCCGATTGGTGCCAGCTTGGCCGCCTCTATGCGCGCGAAAGCATGGGCGAGCATGGTGTGCGCCACCACGCCAAGGGTCCCGCAAATAGCGAACTGCCCGAGGTCCGCCAGGCCCGGTGTTACCCACACCCAGAGCGCCGGCAGCAGCAGGATCAGCGTCGGACCGGCGTTCTGGAAAAGGATGATCTGAGCCAGCGGATCGCGCGTGGCGCGATGGCGCAGCATGATGATGTTGAGTGAATAGGCGACCGCCGACAACAGCACCGCGGCCGCGCCGATCAGTACCTCCGGGCCGACGCCGGTACTGCCGAGTTTGCCACCGACGATCAGCAGCATACCAAGGAAACCGGCGACCAGCGCCACGGCGATGCGCCAGTCGAGCCGCTCTCCCAGGATGAGCGTGCCCATCAGCGCGGTCAGCACCGGCGAAATGAAGGACAGGGCGATGGCGTCGGCCAACGGCAGTAGACTCAAGGCAAAGAAAAACGACGTGGCCGTGAGCACCACCAGCCCCGCACGCAGGCCGTTATAGAGCGTGGCGTCGCGCGTCGGTCGGCCGGGACGCGTCCACAGCGCGTAAGCCACGGCGCCGACCATGCCGAAGGCGAAGCGCAGGAACGCGATCTGGAGCGTCGGGTAGCGCGGCGACAGTTGCTTGATGATTGCGTCCATGAGCGTCAGCAGCCCCTCGGCCGCAACGGCAAGGAGCACGATACCGGCAATACTGAGCGGAGCCGAACGTTGGGGCATGGTCTTTAAGTCTAGAAAGCATGAGCGGCCTGCTCGCCCAACAGATTTCGGAATTGCATTCACCGGCGATGCCCTCTGCCTTGAACGTGCGCACATGCGTGGCGAGCGATGTTGACCTTCGATGGACTGCCACGTCCGGAGAAATACAGTTGTGACCCACTTCGAGCGGCGGATGTACTTCAGTCAAAAGCGCACCGTTATCGGTGTCGCTCGCATCTGGTCTGCAATCCTTGCGCGTTGACTGTCGAAGCGCACTGTCTGTACGCTTGAACCAGCGCCGGCCGCCGACTTGGAGGACTCACATGTGCGATCAGTCCCGCAGTACGCCGAGATCGTTCGTGTCTCACCTTCGTGCGGTTGCGGTTGTCGCCGGATTGCTCTGGCTGACGCCGATGGCGGCAATGGCGGAAACAACCATCAAGTTCATGGCCTGGAATTTCCAGGTCGAGACCGTCCAGGAGTTCGTGAAGCAGTTCGAAGCCGAGAATCCCGCCATCAAGGTGGATCTCGAAATCATCCCTTCCGCGCAATACGCGGCGAAGATTCAACTCATGCGGAACGCCAATACGCCCTTCGATGGCCTCTATGTCTTCGACCACGTGCTGGGGCAATGGGCGTCCTGGCTCGAGCCGCTTGATGGCTATGAGGGCGCTGCCGAGCTGAAAGCCAAGATGCTCCCGCTGGCGCGGCAATCCATGACCTTCAATGGCAAGCTCTACGGTTTGCCGTACTTCACCAGCTATTTCGGCATCGTCTACAACGACACGATGATGAAGGCTGCGGGCATCGCGGCGCCGCCGAAAACCTACGCCGAATGGACCGAACAGGCCAAGAAGATCAAAGCCGCCGGGCTGGCGCAGCATCCGTTGATCTGGCCCGTCAAGCACACGGGCTGGGGCGGCATGTGGATCATGAATGCGATGGTCGCCTCGCGCGGCGGCAAGCTGCTCGACAGCAACTTGAATGTGACAGCCGAAGGCTTGGCATCATTGAAATGGTGGGAGTCGACCTATCGCGAGGGCCTGTCCGATCCGAACGGTATCGAGCTGGATCCCAACGAGTCGGCCCGCGCCTTCATGACCGGCAACTATTACACCAATCTCACGGCGAGCTTTTTTGCCGGCGCCCAGTGGGCGAACGACAAGGAGAAGTCGAAGGTGGCGGGCTCCGCATTCCTCGCGCCTACGCCGGAGACCGGGGCAACGGTCGGCTTCGCCCGCATGTATGGCATCAACTCGGCCAGCACCAACAAGATGGAAGCCTGGGCCATCATCAAGTTTCTTGGCGCAACGGCCAAATCGGGAGACTACGTGACCCCCAAGCAGTGGGTGCAGAAGGGTGCGCTGACTTGGGGATACGAAGGCGTCGAGAAAGACCCTGCTGTCGCGGCCTCGCTGAAGTCCTGGGGCGCCGACCCCGACAACATGGCGGCCAACCTGAAGAACGCGCTCGCCATGAACGAAGTCGTGCCGTTCCAAGCCGTCTGGTACGCGGAGTGGGAGCTGTTCGCTAACGGCGTGCTGCAAAACGTACTAGCCGGTCGCGTCAAGCCGGAGGATGGCGCCACGCAGTGGGCCGAGAAAGCAAAGCAGCTCGCGGCCCGCTACAAGTAGGCCCTCCCGAGTAGAACCCCGAGCGTAACCGAGCCATGGCATCGTCTGCCTTGCAACGCTCGGACTTCCTTCTTCGGATACTCAACACTCCGGCGATCCTGCTCATCCTGGCGTTCAGCATCGCGCCCCTCGTCTACGTCTTCTACCTGAGCTTCCAGGATCTCCGCATCGGCATGGGCGCGAGCGGCTTTGCCGGCCTCGATAACTATCGCTTTGTCCTGGAAGATGCCTCTGTCACGCGGGCGCTGACCAACACGCTCTACTTCGCAGCCCTGTCGGTCCTGCTCTCGACCCTCATAGGATTGGGCGTCGCCCTGCTCCTGAACAGCGACATGCCGGGCGCCGGATGGCTCGTCTCGGCGATCGTCCTGCCCTGGGCGATCCCGGAGATTGTCAACGCGCTCATGTGGCAATGGATTTACAACCCGACGTATGGCGCTCTGAACGGCATCCTCTACAGCCTCGGCCTCATCCCCGATTACCGCGCGTGGCTTTCGAGCCCCGGCTCGGCGATGCACGCTGTCATCTTCGCCTACGCTTGGAAACTCGTGCCGTTCGCGGTCATCATCCTCTATGCCGGACTGACCGCGATCCCGACCGAATACTACGAAGCCGCCGAGATCGACGGCGCCGGGGCCCTCGCGCAGTTCTTTCACATTACCCTTCCATTGCTCGCGGCGCCGCTCGGCGTCGTGGTGCTGTTCTGCATGGTCTGGTCCATGCGGGCTTTCGACATCGTCTACCTTCTGACGCGCGGAGGCCCCGGCGATGGCACGATGGTGTTGAGCTATTTCGTATTCGCCAAAGCCTTCGAGTTCGGCGATGTCGGCGCGGGCGCGGCGGTAGCCTGCCTGCTGGCTATCATGACCTTCGTCCTGACGGGGCTGTACATGCGCGCTCTCCGCAACGCGGGAGGCGCGCAATGAGAGCGTCGCGCTCCGGTAAGGTGGTCGCGCTCTGGGGGCTGGCGCTGATCTGCCTTTTCTACCTCCTCGCGCCGCCCGGCTGGATGCTTATTTCGAGTTTTTCGCCTGCAACAGAGCTGCATTCCCGGCCGCCGCATTGGCTTCCGCATCAGCCGACCATCGAGCACTACGAGACTTTGTTTCAGACCCAGGGTGCCAATGCGCGCGCGTTGCAGCAGAACCCACAGGTGCGTGCATTCCCGCGTTCGTTCCTGAACAGCTTCATCATCGCCACGGCCACCACGCTGATCTGCGTCGTCTTCGGTGCCATCTCGGCTTATTCGCTCTCGCGCTTTGTCAAGCGCGACCGGCAGCGCTGGATTCTGCTCGGGCTGCTCGCGACCCGCATGATTCCGGTCGTGTCCGTGCTTATCCCGATTTACTTCGCGCTGCAGCGCCTCGGGATGCTCAACACGCTGTCGGCGTTGATCATCGTCTATTCCGGACTGTTGCTGCCGTTCGTGATCTGGATCCTGGAAAGCTATTACCGGGATTTCCCGATCGATCTGGAGGAGGCAGCTGCCGTCGATGGCTGCTCACCATTGCGCACCTTTGTCAGCATCGTCCTCCCGTTGTCCCGCAATGGATTGTTCGCCGCCGCGGCATTCGTGTTCATTTCCGTCTGGTCCGACTTCATCGTCGGGCTGACGCTGACATCATCGGACCGAGCCTGGCCGATCTCGGTGGCGCTCGCTCAGGCACTGAACCCGATCACCGAACCCAACTGGGGGCTTTTGAATGCCGCCGGGCTTGTGGCGGCACTGGTTCCAGCGATCCTCGCTTTTGCCTTCAGGGGCGCGGTGATGAGAGGGATGCTGTCAGGCGCAATCAAGGGATAGTCCGGCAAACCTTGCTGCTAGGAGATGTTCAATGAAGCTCGAACTGATAACGGTGAAAACCGCCGACGACGTCGAGCTCGACGGCGCCTTATACCTTCCCGACGGCTCCTCCGCCAATTGGCGCATGCCGATGCTCGCCGTACATGGGTTGACCTGGAACTTCTATCGCGGGCCGATGCGCTGGCTGCCCAAATACTTCATCGACGCCGGGTTTCCCTGCCTGTCGCTCAACATGCGCGATCATGACCTCGACAAGCCGAAGGATTTCGAGCTGTCGCACCACGATCTGCGCGCCGGGATCGATTTTCTGACGAGCAAGCTGGGCAAAGCGCCGGTGATCGTCGGTCACGGCTACGCCAACAACAAGATCGCCTGTTACGCCGCTCAATCCGGCGACGATCGGATAGAAACTTATGTTCTGGCGACGCTCGGCTCGGTGAAGAAGTATCGCCCCGACATCTGGGACGCGGTGCTCGGAGGCGCGCAGCGTATGCGGGGGCGGGCGCTTGTCGTGCAGGGCGCCATCGATGAGTTGATCGAGGCCAAACCGCGTGCCGAGGAGCTGGTAGCCGCCGCCAAGGGTTGTCGCATCGACGTCTCCTACCTCGCGGGCGGCAATCATTACTTTCATGGCAAAGAGGCGGAGCTCGGCAGGGCCATCGTTGCTTGGCTAGGAAAGGAACATGAAGCTCGCGGGCAAAAGCCGCGCTAGGGAGAGACACATCTCGAGCGGTGGTCGGATAGCGCCTATTCATCGCTAGCGACATCATTTGCGTCCCGGGCAAGCGCGACGCAGGAGGTGCAGGAAATCTAATCCGCGTCAGCCCATGGAATATTTTCGCAGCTGTCAAACCTACGCTCCATGTCTGCGGCTCTTGTGGGTACATGGAAAACTGGCTTCTTGCCCCTGGGGATATCGCGAGGGTCAAAGCCGCCTACACTAGGTGAGAGGCCTCCATCGCGCGCCGCCGGGCGATGGAGCCGTGGACACACAGGTTTGGCCTAGCGTCTCGGTATCAATGCTTAGATGGTCCGGCGGCGCCGTGCGCGCTACGATGAGCAGGCCCAGGTCGACCTTGGCCAACAATTGCCCACTGGATCCTGCGCCACCGCTTGCGACCAGCTCAGATGGCTGCACTCGGTAAGGCTGCCGCGCCTTCGCCGTCGCTAGGCCATCCCGAAGCCGTGGTCGTTACTTGCGCCGAGGGGCGCAACTTTTGTGAGCGCTAGGCATCTTCCCAGGTATGGTTCTCGCCCTAGCATCCGTCCAAGGTTGCCATCGATGCCCAGCCGTCCCGCCGAGCAAATGACTGATCAGGACCGACCTCTCCTCGTTGCCGGGTTCAAGGGAACGCCCGAAGAGATCGAACGCCAGTGGTACGACGAGGTCTATCGTGGCCGTGGCGACAGCATGGCCCAGCTGACTTGGCGCGCGGTGTTGATGGGCTCGTGCCTCGGCGGCGTGCTGTCGCTCACCAATCTCTACATCGGCCTGAAGGCGGGCTGGGGCTTCGGCGTCGCCATCACGGCCTGCATCCTGTCGCATGCGATCTGGACTAGCCTACTCAAAGTCGGGCTCGCACGCGTGCCAATGACCGTCCTCGAGAACAACTGTATGCAATCGACGGCGAGCTCGGCCGGCTACTCGACAGGCGGCACGCTGATCTCGGCGTTTGCCGCTTACATCATCGTCAACAACCAGCCGATGTCGCTGCCGCTGATGCTGACCTGGGTGTTCTTCATCGCGCTACTCGGCGTGACGATGGCCATTCCCATGAAGCGACAGATGATCAATATCGAGCAGCTGCGTTTCCCATCCGGTGTGGCAGCTGCCGAGACCCTGCGCGCGCTGCATGCGACGAGCGCAAAGGGCATGCGTGCCGCCAAGGCGCTGGGCGTGGCGGGGCTCGTTGCGGCGATCGACAAGTTCTGGGCCGAGGGACTGTCAACTGTAAGCGACAGCCTGGAGCGCTTCTCGAGTGGCGCCATCCTGACAGGCCTGCAGAAGTGGCTGCTGGGCAGTCACTACGAGGTCTGGTCCGGCCGCACCGTGGTCTTCACCTGGGATTTCATCTTCCTCGCCGCTGGCGCCATCACGGGCATGCGCGTCTGCGCCACTATGCTGGTGTCGGGCACGCTCTGCTGGGCCGTGGTTGTACCCTTTATGCAGGCCAACGGCGTGATTCCCGGCGTCGGCTTCGCGGCCATCGTGCAATGGACGCTGTGGTTCGGCGCCTCGTGCATGGTGGCCGGAGGGCTGATGAGTTTTGCGCTCAGCTGGCGCACGGCGATGGCTGCGTTCCGGGATCTCGGCGCGATGTTTTCCCCGGGCGCCCCTGCCGGATCTGAACTCGGCCGTCTCGAGGCCATCGAGGCGCCGATGAGCTGGTTTGCAGCTGGTCAGGTGGTCTCGCTCGTTGCGCTGGCTTGGCTCGGGCACGTGAGCTTCGGCATGCCAGTTTGGCAGAGTGTCATCGCAGTGGGCCTGTCGTTCCTGCTGGCGCTGGTGGCCTGCCGGGTGACGGGCGAGACCGACACCACGCCGGTCGGCGCCATGGGTAAGGTGACGCAGCTCACCTTCGGGGCACTAAGCCCTGGCAACATCAACGTGAACCTGATGAGCGCCAACATCACCGCAGGTGCTGCCACTTCGGCTGCCGATCTGCTTGGCGACCTGAAGAGCGGCTACCTGCTGGGAGCCAATCCGCGGCAGCAGTTCCTGGCTCAGTTCGCTGGCATCTTCGTCGGCACAATTGTCACTGTGCTCAGCTTTGCCGCCCTGGTGCCGAACGCCTCGGTACTCGGCACCGATCAGTTCCCGGCGCCCGCTGCCCAGACCTGGGCGGCGGTCGCGATAGCGCTCGGCAAGGGCCTCAGCGCGCTCGAACCCGCCAAACTCTGGCTGATCCTGGCCGGCACCATTGTCGGCGTGCTGCTAGAACTACTGCCTGGGCTGTTGCCAAAGCACAGAAGCTATTTGCCGTCGGGGGCCGCCTTTGGCCTTGCCTGGGTTTTCCATTGGTACTATGGGCTGCTGTTCTTTCTGGGCGCACTGATCGCGCTCTCGCTGGAAAGACGGAAGCCGCAAGTCGCCGAGGAGTTCACCTTTCCTATTGCCTCTGGTGTGATCGCCGGAGGCTCGCTGATGGGAGTGTTTCTAGTGCTTTGGGCAAACGGCGGCAGTATTCTCGCAAATCTCCTGCGCCACTAACCCATCCGCGCGGGCTCAGAACGGCCTTCGACGGACCAAAGACGCCGGATCAGCTCATTCCGCGGCTCCGGCCTGGGCCTGCCATTCGGTAGTTCGTTCAGAGCCCTTAGACGATCAAACAGCGAACGCTGCTTCTGCACCGTGATCGGCAGGGCTTTCGTCGCTTTGGAGCAATGGCCGCATAGGCCCGGGACGCGCCCGTTCACGCGCAGGCCGCCGCGGGCTTATACGGAATTCCAGGCAGGTGCCCCTGGCGCGCCTGAGCGAAACGCCAGTTTCTCACGTCTATTGGGGCTCGCCGCCCTTCTTGGCGATCCGCACCTGCGCGCCGTCCACCAGGCCGTCCGGCGGCGCGAGGATGATCCGGTCATCGGCCGCCAGCCCCGTTGCGATCTCGATATCGCGGCCGAGATCGCGGGCGATCGTAATGGTCTTCAGCAATACCTTGTCGTCGGCACCGACGGTCGCCACCCGCAGACCGTTCTGATCGAACAGCAGCGCGCTGGCCGGCACATGCAGCGGCTGCACATCGCGCGACAGGTTGAAGCGCACGTTGGCATAGCCGCCGGCGAGCAGCAGAGCGGATTCGTTGCCGACAATGAGCTGCATGCGCGAGGTCCCGGACTGAGAGTCGAACGGCCTGGGAGGAGAATTCCACCGTGGCCGGGAACTTGCGGTCGGGATATTCCGGGACGGTGACCATCGCCTTCGTACCGATCCTAACATTGGGGACGTATGATTGCGGCACGTTGACGTAGACGCGCAGCTTGCTCGTATCGGAGATTACGAACATGGCGGGTGCAGTGCTGCTGCCAGCGTTAATCAGCGAGCCGACATCCGTCTCGCGCGCCGTGACCACGCCGTCGAACGGCGCTAGCACCTTCTTGTAGCCGGCGAGCGCCTCCAGCCGGTCGACATTGGCCTGGCTCGACTTCACGGCCGCCTGCTTGCTGGCAAGATCGGCGATGCGCTCGTCAAGGTCCTGCTGGGAGATGATGTTGGAGTTGGCGAGGCTTTGCCGGCGCTTCAGCGTGGCCTCGGATAGCCGGGCCGCGGCCTGCGTGTTGAGCAGGTCGGCGCGCGCCTGCAGCAGCTGCTGGTCGAGGTCCGGCGCCTCGATCTCGGCCAGCATCTGGCCGGTCTTCACGTTGGCGCCAATATCGACCTTCCACTCCTTGAGGTAGCCGCTGACGCGGGCATAGATCGGCGCGCGCGAGAACGCCTCCAGCCGGCCGGGCAGGTCGAGGTATGGGTTGAGCAGCTTGGCGCTCGGTGTGTCGACCGCGACGGTCGGGATCGCCTGGGCCTCCGTCCATTCGCGCAGTCGGGCATTGCTTCGCTCGCGGGAAACGAAGCCGGTGGCGCCGATCAGCACGACCGTCAGCAACGCCGCCAGCCCGTACAGCCGAAGCTTGCGCAGGTTGAGCACGGGCGAGGCATTCTCAGGCATGCACAGTCTCCGAAGGGGAAGGTTGGGCTGATGGCCGCTTCTTGTGCATCAGGCTGAAGACGACGGGCACCAACACCAGGGTAGCGACGGTCGCAAACACGAGGCCGCCGACCACCGCTCTGCCGAGCGGGGCGTTCTGCTCGCCGCCTTCGCCCAACCCAAGCGCCATGGGTGCCATGCCGATGACCATGGCAAGCGCCGTCATGAGGACAGGTCGAAAGCGCACGAAACCGGCCTCCAGCGCCGCCTGCACCGGATCGCCCAGCTCGGCGAGCCGCTCGCGGGCGAAGCTGATGACCAGCACGCTGTTGGCGGTGGCAACGCCCATGCACATGATGGCGCCTGTCAGCGCCGGCACCGACAAGGTGGTGCCGGTTGCAAACAGCGTCCAGGCGATACCCGCCAGGGCGGAGGGCAGGGCGGAGATGATGACGAACGGGTCGGCCCAGGACTGGAAGTTGACGACGATCAGCAGGTAGATCAGCACGACGGCGCCGAGCAGTCCGAAAAGCAGCCCGGCGAAAGCGCTATTCATGGTTTTCACCTGCCCCAGCATCACCACCTGGGCGCCCTTCGGAGCATCCCTGGCCGCGTCATCGATGATCTTTTGCACGTCTGCCGCCACCGCGCCGAGATCGCGTCCCTGCGTGGTAGCATAGATCTGCACCATCGCTTGGATGTTGTATTGCGAAACGACTGCGCTGCGCGTCACGCGGCTGATGTTGGAGATGGCACCAAGCGTCTGCGCCGGTGAACCTGGCGCCGTAATCGACAGGCTCTCCAACGCGTTGAGCGAGTCGATCTGATACTGCGGTGTCTGCATCACGATGGCGTAGGACACACCGTTGTCGGGATTGAGCCAATAGGTCGGCGCAACCTGTCCGCTGCCCGCCAGATTGACGACCATGCTGTTCGTCACGTCACGCGCGGTAACGCCGACATACTGCGCGCGTGTGCGGTCGATATCGACGTTGAAGCCGGGGTTATCGAGAGCCTGTTGAATGCGCACGTCCGTCAGGCCCGGCACGTGGCGCAGCAACCGCACCAGCTTCTGCGCATGGGCATAGTTCTCGGCGAGGTTCAGTCCCCTGATCTGCAGGTCGATCGGCGCCGGTGTGCCGAAGTTCAGGATCTGGCTGATAATGTCGGCCGGCAGAAACGAGAACGTCATGCCGGGGAAGCGGCGCGGCAGCTCCTCGCGCATCTGGCGCACATAATCGGCGGTCGGGGCATGCTCCGCGTTGAGCTTGATCTGAATATCGCCGTCCTGCGAGCCGATCGTGCCGCTATTGTTGTAAGTCATGTTGATGCCGCTGACCGGAAACCCGATGTTGTCAACGACCGTAGACAGCTCCTCCGGCGGGATGATCTGGCGGATCGCCTTGGTGATATCGGCGAAGATATTGGCGCTTTCCTCGACACGAGTACCGACTTTTGTCCGCACGTGCATGAGGATCTGGCCGGAATCGACGCTCGGGAAGAAGTCACGGCCCAGGAACGGCACCAGCACGAGCGAGCCGAGCACGAAGGCCATGAAGGCGATTATAAAGGACGGACGGTGCGACAGCGCCATCGCCAGCAGCTCGCGGTAGCCGAGCCGGATGCGCTCGAAGCGGCGCTCGAACCCGCGCTGGAAATTCACCAAAGGGTTGCGCGAGCGCGCATCGTGAGCGTGTGCGGCATGCGTGTCGTGCTTGCGCAAGAGGTAGTTGGCCATGGTCGGCACAAGCGTGCGCGACAGAATGAACGAGCAGGCCATCGCCGCCATCACCGCCTCGGCCATCGGCACGAACAGGAACCGCGCGACGCCCGGCAGGAAGAACATCGGTACGAACACGATGCAGATACAGAGCAGCGAGACGAACGCCGGGGTCACGATCTGCGCCGCACCGTCGAGGATTGCGGGCTCCACGTCCTTGCCCTGCTCGAGATGCCAGTTGATGTTCTCGATGGTGACCGTGGCATCGTCGACCAGGATGCCGACGGCCAGTGCCAGTCCGCCCAGCGTCATAATGTTGAGCGTCTCACCCAGTGCCGACAGAATGGCCACCGAGCCCAGCACCGACAGCGGTATCGATACCGCGATGATAACGGTCGACCGCCAGCTGCCTAGGAAGATCAGGATCATGATGCTGGTCAGCGCCGCTGCTATTACGCCTTCTTTGATGACGCCGCCGATGGCCGCGTTGATGAAGAGCGACTGGTCGCCGATCAGGTTGATGCGGAGGTTCGGTGGAATGATGCTTTTGAGCTGCTCGACCCTGTCTTTGACCCCTTGGATGATGGCCAGCGTCGACACGGAGCCATTCTTCAGCACCTGCATCAGCACCGAGCGGCTGCCTTCGACGTGCACGATGTTGGTCTGCGGCGGGTTGCCATCGCGCACGGTCGCCACGTCGCGCACATAGACCATGGCGCCGTTGACGGCCTTGATCGGCAGGTCGCCCAACTCGGAGATGACCGACGGGGCGTTGTTGAGCTGGATCGTATATTCGTACGTCCCAATCTTCTGGGTTCCGACGGGCGTAATCAGGTTCTGGTTGGCGAGCGCGTTGGCAACATCCTGGCCGGACAGGCCGCGCGCCTGCATGGCCGCTGAATCGAGGTCGATCTGGATCTGGCGTGTCTTACCGCCGTAGGGGAAAGGAATGGCCGCGCCGGGCACTGTGACCAACGGCGTACGCACCACGTTGAGTCCGATATCGGCGAGTTGTTGCTCCGACAGGCCGGAGCCCGACAGCGCAAGCTGGATGATCGGAACGGTCGACGCGTTGTAGTTCAGGATCAACGGCGGTGTCGTGTTCGGTGGCATCTGCTTGAGCGTCGTCTGCATCACCGACGTCACCTGCGCGTTGGCGATGCGGATATCGACGTTCGGCTGGAAGAAGACCTTGATGATGCCAAGCCCGTTGTACGACGTCGCCTCCATGTGCTCGATGTCGTTGACGGTGGTGGTGAGGCCGCGCGAGGACTGCGTGACGATGCGGCCAGCCATTTGATCGGGGGGCAGGCCCGTATAGTTCCAGATAATGGCGATGACCGGGATGCGGATGTCGGGGAAAATGTCGACCGGCGTGCGCAATGCCGCCAGTGGACCGATGATCATGATAAGCAACGCCATTACGACGAAGGTGTAAGGTCTCCTCAGGGCGATGCGTACAATGGCGACCATGCAACTGCAGTTCCGACACGACAGGACGGACAAGGCGTCTCAGAAGGATCTGGAAAGTACGGCAGCCCGCGCTCGAACCCCTAGAGCTGGCAGGTGCTATGGCCCCACACCGAGACAATCGGACGCCCAGTCTAATCGGGTTTAGGCGCAACCTCAAAGGCTTGCGTTGCGACCTTTCGTATTACGCAGATCAAGGTTAGTTGAACCCCTTACAAAACATTCCGCACCGCCCACGCGACACTCAACGAGCAGCGATCACGTGCTGCTGGGCTTTATGGATCCCGTTATCGGTTCGGTCTCGATTGGCAAGAACGTTGGCAACGAGCGACCCGTCTAGGCTACCCGGCTCGGACCCCGAAGGCTTAGCCCGAAAGCTGCCAAAGCAACGGCGGCGCCTGGCAGGCGGAGAGAGCGCCAGATCCCTTGGTCGCATCTACCGCGTCAGTTACACGCGACCCTCAGAGGAATACGGTGGAGATCTGGGGAATCGCCGCAACGATGGCGAGGCCGACGAGCAACGCCGCCAGGTAAGCCCAGATGGGGCGCGCGCCTTCATCGGGATGAACCTTGCCGATTGCGCACGCTGCGAAATAGCCGACGCCGAACGGTGGGGCAAAAAGCCCGATACCCATGGCGAGGATGACAACCATGGCATAATGCACTTCGTGGATCCCGAACTGGCGGGCGATCGGAAAGAGCAGCGGCCCGAATAGTACGATTGCCGGGATACCCTCCAGGATCGAGCCGAGAATAACAAAGGCGACAATCGTAATCGCCAGGAATCCTGCGCTGCCACCCGGAACAGCCGCCATCATCTCCGCGAGCTGGCGCGAAAAGCCAGATTGCGTCAGCGCCCAGGACATGCCGGTCGCTGCACCGATAATCAGCAGGATGGCGCCGGACAACGCGGCCGTGGCAACTAGCATCTCGAACAGCCGCCCCCAGGGAAACTTGACCCCGAGCAAGGGCGCAAACATGAGCCCGATGACGAACGTCCAGGCGATACCTAGCGCCGAGACTTCCGTTGCCGTCGCCCATCCCTCGACCACGGCCGTGCGAATGGCGATCGGCAGCGATAAGGCCGGCAGTGCGAGGAGAAGCGTGCGCGCAACGTCACCCCACGTTGCAGGCTCGATGCCGGACACATCCACATCCCGGAATCGCCACCAGCAGACGGCACACAGCGTCAATGCGAGAATAAAAGCTGGAAGCAGCCCTCCGATGAAAAGATCCGCAATCGACACCCCGGCGACCACCGATCCCAGGGTGATGAGAACCAGGGACGGCGGAATCGTTTCCGACATGGCTCCCGATGCCGCCAGCAGCGCCACAAGCTCGCCTGGCTTGTAGTTGCGCTCCTTCATCTCCGGAAACAGGACGGGTGCGACCGCGGCCATGTCGGCAGCCTTGGAGCCGGAGATGCCCGATACGAGATACATGGCTGCCAGCAACACATAGGCGAGGCCCGCCCGCAGGTGTCCGACGAGTGTGGCGAGGAACTCCACCATCGACCTGGCCAAGCCGGTTCCCTCGATCAGGTAGCCGAGGAACACGAACAGCGGAACCGACAGCAGAACGATGTGCGACATGCCCTCGTCCATGCGGCTGACGACGATCGTCAAGGGCCCGCGGGTTACGGTTGCGAGATAGGCCAAGGTCGCCAGCCCGAAAGCAAAGCCGATGGGGACGCCGATCAGCACGCAAACGCCGATTAGCACAACGAAGAACACGATGAGGTTGGCTTTGCCCATCGCCTTGAGCGCCGGGGCGCCGAGCCAGCACGCGATGCCGACTGCCAGCACCAGGATTACTGCTACCGCGCAGTCCGACCACCGTACCGTCTCGATCATGCGGATCACGGACAGGACGATCATCAGCCCGATGCCGACCGGTATGGCCGCAATCTTGGTTGCGCCCGACCACTCGAGCGAGGGCGTGCTCACCACCCAATCGCTCAACGTCTGGTCGATGGCATAGGGCAGCATCCAGACGAGGAAGACCATCGGCACCACCCAAGCCAGCGCATCGAGCAGGCGACGCAGGGGTGCAGGCGACCACATGACGAAGGTGGTCAGCCGCATATGCTCGCCTCGGTGCAGCGCGACTACCGCACCGAGCATCGCGAGCCAGAGGAACAGGATCGAGGCGAACTCATCCGACCAGGTGAGAGGCCGCCGCATCAGCCGGCTGACCACACCAGCAAACAGCACCAGGGTTTCGACAAGCACGATCAAGGCGGCGAGCATCTCGACTGAGCGCGCGATGCCAACCTCGACAGCGCGCAATCGCGGCGAGCCGGTGGGCGCTACCTTCGCCGCCGCGATACCCGGCCGCCCCATCAAGATGGTCCTAGCCGAGCTTCGTGGTCACTTTTTCCAGAATGGCCCAGGCTTCCGGACCGTATTTGCCCTGCCATTCCTTGTAGAATTCGGCCTTCACGAGCGCCTGGCGGAACGGCTCCGGATCCACCTTGTTGAACTGCATGCCGGACTTTTCGAGATCGGCCTGCAGCGAGTTGTTCTGCGCAAAGATCTCGGCGCGCTGCTCGACGGCTGCCTGGTTGAAGTTCTTGGAGATGATCTCCTTCACGTTGGGCGGCAGCTTGTCCCACCCCTTGCCGTTGGCCAGCATCCAGAAGCCATCCCACATGTGGTTGGTCTGGGACAGATACTTCTGTACTTCGTAGAGTTTTGCGGCCTTGATGATCGCGAGCGGGTTCTCCTGCCCCTCGACCACCTTCGTCTGCAGCGCCGAATACGTCTCCGAGAAGTTTATGCTGGCCGGTGCGGACCCGAACGCCTTGAACATCGATGTCCAAAGCGGGGAGGGCGGCACGCGGATCTTCAGGCCCTGCAGGTCCTCAGGCTTCAGGATCGGCTTGGTCGAGGTGGTGATCTGGCGATAGCCGTTGTCGTACATCTTCTCGAATGCGTAGAGACCGGCCTTGGAGATCTGGCCGCGCACATAGGCTCCCAACTCGCCATCCATGCCTTTCCAGACGGTGTCGTAGTCTTTCCAGGCAAAACCGATGCCGTTGATCGAAGCGGCCGGAACGACAGTGGCCAGGATCAGGCCGGACAGCGTGAAGAAATCGATGGAGCCTTCCCGGAGTTGCGAGAGCATGGCGGTGTCGCCGCCGAGCTGGTTGTTGGGAAAAACTTCGATCTCGACCGCGCCGTTGCTGTCAGCCTTGATGCGCTCGGCCGCCTTGGTCGTGAAGATTGTGAGCGGATGGGTGACCGGCGAATTATTCGCGTACTTCAGCGTAAACTCAGCGCCGAATGCTTTGGAGACGTACACGAGCGGCACAACGCCGGCAGCCCCCGCCGCGCCGACGAACCGACGCCTGGTCAGCTTTTGCATGGCACTTCCTCCGCTACCGAGCTTCAAGCTCAATCTTTATCGTTATGCTGATCCTGCCAAAAGCCCGGCGGGGTCACAAGCCAACCCATAGTCTCAAGGTGCATGGCTGGTAGAACCGCAACACTCCTCACGGGCGCGATGCCCAGTCCACCAGACATGATTGGAGGGCATCGCCCAGGCGAGCCCCAAGTGCGGCGGCACGTCTATTCGCGTGCGAAATCGTGCCATCCTCATAGGCTGAGAGCGCATCGCCAATCCGAGCTGACTGCGAGGCGACAGTGAGCGCGGCGATACCCCGCGTGTCGAGCGCCGCCAGGCGGCCGATGCCGGCCTGGTCTACGCCAATTCCAGCGTCGTTGAAGACCGCAGCAAACGCATCGACCTGCAGGGCAAGGCGCGGGCTCCCCCCGATCAACGCTCCGTGCGAAGCGGCGACTACGATCTGATCCACGTCCTGCGGCAGGACGAGAGAGGCCGAGTCGATCAGGATTATGCGTCGCTTCCACCCTAGATCCTCTAAGACGCGTCGCACCTCCTGGCATGGTTCCGGCTCCTGGGGACTTGGCTTCGCAACCGCGAGAAGCCAAGCCGCTTCCTTGCAGGCCATGCCCGCAGCGACGCCAAGCGACGTTGCCCGGTCATTTGTATGGCTGATTGTTCCCCGCGCCACCATGTCGGCTGCATCGCCGATCCGGCAGCTCTCGTTCGACGCGGTGGCTGCCGCCACGCCCAGCGCCTGCGCGATCTCGAGGACGGCGATGCCAGCCTCATCCTTCCCTACACCGGCATCGTTGTGGATGACTGCGCGCGGATGCATTCGGAGGGTGAGATAGGCCGCGTAGCGGCCGCCATGCGACCCTGTGACGATCACCGCACCGCGGCTGTCGTCACCGAGCTTGGTTGCCGAGTCAGCCAGCACGATTGCCGTCGCCTGGTCATCGATGGTCGCCATGGGCGAGAGCATGGCCACTCGCGCGGTGGTTCGCAACCTACATCTGGCGGACGGCCCTCTGCGTTGACACTGGCCCCACTCCCTCGCATCATTCGCGGGCTTCGCTGCTCACTGAAATGGAGATTCGCTTGGCTGCAGGAGCCCCCCGCGAGCCCGCCCCACGTGAGACGCAGCACAATCTCGATGTCGAGCGTTTCGTGCGCTTCTATCGCGACATGCTGCGAATCCGCGCCTTCGAGGAAGCGGCCCTGAATGGCCTCGAAGGAAAAGTTGGTGTTGGGCGCAATTCATCCGTCGATCGGCCAGGAGGCCGTGGCGGTGGGTGTGTGCGGCAACCTTAGGCCGTCCGACATCTTGCTCTCCACACATCGCGGACACGGCCATACGATTGCCAAGGGCGCGGACACGCTGGCCATGATGCGCGAGCTGTTCGGCCGCGAGGGTGGCACGTGTCACGGCAAGGGCGGCTCCATGCATATCGCCGATTTCAAGGTCGGCATGCTGGGCGCCAACGGCGTGGTGGGCGCCAACATTGTCATCGCGGTCGGGGCCGCCCACGCAATCCGTCTCAAGAAGGGCAAAGAGATAGTCACCTGCATCTTCGGTGATGGCGCGATCAATCGCGGTCCGTTCCTCGAGGGCTTGAATTGGGCCGGCGTCTGGCGGCTGCCTGTCCTGTTTGTATGCGAAGACAATGGCTTCGCAGCAACGACGCGCACCCATGCAATGACCGCCGGCGGCGGCCCGGCGGCCCGCGCCGAGAGCATCGGCATTCCGGCTATCACCGTCGACGGGAACGATCTCGTCGCTGTCGATACGACCGCCAAGCGCCTGATTGACGAGATCCGCGCTGGCGAGGGGCCGCGCTTCCTGCTGTGCAAGACCTATCGCCTGACGGGTCACACCGGCGCGGATGCCGCCGGTTATAGGCCTGCCGAAGAGGTCAAGTCGGCGTGGAGCAACGATCCGATTGCCCGGATGAAGGACCTGCTGCTGGTGGCGGGAGCCGGCGACTCCACTCTGTCGGCCGCCGAACGATCGGCGCGAAGCGAGATTGACGCTGCGTTTGAAACCGCAAAGGCGTCTCCGCATCCGCCCCTCTCGCGCGCGTTCGCTGACGTGCAGGATATTGGCGATCCGCAGCGGGAGGCATTCTGATGCCGACGGCCACCTACGCAGAAGCCTCCCGACAGGCCATTGCCGAAGAGATGCGCCGGGATCCCATGGTCTGGGCGGTAGGAGAGGACCTTGGGCGCGGCGGTGTGTTCGGTCAGTACAGGGGCCTTGTCGAGGAATTCGGGCCGGAGCGCATCGCCGACGCGCCGATCTCGGAGGCCTGCATCATGGGTGCCGCGGTGGGTGCGGCCATGATGGGCACGCGTCCGATCGTCGAGCTTCGGTTTTCCGATTTCGCGCTGTGCGCCATTGACGAGCTCGTCAACCAGGCGGCCAAAGCCCGCTTCATGTTCGGCGGTCAGGGCCGGGTGCCATTGGTGGTGCGGGAGCCTATCGGCATGTGGCGCTCCTCGGCGGCCCAACATTCCCAATCGCTCGAAGGCTGGTACGCCCATATCCCCGGCCTGGTCGTGATCGCGCCGGCAACGCCCGCGGACAACAAGGGATTGCTGAAATCCGCGATCCGTTGCGACGATCCGGTCGTCTATATGGAGCACAAGAACCTTTGGCCGCTGGAGGGCGACATACCGGCCGGCGATCAGCTGGTCGAGATCGGCAAGGCGCGCACGGCCCGACCCGGCAAGGACCTGACCATCGTCTGCCTGGTCGGCGATGGTGCAAACGAGCCTCGCCGCCGCCGAGTCACTCGCCAGCAAAGGCATCGAGGCAGAGGTTTTGGATCTGCGCAGCCTCTGGCCGTGGGACAAGCCAGCCGTGCTTGCCAGCGTCGAAAGGACGGGTCGCCTGATCATCGCGCACGAGGCGGTACGCGTGGGCGGCTTCGGCGCGGAGATCGCAGCAACGGTTGCCGAGACGCTGCACAAGCGGCTGGCGGCGCCGGTTTGCCGGCTTGGTGCCCCGCGCGCACCCATCGCCTACGCGCCGGGCCTCGAGGACCAGGTGCGCGTCACCTCGGCCATGATCGTTGCGGCGGCCGAGAAACTCCATCAAGCATGACATGCGGCCAAGAAGGATGATCGGACCGCCTGATGCCGACGTCGCAATTCACATCATGGTCAGGCCACCATCGACCACGAGGGTGGCGCCGCTGACGAACGAGGAGGCCGGCGATAACAGCCACACGATCGCCTCGGCGATTTCCTTCGCTGCCGCGGTGCGGCCGAGCGCGGTCAACGAGCTTACGCTCTCCTTCAGCGCCGCGTCATCGAAGACCGGCTTGGTCATCGCCGTGTCGGTAGGGCCGGGTGCTACGCAATTCACGGCAATACCGCGCGGGCCAAGGGCCCTGGCGGCCGACTTGGTGAGGGCAAGGACGGCGCCTTTACTCGCCGCATAGGCTGCGGTGCCGAACAAACCGCCCCCGCGAATGCCCGCTACACTCGATACCGTGACGATGCGCGCACCCTGTCCCATGCGCAGGGCCGCCTCGCGCATGCAGCAGAAGGTGCCGACCACATTGACGTCGTAAACCCTGCGGAAGGTGGCAGCATCAAGCGACTGGAAGTCGGTGCTGTTGACGATACCGGCGCAGGTTGCGAGTCCATGGATCGGGCCGAAGCGGCCACCAATGTCTTCAAAGCATGTTTTTACTGCGTGCTCGTCCGTCACGTCGAGCGCAGTTGTGACGACCCGGTCGTCCGTTGATCGCTTGTCGGTCCATGCCAAGTCGAGAGCAACTACGCGCGCGCCCTGCGACTGCAGGAGGCGCGTAACTGCGGCGCCAATTCCGCTTGCAGCGCCTGTTACAACGACTGTGAGCCCTTCGAACGACATCAGCAAGGCCCTCCTGTGCCCGGTCGATCCGGGTCATCGTGGCAATAACAACTGCAGTGATTTGACCTTTCCAGACTATTCCCTGCACGCCGGCGCCTTGGAACGGATTGGCGCCCTGGGCCGGCGCGCCTCGCCAGGCTCCACCACAAAGCGCTGTTCGAGTGAATACCAGGGTGCAGCGAAGCCCAGTTCCGGCGCCGGTTTGTCATGAACCACAAAGTTCCCGATGAGGGCGCGCGTGACACCAAACTGCACATCGGAGTCGATGTGCTCGTCGTCAGGTGCGTAGATCTGCGAAATCAGGGTCTTGAAACCTGGCTTGTAGATCATGAAGTGCAGGTGCGCCGGGCGGTAGTTGTGGCGTCCTGTGGCTTTGACCAGTTCCCCTACGGGCCCGTCGATTGGGATTGGATAACCTGCCGGTTTGACGCTCTTGAAATGAAACCGGCCGCCAGCGTCGGTGCTAAAGCGCCCGCGCAGATTCATCTCTGCTTGCGTGGGGTCTTGGTTTTCATAGAGGCCCTCGGGCGAGGAGTGCCACACATCGACCTCCGCTCCCTCCACTGGTTGGCCGCGGCCGTCCTCAACGCAGACGTCGACCACGAGCCCCGGCCCGGGTGTGGTCGAGCGGACCAGCGTTGCCCCGCTCGCAGACAACGGTTGGTCGTCGCGCCAGAACGGGCCCAACATGCTCGCAAGGGTCTCTGTCTGACCGTTGTCGCCGTTGTTGAGGAGGCAGACCAGTGGAGACACACCCAGCGAGCCGGCCATGAGCACGACCTCGTTATGTGAGTCCGTCGTGCGTTGACCCAAGGCCGCAATGATCCTCGTCGCCTCCTGAAACTCGCGTTCGGTAAGTCGGACCTCGCGCACAAAGCCGTGCAAGTGCCGCACCAAAGCCACCAAGATTTCCCTCAAGCGCGGATCTGCGGTTCGGCTGAAGGCCTCGAGCACTGCGTCGGTGACTGACGCCTGATTTTCAATGATCATTTCTGAACCTATCCCGTGCAACCCCGGCTATGCGGCATGCTGCTATTGGTGGAGTAATTAAGGTCACGACCATGGCGCTTGGAAGCCACGAGCACCACGTCTCGACCAGCATACGGCCCGTATAGATCGCCAGACGGCCGTGAAGAGATTCTGCCGCTTGGCCGCCGGGCGGTATGAGGCATGATCCAACCGGTTCGCTACGGACTTCATTGGATTGAAGGGGGCAGCATAGCTGCTTTTGCTCGAAGCAGGAATGGACGGACAGCGGCCTCACGGGCGTCGGGTTTTCTGATGCCCAGCCTCGCGCATGCGCGCGCACTGCGCAGAAATGGGAGCGAATCCCGCCAGTTTTTGCCCAGTAGTGACTGGCCGTTCCGGCGCTGTTTCATGAGCAGGAACGCCCGGCCGGCGGTGACACGCGGGCGGAAAGCTCCCCCAGTCGGTGATTTTCATCGTGGGCGGGATCTTGAGGTGGCAATTTGCGATCTCAAGTTTGCTAGGTCATACGCTGGGGAGGCCGCACCAGGGGAACTGGGGCCGCCTGACTGCCCCGCGCGGGCAGCCGACCGATCCCGCTGTCACAGCAACTGAGGTCTTGCAATGATGCCGACGTCTCGCAGGGTCATTACAGTCGTGGGGGCGCATGCGGAGGGGGAGATCGGCGACGTCATCACTGGCGGAGTGCTGCCGCCTCCTGGCGCAACGATGATGGAAAGGAAACTGGCGTTTGAGCGTCAGTTCGACCACATCCGCCGACTCTTGATCCAAGAACCGCGCGGGTCGGTTGCGAGGCACGTGAATCTCATCGTGCCTTCCACGCGCAGCGACTGCGCCGCCGGCGCAATCATCATGGAGCCGACCGAGTATCCGCCGATGTCGGGCTCCAACACCATGTGCATCGCGACTGTGCTGCTCGAAACCGGCGCTGTGCCGATGCAGGAACCGCTGACCAGGTTCGCGCTCGATATGCCGGCGGGACGCGTTGAGATTGCCGCAAAGTGTCGTAACGGCAAATGCGAGAGCGTTTCCATCCAGAATGTGCCGGCGGTTGCCTTGAAGCTCGACGCCGAGATCGAAGTGCCGGGGGTGGGGCGAATGACGATCGACATCGCATACGGCGGCATGATCTTCGCAATTGTCGACGCGCAGAAGCTCGGCTTCAAGCTCGAACCCGGGGAGGCGCGCGTCCTAGCCGATCTCGGCGAGAAGGTTCGTCTGGCTGCGCGCGAGCAGGCGCCTGTTGCTCATCCCGAACTGCCGGAGATCAGCGGCGTCTCGATTGTCCAGTTCGCGGGTCCGTTGCGCCGGGAGCAGGGCGGTTTCGTCGCGCGGAACACGTGCATCGTGGCTCCCGGACGCTCGGACCGGTCGCCCACGGGCACGGGCACCTGCGCGCGAATGGCGGTGCTGCACGCCCGCGGTCAGCTGCAGGTCGGTGAAGGCTTGACCCACGAGAGCCTGATCGGCTCGCGCTTCATCGGGACGGTGCGCGGCGAGACCAACATAGGCGGCATGCCGGCAATATTGCCCTCCGTCGAAGGTCGGGCCTGGATTACGGGGTTCCACCACTACATGGTCGATCCCACAGATCCGTGGCCCGAGGGCTATCGACTGTCGGACACCTGGGGCACCAGCGATACAGCAACTCAATTCTAGGCAAATCGAATATCGGGCCGCAGGAACTAGGCGCGACCTTAGCGCGCGATCGGAAACGTAGTGGCGGGCGAGGCCGGGGTGAGAGAGGCGGACATTTCTCCGGCGTCCATCGAGGTGGCGAGAGCTGGGGCCAGCATTCCAGCCTTGGCGAGTTGCCATCGCGTTTGGGCCCGACATCGGTCGGCTCTCTCATGGGCAGCACGACCCTACTCGGTGCCGCCTCCATCGCCGACGATGGTGAAGGGAGCCCAGAAGGTGGGATGCGCATAGGTATACTTCGTTTTACCGTCATCCGTGACGAAGCCCGGTCCATCGATCAAGCCGAGCATGGCGAGGCGCAGCGCTTCCGAGCGCGCCAGCTTGGGGTCGGCGGCGAGACCTCGAAAAATGCCAGTCACCAGATCGCGGGCTGAAGCGGAGTCGACCGCCCAGTTGGTGACGAGCAGAGCACGCGTGCCCGCATAGAAGAAGGCGCGGCCCAGACCCGATAGTGCCTCTGCCCCATCGGCCGCCCCCGATGCCGAATTGCAGGCGGAGAGCACCACCCAGTCCGCGTCGAGCTTGAGGGCGAGAACCTCCTCCATCGTCAGCAGCCCATCATCTTTGACGCCGGTGACTTCGGGGCCTGCGAGTGCAATGGCCGGCTGCAACAGGCCGTACTCTTTGGCCGGTAGGAGCCCGTGGGTCGCAAACTCGATGAAGCGATATTTTGCCAGATCCAGTGTCTTCACATTCTGTTCTGTCGCGTTGCGACCGAGATACAGCACCTTGGCGGGATCAACCGACAATGCCCCGGCGACCGCTTTCAGCTCGTCCGCGGTCTCGGGCAATCTTTCCAGATCGGCAAATACATCCAGGGACGCCTTGGCCGTCGCCCGGCGTTTGGGGACGGTCCCGCGTGAAGCCACGATGCGAGCCTCGCTGCCGGCCGCCCCGACTTTTTCAGCGTCGACGGCCTGCTGCTTCGTGAAATAGGGATCGCCGAAGCCGATGAATGGTTCTCTCTTGGCCGAGGCTGGCGGCAGCTGGCGCAGCGTTCGCAGCGAGGCCGCCGAGGGAACCATAGTCACCGCGTGCGTCCGCGCCAGCCACGGTACGCTGCGATAGCCGGCGTAAGCAGGGGAATCGGACGACTGCACGACCTGGGTTGCGGCCGTTGGCAACAGGCCTAGGGGGAGCAGGCCGAGTGCTCCATTGGTCGCAACGATCAAGCTCTTGCTCGGCCGCCAAATGCTCTCGACAGGCTGCAGAAGCTCGGCATAAAGCGCATGGGCGCGACCGACATCGAAGGGCGGAACATCTTCGGCCACGAGGGGCGCGCGCAATTCTGCCACCCTGCTCTCGATGTCACCCAAACGCATGGGCAGCAAGGCGAACCCAATCGGACCCTCTTTCGCTACGGCCCAAACGAAGCTGGCTTCGCGGCCAAAGTAGTAGGAGAGGAAGGACTCTTGAGGATGCAATGTCTTGCGAATGTCGTCGACGGTGGCAGGCTGCGGCTCGATCAGATTGGCGTATTCGCGAAACCGGCCGGCAAGGTCCTTCTTGGCCGCGTCGCGGGCAGAGCGCAGCCTGTCGATATCGGCCCGCAGAGCGTTCAAAGCACGCTCGTCGCGCTCGGATGAAGGGATGCTGAGCGCGCCATTGAACAGCGCCAGTTGCGCAGCGTACTGCTTCTCGAGATCCTGCAACCGGCGAGCCTGCTCCGCGAGCGCTGGATTGCGGGCTACCGCCCGAGCGCCGGAGGCCGCAAGAGCCCGCTCCACCGCCCTGCTGCGGACCATATCTGCGAACTTGAAGCCTTCGCTGGCCGCTTCCTGCGTTCCCTTGCGGAGGAGCAAACCCATATAGGATTCCATCACCATAGCCATGCGCTGATCGCGTGCCGCGCTGCCGATCGCATCGTCCACGTCGCTCTCGTGCGACGTACCGGCTAGCACCGGTACGGCCAACTTGAACTCGCGCTCGGCATCTTGCTCTCGGTCCGCCTTGGCCAAACCGATGGCAAGTACGCCGCGGGCGAGGGCGGTCTCGACGTGTTGGTCTCCGAAACGGCCTTTCTGCCGCTCCAGCAGCCGTTCCGCGGCTGTCAATCCCGCCTGCACGTTGTTGGTGGCATACAGAGTATTGATCAGATTTGTGTTGAGGCCGATGCCCTCCTTGCGCGCCGCTGGCCAGCTAGCCGTCGCCTGGTCAAGCTCGGCATAGGTTTTGGCCGCCTCCTCCCAGCGTCCCTGCAAATTCAGGACCGACGCAAGCTCCGCTAGCGCTGTGGCTCTGATGCCCGAGCCGGCGTCGGCCCCAAGGCTCTGATGAACATCGAGCTGGGCGCGTATCAGCTTTTCTGCCTCAGTGAGACGCCCTTGCTCGACCATCAGGTTGGCCAGATGGCCAAAGAATTTGGAGGTCTGCAGATTGTACTTGCCGGTCACCTTGAGGCGGCCCAGCAAAGTGCGCCGCACATCGCTCTCGCCCTCCGCCATGCGCCCCTGGTGCGCTTTCATGCGACCGATCAGTGCCCTGACCAGATCCAGCGCGTGTGCCGTCTGGTCAGGAGGCATGTTCCTCAGCGTGTCAGGTAGCGACATCCCCTGCCTTTTGACCCACCATTCCTCCGCTCTACGATAGGCCAGCTCCGCCTCTCGATATTGGCCGCGCGCCTCGTAAAGAACGCCATAGCCCCTCTCCACATCTCCATTCCAAGACGCGCGCCGGAAACCCTCATATGTGTCCCAACCCTTGGCCTCCTCCAGGAGCGCTGTGTTGCGGCGGACGTAAGCCTCGCCCTGCTTGACATCGCCCAGCGCTATGTACAGCTGGCTGATGTTTCTGTTGGCGTTGAAGAGAAAGCCACGCGATCCCTTTACATCCATCTCGCGGGCCAAGCGTAGCCACGCATCGAGCGACTTCTTGGTCTCGCCAATGTAGCCGTACTGCAGCGCAAGTCCTTGCAGCATGCGCCCATAATCGACGTGACTGCTCGCTTCTCGCGCCAGCTCGACGGCTTTTTCGCAATCGGCGTGAGCGTTCTTGAAATCGCCCAGAGTCGCCCTCGAGCTGCATCTGGAGAAATGAAATTCCGCGAGGTCTGAGCGAGGCAGGCCATTCTTGGGCGCAGTGTTTGCCTCCGCCCGCAGTCGAGCAATCGCCACTGGATCAGGCTTCTCGTTGTCGAGAATGGCCGTGATATCGGAAACGGTTTGCGCGACCTTCTCTTGCGCCTGAGCCGGGAACAGCGCGAACGACATGCCGAGCACGAAGCCGATAATTCGCAAGAACATCGCTGCCATCCCTAGTCTCTGCAGCAATAATTTCTCCTCAAAGTATATGACATTCTGCCCCGGCAGCTCAATTGATAGAGCACTTGTTCGGCTGACAGCAGGACGCGAGAGTCCTCCGATGAACAGCGATCTACCGATTAGCCGTGGCCCTGCGCGTCAGTCTCTCGGACCGGCGCAAAACCAGCTCCGCAGTCAGCGCGAAGAAATTGGGGCCGTCGCTTTTGGTGACCCTCCTTCGCTGAGCGCGATTGCGGCGGCCGACGCGCGAGCAAACTTACAAAGGAGGTATTCACGCGCGGCTGTGCAGCCTGCGATCGAGGAAGAGCAGGACGCTGCTGACGGTGGCCGCGAAGGCGACCAGGATGAGCGTCAGCGCCATGATCAGGTCGACGTTGTGCAGGCCAATGGCGTTCATCAGCAGAAAGCCCAGGCCGCGCTGAGACGCGAACATCTCTGCGAGCAGCGTTCCGATCAGGGTCAGTGCGAAGCCGATCCTGAGGCCCGTGAAGATTTCAGGGAGCGCGGCAGGCAGGAGGATTTCGCGCACTGTTGCCAATGGCCCAAGGCCCATGGTGCGGGCGCTTTTGATCAGCACCGGGCGGACGTTGCGCACCGCGTTGATGGTGAAGAGCGTGATCGGGATTACGCCGTGCAGTGCGCCGAACGCGACCTTGGCGGACATGCCGAGGCCGAACATCAGGAGAAGGATCGGGTAGAGCGTGATCTTCGGGATCGAGTAGACGGCGACCAGCACAGGCTCCAAAACCTCGTTGGCAAATCGGTTCAGCCCGAGCAGGAAGCCGACCGAAAGGCCGATGACGATGGCAAACAGCAGGGCTCCGGCAAATGCGCGGGACGTTTCGCCGAGGTGAACCCAGAACGGGCCTGTTGAGGCCAGCTTGCCGAGAAAGGCAATGGTCGCCAGAGGTGACCGCAGTGCGACGTCGCCGACGCTCCAATACAGCAGCTGCCACGCCGCCAGGATGACCACAACCAGGCGCAGCGCATTCAGCCATGCGGCCTTGCCGGCTCCGCTCATCGTTGCCCGCGGCGGATCATCAGCCGCTTCTCCCAGCGCGCCAGCAGCGTGTTGATGGTGATCGAGACCAGCAGGATCAGCAGGATCAGCGGGTACATGGTGGCGTTGTCGAAGTTGTTGTAGGCGAAGCTGATCTCGTAGCCCATGCCGCCACGCGACATGATGAACTCGGCGCCGATGATGCCGATCAGCGAATAGGCGACGGCGAGCTTGGCGCCGGTCAAAATGTAGGGCGCGGCATAGGGCAGAGAGATGCTCAACACCGTATCGATGGCACCCATTCGCGCGATCTGGGCCGTCTTCATGAGCGTGCGTGGCACGCGGTCGAGGCCGTTGAGCGTGTTCACGATCACCGCCACGACGCCCAGCATGAACCCGATCAGGATTTGCGGGGCGTCGCCTAATCCGAAGAGGATGATCAGCAGCGGGTAGAAGGCGAAGATGGGGATGGCGTAGTAGGTGGCAAACAGCGGATCGAGTGTTTCGCGGACTGGCTTCAGTCGATGCAACACGACGCCGCTCGCCACCCCGACCACTATGGCCAGAATGAACGCCGTTGCCGCGTTGCTCAACGTCTTGGCAATTGCGGCGTTGAGTGAGCCGGAGGCCAGGATGCGCCACAGGTCCATGACCATGCGGTGCGGCGGCTGCATGGTCAGCTTGTCGATCACGCCGACGCGGCAAAGAACCTCGAGTGCGCCCACGAACAGCACAAACAGCGCAGTGCGGAACAACGCGGCGCGGCTCATGAGGACGGCCCCACCTTGCCGATGGCTTTGAGGGACTCCTCCCGCAATGTGCGCCACAGCCGAGCCGTGATAGTGCCGAACGCATCCTCCTGCACGATGCGGCTGTCGCGCTCGCGCGGCCAGCCGGTCTCGACGATGTCGATCAGGCGGCCGGGCCGCGCCGACATCACGCCGATGCGGTCGGCGAGCATGGCCGCCTCGTCAAGCGCGTGCGTGATCAGGAATA
This sequence comes from uncultured Alphaproteobacteria bacterium, assembly GCA_963840445.1. Classification (GTDB taxonomy): domain Bacteria; phylum Pseudomonadota; class Alphaproteobacteria; order Rhizobiales; family Hyphomicrobiaceae; genus AWTP1-13. The sequence continues at coordinate 264,444 of CAWIZC010000012.1, read as the reverse complement.
CGGTGGCGTCCGTCTCGCGCCACAGCCGCAGCACCTCGTCGCCCATCAGCAAGCGGGTCTGCTGATCCAGCGCACCGAACGGCTCGTCGAGCAGGATCAGCCGCGGCTGCCGGACAAGGGTGCGGGCGATGCACACGCGCTGGCGCATGCCGCCCGACAACTGGGCTGGATAGCTTTCCGCGAAGGCCGTCAGCCCCATCATCGCCAGTGCGCCCTCGATGCGCGAGCGGCGCTCTTCCTTGCTGACGCGTGCGCGGCGTAACCCGAAGGCGATGTTGTCGCTGACGGTCAGCCAGGGAAAGCAGGCATCCTCCTGGAACACCACGCCCACGCCATCGGGTATCTGGCCGCGAATGGGCTTGCCTTCGAATGCCACTTCGCCCCGCGTCGCCACCGCAAGGCCGGCGATCAGCTCCAGCAGGGTGGACTTGCCGCAGCCGGACGGCCCGACCACGGCAAAGAACTCGCCCTTGCGCAGTTCGAGGTCCAGAGGGCCGACCGCGTGCACGACATCGCCCGGGCGCCCCGATCGCTCGAAGACCTTGTCGACGCCCTTGAGGGCAACGTGAACAGAGGCCGCGTCGCTCACTTCACGTACTTTGCATCCACCGGCAGGTATTGGGTATCGACGATCTTCTCGGCGTCGATGTCGCCGGAGATGGCGCCGACCATCTTCTGCACCTCGATGGCCTTCTTCAGCCCTTCCATGTGGATGGCGCCGTTGCCCCAGTAGTCGATGCCGGCGGTGCGGCTGGTAGTCAGGTTGCGCACCGCAGCGCGCGCCACCTCCGGCTCGACGTTGTAGACCTTGGCGATGATATCGCCGGCCTCGTCAGGTTTCTCCTTCATGAAGGCGACGGCCTTGGCCCTGGCCCTGATCACGGCCTTGATGAACTCCGCCTGGGCCGGCGTCGTTGCGCCTGCCGCGACGCCCACCACGTTCGAGATGGGCGGCAGTAGCTCGCTGGCCTTGGCGATGGCGCGATACTTCGACTGATACTTCGACCACAGCGGCTCGGGCACCGGCGCAATATCGACGAGACCGATATCGAGAGCTGCGATGCCCTCGCCGAAGCCACCGGTCTTCACAAGCTCGACGTCCTCGGTCTTGAGGCCGCCGGACTGCAGGATGAGCGTCGCCAGCGCCTGGCTCGTGGAGCGAGGATTGGTATAGCCGAACTTCTTGCCCTTCAGGTCCTGCACGGATTTGATGGGCGAGTCAGGCTTCACCGCCCACACGAATTCCGCGACGGTGAGCACGTTGTTGCTGATGATCTTGATGTCGGCGCCCTGCTGGATGGCACCGACCACCGCGTTGGGATTGACCTCGCCGTAGGGCGCGTTGCCCGCCAGCATGTTGCGCAGAGTGGTGCCACCGCCCGCCGACGTGATGATGCCCGTGACGTTGGCGCCTTCGGCCTTGAAGAAACCCTTCTCCAGGGCGACCGCATAGGGCATGCCGTTGGCCGACACCCCATAGTTGCTGACAACGATTTCCTCGGCGCGCGCAGCGCTGGCCCAGATCAGGCCGACGGCGGCGGCAAGCAAATAGGACCGTGTGCGGGACCCTGCTCTACTCTTCGGCATTGGCGTCACTCCCTGGTTATTGGAGGTGTTTTGCGTCACTCCTATTGGCCTGCCCGCTAGCGCGCAAGAGGTAGGCAATCATATGGCTCACCATCCTGTTCCAGGATCGCGATAGAGCCATGGCATGGATTGCTGCATCCGATTGTGAAAAGCGTCGATGTCGGCGAGGTGGCCCAGGGTGATGGCAATTTCGTCGTCGCCCCGCAGAAGGGCCTCGGCCCTCGAGCGCGGCACATCGAAGTGGTGGGAGGCGCCGTCCGGGCCGGTGATGGTGGTCTTGGACAAGGAGACCGTGAACAGCGGGTCCTGCGCATGGGCGGAGATGGCGGCGTCAAGCCCGGCGTACGCCTCCGGACCGACGCGTCCGACCAGCAACCCGTTGCGGAAGGCGTTCTCGTAGAAGATGTCGGCGAAGCTGGGGGCCAGCACGCAGCAGATGCCGAACTGCATTAACGCCCAGACGGCAGCCTCGCGCGAGCTGCCACAGCCAAAGTTCTCGTCCGCGACCAGGATGCGGGCCTGGCGGAACGGCTCGCGGTTGAGGACGAACGTGGGTATCTCGTTGCCTGCATCGTCGTAGCGCCAGCGGGCGAACAGCCCGCGCCCGAAATCGGCATGGGCCGTACGCAGCCATGCGGCCGGGATGATGGCATCGGTGTTGACGTTGGTGCCCGTGAAGCGGGCGGCGATGCCGGAAAAGTCCCGGAATGGAGCGGTCATGCGGGCATCATCCTGCGGCTGTCGGTGATGACTCCGGCAATCGCCGCGGCTGCTGCCATGGCGGGGCTCGCCAGATGCGTCCGGCTGCGCGGGCCCTGCCTGTGCTCGAAGTTGCGGTTCGACGTGGCGATGCAGCGCGCGCCCGGGGGCACCAGGTCTTCGTTGATGCTGACGCACATCGAGCAGCCGGCATCGCGCCATTCGAAGCCGGCGTCGCGGAATATGTGGTGCAGACCCCGAACCTCGGCGGCGCGCTTGACCGACATCGATCCCGGAACGACGAGGGCCCGCACGCTCGACGCCACCTTGCGTCCGCGCACGATTGTCGCGGCCGCTTCGAGATCGCCGAGGCGGGAGTTGGTGCATGAACCGATGAAGGCGACGTCGATCGGGATGCCCTCCAGGGGCGTGCCGGGCGACAGTCCCATGTAGCTGATGGCTGCGGCGGCCAGGTCCCGCCGCTGGGCGGTCGCATACGATGCCGGGTCAGGGATGCATTGGTCGATGCCGGCGACATCCTGCTGGGTGGTGCCCCAGGTGACCTGCGGCGCGAGATTGCGGCAGTCGACGACGAAGTCTCGATCGAACGGGGTGTCGGAATCGGTCGTGAGCTTGCGCCAGGCGGCGATCGCCCGATCCAGCAGTTTGCCAGCTGGCGCGAATTCGCGGTCGCGGACGTAAGCGAACGTGGCGTCGTCGGGGGCAACCAGTCCCATCCGGGCGCCGATCTCGATCGACATGTTGCAGAGCGTCAGCCGCTGCTCGACGGTGAGGTCCCGCACCGGCTCTCCGGCGTATTCGACAGCGCAGCCCTGGGCGGCGGCAATGCCCAACTCGCCGATGGCGCGCAGGATCAGATCTTTGGCGCCGACCCCGGCCGGCAGCGGCCCTTTGAAGGTGATGCGCATGGTGCGCGGGCGAGCGAGGGCGAGCGTTTGGGTCGCTAGCACGTGCTCGACCTCGCTGGTGCCGACGCCAATCCCGAGTGCGCCGAGGCCGCCAACGGTGGACGTGTGGCTGTCGCCGCAGGTGAGAATACAGCCGGGCAGGGCGATGCCGAGCTCGGGGCCGATCACGTGGACGATTCCCTGGCGCGGATCGTCGACGCCGAAATGGCGGATGCGGTTGGCGTAGGAATTCGCGCGCATGAGGCGCAGCAACTCGAGACCGCCTGGATTGGTGGTCTCGTCGCGGTTGGGCTCGGTGGAGACGATGTGGTCCTGCGTTGCGACGGTCAGCTCCGGATGGCGCACCGCGCGGCCGGCCGCGCGCAACTTCTCGAAGGCCGGCGCGCTGGTCGTCTCCTGCAGCACATGACGGGTGATGAAGATGAGGTCGCGGCCGTCATCGAGCGCCTTGATCAGGTGGGAGGCCCAGATCTTCTCGAAGACGCTGCGCGGGATCGCGGGGGAGAGAGACGGGTTCATCGCGTGCCCTCGCGGCATGCAGCTGCGCATGCGGCGGCGCCTGCGCCAGACCACACCACCGGCGTTGGATGGTGAGCCATTCCATTTCCTCCGCGCCGCACTCTTGGGAGTGCTTGTGCTTCCGGACTTCGAGATCGAGCAGCTTTGCCCGGAATTTGCGTTATGCTAGGTGAGATCAAATGTAACGAGTAGCCAGTATTTACTCATGGTGACCCCAGATAAACTCATGCCATGACGACCCGTCGCCTACCTCCGCTGAATTCACTGCGCGCCTTCGAGGCGGCCGCGCGGCACGGCAGTTTCACGGGCGCGGCCAAGGAACTCGGCGTGACGCAAAGTGCCGTCAGCCGGCACGTGCTGCAGCTCGAGGCGAGCGTCGGCGGTGCCCTGTGCGCGCGCATGCGCCGCGGCATCGAGCTGACGGCGGAGGGCGCTGTGTATGCGGCCGCATTGCGCACGGCGTTCGATCAGATCGAGCAGCAGACCCGCCGTCTGACCAGCAAGCCATCGGCCAATACGCTACGCCTGAAGCTGCCGCCCACCTTCGCGATCCGCTGGCTGGTGCCGCGGCTGGCGCGGTTTCACGGCGTGAACCGGCAGATCGACGTGCAGATCACGACCTCGCACCACAATGTCGAGTTCGATCGCGAGGATATCGACGTTTGCATCCATTGGGGACCCGAGCCTCTGCCCGGCGCCCGGTGCCGGCCATTGTTTGGCGAGATATTGCTGCCGGTGTGCAGCCCGGCCCTGCTCAAACGATCCCCACGTCTCAGGCGACCCGCCGACCTCGCGCGGCACGTCCTGCTTTGCTCGCTGCATCGGCCGGACGACTGGCCGACGTGGCTTGCCGAAGCGGGTGTCGCCGAGATCGACGGCAACGATGGCCTGAAGTTCGAGAATTCCGCGCTCGCCTACCAGGCGGCGATCGATGAGGTCGGCATCGTGGTGGCGCAGCGGGCGTTCGTGGAAGACGATCTGCGCGCGGGCCGGCTGGTCGAGGTATTCGATCTGCGCGCGTCGACCGGCAGTGCGTACTATCTGGCGTATCCGGCTCAGGAGCGCGTCAGCGCCAAGATCCGCGCTTTCGAGGATTGGATCGTCGGCGAGGCCGCGCGGCTGGAAGAGGCAGTCGTCGTTGGCTAAGCACTCTCCGGCTTAGCTGGGAACGTAATGCCGCCAAGGACTGCGCTGACATGCCGATTGCTGATCGACCGAGCGCGCTCGCCTAATCGACTGTAAACGTCGCGGATGAATGCTACCCGCTCGCCGGCGCTGGGAAAGGCGTGATCGGGGACCAGGAAGAAAAGATTGCCGTGTGAAACAACCACTCCGTCAGGCTCCAGCAGGAGCTGACTGATGCCGCGCCATTTCAGGTAATGCTCGACTTCTTCGGTCGCGAAGCGCAGCCCGCCCTCGTCTTGCGTCAGCCTGATCGTCTCGTTGAAGGTTGCCCGGCGCTTCACCGCCGCGATCCGCAATCGCCGGAGAAGATATCCTCCCACCGCGAAGATGAGAGTAGCGGCCAACATCATGATGAGCGGCCCCTCGTCAAGGGGATCGAACACTGCCCTGATATTGTCGGCACCGACGGCGATGCTGACGATTGCCACAAGGAATAGAACAATCCAAAGCCAGGTCAGCCACCACACCGTCGGATAGCCCTTGCGCGAGGCAGTGCGGCTCAGCTTTGCGAGACGTTCAAAGGGCAACTGGTAGCTCAACGCGCGCTGCATGAAGGCCTCCTCACGCAAAGTCTTGGGCAACGCTGCAAGGTGCCAGGTGATTTGGCCTGGGTGATGGGCGTCCGGCGGAGAGCCTTTTCGTTCGGCAAGTGTCGAGCGCATCTCAGACAGCACGCCGATTTGCTCCAGACCGCCACAAGTGTGAGTTGCAAAGCAGGATCGGCTCTGACTGCAAAACCGGCGTGCACTCCGCTCACGTTCCCATCACGCGACATTGAGTGGCGAGGGTGGGCTCGATGATTAGAGTGCCGCCGCCTGAGTTTGTTTAGGCAGCTTCGTTCAAGGATTGAGGAGTAATCGTTATGAAGTCAGTGTTACTGCGTGGATCTCTGCTCGCCTCCGCTCTTGTCCTTGCGTGCGCGATGGCAACGCCAGCAAGCGCCAAAGCACGTCATCACGCCAAGGCCCATCAAGACATGGTCCCGTGGCACGGATGGGGAGACTCGTTCCACTATTCCGGCGTGCGCTATCCTGGTGGCAACCCGCGTGGCCCAGCGATGTCGTACAACAACTGGGAAGGCGGTTTTCATCCGACTGCATTTTGGGTGATCAAGGAAACCGAGCGGATGTGAAGCCGCCACAAGATCTGAAGCTCAGGGCCGCCAAATGCGGCCCTGAGTTGTCCGGTCGGGGGCTACGACCTCAGGCGAGATGGCTCTCAGGGCCGATTTTGGTCAATTCCGATTGGGCCATTGCGCCTTGACGGACCTGAGGCCTGGGGTCGAACTCATTGCGTCGCTGGTGCGGTGGCTTCCCAATGGCCGGAGCCTGTCCTAGGTTTGCTGTTGCAACGGCCGATCTGCAACAGGCCGGACTGGAGGACGCGATGCCAATCGCCATTCGCCAAATTCATCCCGCGTTTGCCGGCGAGGTGTCCGGCGTCGACATCAGCAGGCCAATCTCAAAGGAGGACGTGGCGGCCATCGAGGCCGGCATGGACCGTTATGCGGTGCTGGTGTTCCGTGACCAGGACATCAGCGACGAGCAGCAGATGACCTTCAGCTGCAATTTCGGCGCGATCGAGGATGCCCGCGGCGGCAACGTCACCAAGCCCGGGGATCTTCGCCTGGCCAAGGGCATGAACGATGTCTCAAACCTCGGCAAGGACGGCAAGCCGCTGGCCAGGGACAGCCGGCAGCGCCTGTTCAACCTAGGCAATCTGCTCTGGCATTCGGACAGCTCCTTCCGGGCAATTCCTGCCAAGTACTCTCTGCTCTCCGCCCGCACCGTGAATAGCAAGGGCGGCGACACGGAGTTCGCCGACATGCGTGCGGCCTACGATGCGTTGGACGATGAGACCAAGCACGAGATCGGGGATTTGATCTGCGAACATTCGCTGATGTTCTCGCGCGGCTCTCTCGGCTTCGTCGACTACACCGACGAGGAGAAGGCGATGTTTAAGCCGGTACGCCAGCGGTTGGTGCGCACGCATCCGGTGACCGGCCGCAAGTCGCTCTACCTGTCCTCGCACGCCGGCACCATTCTCGGCCGGCCGACGCCGGACGCGCGCATCCTCCTGCGCGACCTGACCGAGCACGCGACCCAGCCGCGCTTCGTCTACGTGCACAAATGGAAGCTGCACGACCTGGTGATATGGGACAACCGCCAGACCATGCATCGCGGCCGGCGCTACGACGAAACGCAGGCGCGTGATGTGCGGCGCACGACGGTTGCGGGCGATGCACCAACCGTGGCGCAGGACGCTGCGGAATAGGCATCAGTGGCGCGCCAGCCCGTCAATGACGGTGGCCGGGCCGGCGGGGCGTTCCCAAGCCTGCTGACCAAGCGTTCCTCGGGGACGGTTCGTGCGCTCCGAGCCCTTGCCAATGTCGGCGTCAAATCAGGCTCGCGCCGATGTTGATGGCGAGAGCGAGCACCGCCGTGTTGAAGAAGAACGATATGACGGCATGCAGCGTCACCAGCCTGCGCAACGCCTTGGTGCGAATGGCAACATCGGAGGTCTGCGAGGCTGCGCCGATCGAAGTGGCGAAATACAAGAAGTCCCAATAGTCAGGGCTGCCGTCAGCGGGAAAATCGAGGCCGCCGGCCAGGCGCTCGCTGCCCGCGTCGGGCCGATAGTACTCATGTGCGTAGTGGAAGGTGAACACCAGCTGCGTCACCATCCATGACAGCAAAATGGTGACGGCGGCGAGCGAGACGTACAGCGCTTTGGCCTGCCCGGTCGCCTGTTTGGCCTCGCCCAAGACACCGAAGATGGTCCAAAAGCTCAAGGCGATCGCCAGCAGAATGAGGATGAGGATTACCACCCCACTGTCATCTTGCCTTGCCGCCCGCTTACGTATGACGCCGCCGCCGCAGGTGAACATGGTGCTGAAACCGAGCGCCAGATAGACGAGCGCGCCGGCATCGCCGACCAGCGCCGCGCGAAGGTTGCCAGAAATCGTGTCGGGCAGCAGGATGGCTGCCGATAGAGCGACCAGCACGGCCGAATAAACTCTCGGCCGGAGAGCGATCGATCGGGCAATCGATCGAGGTCGGTACCATTGGCGACGCCGCGGCGTGTCGCGGTGCTCTCCCATCGCACAGTTCCTCTCACATGGCGGACTTGGTCACGGGCATCAGCGTGCGGCCCCCCACGGCATCACCGGCACCGTCGAGATGGCGTTCTGCGGCGAGCCGTCGATCAGTTTGTCGCTGATTGCCAAGTAGACGAGGGTGTTCCGCTTCGTATCGATCGTGCGGTAGACATGGGTGCGCTTGAAAAAGATCGAGGTCCGGGCGGTATAAACCTCCTCGCCGTCCTTCAGCGACGCCAGATCGACGCTGATCGGCCCAATCTGACGGCAGGCAATGGAGAAACGAGATGGGTCCTCGGCAAGCCCGATGGTGCCCGAGAGCCCGCCGGTGCGCGCCTGGCTGATGTGACATGCAACGCCCTGCACCTTCGGGTCGTCGAAGGCGCTGACGCATACGCGATCGTTCTTGCCGATCAGTCGAAACGTCGTGCTCACGCAGGACAGGTCGTCTGCACGTGCCGTCGCCGCCGGCAAGCAGCAAAGAACCAGCAGAACGGATAGCGACGGGACCTTGGACATGGACGGCCTCCTCTGGCGCTCGCTCAAGGTGGTGATCCACGAGGCCGCCAGCAAGATGGGCCAGCCCGTCCGGACTGCGGTGAGCGACGTCGAGGGGCTGGTGGCTAAACCCGCGGCGATCTTGATGGAAGCACCGAAGCTTCCATCAAGATCGTGTTTCTTGCTCTACCGGTCGAGAGGCCGAGCAGTACGCTGCTTCAACCGGTGCGAGCCGCCCTCAAGGTGCGTAGGCGTGCCCTGCCGGCAATGGCAGCACCGGATCCGCCGTGCGCAGTTCCTTCGGCCACACCACGGTGGTCTTGCCATCGACGTACTGCATGACCACGGCAATGGAGCGCTCGTTCTGTCCGGCCATCCGCTCGCCGGGTGGGTAGAACTTCATGCCGTAACCCTGGATGGTGCCACCGATCGGGATGTCAGTCTCCAGGGCCGCCTGGCGCAGGGCCTCGGGGCCGATGCCGCCATGCTTCTTGATGGCGCGGGGCAGCACGTCGGTCAGAAACACGTAGGTGTTGTTGAAACCCATCGACAGATGTGGGGGCGCCGTACCTGACCCGCCCGCGGCCTGCCAACGCTTCAACATCTCTTGGGTGAGGTCGCCGAGGCCTGGCTTGAGGGACTTCGGGTCAAGGATCTGCGCGGCGACCGGGTCGACGTCCATGACGAAGTTGACGTCCTTGCCGAACGTCTCCTCCAGCTTGCCGTATTGCGAGTAGCCGGCGCCGTGGCCGATCAGCGCGGAGAATTTCAGGCCCGCTTCCTTGGCCTGGCGCAGGAACAGCGTGATGTCGGGGTTGTAGCCCACGTGCAGCAGTACGTCGGGCCGAGCGCGGCGCAATTTCGTCACCAGGGCGGACAGGTCGGTCGCGGTGGCCGCGTAGCCTTCCTTGTGCACGACCTGTATGCCAAGCTCCTTGCACTTGTCGTCAGCCGCCTGGGCCACGCCTACGCCGTACGGGCCGTCTTCATGGATGATGGCGACCTTGATGTCCTTCGGGTCCTTGCCCAGCTTCTCCTTGGCGTTCTCGCTGACGAAGATGCAGGATGCCTGGCCATACTGATCGGAATGGACGGTCGGCCGGAATACATACTTCAGGTTCTTGTCCTTGAAGACGCCGGAGGCAATGCACACGGTCGCCCACCAGAATTTCTGAGCGGCATCGACCTTGGCGGAAAGAGGGACGCACTGCGCGCTCGAAAAGACGCCCATCAGCATGTCGACCTTGACGTCGTTGAGCAGTCGCTCTGCCTCGTTCAGCGCGACATCGATCTTCGATTGCGCGTCGGCATAGGTGGGGACGATCTTGTAGCCCTCAACGCCGCCCTTCTCGTTGACGAGGTCGATGGCAAGCTTGGTGCCGAGCATGTTGGCCTTGGAGCCGCCACCGGCGAACGGACCGGTCTCGTCGAACAGCACGCCCATCTTGAATTCCTTGTCCTGCGCGAGTGCCCCTGCACAGGCAAGTGCCAGCACTCCAGCAGCAAGACCAAACGATTTCAATAAGTTCCACATATCGCGTTTCCTCCACTATTGAACTCTTTTGCGCAATTCTATGCGCTCTGCGGGCATGTTCGGCAAGGCAGGATATTTTTAGCCCGTTGTTGAACAGACCGCTGGAGTTGGGCCCGTTCTGGGGATTTTCAGGGCACGTACTGGGCCAAGACATCATCGACCGCTAGGCGGCGCCCGGCATTGTTTTTGGGAATTGCGAATGCACTGAACGCGCCTTTGGCGGCTCATCGAGTGCAACGTCGACCACTTCGATGTCCAAGATAGCCGATGGGCCATTGCACCGCTGGGATAGGCCGCGCAAGCGCCGTCGATCACGGCGCGGGCCGCTTGCTGCTGCGTGGTGACGGCGCGGATTTTGTCTGGCATCGACATCGAGGCGAAGGGCGATCAGGTGTCTCTCACGCTATCGCCAGGGTGTCTCGAGGTGAGCCACCTCGTCGAACGCGAGTTCGTGGACCATACCGTCGATCTCGGACACTGCGTACCAAGCCCTGTCGGGCGGAATATGATCGGTAAAGTAGGTGACGCGGACGATGGTCTCTTGCGGGCCGAGGCGAAGGACGTGGCCGCCCAGCGGGGCAGTGCCTCGGCTGGTGCGAAACTCCAGCAACGCGCGTTGAACGGCAGCCGTCCTGCGCAGACGGGCAAGACGCAAAGCTCTCACGTGCTCAAGCAGCCGTCGCATCCTCGCTGACCCGTTGTCATGGTCGGGCTTGTCCCGACCATCTATGAGCTGGGACTGCAGCTCGACGATGGCGGGATCCTCGAACCGAGCCCGAGGATGACCGATGAGCGATCTTAGTGCGGGATGCTATTTGCAGAAGAAGCTGAACGTGTGCCGCCATTCATTGTCGACGGCATACTCGCTGGTCCCGAGCGGCGGAAATACCAACGGAGCGAATTTGCCCAGGCTCTCGACCGCTTCGAGCCGGAAGGGTAGGTGCTCGGACAGATCGTTCCAACCGACTATGAAATGCCCACCCTTGCGCAGACAGCGGTGGCAGGCCGAGAAGACCTTCTCCGCCTCGTCCCGTGCATTGAGACCCCAGCCGATGATGCCGTTGAGGAAGATGACATCGAGCGCTGCCAGGCTGCATGTATTGCTCGAGGTTGCCGACAACGTCGATGATGTGCTGGTCGCCGCCGTAGCGCGCCTGCTCGGGGTTGGCATCGATGGTCGTGTAGTTCTTGCGCGAGAACATCCGGGTGTAGCCGTGCGTGTACCAGTCCGTTCCCACGAACACGATGGTCTGGTGCGCTTGGCTCAGCTGGTAGAAGGGTATGATCACGCACTCGAGGATGCTGCGATCCTCTGAGGGATAGTAGAACGAACCGCCGTAGGCCACACCGAGCCGCACGCCGACGCCATGCAGGCCGTCTCCGATGAGGCCGCGCTTGCCACGCATGCCTTTGAGACGCACGTGCGCAACATCTGGGCTGGCGGGTACCGGAGGTTCAATATCGGAACGCTGCACGGTCATGACTGTAACCCCCGAACAAAACTGCTTCAGCTTTCCATCCCGCTCCCTGCGAGGCGCGGTCTAGACTTAGCTCGCCGTGTGCAAAACGCACCGGTTGTCATTGGGAGATAAGGTGAATACCCGAGAATGGAAGATCAAGTCGCGTGTCGATAAGACGTTTTTAAGCCTGGCACCAAGAGACAAAGTGTCCCGGCGGCGATTGGGTGACCGCGCAATGGGCAGATGCTCAGCGGTTCGTTCGTGACCTGTGCCGCAACAGCAAGAATGACGAGCACGCTTCGTGAGCCGCGCTGCGCACGGTTGCAGAATGGATGAGATGCACGCGAGCAGGGTGGAAGGGAACTTCTACCAGCTCGAGCGGTGCCGAGGCGTGGGATCAGTACGGCTTGTCATATAGGCTCGGGTATTCCTTGGTCGTGCGCTTGCATGTGTCCGTCCATTCCTGCTTCGACATCTGTGTCTGGGGATCCCAGGTTTCTATGCAGCGGGTCAGGGCAGACTTGCTTTCGGTCTTGGCATCTTTTTGTTTTGGAACTTGTGCCTGGGCAACGAGGGGCGTGCCAGGCTCTGCAGCGTAAACAAGGGTGACGAGAAATACGCCGATTGCGGCGGCGGCCAGGCCGGCTGCGGCAAGCCTTGCCGTCACGCGCAGTAAGGCGAAGATAGCGGCGGACATGCGGCCTCCTTTGCTCGGGTGTCATCGCACGCGGGTTGCCGGTAAATAGTTGCCGACCTGAGGCGCTGCCGTAATCGGCAAAAACCCCGGTCGGCGGCCGGACAACACCTCAGGCCCTGAGGGGTCGGCCCATTCGCTCGCTTCAGCCGCGCCGCACGACGGGCCAGGGAATAACGTTGGACGTGTCGCCGCGGGCGCAGCGACCGGCGGTCACACCTGCCACGCCGGCCGGTGATCAGTGATGATCCGGGCGGTGTTTGCTCATCTTGAGCGCAACGCCAACATGGATTTTCGCGGTGCGGCCGCGCGGCCATGTCGTTCTTATTGTCGAGCCAGGCAGCATCCTTGTGCGCGCGATCTGCAGGACGACATCGAGCACGAGGTTGGCGAGAGCAGGATTGCGGGTGATCCGGTGGCGCTTGCCCTGTCGACGGCCTCCCGGTTCTCGTCAGCGCTGGTGAACGCGCAGCACTGCGATATCTCCGCAAACGTGGCGATGCCGGTCATCCTCTATCGGCCACAAGAAGGCCGCCGACAGGTGGCCGCGCGCCTCAAGACGCTGCGTTCGGTTGGGGCCACTTGTTGATGAAAGCGTGTACAAGTCGACTTCGATGCGAGCCCGCGCAGGTTCCTGATGCACGATGGCCGAGACGGCGCGGGGCGTGCTACATGGCACCCGCACCTATGGAGCCGCATATGAGTCGGCCCACCGACTTGTTGATGATCCAGAGCGCGGTCGAGCGCATGCTGGGGCGGCCCGTCGAGCAAAGTATCGGGTTGCGAGAGATTGCGGATGTCTGCCGATTGCGCGCCAAGGCCATGCTGGAACGCGATTGCCACACCGCGCGCGATGCGCTGCTGACGGTTGCCTGTGAATGGGACCTCACGCGCGACCGGCTCGAGGATCAATCCGATGCGTGCCTGGCCATCATCGTTGGGGTCTTGAACGCCTGACAGAAGATGAGTAGCGCGAGCGGTGCTACGGTTGTCCGGCTTTTCTGAACTGCCGAGCACATGAAAAAACCCACGAGCGCAGTTGCTCGTGGGTCTGTTTTAAACGGCCTGTTGCTTAGTTGCCGCCGCCGCCCTGGGCACGCTCCAGGTTGTCCCAGAACGCCTTCGTGTCCCAAGCCGCGCTGGCCGGCGCTGCAACGCTACCAAGCACCGACAGGGCGATAAGAGCCGAAAGGATGGTCTTCATGATCAGTCTCCTAAATTTTGATTTCCCACCGAGCCGTTCGTGGCCCGCAGCGGTGGATATATCCGCTTTGGCGCGCGGCAAAAGGGGGGCTCTCGCACGCGTGACAAACAGTGATGGGAGTCAACGGTCGCGTGAAAGAGCGTGAGGCCTCTGCCTCGCGCGCGTGGCAGTCATGACGCACTGTCTGCGCGGCATCAGCAACTACTTGGGCACTTCCTGCGTCGCCGGTGCGCGATACGCTGGGCCCGTGAAACTGATGCGTTCGTCGAACAGCGCGTAGATCACACCGACGGCGATGATCACGCCGAGAATGACAACGCTGACCTGGCGGCCCATGGCGATCCTCCTCCGAATGAGCGGGACCTCGTCCTGCCCGCTGTCGCTGCTTGCACCGAAAGGCATCGACCCGCGTGACGCGACACCTTTGAGTTCTCCTCTCCGCAAATGGAGACGGGCGGAAAACGTTCCGGTCTCCGAGGCGTTCCAAAGAAATGGCCCGCGGAAAGCCCGCGGGCCAAGTTGAAGGAGACCTGCTAGTTGCCGCCGCCGCCCTTCTCCTGATCCATCTTTTGGTAGAACTGCTTCGCGCTATGCGTGCTGCGCGTGTTGTCGTTCTCGGCCGCCATGGCGCTGCCAGTGATGCCGGCAATAACCGAAAGGGCAAGCAAACCCGACACAATCGTTTTCATGACCATCCTCCTTTTCTACTGCGGCGAACTCGTGCTCGCCCGACGGGAGGTCAACGGCGACACCAAGAAAAAGATCGGGCCTGTCACGTGCGCGTGATACGTGTTGAATGCCGTCGCGTTGAAGCTCGCAAGAAAGGGCGCGCTGCCAATGGCTTTGCCAAATGGTCACGCCTCACATGTCCACCACGATCGCGCTTGGTCTGAGCGCGATGGTCGGACGACCGCCGATGGCAGGGGCCACAGGTTCACTTCCTGCGCTCGCGCCGTCATTGCGCGTGGCTACGAAGTGGGCTGCTTTGCGGACGCGCACCCTGATGCTTTTTCGGGTCGCCGTCGTGCCACCTTTGTCGAGCTCCACTTGCGACAGCTGGTGGCCCTGCCGCATCAAAGGCTGCGCAATACTCATCAGGCGAACAGACGGCCGTGGACACCCATCGCCGGTTGTGGCCCATTGTAGTCGTCGAGACGGGTCGCGGTTATGGCGAGTGATTGGTACGTCGCGCGCGACGGGGAGAGATTTGGGCCTTTCACGTCCGACGAAATGAGCGCCGGCGTTCGCGAGGGGCAACTGCGGCGCGAAGATTTCGTCTGGCGCGCGGGCATGGCGGAGTGGCAGCTGGCCGGCGACGTGCCGGGCCTATGGCAACCGCCCGAGCCAAGCGTGTTCTCGCTGCCTATCCGAGGCCTGGACGACAGGCAAATCGCGGGCCTGGACGACAGGCAAATCTCAGGCCTCGACGACAGGCAAGACGACCGCCAATTGGCGACTACTCCAAGTCGCATGGCGCAGGGCCTCGCCATGGCCAAATCGGGCCTTGTCTTAGCCAAGAGGGGGGGGCCGCTAGCAAAGAAGGGCTTCGGCTTAGCAAAGAGGGGGCTCGTTGCAGCGTATTGGGGTGCGCGGCTTGTGCCGGGATTTGTCCAGCGCCACTGGCGCGGCGAGCTGACGCTGGCCCAAGCTTACTGGGGGGTAGGCCTCCTGCTCAGCCTGATTGCTGCCGGGCTGTCATACGGCTTCGGCCAATGGTTGGGCGAGGCCAACCTATCGCCGGTCGGCGTCGGAGTGGCGCTCGTCCTCTTTCTCTCATCCCTGTGCGTGGTGACAGTCTGGCAGCTGCTCGGAATTTGGCGCGCAGCCGGCCATCAAATGACGGCCCCAGGGCACCGCCCGGTGTGGGGTCTCGTGGCGCGCGCGTTCGTGGTGCTGGGTGCACTACGTGCCGTCGTGGACTTCTCGACCGTGATCTGGCCGATGCTGTTCGAGAGTGCCATCCTCGCCAGCGGCCAGGACAACACTCCCGCTCACCAGCTGCGCTTGCTGCGCAACGGCACCGAGGTGGAACTTGCCGGCGGCATGCCGTTCGGCACGGCCGACGCCTTGAGAAAGCTGCTGGATGCGGCGCCCGGCGTGAGGGTCGTGCATCTCAACAGCATCGGCGGCAGGGTCGGCGAGGGGTATCAGATCTACCAGATGGTGCGCGACCGCAAGCTGGCGACCTATACCGCCACCGATTGTGTCAGCGCCTGCACGATCGCATTTCTTGGCGGCTCGCAAAGGTATCTGTCGACCAAGGCGCGCCTTGGCTTTCACAGCATCAGTTTCGGCGGTGTCGATCAGAAGCAGCTGCCGGACATCAACGCCGACCTGCGGCGCACGCTGGCGGCACATGGGGCGCCGCCGTGGTTCATCGAGAAGGCGCTTTCGACCGGCGCGGATTCGATGTGGTATCCGCCGAACAGGGACCTGCTGGCCGCAAAGATCGTCACGAACATCGTCGACCCCGACCAGTTCGCAATGTCGGGCATCGCCAACTGGCGTGATCGGGAAGGGCTGGAGCGCGGACTGCTGGCGATGCCGTTCTACGCCCTGGTCCGCGACAACGACCCGGAGGCTTTCAAGAAGATCAGCGACCGGCTGGCAGAAGCGGTCAGGCTCGGCAAATCCCAGCCGGAGATGATACGCGACGTGCAGGACGTATTCGGGGTGGACATTCTGCCCAAGTATCTGCAAGTCGCGCCCAATGCGGCGATCCAGCGGTACTGGCGGACGCAGATCGCCGAGATGGAGTACCTGAGCAAGTCCGATCCGTCGCTGTGTGTGCAATTCGCGTTTCCCGAGTTGCGGCGCGAGGGCTTCAACCTGAGCAAGCTCATTCCGGCCGCCCTGCTGACCGACGACATCGCGGCATTAACAGAGCTCATCGAGCAGGCGGTCCGCACCCCGAACAAGGAAAAGACCGGCAATGTCGACGCCGAGCTGATCGGTGTCATGGCTCGGATAACCACCCGCATTCCGACCGCCCAGCAGGTCCTGTCCGAGCCGGTCAGGTACTCCGGCGATCCGCGTACGCTGTGCGCGGCAGTGTTGGCTTATTACAAAGAGATCGTGAACCTGCCGCCGGCGCGCTCGGGCCGAGTGCTGCGCGCCATGGCCGAACCGTCCCGATAGGCCCCAGGCGGCGCTTACTGGCGCTGGTGCACCGCAGCTGGCTAGGCCTGCGGGGAGGGGAGCTGCGACGACCTCCCAGGTTGCGCAGCTTGCTGCACTGCGTTAACAGAGCGCAGAGACAGCTGCGTGGCCACCACCGGCCGCGCGCGGGAGCATGCCATGAACCAGCTGCTGCTGGACTACCTGCCGCTTGCCGTCTTCCTCGGTGTGTCGCTGGTCATCGGGCTGGCGCTGATGATAGCCCCGTTCCTGGTGGCGGTGCGCAATCCGGACCCGGAGAAGGTGTCGGCCTACGAGTGCGGCTTCAACGCCTTCGACGATGCCCGCATGAAGTTCGACGTGCGCTTCTACCTGGTCTCGATCCTGTTCATCATCTTCGACCTGGAGGTGGCGTTCCTGTTTCCGTGGGCGGTGGCTTTCAAGCAGGTCGGACTGTTCGGTTTCTGGTCGATGATGGTGTTCCTGGGCGTGCTGACCGTCGGCTTCATCTACGAGTGGCGCAAGGGCGCGCTGGAGTGGGATTGACATGGCCGCTGTCGCAACCCCCGCAACCGGACCTGACCAAGCCCGGCGATCCGTTCTTCACCGAGGTCTCCAACAAGCTTGCCGATAAGGGCTTCCTCGTCACGACTACCGACGACCTGATCAACTGGGCCCGCACCGGCTCGCTGATGTGGATGACGTTCGGGCTGGCCTGCTGCGCGGTGGAGATGATGCAGGCCTCCATGCCGCGCTGGGACCTGGAGCGCTTCGGCTTTGCGCCGCGCGCTTCCCCGCGCCAGTCGGACGTGATGATCGTGGCCGGTACGCTGTGCAACAAGATGGCGCCCGCCCTGCGCAAGGTCTACGACCAGATGCCGGAGCCGCGCTACGTCATCTCGATGGGCAGCTGCGCCAACGGTGGCGGCTACTACCACTATTCCTATTCGGTGGTGCGCGGCTGCGACCGCATCGTGCCGGTCGATGTGTACGTACCGGGCTGCCCACCGACGGCAGAGGCGCTGCTGTATGGCGTGCTGCTGCTGCAGCGGAAGATCCGGCGCACGGGCACCATCGAGCGATAGGCTACATGCGCATCAGCGATATCCCGTTCGGCGTTACCGACTGGCACTCGGTCGAGGCGACGACGCACGCTGGCGCTCCGGGTGTTGCGACTTGGCGCACACGGCAGTTCGGTGAGGTGCGCGTGCGGCTGGTCGAGTACTCGCCGGGCTACGTCGCCGACCATTGGTGTGAGAAGGGCCATATCCTGTTCTGCGTCGACGGCGAGCTGATGACCGAGCTGAAGGACGGCCGCACCTTCACCTTGACGCCCGGCATGAGCTATCAGGTGGCGGACGGCGCCGAGCCGCATCGCTCGCGTACCGCCAAGGGTGTGCGGCTGTTCATCGTGGATTGAGCGAGGGTTGCGGATGGCCGGCACGTTGGAAGACCTTGCCAAGCATGTCGAGGCCAAGCTCGGCCAGGCTGTCGAGGGCTGGCAGATCACGCGTGGCGAACTAACGATGCGGATCGCTCGCGACCGCATCGTCTCGACCCTGAAGGCGCTGCACGACGACAGCGTTTGCCTGTTCGAGGTGCTGATCGACATTTGCGGGGTGGACTATCCCGAGCGCGCGCAGCGCTTCGAGGTGGTCTATCACCTGCTGTCGCCGCGTCACAATCAGCGCATTCGCCTGAAGGTGGCGACGGACGAGAACACTGCCGTGCCGAGTGCGGTTGAGCTGTTCCCGGGCGCCAACTGGTACGAGCGGGAGGCCTACGACATGTACGGCATCCTGTTCTCGGGTCACCCTGATCTGCGTCGCATCCTGACCGACTACGGCTTCCAGGGCCATCCGCTGCGCAAGGATTTCCCGCTCACCGGCTACGTCGAGGTGCGCTACGACGACGACCAGAAGCGGGTGGTGTACGAGCCGGTGAAGCTGACGCAGGAATTCCGCTCATTCGATTTCGAGAGCCCCTGGGAAGGGACGAACTATGTCCTCCCTGGCGACGAGAAGGCCGCCAAGGCACCCGGGAAGCCGCAATGAAGGATACGCTCGCGCCCGGCGCGTCGGCCGTGTTCAGCTACACCGTGCCGGCCAACAAGACGGTTCCGCATCTCTATCCGGAAGCGGCCGATTTCCAATCCATGCCGGCTGTGTTCGCCACCGGCTTCATGGTGGGGCTGATGGAGTGGACCTGCATGAAGGTGCTGGAACCGTACCTCGATGCGGGCGAAGGCTCGCTCGGCGTGCACGTCAACATCAGCCACGCGGCTGCGACCCTGCCGGGGCAGACGGTAAAGGTCGACGCCGAGGTCACCAAGGTCGACGGCCGGCGCGTCTCCTTCCGGGTGAAAGCACACGACGGGGTGGAGATGATCGGCCAAGGCGAGCACGACCGTTTCGTCGTGCCATGGGACAAGTTCAATACGCGCATCAACGCGAAAGCCAAGGTCGCGGGCGTGCCGCCCCTAAGCGCGGCGGGGATGTAGGCCGATGCCAGAAACCGAAATCCGCAACTTCACCATCAACTTTGGGCCGCAACATCCGGCCGCGCACGGCGTGTTGCGGCTGGTGCTGGAACTGGACGGCGAGGTGGTGGAGCGCGTCGATCCGCACATCGGCCTGCTGCATCGCGGCACCGAGAAGCTGATCGAGCACAAGACCTTCCTGCAGGCGGTCGGCTACTTCGATCGGCTCGACTACGTCGCGCCGATGAACCAGGAACATGCCTTCTGCCTGGCGGTGGAGAAGCTGCTGGAGCTGGAGGTGCCCAAGCGCGGCCAGCTGATCCGCGTACTCTATTCCGAGATCGGGCGGCTGCTGTCGCACTTGCTGAACGTCACCACGCAGGCGATGGATGTCGGCGCGCTCACCCCGCCGCTATGGGGCTTCGAGGAGCGCGAGAAGCTGATGGTGTTCTACGAGCGCGCCTCCGGCAGCAGGATGCACGCCAAGTACTTCCGCTTCGGCGGTGTGCATCAGGACTTGCCGGTAAAGCTGATCGAGGACATCGCCCAGTTCTGCGAGACGCACCCCAAGGTGCTGGACGACATCGAGGGGCTGCTGACCGACAACCGCATCTTCAAGCAGCGCAACGTCGATATCGGCGTGGTCAGCCTGGAGGATTGCTTCAGGTGGGGCTTCTCGGGCGTAATGGTGCGCGGCTCGGGCGCGGCCTGGGACCTGCGCAGGGCGCAGCCCTATGAGTGCTACTCGGAACTCGACTTCGACATCCCGATCGGCAAGAACGGCGACAACTACGACCGCTACTGCCTCCGCATGGAGGAGATGCGCCAATCGGTGCGCATCATGAAGCAGTGCTGCGAGAAGCTGCTGTCGCCGCAGGGGCGTGGCCCGCATGTGACCGATGACAAGAAGGTGGTGCCGCCCAGGCGCGCCGAGATGAAGCGGTCGATGGAAGCGCTGATCCATCACTTCAAGCTGTACACCGAGGGCTTCCACGTGCCGGCCGGCGAAGCCTATGCCTGCGTCGAGGCGCCGAAGGGTGAGTTCGGCGTATATCTGGTGACGGACGGGGGCAACAAGCCCTACCGCTGCAAGATCCGCGCGCCCGGCTTCCCGCACCTGCAGGCCATGGATTTCATGAACCGCGGCCACATGCTGGCCGACGTGTCGGCCATTCTGGGATCGCTCGATATCGTGTTCGGCGAGATCGATCGTTAGCTGCAGGCGCGCGGTGTTGCCGCAGGTGGGCCTGGTTCGTTCATTGTGGTGTCATTGCGGGATCTCCGTTCTGATCGCCGGCATTCGCTCCTTCAGTCTGGATACTGGGGCCGAGCCCCGGTATGACATCTGGGTTGACCTCGTATGAGAGGGGCTGCGCAGATGTCCGAGCAAGGCGTACGACGCAAGCTGACCTGGCTGGCGATCATCTCGATGGCGGGAGGATTGCTGCTGGCCCTGATCGGGGCGCGCTATCTGCTGATGCCGGAGCAGGCGGCGGTCACCTTCGGGCTGCCGAAGCGGCCTGCAGGGCATGAGCTCTACCACATCATCGGCCTGCGCAACCTGTGGCTCGGGTTGCTGGCGGTGGCGTTTGCAACCTTACGGCAATGGCGGGCGCTGGCGCTTTGGTTCTCCATGGGGACCATCGTCTGTTTTGCCGACGCGGCGATTGCGGCAAGCTCGACCGGGAAACTGCCGCAGATTGTCTTCCACCTGAGCTGTGGGGTCGCATCTGCCCTGCTGGCTGCGGTGCTGTGGCGGATGACAAGCCGAGCGGACTGAGCGGATGTCATGGTCGATGTGGGATTCCTGCTGGCGGTAGTGGCGTTCGGCTGGGGCCTGAGCCTTGCGACCTATCGCGCCATGGCGGTCCTGCGTGGCTGGCCGATGGGCACCTGGCAGGCGGAATGGCCGTCCATGCCGATCGCGCTTGGCATCATGTGCATCCTGATGGCGCTGCTGTTCTCGCTGGCGCGGGGATACGGCGGCTACGTCGTTAGCGCTTGGGCGATCCCGGTGTTCGGCGTGGCCTGGGCGGTTTTCTGGATCGGCTTCCTGAGGGTCGGGGCGCAAAGCGCGCTCCTGCTGGGGCCGCCGGCGGCCCTGTTGCTGCTGGTGCGCTGGCTGGGCTGAGGCAGGGTGTCGCCTCGGCCGCCAGGTACCGATCGAGGTGCGCTGAAACGACCCGACGCGGTCATCCCCTAGGGGGCGTTTCCGGCCAGCCGCAAGACAGTAGAAAAGGCACTTTTGCCGCGTTCCGCGCAACCCTGGGCACGTTCTAAAGAAAGGCGACAAGTGCTCAATCTGCGCCTATAAGAATGCCGTCTTTGCAGCGCAGCGAAAACGCAGGGCCCCGCATCCGCTCATGGCCGTCCGCCGACTAGATCCCAACCAGCCCGCAAGCTTTGCCTTCACGCCGGAGAATGCGGCCTGGGCCAAGGCCACGATCGACAAATATCCGCAGGGAAAGCAGGCCTCGGCCGTCATTCCCCTGTTGTGGCGGGCGCAGGAGCAGCACGAGGGGTGGCTGCCGGAGCCGGCCATGCGGCTGGTCGCCGACATGCTGGGCATGGCCTATATCCGGGTCTACGAGGTGGCCACCTTCTACACCATGTTCCAGCTGTCCCCGGTGGGAAAGAAGGCGCACGTGCAGGTGTGCGGCACGACGCCCTGCATGCTGCGGGGATCGGAGGCGCTGGTGGAGGTGTGCAGGCGGCGCATCCATCACGATCCGCACCATCTGTCCGAGGACGGCAATTTCTCCTGGGAAGAGGTCGAGTGCCTCGGCGCCTGCGCCAACGCTCCCATGGTGCAGATCTTCAGGGACACCTACGAGGACCTCAACCCGGAGCTGTTCGAGAAGGTGCTCGACGGCTTTGCGGCAGGAAAGCCGCCCAAGCCCGGCTCGCAGATCGGCCGGCAGGCCTCCTGTCCCGAGGGTGGGCCGACCACGCTCAAGGAATTTGCCAAGGCCGGCAAGTAAGGATCGAGGCACCGTGGCTCTGCAGGACAAAGATCGCATTTTCAAGAACCTGTACGGCTTCCAGGACTGGAAGCTCGAAGGCGCCAGGGCGCGCGGCGCCTGGGACAACACCAAGGCGCTGATCGAGAAAGGTCACGACGGCATCATCAACGAGATCAAGTCGTCGGGCTTGCGCGGGCGCGGCGGCGCCGGCTTTCCGACCGGGCTGAAGTGGTCGTTCATGCCGAAGAGCGATCCGCGACCCTCCTATCTCGTGATCAACGCGGACGAGTCGGAGCCGGGCTCGTGCAAGGACCGCGAGATCATGCGGCACGATCCGCATCTGCTGGTCGAAGGCGCGCTGCTGGCGTCCTTCGCGATGCGCGCGCACGTCTGCTACATCTACGTGCGCGGCGAGTTCATCCGCGAGCGCGAGCATCTGCAGGCGGCGATCGACGAGGCCTACGAGGCCAAGCTGATCGGCAAGAACAACATCCACGGCTGGGACTTCGAGTGCATCGTCCATCACGGCGCCGGCGCCTACATCTGCGGCGAGGAGACGGCGCTGCTGGAGAGCCTGGAGGGCAAGAAGGGCCAGCCGCGCCTGAAGCCGCCGTTCCCGGCTAACGTCGGCCTGTACGGGGCGCCGACCACGGTCAATAACGTGGAATCGATCGCGGTAGTGGGCGACATCCTGCGCCGCGGGGCGACCTGGTTTGCCGGTATCGGCAAGCCCAACAACACCGGCACCAAGCTGTTCCAGATCTCGGGTCACGTGGAAAAACCCTGCGTGGTCGAGGAGGAGATGGGTATCCCCCTGCGCGAGCTGCTGGAGCGGCACGCGGGCGGCGTGCGCGGCGGCTGGGACAACCTGCTGGCCGTGATCCCCGGCGGGTCTTCGATGCCGCTGCTGCCCGCCGCGCAGTGCCAGGACCTGCCGCTCGACTTCGATACGTTGTCCAAGCTCAAGTCCGGCATGGGCACGGCGGCCGTGATCGTCATGGATCAGTCGACCGACGTGATCGCCGCCATCCGCCGCATCGCCTACTTCTACAAGCACGAGAGCTGCGGCCAGTGCACGCCGTGCCGCGAGGGCTGCGGCTGGATGTGGCGCGTGCTGCAGCGCATGGAGCGTGGAGAAGCGGAAAAGCGCGAGATCGACCTGCTGTTCGACGTCACAAAACAGGTCGAAGGCCACACCATCTGCGCGCTGGGTGACGCGGCGGCCTGGCCTGTGCAGGGCCTGATCCGCAACTATCGCAGCGTCATCGAGGAGCGCATCGACCGCTACCAGGCGGCGCATCGGCAGGCGGCGGAATAAGGGGGTAGGCGATGGATCTGAAGAAACTCGGCAATCTTCTGGTGATCGGTGGCGCGCTGGTGATCGTGGCGGCCTTCGTCTGGTGGTACTCGTTCTTCTCCTCTGTGATGAGCGATGTCTCCAAAGTGCCGGGTGCGAGCGGCGAATTCGGTGTGTTCGACGCCAAGAGCTGCATTTACACGAGCAGCGACTTCTGCGGGCTGGTGTCGGGCGGCGCGCGGCTGCTAGGCAAGACGCCCTACGAGCCGAAGGTGTTCTGGCTCGGCTTGGCAGCGTTGGTCGCCGGCGGGCTGATCCGGGCGACGGCCAAGCCGTCGAGCGCAAAGTAGGAATGAGGGTATGACAGGTAAGCAGGCGGGAGCAGGCTGGGCATGCCCAAGCAACTGATCATCGACGGCACCCCGATCGAGGTCGAGGACGGCATCACGCTGATCCAGGCGTGCGAGCTGGCCGGCGTCGAGATCCCGCGCTTCTGCTACCACGAGCGGCTGTCGATCGCCGGCAACTGCCGCATGTGCCTGATCGAGGTAGCGGGCATGCCGAAGCCGGTCGCCTCGTGCGCGATGGGCGTCAACGACCTGCCGCCGAACAAGGACGGCAGCCCGAAGGTGATCAGCACGCGCTCGCCGATGGTCAAGAAGGCGCGCGAAGGCGTGATGGAGTTCCTGCTCATCAATCATCCGCTCGACTGCCCGATCTGCGATCAGGGCGGCGAGTGCGACCTGCAGGACCAGGCCATGGCCTACGGCGTCGGCGGCTCCCGCTACGTCGAGAACAAGCGCGCCGTCGACGAGAAGTACCTGGGTCCGGTCATCAAGACGGCCATGACGCGCTGCATCCAGTGCACGCGCTGCGTGCGCTTCATGACCGAGGTGGCGGGCGTCGAGGAACTGGGCGCCATCGGCCGCGGCGAGGACATGGAGATCACCACCTACCTCGAGCGCGGCATGATGTCGGAGCTGTCGGCCAATGCCGTCGATCTGTGTCCGGTCGGCGCGCTGACGCACCGGCCGTGGGCGTTTGCGACGCGGCCATGGGAGCTGCGCAAGACCGAGAGCATCGACGTGATGGATGCGGTCGGCTCCGCCATCCGTGTCGACACGCGCGGGCGCGAGGTGGTGCGCATCCTGCCGCGCAACAACGACGCCGTGAACGAGGAATGGATCTCCGACAAGACGCGGCACGTGGCCGACGGTCTGCGTATTCAGCGTCTCGACAGCCCCTATGTGCGCAAGAACCGCCGGCTGGTGCCGGTCAGCTGGGACGAAGCGCTGGCGCTGGTGGCCTCGAAGCTCAAGTCGCAGTGGCCGGACCGGATCGGGGCCATCGCCGGCGATCTGGCGGGCGCCGAGGAGATGTTCGCGCTCAAGGACCTGCTGGGGCGGCTCAGTATCCGCAACATCGACTGCCGGCAGGACGGCGCCAAGCTCGACCCGGCGCTGGGGCGGGCCAGCTATCTGTTCAACAGCACCATCGAGGGCATCGAACAGGCCGATGCCATTCTGCTGGTCGGAACCAACCCGCGGCTGGAGGCGGCCGTGCTCAATGCGCGCATCCGCAAGCGCTGGCGGCAGGGCGGACTGAGCGTGGCGCTGATCGGCGAGAAGGCCGATCTCACCTACCCTTACGAGTATCTGGGCGCCGGGCCGCAGACCTTGAAAGAGGTGATTGACGGCAAGCACAGCTTCGCCAACGTCCTCAGCGCCGCCAAGCGGCCGATGGTGATCGTGGGCAGTGGCGCGGCAGCGCGCGCGGACGGGCAGGCCGTGCTGGCGGCCGCAGCCAAGCTGGCGGTGCAGGTGGCCCAGGGCAAGGAGGGCGGCTGGAACGCCTTCAACATATTGCACACGGCGGCCTCGCGCGTGGCTGGGCTCGATCTCGGCTTTGTGCCGAGTGAGCGCGGGTTGGATACCGGCGGCATGCTGAAGGCGGCCGGCAATGACGACTTCGAGGTGGTGTATCTGCTCGGCGCCGACGAGATCGACATGCAGGCGCTCGGCAAGGCCTTCGTCATCTACCAGGGCAGCCATGGCGATGCCGGCGCGCAGCGTGCCGACGTGATCCTGCCAGGAGCTGCCTACACCGAGAAGAGTGCCACCTACGTGTCCACCGAAGGCCGGGCCCAGACCACCGCCAAGGCTGCGTTCGCGCCGGGCGATGCCAAGGACGACTGGTCAATCGTGCGCGCCATATCGGCCCATACCGGCCATACGCTGCCCTACGACAGCCTGTCGGCGCTGCGCGCGGCCATGTACAAGGCGGCACCGGCGCTGGCCAATCTGGACGCGGCCGCCCCCGCCGATATGAAGGGGGTCGAGGCACTGGCTGCACGGGGCGGTACGCTGGGCTCGGAACCATTCGCCTCGCCGGTGCGCGAGTACTACCTGACCAATCCGATTGCGCGCGCCTCTCTCGTGATGGCCGAGCTCGCCGCGCTGCGCAAGAGCCTGAAAGAAGGGATCACGGGAACGCATGGATAGCGCTTGGTCCTGGCAGGAGATCTGGCAAAGCACGGTGTGGCCGCTGCTCGTGATGGCATTCCAGAGCGTCGTGCTGCTGGTGGCCTTGCTGATCATCGTCGCCTTTCTGCTGCTGATGGACCGCAAGGTTTGGGCGGCAGTGCAGATGCGCCGCGGACCTAACGTGGTAGGTCCGTTCGGACTGCTGCAGTCGTTCGCGGACCTGCTCAAATTCGTACTGAAGGAGCCGCTGATCCCGGCCGGCGCCGACAAGGGCGTATTTCTGCTGGCGCCGCTGGTGGCCTCCGTGCTGGCGCTGGGGGCGTGGGCGGTCATTCCGCTCAATGAGGACGGCTGGGGGCGCTGGGTGATCTCCGACCTCAACGTCGGCGTCCTCTACCTGTTCGCCATCTCCTCGCTCGGCGTGTACGGCATCATCATGGGCGGCTGGGCGTCGAACTCGAAGTACCCCTTCCTGGGTTCCTTGCGTTCGGCCGCGCAGATGGTGTCCTACGAGGTCTCGATCGGCTTCGTGATCATCACGGTGCTGCTGTGCGTCGGATCCCTCAACCTGTCCGAGATCGTCAACGCGCAGAAGGTCGGCCTGGGCACGCGCCTGGGGCTGGCCAACTCGGTGCTCGATTGGCACTGGCTGCCGCTGTTCCCGATGTTCATCGTGTTCTTCATCTCGGCGCTGGCAGAGACCAACCGGCCGCCGTTCGATCTGCCGGAGGCCGAGTCCGAGCTGGTGGCGGGCTTTGCCGTCGAGTACTCGTCGACGCCCTACCTGCTGTTCATGCTGGGCGAGTACGTGGCGATCGTGACCATGTGCGCGCTCACCACCATCCTGTTCCTCGGCGGCTGGCTGCCGCCGATCGACATCTGGCCGCTCAACCTGGTGCCGGGCCTCGTCTGGTTCCTGGCCAAGGTGGTGTTCGTGTTCTTCATGTTTGCGATGGTGAAGGCGTTCGTGCCGCGCTATCGCTACGACCAGCTGATGCGGCTCGGCTGGAAGGTGTTCCTGCCGCTGTCGCTGTTCATGGTGGTGGCGGTGGCCGCCGTGCTGCAGTTCTTCGACCTCGCGCCCTAAGGATGCCCTGTCATGGCCGCGCTCGGTAACGCAATCAGCTCGCTGTTCCTGAAGGAGTTCGCATCCGCCCTGTGGCTGTCGATGCGCTACTTCTTCAAGCCCAAGGCGACGCTGAACTATCCCTTCGAGAAGGGCCCGCTGTCGCCCCGCTTCCGCGGCGAGCATGCCCTGCGCCGCTATCCCAACGGCGAGGAGCGCTGCATCGCCTGCAAGCTGTGCGAGGCGATCTGTCCGGCGCAGGCGATCACCATCGAGGCGGGTCCGCGCCGCAACGACGGTACCCGGCGCACCACCCGCTACGACATCGACATGGTGAAGTGCATCTACTGCGGCCTGTGCCAGGAGGCCTGCCCGGTCGATGCCATCGTCGAGGGGCCGAACTTCGAGTTCGCCACCGAGACGCGCGAGGAGCTCTACTACGACAAGGACCGTCTGCTCGCCAACGGCGACCGCTGGGAGCGGGAGATCGCCGTCAACCTCAAGCTCGACGCTCCGTACCGGTGATGGCGATGATGAGGACGAGCCTGCAAGCGAGGGCAGTACGCTTCGCCTCCCCCTCGTGGGGGGAGGTCGGCGCGCCATCACTTAGCCCCGCATGCAACAACCTTTGCGATGGCTTGACCGTGGGGCTAAGTGATCGAGGCGCGCCGGGTGGGGGTGTTGTGCCCCACCAGATCACCCCCACCAGGAATGCCATCGGACTTAGCTCGCTTGTTGTGGGTGCCGTGACGGCTCTGCGTGGCGAGCTAAGCCCGTGGCATTCCATCCTCCCCCCTCAAGGGGGAGGAATACCACTCGCAGGGGTGGCGGCATGACGCTGGCGGCGCTGTTCTTCTATCTGTTCGCCTGTATGACGGTGGCGGCCGGGTTCATGGTGATCGCGGCGCGCAATCCCGTGCATGCGGTGCTGTTCCTGATCCTGGCCTTCTTCAACGCGGCCGGCCTGTTCGTGCTGCTGGGGGCCGAGTTCCTGGCCATGATCCTGGTGGTCGTCTACGTCGGCGCGGTGGCCGTGCTGTTCCTGTTCGTGGTGATGATGCTCGACGTCGACTTCGCCGAGCTGCGCGCCGGCTTCATGAAGAACGCGCCGCTGGGGGCGCTGGTCGGCCTGATCCTGCTGGCCGAGCTGGTGCTGGTGGTCGGCGTGCGCTTCGTCAATCCGAAAGCGCTGGCGGCACCGACGGCGCCGATCCCGTCGGCGGGGTCCGGCATCACCAATACCGAAGCGCTGGGGCGCGTGCTCTACACCAACTACGTCTACTTCTTCCAGGGTGCGGGCCTGATCCTGCTGGTGGCCATGATCGGGGCCATCGTGCTCACGCTGCGCCACAAGGAAGGGGTCAAGCGGCAGTCGATCGCGGCCCAGGTGGCGCGCGGCAAGAAGACGGCCATGGAGATCGTCAAGCTGAAGCCCGGCGAGGCCATCGTGCCCCAGTCGGTGCCGGCGCGGAAGGAGACGGCATCATGAGCGGGGTCGGTCTCGGCCATTACCTGACCGTGGCGGCGATCCTGTTCACGCTCGGCATCTTCGGCATCTTCCTCAACCGCAAGAACGTGATCGTCATCCTGATGTCGGTCGAGCTGATGCTGCTGGCTGTCAACATCAACCTGGTGGCGTTCTCCTCGTTCATGGGCGACCTGGTGGGACAGGTGTTCGCGCTGTTCGTGCTGACGGTGGCGGCCGGCGAGGCGGCGATCGGGCTCGCCATCGTCGTCGTGTACTACCGCAACCGCGGCTCGATCGCGGTGGAAGACATCAACATGATGAAAGGCTGAGGGGCCACACGCTGCGATGATGTACAAGGCCATCGTCTTTCTGCCCATCATCGGTGCGCTGATAGCGGGCCTGCTCGGGCGCTCGCTGGGAGCCCGCCCGAGCGAGATCATCACCACGCTGTTCGTCGGCATCTCGGCGGTGCTGTCGTGGGTGGTGTTCACGCAGATCGGCTTCGGGGCGGAGACAGTGCACATACCGGTGCTGCGCTGGGTCACCTCCGGCCAGCTCGACGTGTCGTGGGGCCTGCGCATCGACACGCTGACCGGCGTGATGCTGGTGGTGGTCAACACCGTGTCGTTCCTGGTGCACCTCTACTCGATCGGCTACATGCACGAGGACGACAGCCGGCCGCGCTTCTTTGCCTATCTGTCGCTGTTCACCTTTGCCATGCTGATGCTGGTGACCAGCAACAACTTCCTGCAGCTGTTCTTCGGCTGGGAAGGCGTGGGGCTTGCCTCCTACCTGCTGATCGGCTTCTGGTATCTGAAGCCGGAGGCCAATGCCGCGGCCATCAAGGCATTCATCGTCAACCGCGTCGGCGACTTCGGCTTTGCGCTCGGCATCTTCGGCATCTTCTTCATCTTCAACACCATCAGCTTCGACGAGGTGTTCAAGGCGGCGCCCTCGGTGGCCGGCAAGCCGATGGAGTTCCTGGGCCACCAGTGGGACACGCTGACCGTGCTGTGCCTGCTGCTGTTCATGGGCGCCATGGGCAAGTCGGCGCAGTTCCTGCTGCACACCTGGCTGCCCGATGCCATGGAGGGGCCGACGCCGGTCTCCGCGCTGATCCACGCCGCCACCATGGTGACGGCCGGCGTGTTCATGGTGGCGCGGCTCTCCCCGCTGTTCGAGCTGGCGCCGCTGGCGCTGCAGTTCGTGACACTGATCGGAGCGATCACGGCGTTCTTTGCCGCCACCATCGGTCTGGTGCAGAACGACATCAAGCGGGTGGTGGCCTATTCGACGTGCTCGCAGCTCGGCTACATGTTCGTCGCCTGCGGCGTCGGCGCATACGGGGCCGGCATCTTCCACCTGTTCACGCACGCCTTCTTCAAGGCGCTGCTGTTCCTCGGCGCCGGCTCGGTGATCCACGCCATGCATCACGAGCAGGACATGCGCCACATGGGCGGGCTCGCCTCCAAGCTGCGCCTGACCTGGCTGATGATGCTGATCGGCACGCTGTCGCTGACGGGCGTCGGCATCCCGCACCTGCCGGGCTTTGCCGGCTTCTACTCCAAGGATGCCATCATCGAGGCCTCCTACGCCGCCCACACGCCCAACAACTATGCGTTCTGGCTGCTGGTGGTGGCGGCGTTCATGACGGCATTCTACTCCTGGCGGCTGATGTTCCTGACCTTCCACGGCCCCACGCGCGCCGACCACGAGACCTACGAGCATGCGCATGAAAGCCCGTGGGTGATGATGGTGCCGCTGCTGGTGCTGGCGACAGGAGCGACGGTGGCGGGCTTTGTGTTCAAGGGCCTGTTCATCGGCGAGTCCTACAAGGAGTTCTGGGGCCATTCCCTGGTCGAGGGACCGCACAACCACATCATGCACGCCATGCATGAGGTGCCGGACTGGGTCGGCTGGGCGCCGTTCATCGCCATGATCGCCGGGCTCGGGCTGGCCTATCTCTACTACATCCTGGTGCCGTCGCTGCCGGCCCTGACGGCCAAGGTGTTCAAGCCGATCTACCTGTTCCTGCTCAACAAGTGGTACTTCGACGAGCTGTATGACTTCATCTTCGTACGGCCCACGTTCTGGCTCGGCCGCGTGCTGTGGAAGCAGGGCGACGGGGCCATCATCGATCGCCTGGGGCCGGACGGCATCGCCTCGCGCGTGCTTTGGACCACCGGGCGCATCGTCAAGCTGCAGACCGGCTACGTCTATCACTACGCGTTCGCCATGCTGATCGGCGTGGCGCTGTTCGTCACCTGGTTCATGTTCTACGGCGGAGCGGTGCGATGAATACCGGCTTCGGCATCCTCTCGCTCGTCACCTTCTTTCCGCTGGTCGGCGCGCTCTACATCGCGGCGCTGAACAAAGACGCCAAGCGCAATGCGCGCTGGGTGGCGCTCTATACGACGCTCTTCACGTTCGGCGCGTCGCTCTACATCTGGGCGCACTTCGACCCGGCCGACGCCGGCTTCCAGTTCGTCGAGGAGATGGACTGGCTGGGCGGCTCCATCAGATACAAGATGGGCGTCGACGGCATCTCCATGCTGTTCGTCATTCTCACCACGTTCCTGATGCCGCTGTGCATCCTGGCGAGCTGGGAGGCCATCGAGGACCGGGTGAAGGAGTACATGATCGCCTTCCTGGTGCTCGAGACGCTGATGATCGGCGTCTTTTGCGCGCTCGATCTCGTGCTGTTCTACCTGTTCTTCGAGGGCGGCCTGATCCCGATGTTCCTGATCATCGGCGTGTGGGGCGGCAAGCGGCGCGTATACGCGAGCTTCAAGTTCTTCCTCTATACGCTGCTGGGCTCCGTGCTCATGCTGTTGGCGCTGATAGCCATGTACTGGCACGCCGGCACCACCGACATCCCGACGCTGTTGACCCACAAGTTCCCCGCCGACATGCAGTGGTGGCTGTGGCTGGCCTTCTTCGCCTCGTTTGCGGTGAAGATGCCGATGTGGCCGGTGCACACCTGGCTCCCGGACGCGCATGTCGAGGCGCCGACGGCGGGCTCCGTGATCCTGGCCGGCATTCTGCTGAAGATGGGCGGCTACGGCTTCCTGCGCTTCTCGGTGCCGATGTTCCCGCTGGCCAGCCAGGAGTTCGCGCCGCTGGTGTTTGCCCTGTCGATCGTGGCCATCATCTACACCTCGCTGGTGGCGCTGGCGCAGGAGGACGTCAAGAAGCTGATCGCCTATTCGTCGGTGGCGCACATGGGCTTCGTGACGATGGGCATCTTCACCTTCACGGTGCAGGGCGTGGACGGCGCCATCTTCCAGATGCTGTCGCACGGGATCGTCTCGGCGGCGCTGTTCCTGTGTGTCGGCGTGGTCTACGACCGCATGCACACGCGCGAGATTGCGGCCTACGGCGGCCTCGTCAACCGCATGCCGCTGTATGCCGTGTGCTTCATGGTGTTCACGATGGCCAACGTCGGCCTGCCGGGCACCTCGGGTTTCATCGGCGAGTTCCTGACCCTGCTCGGCGCTTTCAGGGCCAACACGTGGGTGGCGTTCTTTGCCACCTTCGGCGTGATCCTGTCGGCCGCCTATGCGCTGTGGCTGTATCGGCGCATGATCTTCGGGCCGCTCGAGAAGCCGTCGCTCAAGAGCATCCGCGACCTCGGCTACCGCGAGGTGCTGGTGATGGCGCCGCTGGTGATCCTGACCATCCTGTTCGGCTTCTATCCGGCGCCGCTGCTGGACGTCACGGCGGTGTCGGTGAACCACCTCGTCTCCAACTACCAGGCTGCGCTGAAGGCGGCCACGGCTCTGAACGTGCACTAGCTATGCAAGCAGCAAACACGAATGGTCGTCATCCCGGCATTCGCGCCGGCGAATATCCGGGATCCAACCGGCGCACGCAGCGTGATGCTGGGTCCCGGATACGCGCAGACGCGCGTTTCGGGATGACAGGTGAGGCGGGGGCTGCAGCATGAACCAACTCGTCTCGACATACTGGCTGCTGGCGCCGGAGATCGTGCTGGTGGTCGGCGCCATGGCGCTGCTGATGCTGGGCGTGTTCCGGCCCGAAACCGACCGCGAGGCGGAGGCGATCGGCTGGCTCGCGGTGATGGCGCTGGCGCTGGCTGCCTGGCTCATCATCCAGCAACCGGCCGAGAAGGCGACGCTGTTCAACGGTGCCTTTGTCATCGACGGTTTCGGGCGCTTCCTGAAGGTGCTGACCCTGCTATCGTCGGCGGCCGCGCTGATCCTGTCGTTCGACTACATGCGCGAGGTGAAGATCCTCAAGTTCGAGTATGCGGTGCTCGTGCTGCTGGCCACGGCCGGCATGTCGATGATGATCTCCGCCAACGACCTGATCTCGCTCTACCTCGGCCTCGAGCTGCAAAGCCTGGCGCTGTACGTGATGGCGGCCTTGCGCCGGGATGACGTGCGGTCCAGCGAGGCGGGGCTCAAGTACTTCGTGCTGGGGGCGCTGTCGTCGGGCATGCTGCTGTACGGCGCATCGCTGATCTACGGCTTCACCGGCTCGACGGCCTTTGCCAACATCGCGGCGTCCGCGCAGATCGCAGGCGCCGGGCAGGACATCGGCCTGATCATCGGCCTGGTGTTCCTGCTGGTCGGCATCGCCTTCAAGATCTCGGCGGTGCCGTTCCATATGTGGACGCCCGATGTGTATGAGGGCGCGCCGACGCCGGTCACCACGTTCCTTGCGGCCGCACCCAAGGTGGCGGCCGTCGCCCTGCTGATGCGCGTGACGTTCGGCGCATTCCCCGGCATCGAGCCGCAATGGCAGCAGGTGGTGACGGCGCTGGCCATCGCCTCCATGGGCCTCGGCGCCTTCGCGGCCATCGGCCAGACCAACATCAAGCGGCTGCTGGCCTACTCGGCGATCGGCAACATCGGCTACATGCTGATCGGGGTGGCGGCCGGAACGCCAGAGGGCGTGCGCGGAGTAATCATCTATCTCGTCATCTACGTGGCCATGACGGTCGGGGCCTTCGCCTGCGTGCTGTCCATGCGCCGGCCGGGCGGCATGGTCGAGGATATCGACGAGCTGTCGGGACTTGCCCAGAACAACCTCGGCATGGCCACCATGCTCGGCGATCGTGATGTTCTCGATGGCCGGCATCCCGCCGCTGGCCGGGTTCTTTGCCAAGTTCTACGTGTTCGCCGCCGCCGTGAAGCAGGGGATGTGGCCGCTCGCCGTGTTCGGTGTGCTGGCCAGCGTGGTCGGCGCCTACTACTACGTGCGCATCGTCAAGGTCATGTTCTTCGACGAGCCGAAGGCGCGCTTCCTTGATGTTCCGCCGAAGGTTGGGCTGATCATGGCACTGTCGGGCCTGTTCGTGCTTCTCTACGTGATCTGGCCGGCGCCGTTGGTCAACCAGGCCGATGCGGCGGCTAGAAGCTTGTTCTGAACCCAGAGAAAAGATCGTCTCCGATCGCGGCCCTTGCTTCGATCGCGGAATGTCAATCTGCTCTCTACAGACTGAGGCGGAGAGCAGGCTTCGCGCTTCAATCCGAAGCGACCCTACTCGTCCGGCATCAGATCGGAAGCCAAGTGGCGCAGTCCGTACGCAGTGTTGTCCTGGATGAGGTCGGCTCGACCAACACCGAGGCGTTCAAGCGCGCCGAGGCGGGGGAGCGCGGGCCGCTGTGGATCGTGGCGCGGCGCCAGACGCAGGGCCGCGGCCGGTCGGGCCGGAGTTGGGGCTCGGAGCCGGGCAACCTGTACGCCACCCTGCTGCAGACGATGGCCTGTCCCAAGTCGGCCGTGCCCCAGGTCTCGCTGCTGGCCGGCGTGGCGGTCATCGATGCGATGCGGACGGTCGCAGGCGGCAGGCGCGTCGAAGGCTTGCGATTGAAGTGGCCGAACGATGTTCTGATCGGGCGCGCCAAGTGCGCCGGGATATTGGCCGAAAGCGCCCCGGCAGCCGGCGGCACCGAGGTGACGCTGGTGATCGGCACCGGCATCAACCTGGCCTGGCACCCGGCGGATATCGGCCGCGACGCCACGCATCTCGCCGCGCACGGCGTCGACGTGTCACCCGATGCCATGCTGCGCGCCCTGGCGACGACCATGCAGGCGTCGCTCGACGCGTGGCAGGGCGGGACAGGATTTGCGCAGGTGCGGGCCGCCTGGCTGGAACGGGCGGGGCCGGTCGGCGAGGCGGCAACGGTCGACACCGGCAGCCTACGCATCGAGGGCTCGTTCCTCGGTCTCGACACTGACGGGGCGCTGTTGCTGCGCGACGCGCACGGCGAGCAGCGCCGCGTGACATACGGCGACGTCACGCTGCGCGCGCCGGCGCTAGAGGGGCGCGGCTGATGGTCAAGGAGCAATCGCGCAGGCACGAAGCGGGCGCCGAGCAATTCGTGTTCATGGCGCTCGGCGGCATCGGCGAGATCGGCATGAACTGCTATCTCTACGGGTTCGGTCCCGAGAGCGGCCGGCAATGGCTGATGGTCGACCTCGGCATCACCTTCCCGGAGGGCGAGAACGATCCGGGCGTCGACGTCATCCTGCCCGACCTGCGTTTCATCGAGGGGGAAAGGGCGAGCCTGGCCGGACTGGTGCTGACGCATGGCCACGAGGACCACATCGGCGCCGTGATCGAGCATTGGCCGCGCCTGCAGGTGCCGATCTATGCCACGCCGTTCACCGCCGCCCTGCTGCGCAGCAAGCTCGCCGAGTACGGGCGCGGCCTGAAGCTGCCGATCAGGGAGGTGGAGCTGAACGCCCGCTTCGACATCGGCCCGTTCTCGCTCGAGCTGATCAACGTGGCCCACTCGATCCCGGAGTCGAATGCTTTGGCGGTGCGCACGCCGCTGGGCATGGCACTGCATACCGGCGACTGGAAGATCGATCCGACGCCGGTGATCGGCCCACCCACCGACAGCGGCCGGCTGACGGCGCTCGGCGCCGAGGGCGTGGCGGCCATGATCTGCGATTCCACCAACGCGCTGCGCGAGGGACGCTCGCCGTCCGAGCTGGACGTGGCACGCTCGCTGGCCGGCATCATCAAGGCGGCCAAGCGGCGGGTGGCTGTAACGATCTTCGCCTCCAACGTGGCGCGCATCAAAGCCGTGGCCGATGCAACCCGCAGTTCCGGCCGGCACCTGGTGGTGGCGGGTCGCGCCATGCACCGCATGATCGAGGTGGCGATCGCCACCGGCTACCTGCCGCAGGGCTTCAAGTATCACGACCAGGACCACTTCTCCTACCTGGAGCCGAGCGAGGTAGTGTTGCTGTGCACCGGCAGCCAAGGCGAGCCGCGGGCGGCGCTGGCGCGCATCGCCGACGACGAGCACCCCGACATCGGCCTCGACAAGGGCGATCTCGTCATCTTCTCCTCACGCACCATTCCCGGCAACGAGCGGGTGGTGGGGCGCATTCAGAACAAGCTGATCGATCTCGGCTGCGAGCTCATCACGGACGGCGATGCCCTGGTGCACGTCACCGGCCATCCGCGCCGCGAGGAGCTGAAGGAGATGTACGGTTGGGTGCGGCCGCGTGCGGCGATCCCCATGCACGGCGAGCCGCGGCACCTGGCCGAGCATGCCAAGCTGGCGCGCGCGGCAGGCGTGCAGGAGGTGCTGGAGATCCGCAACGGCGACATAGTGCGGCTGGCGCCCGGACCGGCGGAAGTCATCGACGAGGCTCCAGTGGGGCGGCTGTTCCGCGACGGACGCCTGCTGGTGCCCGCCGAGGACGGACCGGTGCGCGAGCGGCGTTCGCTGGCGTTTGCCGGCATCGTCGTGGTCGGCATCGCGCTGTCGGGAAAGGGCGAGCTGCTGGCCGAGCCCGATGTGGCGCTGGACGGGGTGCCGGTGGCCAACGTCGCCGGGCGGTCGATGCAGGACATTGTGCTCGATGCGGTGGACGGCACGCTGCGCAGCATCCCGCCCAACCGCCGCAAGGATGCCGGCATGGTGCGCGAGGCCGTGCGCCGGGCCGTGCGCTCGGCGGTCGAGGACGCCTGGGGCAAGCGGCCGATCGCCAAGATCATGCTGACGCAGGTGCAGGGCAACCCCAACCGCTGAGGCGCGCGGATGGATGGCCTGACGCTGTTCGGGCTGCTGGCGGTGTCGGCATGCTGGTCTTCTACGCCTTCGAGGATCGCAGCCCCTGGTACGTGCTGGCGTTCGCCGGCGCCTGCGCGCTGGCCTCGCTGTATGGCTTCCTGCAGGGTGCCTGGCCGTTCGGCGTGGTGGAAGCGATCTGGGCTGGCGTGGCAGTGCACAGGTGGCGTATGCGCGTGAACGGGTGAGCGGAAGTTGCCGCAGCGTCAAGCTGGCATGGTCGGTGCGGAGCGTACGGTGTAGAGTACTATCGCACTGACTGACGAGAACAGCAGATGATCGGACGCCTCAATCACGTCGCCATCGCCGTGCCGGACATCAAGGCCGCGTCGGCCCAATACAGCGGAGCGCTGGGGGCCGACGTGGGCGCGCCGTTCGCGCAGCCCGAGCACGGCGTCACCGTAGTGTTCATCACGCTGCCCAACACCAAGGTCGAGCTGCTCGAGCCGCTGGGCGAAGGCTCGCCGATCGCGGCTTTCCTGGAGCGCAATCCGGCTGGCGGCATCCATCACATCTGCTACGAGGTCGATGATATCCTTGCTGCCCGCGACAAGCTGAAGGCGTCGGGGGCGCGTGTACTGGGCGATGGCAATCCAAAAATCGGAGCGCACGGCAAGCCGGTACTGTTCCTGCACCCCAAGGATTTCAACGGCACACTGGTCGAGCTGGAGCAGGCATGAGCATTACGCTCGGCATCGCCATCTACGTCGTGATCTGGTGGACGGTGCTGTTCGCCGTGCTGCCGATCGGCGTGCGCACGCAAGGCGAGGACGGAGTGGTCGTGCCCGGCACGCCGGCCAGCGCGCCGACCACGCCGCGCCTGCTGCGCATCGTCGTCATCACCACAGCAATCACGACGCTGGTGTTCCTGCTGCCGTGGGCGCTTGCACACTTCGGCCTCGCCGATGTGCAGACCTGGGTGGGGCGCAGCCCCGGGTAACAAAGCCGAAGCGTTTCATGGCCACCAAACCTCGGGAAGCATCACCCGCATACCCCGACTTGCAGGGCAAGGTCGCGCTGGTCACGGGCGGATCGAGCGGCATCGGCCTCGCTACCGCACGCGCGTTCGCGCGTCAGGGCACACGCGTGGTGATCGCCAGCCGTGAAGCCGGCGCTTTGCAGCGATGCCGCCTCGTTTGCTATCGGCACGATCTTGGCGATCGACGGTGGCTACATGGCGTAACGCGGCGCCGAAAACGAAAAGAGCAAGGCCATGGGCCTTGCTCTGAGCACTTCTCATCGTTCTTTTCGTCACGCCATCGCGCACTCGATACAGGCGCTGATGGCGGAATTCCTTCCCCAGACTTGGGCTCCTGCGCCCTGCACAACGAGCAGGCTGTAACCCTTTTTATTGCGCACACACTAGCCAAGGCGCGGCCTTCTGTCACCCCCTGGAATACGAAAAAGAGCCATGCAATGGATTTTTCTTCGTCGGGAACCGGGGGCTGCTAGCAGATGCATTCTGCGCACATTCCTCCCAACGAAAACGGCCTCGAGCCGGGGCTTGGCGCGATTGCCACGCTATCGGGAAACGGCTATAGGCGCTGATCCGTCGGCCCTGCGGTAGAAAAGGCGGCGCGGAACCGCATCGCAGTGCCAACACTCCGCGCAGGCACCGGTGTCTGCTTAACAATTAATCAGAAGAGCCATGCGCCTCTCTCAATTCTTCCTGCCTGTGCTGCGCGAAACGCCCAAAGAGGCGGAGATCGTGTCGCACCAGCTCATGCTGCGCGCCGGCATGGTCCGCCAAGCCAGCGCCGGCATTTATTCATGGCTGCCGTTGGGCTTCCGCGTACTGAAGAAGATCGAACAGATCGTGCGCGAGGAACAGGACCGCACCGGTGCCATCGAGCTGCTGATGCCCACCATCCAGGCCGCCGACCTCTGGCACGAGAGCGGGCGCTACCAGGCCTACGGCCCGGAAATGCTGCGCTTCGAGGATCGGCACGGACGCGAAATGCTGTACGGGCCGACCAACGAGGAGCTGATCACGCAGATCTTCCGCGACGGCGTGAAATCGTACCGCGATCTGCCGCGCAACCTTTACCATATCCAGTGGAAGTTCCGCGACGAGGTGCGCCCCCGCTTCGGCGTGATGCGCGGACGCGAATTCCTGATGAAGGATGCCTACTCGTTCGACCTGAGCCCGGAGGCCGCGCGGCATTCCTACAACAAGATGTTCGTGGCCTATCTGCGCACCTTCGCACGCATGGGCCTGAAATCGATCCCGATGCGGGCCGACACGGGGCCGATCGGCGGCGATTTGAGTCACGAGTTCATCATCCTGGCCGACACCGGCGAGAGCCAGGTCTACTGCCACTCCGACCTGATCGAGACGCGCACGCCGGCGGCGGATATCGATTTCGCCGGCGATCTGTCGCCGCTGATCACCGCCTGGACCAGCCTGTACGCGGCCACTGACGAGAAGCACGACCGCGCCCGCTTCGAGGCGGAAGTGCCGGAGGGCAAACGCGTTTCCGCCCGCGGCATCGAGGTCGGCCATATTTTCTTCTTCGGCACCAAGTATTCCGAGCCGATGGGCTGTCGCGTGCAGGGCCCGGACGGGGGCATGGTGAACGTGCAGATGGGCTCCTACGGGGTGGGTGTGTCGCGCCTGGCGGGTGCGATCATCGAAGCCAGTCACGACGCTTCGGGCATCGTCTGGCCGGTGCCGGTGGCACCGTTCGAGGTGGGTCTCATCAATCTGAAGGCCGGCGACAAGGAGACGGACAAGGCTTGCGCCGACATCTACGGCAAGCTGACGCGGGCCGGCGTCACGGTGCTCTATGACGACACCGACGAGCGGGCGGGAGCCAAGTTCGCGACCATGGATCTGATCGGCCTGCCGTTCCAGCTGATCGTTGGGCCGAAGGGTTTGAAGACCGGCGAGATCGAGCTCAAGGAACGCAAGTCGGGTGAACGCATGAACCTGGCGCCGGAAGCGGCGATCAAGCGGCTGGTCGAACTGGTGAGTGCGCGGCGCCTGCTGGCGTAGTCGAGGGCGGATCCGGGTGCGTCCTGGGCGCACGCTGGGCGTGGGTGGACATTGCGATGCAGGATCGAGCGAAAGTTGCGACACCCGTGACGACACTGGCAGCCGACACCAAGCCGTTCTCGGCCTTCGAGTGGATGCTGGCCTTGCGCTATCTGAAAGCGCGGCGCAACGAAGGCTTCATCTCGGTGCTGGCCGGCTTCTCCTTCCTCGGCATCCTGCTCGGCGTGTTCACGCTGATCACGGTGATGGCGGTCATGAACGGCTTCCGCAAGGAGCTGTTCACAAAGATCCTCGGCGTCAACGGCCACGTGGTGGTGAGCAAGATCGGTGGCGACTTCGATCACTACGACGATGCCGCGCAGCGCCTCAGCAAGGTGCCGGGCGTCAAGAAGGCCGTGCCGCTTATCGAAGGCCAGGTGATGGCCTCGACGCCGGTGCAGGCGCTGGGCTGTGTCGTGCGCGGCATCAGCGAGGACGGCATCAAGGCGCTGCCGCTGGTGGCCAACAATATTCGGGTCGGCAGCCTGGACGGCTTCGGGTCTGAGGAAGGCATCGCCATCGGCACCCGGCTCGCCAACTCGCTGCGCGTCAATGTCGGCGATACCATCACGCTGGTGTCGCCCAGAGGTGCCTCGACGCCGTTTGGCACGGCGCCGCGCATCAAGCCCTATAAGATACTGGCCGTCTTCGAGATGGGCATGTCCGAGTACGACCGCAGCATGATCTTCATGCCCCTCAACCATGCCCAGCGCTTCTTCAGCAAGGGCGACACGGTCGACGTGCTGGAGGTTATGGTGACGGACCCGGAGACGGTGTCCGAGCTGGTCGGCGCCATGCGGCAGGCCAGCGACCCATCGCTGCATTTCTCGGACTGGCGGCAGAGGAACGAGAGCTTCTTCACCGTGCTCGAGGTCGAGCGCAACATGATGTTCATCATCCTGTCGGTGATCGTGCTGGTGGCGGCGTTCAACATCATCTCCGGCCTGATGATGCTGGTGAAGGACAAGGGCCGCGACATCGGCATCCTGCGCACCATGGGTGCGAGCCAGGGGGCCATCATGCGCGTATTCCTGATCACGGGGGCCAGCATCGGCGTGGTCGGCACCATCGCCGGGTCGATCCTCGGCGTCCTGTTCTGCTGGCGCATCGACGAGATCCGCCAGTTCGTGGCGTGGCTGACCAGCACGCAGATATTTCCGGCCGACATCTACTATCTGAACAAGCTGCCGGCCGATATCAACGCGCACACCACCATATCGATCATCGTCATGGCGCTGGTGCTGTCCGTGCTGGCCACGCTCTATCCGTCCTGGCGCGCCTCGCGGCTCGATCCCGTCGATGCGCTTCGCTACGAATGAGGACTTGCGCGTGAACTACGCCGTGCAGCAAGCCCACCAACAAGCCGCGGTCCATCCGGTGCTGCAGCTCATAGAGCTGCGCCGCACCTTCCGGCAGGGCAACCGCGAGATCCCGGTGCTGTACGGGGCGTCGGCGGAGCTGTATCCGGGCGAAGCTGTGGCGCTGGTGGGACCGTCGGGGGCCGGCAAGTCGACGCTGCTGCACATCGCCGGGCTGCTCGAGACGCCGGACGGCGGGCAGGTGATCGTCAACGGCTATGACTGCGCGCAACTCGGCGATGCCGACCGCACCCGCATGCGGCGCGGGACGATGGGTTTCGTCTACCAGTTCCACCAGTTGCTGCCCGAGTTCTCGGCGTTGGAGAACGTCGTCATTCCGCAGATGATCGCCGGCTCGGGCAAGCGGGCGGCGGAGCAGCGGGGCAAGCAGCTGCTCGACATGATGGGGCTCAGCGAGCGGCTCGAGCACCGTCCGGCGCAGCTGTCGGGCGGCGAGCAGCAGCGCACGGCGATTGCCCGGGCGCTTGCCAATTCTCCGCGGCTGCTGCTGGCCGACGAGCCGACCGGCAACCTCGACCCGGAGACGGCCGCGCACGTCTTCCATGAACTGCTGGAGTTGATCCAGCACACCGGCGTCGCCGCCCTGATAGCAACGCACAACCTCGATCTCGCCCGGCGCATGCACCGCGTGCTGCGTCTGCAAAACGGGGTGCTGGTCGAGACCGATCCCGCTGCGATCGGCTGATCCGATCGCCGTCGCCGCCCACCCGGCCTAAGGCCGCGAGGAGACGTCCGATGGTGTTGGAGGGCAGCACCGCAGCTCCATTTCCACGCCGCTTTGTCCTCCAGTACTCTTTCGACGAGGCGCGCCGAAACACCGATCGCAGATCGCGGGGCCAGCGATCGCTTGCCCGCCCTGGACGGACCTGGACGCGCCTGATCATCCTGGCATTGGTGGTCTCTGGCTTTTCACTGCTTGCGCGAGCGTCCGGCGCACTGTCGGCAAGCGGGGTGCCTCTGGTGGCGGCGCTGCTCAGCGGCGCTTTCATCGCTGGTGTGTTTGCGGGCTGGATGGAAATCGGCAGCATGTCGAAGCACGCCTTGAGCGCGCTGCATGCCCAGGGCAGCAAGGGTTTTGGCCCATGGGACATGGTCGTCACCGACGAGGCGCTGGCGGGCACCTCACAAGGCTGGAGCTTTCGCTTGGACCTGGCCGACGTCCGGGACATCGCCTTGGATGACTTGTTCGTGATTTTGATTGTCGACCCGACACTGGATTTTGCCGTTCCCAAGCGGTGTCTCGGGGACGGAGCAGCCGCCGAAGCATTCAAGGCCTTCGTCGAGGCGAGGCGTGCCGGCTCAGAGCCTTCTTCCCGGCGGTGAGCGCACTCTAGGGTGCGATTTTTTACCTCCCCGTTGAATTACCTCTTTACACCACCCCCCTGTGACCTTATTTCCCCCGTTCTGAACGGCGGCTTCTGCTGGTTTGAGCAGCGCCTGGTCTAAACCGACTGGTGGAGGTCCCATGAGATGCACAGGTTCCCGTCCGCAGGCGCATTGATCGGCGCGCAGAAGCCTGATCAACCCGTCATCGGCCTCCGCCCGCACGCTGCGGGGCGAGCTGCCCGGTGGTTCCTGGAAAACTTCCCCGGCGACGTCGCCTACGCCTACAAGGCGAACAGCTCGGTGTTTCTGCTGGGCGCGCTGTATGGCGCCGGCATCCGGCATTTCGACGTCGCCTCGATCCCCGAAATCGAGGATGCGGCGACCATCCCCGGCGCGCAGCTGCATTTCATGCATCCGGTGAAGTCGAGGGTCGCCATCCGGCGTGCGTTCGCCGAGTTCGGCGTGCGCAGCTTCGCGCTCGACAGCGAGGATGAGCTGAAGAAGATCCAGGAGGAGACCGGCGGCTGCCGCGATCTCATCTTGTGGGTGCGCGTTGCCGTGTCGGCCAAGAACAGCAAGATCCCGCTGGAGCGCAAGTACGGCATCACCGGCGCCAAGGCCGCGCGCCTGCTGGTCAAGGCGCGGCAGGCGAGCAAGGAGCTCGGCATCACCTTCCACGTCGGCTCGCAGACTGCGACGCCCGACGCCTACGTGGCGGCGCTGGCCGAGGTTGGCCAGCTGATCGCCAAGGCCGGCGTGGTGCTGGATCGCCTGGACGTGGGCGGCGGCTTCCCATCGATCTACACCGACGGCGAACCGGCCCCGCTCGACTCGTTCATGCGCGCCATCCACGACGGTGTCGAGAAGCTGCCGATCGGCGAGCGCTGCCAGCTGATGTGCGAGCCGGGCCGCGCCCTGGTGGCGGAGGCCGAGTTGCTGATCCTGCGGGTCGATGCACGGCGCGGCAACGAGCTGTTCGTCAACGACGGCAGCTACGGCACGCTGTTCGACGCGGCGCATCTGGGTTTTGCCTATCCGGTGCGCTTGCTTGGGCGGGCGCAAGATACGGCGCGAGAGATCACGGACACGCTGGTGCCGTTCTCCCTGTGGGGCCCGACCTGCGACACCATCGATTTCATGAAGGGACCCTTCCTGCTGCCGTCGAGCATCCAGGAGGGCGACTACATCGAGATCGGCAACACCGGTGCCTATGGCCGCGCGTTGGCCGGGCGGTTCAACGGCTATGGCGCCTACGCCGAGGCGATCCTGCTCGATGAGCCGATGCTGTCGATGTACGGCGCGGCCGAGGAGGGCGCGGCGCAGCAGGTCCAGGCGTGAGCCGCGGGCCTGCAGTCGCGTCCGTGCTTCCGCCATTCCTGGCAGCCGAGGACAGCTTTCTCGACCCCGTGCGCGCAGATGCGGCAAGACCGCAGGATGCGCGTGCGGTGGTCATTCCGTTCGGTCTGGAGGCGTCCGTCAGCTACGGGTCCGGCACGGCGACGGGACCCAAGGCGATCATCGCCGCCAGCCAACAGCTCGAGCTGTACGACGAGGAGCTCGGCCGCGAGGCCTACCTCGACTACGGCGTGGCCGCCTGTAGGGAGCCCGCCATCGCGCAACCGTTGCCGGCGGCGCTGGACCAGCTGGCCGCGTTGGTAGGCGGTGTGCTCGATGCCGGCAAATTCCCGTTCGTGCTGGGCGGCGAGCATTCGCTGACGGCGGGGGCCGTCCGCCCGTTTGCTGCGCGCTACCCGGACCTGGTGGTGCTGCAGTTCGATGCACATGCCGATTTGCGCGATGGCTATCAGGGCGAGCACTTCTCACATGCTGCCGCCATGCGCCGGGTGCTGGACCTGCCCGGCGTGTCGCTCGTTTCGGTAGGCATCCGGGCCATCTCGGCGGCGGAGGCGCAGTTCTACGAGGCCAACCGGCACCGCATCGCCATCCACTGGGCCTACAACCAGGCGCAGTGGGACATCGAGCGGATCGTCGCGCCGCTGGCCGGCCGGCCGGTCTATGTGACGTTCGACATCGACGCGCTTGACGCGGCGGTGATGCCGGCCACTGGCACGCCGACGCCGGGCGGCCTGTCCTATCTGCAGGCGCTGGCGATCCTGCGCCGGGCCTGCGCGGTCGGCCAT
The DNA here is from genome assembly GCA_963840445.1 of uncultured Alphaproteobacteria bacterium. GTDB lineage: Bacteria > Pseudomonadota > Alphaproteobacteria > Rhizobiales > Hyphomicrobiaceae > AWTP1-13. The sequence continues at coordinate 220,228 of CAWIZC010000012.1, read as the reverse complement.
GTGGTGGGCGCAGATCTGGTGGAGTTCGCGCCGATCGCGGGCCTGCATGCGTTCGACTACACGGCCGCGGCGCTGGCCTATAAGATGCTGTCGTACGCGCTGGCAGCGCGATAACAGAGCCGCGTGTGTGTCCCGTCTTCGGGTGCCTACCCGTAAGGTGGGGGGAATGGGTGACGTCTCCCCGTGTCATCCTCGGGCTTGTCCCGAGGATCCATCCATCGGCAGTCTGAAAAGCCCTAGGGTCAATCCGAACAAGTCGCTCCGCTAGGCCAGAACACCATTGGCCTTGAACCATGCGGCGGCGCGACTCCAGGCATCCTCGGCGGCCTCCTTGCGGTAGCTCGGCCTGTAGTCCGCGTGAAAGCCGTGCGGAGCCCCTGGGAAGACGTGGAATTCCGCCTTCTTGCCCGCCGCCTGCAGCGCCGCCTTTATGGCTTCAACCTGAGCCACAGGAATGCCCTGGTCGGCCTCGCCATAGAGACCGAGCACCGGGGCCTTCATGTCGGGTGCGAGCTCCGTTGCGCTCTTCGGCCAGATGGCCTTTTGTCCTGCGGGATCCACCAGCGCACCGTAGAAGGCGACGCCGGCTTTCAGATTGCCGCTATGTGCGGAATAGAGCCACACCGTGCGGCCGCCACGGCAGAAGCCGACGATACCGAGGCGACTGGTATCTCCACCTTCGGATTTTGCCCAGGCGACCGTGGCGTCGAGGTCGGACATCAGCTCCGCGTCCGGCTTGGCGTTAACGATCGGCATCAGCTCGGCCGTGCCGGCAAGTTTCGTCAGATCGACGCCCTTGCGGAAGTAGTAATCGGGCGCGATGGCGAAAGCCCCGAGCTTGGCAAGGCGTCGTGTGACGTCTTTGATGTACTCGTGCACGCCGAACACCTCCATCGCCACCAGGATGACAGGCGCGTTCTGTGCGTTGGCCGGCTTGGCGAAGTAGACCGGCATCTCGCCGTCCGCCACCTTGACCTTGGCATCGCCGGTGGTGAGGCCGCTGGCGTCGGTTGTGACCACCTGAGCCCGCACCGGGCCGGCGGCGAGCGTGTAGCCGGCCGCCGAAGCTGCCGACGCCGTCATGAAGCCACGTCGGGATAGGGGCGCAGTTTTGGTCAGGCCAATTACGTCCGAGGGTAGGTCGCTTTGGATTGCCATCTTCGTCTCCACCTGACCGTGCTGTCGGTCACCGATAACGCGACACCTTGACGGGCGCACGCTTGGGCTAGCATTCGCATTGATCAAACTGCCGTGACCCAACGCGGTGTGACGTCGCACGGTTCTGTCGAAACCAGCGCCAGCGCATTGCCGTGGCCCAGCTAAGCTCCTGCTTGCGCTGGAGTTTCATGGCAACCCGCACCACCTCTCCAGGTGCAGACAAAAGGAGAGAGGACCATGGTGCAACACCAAGATCATGAGCAGACGGAGGTCGTGCCGTCCGACGCAGTCCAACAAAAGCCCGTCGGCGGCCCGAGCCAATACGATTCGCAGCGAAGCGCGGGATGGAGGAGTGGCAACCGTCGTGCTCGGCACGGCGTTCCTGCTGGTCCTCGGCTACATGCTGTTGTCAGCGGATCCCTCGCCTGCATCGGTGAGCACCCGGGACATAGGCGCTGATCACAGCACTGGGCCGACAGATCCGAACGGGCCGCGATAAGTACCCGCCGACGGGAAGCCCGCCCACAGAGCCCATCTCAGTGGTCCCCGGCACCGCCTCGCCTTCTTGCGTGGGCGTCGCGTTCGCACGAGTGGGTTCGCGCGAGCACGCTCGTGGAACCGCAATGCCGGTGCCGTCAGCTGCCCGTGCGCGGCCTAATCCGCTATCTGACATGCGGAGATATCTATCTGATATAGCGCAGATTTTCGCCGCGTGTTTGTGATCGCGTGTCCCCAAAATTCAGGCCGGCGCGCCTTGCTCAGCCGCCGGAAGCAGCCAACGGTATGGCTGCATGACGGGGGCGCGACGATGAAGGTGCTGCATTTCTACAAAACCTATTTGCCTGACGGCCATGGCGGTGCGCAGCGGGTGATATTCGAGATTTGCGAGGGTACGCGGCGTTACGGCGTGGACTGCGAGGTGCTGGCGCTCAGCTCGCTGGACAGCGAGACGAGAATGGTCGGGCAGCATCGCGCGCATTTCCAGCGCCGTGCCATGAAATTCGCCTCGACCGATCTCTCGATGTCGGCGGTCGGCCGGTTCCGGGAGCTGGCGGCAAGCGCCGACGTCGTGCACTACCACTATCCGTGGCCAATGATGGACTTGGCGCACTTCCTGGTCCTGCACGGCAAGCCGTCGGTTGTGACCTATCACTCCGACATCGTGCGGCAGCGGATGCTGTACCGGTTCTACAAGCCGATCATGCATAAGTTTCTGTCCAGCGCCGATGTCATCGTAGCGACGTCACCATCGTACGTTCGCACGAGCCCCGTGCTGCGCCGCTACCGAGATAAGGTGCGCGTCATCCCGATCGGCATCGACGAAGCGCCTCTGCGCGATCCCGATCCGGTCTTGCTGGAGCGCTGGCGTGCGAAAGTGGGCTCGGGGTTCTTCCTGTTCATAGGTGTGGCCCGATACTACAAAAGGCTCGATGTCCTGCTCGAGGCCGCGCGCGGAACGGACATGCCGGTCGTGATCGCAGGTGCCGACAGCGACGATGTGCGAGCGCATCAGTCGCGAGGCGAGACCCGGTCTGGCAACATCACCCTAACGGGGGCCATCAGCGATGCCGACAAGGCTGCCTTGTTGCACCTGTGCGGCGCGGTCGTGCTGCCGTCGAGCTTGCGATCGGAAGCGTTCGGGATCGTCCTGCTCGAGGGTGCGATGCTCGCCAAGCCGCTGATCTGCTGCGAACTGGGCACGGGCACGACCTACGTCAACATCGATGGATTAACCGGGTTCGCGGTTCCGCCGGGAGATGTCGGTGCCCTGCGCAGCGCCATGCGGCGCTTGCACGGCAATCCGGATCTGGCTCGTCGATTGGGCTACAACGCGCGCAGACGTTACCTCGAGCTGTTTACGGGCGATCGCATGGCGAGAGGATATGCCGGGATCTACGAAGAGGTGAGCGGCATGCCGATGCACCTGACGCCCGCGGGAATTCCCAGGCATGCGCTGATGCGGGCGCGTTGAGCGGGCTCCAATTGGGGTGGGCACCTTCACACGACTGCAAACGCCGAGCGCCTGCGCCGAAAGCCAATCCGTAAAAATCAGACAGGCGTGAGGGTGCTCGTCTCCGAGCTGCCGCCGATCAGCGGCACGAAGCACACATCTGCGAGATTCTCGGAGACGAAGCTGGTCGCGCTGCGCCGCGTGATTCTCGATCAGCTCCTGTGCGAAGCGCGTGGGGCCGACGGGGATGACAAGGCGGCCGCCGATCTTCAACTGCGCCGGCAATGCGGATGGCACGCTTTCGGCCCCTGCCGATACCAGAATGGCATCGAATGGCGCAAAATCAGGCCAGCCGAGCGTGCCGTCGCCGTGCCTGAGGTGGACGTTGGCATGGCCGGCATCCGTCAAGGTGGTGGCGGCCTTCTCGGCGAGCTGCGCGATCCGCTCGATGGCGTAGACGTCGCGTGCGATCTGGGCGAGAACCGCTGCTGCATAGCCGGAGCCCGCGCCGATCTCCAGCACGGTCTCGCCGCCCTCGAGCTGCAAGGCCTCGACCATGAACGCGACGATATACGGCTGGGAAATCGTCTGGCCCGCACCAATGGGCAGCGGCACGTCGGCGTAGGCACGAGTGCGCAGCCGCCGCGGCACAAACTTTTCGCGCGCCACCGTCCGCATTGCCTTGAGGACCAGCGGATCGCGCACCCCGCGGGCCGACACCTGGCGTGCCACCATCCGGTTGCGCAGCTCGATCATGCTTGCCATGTCGGCTCCTCCGGCGCCGCATCGGCGTCCTTTCGTGCCATGCTGGTGCGATCTGCCCGAGCACGGCAGGAGCGTCGCCTGCATTGTGCCATGAAATGCTTACCCGCGTCAGGGCCAGCCGAGTCGGCTGCGCAGGCCGGTTCAGGCGACCGGCCCACGACGTTGTTTGCCGGGCCGGAATATCCATACCGCCCCTTGAGACGGCTCGGACGCAACCCCACCTCTAATGTGCGCGTCATGCGGGGCGCTGGCCTCGCGTTTCCCTCAGGGGCTGGCGCCCATCTCTCTTCGCAACAGCTAAGCTGCCGCTTGAAGCTTGCAGCGAACGATGTTCCTCGGGCGGCAGGACGCGTGGACCACGCAATGGAAGGGAACTTGCATGCAGCCAAATCCGGGCCGAAGGCGTGACAGGCCTCGAAAGCCGCCGATGTCGAGAGACACCGCGGCATCGATGCGAGCGCGGCGAGGACAACAGCAGGGCCAAAACGGATCCGGCAATGCGCGAGCAAAGTACGAACGCTATGTGGCGCTGGCGCGCGAGGCGGCTGCCGCTGGCGACGTCATCGAGATGGAGAATTTCTATCAACATGCCGAGCACTATTTTCGCGTTGTGAGAGCGGCACAGGGGGACGGTGATCAGGGCTAACGGGAGAGGAGCGAGAAATCATGGACAACACCGAGCCACGAGCTGTCGACTACAAGACCCACATCCTGATCGGCGTCCGCGCCGACGGGGTCATGAAGGTGATTTGCGATTGGCCGCATGTGCCGACCCAGGCCGACGTGCAAGAGGAAATGAACGCTGCGCGCGACGGTTACGTTGCGTTCGCGCTCTGCACGCCGACCTCGATCATCCCGGTGGACGATGATGCGTCCGGCGACGCAAAGGGCAGGTCCCGGTTTGGCCGGCTGGGGTGAGGCAAGGCGGATATGCGGAAAGTGACGGCCTGGGCTATTTGGGCGGGGCCTTGTCTAATAATGGACTTGATGGCAATCCAGGATGACTGGCACACGAAAAGCGTGAGGGGAGCGTATCTTGAGCAACGAGCCGATCATTCAAACCAACGTCGACGTCTTCAGTGACAACGGCGGCTATTTCGTCAGAACGGAGATTGAAGCCCGCGTCGTCAAGGTGCACGGGCCGGTGACGGACCTGGAGGCCGCCAAGCGGGAGCAGGAAAAGCAGGTGGCGCGCCTGAAGGCGTCGACCGAAACGCTGAGAAAAGAGCTGCAGCGCGCTTAGCTGGCCGCGGCCGACTGTCCCATCCTAGTCCGATTGCCTGGCGGTGGCCCCTGGTCGGGGCGAGCCGGCGCGGTCGCGTGCCTTCTATTTCGTCCAAAAAACATCCGGTCGCCTCAGCCTTTGCCGGTGAGCAGGAGGTCGATCCAGGTGTCGAGGCCCGTCTGCATGGTCCAGCGCGGCTTGTAGCCGAGTTCGCGCTCGGCCCGCGCGATGGACAGGGCGCCCTTGCGTACGGCCTCGGTGCCGTCGACGAACTGCAGCGGACCGGAGCCATACGAGATGTCAGCCTTGGGCAGACGCGTCTTGATGATGCCGACGACCTCACCGAACGACACCGCCACGCCGGTCGCGATGTGATAGGCGTCATACTTGTGGCTGGGCTTGTCGAGGGCCAGCAGCACGCCCTGCACGACATCGTCGATGTGCACCTGGTCGACCGCGTAGCTCGCGCCACCCGGCAGATGCAGGGAGCGACCATGGATGGCGGCATCCAGCAGGTTGCGTGGGGCGCGGGGTCGCGGAAAGTAGGGCCCGTATACCCAGCATGTGCGCGTGTGGATGCATTCGAGGCCGTGCGCGGCCGCATAGTCGCGGGCAACCTGTTCGACCACGAACTTGGAGATCCCGTATGGCTTGGTCGGCAGGCAGCGGTGGTCTTCGTCGATCGTATCGGACAGGAACGGTCCGTAGATCTCCTCCGAGCTGATGTTGACCATGCGCCGCACGCCGAAGAAGCGCATGGCCTCCAGCAGATTGATGGTGCCTTCGACGTTGACGCGGAATGTCCCGATCGGCGAGCCAACCGACGCCGGCACGCCGACTACGGCGGCGCAGTGCACGATCTTGTCCGGCTTGCCGTCCTTCAGCAGGCGAACCAGCAGCGGCCATTCGGTGATCTCGCCGGCGGTGAATTTCAGGGCCGGGTTCTGCTCGGCGAGCTTCTGCAAACGCGGGCTCGATGGCAACATCGGTGGCGAGAACGTCGTCGCCGCGCGCGAGCAGGGCTTCGGTCACGCCGTAACCGATGAAGCCGCTGGCCCCCGTTACCAGTACCCGCGCCATTTGGTCCTCCTGTCAGCGGGGCGAGGCTTTGAAGCCGGCTTCCACCAGGCGGCGTGCACTGTCTGCGATCTGAGCGTCGGCATCCGCAGCGATGATCTCCAGCACGGGCAGATGCCGGTGGCCGATCTCGTCAAGCACGGGCGGAACGACCGCAAAGGCAACGGTGCCGAGCCCGACCGGGTCATGCCGATAGACCTGCTGCCCCGTATCGGACAGATGCACCAGCGCCAGCCGCGGCTTGGCGATCCTCAAGCCCTGCGCGATGTCTTCTTCGATGAAGTGGCCGTTGGCGACGTCGTAAACGACGCCGATGTCGTCGCTGCCGAATTTATCGAGCGCCGCCATCAGGTCGCCGATGCGGGGCAGGAAGGCGAAGGGCATGTTTTCGACGAGCAGGCGGGTGCCGGCCTTCTTAGCCAGCGGCACCAGGCGCTCGAGGGCCCGGAAGAAGTGGCCGGTCAACTGATCGCGAGGCATGGGCAGCAGGGGATTGGCCTTGCCCGGGCCGATCACCACGCCAGGCGTACCGAGATCGCCTGCCAGGCCGATGATGCGCTCCAGGTGATCGAGGCAGAGCGCGCGCATGTCCTCGGAGGCGGCCGCGATATTGACGTCGATGTTTGGCATGTTGAGGGTGACGATGCGGGCGCCGAGTTTTTCGGCATGACTGCGCAAGGCCTTGCGGTCGGCGGCCGTCATGGCCTTGGGCCACATGTGGCCCGGATAGACCATCAGCTCGAACTCGCGGTAACCGCGCCCCGCGAGCTTGGTCAGGAACGTCTCGGCCGTGTGGTCGATCGTGTAGGAGTAAGAGTTCATGCCGAACACGGGCTGTCGCTCCGCTGCTCATCGGGTGCTCCGCTGTCTTTACCGCTTCGTGCCGGCGATCATGTCGCGCCAGTTGATGGTCGGCTCGTAGCCCAGGACCTCGCGCGCCTTGGTGATGTCGATCACGGAAGCGAGCGGGTTGGCCTTGAAGTAGTCAGGCCGGCGGATCTCGGGAACCTTGCCCCAGCGCTCGACGGCAAACTCCAGCGTCGGCTTGGTGTTGAGGCCGTCGGCCGCCGAGATGGTGAACAGGTCGTAGCCTCGATAGGCGATCTCCAGCGTCTTGTGGAAACCCTGAGCCACATCCTCGGGCGCCACGTAGGCCCAGAAATGGTAGTTCTGCGCGTCGCTGCCGCGGTCCTTCAGTTCCGGATACTCCTGCGGGAAGACGATGTGCACCGGGCGGATGGCGAGCACTTCCAGCTTGCGCCGGGCGGCAAAGCTCTGCGCGATCGTCTCGGTGACCTGCTTGCTGAGCGAGTAGAACTCGGTTGGCCGGCAGGGATGGGCCTCGTCGACGGGCAGGTACTTGGGCGGCCAGTCGGGCGGATTGTAGGAGAAGCCGAACACGGAATCGCTGGAGGCGACGGTGACGCGGCGCACGCCGGCGTCTTCCGCGGCCTGCATCACCACCCAGGCGCCCTGCACGTTGGTGTTGAATGTGACCGGGGCCGGCGCCGTGCGCGGGTTGGGGATGGCTGCCAGGTGAATGACGGCGTCCTTGCCCTGGAATGCCCGCTTTACGGCGTCATAGTCCGTGATGCTGGCCTGCACATGGCTGACGCCCTTGGGCAGCCCGGCCGGCGTGGCGGCGATGTCGAGGACGGTGACGTCGCAATGGCCGGCAAGACGCTCGACGACACTGCGGCCGAGCCGCCCCGAGCCGCCCGTCACCACGACGCTTTGGAATTTCACGGGATTTGCCTCGCTGGGTTTCCTCCGCTCGGGGCCGAAGAGTATTTTCACTATTTGCAGTGTCAACCCAAATTGTGAGAAGGTGCCTTTCCGAAGGCGCTTGTTGGGGCGGCTTCGCGGAGGTGCGCATGGCGAGTTCGGCGAAATCCATGGACCGGAGCGTTCCGGTAATCCCGCAACTGATCGGCGGCGCATGGCAGCCTGCCGCCGAGACCGCCGAGGTGCGCGATCCCTACCGTGGCACGGTCGTCGCCCGCGCGCCGCGCTCCAGCCTGGAGGACCTGCAGCGCGCTGTGGCCGCTGCCGTCGCCGCCAAGCCCGTGATGGCGGCGATGCCGGGCTACAAGCGCGCCGAGCTGCTGCGCCGCGTTGCCGTGCTGCTCAATGAGCGCGTCGACCTGATTGCCGAAGTGATGGCGCGCGAGACCGGCAAGGCCATCAAGGATTGCCGAGGCGAGGTCGCCCGGTCCCAGGACACCATGCAGCTGTCGGCCGAGGAGGCAGTGCGCATCGAAGGCGAGCAGGTGCCGCTCGACGGCAGCGCCATGGGTGCCGGCAAGATCGCCTTCCTGCTGCGCTTTCCGGTCGGAGTCGTGGCCGGCATCACGCCATTCAACGCGCCGTTCAACCTGGCCTGCCACAAGGTGGCGCCGGCGCTGGCAGCCGGCAACGCCATCGTGCTGAAGGCGCCGCCGCAATCGCCGGGCGTCGTGCACGAGATTGCCAAGCTGTTCGTCGACGCCGGCGCCCCGGCCGGCTCGGTCAACGTGCTCTACGGCGATATGGTCGGGCCGGCGCTCGTGCGCCATCCGGATGTCGATTTCATCACCTTCACCGGCTCGAGCCGCGTCGGCGCCGAGATCAAGGCCGCCTCTGGCCTGAGGCGGGTGGCGCTGGAGCTGGGCGGAGACGGACCGACCATCGTGGCGGCGGATGGGTCGGTCGAGGACAGCGCGCCGGTCGCTGCCAGAAATGCCATGCGGCTGGCCGGCCAAAGCTGCATCTCGGTGCAGAACGTCTATGTGCACGAGAGCCTATACGAGGCGTTCGTCGCCCGACTGGTGCAGGAGGTGAAGACCCTCAAGACCGGCGATCCGCTCGACCCTGCAACCGACGTCGGCACGCTGATCGATGAGGCGGCAGCCAAGCGCGTCGAGGTCTGGGTGCGCGAGGCCGTGGAGCAGGGCGCGCGCGTTCTTACCGGCGGCCGCCGCACTGGCGCGCAGGTCGAGCCGACCGTGCTGGTCGACGTCAAGCCGAGCATGCGCGTGGTGTGCGATGAGGTGTTCGGGCCCGTCGTCAGTGTCCAGAAATTCAAGGACATCGACGCCGTATTCAATTTGATCAGCACTAGCCGGTTCGGGCTGCAGTGTGGTCTATTCACACGCTCGCTCGATCTTGCCATGCGCGCGGTGCGGTCGTTGCGGACCGGCGGCGTGATCCTGAACGGCACCTCGACATTCCGTACCGATCAGCTGGCATACGGCGGCATCAAGGACAGCGGCATCGGGCGCGAGGGACCGAAGTATGCGATCCGAGACATGACGGACGAGCGGCTTGTCGTTTTCAATTTGTAGGTTTCAATGGCTGGCCAGGAGGTGCCCGTGACCGCGCCCGAGCAAGACACCATGAATGCTCCGAGCGCCGAAGCGCGCGGTGCGTCGATGAAGGAGCGCGGCGGTGTGCAGTCGATCGAGCGGGCGTTCACCATTCTCGAAGAGGTCGCCAGCCATCGCGACGGCATCCGCCTGGGCGAGCTCAGCCGCAAGGTCGGGCTGCACACCAGCACGACCTTCCATCTCGTCAAAACCATGCTGATGATGGGCTACCTGCGGCAAATGCCCGACGACAAGACCTATCGCGTCGGCACGCCGCTGTTCCGTCTCGCGGCCAGCGCGCTGGACGAACTCGAGATGGCGACGCTGGCCAAGCCCATCCTGGAGGGCCTTTCGTCTGACACCGGCGAGACCAGCCATATCGCAGTCCGCGCCGGTGACGATATCGTGGTGCTGGCTCGTACGGTGGGCGCGGGTCCGTTCCAGCTTGCCGACCGCGTCGGCGCGATGCGCCCGGCCCATTGCACTGCCATCGGCAAGATCTTGCTGGCGGCCCTGAGCGAAGCGCAGTTGGAGGCGTACTTGTCGCGCCGCCCGCCGGTCGCGCTGACGCCCAAGACCATTACCGACGCGGAACTGCTGCGGCGCGAGATCGCCGCCGTCCGGGCGAGCGGCATTGCCTACGACGACGGCGAGTACAACGCCGAGGCGCGCTGCGTGGCCGTTCCCGTCAAGGATTTCACGGGAGAAGTGCGGGTGGCCATCGGCATCTCCGGGGCCGTATGGCGGCTGTCGCTGCAAGCGCTCGAGGCAAAATCCCGCCTGGTGCGTGATGCCGCCGACCGCATGTCCGCCCAGTTCGGCTTCGTGGCCGGTGCGGCCCCGGCGCGTGCCCCGCCCACCACGCGTCGCGGCCGCGCAAACGGCCGCGGGCGCTGAGCTTTTCTATTGACAGAGGGCCGTCGTGCCCTACTATTTTCACAAGCTGAGAAGGCATGCCGCAATGTTGCAAACGCGGCCTGGAGGAAATGCAGCCCGGTGCTCGCTGAGTTCAACCTCATCGACAGGCACCTGGAAGGAACGCAGCCATGACCATGCTCGTCACGGGCTCCATGGGCCACGTCGGCTTCGAGGTCGTCCGGCAGGCGCTTGCGCACGACCACCAGGTGGTCGCCATTTATCGCGGCACGTTCCGTTCGCGCGACGCCGAGGCGCTCGGCCGCAACGTGACCTGGGTGCGGGCTGATCTTGCCGACGAGGCGGCCATCGCAGGCATCGCCGACGCTCATGCCATCAAGGGCGCGATTCATACGGCCGCGATTCCAAATGATAGCGTCGCTCGGCCCGATCCGCTCGGCGCTGTGAAGTCGAATGTCGGCGGCGTGGCCAGCCTGCTCGATCAGGCGCGGCGGCATGGTTGGCGCCGTTTCGTCAATGTCAGCACCGGCTCGGTGTTTCAGAACGCCCCGGACCCGGTAACACCAGTCCTCGAGAACCAGGTACCGGCGGTCACCAACATCTACAGCACCACCAAGTACTGCGGCGAACTGCTGACCAGCATGTATCGCTCGCAGTTCGATGTATCGGCGGCAACCGTGCGCATCTCCTGGGTGTACGGGCCGCCGCTCGTGCCGCGCGTCCGCGAAAACCCGCGCGGGCCCATCCCGTGGTTCCTGAAATGCGCGCTCACGGGTGTGCCCGTGGAGGATCCGGCCGGCAATGATTTCCTCGCCAGCTACACGCACGTCTCCGATGTCGCTGCCGGCCTGCTGGCGGCCTACGAGGCCGAGACGCTGCGCCACCCGGTCTATCACCTGGGCTGGGGCAAGAACTTCTCGACCGCCGAGGTGGTGCGCGCGGTGCGTGCCGCAGTCCCGAAAGCCATGATCTCGGTCGGGCCCGGCACTGCACCCTGGACCGACCACACGCGCATGCGCGGGCCGCTGGCCGGCAAGCCGGTTGCTCGAGGACGCTGGCTTCAAGCCGAACCTCGACCTGGACAAGGGCGTCGCCGCCTTTGCCGACTGGATGCGCAGGCACGAAGGGGCGTGGAAATGAGCGCGGCCGGCGCACATTCGCAGCTCGTGCGCAGGTCGCCGGCAGCCGTGTGGCTCGGCTCGGCGCCGGGCGCCGTCTACCTGCTGGCCGTGCTGTCGATCGGCCTGACCATTCTGACGCCGAACTTCTTCTCGGTCGCCAACCTGACCAACGTCACGCTGCAAATCGCCGTGCTGGTCATCGTCGCGCTCGGCATGACGTTGGTGATCCTGACCGAGGGCATCGATCTGAGCCTCGGGCCGGTGCTGGGGCTGTGCGGCGTCGTCATGGGCTTGATGGTGGTGACCGGCTGGCCGCTGTGGATGGCGATCGGCGCTGCCGTGCTGATCGGAGCCGCCTTCGGCGTCGTCAACGGCACGCTCATCTCTTACGTCGACCTGCCGCCGTTCGTCGTCACGCTCGCCACCTTCGGCATCGCCCAGTCGCTGGCCACCATGCTGACCGAGGGCAACTCGGTGACGGGCCTACCCGATTACGTGCGCTGGTTCAACGACGGCGCTCCGCTCGGCATTCCCGTGCCGCTGTGGGCGACGGCTGCGGTGTTCGGCGTGACCTACCTGCTGCTCTACCGGACCAAATTCGGCCGCTACACCTTCGCCATCGGCGGCAACCGGCGCGCGCTGGTGCTGTCGGGCAGCAATGCACGTTTCTATCAGGTGCTGGTCTACGTCTACGCCGGCGTGCTCACCGCGTTGGCCTCCTTCATCATGACCGCACGCATGAACGCCGCGCACCCGACCATCGGCGTCGGCCTGGAGTTCGACGCCATCGCCGCCGTCATTCTGGGCGGCACCTCGTTCGAGAAGGGTCGCGGCGGCATCGTTGGCACGCTGATCGGCGCGCTGGCGGTCGGCGTTCTGCGCAACGGCTTGAACCTGATGGGAGTGTCCACCGAGTGGCAGGTCGCCATCGTCGGGCTGATCATCATCGGTGCGGTCAGCCTCGATTCGCTGCGGGGGCACTACTCATGACCGTTGCTGCTGCCTCGACCCGGCTGTCGGCGCAGATGTTCGGGCTATCTCCGGATCGGGCGTTCGTCGTGCTGTCGAGGCTGGTGGCGATCAGCGCCCTGGTCGTGGCGCTCTCCATCCTGTCGCCCTACTTCCTGACCTGGAACAACCTCGTCAACGTGCTGCGCCATGCCGTGCCGCTGTTCATCATGTCGGCGGGGCTGACGCTGGTCGTGCTGACGGCCGGCATCGACCTGTCGGTCGGGGCGGTGCTCGGCCTGTCGGCGTGCCTGGCGGCCTCGCTCATCACCGGCGGCCATCCGGCGCTGGGCATCGCCGCCGCGCTGGGGGCGGGTCTTGCCTGCGGGATCATCAATGGCGTGCTGGTGTCCTACGCGCGCATCCCGTCCTTCATCGCCACCTACGGCATGCTGTGGATCGCCAACGGCATGGCCTACGTGTTCATGCAGGGCGAGGTGATCTACGGATTGCCGGCGAGCTTTCGCACCATCGGCACGGGTATGCTGGGCCCGATCCCCGTTCCGGTCCTGATCATGCTGGGGACGCTGCTGGTCCTGCACGTCATCATGCAGCGCACGCCGTTCGGCGTCGGTGTCTACGCCATCGGCGGCAACCCCGTGGCGGCGCGGTTGTCGGGTATGCCGGTGCGGCGACGCCTGGTGATCGTCTATGCGCTGAGCGGGTTCATGGCGAGCTTTGCCGGCCTGATCGTGATCGCCCGCACCAACGCTGCCGACGTGAGCCTCGGCGAGGAGCAGCTTTTGCCGGCGATTGCGGCCGTGTGCCTGGGCGGGACCTCGCTATTCGGCGGGGTCGGCGGCGTGGCCGGCACCGCGGTCGGCGCCCTCATCCTGGCGCTGGTTCTCAACGGCATGAACCTGCTCGGCGTCAAGACCTTCTGGCAGGCCGGTGTGCTCGGCCTCATCATTCTCTTGTCCGTGCTTGCCGACCAGGTGGTCGGTGGGCGGATCAACAGAACATCCACGTGAGTGGAGGAAAACGGCGACTTACGGTTCACAAGGAGGATACCATGAAGATCACCCGCCGCAGTTTCGCAACCGGCGCCGTCGCGCTCGGCAGCGCCGCCGTCACCGGCTCGCTGTCCGGCACTGCTTTTGCGCAAGGCAAGAAACCGACCATCGCTTTCTTCGTGAAGAACGTGACCAACCCGTTCTGGAAGGCGTGCCGGATCGGCGCCGAGAAGGCGGCCAAGGAGCTGAACGTCGATCTTGGAGGTGGTCGCCCCGACCAAGCCCGACAACATCGAGGAGCAGACCCGCCTCGTCGAGGACTGGATCGTCAAGAAGCCCGACGCCTTCGTGTTCGTGCCGGTCGACTACAAGGCGCTGGTGCCGAGCATCCAGAAGGCCAACAAGGCCGGCATCCCGATCATCAACTACAACAACAAGATGACCGACATCGACAAGGTCACCTTCATCGGCTCGGATGACGAGATGTTCGAATACGAGATGTGCAAGTACCTGTTCAAATCGATGAACGGCAAGGGGAAGGTGGTGCATATCGACGGCGTGCCTGCGGCCATCACGGCGCAGATGCGCAAGAAGGGCTTCGAGCGGGCGGTGCAGGAGAACTCTGGCATCGAGGTGCTGGCCTCCCAGCCCGGTCAGTACCGTCGCCTGCCGGCGCAGCAGGTGTTCGAGAACCTCATGCAGCGCTTCCCGGAGATCGACGCGGTGGTCTCCGCCAACGACGACATGGCGGTCGGTGTCGTCGAGGCCCTCAACGCGGCAGGGCGCGGCGGCAAGACCAAGGTGGTCGGCATCGACGGCATTCCGGATGCCATCCAGGCCATCGCCGACGGCAAGATGTTTGCAACCGTCGACTTCTCGGGCCATGACCAGTCGTATCTCGCCGTACAGGCGGCGGTGCGTACTTTGAAAGGCGAGAAGGTGCCGCCGGAAATCCTGCTGCCGGTGTTCATCATCGACAAGGACAACGTCGCCAAGGTGGCCCGTACGCCCGAGGAGCGGGCGGTGCCGTCCTGGGACAAAACCGTCAAGAGCTGACATTATAGCTGCATAGCTACGCAGCAAGCTGGAGAGCGAAAGCTCTCCAGCCCTGTTGAATCCTAGAGGCCGCAATGACCGAAGCCGCAACCGTGGAGATGCGGGACATCTGCAAGCGCTACGGCGGCGTGCAGGCGCTGACCGATGCCAGCATCGAGATCTACGCCGGCGAGGTGCATGCCCTGGTCGGCGACAACGCGGCCGGCAAGTCGACGCTCATCAAGATCCTGTCGGGCGCCGTGGCCAAGGATTCCGGCACGATCAGCTTCGCCGGTACGGAAGCGCATGTCGACAGCCCGCGGGCTGCCAAGGCGCTCGGCATCGAGACCGTCTACCAGGACCTGGCGCTCGCCGACAATCTCGATGTACCAGCCAACATCTTTCTCGGGCGCGAGCTGACCCACAAGGGACTGCTGCGCGCCTTCCTCGATCTCCGCAGGATGGAGGAGGAGGCGCGCCGTCTGCTCGGGCGGCTCAAGATCAACATCCCGTCCACGCGCCAGAAGGTGCGGTCGATGTCGGGCGGCCAGCGCCAGTCGATCGCCATCGCCCGCAGCGTCTACTTCAATGCCAAGGTGGTGATCCTGGATGAGCCGACCGCGGCGCTGGGGGTCGAGGAGACGCGCAAGGTCTATGACCTGGTGCGCGAGATGCGCGCACAGGGCCTCGCCGTACTGATGATCAGCCACAACATGAACCACGTGTTCGAGCACGCCGACCGCATCACGGTGATGAAGACGGGCCGGGTGGTCGGCACCCGCCGGACGGTCGAGACGTCGCACGAGGAGATCCTGCGCATGATCGTCACCGGTTCGGCGCTGCCCGCACCGTCATCTGACCCAACTGGCCGGCAGACACTCCGGGCCGTGGGTTGACCTGCGTCTAAAGTCGACAGGGGTGGCGTCGTGAATGTGGCAGTCATAGCGGGCGCCAGTGGCGCCGTTGCGCTGAGGCTCGTCGAGCACCTGGATGCATCCGGTTGGGAGGTCATCGGGCTTTGCCGACGGCCGCCACGCGGGCACGGCCGCGTCCGTTATCTTGGCGTCGATCTCCTGGAGGCATCGGCGGTTGCCAAAGCATTGCAAGGCGTGCCCAAGGCGACTCACGTGTTCTTTTCGGCGCGCGCCAAGTTCGGCGAGGGCGGCGTTGAAAACGTCGAGGACAATGTTGCCATGCTGCGCAATGTCCTGGATGCGGCCGAGGCGAGCTGTCCAGGGCTCGCGCATGTGCATCTGGTCGAGGGCGGCAAGTGGTATGGCCAGCACCTCGGCGCATACCCGACGCCCGCCAAGGAGGACGACGAGCGGCACATACCGCCGAATTTCTACTACGACCAGGAAGATCTGCTGCGCAGCCGTCAGGATGGGAAAGCGTGGAGCTGGTCGGCCTCGCGCCCCAACGTCATCTGCGATTTCGCGCCTGGACGCGCGCGCAACATCATATCGATCGTCGGTGCGTACGCAGCGATCTGCCGCGAGCTTGGCGTGCGGCTCGACTTTCCTGGCCATCCGGATCAGTTCCGCTCGCTGACCGAGGTGACGGATGCGGGCCTTTTGGCGCGCGGGCTCGCCTTCATGGCCACGGCACCCGCCTGCCGCAATCAGGCGTTCAACATTACCAACGGCGACGTTTTCCGCTGGCAGCGGCTGTGGCCGCGCATCGCGGACGCGTTCAAGATGGCGCCGGGCGTGGTCAGGACTATCTCGCTGGCAGACTGGATGCGCGACAAGGATGCGGTCTGGCAGCGCATCGTGGAAAAGCATGGCCTGCAGCCCCGCCGTCTCGAGGACATCGCGCAGTGGAATTTCGCCGACTGGCTGTTCCGCCAGACCTACGACATCGTCTCCAGCACGACCAAGCTGCGCCGCGCCGGCTTCCACGAGGCGATCGATACGGAAGAGATGTTCGTGGATCAGCTCGCCCGTTATCGCGACGCGGGCATTCTGCCTTAAGGAGAGCTTGATGCGTTTCGGCAAGGTGCTAGTGACCGGGGCGGGCGGTTTGCTGGGCGGCTATGTCGCCCGCGAGCTGGCGGGCAGGACGGAGATTGCGGGGCTCGATATCGCGAGCCCGCCGGATGCAAAAAGCATCGGCGCATTCACGAAAGGCTCGATCGAGGACCCTGCGGCCGTCGCCGCGGCCATGCGCGGCCAGGAGGCCGTGGTGCACATCGCCGCCCGGCCCAACATCTGGAGCGGCCAGGGGCACGAGATCATCCACACCAACGTGACGGGCACCTGGAACGTGCTGCAGGCCGCCGAGGAGGCAGGCGTCAAGCGCGTCATCCTGACCTCCAGCGATTCGGTGATCGGCTATACGGTGCTGCAGGGCGCCATGCTGCCGCCCGACTATCTGCCCGTCGACGAGGCGCATCCGCGGCGTCCGACCGATGCGTACGCCCTCAGCAAGAAGCTGTGCGAGGAGATGGGCCGCAGCTTCGAGGCGCGCGGCAAGCTGGAAGTTGTCGTCATCCGGCCGGTGTATGTGCTCTACCCCGAGTTCGAAGGCGAGGTGCGGGCGCGCGCCGCCAATCCGACCACCTACAAGGGGCCGGAGGCGGGCGGACGGCAGCCGGCAGGCGGCGGGGTGATGTGGCACTACGTCGACCCGCGCGACCTGGCGCGCGCCTACCGGCTGGCGCTGGAGGCCGACAAGCCGGGGTTCGGCCCGTTCTTCATATGCGGGCGCACGACGCTGGCCCCCGACCCCACCATCGAACGTCTCGCCGCGCGCATGGGCGGGCGGCGTATCCCGGTCAAGCGGCCGGAGGTGTATGCGACGAACCCGCACGCGCCGCTGTACGACCTGACGCTCGCCGAGCAGCGTCTGGGCTTCGTGGCCGAGCACGACATGCGCGCCCTGCTCTATCCCGGGGGATCGTCGTGACGGTCTTCCACACCGCGCATCTGCGCTCCACGCCGGACGCTGTGGAACTCTACAAGGCTCGCCTGCTCAAGCACGCGCGCAACAGCTTGGAGCGGGAGAAGGGCGACTGCCTGCGCTTTGACGTACACCAGGACAAGCAGGACCCGACGCTGTTCCTGCTGATCGAGATCTATCGCGACGAGGCAGCCTTCGAGGCGCACCGCAATTCGCCGCACTTCCAGGCCTACAAGCAGGATACGCAAGACTGGGTGGCGGAGCGGACCTGGTGGTACTGGACGCCGCTCGTGTGATGATCGAGAAATTCGCCGGAGTTTGCCGCATGGTTGTGAGCGAGTTTCTCGACCTGAATCACACGAGCAAACTTATGATTTTAGTGTCCCTTATGATTCCGAAGTTCGCTCGGAACCCTAGCATTGAGCACAGGCGAACTACGGAATCGGGACACTAGCGCTGCCGCCCGCCTCATACCACGGAGACGACAATGACGGCCCAGCCATCGAGCCGCTTCCTGCCGGTCGATCTCAGCGGATCGCGTGTTGTCGTGACGGCGGCTGCAACCGGCATCGGCTACACCATCGCCGAAGCGTTCCTCTCGCGCGGCGCGCGGGTTGCCATCTGCGACATCAACGACGAGGCGCTGGAGAAGGCGGCAAAGAGCCTTGCGGGCGCGCTGGTGCGGCATGTCGACGTGGCCCGCTCCGATGCGGTCGCGGGCTTCTTCGCCGACCTCGACAAGGAGATGGGCGGCGTCGACGTGTTGGTCAACAATGCCGGCATCGCCGGCCCCACGGCCAATGTCGAGGACGTCACGCCCGAGGGGCTGGCCGAGACGCTGGATGTCAACGTGGCCGGGCAGTTCTATGCGGCGAGGCATGTGACGCCCGGCATGAAGGCGCGCCGCAAGGGCTGCATCATCAACCTGAGCTCGATCGCCGGGCGGCTGGCGTTCGCCATGCGCAGCCCGTATGCCGCCTCCAAGTGGGCTGTGGTGGGCTTCACCAAGAGCCTGGCCGCGGAGCTCGGCGAGTTTGACATCACGGTCAATGCCATCCTGCCGGGACACGTGCGCACGGAGCGCTTCAACCGCGTGGTGGCCGCCAAGGCGCGTGCCGTGGGCGTGCCGGAGGAGCAGATGCGGCGCGCCTATCTCGAGCCCGTCTCGCTCAAGCGCAACGTCGAGATGGACGACATCGCCAACATGGCCCTGTACCTGGCTTCGCCGTTCGGGCGCAACATCACGGGCCAGGCGCTGAGCGTGTGTGGCGACGTGCAGATGATGCGGTAGCCACATGCTTTCGGTTCGGATCGCTCGCTAGCCTCGCTCTGCCGCCAGCGACCGCGGTGCCTCCCCCTGTGACGAAAGCCGGTAGGGTTTCGTCGCGCACGAGGGGGGAGGACGGAATGCCACGAGCTTAGCTCGCCCCTCACTGAGCCATCCGCGAGCGCAACCGGCGAGCTAAGCTCGATGGCATTCCTGGTGGGGGTGAAGCAGCTGCGTGTGCCGCCGGTCACCCCCACCCGACGCGTTCAGCGACTTAGGCTGGCGATGCAGCAAAGCGCGCGGTCGGCGATCGCCAGCCTAAGCCGCGGACGCATCGCCCTCCCCCCTTGTGCGCATCGAATGCGTTGCATCCGATGCAGGGGGAGGCAGTGCCGGCCGGGAGGCTTCGCCTGTGTCGAAGGGGCTAGCTACAGGATGCCGTAGCGCGCGAAGACGTCGGCCAGCTTGTCGCCGCGCTGCAGGTCGGCCAGCGTGTTCTTTTCGCCCTGCACCTTCTCGAAGGCCAGGCGCAGGACCTCGGCCTCGGAGCGCTGCGGAATGACCACAACCCCGTCGGCATCGCCCATGATGAGGTCGCCGGTGGCGACTTTCACGCCACCGCATTCGATCGGCACGTCGATGGCCATGATGCGCCCGCGGCCCTTGGAATCGAGCGGGCCGATACCGCCGTGAAAGACGGGGAATTGCATGGCGCGGATCGCCTTCACGTCGCGCGTGCAACCGTCCATCAGGGCACCGGCAGCCCCGCGCGCGCGTGCCGCGGTCGACAGCAACTCGCCCCAGGGGGCGACGCGAGCCGGATTGGAGCAGGCGAACACCGGTATCTCGCCGGGTTTCAGGCTGTCGACCAGGCCGATCTCGAGCTCGTAGGGGTTGCTGCCGGCTTCGTAGTGGTAGACCTCCATGAAGGCAGCCGTGCGGGCGCGGCCGACCAAGACGAGATTCTCGTCCAGCGGGCGGATGCGGGAGGGGAGCGCCTGATGCATGAGCCCGACCGAGTTGAGACAGTCGGACAGCACGGATACGAAGAGCTTGGCGCGGATGTCGTCGAGGCTGTACTGGGCCATGGTCGCTTCCCTCATGTCTGTGTGGTGCGGCTAGTGGGAGTGTAGCCCGCGCGCGGCGGATGCGGAATGCTGGGATCGACCTCGGCGCCGACAGCGCCGCTGCCCCTTTCTCGGTCCGGAACTACCCTGTATGGTCCCCTGGCCGCAACGCTCCTTGGGATTGGAGGGCAGAAGTGCGGACGCGACCGGTGCCGGTCGGACGATAATTGTATCGCAGCAAGGGAGGTAACGTGTCGTCGGTCATTTTGCGCGGGCTCACCAAGCGCTTCGGCGAACTGACCGTGCTGGATAACATCTCGCTTGTCATCGAGCACGGCCAGCTGGTGTGCCTGCTCGGGCCGTCGGGCTGCGGCAAGACCACCGCGCTGCGCCTGGTGGCAGGCTTCAGCGAGCCGACCGCCGGCGAGATCGCGCTCGGCGATCGCATCGTCTCCTCGCCCAAACGCACGCTGGCGCCCGAGCAGCGCAACGTCTCCATGGTGTTTCAGAGCTACGCGCTGTGGCCGCATATGACGGTGGCGGAAAACGTCGCCTACGGCCTCACGCTGCGCAAAATGGGCCGGGCGGCGATCGCCGACAAGGTCAAAGCCATTCTCACCACCACGCAGCTTATTGCGTTGGCCGATCGCTATCCGGCCGAGCTGTCCGGCGGCCAGCAGCAGCGCGTGTCGCTCGCCCGCGCGCTGATCGTGGAGCCTGACACCCTCCTGCTCGATGAGCCGCTGTCCAATCTCGACGCCAATCTGCGCGAGGAGATGCGTTTCGAGGTGCGCCGCCTGCACGACGCCTACCGCTACACGACGATCTACGTCACGCACGACCAGAGCGAGGCGATGACGACCGCCGACAAGATCGCCGTGATGAACGCCGGCCGCATCGAGCAACTGGGCAGCCCGCAAGAGGTATACGACGCGCCGCGCTCCGAGTTCGTCGCTCGCTTTCTTGGCGGCAGCAACATCCTGCGCGGCAGAGCTCTCGATACGACGACGTTGTCGTTTGCCGGGGTGCCGCTCGCCTGCACCGGCGCGGCCCTGGCAGCCGGCGCGGATGCCGCCGTTTCCATCCGCCAGCATGAGGTCCGCATCTCGAACGGATCAGCGGCCGATCCGGGCGGCAATGCGGTGCCCGGCACGGTGGTGCGCAACGTCTTTCTTGGCAACGCCCGCGACTATATTGTGGAGACCAAGGACGGCAGTCAGCTGCGCATCACGGCCGAGCCGGCGAGCGACTTCGCCAGCGGGGCCGCGGTGTGGCTCAAGCTGCCACAGCAGCGTTGTCGCGCGCTGCAGAGCTAACAAGGGAGTACCGCACGATGCACACGCGCACATCTACCAGGCGCCATGTTTTGCAGGGGCTTGCTGCAACGTCGCTGCTCGTGCCCGCATTGTCGAGCAGAGCCCGGGGCGCGGCGCCGGCGGCCAGCAAGGTCACTCCCGAGTTGATCGAGGCCGCCAAGAAAGAAGGCAAGGTGATTTGGTACACCGCCGTCGACTTGCCGGTCGCCGAGCGCATCGCCAAGGCGTTTGAGGCCAAATATCCCGGCATCGCCATGCGTGTTGAGCGCTCCGGTGGCGAGCGCATCTACCAGCGCATCGGTCAGGAGTACGCGAGCAACATCCACGCCGTCGATGTGGTCAACAGCTCGGATGCCGCGCATTTCATCGTGTGGAAGCGCGACGGCATCCTGACGCCCTACGTTCCCGAGGATGTGGCCAACCACTATCCGGCCGAGCACAGGGACCCCGACGGGCAGTTCGCGAGCTGGCGCATCTGGCTTTCGGTGATCGGCTACAACACGACCATGGTGAAGCCGGAGGACGCGCCCAAGAGCTTTGCCGACCTGCTCGATCCCAAGTGGTCGGGCAAGATCGTCAAGGGCCATCCGGGCTACAGCGGCACCATCATGACCGCGACCTACCAGATGTCCCGCGATCTCGGCTGGGAGTATTTCGAGAAGCTGGCCGCGCAGAAGGTCATGCAGGTGCAGTCGAGTGCCGATCCGCCGAAGAAGCTGGCGCTTGGCGAGCGCGCCGTCATGGCCGACGGCAACGAGTACAACCTGTTCCAGCTCAAGGAAAAGGGCGACCCGGTCGAGATCGTCTACCCGACCGAGGGCACGCCCCTGATCGTCGGTCCGTCGGGGCTGTTGAAGGATGCACCCAATCCCAACGCCGCGCGTCTGCTGCAGAGCTTCATGTTTTCCGTCGAATGCCAGCAGCTGATGATCGACTGGGGCGGGCTGCGCTCGGCGCACGCGCTGGCCAAAGAAAAGGAAGGGCGGAGGCCGCTGAAGGACATCAAGCTGATGAAGGACGATCCCGCCGCGGTGGAGAAGCAGGCCGACGACATCAAGGCCCGCTACCTGAAGTACTTCAAGGTGTGATCCCCTTGCCTCCCCCTTCACGGGGAAGGGCCACGGGGATGATGGGAGGCAGACGTACTTGCGACCGCCATCCCCACCTGACGCGCCGAACGGGTTAGCACCTGCGTTCGCACCAGAGGCTCCGTTCGGCGCAAGAGGGCGGTGCTAACACGTGACGCGTCTTCCTCCTCTCTCAAGGGGGAGGAACGCGAAGAGTGGAGAAGGCTGCTTGACCGTCGAGGCATTGCAGACGTCGGCTTTGCGGGCGCCGCGCGCTCGCTTCGATCTGTCCGGCATCGCGATGGGGCTGTTTGCGGCCGTGCTGTGCCTGCTGATCATGCTGCCGATCGGCTGGCTGGCGGTGTTTGCCTTCACGGACCGCGCGCGCAATCCGACGCTGGCCAATTTTCACACCCTGTTCACGGATCCCGCTTTCGTCGATCCGCTGCTGACGACGCTGACCATCGCCACGTCCGTCAGCCTCATCTGCTGTGCGGTGGCGGCCCCGTTGGGGTGGATCGTCGCCCGCACCGACATGCCGCTGCGCGGTGCGGTGCGCATCCTGGTGATGGCCTCGTTCGTGACGCCGCCGTTCCTGGGCGCAGTGGCCTGGGAGCTGCTGGCGGCGCCCAACAGCGGCCTGCTGAACCAGCTCTACCGGACAGTGACCGGCGCCGGGCCGGATGTGGCGCTGCTCGACATCTACACGCTGTCGGGCCTGATCTTCGTCATCTCCTGCTATACCTTCCCCTACATATTCGTGCTGGTGGCGAATGCGCTCGACCGCATTCCCGGCGATCTGGAGGACGCCTCCTCGATGCTGGGCGGCAGCGCCTGGCGCACGGCCATGCGCATTACCATTCCGCTGGCGCTTGCCGGCGCTGCTGGCCGGCGCCCTGGTTGCCTTTCTGCAGGCCATGACGCTGTTCGGATCGCCGGCCATCCTGGCGCTGCCGGCGGGCTTTCACACCATGACCACCAAGATCTGGAGCCTGTTCCAGTTTCCACCCAAGCCGGAGTTGGGCGCGGCCGCCTCGCTGCCGCTGCTGGTTCTGACGGTGGTGCTGCTGAGGGCGCAGGCGCTCGTGCTCGGACGGCGCGGCTATACGGTGGTGGGCGGCAAGAGCGGCCCGCCGCGCCCGGTGCGTCTCGGGCCGCTGCGCTGGCCGGCGTTGCTGCTCTGCCTGCTCGCGCTGTGCCTGCCGGTGTTCCTGCCCTACGGTGCGCTCGTCAACGCGGCCCTGTCGCGCGTGGCCTCGCAGCCGCTGACGCCGTCGACGTTCACCTTGCACAACATCTATTTCGTGTTCTTCGAGCTGTCGGCCACCAAGCTCGCCATGAAGAACACCTTCCTGCTCGGCCTGATGGCTGCCACCTGCGGCACCGTGCTGGCGCTGGTGATCGCCTATCTCACCTCGCGGGCGGCGGTGACCGGCCACCGCGTGCTGGCGTTTCTTGCCACCGCGCCGATCGCCATTCCCGGCATCGTGCTGGGCGTAGGGCTGTTCCTCGCCTATACGCGCGGGCCGGTGGTGCTGTACGGCACGTTGTGGATCCTGCTCATCGCCTACGTGACCATCGAGCTACCGGCCGCCTATCAGCAGCTGCAGTCGGCCTTCCGCTCGCTGTCGCCCGAACTGGAGGAGGCGAGCCGCATCCTGGGCGCCTCGCGGCTCAGGACGCTGCGCGACGTGACAGCGCCGCTGCTGGGCCCCAGTCTGGTCGCCACCTGGTGCTTCATCTTCGTGGCCGTGGTGCGCGAGCTGTCCGCCGCGGTCATCCTGTTCACCTCTGAGACCAAGGTACTGTCGGTGCTGATTTTCGACCTGAAGGAGAGCGGCGATCTGGCGGCCATCGCCGTGCTCGGCCTCACCATGCTGATCCTGACTGCCGCCGTCATAATCGCCGTGAACCGGCTGCCGGGCTTTGGCGGCGGCGTGCGTCTGCGGAACAACTGAGATGGTGGACGGCCGGCGCGGTGTGACTGGACTGGCGGATGGCCGATCGGTCGCGGAAGCGTTGGCGGCCGGTGTTGCAGGGCTTGACGCGGGCCGCCTGCCGCTCGAGGTGCGCGAGACCTGCGAACGGCTGCTGATCGATATTGTCGGCCTGTGCGGTGCGGCGCGCGCTACGGACTACGTGACGGCGGCACGCGCTGCCTGGCCGGACGCAGGACCCGCCACCATCATCGGCTTTCCGGACACGCGCAGCGCCGCCGGGGCGGCCTTCGTCAACGGCACGGCCGCGCATGGCGAGGATTTCGACGATACGTTCGAAGGCGGGCCGGTACATGCCGGTGCCGTCATCGTTCCGGCTGTGCTGGCTGCGGCGGAGCAGGAGGGATTGCAGGGCGCAGCCGCGCGGCTCGGCGTCGCGGTGGGCGCCGAGGTGATCTGCCGCCTGAGCCTGGTGGTGCCGAAGGCGGTGCACAAGGCAGGCTTTCACCCCACCGCCGTATTCGGTGCGATGGGGGCCGCGGTGGGCGTCGGAGCGGCGCTGCAACTCAATGCGCGCCAGCTGGTCGATGCGATGGGGATCGCCGGCTCGATGGCCAGCGGCATCATCGAGTACCTGGCCGATGGCAGCTGGACCAAGCGCATGCATCCTGGCTGGGCCGCGCAGTCGGGCCTGCGCGCCGCCTTGCTGGCGCGTGCTGGCTTCACCGGACCGCGCACCGTCTTCGAGGGTGTGCACGGCCTGTTCCACGGCTTTGCGCATACGCGAGACGGCAACTACGGCGCGCTGTTGGATGGCTTCGGGCAGCGCTGGCTTATGGGGACGCTGTCCTTCAAGCCGTATCCGTGCGGGACGATGGTGCAGCCGTATGTCGACTGCGCGCGGCGGCTGCGCGGCCGGATCGACCCGAACGATGTGCTGGAGCTGGTGTGCGAGGTGGGGGAGGGGACCGTGCACCGGCTGTGGGAGCCGCTGGCGGAAAAGCAGCGTCCGCCGAACGGATATGCCGCCAAGTTCTCGACGCCCTACGGCATTGCGGTGGGCCTCATAAAGGGCGAGCTTGGCCTCGATGACTTCGCCGACGCGGCGGTGGGCGATGCCGCCGTGCAGGCTTTGGCCGCCAAGGTGCGCTACCAGATCGATCCCGCCAATCCGTATCCCAACGCGTACACCGGACACATCCGGGCAGTGCTGCGCGACGGCCGCGTCATCGAGGAGCGGCAACCGCATCTGCGCGGCGGCGCCAGCGAGCCATTGTCGCGCGCCGAGCTGGAGGCCAAGGCTGCCGCCAATCTACGCGCCGGAGGCTGGCCGGCAGCAACCGTCGAGCCGGCGCTCGCGCTGGCTCGCCGTTTGTGGGACGGTCCCATCGATCTCGCACTTCTGCGCATGTTGAGGGTTACGCCATGAGCACCACCCAGGACCTCGCCGGCCGCGTCGCCGTCGTCACGGGCGCCAGCCGCAACATCGGCCGGGCCATCGCCGTGACTCTGGCGGAGGCGGGGGCGGCCGTCGTGGTCAACGGGCACAGCAATCGTGCTGCTGCCGACGCGGTGGTGGCCGACATCGAAGACAGAGGCGGCAAGGCCCTGGCTGCCATGGCCGACGTCACGGATCAGGCCGCCGTGGAGCGGATGGTTGTGGCTGCTGCCGACCGTTTCGGCCGCATAGATATCCTGGTCAACAACGCCGCCGGCCGGCCGGAGCGGAAGCTCGACGAGATGTCGCTGGCCGACTGGCGCGGCGTGCTAGCGGTGATCCTGGACGGCGCCTTCCTCGCGACCAAGGCCTGCCTGCCGCACCTGAAACGCAGCGGCGCCGGCGCCATCATCAACATCGGCGGCGTATCCGGCCACGTCGGCACCAAGCACCGCGCGCACGTCGTGACCGCCAAGGCGGGCATCGTCGGCCTGACCAAGGCGCTCGCGCACGACCTGGCCCAGGACAACATCACCGCCAACTGCGTGGTGCCCGGCCTGATCGAGACGGCGCGCGACCCCAACGCGCAGCTGCCGCACCACCACAATGTCAGCAAGACGCTGGTCGGCCGGCTCGGCACGCCGCAGGAGATCGCCGATGCCGTGCACTATTTGGCCGGCCCGAGCGCGCGCTACATCACCGGGCAGACCCTGCACGTCAACGGCGGCGTGTATTTGGGTTGAGCGAGCAGCGCGGTCATTTGCCTCCCCCCTGGAGGGGGGAGGTTGGAACGCCACGGGCTTAGCTCGCCGCACAGAGCCATCACCAAAGACAACAGGCGAGCTAAGTTCGATGGCGTTCCTGGTGGGGGTGTAAGTTCGGGGAGCGCTGCGATCACCCCCACCTGATGCGTCCAGCAGCTTGGCCCGGCCGTTAAGCTCGTGGCGCGGAGAACGATGGCCGGTCCAAACTGCGGACGCATCTTCCTCCCCCCTCGAGGGGGAGGCGGAAGTTGGCGGGTCCGGCTACTTGCCGGCGGCGTGGCGGGCGGCGATGTAGCCGAACGTCATGGCGGGGCCGAGGGTGATGCCGGGACCGGGATAGATGCCGGCCATGACCGAGTCCATGTCGTTGCCGCAGGCATAGAGCCCGGCCACGCACTCGCCGTCCTGGCGCAAAACCCGGGCATGCTCGTCGGTGATGAGCCCCATGCTCGCGCCTATGTCGCCGGGAAAGACCTGGACGGCATAGAACGGTGGCTTGGCCAGCGCGCCGATGCACGGGTTTGGCTTGTGCGAGGCGTCGCCGAGATTGCGCTGGTAGGCATCGCTGCCCTTGCCGAAATCCTCATCAAGGCCGCTGGCGGCAAAGCCGTTGTGCCGAGCCACGGTCTGCGCAAGGGCGTCCTCCGGCACGCCGAGCGCTTGCGCCAAGCCGTCGATGCTGTCGGCACGCGTGAGGTAGCCATCGGCGATGGCGCCGGCCAGATTGAGGCGGCGCGGCCGCACCATGCCGAGCCCATATTTGGTGATGAAGTCGTCGTCGCAGATCAGGAAGCAGGACAGTCCGGGCCGATCCTTCAGCGCCGCGAACATGGCTTCCACGAACAGATGGTAGTTGGTCGATTCGCTGACGAACCGCTTGCCGTCGGGGTCGACGGCGATCAACCCCGGCTTGCCGCGGTCGAGCACCAGATGCGGGAAGGCCGCGATCGATCCATCGCGGCGCCGGCGCAGCGAAATGGGCGACCAGAAGCTGTTGCTGGCGTGCTCGGTGCCCAGATATCCGCCGGCCTTTTCCGCCAATGCAGCGCCGTCGCCGGTAGCGCCCTCGGCCACGGGTGTATGCGCGTTGAGCGAACTGGGCATCAGCTCCGCCCGCCGCCCGGGATTGCGAGAGATGCCGCCGGTCGCCAGCACGACGCCGCGGCGGCTGCTGATTGTCATCGTGCCTTCGGGCGACCTCACGACGGCGCCGGTGACGCGACCATCGCGGTCGATCAGACGCTCCACGCTCGTCGAAACGAGAACCGGCACGCCGAGCTGAAGGAGCGAGTGATAAAGCCGGCCAACCAGGGCATTGCCCATCACCAGGCGGGCGCCGCGGGCAAAGCGCATGCGGTGCAGGCCGTACCGCGACATGAGTCCGGCCGCATATAGCAGTGACCTCGGCGATTTGGCGGCATTGAGCAGGTGCCCGATATCGGTGCGGTCGACCATCATGCCGCCGAACAGGGTGAACTCGGGCAGCGGCGGTCGCAGGTTGGCGAAGTGCTGGCCGAGTACGACGGCATCGAACGGCACAGGCTCCAGAACGCGCCCCGACAGCGTGGCGCCCGGCAGAGTTGCCAGGTAGTCCGGGTGATAGGCGTAAGGGCGGAAGGCAACCTCGCTGTTGTCCTCCAGAAACGCGATCATCTCCGGGCCGGCATCCAGGTAGGCGTGCACCATGCTCTCGCGCATGCGATTGCCCAGCGCCGAGCGCAGATAGAGCAGGGCCTTGTCCCTATCGTCCTTGCCGGGGGCGCTGTGGCGCGAATTTGGCACCCATACGGAGCCGGCCGAACGCGCGCTGGTGCCGCCGACGAACGGCGTCTTCTCGACCAGCACCACGTCGAGGCCCAGGATGGCGGCGGTGAGCGCGGCCGTCATGCCGCCGGCGCCGCTGCCAAGCACTATGAGATCAACCTGCCTGGCCGCGGGGCTCATTGCGGGGGGGGGCGATCAGTGGTCCGCTCGCCCTTCACGTCGGCGGCGATCAGGGCAGCATCGCGCGTCTCGGGTGCGCCCAGGCCGCCGCCGCCAGGCGTCATGATGAGCAGGTGCTCGCCGGGTCGCACGACCTGCGTGCCCTTGCCCTGCATGGTGCGGCCGTCCTTGATGGCGACCGAGCCGGCTGCCCCCGCCTTCCCGCCGGCCCGGCCGCGCGGGGGATGATCGATGCGGTCGAAGGCGGCGAGCAGATCGAAGGGTTCGCCGATGCCGCTTTCGATCTCGATGACCTGCCCGAGGCCGCCGCGCGTGCGACCCGGGCCGCCGGAGTCGGGGCGCAGCTCCTTCTTCCAGAAGATCAGCGGCGTGATGCTCTCGGCGATCTCGACGGGGGTGCCCTTGACGCCCGACGGGTAGGCGGTGGCGGACAGGCCGTCGGCCTGCGGCCTGGCTCCGGTGCCGCCGTTCGAGGTGATGGCCATGGTGAAGCCGTAGTTGCCTCCCGCCCCACCCTTCACGGAGCCGCGCACGATGATGTTCCAGAGGCAGGACGTGCCTTCAGCCGGCACGCGGTCCGGGATGGCCTGGGCGAGGCAGCCGAACACCACGTCGGGCAGCATCTGGCCCGTCACGTGGCGGATGCACACGGCGGCCGGCTTCCTGGCATTGAGGATGCACCCCTCGGGGGCGGATACGGTGAGCGGCGCCAACGAGCCGGCGTTGTTGGGAATGCGGCTGGCGACAATGCAGCCCAAGCCGAACACGGTGTAAGCCGTGGTGTAGGCGAACGGCACGTTGATGCCGCGCGGAGCCTGAGGGCTGGTGCCGGTGTAGTCGACGTGAATGCCATCGTTGCTGATGGTGGTCGTCGCGCTGAGCGTGATCGGCCCGTCGAAGCCGTCGATGACCATGGTGTTGGACCAGCTGCCCTTCGGCAGCTTGGCAATCTCGGCCAGCACGGCGGCGCGGCTCTTGGCGCAGATGTGCAGGCTGAGCTCGTCGAGGTCTTCGAGCTTGAACTCGTCCATCATCTCGATCAGGCGCGCGCAACCGACGTCGTTGCAGGCAGCGAGCGAGTAGACGTCGCCGACCGTATCGATCGGCAGGCGGGTGTTGGCGCGGATCATGGAGATCAGCGTCTCGTTGACCTTGCCTTTCTCCAGCAGCTTGAGGAATGGGATGTACAGCCCCTCCATGAACACGTCGGTGCCGTCGGGGCCGAAACCGATGCCGCCGATGTCCATCAGGTGCGATGTGCAGGAGAACAGGCCGATCAGCTTGCCCTTGTAAAAGCAGGGCGTAGTGATGACGAAGTCGTTGAGGTGGCCGGTGCCCATCCAGGGGTCGTTGGTGATGTAGGCATCGCCCGGCTGCATGTTCTCCAGGCCGAAGTGGGCAATGAAGTGCTTGACGGATTCGGCCATCGAGTTGACGTGGCCGGGCGTGCCGGTGACGGCCTGCGCCAGCATGCGGCCCTGCCGGTCGAAGATGCCGGCGGACAGGTCGCCGGCCTCGCGCACGATGGCCGAGAAGGCGGTGCGCAGCAGCGTCTGGGCCTGCTCCTCCACCACGGCGATCAGCCGGTTCCACATGATCTGCAGTTCGATGTCGCCGATGGGGCGGGTCATGGGGTGGACTCCTCAGGGGCGGTCAGTGATGCGCACACAGGTGCGAAGGGTTCCCTCTCCCCGCCGGTCCTCGGGCCACCAACAGGGGAGAGGCGATCCACGGTGATCCCGAGGGCTCGCGGGGAGAGGGTTAGGGTGAGGGGCAGCGACAAACGCCATGCGAGCCTCATGACGTTCGCTCCTCGATGAAGGCGAGCAGAGTATCCAGAATGCCATCGATGTCCTCGAACACATCAGCGTTGTGTGCACGGAACACGCGGTAGCCCATTCGTTCGAGTTCCTGACCGCGGTTGGTGTCGGCGGCCAGCTCGGCGTGGGTGCTGTGCGTGCCGCCGTCGGTTTCGACGACCACCTTGTGCTCGCGGCAGAGGAAGTCAACGAAGTAAGGATCAATCGAGGCTTGCCGGACGAACTTGAGGCCGGCGAGTTGCCTGTTGCGTAGCTTGTCCCAAAGCTTGGCTTCGGCGGAAATGGGCCGCGATCTCAGCACGCGGGAGCGGTTCGTTCGCCAAGGTTGCTCGCCGCGCATGGACAAGTCTCTCCGGGACTCACGTTTCCTGTGGGGCTGCCCCTCACCCCGCCCCTCTCCCCGCAAGCGGGGAGAGGGAGTTTATCAGCTCGCATCGGGCCGCGCGGTCAGCACGAGGGCGCCGCCGCTATCGACGCTGAGGTCGAAACTCGGCGACACGTAGGTCGAGGTGCCGGCTTCGACCACCAGGGCAGGCCCTACCAGGGCCGTGCCAGGGGTCAGGTGTTCGCGCTCGAACATCGGCACGGACAAACGCCGTCCGAGGCGCGCATCGAAAATCGAGCGCTCGCCCAGCGCCTTGGGGGCGAGCTTGCCGGCAACTTCGGCAAGCCGCTTGGGCGGCTCGGTGGTGGTCGTGGCCAGCACCAGCCAGCTCATGATCTCGATCTCGGCGTTGGGGATGTGGCGGGCGAACAGGCGGGTGTACTCGCGCTCGAAGTCAGCGCGGAAGGTGGCGGTGTCGGCGGCAGTGATCTGTCGGTCCGGCAGCGCGACGGTGATCTCGTGGCCCTGGCCGGCGTAGCGCATGAAGGCCGAGCGGCGCACGGTCACGGACCGTTTGCCGGCCGCAGCCCGGCAATGGGTGAGCGCCTCCTGCTGCATGGCGTCGATCAGCGCGTTGGCCACATCGGCATCGAAGCCGCTCAGGCGCATGTATCGGGAGCGGATCATCTCGTAGGCAGCCGGCGCGGCCAGAAAGCCGACGGCCGATCCGACGCCGGCGTCGGGCGGCACGATGACGCGGCGCATGCCGAGCTTCTCGGCGAGCCGGCTGGCGTGCAGGGGGGCGGCACCGCCGAACGCGATCAGCGTACGCTCGGAGATCGCCACGCCGCGCTCCACCGCGTGCACGCGAGCGGCGTTGGCCATGTTCTCGTCGACGATCTCGGCGATGCCGACTGCACCCTGCTCCGCCGACATGCCCTTGAAGGTGGCGGACAGGGCGGCCTCGGCCTGGTCGGGATGCAGCGCGATCTTGCCGCCGGCAAAGCGCGCGATGTCGATCTTGCCGATGGCGACGTCGGCGTCGGTGACGGTCGGCTCGCGGCCGCCCCGGCCGTAGCAGGCGGGGCCTGGCTCGGCGCCGGCGCTGTCGGGTCCGACCTGGATGCGCTGCAGGGCGTCAATGCGGGCAATCGAGCCACCGCCGGCGCCGATCTCGACCATCTCGATGACGGGAATGCGCAGCGGCGTGCCGCTGCCTTTCTTGAAGCGCGACTGGCGGTCGACCTCGAAGGCGCGGCCCTTGAGCGGCTGGCCGTTGTCGATCAGGCAGATCTTGGCGGTGGTGCCGCCCATGTCGAAGGAGAGGATGCGGCTCTCGCCGCGCTCGAGCGCAATATGTCCGGCCAGGATGGCGCCGCCGGCGGGGCCCAACTCGACCAGTCGCACCGGGAATTGCGCGGCCGTCTCGAGGCTGGCGAGGCTGCCGCCCGAGGTCATCAGGTGGATCGGCCGGGTGTAGCCCAGCTCGGTGAAGGCGCGCTGCAGGCGCTTCAGGTAGCCCGACATCAGCGGCTGCACGTAGGCGTTGGCGATCGTGGTCGACGTGCGCTCGTACTCGCGCGCCTCAGGGCTGACGGACGACGACACGCTGACGCTGATACCCGGATGCCGCTCGGCAAGGATGACGGCGATGCGCTGTTCGTGCACGGGATTGGCGTAGGCATGGATCAGGGCCACGGCGACCGCCTCGATGCCGGCATCGGCGATGCGCGCCGCGACCTGCCGCACGGCATGCTCGTCGAGCGGCAGGCGTACGGCACCGTGCACGTCCAGGCGCTCCGGCACCGTGAAGCGCAGTTCGCGCGGTACCAGCGGCGGCGTCTTGACGATATTGATGTCGTACTGGTCGAAGCGGCTCTCGTCGGCGATCTCGATCACGTCGCGGAAGCCGTCGGTGGCGATCAGCGCCGTCCTGGAACCCTTGCGCTCGATGATGGCGTTGGTGGCGAGCGTGGTCCCGTGCACGAACAGGCCGATGTCGGCAAACGCCAGGTCGGCGCTGCCGAGCGCGCTGCGCGTTCCCTCGACCACCGCCAGTTCGGGCGCCTTGGGCGTGGTCAGAACCTTGCTGACGAAGCGGCGCTCGCCGTCGATCAGGACGATGTCCGTGAATGTGCCGCCGATATCGACCGCCAGCCGGGCGGTCGCGCCTGTCGCGCTCATGAGTTGGTCCCTTTTTGTCGGGGCGTATCTGAGCCCAAGGCCCGCCCGCCTGCAAGGGGCGCCTAGTGTCCTGTCTCCGAATTGCCTTCACCTTTGCCGCACCGTCGGCAAGGCAATTCGGAGACTGAAGGACACTAGCAAGAGTTGATTCCAGCGTTGTTCAGTCTCGCAAATGCCATGATGCAGCCTGCCACGAACGGTGATGGTCTTTGCAAGACACCACACTGGCAGGGCCGCCATGTCCGCGGGCGCAGGTTCAGCCGCCGAGAAAGATGCGCCGTACCTCGGGGCTGTCGATCAGGCTCGCCGCCTGCCCTTCGATGGCCAGCCGCCCGCTTTCCAGGATGTAGCCGCGGCTCGCCATGGAGAGCGCCAGGCGTACGTTCTGCTCGATGAACAGGATCGCCATGCCCTCGGACTTGAGCGTCTCGAACACGCCCTGCATCTGCTCAATGACCTGCGGCGCCAGGCCCAGAAACGGCTCGTCGACCATCAGCAACCTGGGCAGGGACATCAGGCCGCGGCCGAGCGCCAGCATCTGCTGCTCCCCGCCCGACAGCGTGCGCGCCAGCTGGCCCTTGCGCTCGGACAGGCGCGGAAACAATCCGAACACCCGCTGGGTGCTTTTGGCGCGCGCCGCCCTGGCCGCCGGATGCCAGGCGCCGAGCGTGAGGTTCTGCAGCACGGTCAGATGCGGAAACACGCGCCGACGCTCCAGCACATGGGCGATGCCGAGCGCCGCGCGCGCATGCGTCGGGCGGCCGACCAGGCTCTTGTCCTCGAAACGGACGTCGCCCGCTTTGGAACGGATCAGGCCGGTAATCGCGTTGACCACCGTGCTTTTGCCCGAGCCGTTCGGGCCCAGCAGGGCGACGCTCTCGCCCGCCGCGACCTGCAGCGAGACGCCCCACACCACCTGGTAGTCGCCATAGGCGACCTCGAGATCCTTGACCTCAAGCAGCATGGGTGGTCGTCCCCAGATAGGCATCGACCACCGCGGGGTCCTGCCGCACCTCCTCGGGTTTGCCGAAGGCGATGCGGCGGCCGGCGTACAGCGCCAGGATGCGGTCGGAGATGCGCATCATCACCTGCATGTTGTGCTCGATGGTGACGATCGTCACGCCCTGGCGCTTCAATTCGAGGACCAGGTCGACGAGGCCCGGAATGGTGCGCTGATCGACGCCACCCGTCACCTCGTCCATCAGGATCATGCGCGGCTGCATGGCGAGACCGCGCGCGAGCTCCAGTCGCTTGCGCTGGCCGGTGGAAAGCTCGCGGGCGAAGTGGTTGCGCTTCTCCAGCAGATCGGTGAAGGCCAGCGCCTCCAACGCGTGGTCGCGCGCCTGCTTCATGTCGCCGGTGCGGACGAGGGCGCCGACGATGACGTTCTCGGTGACGGTCAGATCGGGGAAGGGCTTGAGCTTCTGGAAGGTACGGGCCACGCCGCGGCTGGCGATGCGGTCGGGCCGCATGCCGGTTATGTCATGCCCGTCGAAGAAGACGCGGCCGGCGTCGAGCGGCTGGAAGCCGGTGATCAGGTCGAACAGCGTCGACTTGCCGGCTCCGTTCGGCCCGATGATGCCCAGGATCTCGCCCCGGTTGACGTCGAAGGTGATGTCGGAGTTGGCGGTCAGCCCGCCGTAGCGCTTGGTCACGCCCTTGACGTCGAGCAGGATGGTCATGAGGTCCTCCCGCCGCGGCGCCGGATGCGTTCCTCGAACAGGCTCAGGATTCCGCTTGGCCGCCACATGCACACGGCCAGGATCAGCAGTCCGTAAACGATCAGATCTATGGTGCGGCCGGTTCCGCCGAACCAGATGCGGCTGTATTCGGAAAGCGGGATCAGGATGGCCGCGCCGAGCGCCGGTCCCCACAGTGTGCCGCTGCCGCCGAGCACCGTCATGAGCAGGATGATGATGGAGATGTCAGCCGACAGCAGGCGCTCGGGATCGAGCACCAGCACGTATTGTCCGTAGAAGGTGCCGGCAACCGACATCATGGCCGCCGAGATCATGAAGGCCATCACCTTGTGGCGGGCAACGGCGATGCCGAGGCTCGCCGCCGCATCGGGCTCGTCGCGCAGCGCCTGCAGGCGGAAGCCGAAGCGGCTACGCCGCAGCTGCCAGACCAGCAGATAGGCGAGCGAGGCCGCGGCCAGCGCGAGGTAGTAGTAGGGCACTTTGCTGGTGTGGAACTGCAGATAGTACCAGGGCGCGGTGCGGTTGATGGGTATGTACAGGCCGGAGGCGGCCCCCACCCAGTCCCAGCGCTGCACGATGATCTGCACGCTCGAGCCGATCAGCAGTGTGGCGATGGCAAAGTAGTGCCCGCGCAGGCGCAGGGTCGGCACGCCGATGGCGATCGCTGCCAGCGCAGAGATCATCATGCCGACCAGCAGGCCGATCCAGGGCGTGATGCCAAACTTTATGAACAGCACCGTGGACGAATAGGCGCCGACGCCGAAGAAGATCGCGTGCCCCAGGCTGATCTGGCCCGACAGGCCGGCCACCACGTTCCAGGACTGCGCCATCAGGGCGTACAGCAGGATCAGGATCATCAGGTGGTGCGAGAACGGCGTCTTGAACAGGAAGGGGTAGGCGAGGAGGAATGCAGCGGCGATGACGCCGAGCCCGATGGCCCATAAGGGCGGCCGCGGCCACAACCGCTCGCTCTTGGCACCTTCCAGCATGCGTGCCCGATCGCTGGCCATGATCTAGTGCCTCGCGGTCTCGGTCACGACGCCAGTGGTGATACTTGCGTTGTCATGGTCGCGCTTGCCTGCCCTCGGCGCAGGCCTGGGGTCCCGACCATCCAGCCAGCCGTTGGCTCCGGAGCTTGCCGAAGCATGCATCCTCGGGACAAGCCCGAGGATGATACCGGGTATCGTGTGTTGGCGTGCGATCACTAGAACCTGCCGAACAGGCCGTTCGGCCGCACGATCACCACGGCCAGATACAGGGCAAACACGATCACCGTCTTGTAGGAGGGATCGAGCAGAAGGCCTCCGAGAGATTCCACGAGCCCGATCAGCAGGCCGGCGACCAGGCTGCCGAGGATGCTGCCGAAGCCGCCGAGCGCCACAGTGACGAAGGCCAGCAAAGCAAAACTCACGCCGACATCCGGGAAGATATAGAAGAACGTGGAGAGCAGGGTGCCCGCCACGCCGACGCAGCCGAGCCCGATGGCCCAGCCCAGTGCCGACATGCGCTCGGTGGGGATACCCATCACGGCGGCCGCCTGCCGGTCCTGCGCGGTCGCCTGCAGGCCCAGACCCGTCTCGGTGCGCGTGACGAACAGCCACAGGGCGATGAACGACAGCAGGCAGATGGCACCCGCCACCAGCTGCGGCTGGCCGATGAAAATGCCGCCGATCTGGACGCGGCCGGCGATCCACGGATTAGTTATTGTGCGAAAGTCGGGCGTCCACAGGAACTGCGCAATGGCGCGCAGCGCCACCGCCAGCCCGAAGGTGCCGCACACCTGGGCCAGCATCGGTGCCTTCAGAAGCGGCCGGATGATCGCGAAGTGAACCACGATGCCGGCCAATGCCAGCAAGGCCGCCACCAGCGGCAGGGACAGCAGCGGATCCAATCCGGCCAGCGCCCAGAACCAGAAAGCGGCGAACATGGCCAGCATCAGGAACTCGCCGTGTGCGAAGTTGACGATCTCCATGAGCCCAAAAATTAGGCTCAGCCCGACCGCAACGAGGGCATAGATGAGGCCCATCAAGATGCCGCTGACGACGGCCTGGACTATGAGATCGCTCGACATCCGCCGGGAAGTGCCCTCCTGTCAGTTCACCGATTGACGAGCGCTTGCAAAAGACGCTCCAATCTCCATGAACGGTAGGCGTTCGAACGGAGTGAGGCTAATGAAATCGAAAATTTCGATGCTTGCGTGCGCGGCGCTGATGCTCGGCGCTACGGCCGCCCAGGCGCAGCAAGAGGTGAAGGTCGGGGTGCTCTACCCGCTGTCCGGCCCCACCGCGCAGATCGGCATCGATGCCGTGGCGGCGGTGAAGACGGTGCTGGAGATCGTCAACGACGGCGCCGACCTGCCGCTGCCGTTGGCCAAGGGCAAGGGGCTGCCCGGGCTCGGCGGTGCCAAGGTCACCGTCGTCGTGGTCGACCACCAGGGCAAGCCCGAGGTCGGTCTGAGCGAGGCGGAACGCCTGATCTCGCAGGAAAAGGTGCACGCCGTATTCGGCGCCTATTTCTCGTCGGTGACGGCGGCCGCCAGTCAGGCTGCCGAGCGTGCCGGCGTCCCCTTCCTCAATGCCGAGTCATCGCAGCCGGCGCTGACCCAGCGCGGCCTCAAGTACTTCTTCCGCACCTCGCCGACGGACGAGACCTTCTCGCAGCTGATGTTCGACTTCCTGAAGGACTACGGCGCCAAGAAGGGCGTGAAGTTCGAGTCGGTGTCGATCTTCCATGAGGACACGGCATTCGGAACCGACAGCGCCAAGGTGCAGGAGAAGCTGGCGACCGCGGCCGGCATGAAGGTGCTCGAGAAGATCACCTACAAGGCCCAGACCACATCGCTGACCTCCGAGGTGCAGCGCCTGAAGGCTGCCAACGCCGACGTGCTGCTGCCGTCCTCCTACACGTCCGACACGTTCCTGCTGTACCGCACCTCCAAGGAGCTGGACTACAATCCCAAGCTGATCGTGGCCCAGAACGCCGGCTTCACCGACCCGACCTTCATCAGCACGATGGGCAAGGATGCGGAAGGCGCCATCACGCGCTCGCCATACAACTCGGACCTGGAAGGCCGCATTCCGATGCTGTCGAAGGTCAACGCCATCTTCAAGAAGCACTCGAACGGCCGCGATCTGTCCGACGTGCCGGCGCGCGCCTTCACGGGCTTCATGACGCTGATGGATGCCTTCAACCGGGCCGGCTCGACCGACCCCGAGAAGGTGCGCACCGCGCTTGCGGCGACCAACATCCCTGCCGACCAGCTGATCGTGCCCTATCTCGGCGTCAAGTTCGACGCCAATGGCCAGAACGAGCTGGTGCGCCCGATCCTGATGCAGGTGCAGAAAGGCAAGTACTGCACCATTTACCCCTTCGAGCTGGCTTCGTGCGAGGTCGTCTATCCGACGCCCACCTGGGCCGACAAGGCGAAGTAGTATGGCTCCCTCTCCCCGTTCTTACGGGGAGAGGGTCGGGATGAGGGGCCGCGACAACCTCAGGCGTCGAGTAATTGGCTGCCCCTCACCCTGCCCTCTCCCCATGAAGTATGGGGAGAGGGAACGCGTCGGTGTATGGATATCATGGCGCAGCAAGCTCGGAACCGATACCAGTGACGACCAAAGGCCAGCCGCCCGTCCGCATCGCCGTCGACATCGGCGGGACCTTCACCGATCTGCAGATTTTCGACGCGCGCTCCGGTGCCATCACCAGCCTGAAAACGCCCACTACGCCCGAAGATCCTTCGCTCGGCCTGATGACCGGCATCAAGGAGGCGGCCGCGCGCGACGGCTTTGCGCTGGCCGACATCGGCTACCTCCTGCACGGCACCACCATCGCCACCAACGCCGTGCTGGAGCGCAAGCTCGCCAAGGGCGCGCTGGTGACCACGGCGCGCTTCGAGGATGTGCTGGAGATCGGCCGTCACTACCGCCGCGAGATCTATGCGCTGAATCCCGCAGGTGCCGCCGGCGCTGGTCCCGCGCGACCGCCGCATCGGCATCGAGGAGCGCATCCGCGCCGACGGCAGCGTCGAGGTGGCGCTGAGCGAGGCGGCGCTCGCTGGGCTTGCCGTCAACCTCGACGCACTGGATGTGACGACGGTGGCCGTCTGCCTGCTCAACTCCTACGTCAATTCTGCGCATGAGAGCGCCATCGCCGAATACCTCGCCCGCACGCGCCCGGCGTTGAAGGTATCCTGCTCGAGTGCGCTCAACGCCGAGATCCGCGAGTACGAGCGCACCTCCACCACCGTGCTCAACGCCCTGCTGATGCCGGTGATCGCCAGCTACCTCGACAAGCTCGCCCACCGCATGCGCGCCGAGAACTGCACGCCGCGTCTGCTGCTGGTGCAGTCGAACGGCGGCGTGTGCAGCACGGAGACGGCGGCGCAGGAGCCGGTGCGCCTGCTCTTGTCCGGCCCATCGGGCGGCAGCGCCGCCTGCGTCCTGCTCAGTCAGGTGCTGGGCGAGGCCAACATCGTCGGCGTCGACATGGGCGGCACCAGCTTCGACGTGTCGGTGGTGCGCGACGGCAGGGTCAACCTCGTCACGCAGGGAGAGATCGACAAGATGCCGGTGCGGCTGCCGATGGTGGAGATCCGCACCATCGGCGCCGGCGGCGGCTCCATCGCCACCGTGCGCGCTGGCGGCCGTCTCACCGTCGGTCCCGAGAGCGCGGGCTCCAGGCCGGGGCCGGCCTGCTACGGTCGCGGCGGCACCGAGCCGACCGTCACCGATGCCAACCTCGCGCTCGGCCGGCTCGACGGGGAAGGCTTCCTCGGCGGCGGCATGCGGCTCGATGCGGCCGCGGCCCGGCAGGCCATCGATGCGCATGTGGCGCAGCCGCTGACACTCGCGGTGGAGGCGGCGGCCGAAGGCCTGCTGGCCGTCACCAATGCCAACCTCGGCGCTGCCATCCGGCTGTCGCTGTTCGAGAAGGGCCTCGACCCGCGCGACTTCGTCATGATCGCCTTCGGCGGCGCGGCCGGCTTGCATGCCATCGCCGTCGCCGACGAGCTCGGCATCCGCCGTGTGGTGTTCCCGGAGAGCGCCAGCACGCTGTCGGCCTACGGCATCCTGCATTCCAATCTGGCGCACGACCTGGTGCGCTCCAAGGTGCTCGCCGCCGCGCCCGCAAATCTCGCAACGCTGGCTGCCATGGCCGACAGCATGCTGCAGGAGGCGCAGGCCCGCCTCGATGCCGACGCCGTGCCGGCTCCTGACCGCCAGATCGAGCTGGCCGCCGACATGCGCTACAAGGGCCAGGCCTTCGAGCTGACCGTGCCAGCCCCGTCGGCCACGCTGGACGCAGCTACGCTGGACGCGCTGATCGCCGGCTTCCACGACATCCACCGCCAGCGCTTCTCCTACGCCGACCCCGGCTCGCCGGTCGAGATCGTGTCCCTGCGCGTCTCGGCCATCGGCCGCCTGCCGAAGGCGGACGGCAAGGCCGCGCCGGTGCACAGCGAGCGCAAGCCTGCCCGGCATCGCAAGGTGTGGACGGCCGGCGCCTGGCGCGAGATCGCCGCGTGGAGCCGCGGGCAGATCACGCCCGACCTGCCGCTGAAGGGTCCGGCCGTGATCGAGGAGGCCTACACCACCGTGCTGCTGGCCGACGGCTGGCACTTGCCGGCGCGACCGCAGCGGCCACCTGATTGCCGAGAGGGTGCAGCCATGAGCCCCGCCATGAGCAAGGCCGAGACAAGCCCAAGCTACAATGGAGAGGGCATCTCGCCGATCGAGCTCGAGATCATCCACAACGCGCTGACCGCTGCCGCCGCCGAGATGGACGTCACGGTGTGGCGCACCAGCCGTTCCACCATCGTGCGCGAGCTGCTCGACTACTCCACCGCCATCTTCGATCGCGACGGCTGGAACGTCGCCCAGGCCGCCCGCATTCCGAGCCACCTCAACTCGATGAGCTACTTCCTCACCGAGATCCTGGCGCGCCACATCCCGGCCGACCAGTGGCAGCCGGACGATATCGTCATCTCCAACGACCCCTACTGCGGCGGCCAGCACCTGCCGGACATCGTCGCCTACAAGGCCGTGTTCCACGATGGCCGGCGCATCGGTTTCGTCGGCACGCTGTGCCACCACCTCGATGTCGGCGGCTCCTCGCCCGGCAGCTACGGCTCGAGCGCCACCGAGATCTTCCAGGAAGGCCTGCGCATCCCGCCCGTCAAGCTGTTCGAGGCGGGCAAGCTGATCGAGCCGATCCGGGCCATCATCCTGCAGAACGTGCGCCAGCCCGAGTTGCTGTGGGGCGACCTGCAATCGCAGATCGCCTCCCTCAACGTCGGGGCGGTGAACATCGAGCGGCTGGCGCGCAAGCTGGGCGAGGCACGCTTCGAGCGTGCCTTGAAGCAGCTGCTCGATGCGTCCGAGGCCGGCATGCGCGCGGTGATCGGCCGCATTCCCGACGGCACCTACGAGTTCGAGGACAAGGTCGACGACGACGGCATCACCGATCAGCCGATCCACATCCATGCCAAGGTGATCGTGGCCGGCGAGGAGATGACCGTCGATCTGTCGGGCTGCAGCGCGCAGTCGCTGGGGCCCAGCAACGCCACGCTCGCCTCCACCTGCTCCGCGGTGTTCTACGCGCTGATGGCGACGGCGGATGTGCCGGTGCCCTCCAATGCCGGCTGCTACCGGCCGGTGAAGGTCATCGCGCCGCCGGGCTCATGCGTGAACGCGGCGGCGCCCGCTCCGGTGGTGCATCGCATCGCCATCAGCCACCGGCTGGTGACCGTGCTGTTCGGAGCCCTGCACAAGGCCGTGCCGGCGCGCATGCCGGCGGCCTACTACGCCGTCTCCTATGTCGTCACCTTCCAGACCATCGATCCGCAAGCTCGGGCGCAAGGTGCTGGTCGAGATCGAGATCGGCGGCTGCGGCGGGCTGTCCTACTCCGACGGCGCCTCGGCGCACTCGTTCGGCATGCACAACAATGCCAACATCCCGATGGAGATGATCGAGAGCGACATGCCGCTCACGTTCCTCGGCTACGGGCTGCTGCCGAACTCGGGCGGCGCCGGCCGGCATCGCGGCGGCCTCGGCCTGTGGCGCGAGTGGCGCATCGATTGTCCGGTGGCGCAGCTGTCGACCAATCTCGACCGCTTCAAGTTCCGCCCCTTCGGGCTCGACGGCGGCGAGCCGGCTGCCCTGAGCGCGCTCTACCTGATCCGCGACGGCGTGCGCCAGGCGCTGCCGTCGAAGGTCACCAACATGATGGTGCGCAAGGGCGACGTCGTGCGGCTGGAGACCTCAGGCGGCGGCGGCTTCGGCAATCCCCGGGAGCGCGAGCCGGCGCTGATCGAGCGCGACCTTCGCCACGGCTACGTCAGCGCCGACGCGGCCGCCGGCGTCTATGGCCACAGTAGCGCGACATAGCCTCGGTTGCCCTACCACCCCTCCCCGCGGAGCGGAGAGGTTGGAACGCCACGGGCTGAGGTCGCCGACTCCTCCCCCTGCAGCGAATGCGCGCATTGGCTGCGCGCGAGGGCGGGATAGCCGGCGATGCGTACGCGATGCTTACCCCTGCCATCGCCGACGGTCGGCCGGCTCGACAGCCGACCCAAGTCGCTGGACGTATCCCGTGGGGGTGACCGGCGGCATCACGCGGATGCTCACCCCTACCAACGGCCGCAAGGCTCGGCGGCGCGGCAGAGTCGATCGAAGTCGGAGCACTCAGCCCGCGACAGCGGCGCAGCTTGAGCAAATCGGTGCCAGGGTCTAGTCATGTCGGGTCGGCGTAGAAGACCGCGCTTCGGCGCATCGGGCGGAAGCGACGACCAGCCAAAACATGACACCTCCAGTACCTCCCTCTCGAGCGCCCGGTCCCATTGAGAGGCTTTCCATCCCTGCGCAGTGGACTGCACTGCTCGCTAGCTCTGCAGTTTTCGCTGCGCTGCTCGAATTGGCCGCCTTTCCCGCCGCGCTGCTGCTCGGCCCGATGCTGGCCGGTATTCTGCTCGCCCTGAATGGTGGCGCGATACGCGTGCCGCGCCTGCCGGTGACGATCGCACAGACGATGATCGGCTGCCTGGTAGCGCATGCCATCACGGGCGACATCGTGGTCACGTTTTTCCGGAACTGGCCGCTGTTTGTTGGCGTCGTGGCGGCGATCATCGCGACCAGCGCTGCGCTCGGTTGGATGATTGCCAGGCTGAAGGTGCTGCCCGGCACGACCGCGGTGTGGGGCATCGCGCCGGGCGGAGCCTCCGTGATGATGCTGATGTGCGGCGAGTTTGGCGCAGATGCCCGCCTGGTTGCCTTCATGCAATATTTGCGAGTGGTGCTGGTCGCGGGCGCGGCCTCGCTGGTCGCGCGCTTGTGGGTTGGGACACCGCCGGTTGCTCCAGACATCGTGTGGTTTCCGCACTTTGCGTGGAGCGGGTTCATCGCAACCATCGCGATCGCCTTGCTCGGCGGCCTCATCAGTGTGGGCCTGCGCATTCCCGGCGGCACAATGCTGGTACCCATGGTGGTCGGCGCGGTTCTAGAAGGCATGGGCCTTGTCACGATTACGCTGCCGCCCTGGTTGCTCGCGGCCGGCTATACGCTGCTCGGCTGGAGCATCGGTCTGGGCTTCACGCGCGACATCCTCGGGCACGCCTACCGGGCCTTGCCGCAAGTTCTCATGTCGATCGTCTTACTGATGGCCGCATGCGGCGCTTTGGCTGTCGTACTGGTGCGTGCCA
Organism: uncultured Alphaproteobacteria bacterium; assembly: GCA_963840445.1. GTDB lineage: Bacteria > Pseudomonadota > Alphaproteobacteria > Rhizobiales > Hyphomicrobiaceae > AWTP1-13. Next base: position 177,289 of record CAWIZC010000012.1, on the reverse strand, counting down.
CAGGCGTCGACCCCTTGACGGCTTATCTGGCGACCAGCCCGGGCGGCATGGATACGGTTGCCATCATCGCAGCCTCCAGCAACGTCGACGCATCGTTTGTGATGGCGCTGCAGGCCGTGCGTCTGGTGATCGTCATCTTCGCTGGGCCGCCGCTTGCCAAGTTCGTCGCCCAGCGCATGCTGCGGGAGTAGCGTCTCGCTCGGCGAGATCGCGCGTGAGCTCCGCTATCGTCTATCAGACTGCTCCCGCGCGGCTCTTTGCTTTTCGCCAATTCTGACACCGATTACACTGTCCACGATTTTCCGTTGGCCAACCGTTGGGCGTGACTCTGGCCGCGCCGCAGCTCACTGGGATTGGCCAACACATGCGCTTTGCAGTCTTTCACGCCGTCTCCCCCGCACGCACTCCCAATGACCACCAAGATGGATTTGACCGAACCGACGGAGCAGCCCGGGGCCGGAAGCTCGTCTGCATCGCCTGGCGTGCATGGTGCCGAGCCGCTGCGCTTGCGGCCTTCGCTGGCGTTGCTGTCGCTTCGCTTTCGGCGCGCGCCGAGCAGCCCTTGCTCTTCAATGGTCCCGTACATCGGGCTGAACGCCGGTGCGGTGTGGGGTCAACCGAGTTATTCTACAAACCCGAACTGCCCGGGAGCAGGCGTTGATGCAGCGTTCTGCAATGCTGCACCGGATCCCTCTGCGGCGAACGGCAGCGCCGTAGCCGCGAGTGGTAGCGGTAAGCTGTCGTCGGCAGGGTTCACCGGCGGCGTGCAGGCGGGCTACAATTGGCAACGAGGGCACATCGTTTACGGCGCCGAGGTCGATTTCGGCGTGTTCGATCTCGACAAGCGGGCCACGGAGAGCGGGCTCTTTCCGTTCACGTTCCTTGCCACCCAGTACGCGCTCACTCAGAAGATGAGTGCGGACTGGCTCGCCACGGCTCGCGCACGCCTTGGTTTCACGATGATGCCGCACGTGCTCCTGTACGCCACAGGCGGTCTGGCCTTTTCGGACGTGAAGTTCTCCAGCAGCTACAGCGACAACGCGATCGACGCCACCTTCCCGGGCGGCACCGGCTTCGGCAGCAAGTCTGCGATCAGAACCGGCTGGACGGCGGGTGGCGGTGTTGAGTGGGCGCACGACAAGGATTGGCTGATCAGGGTGGAATACCTCTACGTTGATCTCGGCTCCATGCAGGTTGCGGTCCCGATCACCAACACGTCGCAATTCTCCCAAACCATGTCCGTCAGTTCCGATCTCACGGCGCAGATCGGCCGCGTCGGCCTCAACTATCGGTTCTGAAAGCGGCCCGCGCGGCTGTTTCGCGGTACCTTTCCTGCGCGCCGACAAAGCACCCACCCTTCTGCCGGCGGCGATTGGCGCACGAGGCCTGCGCCCCAATCGCCGACTGCGCCCAGCCAGGCCCCAAATCCGGACGCGATAGAAGAGCCAGCCAGCACGCTTGACAAACTAGAACACTGTTATACCATATTTGCAGAAGACGCTGCTGCCGCATGGGGACCACCGCAGGGCCCGTGCGCAACGATGGGCCGCAGGGCCCACGCAATGCAGCGCTGGGAAACGGCCCGCATAAAGGATGGGATGATGCCAAAAGCCTTCGTCAGCACGGTCATCAACGCGCCGATCGAGCGCGTCTGGCGCATTACCAGCGACTTCAATGGTCTGCCGGCCTGGATGCCAGGCATGAAGGATAGCGTCATCGAGCCCGGCAAGAAGGCCACCGAGATCGGCGCCGTGCGCAAGCTCGGCATGGCCGGCACGAAGGATGTGCTGCGCGAGCGGCTGGAGGCGCTGTCGCCCGAGGAGTTCCTGATCACCTACTCGGTGCTGGAGGGGCCGCTGCCGGTCAAGAACATCCGCACCAGCTTGCGGCTGCGCCCGATCACCGACAGCTACGGCACGCTTGGCGAATGGTCGACGCAGTTCGAAACCGCCAAGGGCGAGGAAGAAGCCGGCGAGCAATTCATGGCGCGTGTGTTCGGAGCAGGCTTCCGCGCACTCAAGAAACACCTGGGCGTCTAGCCGGCCGTAGCATCTCGCGTACACGAGCAGCCTGTGAACGTATTGCATCCAGACAGCATCCGCGTGCCCACCGAGGGCCGGCAGACGCCATGCCTGCTCGGCGGCCGCTGCGACAAGTGCGCGACCGTGGTGTTTCCGCAGATGCCGGTGTGCCCGGCCTGCCTCGCCAACGGCGCCATGCAGACCGTCGAGATTGGACGTACTGCCAAGCTGTTCAGCCACACCATCGCACGCTTTGCGCCCAAGGGCTTCAAGGCGCCGTTCTTCCAGATCTTCGTCGATCTGCCCGAGGGCCCGCGCATCTTCTCACTGGTGGGAGCCGAGTGTCGCGATCGAGCCGGGTGTGCTCGAGGACGGCATGGACATGCGGCTCGTTCTGGAGCCGCTGGCCGACACGCCCGAGAATAACGGTCTGCTGACCTACAAGTACGTGCCGTCCGGCAAGAGCGGGAAGGCTGGCCATGCGTGAGGTCGCCATCATCGGCGTCGGCGCGCACGCGACCGGCCAGTTTACCGACAAGCCGCTCAAGGAGCTGGGCTACACGGCGATCTGGGGCGCCCTCGATGACGCCGGCGTCAAGCCCACCGACATCGATGCGGCCTATGTCGGCAACTCGATCGGCGGGCTGCTGACCGGCCAGGAGGGCGTGCGCGGCCAGGTCGTCCTGCAACATTCGGGCATCACGGGCATTCCGATCGTCAACGTCGAGAACGCCTGTGCCAGCGCGGCGACGGCCCTGCGTGGCGCCTGGCTGGAGGTCGCGTCGGGCGCCGCCGATGTGGCGCTCGCGGTCGGCGTGGAGAAGATGTTCGTCGGCGACAGTGCCCGGACGATCGGTGCGCTGTCCGCCGTCTCCGAGCTCGACCTGTCGCAGATGGGCATGCAATTCACCACCAGCTACGCCATCCATCCCAAGATCAATCTCAAGGCGCGGATGAAGGAGTACGGCTGGACCATCGCCGATTTCGCCAAGCCGGCGGTGAAGAACTCCTTTAACGGCTCGCTCAATCCGCTGGCGCAGCATCGCCGTCCCCTGTCGATCGAGCAGATCGTGCAGTCGCGCATCGTCGTCGACCCGCTGACGCTCTATATGTGCGCCTCCATCTCGGATGGCGCGGCGGCGGCGGTGGTGTGCGCGGCCAACCTCGCAAAGAAGTTCACCAGCAAGACGCCGATCCGCATTGCCAGCTGCGTGCTGCGCTCGGGCGTGTATCGCCTGCCCAACGACGATCGGCCCGACACCGCGGCCACTACCGCCCAGGCCGCCTATGAGGCGGCCGGCGTTGGCCCGGAAGACCTCGAGGCGGTCGAGCTGCACGACGCCATGGCTCCGGCGGAGCTGATGCTTTACGAGCGCCTCGGCCTGTGTGGTCCGGGCGAAGGCCCCAAGCTGATCGACGACGGCATCACCACGCTGCAAGGCCGCGTGCCCGTCAATCCCAGCGGTGGGCTGTGCTCGCGCGGCCATCCGGTCGGCGCCACCGGCCTGCTGCAGGTCGCCGAGCTGGTCTGGCAGATGCGCGGCGAAGCCGGTGAGAGGCAGATCGAGAAACGACCGAGAGTCGCCATGGCACAGAACCAGGGCGGCCTCCTGCTCGGGCAGGACTCCGCCGTCTACAGCTGCACGATTCTCAGAACCTGACAGAAGGCTCGCACACGAGGACTATGCGATGAGCAAGAAGCGTAAAGAGGTTGTTGCATCGGTCACGGATGCCGCGGCCAGGATCAAGGATGGCCAGACCGTCGCGATCGGTGGCTTCGGCGCCGACAACCATCCCATGGCGCTGGTGCGCGAGATCATCCGCAAGGGCACCAAGGACCTCACCATCATCGCCTCGGCTACTGCAGGCCTCGAGATCGACCTGTTGATCGGTGCCGGCTGCGTCAAGAAGCTGATCGCGCCTTACGTCGGGCAGGAGATGTACTGCCCGATCGGCCACAACTACCGCAAGTATGCCGAGGAGAAGAAGATCGAGGTCTGGGAGTGCAGCGAGTACATCCTGTACGCCGGCCTGTTCGCGGCAGCCTCCGGTCAGGAATTCTTCGCCTGGCGCGGCGGCGTCGGCACCAGCATCCCCGACCTGAACCCGGATCTGGTCCAGTTCACCGATCCGATCGGCAAGACCAAGAAGATCATCGCCGTGCCGCCGCTGCGCGCAGACTGGGCGATCATCCATGTCGGCTGGTCGGATGTCTACGGCAACGGCCAGCATCTGGGCGCCCGCTTCGGCGACCGCTGGCTCGCTCGCGCCGCCGATCGCATCATGACCCAGGCCGAGCGCATCGTTCCGAACTCGGTGATCCGCCGCAATCCGTTCATGACCACCATCGCCTACGCCGACTGCGTGGTCGAGGCGCCCTACGGCGGCCATCCCTATGCGGCGCACGGCTTCTACAAGGAGGACGTCGAGTTCATCCAGGACTACGTACGCTGCAGCGAAGCCAACCGCAAAGGTGATGCGGCTACTTGGAACGAATATCTGAAGCGCCACATCCAGCCGGACCACTACGCATATCTCGACACGGTGGGCATCAAGAAGCTGCTCGGGCTCTACACACACCCGATCGTCAGCTGGTGAGCGGACGCAAGAGCAGCATCATCCATCGACACGAACACAAGGCTTGGCAAAATGAGTGAATACTCCTGGAAAGAGCTGATGGCGGTGGTCTTCTCGCGAGAGATCGAGGACACCGACAAGATCACCTCCGGCGCCCACACGGAGATCTTCTTCGCCGCCTGCATGCTGGCGCAGAAAACGCACGCACCCAACCTGAAGCTGCAGCTCGGCGGCAGTGTCACGCTCTGCCAGGTGACCGACATCGACGTGGAGGAGTTGCCCAAGACGTCAACCGGCTACGAGCTGATCCGCTACGCCGAGTCGGTGCACGACCATCCCGACACCTTCCTGTTCTACGGCGCACCGGGGGGCGCCAAGTACTACAAGGAAGGCAGCGACCTGCGCGACATCAACCACTTCTGGTTCGCCGACAAGTTCTTCGTCGGCGGCATCCAGGCCGATAAGTGGGGCAACACCAACATGATTGGCCTCGGTACCAAGGACAAGATGACCTTCCGTGGTCCCGGCACGATCGGCATCAATGACATCGCCGTCGGCGTGCGCGATACCTACGTGTTCCTCACCGCGCACGACAAGCGTCGCCTGGTCGAGAAGGTCGATTTCATCTCGCATCCCGGCAAGAAGGTGTGCCGCGAAAACGAGTTCTACGGCGGCGGCCCGAAGTGGATTGTCACGCCGAAGTGCATCTTCGACTTCGACCCGAACACGCTGGAGGCACGCCTTGCGCAGCTGTTCCCGGGCGTGACGGTGGAAGACATCAAGGCCAACACCGGCTTCGAGGTGAAGACCGCCAAGAAGGTCGAGACGGTGCAGCCGCCGACCAAGCAGGAGCTCGATGCGCTGCGCAACGAGGTCGATAAGACCGGCGTGCTCCGCCACTGAACGAATCCGAACGACCAGCAAGGCCACAAGTCAAGAAAGGGCGCTCCGATGAGCCAGGTTCAACCGCAAGCCGCAACAAAGCACGAGCCGGAAACGTGGGGCGCCTTCATCAACGGCGAATTCAAGCCGGCGGCCAGCGGGCGCACGTTCCCGACCTTCAATCCGGGCAACGGCGAGGTCGCCGGCTACCTCGCCGAATGCGACGAGGAGGACATCGACCGCGCCGTGCGGGCGGCGCTCGCGGCATTCCCTGCCTGGAAGAAGCGGACCGGTGCGGCGCGCGCGAAAGTCTTGATGAAGCTCGCCCAGCTGGTCGAGGCGAACGGCGCCAAGCTTGCCGAGCTCGAATCGATCAATGCCGGCAAGCCGATCCGCGACTCGCGGGCCATCGATGCGGTCACCGCCATCGATGCCCTCGAGTACTTTGCCGGCATGGCCACCAAGATCCAGGGTGATACCATCCCGGTGCCGGGGCCGTACATCAACATGACCCTGCGCGAGCCGCTGGGCGTGATCGGCGGCATCATTCCCTGGAACTATCCGCTGCTGCAGGCGGTGTGGAAGATCGCGCCGGCCATCGCCGCCGGCAACTGCGTGGTGCTGAAGCCGGCCGAGCAGGCCTGCCTGTCGGTCATGTACCTCGGCAAGCTGTGCGCGGAGGCGGGCATCCCGCCCGGCGTCGTCAACATCGTGCCGGGCTATGGGGCGGTGGCCGGGTTGGCGCTCGTGCAGCATCACATGGTCGCCAAGGTGATGTTCACCGGCAGCACCGAGACCGGCAAGCGCATCGCCGCCGAGGCCGCAGCGACCCTCAAGCCGATCGGCCTGGAGCTTGGCGGCAAGAGCGCCGTGGTGGTGTTCGAGGACGCACCGATCGATCAGGCAGCCCAGATCGCCGCCATGTCGATCTTCAGCAACCAGGGCCAGGTCTGCACGGCGGGCTCGCGCCTGTTCCTGCACGAAAAGGTGCACGACAAGGTGCTGGAGAAGGTCATCGAGGCCGCCAAGCGTGTTAAGCTCGGCGACCAGATGGATCCGGCCACCACCATGGGGCCGCTGATCTCGGCCAAGCAGAAGAGCCGCGTGCTCGGCTACATCGCCAGCGGCAAGCAGGACGCCAAGATCGTCTACGGCGGCGAGGAGCCGAAGGGTCTGGAGAAGGGCTTTTTCGTCGGCCCCGCCATTTTCGATCAGGTGCAGAACTCCATGAAGATCGCGCGCGAGGAGATCTTCGGGCCGGTGCTGTCGGTGCTGACCTTCAAGGAGGAGGGCGAAGCGCTGGCGCTCGCCAACGACTGTCCCTACGGCCTCGCCGCCTCGGTCATCACGCGCGACGTCGGTCGCGCCATGCGAGCGGCCCAGGTGTTCGAAGCCGGCAACGTGTGGATCAATACCTGGGGCGCAGTCAGCTCGATGGCGCCCTACGGCGGCTACAAGAGCAGCGGCTACGGCCGCGAAATGGGCTTCGCGGTGATGCGCGAAGTTACACAAGAGAAGAGCGTGTGGGTGAACGTCCGCTAGTGTGATGTCATCCCGGGCCTTGTGCCCGGGATCCAGCCATCCGCGAGCATCGGAGCAAGCAGCAAGATCGATTCCGGTGACAAGCACCGGGATGACAGTCGGAGCCAGAAGAACGCGCTCCGGGCAAGAACAGGGTGGAAATGTGGGTGCGGGCTACAATCGGAGGAGAGCTCCGGAGCTGAGCTCCTGGAGCATTCCTCAGTGGTTCTTGGCGCGGTGCGCGGCGACGCCGGCCGGCGTTGCGTTCCGCTACAAGGACCAGGGCCTCTATCAGGAAGTCACCTGGCGGGCCTATCGCGATACGGTCGAGGCGTTTCTGGCCGGGCTGGAGGCGCTCGGCCTGCAGCGCGGCGAGCGCATCGCTGCGATGTCCGATCCGTGTCGCGAGTTCTTCATGGCCGACATGGCGGGGACGTGCGGCGGCGCCATCTGCTATGGCATCTACACCACCTGCTCGGTTGCCGAGGTCGAGTATCAGCTCGAGAACGGCGGCGCTTCGTACTTCCTCGCCGAGAACCAGGAGTTCGTCGACAAGGCCCTGCAGGCCGAGGGCGGGCTGCGCCAAGTGCGCAAGATCATCGTGTTCGATACCCGCGCGCTGTTCCAGTACCGCGACGAGCGCCTGATCAGTTTCGAGGATGTTGTTAGTCTCGGCCGCAAGCGCCTGGGTGCCACGTCGTCGGCGAACCGGCTGCTCGCGGAGCGCGCCGCCACCATCAAACCGCACGACATTGCCGTGCTGGTCTACACGTCCGGCACCACCGGGCCGCCGAAGGGCGCCATGCACGATCATGCCTCCCTGATGTGGGGCTTTGCCAATTCCTATCTGGAGGCATTCCCTGAGCTGAACGAGGGGGTGCATCGCGCCGTCTCGCATCTGCCGGTGGCGCATCTCATCGAGCGCTCCATGTCGATGTACCTGCCGCTGGTGGCCGACGTCATCCCGCACATCGGCGAGGAGGTCGAGGACCTGCCCGGCACACTCTACGAGGTGCAGCCGACCTTCATTAACGTGGTGCCGCGCATCCTGGAGAAGATCGCCTCGCAGGTCACCATCGGCATGCAACGCAGCTCCTGGGCCAAGCGCCTCTGCTATGCCGCTGCCATGCGTATCGGCCAGCGCTACCTCACCAAGCACTGGGCCGACGAGCAGCCCGGGCTTGTCTCACGCGCGCTGTACGGGCTGGCGATGCACCTCGTGTTCCGCCCGCTGCTGAAGAAAGCGGGCCTGTCAAAGATCCGCACCGTCCTCTGCGCCGGCGCGCCTCTGCCCTCGAAGATCCAGGAGACCTGGGAGGTGTGGGGCGTCAACGTGCGCAACCTCTACGGCATAACCGAAGGCGGCTACGTACTGTGCCAGCGCGCCGCCTTCTCGCCGGCGACTGCTGGCGGTGCGCCGATCTTTCCCCGCGAGGTGAAGCTCGGCAGTGACGGCGAGCTGATGGTGCGCGGTCCTGGCCTGTTCCGAGGTTACTGGCGCAATGACGAAGGCACGCGCGCCACCATGCAGGACGAGTGGCTGGCAACGGGCGACATCGCCGAAGACAACGGCAAGAACGAGTTCCGCATCGTCGACCGCAAGAAGGACATCATGATCACCAGCGGCGGCAAGAACATTGCCCCGAGCGAGATCGAGAACCAGCTGAAGAGTAGCCCCTACATCAGCGAAGCGGCCCTGGTCGGCGACGGGCGCAAGTTCGTCACCGCCTTGATCGAGATCGACTTCGGCACCGTCGCTGAGTGGGCGCGCCAGAACCGGATCATCTACACGAGCTTCCAGTCGCTGGTCTCGCACGAGGGGGTCGTCGGGCTGATCGGCCGCGAAGTCGAAGAGGTCAATGAGCGCCTTGCCCGGGTCGAGCAGGTAAAGAAGTTTCGCATCCTGCCCAAGGAATTGGATCCGGAGGAAGGCGACACCACACCGACGCGCAAGATCAAGCGCAAGCATCTGTACGTGCTGTTCGGCGAGTTGATCGAAGGCATGTACGCAGAAGTGCCCGCCGCAGAAGAAGCGGGGCAAGCCGCCCGATCGGAAAAAGTCGATCAGGGTGTCCATCCCTAGGGAGCAGAGACATGATGAAAAGCATCGCTGCAAGATTGTGCCTGGCGGCATTTGCCGTGGGGCTCGCCACCGGGCCGCTTCGAGCCCAGGAGTACAACATCGGCTACATCACCGACCTGTCTGGTCCGTTGGCTGGTTCCTATACGCCGACCTGGCAGGGCTTCGAGCTTTACATGAAGGCGCTCAACGATCAGGGCGGCGTCAACGGGCGCAAGATCAAGATCTCGCTCGACGATGATGGCCTGCGCGCGGACCGCGCCGTGGCCGCGGCCAAGAAGCAGGTCGAGCGCGACGAGGTGCTCGGCATCTTCGGCTTGAGTCTCAGCAGCACCATCGGGCCGGTGCTGGGCGAGATGCGCAAGGCAGGCGTTCCGGTTGCCAGCACGTTCAGCGCCGTCCTCGACGCGCTGCCGCCGGCCAAGCCGATGTACTACAGCACCGGAGTGGCCTTCGAGGTAGCCGGCGAGGCCATCGCCGTGCTGTCGCAACGCATCGCCCCGAAGGGCAAAGTGGTCGGCGTGACCTTCGACAGCGTCGGCGGCAGGGCAGCTCTGCGCCACAACAAGCTGATGGCCGAGAAGCTAGGCTACACCTGGGACGAGATCGTCTTCCCGGTGCGCACGGCCGACTTCACGCCGTTCGCGCAATCGGCGGCCGCATTGAAGCCCGACATCGTCGTCGGTCACTACGGCGCGGAGCAGAATCTGGGCTTCGTCACTGCGCTGCGCGCGGCCGGCTACACGGGTCCATACGTCATCGCGGCCTACGGTGCGTCGGAGGCCACCGTCAAGCAGGCTGCCCAGCAGTCGGGCAGCGGCTCCAACCTCTATATCGTGTCCCGCTTCGCACCAGTCACCGACAACGTGCCGGGCACGAAAGCCATCAAGGACGCGGCTGCCAAGTACGGACTGGCCGACCCGAACAGCATGCACGTGACCGGCTGGGTGCTCGGCGCATTCACCGCGGAGGCGTTGAAGAAGTGCGGGGCTAGCTGCACACGCGAGCTTCTCGACAAGGCGCTGGAGGGGATCAAGATCGACACGCAGGGCCTCTCCGGCGGTCCCATCGAGACCAAGCCGGGCGACCACTACGGCACCAGCTACTGGCGGCTGTATCGCTGGGAGACGGACAAGCTGGCCGGCGTCGGTGATTGGCACAGCCAGGGCGCTCTGACCTTCCCGCCCCAGTAGCGGAGGAACGCAGTGGAACTGCTGGTCAGCGTTCTTGTACTGGGCGCCACCGATGCCCTGCTGGCCGCGGGTATTGTCATCGTCTACAAGGCGTCCCGCATCGTCAATTTCGCCCATGGCGAATTGGCGATTGTGGGCGCCTATGTCTTTTACTCCGCGGGGCTGATCACGCAGGGGCAGTCTCTGCTGCTGACCATCGCGGCGACGGCCGCGATCAGCGCGCTGTTCGGCGTCGCCATCTACGTTGCCTTGATGCGGCGTCTGGTCGGCCAACCCACCTTCGTGGCGGCGATGGTGACGATCGGTCTCGCCATCATTCTCAAGGCCGCCATTGTCGTGTTCTGGCAGTCGAAGAGCGTCGGCATCAACCTAACCCGGCAGACGCTCTACGTCTTTCCTGGTGGCGGCCGGCTGACGCTGATCGACGTCATCACCGTCGCCTGCTGCGTCGCCTTCTTCGCGGCCCTGTTCGCGTTCTTCAATCATACCCGGCTTGGGCGCCAGTTCCGCGGAGCGGCGGAGAATCCCCTGCTCGCCAGCCAGCGCCAGGTGAACGTCAACTTGATCCTGGCCCTGGCGTGGGGCGCTGCGGTGTTCTCCGCCTCGCTCGCCGGCGTCCTGTTCGGCTCCCGATCCATGCTCAGCCCGCAAAGCACCATCATCGGCCTGAGCGGGCTGACGGCGGCCATGGTCGGCGGTCTCGACAGCCTGCGCGGCGCCGTCATCGGCGGATTGCTGGTAGCTGCGGCCACCTACCTCACGGCGCGGCTCATCAATCCGGCACTCAGCGAGGCGGTGCCGTTTGCGATCCTGCTGGTCGTGATGACCTGGCGGCCATGGGGCATATTCGGCACCCCCGAAGAGCTCAACCGCGTCTAGTGTGATGATCGTGAAGTTCGCCCGTCCGTGCGCTAGCGGTTCGATCGGATTTCTCGATCGGGTTCAGACTGGTATCTTCTGTGTTTCCAGTGTCCCTCATGGTTTCGAAGTCTGCTCCCGAGCCGAGCGCCGAACATCGGCGAACCTCAGCATCGGGACGCTAAGCGAGGATCGACGGTGGCTGCAGGCAGTCCGTATCTCAGGGTCACCTACGCCGAGACCAACAGGATCTTGCCCGAACCCTATCAGCGGGTGCTGGTCGCAGGTGTGGCGGTTGCCGCGCTGGCGCTGCCGGTGTTCGGCAATGCCTATCTGATCTACCTGCTGAACCTGACGTTCCTGGCCATCATTGGCGCGGTCGGCCTCAACCTGCTCACCGGTTACTGCGGACAGGTGTCATTGGGTCACGCAAGTTTCCTCGCCATCGGCGCGTTCGTAACGGCAGTCCTCGCCAACCGCTATGCGGCGCCCGTCTGGCTGGCACTGCCGGCAGCCTGCCTGGTCGGCGCCGTCGTCGGGCTTGTCGTGGGGCTGCCAGCCCTCCGCTTCCGCGGCATCTACCTGGCGATCACCACTCTTGCCATGCACTACGCCATCATTTTCGCGCTAACGACCTATCAGGCAAACTTCGGCTCGAGCGCGACGGCCGGCATCTCGGTGCCTGCTCCGGCGTTCGGGCCGTACGAAATCAACGGGGGGCGCGCCTGGTACTGGACGCTGTTGCTGGTGAGCGCTGCAGTCATACTCTTCGGCCTCAATCTGTCGCGAGGCTATATCGGCCGGGCCTGGGTTGCGATCCGGGATCGCGACATCGCTGCGGCCTCCGTCGGCATACATGTTGCACGCTTCAAGCTGCTGGCGTTCGTCTGCAGCGCCGCGCTGGCGGCGTTGGCGGGTAGCCTCGGCGCCTACTTCACCGGTGTCGTCACCGTCGAGGCCTATACGCTGGAGCTTGCCATCATCTATCTGGCGATGATCATCGTCGGCGGCATGGGATCGATTGCCGGAGCCGTCCTGGGTGCCGTGTTCATGACGCTGATGCCGTTTGGCATCGAGCGGTTGTTTGAGGCCCTGCCCCAGGCTTGGCGTCTCGGCACGACATCCTACGGATTGCAGGAAGCGGCAACGGGCGTCGCCATCATCGTCTTCCTGCTGTTCGAGCCGAAGGGCCTGATCGAGATCTACCGGCGAATAGCCGAATACTTCGAGCGCTGGCCGTTCCGCTATCGCGAGCTGCAACCGGCGGAGAGACGCTAGTGTGATGATCGAGAAAGTCGCCAGCGTTCGCGGCATGGTTCGGAGCGAATTTCTCGATCTGAATCACACTAGAGAGACAATGATTCTAGTGTCCCTCATCATTCCGAAGTTCGCTTGCGACATTGGCGGCGAGGTTTGGCGAACTTCGGATTGGGGACACTAGGCCCATGTCTTCGCCACAAGCGCGCAGCAAGCCATTGCTGGATGTCCGGCAGCTCGAGGTCGTGTACAACCACGTCGCCACCGCCGTGCAGGGCGTCAGCCTCGAGGTTGCGGAGAACCAGATCGTTGCCGTCATCGGCACCAACGGTGCCGGCAAGACGACCACCCTGCGCGCTATCTCCGGGTTCCTGCCGGCGGAGGACGTGGCCATCACCGATGGCACCATCACCTTCGAGAGTAAGCCGCTGGCGGGTCGCCTGCCGCATGACATTTCGCGGCGTGGTGTGGTGCTCGTTCCCGAGCGCAACAAGTTGTTCGACACGCTGACGGTGCAGGAGAACCTGCACTTCAATCTGACGCGCCGGCGCTGTGAGATCCGCGACAAGGTGTTCGATTATTTTCCGCGCCTTGCCGAGCGCAAAACCCAGATCGCCGGCCTGCTCAGCGGCGGCGAGAAGCAGATGCTGGCGATCGGCATGTCGCTCGTCTGCGAGCCGAAGCTGCTGCTGGTCGATGAGCTGTCGCTCGGTCTTGCCCCGATCGTCACCGAGGAGATCATGGGCATCCTGCAGAATATCAACCGGCAGCTCGGTCTCGCCATGCTGATCGTCGAGCAGAACGCCGCCGCTGCGTTGCGCGTTGCCTCGTTCGGGTACGTACTGGAAGGCGGCCGGGTGGTGTTCAAAGGGGCGTGCGCCAAGCTGATGGAGCACCAGGACATCAAGGAGTTCTATCTGGGAGGTGGCGAAGGCAAGACGCGCAGCTACCGCGACTTGAGGCAATATGCCCGCAAGAGAAGGTGGTGGGGATGAGCGCGCATGGAGCGGTCCTGCGGGTCGAAGATGTGACCCTGCAGTTCGGTGGCATCGTCGCCATCAAGTCCGTGAGCTTCGAAGCGCGGCCTTCGGAGTTGCTGGCCCTGGTCGGTCCGAACGGAGCCGGCAAGACGGCTATGCTGAACTGCATCAGCGGCATCTACCGGCCGACATCGGGCAAGATATTGCTGGATGGCGCGAGCATCCTTGGTCAACCCCTGCACCGGATGGTAAAGCTCGGAATCGGCCGCGCGTTCCAGCATGCCGAGCTGTTTCCTCACCTGACGGTCACCGAGAACCTGTTGATCGGTCGCCACACCAAATTCCGGCGTGGCTTGTGGGCGAGCGGGCTCTACATCGGCTCTGCGCGGCGTGACGAGACGAACGAGCGGCGCCATGTCGAAGGCATCATCGACTTCTTCGAGATCTACCGGCATCGCGACACGCCGGTCGGATCATTGCCCTATGGCGTGCAGAAGATCGTCAGCGTCGCGCGCGCACTGGCCATGGGACCGAAGTTATTGCTGCTGGATGAGCCGTGCACCGGCCTGATCCGCGAGGAACGCGAGAACCTGGCGCGCTTCCTGCTGCGCATCCGCCACGAGTTCAGCCCGACCATCATCTGGGTCGAGCACGACATGCAGATGGTGTCCGATCTCGCGGACAGGGTCGTGGTGCTGAACCACGGCATCAAGATTATCGAAGGCGCGCCGGAGGAGGTGCGCCGCTCGCCGGCCGTCATCGAAGCCTATTTGGGACATGCCGCAGCCGGCGTGGCAGGCTAGCCGTATATTCTGTTGCGGAGTGCCAGGATCAAGGGCAGTTCACCCTTGCCGCTGTCACATTGCCCGACCACACTGAGCCACGGATAATGAGTCGCGCAGCGATTGGAACGTTCCGGGCCCGGCATGACGGGAAGAACTACTGCGAGAATTGTGGCTGTCGCGCTTGCTGTGGTGCTGTTGGCGGTCGTTTGGGTTTTCACGCCCATCCTTCGCCTCGCCGATCCTGAGGCGGTTACTGGTGCGATGGCCGCGATCTCGGCCAGCCCGTGGCGGTTCACGATCGTGCTCGGGTGTTTCTTGGTTTCCGGGATCGTTCTGTTTCCGGTTTTGCTGCTGATCATGGCCTGTGCCGCGGTGTTCGGTCCTGTGTCCGGGTTCGTCTATTCGACGGCTGGTCTACTGGCGAGCGCGGCACTCAACTACGCCATCGGCATGTGGCTCGGTCGCGGGGTGCTACTGAACAGGCTGGGCCCGCGCTTTGACGCGGCGCGGTCCAAACTCATGCGGCGGGGCTTGACGACCACCGCTGTGGTGCGCGCCATCCCGGGGTCGCCCTTCGCGCTGGTCAGCGTGGCGGCTGGCGCGAGCGACATTCGTTTTCTCGACTACCTCATAGGAACGGCCATCGGGATAATGGTGCCTGTCAGTGTGGTAACCGTCGCCACCGAGCAGACAGTTCGACTGCTAACGGAGCCGAGCGCCAGCCAAGTTGCCCTGCTGGCAGGCGTCATCGCGCTTTGGATTGCAGTTGCGTTTGGCGCTCAGGCGGTCCTCGAGAGGATCGCGAAAGGTCATGGACGCGGGAGCTAGTCTAGTTGACCCGCCGTTCGTAGCCTTGCCAGTAAGTTTCGCGCAGCGTGCGCTTGAGGAGCTTGCCGCTGGCGTTGCGGGGGAGCTTGTCGATAAAGTCAACCGAGCGCGGGCGCTTGTAGCCGGCAAGTTTGTCGCGCGCCCAATCCAGCAGACCCTGCTCCGTCAGGCCCGTGCCGGCGCGCTTGACGACCACGGCCTTGACGGCCTCGCCCCACTTCGTATCCGGCACGCCGATCACGGCCAGCTCGACGATATCGGGATGGCCGGCCAGCACGGCCTCGACCTCGGCCGGGTAGACGTTTTCGCTGCCGGACACGATCATGTCCTTGATGCGGTCCTTGATGAAAATGAAGCCGTCCGCATCGATGTAACCGGCATCGCCGGTATGGAACCAGCCGTCACGAATGGCATCGCTGGTGGCTTTCTGGCGTCCCCAGTAGCCCTGCATCAGGTTCTCGCCCTGGTAGACGATCTCGCCGACCTCGCCGACCGGCATGTCGTTGCCGTCGGGACCGACGGCGCGAGCGCGGCCGCCGAACATCGGCCGGCCGCACGACAGCAGCCGTTCACCGACATGATGCTCGAAGGTCAGGGCTGTGAACGGTCCGGCAGTCTCGGTCAGCCCGTAGATCTGAGTAAACTTGCACTTGAAGATGTCGATGCAGCGCTTCAGCAGGTCCGGCGAGATCGGTGCCGTGCCGTAGGTGATGTGCTTGAAGTGGGAAAAGTCGGCCGTGCGCGCCGCCGGCAGCTCGGTCAGGAAAAGCATCACCGACGGTACAAGTAGAGCGGTCTCGATCTTGTGCTCGACGATGGTCTTGAGCAACGAATCTGGCGTGATCTCGCGCACGATCACCAGCGAGGCGCCTTCCTGCATGCTCCAGATCGCCCAGCCGGCGCCGCCCAGGTGGAACATCGGCATGCACACCAGTGAGGGGCCGCCCTCGCGGATCTCGGGCATCTCGAGGGCGAGGCACAGCCCGGTGTTGAGGACGTTCCAGCCCGTCAGCATGGCCCCCTTGGGCAACCCGGTTGTGCCCGACGTCGAGAACTGCCAGGTGACGGCTCCGTCGACATCGCGATGTGGATCCATGCCGCCGCGGGGAAGCTCGTCGAAGGTCAGCGTGCGTACGCCGGCGGAGATGCCGTGCTGCTTGAACTCCGGACCAACCACGATCACCTTCGGCTTGATGTCGTCGATGATCAGCCGAACCTCATGCGGTGTCAGGCGCCAGTTGAGGGGTGCTGCAACCAAACCGGCCTTGTCGAGCGCAAACAGCAACTCGAGATAGGCGGCGCAGTTCTTGTCGAGGATGGCAACGCGGTCACCCGGCTCGAGGCCCAGCTGAATGATCAGCGCGGCGGCCAGGGCCGAGCTCGACGCATCGAGCTCGGCGTAGGTTTGCGTGCGGCCTTCGTACAGCACTGCTGCCAGATTGGGGTGGCGCTGGGCGCGCCAACGCAGCAGCTCGGCCATCGTGCGCATGCTACTCCTCCCTGATCCTTCTTCCGCCCTGGAGGACGGTTATAGGCTGCCGATGGCGCCCATGATTTTTTGCAGTGAAACGGCCGCGCGCTCGTGTTCGATGTTGGCGACGGTTCTGGCCCCATCCTGGATGCGCACGGCAAAGCGAAAGCGGTTTTTCTCGCGCTCTCGCAAGGTGACCTCGATCACCAGAAGTGCTCCCACCTTGCTCGGCCCCAGGTGGTCGATGACGACGCGGCTGCCGACCGTGATCTGGCCGGGCTGCAGCAGGCCCTCGACCATGCGAAAGCAGGCAACCTCGGCAATCTTCACGAGGTAGGGGGTGGCGGCCACCGGCGGCATGCCGGGCAGCACCGCGCCCACCGTGTCCGCTTCCTGCACGGTAACGGTTTGCCTGAAGGTGGAGCCGACGCCGTCGGACGGCTGCGACTGGGAACTATCAGAGGACGCCATGACGTGCTGCCCGGTTTGAAAACTGCGACGACCCGAGCAGCAGGCTCACATGCGCCGCCGCTGCGGCTCCCAACTGTGCTCGAGATTGTCGACCAGCTTCTGATCGTAGAGACAGAGGCACTGCTGGCGCGAATAGGTTGCCATATAGCGGCGATAGACGTCCAAGGGTTCCTGCCCCACGCGCAGCCCCTTGCGGTTGCTGACAGCGCTGGTGAATCCCGCCTGCATCATCTGGTCCGTGTTGCGCTTGATGGCCTCATCCATCTCCGCGTACGGCACGACCTCGTCGCAGATCATCATGCCCTCGGGGGTGTCGGCGACGAAGCGCCGCTCGAAGAAGATGGCCTGTCGTGAGGTGTGAACGCCCACCAGGCGCGGCAGGCGCAGGTTGGCGGAGCCCGGAATGAAGCCTTCCTTGCTGGCGGGCAGGTTGAAATAGGAGCCTGGCTCGGCGATCACGCGATCCATCACGCACAGCAGTTGGCAGCCGCCGCCGATGGCGAACGACTCGACCGCGGCCAGCCAGGGTTTCTCGACGTAGTCCTCGAACTGCTCGTTGTAGCTTTCCGACATCCAGTGCCCGCGATAGATCTTGTTGAGCAGGCCCAGCTCGCGCTCGAGGATGAATTCGACGAACGAAATCTGCCCATAGTAGAGATGCGTCAGGTTGATGCCGGCATTGAACACGCGCCGGTTGTCGTACTTCGGGTGATTGAGCACTCCACCGCGCAACACGCCAACCTCGATCGCATCGTCGAGCAGGACGAGATCGACGCCG
This sequence comes from uncultured Alphaproteobacteria bacterium, assembly GCA_963840445.1. GTDB lineage: Bacteria > Pseudomonadota > Alphaproteobacteria > Rhizobiales > Hyphomicrobiaceae > AWTP1-13. Next base: position 159,587 of record CAWIZC010000012.1, on the reverse strand, counting down.
GTCTCCAGCGCCTCGACCGCAGCGTCGTCCTCGGCATTGAGGAATTTCGGATTGGTCAGCGTAACGACGCCCCTGTTGTCCTGGCGCTCCACGATGGCGGAGCCGAGATCAACTCGCCCAGCGCGGCGGAATTCCGCCAGGCGCTGCTCGGCCTCGCGTTTTGGCTTGAGCATGGCATGCACCAGATGCCGGCCGCAGCGCTCGTCGGCGAGGACGTGGGCGACGAACAGGCCCTGGTCGATCTCCTTGCCTTCCTTTGCAACCTGGCGCTTCAACCCGCGCTCCGCGTCGATCTCGGCGCGCGTCGGCAGCAGCCCCGGATAAAGATCGGCAGCCTTGTAGACGAGGTCGACGATCCGCAGCGGCACCGTGCAGCCGCTGGTGATCTTGTCATACATCTCGGCGGCGTGGCGGCGGAAAAAGGCTTCGCGAACCTCGCGCGCCTTGCCCTTCAAATCCTGCGCGTGCTTGCGGGCATCAGCCTTGCGATCGGGGGGCAAGCCGAGCTTCTTCAGCCCCTGTCCCACCGCCTCGAGATAGCGGCCGGCGGCGCCGGTGTTCAGCGCCAGCGAGGACCCCAGCGACGGCACGGGCGGAATATCGAACGGAGCTCCGGCCCCGGTAACTTTGCTAGCGCTTGCCACGCGGTATCCTCCCGCCAGCGCCAATAGGCTGGCTGATTTTTGGTATAACAGTATTCCATTTTACGAGCCGCCGGCGAATGGTGTCAACAGCTGCTGCCCCACTTTTCCGCGACGTTTGTGCCACAAGCATCATCGTGCGTTCACCGTCTCGCATCGCGCAGGTTGCACTTTTGTTGAAATTTCTAGAATAGTGTTCTATCTGATGAATTCGGGAAATCTGGGCACTCCGCCGACCATTTCAGCACAAGTCCGAGCGTCGGCACAACCTGGGCGTCTTGGCGTCCAGGGAAATCGAACTACGAAGGCACACCTATGGCAAGCAAGGCAGCAACGGCCACGCGAAAACCGAAAAGTGCCCGCGTCTCGGAAATCTCTAACATCCCCACCACCATCAAGAACCCGGAGCGGGTCGCCTATCGGCGCAACGAACTGGTCGAGGTCGCCACCAAGCTGTTTCTGGAGCGCGGGTTCCACGGCACGTCCATTCGCGACATTGTCAGGGTGTGCTCGTTCAACGTCGCCAGCCTCTACATGTATGTGTCGTCCAAGGAGGACATCCTCTTCCTGGTCGCCCAAGACCTGATGAACGACATCTCGGTCAAGCTTTCGGAGACGATTCTCGACCCGGACTCGCCCGTGCGGTCGTTGGAGATAGGTTTCGCCAGCTATTGCCGCATCGTCAACCGCCATCGCCGGCAGGTGCGGCTACTGTATCGCGAGGTTGGCTTCCTTCCCTCCGATCTGCGCTCCAACGTGGTGGCAACCGTGTCCGGCGTCGTGACGTTCTTCGAGAAAATTGTCGACCGGGGTGTCGCGGCCGGTGTGTTTCGCGACGTTCCGGTGCGGCTGGCTGCGCTCAATATGATGATGGTGGCGCACATGCTGGCGCTGCACACGCGCGAGGTCATGTCCTTTACTGACCTCGACGGCTATATCAAGTTCCAGCTCGATTCTGTTTTTGCGGGTCTGTTGGTGGCCGACGCCAGGCAGCGCAACGAAGCTCCCGCCCGGGCGCGCCGTAAGTAGTCGACCCACTAAAGTGCCACGCCTGAACCGCGCTTCCCCGACAGTGGGCACGCCCAAGGATGCGGCCAGCATGCTCGTGGTCGATCGGTCAGGGCCTGCGCCGAGAGTCCTGCTCGGGAAACGACACGCGCGGCACGCATTCATGCCGGGCAGGTTCGTGTTTCCGGGCGGCGGCGTCGATCCGTCGGACGGCTCGATGCAGATCGCGGCTCCGCTGCATCGCGACGTTGAGGCAAGACTGATGCAACGGGTGGAGCGGCCGAGCGCGGAGCAGGCACGCGCGCTTGCGCTGGCAGCCGTGCGCGAGACCTTCGAGGAAACCGGCTTGATGCTGGGGGCGAAGCGCGCTTTCGCTCCGCCGGTCGCCCTGGGCCCGTGGGCCGCGTTTGTCGCCAAGAGCATCCAGCCGGATCTATCCAGCATGCATTTCATTGCTCGCGCCATCACGCCGCCGGGGTTCCCACGTAGGTTCGACGCACGCTTTTTTGCCGTTGATGCCGACGCTATCGGGCATCGTCAGGACGGTGCGGTACACGCCGACGCCGAGCTTGTGGAACTGGCGTGGATGCCCATCCGCGAAGCGCGTCAGCTCGGCATGTCGATTATCACCGAGATCGTACTGGATGAATTCGACAAGCGCGTTCGCGCGGGGTTTGGCCACGAGCTGCCTGTGCCGTTCTACCACACGGACGAGCAGGAGGGGTTTGTGTGCGACCTTTTATAGGCCGCATGGCAATGCCGCGCCCCATCAAACAGCCAGAGCCTCGACACCGAGATAAGCGAGGCGCACCCGCTCGTCGTCGAGCAGCGATGCGCCGGTGCCGCTGATGGTGATGCGGCCGGTTTCCATGACGTAGCCGCGGTCGGCAATCGCCAGCGCGGCGTAGGCGTTCTGTTCGACCAGCAGCACGGTAAGGCCGCGCGTCTTGAGGTCGGCGATGATGCCGAAGATCTGATCCACCAGCAGCGGCGCCAGCCCCATTGAGGGCTCATCGAGCAGCAGCAGTTTCGGGCGCGTCATCAGTGCGCGGCCGATAGCGAGCATCTGCTGCTGGCCTCCCGATAGTGACCCGGCGGCGATGATGCGCTTGTCGGCAAGCACAGGGAACGTGGCATACACTTCGTCCAGATCGGACGCGATGGCAGCGTCGCGACGCCGGTATGCGCCAAGGCGCAGGTTGTCTTCCACGCTCAAGGGGGCAAACACCTGGCGCCCTTCCGGGACCTGGGCAATGCCGCGTGCGACGCGCGCATGTGCCGACAAGGTGTTGATCGCTTGGCCGTCAAGACGGATGGTGCCGGATGCCACCGGCTGCACTCCGGATATGGCACGCAGGAGCGTGCTCTTGCCGGCGCCGTTGGAGCCGACCAGCGTTACGATCTCGCCTTGTTGCACCTCGCAGGAGACGCCATGCAGCACCTCGATGCGGCCGTAGCGGCTGGTGAGGTTGTCAATGGCGAGCATGCTGCGCCTCCGATCCGGCGGCGCGCGCCCCGAGGTAGGCCGCAACCACCGCTGGGTCCGCGCGGACTTTATCGGCGCTGCCCTCCGACAGCGTGCGGCCTTGATCCAGGACATGAATACGGTCGGAGATCTTCATGACGAGGCGCATATCGTGTTCGACGAGCACGACCGTAGTGCCGGCAGCCGCGATCTGGCGGATGACGCCGTCGATCTCCTCGGTCTCGACCGGGTTGCAGCCGGCAGCCGGCTCGTCGAGGAGCAGAAGCTTGGGCTCGGTGGCTAGCGCGCGAGCGATCTCGAGCCGCTTGAGCGCGCCGTAGGGCAGCGATCCGGCCGGACGGTCGGCGGCGTCGGGCAGCCCGACGACGGCCAGCAGTTCTGCAGCGCGGGCGCGGGTCTGACGGTTCTGGCTCGCGACCGAGGCAAGCGTGAAGAAATGCGCCAGCACGTTTCGGCTCTCGTGCAGATGGCGTCCGACCATGACGTTCTCGATGGCGCTCATGCGAAAGAAAATCTGCAGGTTCTGGAAGGTGCGGGATAGACCGAGCCGCGCAAGCTGGTGCGGAGGCATGCCGGTGACGTCCTTGCCCGCGAGCAGTACGCGGCCGCGGCGCGGCGTGTACAGGCCGGAGATCACGTTGAATAAGGTCGTCTTGCCGGCGCCGTTGGGTCCGATCACGGCAAAGATCTCGCCGGGCTCAACCGCGAAGCGGACGCCGTCGAGCGCGGTGATGCCACCAAAGCCGATGCCGATGTCCGAAACCTCGAGGATGCTCATGCGCTCCTCCGGCGCAGGCGGGCCTGCAAAGAGGGAACGATGCCATTGGGAAGAAAGATCATGAATACGATCATGATCAGTCCAAGCACAATGTGCTCATAGTCATGGAAGACTGTCAGCACCTGGGGCAGGATGATCAGGATGGCGGCGCCGACGATGCTGCCGGGGATGGAGCCGAGGCCGCCGAGCACTGCCATCACCACGAACTCGATCGAGCGCAGGAAGCCGGCGGCATCGGGGGTCACAAAACCGTCGAACAGCGCATAGTAGGAGCCCGCCAGCGCCCCGTAGATCGCTGACAGCACGAACGCTAGCAGCTTGTAGCGTGCCACGTCGACGCCGAGCACACCGGCAGCCAGCTCGCTGTCGTGGATCGCGCGCAGGGCACGGCCGGTCGGGCTGGCGATCAGATTGACAGCCACCCAGGTGCCGAGCACCAATGTCGCGCCCGAGATCCAATACCAGGCGACCGGCCCGGTGAGGCGCCAGCCGAACAGCTCCAAGCGCGGCACCGGCATGCCGTTCGGGCCATTCGTGATGGCGGTTTCGTTGGAGAACACCATAGCAATCAGCAGGCCCATGCCGAGCGTGGCGACAGCCAGGTAGTAGCCCTTGAGCCTGAGAATGGGCCGCCCGACCACGAAGGCCAGCAGCCCCGCGATAGCGATGCCGCCGACGAGGGCCAGCCAGGACGGCAGTCCAAGATGTGTGGGTGCGAGTGCGACCGCATAGGCGCCGATGCCAAAGAAGCCGGCATGACCAAGGCTGACCTGGCCGGCAAAGCCCATCAGCAGGTTGAGGCCGAGCACCGCGAGGGCGTTGATGAACACAAGCGCTGCGATCCGATAATAAAAGCCGGACGACAGTGCGAGAGGCAGCAGCAGGACGATCAGCGCGATCGCAACGATCCAGGCGTAAGGACCAAGCCGGCGCATCGCCGAGGACACAAAGCCCGCTTGCGACGCTGGATCGGCGATGGGGGGATCGACGCGCACGGCTTCGGCTCTGGATTGAACGGAATGCTGCACAATTACACGCGCTCCACCGCGCCTTTGCCGAACAAACCCTGCGGCATGGCGAACAGCACGGCGAGGATGACCAGGAAGGCAATTGCGTCCTTGTATTGCGACGACACGAAGCCCGCACCGAAAGCTTCCAGGAGGCCGAGCAGCAACCCGCCGGTCACCGCGCCGACCGGATGGCCCATGCCACCGAGCATGGCTGCGGCAAAGCCCTTCACCCCCAGCAGTGTGCCGACATCATAGTTGGTCAAGGTGATCGGCGCTGCGAGAATGCCGCCGACCGCACCAATGGCCGCGGAGATCGCAAACGAGAGACCGATCACGGCCGAGGTGTTGATCCCGACCAGACGCGCCGCGAGCCGATTCGCTGCGGTCGCCAACATGGCTTTGCCGACCAGCGTGCGCGTCAGGAAGGCCCACAGCCCGCAAACGATGATGCAGGAACCGAGCAGCACGATCATGCTTTGCGGTAGCAACGCCGCGCCGCCGATCTGCCAGGGCTGGCTGCCAGCGAAGGGCGGCAGGCTGTGGAAACTCTTGTCGAAGATGACCGCGGCCAGCCCGCGCATCAGGATCGATGCGCCAATGGTTATGATGATCAGCGTAACGGCGCTGGCCCCGCGTGCCGGCTCGATCGCCAGACGATGCAGCAGCAAGCCGACCGCTACGGCGACCACGACGGCGATTAACGCCGCCAGCGGAAGCGGAAACCCGGCGGCGGCGGCAAACACTGTCACCATCCCGCCAAGCATGACGAACTCGCCCTGCGCGAAATTGACCACGTCAGAGGCGTTGTAAATGAGGGTGAACCCCAGCGCGACCAGCGCATAGATCGACCCTGTCGTCAGACCGGAAAACGCAAACTGCAGAACTTCGGACATCTTCCGATCGTCGCTCCGTCAGGCGTTCTGGGCGGCAATCCTACACCGGAAGGCAGCGGATCAGAATTGGCACAAGAAGACCACGCGCCAAGGGGGCGCGTGGTCACGGTGCAGCGCAAGACGGCTGGTCACTGCAGGAGCTTCCAGTCACCGTTCTTGACCTCGATCATGCGCAGCGAGGTGAGGTCGAGGCCGAGATGGTCGGTCGGCGACATGTTGACTACGCCGCCGGTGCCGGTGAAGTTCTTGGTCTTCTCGATCTCGTCGCGCACCTTGGCCTTGTCAGTGCTCTTGGCGCGCTCCATCGCCTGCACCAGCATCATCAAGCCATCGTACATGTGGCCGCCGAAGGTCGAGACCGGCTCGCTGGTCTGCTTTTCGTACTTGGCCTTGTAGTCAACCACGACCTTTTTGAGCGGGTCGCTGTCCGGCAACTGGTCGGCGACGATTGCCGCGGCAGCGGGCAGGCGCACGCCCTCGGCCGCATCGCCGGCGAGCTTCAGGTAGCTCTTGGAGGATACGCCGTGGCTTTGATAGAGCGGCGCCGCAACCGCGAGCTGGCGGTAGTTGCGCGTGACGATCGCCGGGCCCTGGCCGAATCCGCAATTAATGACGGCCTCGACGCCGGCCGTGTTCTTGATGTTGGTGAGCTGAGGCGTCATATCGCTGTCGGTCGGGCCGTACAACTCGTCGCGCACGGCGGTGATGCCGAATTGAGGCGCCATCTTCAGGCATTCCTCGCGCATGGCTTTGCCCCAGCCGTCAGTGCCGGAGATCATGCCGATCTTGGTGATGTTGCGCTTCTTCATATCTTCGAAGATCTTGCCGCACGACATCGGCTCGGTGTGTGGTGTCTTGAAAACCCATTTGCGCACCGGCACGACAATGCCGGCAGCGCCCGCCATGGCGATGAAGGGAATGCCGGCATCCTCGAACACGCTGATCATGGCCATGCTGGTGCCTGTGATCGAGCCGCCGAGCATGGCGTCGACCTTGTCCTCTTCGACGAGCCGAGTGGCGAAGGTGCGCGCCTTGTTGGCGTCGCCGCCGTCGTCATAAATGAACAGCTTGACCTGCTCACCGTTGATGCCGCCCTTGGCGTTGATTTCCTGCACGTACATTTCCAGCGTCTTCTTCTCGGGATCGCCGAGGAAGGAGGCCGGTCCGGTTATGGAAAGCACCGAGCCGATCTTGATCTCGGCGAATGCCGAGGATGCAAGCGCGCAAAGCGCCATGACTGTCGCGAGCACAAATCGCATCGGTATTCCTCCCATGGCTGTGGTTCGTATTCGTTTTTGGGTCGACCTCAACTAGGCTCCAATCAGCCCATCGTGCCAACCAAAAAATGGTATAACAGTATTCTAGAACATGTGATCGGGCATGTGAAGCGCAAAGTGGTGGGCGGCAAGCGAGGGGCGGACCCCACGACGTACAGTGCCGGTGCGAAGGTTAGCATTTCACGTTGCGTGATTTCGCAAATCGCGTGTTTCGCGCACTGCAAAAAAACTCGGTACGACGAGATGAGTGCACGCGGTGAAACGGCCCTTCAAGAAATTGGCTTTGCGTGCCTCCGGCGCTTGCTCGTACCAGCGGCTTGCGAGTCGCTGAAAATGGTATAACAATGTTCCAGGAATGGGGCGGAGAACCCAGCGGCGGAGGAAGCAATGGAGCGCTCGTTCAGGGAGGAGGTTCGCTCCCTTCGACTGGGTGAGGGCGACGTCTTTCACGGCGAGGGCATTCTCGCCGTCACCAAGGCATTGCTGCAGTCCGGCGTGAGCTACATCAGCGGATATCCGGGCGCCCCCGTCTCCCATCTCGTCGACGTTCTCAACGATGCCTCCGACATTCTCGACGATCTCGGCGTGCACTTCGAGCCGGCCGGCAACGAAGCCGGCGCCGCTGCCATGCTCGGTGCGTCTATCAACTACCCGATCCGCGGTGCCGCGACCTGGAAATCCGTGGTCGGCACGAACGTGGCGTCGGATGCACTGTCGAACCTGTCGTCAGCCGGCGTGATTGGCGGGACACTCATCATCGTCGGCGAAGACTATGGCGAGGGGGCCAGCATCATTCAGGAGCGGGCGCACGCGTTCGCGATGAAGTCCCAAATCTGGTTGCTCGATCCGCGGCCCAATCTGCCGACTATCGTCAAGATGGTGGAGCACGGCTTTGCACTGTCGGAGGCGAGCTCTACGCCGGTGATGCTGGAACTGCGCATCCGCGCCTGTCACGTGCACGGCAGCTTCGTCTGCAAGGACAACCGGGCGCCGCTGCTGTCGCGCAAGAATCCAATCGATACGCCGAAATTCGACTACGCGCGGGTCTGCCTGCCGCCCTCAACCTACGCTCAAGAGAAGCATAAGATCGATGTGCGCTGGCCTGCTGCCGTCCGCTACATCTCGGAGCATCGGCTGAACGAGGTCTTCGACGGCGAGCGGGAGGACATCGGCATCGTCGTGCAGGGCGGGCTGTGCAACACCCTTATGCGGGCCCTGCAATGCCTTGGGCTGGCCGACGCCTTCGGCAAGACACGCATCCCGATTTACGTGCTCAATGTCACCTATCCATTGGTGCCGTCGGAGATTGGCGACTTCTGCCAGGGAAAGCGCTCCGTGCTGGTAGTGGAGGAGGGGCAACCCAACTTCCTCGAGCAGGCCATCAGATCGGTGCTTCAGGAACACCAAATCCAGCTTGCCGTGCATGGCAAGGATGTGTTGCCTCCGGCTGGAGAATACACCGGCGAGTTGATGCTCAACGGTGTCTCGAGGTTCCTGGCGGCGGAATGGCCTGAGGGGCGTAACACGCCGTGGACGGTCATGTCGGATGAGATCAGGGGCATCAAACAGGATGCCGCGCGCAGGCTGGGCGAGCCTGTGCCCGCGCGGCCACCAGGGTTTTGCGTCGGTTGCCCCGAGCGACCCGTGTTCAGCGCCATCAAGATCGCCGAGAAGCAGATCGGCAAGACGCATGTGACGGCCGACGTCGGCTGTCACATCTTTGCGACGCTGCCACCCTTCAATCTCGGCAATACCATGCTGGGCTATGGGCTGGGCTTGGCCAGCAGCAGTGGTATCGCCGCCAATTTCAAGCGCCGCGTGATCAGCATCATGGGTGACGGCGGCTTTTGGCACAACGGGCTCACCAGCGGTATCACCAGTGCGCTGGCCAACGGCGGCGACAGCATCCTGATCATTATGCAGAACGGCTATGCGGCGGCGACAGGCGGCCAGAAAATTCCGTCTTCGGCAGACGTGACCAAGCGTCAGGGCGAGGCGCCGTGCATCGACGCCGTCTTGAAGAGCCTCGGCGTTACGTGGCTCAAGACCATTCGCTCCTACAGCGTCGACACGATGCGCAAGGCGATCGTCGAAGCCAGTACCACTTCGCAACGCGGCCTGAAGGTCATCATCGCCGACGGCGAGTGCCAGTTGGCTCGGCAGCGGCGCATCCGGCCGCAGATCGCCAAGCAGCTGAGCCAGGGCAAGCGCGTGGTGCGCACGCGCTTCGGCATCGATCCGGACACCTGCACCGGCGATCATTCCTGCATCCGTTTGTCCGGATGCCCGTCGCTGACCATCGCTCCCAACCCCGATCCCCTGCGGACGGATCCGGTCGCGCACGTGAACAACGATTGCGTCGGCTGCGGGCTGTGCGGGGAGGTAGCGCACGCCGCGGTGCTCTGCCCATCGTTCTACCGGGCCAATGTGATCCAGAACCCAACATGGCGCGATCGCCTGCTCGCACGGCTGCGCTGGTGGTCAACCGGCCTGCTTGCATCGCGCCGCAAGGCTTGTGGGTTATCGAGCCCATGAGCGAGCGGCCGCTTACGATCTTAGTTGCGGCGCTGGGTGGCGAGGGAGGCGGTGTGCTCGCCGACTGGATCGTGGCGGCGGCGACGATCGGCGGCTATCCGGTGCAGAGCACCTCGATTCCCGGTGTCGCCCAGCGCACGGGCGCAACGACCTACTACCTGGAAATGCTGCCTCGCACGCTGCAGGAGCTGCAAGGTGTGCAGCCGATGTTTGCGCTGACGCCTATGGCGGGCGACCTCGATCTGGTGGTTGCATCCGAACTGGTCGAGGCCGGGCGCGTCATCCAGAACGGTTTCGTGACGCCGAACCGGACGACGCTGATCGCCGCCACCAGTCGGGTGTACGCCATCGGCGAGCGCAGTGCCATGGGCGACGGGCGATTTGCTTCCGAGCGCATTCTGGAGGTGGCAAGGCGGTTCGCCAAGCGAGCCGTCCTGTTCGATGCCGGAGCAGTTGCGCGCGCTGCCGGCGTGCCAATCAACGCGGTTCTGCTCGGAGCCATCGCCGGAAGAGCACCCTGTATGGCAGACAGAAGCAAGCGCGAGCCGTCGGCCTTGTGAGGCCCACCCGGGCTGCAGGTCGGTGCCAATGAGGCTCTGCCGTAGCGCCGGCCCTGATAGTCGAGGCCGCCGGTCGATGCCCGTGCGCGATCGCCCCCCTCCGCGGCCGTCGCGTCCGGGTGTGATCGCGCGGCATCGACCGTGTCGACTGTGGGCCGACGCTACGCAGGCGTATCCGCACCGCCTCAGCGGTAAGTCGACGAGGCCTCAGGCGTTCTGACGCCTCGGGCGAAGCGGTCAGAGCGGTGAGCTCGGCGGCATCGCGACGACCTGGAGGACGCCCTGACCCTGCGAAGATTCCCGACGCCGACCTCAAGCCCACGCAGATTGGATTCCTCCACCGCGTCGAGGAGCTGTGCTCGATCCTGCCGCAGGCGCTCGGCAGGCGCATGCTCGCCGTGGCTCGCCGACGCGGCGTCGTCTCGCGCTGGAATATCGGCCTGCACATCTCAACGACAAGCCTGAGCGGCTTCCTGATGCTGCGTCTGCTCGCGGGCCTCAGGTGGTGGCGACCCCATTCGATGCGCTTCAAGGACGAGCAAGCGCGCATCGAGCGGTGGCTGCATGCCGTGAACCAGGCGGCGCAACGCGATCTCAGCCTGGCGCTCGAGGTCGCGCAATGCGCCCAGCTGATCAAAGGTTATGGCGACACGCACGCGCGAGCCCTACGCAACTTTGAGAAGATCGCGCGTGCCTATTTCGAGGCTTGCACGGACCAGCGCCCGCCGACCAGCTCGAGCGCGATAACCGCTGGCAGGAACGCGCCCGGGATGCCGTAGTGCTGCATGTAGGTGACGGCGCCGTCGTAGCCGCGCAGCTTGCTCCAGCCCTCCAGGATAAAGAGCGACGCGAGCAGAAGGCGGCCAAGCGCCAATCCTGCTGCTCCGTAGACGGTCGAGGACGGGCTCGTCATCGGCGCGGCATCAGTTGGTCTTCGGGCTCGCCGTCTTGATGGCCATAGCCAGGTCCTCGCGCTCCTCGCAGCCTTGCGGGCAAAGCTTTTCGAGGATGGCGAGGTGCTCCATGGCCCTGGGCATCTGGCCGGTCTCGACGTACAGCTCGCCGAGATACTCGTGGGCTCCCTTGTGGTCAGCATCGAAGTCGAGCGCCTTCTTGTAGAAGGTCAGAGCCTTGGTGTAGTCGCCAGTCTTGCGCAGACTGAAGCCCAGCAGATTGTAGACGTCGGCGTGCTGCACGCCTTTGTCGACCATGCCGTTGAGATCGACCAGTGCGCTCTTGAAATCCTTGGCCTTGATCTTCGCGCGGACGGCCGTGAGGTCGGGTGCGTCCTTCGACACGACGGTGTCAACCGCAAACGCGGCAGGTGACGCGAACGCTAGGGCTGCGCAGAAGACTAGGGCCGTTCGTGTAATGCGCATCGAGGTCTCCGGATAGGCTGATTGCTGCAGTCAAATTCCGAGCGGGAGCCGGGGTGGAATTTCCAACTCCCGCACGACATTCTTTACGCCTGCATTGGCGTCAGGGAATAGCCGGCGCCGTCCTTGGCCAGGACGCCCGCCCCCGGCCACGGGAAGTGATAGCCCGAAACCGGAATCCTGTCCGCTACAACACGATCGGCGAGCTTGCGCCGCGAGGCCTCGGCGAGCGGGCCGTCGTGATCGTAGGAGCCGTGCCACTGCGGAGTCTTGAGCGACAGGGCGGGCTGATAGAAGGTATCGGCCGAGTAGATCAGCTGCGCATTGCCCGAGGCGAGATGGTAGGCGGTGTGGCCGGGCGTATGCCCGGGTGCAGGTAGCGTGCGGATACCGGATGCCACCTCTACCTCGCTGTCTACCTGACGCACGTTCTTCCAAGTCGGGAAGGTTGCCTGGATGCGCTGAGCCAATGGCCGGCGCGCCTCGGGCAGCTTCTCGACGACGGCTGGGTCGGTCCAGAATTTATATTCGTCGACGGATACGATGATCTCGGCGTTGGGGTACACCTGGGCGTTGGTTCCCTTCTCCATCAGGCCGAAAATGTGGTCGGGGTGCATGTGCGAGATCATCACCTTGGTGATCTTGGTCGGATCGATGCCGGCCGCCTTCATGTTCTCGGTCAGCCTACCGGCCGTCGGCTGCATCTGTCCGCCCGTGCCGGAGTCGAGCAGGACGAGATCGCGGCCCGTATTAACGACGATCGGCGTGAAGGGCAGAGACACGAACTCGTCGCTCAGTCCGGCGGCGCGCATGGCCTGCTTCACGTCCTCGACGCTGGCATTCTTGATGAAAGCCGGGTCGTGCGGCTTTTCCCAGATGCCGTCGTAGATGGCCGTGCACTCGAAGGCGCCGACCTTGTAGGTGTGGAAGGGCTTCGCCGGCGCCGGCGTCTTCTGCGCATAAGCCGGTGCGATGAGTGTCAAACGCGAGGTCAGCCCAAGCGCGGCAGCCAGGCCTGCGGATGCAACGAGATCGCGGCGGGAGAGAACAAGCATGGTGGCTTCCTCTTTGCTGTGCGAAGCGTCTCAGAATGGTTCGGCGCGGCCCCCGCAAGCGCGCATCGAGCGCACGCCGCACGATGAGGAGACTCGGCCAACCGTCCGTTTATTCCGGCAGGAGGTGTTCACGAATTCGTGGGAATAAATCGCCGGCACGGGAGGTATAGGTTTTGCGGGCCAGGTGTGTGTCAGAGCGATGGCAGAGCGGAGCAGGTTCGAGCAATTGACGCTGCCTCACATGGAGGCGGCCTACAATCTGGCGTTCTGGCTGGTACGCGGTCGTGCCGATGCGGAGGACGTCGTGCAGGATGCCTACCTGCGGGCCTACCGTGCGTTCGCCAATTTCGAAGGCGAGAACATCCGGCCATGGCTGTTGAAGATCGTGCGCAACGTGGCCTTTCGCAGGCTCAGCGACCAGAAGCGCGCAAGGAACGTGATCTCCTTCGACACCGCCATCTCGGATCGCACCGGCGGCGAGCCCGCTGCTCTACAGGTCGCGGCTGAGGGACCGTCGGCCGAGGACATCGTGATAGGGCTCGGCGAGCAAGCGGTCGTCAAGCGCGCGCTCGCGGCACTGGCGCCGATCTTCCGAGAGGTCATCGTGCTGCGCGAGATGGAGGCCCTGTCCTATCAGGAGATCGCCGAACTGACCGGTGTGCCGATCGGAACGGTGATGTCGCGGCTGGCGCGTGCGCGCGCGGAGCTGCGCAAGACACTTACGCACATCATGAAAGACGAAACCGATGCAATGTGACCGGGCGGCTGACCTGATCGGAGCCTACCTGGATCAGGAACTTGATGCGGATGCGCGCCGTGAGGTTGCTGCGCATCTAGGTGGCTGCTCGGCGTGCGCGAACGTCGCCGATGAACTGCGACGCATCAGCCGACGGGTCGCAGCGGTCGGTCGAGAGCCGGCGCCTGCGCATCTGGCCCCCAATGTCCGCACCCTGCTTGCCGGCAGCGCAGGGCAGGCGGCACAGACGACGGCCGTGGCGAGGGCCGCGTCGTTGCGGGCACCCGGCTGGGTGCGCCAGGCTGCAGCCATTCTGGTGGCCTGTGGAGTGACGGCCGCGGCGACGGCACTGGTCATGTCGCGCACGACAGAGACCAGTTTATTGGAGCGCGATGTCACGGCGGCACATGTGCGCTCGCTGCTGCAGGACAGTGCGGTACAGGTGGCGTCCTCGGACTCTCACACTGTCAAGCCGTGGTTTGCCGGTCGGCTAGATTTCGCTCCGGTCGTCAAGGACCTGGCTTTGGAAGGATTTCCGCTCGCCGGCGCGCGTCTCGACTATGTCGGAGACCGGCGCGTCGCGGCTCTTGTCTACCGGCGCCGGCTGCATGTCGTGAGCGTTTTCCTATGGCCATCGACGGACGGCATCGATCGCGCGCCGCGGGAACTCGTTCACAAAGGCTACAACGTGCTCACCTGGAATAGAGGTGGCATCGTCTACTGGGCAATCTCGGACCTGAACATCGACGAGTTGCGCCAGCTGGAGGCTAACCTGCAGTGAGTGAGGTGGGCGATCAGCCAGGCGCAACATCCGCATCGCGCTGCGCCAGCACCACGCACGGAGAGGCGAAAACCGCCGCGAGCGCGAAGGACGACAGCAGCCATGGCGCCCAGATGCTGAAGCCGAAGGCCGCAACCAGCGCATGCGCCGTGAATGTTGCTGCCAGGAAGGGCTGGACGCGCGCCGGGGCGCGAGCTATCGCGCCGATTAACAGGAGCCCGATACAAAGCAGCAGGGCTGCGCCGACCGCACCCGCCTCGAACCAGACCTGCAGATAGGCATTGTGGGCGTGTATGTTCGTTTCACGCGGAATGATGGTTCCTGGTGCAAATACGCGCGTGCTTTCTTCGAGCTTGTCGAGTGCCCTGGCAGCGCTCACGCCAGCTCCCAGAATGGGCGCATCGGCGATTTTCTCGGCCGTGTATTCCCATATCACGATACGATGCCGCGCGCTCCAGAACAGCAACTCGTTAGCGTGCAATTGGAGAGAGTAGATGGCAAAAACCAGCGGCACGATGGCAACGCACGTCAGGCTCCAGGCCGTGCCCAGGGTGCGAATGCTGGCGCGGGGCGCATAGCGAGATAGGCCGAGCAGCGCGGCTCCGCCGATCACCGCGACCTTCGATGTGGCGTGATGCGAGATGAAGATTACAGCGACGGAGGGGACGAGGGTCAAGAGGAGGATGGCACGCGTCCTGACATTGTCTGCGAGTTCAATGCCGGCCAGCGCCGCAGGCCACAGCAGAAGGGCCAGCGCCGCCATCCGGTGATTGAGGAGAGAGGGCGGCAGGGCAATGTAGACGCCGCCTGCCGACACGGCGCCATCGATCTCAGGTCGCCACGCCGGAAATGCCATCATCAACTTGCGAAGAACGACGTAGTCTTGCACGGTTGCCACCCAGAGCAAGGCGCCGGCGGCAGCGTAGCCGACAAAGATGCCCAGCAGCATGGTGCGCAAGGCAGTTTCATGCAGCGCCCGGTGCGCCGCGATGACGATGAGCGGCACGGCGACGGCGAAAATGAAGGTCATGACGCTTCGATAAGCGTCGAGCGTGGCCAGCGACCAACTTGCATTGAGCAGGAGGTAGACCGCAGTGACGCCAAGGACGGTGGTCAGGCCGGAGACCTGGAAGGGGCGCAGGTGGCGTATTGCCGGCCCCAGCCATAGCAGGGGCGCCACTAGACAGAGCACGAGCGCGACCGGCGCGATCTTCGGCGCGAGCAGGTAGAGCATCGTGCCGGCCGCGCACCACGCGACGGTGAGCCACGTCGCCCACCCTGACATGGTCGCCAGTTGCATCGAGTTCGGCTGCCGCTGGACTGGTCGAGTGCGGTCCGGCCACTCGACGTGACAAGCGGATATCGGCCCCTGGAGTTGCCCCGTCCATGCGCTGCCTCCCGTTGCAGTTCAAGCGGACCCGATGCTGTCCCTCAGGCGGGCAACCGCATTTGTGGGGGCGACGCCCCAGCCGAACGCTGTGCGGCACGCTGGCGCTGCGACCGTGAGATCCTCGGCAGGCGAGGGCGTGCCCCCAGCCGGCGCAGGTCTGCATCGACCATCTCGCTGATCATCTCCTCGAAGCGGGTGGTCGGCTCCCAGCCGAGCAGCCGCTTGGCCTTGGCCGCGTTGCCATGAAGGATATCGACCTCCGCTGGCCGGAACAGCTCCGGATCGATGACGACGTGAGCGTTCATGTCGAGACCGGCGTGCGCGAACGCAACGGCGCACATCTCGCGAACCGAGCGCACCTGGCCCGTAGCGATCACATAGTCGTCGGGTGTTGTCTGCTGCAGCATCAGCCACATGGCGCGCACGTAGTCCTGCGCATGCCCCCAGTCGCGCTGCGCATCCAGATTGCCGAGACGGATGTTGTCGGCGAGGCCGAGCTTGATCCGCGCCACGCCGTCGGTGACTTTGCGGGTGACGAACTCCAGCCCCCGCAGCGGCAATTCATGGTTGAATAGGATGCCGCTGGAGGCGTGCAGTCCGAAGCTTTCCCGATAGTTGACGGTGATCCAGTGCCCGTAAACCTTGGACACGCCATAGGGCGAGCGGGGGTAGAAAGGCGTCGTCTCGGATTGAAAAGGCTCCTGCACTCGACCGAACATCTCCGAGGAGGACGCCTGGTAGAAGCGAGCCTGGGGGCACTCATAGCGCATGGCCTCTAGCAGGTTGCAGACGCCAATGCCGGTAACCGAACCCGTATACAGCGGCTGGTCCCACGACGTCTTGACGAACGATTGTGCGCCAAGATTGTAGATCTCGTCCGGCTGTGCGGTGCGCAGTGTGCGGGTGAGGGAAGAGTAGTCCGCCAGGTCGCCATCGAATAGCCGGACGTCGCTCTCGATGCCGAGCCAACGCAGTCGGGTGTCGCTGAACTCTGGCATGCTGGTGCGGCGCACCAAGCCGAACACTTCATAGCCTTTGCTGAGAAGGAAGCGCGCGAGGTACGCACCGTCCTGGCCGGTTATCCCCGTAATGAGCGCTTTCGCCATGACCACCCCGTCTTTTGCAATTCTGAAATGGGATTCCCTCAGAGGAGTTTTCCAAATAGCCCGGCAAAAAAACGCGACAAATATAAAAGTCTCGATGATCCCCATGAAACACGTGGAATATCAATGCAGTACGTCTTTACTCCAATAACTTGGGTCCATTGAATGACAACCGACATCGTGAGCTGGCCACCGCGGGGTTTGCGAGTGCGACGCTAGATGGGTTGCGATGGAAATCAGGCCGCGCGCGGCGCGGCCTTGTGCCAGGCAGAGCTAGCCATGAACGATTAGCGCGGAGCTTCGACCTGGACGATGCTCCAGCCTTCCCGCTCAAGTACCTGCCGCAGGACGCGATCGAAAATCTCGCGGTAGGAGGAGGAGACCTGCAAGCGGAAGGCATCGAAACGGGCAGGCACAACCTTCAGTCCCACTTCAATGCGGGATTTGCAGGCAAAGCGCGACAGAAGTTGGCCATGCTTATCTTCGATAGTCCAACAGGCGGACATGACGCGCGCTCTTGCGTTGCAGCCGATGTAAGCCCGTCTACAAGTTGGACGCGGCCCACACGGTTCCATTGCCCAGAGCTGCGATTGCTGCAGAGGGGCGCCTGACGCAGGAACCAGTGGCAAGCAATACTACCTGCGCCTGAACAGAAACACGTGCCGACGTCCATAGGTACGCCACAGGCTGAACCCGAAGCCTGCTGCGGAACCAATAAGTGCGCAACCGCCGACGATGAGGCCGATTCGCAGCTGTGCGGACCATGCCGCTGCCACGGCCCCGGCGGCAACGGAAATGGACGCCATGTTCAAAAGCGCGGTTGCAGTGTCTGATGTCGCGTGAAAAAAGGTGCTGAGGGCGCGCATTGCGAACTCCCTTGCGGACGCAAGCACCGGTGCATGGCGAATCATATGCGATTCGGCGCACTGCGAAAACGCTTGAGCTTGAGTGGCTGTTGCGACGCAGCATGCCGCGACATGGCCGCGCAGTTCCAGGCCAAAGAGCGAACGCCTGTGGATAGTGAGGTCCACGAGCCCGATCTAGCCACATAGAATGTCTCTACAATCGATTGCAGCAATAACAACGCGCCGTCCGGCGGCGGCGCCAAAACGGCGGAGGAAGCGCATGCAAGTCCCATCCCGAAAACGAATGCCGCTCGATACGTGGATGGTGGTCGAGCCGATCACCTTTAACGAGATCAAGCCGGTCTCGACACATGCGACCCAGGACGAGGCTGAGGCGGAGGCCGATCGTCGCAATCGCGGTCTAGGTAAGCCGCGCTACAGCGTTTGCATCGCGTTCGAGCCGATAGCTGAGCGTATGGGCCGCCCGGTCGGGCGCTGATCCGCAATCGGTGAATGTGCCCCAGTCGGTGGTCCGACTACGCAGCTCTGTGCGAGCGCGAGCCACGCTGCTTGCGCGCCCTGCCAAGCCGGCGCGCCTCGCGCGCCTTGGCCTGAATCAGCGCCTGCGATGGATACTCCACATCGGGCACGTAGCGATGGAACAGGCGCGGCTTGTTGAGCGGCGGCTTGGCAATCGCTTTCGGTGGTGCTGGTGGCGGCAGCGGCTTGGCGACCTCGGCGGGTTCAATGGTCCACAGACGCCGGCGGCGATCGGCATCTGCTAGATCGCGGCGAACGCCGGGCGTGTGCTTCAGCGCGAATAGGAAGCGGTTGTCGGACACCGGCACGCGGTGATCGGCGGCAGCGCATTCCCCATACAACGCGCAAATGATGCCGGCCGGATAGCGCCCCACCGCGCCGGTCGCGCGTGCCCAGACGACGAATTTGCGCGCGGCCTCCTCGGGCTTGTCTGCAGCGCGCCTCCTGCCATCGTAGATCGGCGAGTCGTCCGGCGGCATGCCGATGTCAAGCAGTAGCTGCTCGACTTCAGGCCGCAGCCGCAGCGGATCCAGTACCTCCGGCGAAACGCGCCCGTTTCCGTTTTGCGCGTCGGATGCCTCGGTCGGGGACTTGCCAGTCAACTCGGTCGGCTCGGCTTCAATGTGGGGGTGCAGCGCACGACCCGGCACGAACGCCTTCAGGAAGGCGAGTGCAGCCCCGGATGCCCCAGACATCGTATGCCCCCCGTCACACGTGCTGCGATGCACGCTCGGTGAAGCTACGCAAGTCGCTGGCGTGCGTCACCGAGCACGCGGATCCTACGCGCGACGTTGCTGCAGCGTCACAGGGTGCTGGGGCAGCGGCTCGTGCGGATGCAGATTGAGCGCATCTTGCTCCCGCACCGGCTCCTGACGCTCCACCGTTGAGGTCGTCTCTGGGCGAGCGCCGGATGCCGATCGGGAAGGTCTCCGGCCGCCTGACGAAGTGGACGTCGACGGTGCCTTCGTAAATCCCCCGACCACATAGGAACGGCCGGTCGAACCCGGCGGCGCCGCAACCGGATATGCCCTCGGCTGGTTGGCCGGCTTCCAGGGGTCGCCTTCATCATCGGACCGCTCCAGAAGGTTGTGAGACCAGTCACCGAAGGCTCCAGTGCCGCGGATCATGTTTGTCACCCCTGCGGCAAAATGGTGACACCGCGACCAGCGTGGTTCTCTGCAGGCTTGGCAACTCGCGATAGTGGATTGTTAAAGCGCAGATTGCGCCACAATTCCCGGCTACTGAAATGGCAGTTCCTTGCAGGCCGTCCTTGAGCCCATGAAGTGCACCAGTCGCAGGCTGCTGTGGCGCGGCGTTGCCAACGTGTGCATCCGCATCGGCCTTACCGGATTCTGCCTGCCATTCCTGTCATCCTGTTCCAGCATGCCACTGGGTCTGCAGACGGATGGCACCTACATCCTCGAACGCAACGAGCAAACGCTCGACTGTGAGCGGCTGTACAAAGCCATCTGGGGCCGCGTGCAGAACATGAAGGCCATGCCGGCCAAGGCCAAGGCCGAAATGGAGCAGTTGCCGCCCACCGCCTTTCTTGCCATCGGACGCATTTTCGGTGGCCAGAACAAAGGTCTAGCCACGATCGACGAATACGACCGCGAGGCAGCACACGTCGGTGCGCTGCATCGGACCATGACGGAGAAGCGCTGCTCCAATCGACTGGATCTGGAGCAAGAACTCGGCGAGACCGAGTCGGCGATGTCCGAACTGCGGCGCAAGTGACATTGATCCGTCGTGGCGGTGTCGTACGCCCTTCATCATAAGCGGACACAATATGGCGAAAGCTGATCAAGGCTCAGGCCTGTGTATGTGTTCTGAACCTGGCGCTGGACAGCTTCTTGGTTCGGATGCGCCCCGTGTCCGGTTGCGTCCGATACTTGGCCAGTTCGGTGACCGCGTTCGTCCAACCCCGCTGGCACGCGGTTGCCGGGCTGGCTGCTAGCCGGTGACCACTACTTCTCCAGAACTTCCCTGGTGACCTGATCAAGCCTGCCCTGCACGCGCCGGCAGGTGCGTTGCCAATCGGCCTTGCTCATGTGCGTGGCGGGCTCCCAAATCTTCATGCAGTCCGCCACGGTTTCGTTGAGAGCGTTCTTGCCAGTGCGGGTGGAGAAGGGCTGGC
This sequence comes from uncultured Alphaproteobacteria bacterium, assembly GCA_963840445.1. GTDB lineage: Bacteria > Pseudomonadota > Alphaproteobacteria > Rhizobiales > Hyphomicrobiaceae > AWTP1-13. The sequence continues at coordinate 139,436 of CAWIZC010000012.1, read as the reverse complement.
CGGTGCCAGAACCGGACGACGTCTGTGAGTTAGGGGGGATTGGCCTGATCGGGCCAGCCGTGCCGCCGGCGTTCGACTGACCGTCGCTCGCGGTCGCTGTGGTATTGCCGTTCGTTTGAGTTCCTGACGTTGACGTGTCCGATGTCGCCGTGGATGGATCGCCCGATGTCGTCGATGTTCCACCCTGTGTCGTGGACTGACCGGTGGTCGCGGTTCCGGTTGCGGATGTCGTTCCCGCGCTGGTGCTGCCGGTTGTCTGGGTCTGCTGCGTCGAAACCGCCCCTCCAGTTGGCGGCAACAGCCGCGACGGCGGGAATACCTCGGTGTTGGAGCGACTGGGGGCCACAGGTCCGCTGGGCTTCGGCGCCAGGGCGGGAGCGCCTCTGCCAACGCTACTGCCGAGCGACGTCGTTCCAGGCGTCGTCGAGGTGCCTGACGTGGACTGAGCGAGCGCGGTCGCCGCGGTCAAGCTCAGCGCGAACGTTGCAATACCTGCGGTTCTCATGCCTGCTCCGGGCTCGTTCCTGTCGGGGGCAACGTTGCAGGCATCGCATCGTTCCTGCCTTGGGGGACGCGCCAACGTGATCGACGACCGGCCTAGTCTTTGCTAACTGAGCTTTGCGAGCGAGGGCGATGTCGCGGGAGACCTGAACGTCATGAAAGCCATGTTGAGCAAAGCGATCGGTGGCCCCGATACCTTGGTGATGGAGGAATTGCCTGATCCGACACCGGCCGCTGGCGAAGTGGTGATCGCTGTAAAGGCCTGCGGCGTGAACTATCCCGATCTGCTCATCATTGAGGATCGCTATCAGTACAAGCCTGCACGGCCATTTGCGCCGGGCGGAGAGGTTGCTGGCATTGTCGATGCTGTTGGCTGCGGGGTGGCCGGTCTCAAGGTCGGCGATCGCGTGATCGGATCGAGCATGTGGGGCGGCATGGCCGAGAAGCTCGCGCTCAAGACGGAGCGGTGCATCCCATTTCCAGCCAGCATGCCGATGGACGAGGCCGCGGCATTGATCCTGACGTATGGCACCTCGATCTACGCATTGAAGGACCGCGCCAACCTGCTCAATGGCGAGACGTTGCTGGTGCTGGGTGCGGCCGGCGGGGTTGGCCTGTCGGCCGTCGAACTCGGCAAGGCGATGGGCGCCCGCGTGATTGCCGCGGCTTCATCGCCGGAGAAGGTGGCGCTCGCCATGAAGCACGGAGCCCACGACGGTGTCGTCTATCCCGCGGGTCCGTTCGACAAGGCCGGCAACAAGGCGCTGGCCGACCTGTTCAAGAAGGCTTGCGGCGAGAAAGGTGCCAACGTCATCTACGACCCGGTGGGCGGGGACTATTCGGAGGCCGCGCTGCGGGCGATCGCCTGGGAAGGCCGCTTCCTGGTTGTCGGCTTCCCGGCCGGCATCGCCCGGTTACCCCTCAACCTGACGCTCCTGAAGTCGTGCCAGGTGGTCGGCGTCTTCTGGGGCGAGTTTACGCGGCGTGACCCTGCGGGCAACGCCGCGAATATCCGCGCACTGATGCAGTACTATGCGGACGGTGCGATCCGGCCGCTGGTGTCGGAGCGTTATCCCCTCGCCAAAGCCGGCGCGGCCATCGCCAGGCTTGCCGCACGGCAGGCGATGGGCAAGATCGTCGTCACCATGGAGTGAGACATGGCAAGCCTCACACGCTGGTGGTGGGTCCGTCATGCGCCGGTGCCCGATGGCGGGTTCATCTACGGTCAGCGTGATCTCGATTGCGACTGCGGTGACGCGGAGGTGTTTGCCATCCTGGCGCGCGAGTTGCCACCCGATGCCGTCTGGCTGACCAGCAACCTTGTGCGCACGCGACAGACGGCCGCCGCCATCATCGCGGCAGCGGCCGGGCGGCACGATACGGTCGAGCCGCTGGCGGTGCCCGACTTTGCCGAGCAGCATCTGGGCGAGTGGCAGGGCCTCGAGCGGCGTGGATTTTATGCAGAGCGCCAGATCGGCACGCATGCGCTGTGGTTGGCTGCCGCCGAAGAGCGGCCGCCGGGAGGTGAAAGCTTCACCGATCTGATTGGCCGGGTATCTCCCACCATCGAGCGGCTGAACGAAAAGCACCGCGGGCGCGACATCGTCGCCGTCACTCATGGTGGGACGATACGAGCCGCGCTGGGGCTGGCACTTGGCATTCCGGCGCAGGCTGCACTGGCTTTCACCGTCGAGAACTGCTCGCTGACTCGCCTGGACTATTTGGCACCAGAGGGGGCGCCGGGCCTGTGGCGGGTGGTGGCCGTCAACCACCGCCCATGGTCGCGCCCAGGTGAGGCCACGGTCGGCGATCTTGGTCCGCCACGCATGGATGGGGTCTGAACGCAGCACCGGCACCACCGGCCTGCACCTCGCGTGTCGCCAGTGGACAGCGACCTATGGGGGTGCTAGACGAACCGTCATAGGGCCCCGCGAGGGGCCTTTTGCCTCTGTGGCACGGGTGTATAGCTCAGTTGGTAGAGCAGCTGACTCTTAATCAGCGGGTCGCAGGTTCGAGTCCTGCTACACCCACCAAACAAATCAACAACTTAGTAAGTAAAGGCGGGCGGAGAAGAAAACCGCTGAGGTAACGCTTAGGTAACATCCTGCAGGCAGCGCCGAAAAGTCGGCGGCGCCCCGGGCGCACCTACTTCCGCCTCTCGCTCCCGCATGCGACGCATCGCATTCGTGCGATGTGTGCTGGGCATGTCGTAGCTATACAGTGCTCCGGACCGCGTGCCAGCGCGTGCCAAGGGCAGAACTCGAAGCTCTCGCGCGCGCACGCGCGAAGGGAGCTATCCCCAGCACGTCACCATGCGTCACCTGCCACCTTGGGAGGGGTGGTACTCGGTCCCAAAAGGCACCCAATATGAGAACTTATCGGGCGTGACGGGCCGCGTGATTGCAGGTGACAGTGCAGCCGGTTTTGTGCCGGGCATGTCTGCCTTGTCTGACACGCATGTCCCCCAGGAAACTCGTGTAGCCAGGCTACTGCTCTCTCAAGTAGACGCGCTTTTTCTCGGCCGCGGTCTTGGCGAACTCCTCTTGAGCGTTCGCCAATGCTTCCTTCTCGGTCTCGCCGCACACCGTGGCGAGTCGCTTGCCGACCTAAGAGAGATGCTTCTTAATCTTCGGCGACAGCCTTGACAGTCTGATCAAGGCAGATGGTCGTGACCTTGTTGCCGAAGTCTTGGCGCCAGTTGGCGACCTGCTCCTCGCACTCTTCCATCGACGCCATGGGTAAGCCGACGTCTAGCGGGCGCTGTCGACGCCTCGCTTCAGACGGCGAGCCTCCGTCTCGGCCACCAGCACGTCGCCCGCGCGCAGGACGCATCTGTCGACCTCGATGCTGCCGGAGCCAAACAGCAGGCCATATTCCTGCTCGCATGCGTCCCGGAGGGACCTATAGGTCCGTGGCTGCGGCTCCGAGGCTTCGCGCCAACCCCTCCAGATCAGATCATCATAAACGGCGTAGCCGGCGGCGAGCATGGCAAGGGTCAAGAGTGCGGCGCGCATCTTGGTTCTCCGCTGTGGACGCGGCACAACCAACAGCCTACGCGATGCCGGTTTCTGAAACGACAACGCCCACCCGATGGGGCGCTTTCGTCCCCCTTGGGAACTGGCCGCCGGCTCTGCAGCAGTCTTGAGAACGAGACTCGTGGACTAACGACGCTATCCAGGTTCAGACAATCGCCCACCTGCTATTTGCGCCGATGGTTAGCCGTACTCCAACGCACGACGACCTGAGACCGGTGGTTCACCCCATACTCGCGATCACATTTGCCGCAGCGAAGGTGATCAATCCCGATCCCGACGCGCGCAGTAACACCCAGTCTCCTGTGCCACCAGAGACACCACTTATCGCCCCAAGACAGGCGCAGAGGTGACCCCGAGCGGCTTCGCTGCCGCCACAACTCGGAAGGGGAGGCAACGCGATGACAGAGCCCGCTTGGCTGCTGCTGACTTTTGGACCGCTGCTGTGGATGGCACTCCTCGCAGCCTTGCTCGGCTCGGGTGAGAAAAGCGATCCCGCCTGGGTGCGGGCTTGGTGCTGTACGCAAAGGCGCTCTGCATCAATGTGAGTGCGGTGGCGCTGAGCCTGTGGTGGCTGCAGGGCCCGGCCTCCTAAAAAAAGCATTCCCAGCGCACAGCGAACATTCCTATGTGTCAGGTTTTTGTCAGAGCCATCGTGCCAGACAGTCTCCGAAGTTAAGAGAGTCTCGGCATGCCCATTCGCTTGATGCTCACCGCTTTGCTGGCTAGTGCCCTGCTGATTGGCGGGTGTGGCCTTCTGCCTGGCTCACTGCCTGACATGCTGCCCAATGCAGGCAAGCTGCCTGAGCCGGTCTTGAGCGACTCCGATCGGAAAGGCGCCGTGAAGTCCATGGAGGAGGCGGCGCAGAATCACGGCGCCGAGGCAGCCAAAACAATCGCAACCACACGCTAACTCCTGACGGCCTGTGCACAGTTCCAGATGCTAGCCGCTTCAAGCCCAGCCACAGTGTTCGAGCGGCATCTCGGCTAGCTCGACCAGCTCCATAATTCCATTAGGCCTCGCAGCGTTCCTGGCCCAACCGGGCGGGCTCCTCGCGCATTTCTTTCTGATCTCGCGGCTCACGGGCGCCGAGTGCGACTGCCGCCGGAGCTCCGCCAACTCGTGGTCAAGGGTACGATGCGCTGCCGGGCCTCTTTGATCTTCTGGTCGGCGAGCTTGATGGTCATCGCCGCTTGCCCTCCTTCACCGCTTCGCCTTTGCGGGCCCTGGACTTTATCCTGGCAAGTCCGCCCACAATGCATGAAACGATGCCGACGACCGCGCCGGTCGTGCTGAACAGGAAATCCGCGACCGCCGCATGGCGCCCTGGGACAAACACCTGACCAAGCTCCAGGAGGCCGGCGTAGGCTACGATGGCAGCTACGATGGATGCTGCGGCAAATCTCGGCGCCAGCATCACGTACATAACGGCACCCGATAGCGCATACGCAATCAGGTGCTCGGCATGTCCTGAAAGTATGCCTGTACGGATCATGTCGTCGCCGGGGGTCCATGACGCGAGCATCAACGCCACCGCATTCGCTGCAACGACACTAAGGCCGTAGCGGTCTCTGAGCCTGGCCAACGCGCTGGCCTGTTCATGTGCGCCGCTCACCGCTTCCCCTTCGCGCCCCTGTGTCGCACGCCCGGGCCATCCTGCTCGTCGGCATCTACGAACCGCACGCCAGCGGCTTCAAGCGTGCGCATCCACTTTTGCACCGTTCCCATCTTCGGATCGCTGCCGCTGAGTTCGAAATCCTTCACCGTCGCGCTGCCCACGCCGGACTTCATGCGATCTTTCTCGATGGCTGTTTCGTGCTCGTCGGCCGGATACTCAGACCACCTCTGGCCCACAGGCATTTGGTAATCGGCTACCGGGACATCCATGGCAATCGGGGCGTCACGCGCATGTTCGGCCTGGTAGACGAGGACACGCTGGTCTGGCGCGTCGTAGGCGTGGTTCGCGACCTCTGACCGCCCGCAAGGTCAGCGTCGTATTGTCATCACGTTCTCTGGTTACCGCATCCGCATTTGGTGGGCGTCAGGAGGTGCTGCGTGAACTTGCACGTCGGACAAAAGGTGGTTTGCGTGAACGACCGCCAGACCAGCGGCTATAGTCATATGCCTTATTTGCCGAAGCTGGGCTCCGTGTACACCATTCGCGCCATCGTCCCATGCAAGGTCTATGGTTACGACGAGGACGGTGTGTGGCTCGTGGAGCTTGTGAACACGCCACGTCAGTATGAGTCACCGACAGGCCCGGTCGTGCACGAACTCGCCTTTCGCATCTCCCGATTCCGCCCGCTCCGCACCACGAACATCGACACCTTCCTGAAGATGCTGGAGCCCGTGAAGGTGCGCGAACCCGCCGACGCGTAAATATCGATCAGCCCCTTCATCTCGCTCGCGCGCCTCCCTGATACAACTCGTCCGTTTACGGAAGTGTGAATTGCAGTCGCAATTTGCGCTATTGCGCATCATCCGGCTCATGTGGTACCCGTTCTGTCATAAGTGAGAAATCCGCTCGACCCCTCGTCGGGCGGTTTTCGTTTAGGGCGCCCGACGTATCGGGCGCCCGTTGGTCACCCCATCACCCACCCCATCATCACTCTGGCATCCGCGGGCCCGCGAAAGCGCGCTCACCGCGAGGAAAGGTCTCGCACGTGCTCGATCATCACGATCTCAACCTGGTCCCCGCCGGCGCCGCCATGGTGACGTTGGCGTCGACCGCGCGGCAGCTCAACCGATCGCCGGCTACGTTGGTTCGTTGGGCTTCTGCCGGCCGATTCCCGCAGTTCGTCCGCATCGGCGGGCGAAAGTACATCTTCGCCGACGATTTTCGTGCGTCGGCTCGACGCACGCATCGCCGCGATGCCGGCCACCACCACGCAGGCAGCTTGACCCGCTTAGCAGGCTTTCCATCGTTGTCGAACACCCATGCGCCATGACCAGGGCACCTTATTCCGGCGTGACAAGGCGCCCGCTAAGGGGACTTACCGGGCGTTACCAACAACTACTCAAAGCTGATGATCGGTAGTTCCGATAAGCTGGCTTCGCGCCGCCGCATCCGCTAACCCGGCACCGTAAAAAGAACGTAGTCCACCAAACCGGACACCGCACCAGAAGCAAGTTGGACACCGCGTCTAGACGTGACCCCGCAGCGGCTTCCACGCAACGTCAACCGTGTACCGCCGCGCATCATAGACTGGTAACGCTACACCCATGCGCTGCGCTGCAGGCGTCTTATCCGCGGACATGGCGCCCGATGGGCGTTATCGGGCGTCCTTTCGTTGCGGGGACTCGCACGACGTCGCCCAGCAATTATCGGCGCGCGACGATACGCCGTGCCAGTCCCACAGTGAGATGCGTGCCCGTCTGAGTCGCCGCAGCCGTAGGCCTGTTAATACAGGCCGAAAACAGGGCAAGAACTGAGTCCCGGGCGCCGCGCGCCAGCCCGGTTCAACCCCGCGCACAGTCATTTCGCCGCAGTACGCGCGAGCGCGCGCTGCATCATGGAATCTCAGTGCGCGGCCATCGCCGTCCGACTTCGGCCTGGGCTTACCCCGAGGCTCGCGGCAGCTGTCAGCTCAATGACCGCTTCAAGATACCAAAGCAAACGTCCGATTTCGCCGCAGTACGCACGGCGCACGCGCGCTCATCATGGGGTTAAAAAAATGGCCGGCCATCACCTATCCGACACGCGCTGCGGCGCCCGCACGCGCAAGGGCACGCCTTGCCAACGCCGCACCTACCCGAACGGCCGTTGCCGAAACCACGGTGGTCTATGCACCGGCCCAAAGACCCAGGCCGGCAAGAGCAGGATCGCCGCCGCGCAGCGATTGCGCTGGCAACTCTGGCGTTTTCAGCGCAGCGGCAACGTTCAGGCCACGAACTGATGGCACTCGCCAAAGAGCTTGGTCCCGCCGGTGCGCCAAGTGCGCGGACCCTAACGTACCCCCAACCCTAAGATTACCCTAAGCTCCTTAACCGGATGGAGCCGCCCGCCGATGCAGGTCATGCTTTTCTGCGAACTACGCGCGTGAGCGCGCGTGCCCCTCATGGGATATTACACTCACTCTCAGAAAGGTCGTAACGCATGACCACAACATCTCAGAAGGCGCGGAGTATTTGGAGCGTGTTCGACGCTCAGAAGGTCTCGTGCCCGTAGTGGAGACTGACCTAGGGTAGTCGAGTGAATTGCGGCAATGCACCAAACTTGGTCCGCTTTCTGGGGTCGATCTGACGTCGGTGCCATCCTCCCCGATCGGCAAGTCTTGACCCGAACCGGAAGTCGGTCGCCACGGCTGGACCCAACCGGGATGAGCCTATTGCATTCTTACCCAAGCATCAGCTGGCACATAGCCCAGGGGCTGGCCGTCGCGAGCGATGAGCGCCCAATCGCCGAAGAGTTCGACCCGCCGAACCTGATAGCCAGGGGCGAGCTGTCGGCTAGCCGGAGCGTCAACCGAAGCGCGCTCGCGGATCAGCTCTGGGCGGACCAGGACGTGCGTGGAGCTCCAGGGGAATCGAGGCCGCTGCACCCGCTGTCTCCAATACCGACTGCCGGATGCCTATCGGGAAGTCGTTGCCGGAAAGCTGACGCGAGGGCATCTGCACGATGCCGAACGCGGCCTTGCTAATCTCCGGCACCCGGCTCTGAACATTCCGGCCTGTCGATAGGCCAGCACAACTGCCCCGCATTTGTCGATCACCGATGCGAACGAGGAGAGCATCTGGCTGGATGCTTTCCTCGACCTCGTCACACCAAGCGTGGTTAATACATCATCAATAGAGGATGCCAGGAAGCATGACGACTACGCCGAGGAGAAGAAGACCAAGCCGGCGGTCAGCCACAGGATGGCTCTGGTCCAGTCGTTCAAAGCACAGCTCCTGAACCCGAACAGGCAGCAACACCCGAGGAAGTGGTGACGACACCAGCAAACGACAACTCCCCCTCTCCTACCGGCCCTGAGTGATCAGGCGCTGCGCAACCGCATAGTAGCGCGCTCGATGGAGCGCCGCCGTGAGCTCCCCAGAAAATCCAATGTGCGCATCCAAGATCCGTGCACTTCCCTTCCAATGTCCGTGTCGTGGTTGCCCAACCGACGGTTCTGTCTGTGTGCTGATCGCTTAGTTTATCTTGATTTTCTATCGCAGCGTGCAGCTGATTGCGGATCGACCGGCCGTCGGGCTGACCCTCTCCATGGCTGCTATATTGGCGGCTATTTGTGTGATCGGCTTTATCGCAACTTTATGATCCGTTAACGTACCTTGCTACGCTGGCCTTTAGTCACCCCGTGGCACACTTGACCATGCCGAATGGAGCGCCCGCATCTCCGTACCTATCCTGTAAGGCTGCGCTCAGCCATTTGAGCATCTCCGGGCGTCTATCCTGCTCGTGCTCGTCCTGGCTGTGCCGCTCAACCTCGTCATCGTCGGAGTGGTCTGGGGCCTCGTCAGCCGGGCCGACGACGCGCAACGCAAGAGCCTTCTCTATGCCGCCCGGTCGATCGCAGCGGGCGTCGATGCCGAGCTCGGCAAGTTCATTGCGCTCGCGGAATCGTTGTCCCGCGCACCGACGTTGCTTGACGACAACCTCGACGCTTTCGAGGCTGAGGCACGCCGTGAATTTCCGAAAGAGGGAGGGGCGTGGGTTGTGGTTGCCGATGTGAATGGCCGACAGCTCCATCAACACTTTGGTCCAGCCCGGCGAACGCCTGCCGCGCCGCAATCCGTTCGCGATCGAGGCCCAACAACGCGCACTCGCAAAGAGCTCGATTGTCGTATCCGACGTCTTGCAAAGTCTGTTGTCCAGGATTGGGTTGCCAATATCGAAGTCCCAATCTTCAAGAACGGTCAGCCCTTCCGTGGTTTGGCCGTTGACATCAGAGCCCGAGAATTCCTCCCCCTCCTCAGTGCGCCTGACATCCCCGAACACTGGCTCGTCGGCGTCATCGATGGCCAAGGCCGATTGATCGCCCAGGTGCCGAAAGGTGCGACCGAGGTCGGTCAACTTGCCTCTCAAGGATGGCGCGCGATCAAGGATCAAACGGGATTCGTTCGAGTATCCATCGCTTGAGGGCGACATGCTCATTCACGCCAATGCCCGTCCCTCCATGAGCAGCTGGGCAGTCGGCGTCGCTGTCAAGAAAGCAGAGCTGCGTGCACTGGCCTGGAACACTGTGCGTTGGGCGGCCATGCTGGGCGCTGGCCTTTCCGTGGCGAGCCTCCTGCTCGCCGGCGCCATCGCCCGACAAATCACCCGTCCAATCGATCAGCTGCGCCAGACGTTTGCCGATATTTCCGCGCAACCTAGCAAGCCGATTGAGGTCGGACCGCCCGAGATCCTGGAGCTGCAGGACACGCTCCACCGCGCGACGGTCGAGCGCATGGCGGCCCTCTCCAAGCTCGAGCGTGAGATGGCGCTGCGCGAGGAGGCCCAGACAGGACTGGCGCAGGCGCAGCGCATGGAAGCACTCGGCCAACTTGCCGGCGGCTTGGCGCAGACTTCCAACAATGTGCTGGCGGCCATCGCCGCCAACCTGGACACGGTCACGCTTCGCAGCTCTGATGAGAAGATCAGCGAGGCGATCGAAGCCGCGATGGATGCGATCCAAATGGGTGCCAGCCTCAACCGCAGACTGCTCTTCCTGTCGCGCCCGCAAGGGGTCGGGCTCGAGCGACTGGACCTCAATGAACTCGTCATGGGCACACTTGAGCTGCTGAGGCGAACGCTCGGCGAGCAGGTGACCGTCTCTTGGAGGTTGTCGCCCGACCCGTGCCAGACCTCGGCCAATCCCGGCGATGTCGACAATGCGATCCTCAACCTTGCGATCAACGCCCGCGACGCCATGCCCAAGGACGGCATGCTCACGATCGAGACCCGCCACGTTACAATTGATGCCGATGCCGCCGGGCGCATCGCGGAAGCACGGCCCGGCGAGTACGTGACGCTCACCGTCAACGACACGGGGCATGGCATGAACCCGGAGGTACTCAAACATGCGATGGAGCCGTTCTTCACGACCAAGGGGCCCGGCAAGGGCACGGGGCTGGGCCTCGCGACGGTCTATGGCATAGTCCGACAGGCAGTGGGCTTCGTCAGCATTGACAGCACGGTGGGGAAGGGCACCTCCGTGCATCTGAATTTCCCCAAGGCCGAACCTGAGCCGATTGTGACCAATACAAGGCCCGCTACCAAGGAGGTCCCCTTGGGGGATGGCGAACTCATCCTGGTGGTCGAGGACAACGATAAGGTTCGGCAGGCGACCATGAGCCGGCTTGAATCTATCGGCTACGCTGTTCTGGCAGCAAAGACAGGACCCGAGGCCATTACATTGCTTCAGTCCGGAGAAGGCGCATTGCCCTGGTGTTCAGCGACATCGTCATGCCTGGCGGTATGACCGGAGACGATGTGGCGGAATGGGTTCGGTCGATGAAACCCGAGCTCAAGGTGGTGCTGACCTCCGGCTATAGCGACATGCCGCTCGCGGCGAGCGAAGCCGTGTCTACCATCAAAGTGCTGGCAAGCCCTACACGCGGGAGCAGCTCGCTTGCGCACTCCGCGAAGCACTCGACGGCTGACTGCTTCCGGATAGCCCAGCCGACCTATTGGTACACAACCACTTCCATCGTCGTGATGTGACCGCACCGAGCTGTTGCGCCGCTCGAATTCGCCAGTACCTGATCTGTGCATATCGATCTGCGCTGCCACGCGGCCGCCACAACACGGCGACCCACGATGCCATCCGATCGCTCCCACTTTTCCTCGCCTTCGTCGCGCCGGTCATGGCCTGCGCGAGCGAGCTATCGTTCTACAGTTTTGCGTCGCGCGCGCCTTCGTGCCACTCGAGCAGGTTCCAGCACGCAAGGACTTGGTTGGCACCTGGCGCAGCGGCGATGAACGCGATCTGGTCCTGCGGCCGGACGGTAAATTCTCGATGGGCTCATCGAGCGGCTGTTGGGACGTTGACCGCCGCAGGCTGCTACAGGGCCCCTGTTCTATGTGCGCGGATTACCGCCGTGTCGTCGGGCCCTCGCGATCGACCCCGACAGCACGATCACAAGCGCCGAAGTCACGTCGCGACGGTGAAACTGACCGTAAGATTGCCCGCACTTCTGCTTCTGGCACTTCTCCATGATACGGCAGCCGAGCGCTTCGCATCCACGGCGCCTCGTGCGAGCGCTATTCAGAACGCGATGTTCAGACCGAACTGCGCGCCATAGGTCCGCACATCGTGCTGTCCGAAGTCGGTCGTAACGGAACCGAGCAGGGTGGTGCCTGGCCCGAGTTTCAATGTCGTGCCAACGCTGGCCGTTCCCCAGTCTCGGCCCAGCAGCACGGCCGGCATGCTATAGCTCGGCGCGAAGCTGACGGTCGTGAGCGAGGCCGTTACCTCGCGATCGGTGTTGGCGAGTTCATGATTCCAGGCCACCTGTGCGAACGGCTGCCACAGCCCCCAATGGATGGTAGCGCGATAGCCCAAGGTGCTGATGGCCGAATTCCGGGTCTGCTCGCCAAACGAAAGACTGGTGAAGCTGCCCGCCTCCGTGAAGTCGCCGACGGTAACGCGTTGCAGCGTCAGCCCGACTACGGGTCCGTGCGTTAGCGGCCCCTGTGTGAACTTGTAGCCGCCTTCCGTCGCCAGTGACCAGTTGTTGCCAGAGGTGCTGCCTTTGTTGAACTGAAGCGTGATGCCGATCGGCACCGTCCGGTTCACTCCGTAGTCGAGGTGGCCGTAAGTGGCGATTGTATTGCCCCACCAGGGGCCGCCGCGGAAGCCAACGTAGATGCTGGCCGCGATCTCATCCTGGGTGAAGTCCCCAGTGGTGCTAAAGCTGGAGCGCAGCGTACTCGTCGAAATGGCGCCACCAACGATGAGCTTGGACGTCACCCTGAAGTCGATACCTGCCGCAAGGGTCGCCGGCGTGCTCGGATCGTTCGGGAAGTCCCTGGTAGTTGTTCATGCTCAAATACGATACATCGCCGGTTGCCCACACATTGAAGCCAGCGGGGCCGCGCTGGTCCTGCGACACGTTGATCTGATTTTGTGCGGCGCTGATGAAGCGCGTGCGCGCCTTGACCGCGTTCTCGGCTAAGAACGAAATCGCCTCGGAGCAACGATCAGGCTGTAGTAATAGTCGGCTTGGATCTTTTGGCCAGCCGTGGAGAGGTGCTGGTCGTCAGCGAACAACCTCGTCTGGTCTGCAGTAGGAGAGGCGAACGTGGACGGCGCGCCCGGGTTGGACGAGCACAATAATGCCCACGCGCTGTCGACGGTGGCTGGCTTTATGCAAGCCGTATGACCGAGGTCCGTGTCGACGAACTCAAAACCGAACGCTGACGGGTTGGCCTTGATCGCCAGTCTGACGCTGTCGAAATCGGCTGGGATGAAGTTGACCCCCGCTGCTGCCAAGCCCGACCACAACGTCGCGCTGTAGAGCAATCGATCGGCTCGCATGTCCGCGTTGCCCGCGCCGCCCGGAAACGAAAACGGCAAGTCCGGAACCAGGATGTAACGCGCGCCAGCGGCCTTAAGCTGAGCAATGCTGGCCACCAGCAGATTGGCTTGGTTCACGATGTAGGTATCGGCTGCGGCCGAGCCCAGCGGGAAGATTGGAAAGTTGGCAATGCTTCTCGATTGGTTTTCCGCGAAGGCGATGTCGTTTCCGCCGCCGCTGATGAGATAGAGCGCATTGGCATTGGCGCGTCCGCCGACAGCCGCCAGATAGCTGCTGATCTGTGTGGCCATTGGCACCGCTGCTAGGAAGAGTTCCTCGCCTGCCGCATTGGCCTGGGCTGATCGAGCGCCGCTTGTCGCGTAGTTTGTGCCGCCAGATTGATTGGAAGGTAGAGCCGTCAGGCCGAAGAACGCAGCAAGCGCCTCCGAATTCATCAGGCCGGGACTGCTCGTAGGCTTGCCGGCGCCAGCCGCTACGGCGCCAGCCCAAAGCGTGTTGAAGTTGGTGCCACCACCGGGATTGGGAAACACGTTCTTGTAATAGCCACTGTCGACGGAGCTGTCGCCGAACACGATGGCTTGGTTGAAGTTCTGTGCAAAAGCAGCGCCCGCCGGCACCGCAAAAAGCGCAAGCACAGCAACCAATGCGGCTAGTGGGCGTGACAACACTACACTTCTCCCAACGCTACAAATGCTGGAAGAAGACCTAATGGGTGCTTCCTAGTTTTGGCTAGTGCCCCTGGGGCACACGTCCGTCGGTGCAAGCTCCAACAGTACTGAGGTACTGGTCGATCGAGTCCATCCGGAGTGGTCCGAGGCGAGAAATTCGCGTGTTTCACGGTAAGTGGCGGTCAGCTCGCCGCGCGTGGTGAGACGTCAGGGCAGTACTTCGGACTGATTTCCGAGCATCTGCGAAATGTGATTGATCGACGGCGGCCCGATCGAGCGACGGACTTTCGTTCCAGCGCTTGACCAGAAGTGGCGGTGGCTGAAGCATTAAGCACCCGACATAAGGTTTAGGCGCAGCGCGCTAACGACGGACGTCGAGGCCCTGAAAACAGAGAAGCCCCGACCGTATTGGCGGACGGGGCTTCGATGCAGTGTTCAACTACTGCGCTGAGCGCGCCAACCCTTCACAGAAGGCTTTCATGTCCCCATTCAGCGTTGGCGGGGGTCGCGACGGCTGTAAGAACGGACAAGGCAACTGATGCAATGGTCTTCATGAGAGAGCTCCCAAATTGGGGGTGAATCACGACATTGCCGGCCTTCGCCGACCAATTGGCTCTAGAGCCCCCTCGACGACTTGGCTTCATACGTTTCGGTGGAGCGCAGTACGCCAAATAAGAGTGATGGTCATGGGACTGCGCCTCTCCGAGAGCGGCAAGCGATCAGGTGAAGACCGACGAGGTTCGATGGTGTGGTCCGGCTTTGACCCGCGAACTCGATCGCAGTGCGGCAAACGCCGATGTCCTTGAGCTCACGATCGCTCATGGAGTGCAAGTGCCTTATGGCAAGCCGCTCACGACGCCAGGTGATGTAGGCGACCCACCAGCTCTTCAGGACTTGACCTGACCGCCGCAAAACGGTGCCGACTTGTGGCGAGACTACTGCTTGTGAAATCGTGCTCATGATCAACTCCATCTGGTCTTGGTTTTGCTGTGCGTCGAAGAGCGCACGTGCTTGAGCGGTATGAGCCACAATTCGATGAAAGCGCACGCGTTGCAACGCAAGGGAGGCCACCGTGAGCCTGGGCGCGGGCGCTGGTCATCCACGTCCGCTTGCTCCAACAATTGGCTGGCCTCCGAGGTCGCGTTTGTACCAATTCCGGAGGTCCGAGATCGGCACCAAGGCGCGAAGCGAATTCTGGGAAGCGCCGCTGTTTCGTCATCGCGTAACAGTGACGCGCAAGAAGGTCGCTGGAATCGAGGTCCGATCCTGGCGCGGGCTCTTATTCTGGCTGTTGAATAGAGCTTCCAATTCCTTCTGCAGATCGCCGGCGCGACCGTTCCTTTCTGCAGCCTCAAATGCATTCATAGTCGGTCCGTAGTATTTTCTGAATGCAGTGACAAACTCCGTGGGTGTGCCGGAAAAGTTGAAGATATAGGTATCCTTCACGAATGAAACTCCGCTCCTTGGGAACACCGGCGCCTGCAAATCGCTCAATGACGTTGTTCTCGATCCCCCATGTCATGGGGCTATGAAGCCTTCCGGCGGCGGCGGCGAGTACGAGGCACTGATTTTCAGGATCTGCGCGACCAACGTTGGATCGTTTGGAATCCAGTTTCCCATCACGATCCGACCTCCGGGCCTGGTTACGCGCACCATCTCCTTGGCCACATCGAACGGCTTTGGCGCGAACATGGCTCCAAAGATGCTGACGACGAGGTCAAAGGTTTGATCTTTCAGCCCTTGCAGATTAGACGCATCGCCTTCCTGAAATTTGCAATTCGTCAGGCCCAGTTCCTGGGCGCGTTTGTTCCCGGCCTCAACAAGGTTTCTTGCTATGTCGACGCCCAACACGTCGGCTCCAAGTCTTGCCTCTGGCAATGCCGTCGTCCCATCACCGCACCCAAGGTCCAGAACCTTGAGCCCTTTTGCAATTCCGAGCCCTTTTACCAGCGCCTCTCCGCTGTCTCTCATGAACTCCGCGATGCGAGTAAAGTCGCCCTTTTCCCAAAGTGCCTTATTTCAATTCATTGGCTACTCTCTTTCACTCGGAGCCGCCGGCACGCGCCGGAGGGCGGTTGAGCGGGTATCGGCCGGCAAGCCAGCAGCAGGAACAGATCCGCCAGCGTCTCTTCGTATAGTGGCTTTGCTGTTGGGCGGAAAATGGCAAGGGTGGCTGGGCGCTTCTAGTTCACGAACTGAACCCAGCCGATACACATTCTGAACTGGTCGGGCATCGGCGACGGGCTTAGTGTCCCGCCGCATCGAAAGGACGAGGTCATGGCACAAGGCAGCTACAAACAATTCTGTCCGGTAGCGATGACGGCGGAGGTGCTGTGCACCCGCTGGACCGTCGTTTTGTTGCGCGAGTTGTTGGCCGGATCGACGCGCTTCAACGACTTGCGGCGCGGCGTGCCGCGCATGTCGCCGGCGCTGCTGTCGCGGCGGTTGAAGGAGCTTGAAGCGGCGGAAATTGTCGAGCGTAAGCGGAGCGGCGCGGGCGGCCTCTACGAGTATCATCTTACGTGCTCGGGGCGTGAGCTCGAACCGGTCGTGACGGCGTTCGGCGTGTGGGGTCAGCGCTGGGTGGAGTCGGAGATCACGCTTGAGAAATCTGGATGTGCAGCTTCTCATGTGGGACATGCGGCGCAATCTCGACGCGACGCCGATGCCCAAGCGGCGGTGTGCGACAGAACCAGCGTCAGTGGTGGCTCATCGTCACGCCGGAGAAGCCATCGAGCTGTGCTCGATCGATCCTGGGTTCGACGTCGATCTTTACATCGCGAGCGACCTGAGGACGATGACGGCGATCTGGATGGGCCTCAACTCCGTGCGTGCGGCCGTACGTGACGACCGCGTAAGACTAACCGGCGACAAGACGCTTGCAACGAACATGCAGACGTGGCTGGGCCTGAGCCCATTCGCGAAGGAAAGAAAAATGGTTGCTTAGCGGGCACGTGGAAGGTCATCCATGGCTGATGACAACCTTTCCGAATGCGCGCTTGTGGCGGTACGATGGTTTTTGGCATCAAAAGCTTCGCGACCGTCTGTGGCGGAATCTGCGACTATCAGGGCACCTTGAGGCGCACTGGCTTCCACGGCAGAACGATGGCCAGCGTGACTGCGAGAGCAAGCCACCAATTGATGCGCAGGGAAACCGCTGTCGTTGGTGGCGTTCGTCCTAGCGAAGGAGCCTTCGGAAGGCCTCAGCCTTCGCAGGATCGATGCCTGAGTCCCGAAGCGCCCTCTCCAGATCCGCATCAAATCGGGCCGGATCGATCGGCGTAGGCAAATCTTTGTCAGGTTCAAAGAAGGCAGGATCGTCTGGGCCAGGCTCCCGGCCGAATTTCTCGATGAAGGCCTTCCGCTGTTCGAGCAGCGCCTCATGAACCCGCGGCGTCATCGGAACGACACCGAGAGGAAGCTTGTTTTTCCTGTCCCTGTTCTTGGGCACAGAGAGCTCCGTTAGTGCTGCCGTTTCGACCTAGGCGTCAGTTTGGCTTGTCGGGCTTAGGCGGCAGTGCGCCGTTCGGCGTCCTCAACCTTGCACTTGGCGTCGATCGCATCGATCACTGCGTCCCAGAATGCGCTCGGCAGGACATCGTTCTGCGTGATGTCCTCTATGGTGACCCAATAGGGGGTGCCGGGGATCGGATTGCCATCGCCGTCCTGGTCTTCAGGCTCCGCCTGCATCTCCACCTGATAGCTCGAGCTCTCCCAACCGGTGTAGGGCGCATTCTTGTGCAGATCGAAGTATTCCCATTCGGGGGGTGTGCTCGTACACGAGCCTCGCTTTACGGGTGACGGACTGGCCTAGGAACGCCATCGTCCAATCGAACTCGAGTTCGCCCCTGAATCCTGGAAACTTATGGGAATAGTCGAGAGCTGCCGCTCCTCCTGCTCGGTCGCTTTGATCACGCTGTCAAAGTCGACACCCATGCGTATTGTCGGGCAGCTCAGCACCGATCGAAAGTTGCTGTAGCGGTGTAGCGGGTGCGGAGATCCTCTGGAAACAGATTAATTAACGTCAATTCACGACAAAGAAGGAAAAACCTCACCTACTTCCGCTACGCCGCTACCGCAGCCTGTCCTCTGTGGAAGTCGGAGCGACCACTCGCACCGCACGAAGCCCCGCCCATTACCCCATGAATGGAATACTGCCTGCCTCGCCGTTGCTTGGCAGACATGGTTCAGATTGGCCGGGAGGCCAGCCTCTCGTAGGCGCTTCCGAGGCGATCGAATAACCGCGTTCTGCTGCGGTGCATAAGTCCGTAGTTGGCACGAAGCTGACGAAGGCTGCGAACGGTGATCACGTCCGTTCATGAGGGGCGAAACGGACGTCGGTCAATGGGCGACTCTACGTCCGCTTCTGACCCCTTGAGACATCCTGACTTCGCGCGGCTTCGCCGCACAGGGGCCGTCGTCCTACCTGCGCCGCAAAGCGCCGGTAGGTTGCTGGCAACCTTCAGCCGCCTCACGACGCGCCAATGCATCCAGCGAGTTCCTGTGTTCCTGCAGATCACCACTACGCACCAGCCGGCCACGGACCTCGGCTACCTGTTGCACAAGAACCCAGGCCGCTCGCATGAGGTCGAACTGGCATTCGGCAAGGCGCGACTGTTCTACCCGGAAGCTAACGAGGCCCGCTGCACAGCCGCGCTGGTGCTCGACATCGATCCGGTGGCGCTGGTGCGCGGCAAGCGGCAGCGAGGGGCTGCTGGCGCAGTACGTCAACGACCGGCCCTATGCGGCATCATCGTTCCTGAGCGTCGCTATGGGGCGCGCCCTGCGTGAAGCGATCGGCGGGCGCAGCCGCGAGCGTCAGGAGCTGGCCGATACCGCGATCCCGCTGGAGATCACCGTCGCGCCGCTCCCCGCACGTGCCGGCGGCCCCGATCTCGTCCGCCGCCTGTTCGAGCCCTGGGCATCGCGTCGCCTGCGAAATCGTGCCGCTCGATCCGCAACGGTCGAACTGGGCAACGGCCCCCTACGTGACCCTCCGGCTCAGCGCCCCATGCGCCTGGCGAGCTGCTGACCCATCTCGTACGTGCTCATCCCCGTGCTCGACGAGCAAAAGCACTACTTCATCGGCGAGCGACGAGGTCGACAAACTGCTGGCGCGCGGCGAGGGTGGTTGTCTGCGCACCCGAGCGCGAACTGATCGTCGCGCGCTACCTCGAGCGACGGCGTGCCTTGAGCAAGAGGCGCTGGCGCTTGACCGAGGCCGAAGGGCCGGCCCGAGCCGGTGCCCGACCGCCGATCGGCCGCACGACACCGCCGAGGAGGTGATCGAGAAGCCGCTGCGGCTGCACGAGTCGCCGGCTCGACACGGTGGCGACCGGAAGGCCGTGACGGTGGCGCGACGCGTCCTCGATCTCGGTTGCGGTAGGGCAAGCTGCTCCGCCCGGCTGCTCCACGAGCCGGCAGATCGACGAGATCGTCGGCGTCGAGGTGTCGCCAGCATCTCACTCGCCGGGCGCCAACTTTATCTTTAACAGCTGCCCGACAGCAGCGGCAGCGCGTAAAACTGTTGCAGGGGGCACTCATCTACCGCGACACCCGCTTGCGGGGCTACGACGCTGCAGCATTGGTCGAGGTGATCGAGCACCTCGAACCGGATCGGCTCGGTCACATGGAGCGCGCCGTCTTCGGCGACGCGACCCCCGGGCGATGTCGTCACGACGCCGAACGCCGACTACAATGTGCTGTTTCCGACTTGGCCGGCAGGCAAGTTCCGGCACCAAGACCATCGCTTCGAGTGGTCGCGCACCGAGTTCGCAGCGTGGTGCGGACGTGTAGCGGCTGCCTACGGCTACGAGGTGCGCATCGTCCCGCTCGGTGAGGAGGACGCCACCCTGGCGCCCCGACGCAGATGGCAGTGTTCACCCGATGAGCACACGGTCTCGAGTCCAAGACCGAGCTGGCGATCCCCGAGTTCGCGCTCGTGCTGCTGATCGGCGCCACCGGCTCCGGCAAGTCGACGTTCGCCCGAAAGCACTTCCTACCGACCGAGATCGTCTCGTCGGATCCCTGCCGCGGGCTCGTCAGCGATGACGAGAACGATCAGGACGCCACCGCCGATGCCTTCGAGCTGCTACAGAATCGCTGGACGAGGTTCGTCTGCACCGCCGCAAACTGACGGTGGTCGACGCCACCAATGTCCGCGCCGAGGACCGTAAGCGCCTGGTCGACTGGCGCGACGGTGGCATGCACTGCCAGTTGCCATCGTCATCGATCCCGGCGAGGACGTCTGTCGCGCGCGCAACGCGCCTGCGGCTCGACCGCACCTTCGGCCCGCATGTCGTGCGCAACCAGCATTCGGCGCTGCGGCGTGGCCTGCGCGGCCTGCAGCGCGAGGGCTTCCGCCACGTCACACATTCTCGACAGCGAGGAGCGATCGATGCTGCCACGATCACGCGGCGCGCCTGTGGACCGACAAGCGCGACGAGCCCGGACCGTTCGACATCATCGGCGATGTGCACGGCTGTGCCGACGAGCTGCGAGACTTGCTCGAGCCAAGCTCGGCTATGTGATCGAGACCAGAGATCCGGAGGTCGGCACGCGCTTTAGCGTGACACCCCGACGGGCCGCAAGGCCGTATTCGTCGGTGACCTCGTCGACCGGGGCCCGCGCGTAGTGCGACACGCTGCGGTTCGCCATGGATCATGGTCGAGAACGGCGCCGCGCTGTGCGTGCTCGGCAACCACGAGGCCAAGCTCGAGAAGTGGCTGCGCAGCCGCGACGTGCAGATCACGCACGGCCTCGATAAGACGATTGCCGAGCTCGAGGTCGGCGGCGATCCGTTCAAGCGACGCGTGCAAGACCTTCATCGGCGAGCTGGTCAGCCACTACGTGCTCGACGGCGGACGCTCGTCGTCGCGCACGCCGGCCTCAAGGAGGAGATGCAGGGCCGCGCGTCGGGTGCGGTGCGCGAGTTCTGCCTCTACGGCGAAACGACCGGCGAGACCGACGAGTTCGGCCTGCCCGTCCGCCACAACTGGGCCGCGGACTATCGCGGCGACGCGCGACGGTCGTCTACGGCCACACGCCGGTGCCGGAGGCGGAATGGCTCAACAACACGCTCTGCATCGACACCGGTTGCGTCTTCGGCGGTAAGCTGACGGCGCTGCGCTATCCCGAGATGGAACTCGTCTCGGTCCCGGCCGGCGCGGTCTACAACGAGCCGTTGCGGCCGCTGCGCTCAACCTGCGACGCTCCACCGGCGCAGCAGGAGCACGACGACTGCTCGACCTCGACGACGTGAGCGGCAAGCGCATCATCGACGACGCGCTCTGCACCGCAACGTCACCGTCCGCGAAGAGAACGCCGCTGCCGCCCTCGAGGTGATGAGCCGCTTCGCCGTCGATCCGCGCTGGCTGATCTATCTGCCGCCGACCATGTCGCCGTCGCGAGACCTCCAAGCCGACGGCTACTCGAGCATCCGGCCGAGGCGCTTCGCGTACTTCCGCAGCGAGCGGCGTGCCGACCGTCGTTGTGCGAAGAAAAGCACATGGGCTCGCGCGCAATCGTGGTCATCTGCCGGGACGCGGACGTGGCGCGCAGTCGTTTCGGAGTCGCGAGCGGCGAAAGCGGCTGCATCTACACGCGCACCGGACGCCAGTTCTTCGCCGGTGCCGACGAGAACCGCGAAGCCGTGGCGCGCACCGCGAAAGCGCTCGACGCGGCAGGTCTGTTCCGTGAACTTGAGACCGACTGGCTGTGCCTTGATGCCGAGATCATGCCCTGGTCTGCCAAGGCTCAGAGCCTGATCGAGCAACAGTACGGACCCGTCGGCGCTGCCGCACGGACGGGCGCTCGCACTGGCGCGGTCGGCGGCGGATCAGGCAGCCTTACGCGGCGTCGACCTCGGCGACCTCGCCGGTGTGCTAGGTGAGCGCAGCGCACGCATCGAACGCTTCAGCGCCGCCGTGCGCCAGTATTGCTGGCCGGTCACGGACCTCGTTGGCGTCAAGGTCGCCCCGTTCCACATCATGGCCGCCGAGGGCCGCATCTTCGGCACGGAACCGCACACGTGGCACATGGCGCTTCTGGCGCGCCTTGCCGAGCACGATGAACTGTTCCAGGCCACACGCGCCCATCTCGTCGACTTTGCCGACGAGAGAACTGTTGCCGCCGCCATCGCCTGGTGGATAGCGATGACGGAAGTCGGTGGCGAGGGCATGGTGATCAAGCCGCCGTCGCTCGTCATGCGGAGCGCTGCTACCGAGAAAGGATCGGGCCGCCTCCTGCAGCCGGCCATCAAGTGCCGTGGCCGCGACTACCTCCGCATCATCTACGGCCCCGACTATGACGCGCCGGAAAACATCGCGCGCCTGCGCAAGCGCGGTCTGGGCGCGAAACGCTCGCTAGCTCTGCGCGAGCACGCCCTCGGCCTCGAAGCCCTCGACCGCTTCGTTGCCCGCGAGCCGTTACGCCGCGTGCATGAGTGCGTGTTCGCCGTGCTGGCCCTGGAGAGCGAGCCGGTCGATCCGAGGTTGTAGAAATTCAAGGCGCGACCACTGCTATGAGAACAGCCGGTTATGGCACGAATCGCCCGTTCCTGTGCTCGTGCAAGTTCGTCAGATGTTGAGGGCATTTCGGACGTGCTGTCGCAACGTCCGGACCGGTCATTCATGACCCCAAGCCGACCTGAGCAGCTGCAGCATACGGGCTCAATGTTGAAGCGACCCTCGGGATGCCGCCATCCAGCCTCCCCAAATGCGATGCTCAAGCATCGTCGGCAGGCGCCGCGAGATCGACGACTTCATGACCGTCCCGCGCTCGCGGCCAGGGTGACGACGAGCTCGTCCAGTTGGTCGAATGTCTCGTCCGTCCCGTCCCCCGTGCTCCCGGAGGCGATGGCAGCGTCGAGAGCTTCCTTCGAGGGATAGAGGTCGTGCAGGACCACGAGCGTCTTGCCA
Organism: uncultured Alphaproteobacteria bacterium; assembly: GCA_963840445.1. GTDB lineage: Bacteria > Pseudomonadota > Alphaproteobacteria > Rhizobiales > Hyphomicrobiaceae > AWTP1-13. The sequence continues at coordinate 116,854 of CAWIZC010000012.1, read as the reverse complement.
GCCTTTTCCTCGAAGGTCACCGTCGTGACTTGCCCAGCGTCACCAGCTTCGTCGTTGGTCCAGACGAGGCGCGAGTGCGGGGTCACTTCGAGGTACGTACCGAAGAACGCCATGGGCTCTGGGGCCGCCGGGTGGCGAACACGAGACGGTACTTGCCTCCGACACGAACATCCATCTCGCAGGAAAGCAGGGATAGGCCTGTCGACTTCGGTACCCACCACCGCTTGAACAGCTCGGGCTTGGTCCACGCCTCGAACACGAGGCGCGCCGGGCCGTTGATGGTTCGCGTGACGACTAGCTCACGCTCGGACTTCCGTTCCACCGTCGTGCGGTTCTTCATGGGGGCGAGCTCACTCTCTCTTCTTGCGTCCATCGACCTTCTCCTTCCGTTTCAGTTCCTCGACAACCTGGTCCAACTCGTCGAAGCGTGCGTCCCAGAGCTGGCGGTACCTCTCGATCCACGCCGTCTCTTCCTCCAGCCGGCGCGGGCCCAGCCTGCAGGTCCGCACGCGACCGACCTTCTCCGTGGTCACGAGACCGGCCTGCTCCAGGACGCCGACGTGCTTCTTCATGCCCGTCAGGGTCATGTGGAACTTCTCGGCAAGGTCCGTGATCGAAGCGTCCGCGCGTCCGAGCTGCTCCAGAACGCCGCGTCGGGTGGCGTCCGAGAGCGCGGCGAACGAGGCATCGAGGCGGGCTCTCGCATGCTGAACCATATGGTTCAGTATATAACGCACGGATTGGCGGCATGCAAGGGGAGGCCGAGCGCGCGCTGCGTCGCCGGCCGCCTTCCCCCCACGCCGAGTCGATCGTCTATGCATCGAGACAGGGCTTCGGACGGATTTCAATAGCTTAGGCTGTCGCGAAATTTCGTTGCGAAATTCTGGATGCCCGGCAGTGTTGTACCTCGATCAACCGTGCACAGATCCTCAGGCGGTGGAATGACTGCAATTGGCAGCACTCGGACCTCTCGGCACCGCAGCGAGTTCCGTCTGCTATCTGAGCGACTTCTGCCGTGACGATGATGTTGCCGGCACGCGAACTCTTGACCCACAGGAGAAGTTCAGGCGCAGGATCATTCCGTTTCAAGGGACCCCTGCAAGAACATGGTATCGTGGTCACCATATAGACTAACGGTGGAGCCGCTTATCGCCGTCGGCCAGCAATCAAACCGTGGGTGAAATTGGTCCCAGCCACGGCAGAGTTTGGCACCATCGACCCACCACTTGCCCGAGTAAGCTTGCTTGCGCGTTGTGCCTTTTTGCAGCGACGCCGTGCTGTTAGAGTTGAGACGCATAAAGTATGGCCCGTCCGGCGCGGCATCAGCGTAACGCAGCGTCTTCCCCGACAGAAAAGCTTTCACGGCCTCACCCGACAACAGGTCTGCCGCGGCGGCCGAGGTATCAGCGCCGATTTCGCCAATTCCGGCCGCCGACAGGATCAGCCACATAAGACGACCGATCTGGGCGTCGCTGACCCACGGCCACTTCTCGCGCTCCAAGTCAACGGTATGCACGATGACCAGGTCGTGCGCCGGAACCACGAACAGAAATTGCGACCCGAAGCCCAGGGCGAAGAACGATCCCTGGGGCAGTGTCACGGTCGGGGCCCAAACGCTGCCAAAGCCGGACCACCACATGTACCCATATCCGCGACCCGGAAAAAACACGTTGCGGGTGTCGGCCAAGGGCTTGACGCTGTCGCGCACCCAGCTCGCCGGCACGACTTGCTGGCCATTCCAGCGCCCATCACGAGCATGGAGCAGCCCGAAGCGCGCCAGATCGCGCGCGCTCAGGCGAAAGGCGTAGTGCCGATGCAAGGAGACCTTGCTCTCGCCGTACTCGCACGCCTCCAGGCTGAAGTCCTGCATGCCGATGCGGTCGGCGATGCGCTCCTTGAATGCGGTGAAGAAGCCAGAGCCGGAAATCTTCTCGTAGATGGTGCCGGCGGCGTTGAAGCCCCAGTTGTTGTAGAACCAGAACTGACCCGGTGCGTGGCCGCCACGCGGCGGACGCTGCGCCGCCACGGCCGCAGGCTCCAAGTCGACGGGGTGATAAACCCCCGAGCGCGACGTGAGCACATCGGCAAGCGTGGCCTGCAATTCGCTGGGCGTTAGGCCGGGTGGCTTGTCATTGATGCCGAGTTTGGCAAGCGTATCCGAGAGCTTGACCCTTCCCTCCTCGATGGCGATCCCGAACAGCGCACTGAGCAGGCTCTTGCGTACGGAGGCGACATCCGTCCTGCGCTGTGTGTCGCCCCATTCTGCGATCACGCGTCCGTGCTGGACGATCATGACAGCGCTGGAACCGCTGGCCGCCGCGTAGGCTCGCGCCTTGTCGAGCAAGTCCGCTGACCAACCCGCTACGCTCGGCTCCAGAACTTCCCAGCGATGCCTGGGGTACATCATGTCGGAAGGCCTCATATCCTGAGCTGCGGAGACGCTGGTGCGAGCCAAGGTAACCGCGATGGCGGCTCCGGCTCCTGAGAACACTTGGCGGCGGTTCGGCTCCTTCACTCTCATGTCGCACCGCCCTTCTCGCGGAGAAGTTCCGCGAAATCAGCCCGGCCGAAGAAGTCGGCCCAGCCGAGTGCGGTGGCATTGAACTTGTCGTCGCGGATGTTCGGATCAGCGCCGGCATCGAGCAGAACCCGCGCGATATCGATTTCGCCGCTTTCGACCGTCATGTGCAGCGCGGTATGATTGCAGTCCCACATCAGACGCTTGGCATTGACGTCGACGCCGTGCGCGAGCAGCCAGCGAATGGTGTTGAGGTTCCGCTTGCTGACCGCAAGATGCAGGGCGATGGTGTCGCCGCCCATCGGGGCCGATGCGCGCAGGATCTTCGCGCAACATCGCCTCAGCCTCGCCATACCGACCGAGATTGACCGCCGTCAGGAAATCGAGCCGTGCGCCGGCCGCCAGAAGAGCGGACGCGATCGCCGGATCGGCATTCTCCTGCACGGCCGTCGTCAGCGCGGTTGCCCCGGTCGCATCGGTTGCGTTCGGGTCGGCGCCGAGTTCGAGCAGCAGCTGCACGATCGCGAGCCGGTTTCTCGCAGCCGCATGGTGCAGCGGCGTGCGGCGATGATGACGGCGGGTCATACGCGCAGCGAGCAACGCGGGCTCGCGAGCGATCATGGCCCGCACATCGTCGACTCGATCGAGCGCGATCGCAGTCCACAGATTGAGCGTCGCTCCGTGACCGAGCAGGTACTCGGCCACGTCCTCGCGCACCTGCCGGAAGCAGGTCGCCCAGCCAAGGATGCCGACCTCGGGGTCGTCCCCTTTGCCATCGACGTCGGCACCCGCCTCGACCAGCAGCCTGATCATCTCGAGATCGCCGTACATCGCCGCGAAATGCAGCGGCGCCGCGTTGTCGGGAAACTCGCGGGCGTCGAGATCGGCACCGCGCTCGATGAGTAGACGCGCAGCCTGCGTGCTGGTTGCGAAAGGCCGCCAAGTGCAGCGCGGTGGCCTTTTGGAAAGCCGCGGCCGGCCAGCGCATTGATGAGGTCAGGGCGCGCGTCGAGCCGTTGCCGCAGCGCCTCGACGTCTCCTGATTGCGCGGCGCTGGCGATGCCCTGCACCGCCTCCAACTCTGCCCCCGGAGCGGATCGGTCCGCCTTGGACATCGCGCGTCAGCAGCTCGATGGCCTCGATGGCGCCGCTCCTTGGCGATCTGGAAGATCGTGCGGCCGTCGCGGTCGGGCGTCGCCGGGTCGAAGCCGGACGCGAAAGCGCGCCGGACAGCTTCGATGTCACCGGCGCGGGCGGCGTCGAAAACGCGATCGCGTTCGGCCAGACGCGGATTGACCGTTTCGACATGCGCCTTGAGCGCACGCCAGCTCTTGAAGCCATAGTCGTTGGCAACGGCGAGCTGCGCCTGATGCAGCCTGGCAGTCGGGCTGTCGCGGCGCGCAGCGTGACGAGCCGCTGCTTGGCGGCTTTCTTGAGCCAGTCGAGATCGGGATTCGCGGGCAGGGCCTGCGGCATGGCACACCTTCTTTCTCTGCGCCCGGCGACCGCGACTCTCGGGCAAGAAAGAAGGAGATGTCAGCTCAGTGCTGCAGAGGTGGGCTAAGCCCTTTACGCGGTCCGTTGGTCGCCTAGTCGACCTGCCGCGAGGCTACTGTCGGTACAAGCACAGAGTCAAGCCAACCGCGATGGCGTCAAGCACTTGTCGCCAGTGGCGACCGCGGTGACAGCACATCAAGAGTGCACACTTTTACTGATACCCCACCTCTTAGCGCAGCAATTGCAATTGAGTAGGGGAGTTCTGCTGTTGGCACTTTTTCGCCGTGCCTCAGGCGGCGGCGCTACGACCGTTTCTGAGGGTGAACCGGACGTAGTCGGTGACGCGGACGACGCGATCGACTACCAGAACGCGCACTCGCTCACACCGCCGGCGTGCGGTAGAGCACCCGTCCGCCGACATTGATCTCGACATCGACGAGATACGGCTTGAACCGCCCCGGGTCGACCGTCATGCCGAGGCCGGGGCCATCGGGGAGGCGGATGAGACCATCGGCCCCGCGGTCGATGCTCTCGACCGTGATCGCGCGCGCGACGGGCTTGGCCTCCATCGGATACTCGGCGATCTCGTCCGCCTCGAGCCCCGCGAACGGCTGGATCGACGCCGACAGCGCCAGCTGCGACGTGAACGTGTGGTTGACGTAGGTGACGCCCTTCGCCGCCGCATAGTCGGCCGCGCGCTTGGCGTCCGTCAAACCGCCGATGCGGCCGGCGTCGATCTGCACGAAGCCGATCCCGGCGTGATCGATCATCTGCCGCGCCATCCAGAAGTCGTGCGCGCCCTCGCCACCCGCAAGCCGCACCGCGCCGGATTTTCTCGACAGCCGCGCGTAGGCCTCAAGCGCGCCGGAGACGAACGGCTCCTCGAGCCACGTCGCCTTGGCCGCGATCAGCGCCGGCAGCGATTGCTCTGCGCGCTCCACGTCGTCGACCCACACAGTGCCGGCATCGACCAGCAGTCGGCCCTCCGGTCCGAGCCCCTCGCGCGCCGCCATCACGTGATCGGCGTCGTCCTTCGCCGAGCCCGCGCCGTAGGGGCCCCACCCGAACTTCGCCGCGCGGAACCCTTGCGCGCGGATCGCTTGCGCCTTGGCGAGTGTGCCGGCCGCGTCGTCGCCGAACAGCACCGAGGCGTACGGCAGCTTGGGATACGCTTTGCGGTACCCGAGCAGCGTCCACACCGGCTCGCCCCGCACGCGCCCCAAAAGATCCCACAGCGCCATATCGATGCCCGACAGCGTGTGTGCGGCCTGCAAGAGATCGAGACTGCGCGCGCGCACCCGCGTGTTGATGCGGCGAATGCACTCCGGCCCCTCGATCGCCTCACCCAGCACGCTCGCCGCCACCGGATGACACGCCGAATGCGACATCGGCGCGACGAGCGCCGCGATCGACGGCAGCGGCGCGGCCTCGCACTCGCCCCAGCCGACGTGCCCGCCGGCCGCGACGCGCACCACGCATGCATCCTGGCTACCGTCGCCGATGTCCTCGATCCGCGGCATCGCCAGATAGAAGACATCCACCGCCTCGATCTTCAAACCAGCCATCGCGCCTCACTCCCCGTTGCGCTCGTCTCGCGCTCTCGTCGCCTGCTACGCTCGACTCGCCTTCACGCAAAGGTAAGATTCGGGAAAGATGCCCGACGCGATCGCGCGCGTCATGGGGTCTCGGGCCTTGCCTCTGTTTAGAGCATTGGCGTTCCTGTCGCCGCTCATCAAGAGTGAGTTTGCATAACTCAGAAGTTTTGCAAAAAATTCTGGACCCTTGCGCATCAATGGGTTACCCTTTGCGAAATATATGGGGGAAATAGAGCGATGACTGTTTACGGATACGCTCGCGTCTCGACAATTGGTCAGACGCTGGGAGCCCAGCTCGAGGGGCTCAAGGCTGCCGGGTGCCAACGCATCTTCCGCGAGAAGGTGAGCGGCGCCCGTGCCGACCGCCGTGAGCTCAATAAGATGCTGGGCGCTCTCCACGCGGGTGACGTGGTCGTCGTTACGCGCATCGACCGGCTTGCCCGCTCCACCTTCGATTTGTTTGCGATCGTGAAGTCGATCGTTGATCGCAAGGCGCAGTTCCGCTCACTGGCCGAGCCCTGGGCCGATACCTCCACTGCAACTGGCCGCTTAATGATTGCGGTACTCGGTGGCCTCGCCGATGTTGAGCGCGATCTGATTCGCACCCGAACGTCCGAGGGGCGTGAGCGGGCCAAGACGCGCGGCGTGAGGCTCGGTCGCAAGCCCAAGCTAACATCTCAGCAAAAGCATGAGGCACTCGCGCGCCGGACGGCGGGCGAGACTCTGATGGAGATCGCCCGCTCCTACAACGTCAGCTTCGCCACGATATCGCGGCTCAGACCTTGAAGTGTGAATTCGACGCGCTTCTCCCAGGCGGCAGTCTGCTACCGGTTGTAGCGGGCTACGTCAGCATGTCGGCCTTTATGATCGGCATCGCCTTCATGAATTCTGCGTGGTGTGCGACCATGATCGGCGCATGCGCCGGATCGTCCCTTGACTACGCTGCTGTCGAGCCACGCCGAGGCGCCGACGCGGTGCCAACGGTCATGGGTCCTTCCGGGGGGTTCAGCTCACACCGGAGCCCGTCATCGACATCTCCGACGCGTGCGGCGTACCGACGATGCTCGACAGAGCGGCGGGGGCACCGTGGATCGGTCATGCGCCTAGCCTCCGCGGCTACCGGGCGGCTATCCCTTCAAGTTCGCGGGCGGCGCGCTCGCTCTGAGAGCCCCTACACCGAGATGGCTCAGCTCAGGAACCGCCTGGTCGAAACGCTGGCGCCCTGACGGACTTGCAATTCGGGCCGCGTAAAGGGGTTGGAAGGTGGTGCCCATTGCGACATGGCTGCTTTGCGGCTTCGCGCCCGTGCGCCGTTGACAGGCCAGATCTGCGGCTATGTACTGACGCATCCGGACGGGACACAGACGTCCGAGCATAAGGAGAAGAACCAATGTCGGACGCGGTGCTGACCGAGATCAAGAACGGCGTGGCGACGATCACGCTCAACCGGCCAGCAAAGCTCAATGCATGGGACACGCCAATGCGCGCAGAAATCCGCATGCATCTCGAGAGCTGGAACAGGAGTGCAGACGTGCGCGCCGTCATCCTTACTGGGGCGGGCGATCGCGCGTTCTCTGCCGGCCAGGACCTCGACGAGACGCAGAAGATCAAGGGCGGCGCGGACGGTCTCGAATGGTTCCAGTCGTGGCGGCGCTTCTACAACTCGCTGCGCAAGCTGGAGAAACCCTGCGTCGCCGCACTCAACGGCGTGGCGGCGGGCTCAGCTTTCCAGTTCGCCCTGCAGACCGACGTCCGCGTCGGGCATCCGGGTTCGCGAATGGGTCAGCCCGAGATCAATTCAGGCATTCCGAGCGTGCTTGGTCCAATGCTAATGATGGAGCGTCTCGGCATCTCACGCACGATTGAGTTGACGCTCACAGGCCGCATAATGGAGGCAGCGGAGGCGCATGCCATCGGGCTCATCCACTATCTGGTGCCGCGCCCCGAGGACGTGATGCCGAAGGCGCTCGAGCTCGCTGAGCAGCTCACAAGCAAGCCGCAGGTCGCCATGCGGCTGACCAAGCGGCGGTTCAACGAGATGTCGCAGGCAGCCTATGAGGACGCTCTCAGGGCCGGCGGACCGATCCAGGCCGAGGCATACGCTACAGGCGAGCCGCAGGCTACAATGCGCCGGTTCTTCGAAGAGCGTGCGCGGCGACGCGCAGCGAAGGGCCACGGCTGAGGGCGATGTCCTGCACGCGCGGGCGCGAGATGTTCGCGGCCTTGCATCATGGCAGCGTATCAAGATGGATGGGGCATCGCCCCTGCCTGCCTGACTCAGTGCCACTGATGGGGGCAGCCCGCGGATTGGCAATGTGTTCTTTGCCGTTGGACACGGACATGTCGGTCTGATCTTTGCGCTGGCGACGGGGTGCCTTATGGCCGACATAATCACCGCCGCGACACCGGTGATTGATCTTCGCCTTACCAGATCAACCGCTTCAGCTGACGGAACACTTGCGACCTCAATCTGTTGTGATGCCAGCCCGCTCAAGGATGGCCAACGTGATGGCGAGCGTCCCGACCACGTAGCCCGGATGGATCAGGACCGCGCGATCGTTAGCTCTTTGGCGCGACGGACGAGTGCCCGTGACGAGATCGGCCAACTCGCTGTCAAACTTGCCGCCGTAGCGCATCCGTCCTTCCGCATGCTGGATGACGGCCTGTGCGCGATCGTCGGCCACAATACGATCGAAGGCGTCGAAGCCGTCCATCCAGCTCCGCCCGACGTCGACCGCGCTCACGTAGGCGCCCGGCGAAACCCAAGCCGGATCGAGGAACGGCTTCAGATCCGGGCGGCTCGGCACCGACGTCACAATGATATCGGCGCCCAGAACCGCAGCCTTCGGATCTGAGATGATATGCGGTGTTATGCCCTGCTTCTGGACACACTCAGCGAACCGCCCAGCGGTCGCGGCCGTGCGGGTCAGGATGCGCACCTCGTCGACGGGAAACCCCGTCCTCAGAGTCGCCAGATTGACATCTGCCTGGACGCCCGCACCGACGAAAGTTGCGATGCGGCTGTCGGGGCGAGCCAGATAGCGTGCGCCGAGTAGTGTGATGACGGCGGGCAGCATGTTGGCAGTGAACGTACCGTCCACCATCGCGATGGGGATGCCAGTCTGATAGTTTATAACGAGCTGATAGGTGTAGTAGTGCGGTTTGCTGGGCTCGGCACGGCACGCGGGCAGACCGGCGACGGTGTGAAATACCGCGATGTTGCGCTTTGGCGCGCACGCCATGCTGCTCAGGAAGAACGCACCGTCGGGCTGGGCGATGGTGGATTTCGGGCGCCAGGCGATTTCTCCGGCCCGGCTCGCGCGGATCGTCCCTTCCATCGCCATCATCAGGTCGGCGTTGGGTATACCGAGGCCTTTCACCTCTTCGCGGCTGAGCGTTCTCATTACGGCCTCCCGAGTAGTCTAGCGGAACAATCGGTCGCTGAGTGCGTAGGCTCTCACAGCAATCGGCAGCAGCAATTCGCCGGCACCGAAAAACGGCAGCGCCGGCAGGGGGCGGTCGAACACTGTACCGGCGTCAGCGCGGCGTAGGATCTTTGCGGCGATCTTGTGGCCGAGGTAGGTCGAGGTCGGAATGCCGGTGCCGCAGCAGCCGAGAACGAAGTGAATGTCGTTGTCGACGCCAATGTGCGGAACCCAGTCCGCCGACACGGTGAAGCGGCCCTGCCAGCAATGGGAGACCTTGGCGCCATCGAGATCGGGAAACCGATCTGCGAAGTAGGCGAGCATGCGCGCCGCCTTGTTCCGCAGGCTGCCCTCGGTGCGCCCTGCCCGCGCCGAGATGATGAGGCGGCGGCCGTCGTCGCTGGGGGCGATGTAGTGGATGATCTTGTAGGTATCGGAGACGGGACCCGCGATCGGCAGGACGCGGGACACCAGCTCGGCGGGCAGTTCCTCGGTTGCGAGCGCGAAGGCCGGAACGACCATCACACGCCGGGCGAGCGAACGAAACCGCGCAGGACCGATGCCGGTATCCGCGTTGGTCGCGACGATCACGTGATCGGCTCGGTAGGTGCCGGCAGCGGTCACCAGTTCGAAGCCGGTGCCATTTCGCTGCACGTCCATCACGCGCGTGCCCTGAAGAATGGTCGCGCCAGCCAAGAGGGCAGCTCCTGCCAGCCCGCGCTGGAACAAGGCCGGCTGCAGGGTCGCCGAGTTGGCAAGCTTGATGCCGCCGAAGAAGGCGTCCGAGCCGATGAGTCGTCGCTGCTCCCTGCGCGGCACCAGCTCAACATCGCCCCAGGCCGCACGCAAGATGTCAAGGGACGCGCTCTGGCGCTCGTAGGCCCGGGCCGAATGGGCGGCGATGAACCGATCGCAGGAGTGGAGGCTACAGTCGATCTGGTGGTTGCGGATCAAAGCCTCAACGTATTCGCGCGCCTGTCGCGCCTCCTGATAGAAGGCAAGGGCCGTGGCGCGGCCATAAAGCGCCGTCAGCTCGGTGAGCTTCGCCTTCGGCACGTGGCTGAGTGAGCCGGCAGCGCGCGCCGCGGCTCCGGCTCCGATCTTTCCCGCTTCGAACACGGTGACGGCGCTGCCTGCGCCGGCAAGCGTCAAGGCGGAGGACAAGCCTGCGAACCCGCCGCCGATCACTGCGACGTCGACATGATGCGCGGACATCGACGACGTTTTGAACGGCGACAGGCCGTCCGTCCAATAGGGCTCGGTCGTGAAAGTGTCGGACAACACTCCGCTATGCATTGGAAATGGTCCTCGTCCCGTCGCGAACGGGTGGAGGCCCTTGCCGCACGCGTCGTAGCTCAATAGAGTAGACTGTATTGCCATACAATACTAAATAGCGTGACTAAGTAGCGTGTCGAGAGAGTTTCGTCGCAAGGATCTCCGGCCGATCGGCGTGTTCGGCGTCATCGGACCATTTAACTTCCCCATCGCGTGCCGAAGTGCAGCTCGTGCTAGGTCGCCTACATCGAAGACGGCGTCTACGAAGAACTCGTCGCTCTGCTGCAGGACAAGGCCGCGAAGATGAAGGTCGGGGCGCGGTACCTTCGTCGGGCCGCTGATCGACGAGTGGGCCGGGCAGCGCTACGGCTCGGGCGTGCGCGACGCGCGAGCTGCGGGGCGGGTGGTGTTCGGTGGCGCGCGTCTTACGTGCAGCCTTGATCGTCGATGGCTTGCCGCCTGATCACACCCAGGTTCGCGAACGGGGGCATGGCCAGGCATTCAGACGTTTGGCGGCTGGAAGAACTCTGGCGTCACCGGCCGCAACGGCTTCGGGCCGCATTATTTGCCGCAGTTTATGCGCGAGCAGAGCCATACGCTGTGATGAAGACGTGAGTGCTCAGCGCGAGCGATGGCGGCCCGCGGCCCTCGCCGGGCCCGGGGACGGTGCGGGAGCGGCGGGGAAGCGGTGGTAGAACCATGGGTGGGAGCTGACCGAGCCAGCCGGAGAAATAGCGCGCGAGGTCTCAAGCACAATGGGCACTAGCTGTGCCTCAATCTGCTTGACCGACCAGCGGGAATTGGGCACGGAGATGTTAAGCGCCGCAATCGGCTGCCGGCTGCCATTGAAGATGGGCGCGGCGATAGAGATCTCGCCCAGATAGCACTGCTCCTCAGCGATGGCGTAGCCCTGCGACCTGACGTGAGCCAGCTCCCGCAGCAGTCCGGCGCGGGTGGCAATGGTCTTCGGCGTGAACTTACGCAGCTCCGAGCGGTCGATGATAGCGGCAGCAGCTGTCCCCTCCATGAAAGCTAGGATCGCTCGCCCCGGAGCGCATGCGTGGGCCGGTATCCGCATGCCGAGGAAGATATCGACCGAGATGACATGACGCCCAGGAGCGCGGGCGACATAGACCACCTCCGTGTCGAAAAGCTCAGTCACGTTGACCGTTTCCCCGCTTCGCCGGTTTGCTTCGTACATGTGAGGGGTCGCATACTCAACCAAGCCGTCCGTCTGGAGGTATGCGAAGCCCAGCTCGAGCACACGCGGCGAAAGCCTATACTTCCGCGTCGAATCGTCCTTGCGCAGGTAGCCGAGCGCGTGAAGCGTGAAGGTGAAGCGCTGGACGGAGCTCTTGTCGAGGCCACTTGCCTCCACGATTTCGCTCAACCCCATGACGGAGCGCTCGCGCTCGAAGACGCGCAGGATCTGCATACCCTTCTCGAGTGAGCCGACGAACAGGCTCGATTCGCGCGGCGACCTCGTCTTGTCGCCTCCATTACCCGAACGGGTGGCTTTGCGATTTGTCATGTCAACTCTCGTGTCATCCTCGCCAGGCCGGTGCAAAGAGGTACCCCATGGCTCGCGGAAGACGATGAACCGCAATGCAATCTCGTATATTGCAAAGTGATGCGCTTACAAGCAATCTTCGCCGGCTTGCGCGCTGGATTCGAAAGGCCGTCATGCAGCAAGTGAGCCAGCCTTGGGGTCACAGCGACCTGAGCATCGGCGCCCAACTCGACAGGCGCGCATTCGACGGCCCGGGTTTCGTCTATGCGCGATTCGAAGACCGCGAGATCACGATTGGCCAACTTTCGGACGCGGTCAATCGGCTGATTGTTGCGCTCGGCGGACTTCGGCATCGAGCGGGGCGACCGGGTGCCGGTGATGCTGGCGAACCATGTCGACCACATCGTGGTTTTCTTCGCCCTCCTTAAGCTCGGGGCCTGTCAGGTTCCGGTCAACGTGCACCTTCGTGGCGAGGGGCTGCGGTTTATTTTGTCCCACTCGCAGGCCCGCGCCTTCATCGTCGACGGGCGTTTTGCCGAGTACGTCGATCCGCTCTTGCCTAGCCTCGGCTTCAAGACCGTGATTTGGCGTGACCGGCCGGGCTATGGGGTCGACCTGGCGAACTTGCGCGCACACCCTCAGGCCGATGCACCCACCTGCCCAGTAGAGCCCGACGACGTTATTGCCATCAGCTATACGTCGGGCACGACCGGGCTGCCGAAGGGTGTGAAGGTCACCGACAAGATGCTGAGGACCTGTGCGCACGCAGCCGCACGGTTGACGGACCTTCAAGAGTGCGACGTCCTCTACGTCTGGGAGCCGTTTTACCACATCGGGGGCAGCGAGGTTCTCGTGCTCGCGATCGAGGAATGGACGACGCTCGCGATCGTCGAGCGGTTTAGCGTCTCGAAGTTCTGGTCGGATGTCCGCGCGTTCGGCGCCACTCACATTCATTTCCTTGGCGGCGTACTGGCGCTCCTCCTCAAGGAGCCGCCGCGGCCGGACGATCGCGACCACCCCGCGCGCATCGCCTGGGGCGGGGGGTGTCCAGTGACAGTCTGGACCACCTTTGAGGAGCGGTTCGGCATCCGTATCCGCGAAAGCTACGGCCTTACGGAAGCCTCGAGCTTCACGACCCAGAACCTCGAGGGGAAGATCGGATCGGTCGGCAAGGTGCTCCCGTGGTTCGAGGTGGTGATCGCCGATGAGGCAGGGACCGCGCTGGTAGTTGGCCAGCGAGGCGAGATCTGGGTGCGCGAGAGGGTGCGCGGCGTCCTCATGAAGGACTATTTTAACAACCCCGAGGCGACAGTAGCGGCGCTCAAGGATGGATGGCTGCGCACCGGCGATGTCGGGTGGTTTGACGCGGACGGCGACTACTATTTCGTCGGCCGAAAGAAGGACAGCATCCGGCGCCGCGGGGAGAACATCACGGCCTTCGAGATCGAGCGCATCGCCGACGAACACCCTGAGATCGCCGAAAGCAGTGCCATCGGAGTCGCCAATGAGCTGGCGGATGAGGACGTCAAGATCTTCCTGCGGCTGAAGCCGGGAGCCATGCTCGATCCCCTCGACTTCGTCCGCTGGTGCGAGGGGCGGATGGCTCATTTCCAGATTCCCCGTTATGTCGAATTCATCGACGCGTTCCCCAAGACCCCGACCGAGCGCATTAGGAAGGAAAGCCTGTCCCGGGAGACGTCAGGACTGTTTGACCTGCAGAAGTCCGGATATCGGCTTAAGCGCGCCTGATTACCATAGCCAGCGGCCGGTGTCTTCGAACGTCCAACGCTCGCCCGTCTCAGTGGGCTCGCGAGTTCAGGCGCAGATGCCCATTCAGGACGCGACCGCTGTTGATCTGAAACTCGAAGAGAGCGCGGCGCAATTCTTCCCGGGGCGCCGGAAAAGGTCGCGTGCCGTCGAGCGTAAGTCGCCAGGCCGCAACCGAGATCCGCTCGAGCTGGTAGCCGCCGCCGCACGCACGGTGGAGCTCACCGTGGAGGCCGGCTAGGCCTTCTGCGCTGCTAGCGTCGATCTTCACGTCGCCCGCCAACTCGTGCACGTACTGCGCGGCGAGGACGCGCATGGTGTGGGCTACGACGTCGTGGGCGCCGGCTTCGCCAAGCAGTTGGTAGAGCTGGTCCACCGTATCGCGGACGTACTCGCCGGCGTAGTTGCGGTTCGCCCGCAGCAGGCGGACTTCGGGCCAGGCCGCGGGATCGAGGACCGGGGCCGTGCCAGGTAAGAATTCCGGTGTCGTATTAGGGCGCTCGAATGTCGCCCGCTCACTAGGGTCGAGATCGCGCTCATGCTCGATGAAGTAGCCTTCATCGTAGGGATCGCCTTCGTCTATCAGCTTGGTGCACACCCAGCCGAGCCGTAAGCAGCCCATCAACTCGCCATTGCGTGGATGCCAGGTCGAGAAAACCGTGCGCCGGATGCCCTTCGGCAGGGCGTGAAGTGCTGTGCCGGGGTAGGTCCAGGAGGGAGCGAGGTACCGAATCCAGACCTTCTTCGGCGTCTCCTCAATGTACTGCATGGTGAGGCCGCCCAGAGCGTTGCTAAAGTAGTGGTACTTCGCCGCCGCGCGCGCGGGCGTGTCACCGGCTATCCCGAGCTTCTGCAAGCTCGCCACATAGTATTTGTCTTGGTGGCTGCGCAGAAGGGCGGCCCAGAGACGGTCGAGCACATCCGACCCGTAGCTGCGCAGCGTGGCCATTAAAAGGCCGGAGAATGTTCGGCTCCAGAGCTTGCCCGCGATTGCGCAGTCGGTGCGCAGATTCTCGATTTCCGTCATGCAGGTTCCCCTTATTGCGAAATCCGCTAATAATACTCGATATCGCAATGTGATAGGAACGCGATTCATGAGCGAGTGCCGGACAAACGAGCAGGAGACCATCGAGGCAAGGATCGGTCTGGCAGCGGCCTTCCGCATGGCGGCCCGCCTCGATATGCATGAGGGCGTGTGCAACCACTTCTCGTTCATGCTCCCCGGACGGCGGTTCCTCATCAACCCCAAGGGCCTGCATTTCTCGCGCATCACGGCGAGCTCGATCATCCTAATGGATGAAGACGGCAACACGCTCGAGGGGACGGGGCGCCCGCCCAAGACAGGGCACTCCATCCACACGCGCGTGCACCTGCGCCATCCGTCGGCCAAGGTGGTGCTGCATCTGCACGCGCCCTATTCGACGGCGATCACCGCGATCAAGGGCGGACGGCTCGAGATGGTCCATCAGAACGCCGCGCGCTTCTACGGCGATATCGCCTACGACGACGACTTCGCTGGGGTCGCGGTCGACATCAACGAAGGCGACCGCATGGCCGAGGTGATGGGCTCCAAGCGCATTCTGTTCCTTGCCAATCACGGTGTCGTCGTCGTGGGCGAGAGCATCGCGCGGGCGTTCGACGATTTCTACTACATCGAGCGCGCGGCGCAGGTCCAAGTGCTTGCGATGCAATCGGGACGGCCTCTCAACGTCATGACGGACGAGTTGGCTGCGATGACCCGCGGGCAGTTCACGCAGTTCACCGCCAACGCCGACCTTCATTTTGAAGCACTGAAGAGCATGCTCGACGAGGAAGAGCCGAGCTACGCGTCGTAGCGAGTAGCGGCTGCCTGCACCTCCGCACGCACCGAGCGGCGTCGGAACCATTCGGCGAGCAGTATCACCGCCGAGATGAAAATAAGCAGAACGGTTGAGACGGCCGCCAGCAGCGGACTGACCTTCAGCACGGCGTCATCCCACATCTGCTTCGGCAGCGTTGCGCTAAGGCCGCCGGTAGTGAAGAGTGCGATCGTCAGCTCGTCGAACGAGACTATGAAGGCGAAGAGGAATGCCGAAATGATACCCGGGCGGATCAGGGGCACGGTGATGTGCCACAGCGTGCGCCAGCGATTGGCCCCCAGCGTCGCAGCCGCCTCGTCGAGCCGCTCGTCGTAGCTTTTGAGTACTGCCATCACGGTGATAACGACGTAGGGGACGGCGAGCACCGTGTGGCCAAGCACGAGTCCGAAGGTCGTACCGACGAAGTCCGATCCGAGCGTAGAGGTAGAACAGGGCCACAGCAATGATCATACGGGGAAGGATCAAAGGCGACAGGATAAGGGCGAGGATTGCCGTCTTGCCACGGAGCCGGCGGCGAACTAGCACAAAAGCGGCGGGTGTCGCGATGAGTGTCGCCAGTGCGGCGGTAAGAAGGGCGACCGAGAAGGACCGTATGCTTGCACCTATCCAGAGGTTCGATGCGAAATAGCCTTCATACCATTGTAGAGTGAAGCCCACTGGAGGCCACTCCATAAAGGCCGAGTTGCTGAACGAGATGGGCACGACGAAGAAGCTCGGCAGTGCAAGGAACCCGATGGTGAGGAGCGCCACGGCGCGCAACACGGCGCGCGACACTCCACGCGGCGGGCGGTCGCGCGCGGACACCGACCATCCGCTCCCAAGTCTCGGCGATGCCGTCGCACAAATATCCGAGCGTCGCCACGAATCCCATACCGATGCGCGCGCCGATGCCGCCGAGGAAGCCGGGCCGCGCGGCGCTCGACTCACCTGCCAGCGTGGAAAGACCCAGCATCCGATCGTAGAGGATGAACACGACGAGCGTTGTCACCAGAAGCAGCATCGAGATGGCACCGGCGAATCCCCAGTTGAGCGTGGTCTGGATGTTCTCGATGATGACCTGGCTGATCATCGTCTCGCGAGCGCCGCCAAGAAGAGCGGGCGTGATGAAGAAGCCGACCGCAGTGATAAAGACCAAGAGACTGCCCGCCGCGACGCCGGGCAGAGAGAGAAGGAAGTAGATGCGCCAGAACGCCTGACCACCGCGGGCGCCGAGGGTCCCCGCCGCCGGCACCAGATTGTTCGGGATCGCCTGCATCACCGAGGTCATGGTGAGGATGCCGAGCGGCATCAGGGCGTGGGTCATGCCAATCATGACGCCCGTGAAGTTGTAGATCAGGGCTAGGGGTGCGTCGGTAATGCCGGCTGCCATCAGCAGCTTGTTCACGGCGCCGTTGCGTCCAAGCAGGACGATCCAGGCGAAGGTTCGCACCAGGAAACTTGTCCAGAACGGGAGCAGCACCCAGAGGATCAGCATGCCGCGGCTGTTTGGAGTGGTGGTCGCAAGCAGATAGGCCACCGGGTAGCCAGCGACGATGCAGAGGATCGTCGTCCACCCGGCGATCTTGAAGGTAATGATCAGCACCTGAACATAGACGGTCGACTCGAAGAGCCGCTTGTAGTGCGCGATGCTGAAGGCCCCCTTGGCATCGGTGAGACTGATCGAGAGGAGCTGTCCGACGGGGAAGAAGAACAGGACCAGTAGGAACAGCAAAAGCGGCAGAAGCGGCCAGGACCTAGGATGCTGCTGTCGCTTCCCACGGGAAGTGACCTCAACCGCATTGGCGACCACGGTCATGGCACCTTACGCATGGTGCTGCGTGTCAGAAGCACGGTATCGGCCGCTGACCAGCCCACGCGGACCCGGCGGCCGCGTTCGATACGCGGCCCACCGGCACGCGTTAGACTCTTGCTCGACACCATTTCGCCGAAGTCAAGCCGGACGAAACACCGAGATACGCCGCCGAGCATGATGATGTCAGTGACGGTCCCTTCGAGGATATTGTCGGCCGGCTCGCCGCTCTCAAGCACTCTGAGACTCTCCGGCCGCGCCATGATGTGGGCGGTCGTATTCTTCCCAATTGAGTCGGCTTGGGCTACCGAAAGCCGCGTTCCGCCGGGGCCGCTCAACTCAAGCCGGGAGCCATTGCTCCCTGTAATCGTCACGGACAGGACATTGGAGTTGCCGAGGAACTGCGCGGCGAACAGGCTGTGGGGCCTGAAGTACAGTTCGGCAGCGGTGCCGATCTGCTCGATGGCACCCTGGTTCATCAGGCAGATGCGGTCCGACATGACCATCGCCTCCTCCTGATCGTGGGTGACGTAAAGCACGGTGATGCCTAGCTCGGAATGGAGCTGCTTGATCTCGAGCTGCATCTCGTCGCGCAGTTTCTTGTCAAGCGCGCCGAGGGGCTCATCCATCAAGATGATCGACGGCCTGTAAACAAAGCAGCGGGCAAGCGCCACACGCTGCTGCTGTCCTCCGGAGAGTTCGCGCGGATAGCGGTGCGCAAGGCCCGGCAGCCGGACGGTCTCAAGCGCGAACGTGACATCTCGCTTGATCTGCTCACCGGATACGCGGCGCATGCGCAGCGGAAACGCGATGTTGTCGTAGACGGTCAGATGGGGGAACAGCGCGTAATTCTGAAACACCATCCCAATATCGCGATGATGCACCGGCAGGTAGGAGGCGAGCTTGCCGTCGATCCAGATTTCGCCCGCGTCCGGCGCGATGAGGCCGGCGACGGTCATCAGCAGCGTTGTTTTGCCCGACCCGGAAGGCCCGAGCAGCGTCAGGAACTCGCCTTCGGCCAGATCGAGGTCGGTTTCATTGAGCGCGACGACAGACCCATACGCCTTGCGGACGTTTCTGATCCGCAACTTCTGAGGTGGCCCCGCCATCCGGTGATCTCGCTAAACCTGCTCATGGCGGCCGAGCTCAGGCTAGCAGCCAGGCATTGAAACGCTCAATCAGCTTCTCCTGGTTCGGTCCCCAGAACTCGTTGCTCTGAAAGATGAGCTTGGAGAAGAAATCCGGGTTGGTCGGGAGGATGGCCGCGCGCTGCTTGTCGATCGTCTTGTATGCGTTCGGATTAGTAGGACCGTACGCGATATGCTTGGCAAACTCTGCCTGCCGCTCGGGGTGGGCGCAGAACTTTATCAGCTTCTGCCCCATCTCGGCTTTCGGGTTGCCTTTGGGAATGGTCCAGCCTTCGACGCTGTAGAGGGCCTGGTTCCAGACGATCTTCGCGGGCGCGCCATCATCAATGGCCGCTTGGGAGCGGCCGTTCCACGTGGCGAGAACGTCGATCTCGCCCGTCTTGAGGAGCTGCGACGCCTGCGCGCCGCCGGTCCACCAGATCTGCACGTCCTTCTTGATCTGGTCGAGTTTTTTGAAAGCGCGATCCGCGTCGAGGGGATAGAGCTTGTCGGGAGCCACGCCATCTGCGAGCAGGGCCTGCTCCATGCTGTCGATGGGATGCTTGCGCAAGCAGCGACGTCCCGGGAAGCCCTCGACGTTCCAAACGTCGGCCCAGCTTTCCAGCGGCTTTTTCATCGTGTCGGTGCGATAAGCGAGGGTGGTGGCATAGACGTCGGTGCCCATGAACCACTTGGACCGGCCCTTCGGGATGATCTCCGACATGTCGGCGCCTGACCAGTCGATCTCCTCGAGATAGCCACTTGGGCCGAGGAGGTCCTGGTTCGAGATCGTCAGGATCACGACATCCCATGTGTAGGCCTTGGCATCGACCATCGCCTTGACCTGGGCGATAGGCTCGTGTGCGGCGGCGACCTGGACGATTTCGATGCCGGTCTCCTTCGTGAAGGGCTTGTAGAAGCCTTCGTGCCCGGCCTTGGTCCACGGTCCGCCCGGATCGCGAACGACGAGCGTACCCGCCCCACGAGCGCGGCTGACGTAGACGTTCGGCAAGGTGAATGCGGCAGCGGCTGTACCAGCAAGTACCGTGCGCCGAGATACGCCGCGAGAATTCCTGGATCTAGCCACGTACGCCTCCCCACTCGTTGGCTGCCGTCCTGAACGGCACGCACCATCAGATACGCTACGTGCGTCAGGCGCTCGCAAGCAAGAGGCCGACGCGAATTTCGAGACGTGACCACCACACGGGCAATGTTTCCCAATTGAGTGTCGATCGAGTGCGATTATTAAAACTGAATTCGTGGAAGATCGCAATGCGATAAATCGGATTGGATCGTGATAACCTTGGAACAGTGAGAAGTCGCGAACGTGGCTAGCCGTGAACTCATAGAACAGCGGCGTCGATCAAGGCACTAACGTTGAGCGCAATCTTCAGTCCGCTCCTGCGCTGCGATCAGACGTTAGCGCGTTCCGATCGCAATGTCGCAGAGGCATGCGCGCGGCCCTCGTCGCGCTTACCACAACGTCGTTCTTCTATGCGTTGAGCCTGATGTCGTTGGCTGACGCCATTGCCTTGTCTTTCATCTCGCCGTTGCTGACCGCGCTGATGGGTGCGCTAAATCCTGGGCGAGCGGCTCGACTGGCGCGTTGCGGGGGCACTGGCCGCCGGCTTCCTCGGCAAGCTGCTGATCGTCTGCGGCAAGTTCGGCAGCTTCGGACTCGGGCAGCAGGTGCTGATCGGCGCGGCGGCGGTGCTGTTCCCGGCAGTCGCCTATTCGTTCAGTATCATCATGCTGCGCCAGGCCGCAGATCATCCTATTCCAGAACGTCGGCCCGGCGCTGATCCTGCTGCGGCAGCTCTTAGGCGAATGCGTTAGCCACACAGCCCAATAGAGCTCCGCAATTGAACGGCCCGAAGGGGCCTAGGCCGGGTTATCCTTGCCAGCTGGGGCACGCCGGCCAACACTGTCCAGCGGATGACAAGACATAGCCTTGCGAAACCGGACGTGGTTGGCAGCGGCGGAGACGACAGTGGACAGCTCTAACTCCTCGGCCCTCCAACCGCCCTGGCGCATCGGCATTGACGTGGGCGGCACGTTTACAGACCTGGTGCTGACCGATGCGACCGGCACTAGCATGGTCGTCAAAGTACTGTCAGTGCCGGTGGACCCTAGCCTGGGTGTGATCGCCGCACTTGAGCGACTCGCCTACGAACTCGGATGCAGTGTGGGTATGGTGCTTGGCAACTGCGCGCTCTTCGTCCACGGCTCGACCGTGGCGACCAACCGCATGGTCGAAGGCAAGGGCGCCAAAGTGGGTCTGCTGACCACTGAGGGTTTCCGCGATGCGCTTGAAATCAGGCGTGGTTTGCGGGAGGACCAGTGGAATCATCGCAAGCCCTACGCGCCCGTGCTTGTGCCACGCCACCTGCGTTGGGGTGTGCGTGGACGCATGGACAAGGATGGCAGCGAGCATGCTCCGCTGATTCTCGGCGACATTGATGCGGCTCTCGCCGGCTTCGAGCGGGAGGGCGTCGAAGCAGTGGCAATCGCCTTCTTCAACAGCTTTCTCGACGATCGCCACGAACAGGCCTCGGCCGCGTACATCAGGTCCCGCAGCAACGGCGCGTGGGTGACAACGTCGGCGGCGCTGACGCCAATGATAGGCGAGTACGAGCGGACATCGACCGCCGTCGTCAACGCCGCTCTGGCGCCGGGCATTGTCACCTACCTGCGCAGGCTCGACCAGCGGCTGCGGGAGCTCGGCCTGGAGAAGCCGATGTTGCTCGTGCAGTCGAACGGCGGTGCCATATCGGTGGAGCAGGTGGCGCCGAAACCGGTCAACTTGCTTCTGTCGGGGCCGGCAGCGGCCGTGGGCGCGCTCAACTATTACCGAGCATCCATTGACGCGGTGGGAACACCTGCCGAGGACGCGGGCAACCTCATCTCCATGGAGATTGGCGGTACCTCTTGCGACGTCCTTCTGATGTCGCGGGGCGAGGTCGCCATGAAGGACGACCTGATGATCGCGGGCTACCACGTTTCGACGCCCGCAATCGATATTCACACGATCGGTGCCGGTGGTGGCACAATCGCAGGCGTCGATGCCGCGGGGATGCTCTTCGTCGGACCTGAGGGTGCTGGTGCCAACCCCGGCCCCGCCTGCTACGGGCTCGGCGGCACGGAACCCACCGTTACCGACGCCCAACTCGTTCTCGGGCGCTTGAAACCGGGCACCTACGCCGGGAGCGGCCTCACGCTCGATTTGAGGAAGGGCCGGGACGCAATCGATACGCGCGTGGCGCGGCCGCTTGGTCTGACCGTCGAGGAAGCTGCCGCAGGAATCATCCGGGTGCTCGAGCAAAACTTGCTGCAAGCAGTCGAATACATCTCGATCGAGCGCGGACATGCACCTCGGCGCTTCACGATGGTGGCGGCGGGGGGCGCGGGACCGATGCACGGCGCGAGTGTAGCGCGCGGGCTCGGCTGTCATCGTCTCTATGTGCCACGCGATGCAGGCGCCCTCTGTGCGATCGGCATGTTGCATGCGGATGTCCGTCAGGATTTTCAGCGCTTTCTCAAAGGTGGCCTCGACGAAATCGCCCCCGACCGCATTGATGCTGAGATCGCCCGTCTCATCAAGCAGGCGATGGCAGCCATGCGAGCCGAAGGCTTCCAGTCCGGCGAGGTCGTACTCGAGCGCGCCATTGATCTTCATTATCGCGGCCAGCTCTGGTCCGTACGCGTGCCGCTGGCAGCCAGACCGTTCGACGCCACCTCAGCACGCAGGAGCTTCGAGGCCGAGTATCAACGGCTCTACGGTCACGTGCAGCCTGAGGGTGGCATCATGGCGGCATCGTTGCGCGTCGCCGCCACGGCCAAAACCGGGACACCGAGGGCGAGACCAGTGAATGTGGGAAACACGCCGGCCGGGCTGGAACCGGCCCCGACGCGCAGCGTCTGGCATGACGGGCACGCTTGGATCGACACCGCCGTTTGGGAGGGGACCAGCTTGCACCCCGGCGCCCGAATTGCAGGCCCTGCCGTGATCGAGGAACGCACGACCACTGTGCTGCTCGGCCCATGCGACCGGCTTGTGGTCGATGCCACTGGCAACTTCATGATCGAGGTCGGCAGCCATGACGGAGACAAGCCCAGCGCTCTCTCGCCGAGTGAGGCTTCATCACTCGAGCCCAGTGCAACCGTAGGGCGTCAAGTGCGTGATCCGGTCATCCTCTCGCTGATGCAGAACCGGCTCGATCAGATCTCGCGCCACATGGGCTGGGTGATGACGCGCACGGCGCGAAGCCCCATTTTTAGCCAGAGCCATGACTTCTCGTGCTACGTGACCGACCCTGCCGGCACCCTGGTTGCCAATGCCGACGGCATCCCGATTCATACGGGCGGTGGCGGTTTCGCCGTGCGAGCGCTGCTGCGTGATTTCGCTGGGCGCATCAATCCCAAGGATGCGTTCATCCTATCGGATCCCTACGTGGCCGGGGGCAACCATCTGCCGGATTGGGTGATTGCGCGCCCGATCTTTGTCGGGCCCGAGGGCGAAGGACGGCTCGCTGGCTTTTGCTGCAACCGAGCCCACCAGTCCGATATCGGCGGCGGCCTTGCCGGCACTTACAATCCCGAGGCAACCGAAATCTGGCACGAGGGGATCCGCCTCCCTGTCATGAAGCTCGTCGATCGTGGCGAGGTGCGCGACGATCTCTGGAAGCTGCTGCTGATCAACTCACGCACGGCCGAGTTGCTCGATGGCGACCTGCGGGCCATGCTCGGCTCGACTGAGGTTGGCGCCCAGCGGGTGACTGCGCTCGTCGAGGAACTGGGCCTTACGTCCTACTTCGAGCATCTCGCTGGCGTGCTCGACCATGCTGATGCGCGCATGCGCAGTGCGGTCCTTGCGCTGCCGGATGGCACCTATCTCGGCGAGGACAACACCGACAACGATTGCTTCGAAAAACGCAACGTCGCGATACGCGTTACCATGACGGTGAGAGGTGAGGCTCTTACCCTCGACTTCTCCGGGAGCGACCCACAAATCCGCGGCTTCAAGAACTCCTCGATCGCCAATACGTATTCAGCTGCCTACATGGCGTTGTCGTCGTTCTTCGATACGTCGATTCCGCGGAACGAAGGCACCTACCGCTGCGTGACCATTGTCGCACCGGAAGGCTCAATCGTGAACGCCAGACCGCCGGCACCGATGACCATGAACACCGTGTTCATCGCGCATGAGATCTGCCACGCAGTCTGGAAAGCCCTCGCCAAGGCTGCCCCCGAGCGTGCCTGCGCGGGCTGGGCCAAGACCACCCACGGTCACATCACCGCGCAGAACCCGGACGGCTCTAGTTGGGTGATGCACCAGTGGCACGCCATGGGCACGCCCGGGGCCACAGCCGAGCGGGATGGATTTCCGCAAATGGGCCACCTGATTTCGCTCGGCGGCCTGGATTTGCCGAATCTCGAGTTTCACGAGCAGCTCTTTCCCGTGCGCTACCGTCGCTGGGAGCTTCGGGCGGATGCCGCCGGTCCGGGGCTGAAGCGCGGCGGTACTGGCGTACGCTATGAGTGCGATGTGCTGGTGCCCTGCACCTGGTCGTTCCGCGCCGAGGGTCTCGACACGCCCTCGGGGTTCGGCATCGAGGGAGGAGGTGACGGCGCTGTCGGCTTGCAGACGATCCGGCCTCTTGACGGTGAGCCGTTTGTGCCGCCGAAGTACGGCGTGCGCCGCCTGCCTCCCGCAACAATTGTGGCTGACACGCCTGGCGGCGGAGGTTGGGGCAACCCGTTTGCACGAGCGCCCGGGCTTGTCTTGCGCGACGTGCGCGACGGCGTGCTCAACCGTGCCGCCGCAGAGCGTGACTACGGCGTCGTGCTCGCCGCGGATGACCTGGCGGTGGATGAGGCGAGGACCGGAGCGTTGCGGAACAGCCGGCACCGCTGAATTCTCGATCCTGCGGCACACGAGCGGCCTTCAAGCCTTGCTCAGCACACCAATCGTCTGCTCCAGCATGACGGCGGCGTCCGTTGCGAGCGCGGCGCTCTGGACATGCAGCCGCTCGATCTCGCCAGAGCGTCGCTCGATCGGGTAGTGAGACCTTGTGTTGGTTTAGCCATAGGGACTTGGGCGAGCTATCCGTTAGGTGGGCCATGTTCGGGCAACGCTATATCTTTTGTACAAAAGGCAGGCGCCGCAAGCTGCTTACGATGGCACTTAACCCATGTCCCAGCCAGCAACCGCAGCGATGCTGAGTTCGTCCAGATGCACTTTGGCGGCGAATTTGTTGATCCAAGTAATCTCGGGCCATGGTCTGCGGTAAATGGCGGGAGGAGGATTGGCTGATGAGAAGTGTGATTGCGTGCGCGTTGCTGATGGCTATGGCCTCAACAGGCACTCTTCTGCTGGCGACGCTACGGTCGAGCACAGCGCAGGCATGGTGGGACGACAGCCACGGATATCGTGGCGTACGCGCCTATGGCTGCGGTCCACCGTGTGGTGGCCATTACTTTTCCGGTGTGACCGTGCGCGTGCACGAGTGGCGCTATCGTCATGACCTTCGGCGCCACCTGCACCGTCACCGCGCCTCTCGCTACCAGGCCATTGAGTGAGGCAGTTCACGCGCTCATGACGCGAAGGGCCGGATGCAAGCATCCGGCCCTCCATAGCCGATGTTTCGTTAGCCGCCAGTGCTCTTGTTCTCGTAAAGGTTGGTGTCGTCGCCCGGGTGAGGTAGGGCTACGGCAGCATTCAGCGCTCCCAGCGAAAGCAGCGCGGCGACAGCGAGTGCGATTGTCTTGCTCATGATTTGTCTCCGTTTGTTGGTGACCACCCTCAGCTAGTGCGGGTAGTCGCGGAGTGCCAATCAAGCTGGCTCACAATGGTGAGACTATCTGTGAACTTCCTATCGCACCTTCGCGACGGGCATCCCACATTGTCCCGATCTAGAACAGTTCTCCCTGCGCCTTTTGCCTAAGGGGCTTCGGCGGCCGCAGCGTCTTCGACGGATGATGAGGAGCCATCGTCCATACGCAAGCCGCACGACGCCCGCGCCAGTGCACGAAAGGGTATTGATGCCCAAGGTGGCCGATCCGCAGCGTGACGTGGGCGGCTACAGTGGCGGCACTTGGCTAATTCGAATTTTCGCAAGCCGGGCCACCCGGGACAGAGCCGCTTCGCCGTCGGCCGTGACTCACGACGCATGCCAGGGCAACTGGTCACTACTTCGCCTGGTCAAGTAGAAATTTGACACGCTCCTGCACGACACGTCGGCAGGTTTGTTCCCACTCCTTCTTTGTCATGTGCGTGCTTGGCTCCCAGTCCTTCATGCAATTCGCAACCCATGCGGTGCCGTGGGCGCGTATCTGCGCCGGGGTCTCTGGAGCACCAAGTTTCGGCGCCGTACTTGCTATTGGTCCCGTCGGCAAGAGCGCCTCGCTCCTCGATATCGCATCCGATTCGGCATGGGCCACACCGCAAGTGAAGACCAGCGACAGCGAGCAGACATGAAACAGCGCACGCATAGGATGCCAATGGTCACGCCCAAGGTGATGGATACCCGAAAGGATCACACCCTGAGTCGCCGCGACCAATCCGGGAAACTACCGGAAAGCGGTTGCCGACAATTCCTAAGTAGGCCCGCAGCCCCAAAGAGGTACAGTCGCGCCATAGCTACTTCGCGGCGGCACCTTCACCCACCACTACGAACGGCGCCCAATAGGCGGGATGGGCCTGCGCCGGTTCGCCTTTGTCGATCATGGTCAGCATGGCGCGGCGCAGAGTCCCCGCTGTCTCAGGGTCCGCTAACAAGGGTTATCGGACACGGCAGGTCATCAAGCAGCGGGAGATCGGCGCCCCCTTCAGCTCACCATCGAGCGTCAATCTCTTGCAGCGATAGGACGCGTCCTCAGCGTGGTGGCGCAGCCGGCCGACCTGATCGAGGAAGGGCTTTCCTCTCAGGCCCTGTGGGCGGTGACGTCGCCCAGCGTGCCGCTAGGCACTCCTTCGATCGCAAGCATGACCGCCTCAACTTGAAAGCGGACGCAAGATCCGCGACGCTTTTGACCTGGAGCCGAAATCAGAGCGGCCGAAAAACCATCAGTTCAACGTATTGTGTCGCTGGCAATTGGCGCATTGCAAACGCTCGGCAAATTCAACTACCAGACGCCTAGACGCAATGTTCAGAGACCGATGTTAGCCTGCAGCACGGCGGTTGGGTGCATGTATGCCTTATGTGATCGCGGCAGCCGTTGGGCTCGCCCTGCGCAGCCCGTCTCAAGCTCGCCAATATCGTTCTGAGCCTAGCAGCGGATGGCGTACGCGATCCGGCCATCGACGACCCGCACTAACCTCCGAGTGCAATGCGTGGTCTGACTACCATTTGATACTAAGCATCCCTACTTGCCTTGGCGCTAAGCACGTTGATAAAAAACCTCACGGGCCGCGACAATACAATCACGCGCCGGATGGATCACGAGGGCCGGCGTTCTCGCATGGGTCTCTGCGGCCCCACCTCCGTGTTTGACGCGAAGCGGAAGTTGGAGAGGAACAGCCAGTGAGCCGGCATTTCGCAGTCTATGTCTTGCCGGGCTTGGCTGCTGTAGGCGCAGCAACGGTCGTCCGCTCCCTGGCGCTCGGGACCTTGGCTACCGCGATCCTCGCGGTTGCAATCATCCTCGGTGGTGCGGCTTGGGTGCTCATCGCGGCGCGCCGCTTCAAATGATTGAAGTAGCCGTTGCTTCCCCCGGCCTCGTTTGTCAGCCGGCGAGGAAGAGCGCAGTATGGTCGCACCTCAGGTGCTCGATGTTCAGGATCTTCAGCGGATACCGGAGATACATAAAGACGGTCGGTGACTGTCTGCGCCTCCTATTTGTCGACTTTCCGCCCGGCACACTGGCCAAGCTCGAGGGTGCGATTGCAATCGACGCCATCACCGCCGCCATGTTCAAGGGCAAGAGCATGGACGCCAAGCAGTGCGCAGTCATGATTGCGCGCACCCTTGTCGGCATATTCTTTAGCCGGCTG
The DNA here is from genome assembly GCA_963840445.1 of uncultured Alphaproteobacteria bacterium. Taxonomy (GTDB): domain Bacteria; phylum Pseudomonadota; class Alphaproteobacteria; order Rhizobiales; family Hyphomicrobiaceae; genus AWTP1-13. The sequence goes on along the minus strand of CAWIZC010000012.1, from coordinate 89,500 downwards.
CCGGATGAGGAAAGATGGACGACGGCCGCAGCATTCGACGCACGCGATCTCTTACATCCCGTCATCTACGGTCTCGCCTCCATGGAGAACACGGCACGGCAACTGACGGACGACATGCATGGTCGCCTGCTCCTCTACGAGGCCGCAGGCGCGTTAAAAGGACTGTCGCGCGAGGAGATCGACGACTGGTGGGGCAGGGGCGAAGTGGAACGGATCGTTGAGCCTTGAAGCTAAGCCTTGCCCTGCGATGACCGGCCAACACATCGAGCCGGACCTGAAAACGGCCAGCCGCATGAGTTTCGGCCAGCCGTTCCTTTCAACAACCCCCGCTTGCACGAAGCGAGCCACGGCGATCTATACCCGGAACCATTCACCCATACAGATGAACATCAAAGGGAAGGTACGGGCTCGCGCCCTACCACATCCAGCGGCAGAACCAACGATCACCCCACCAACAGTTGGCATGGCGACGGTAGTGACGATGGCCCTTGCGGTGACTTACCTGCTGAACCGCGCTGCCCTCGCTGGCGCTGGCCTTCAGCGCCTCAAACGTGTTGGCTGCTGGCGCAGCGTTTGAGGTAGAAGCCGAGAACGCGAGCACGACGGCAAGCGCCGCGATCGCTAACAGCTGTCTGATCATGGTGTTCCTCCAATTCCCTTTTTTCCCCTTTTCGCCAGACACTGACGAACACCAAGTCACGTCCTTCGCAAATGAACTGGAAATGAATAGACTGCTGCAACGGCGCCACAGCCGCGCATGAAATGCAGTGCAAGATTCCGAGCATTAACGCGACATCGCGGGAATGTTGTTAAAGGCGGCGTCGGCAAGCTTTGCCTTCCATCCCCACGTCGCGCGGCGCTTTTTGACCCAAAGCGGTCCTCGTCAGCTTGAAGCAGTGCCCAGCCGCAGCGCCTAGGCAATATCGCTCATGCTCGCACGACCCCAATTGTTGTAGCCGTTCGAAGCAAGCTCGTCGCTCGGCAGAACGCATCGGCGCTACGGTTGCGGTTTCAGTTCCAGACTTGGCACCATGACTTGCGCCCGACCGCGTGCTCACGCGGCCAAGACCGAAGCTGCCCTCAGCCGCCAGTTGGCGCTCGGCCTCGGCGATGCTGCGCCAACTCACATCTCAAGAAAATCGAGCCCGTGTCCTTGACGCCAAGTCCCTAGTAAATCAGGGTCCGCTAAGTAACGTTATCGGACACGGCGGGCCATGACACAGCGCGATCCCTTCAACTCACCAGCGAACGTCAATCTGCCGGCTGCGATCGAGCGCGATCTACGCGAGGTAGCACTGGCGTCGCGTCATAGTCCATATCGGTTGGGGCGCGCTCTGTAGCGGCAGCGGCACTGACCGCTTCAACTCGAAAGCGGACGTAAGGTCCACGACGCTTTTGACGCATATCTGCCGTTAACGCGGCGGGCAATGGTCAGACCCGCGTCGCTGCAATGAGGTTGTTCACGCGCGGCTCCTTCTCAAGGTCCCAGATGATGCGCAGCAGGTTGTCGACACGATCACCAGGCAGGTGCTTTTGCGCCATGAGGCGAAACTTCTCTTCCATCTCGCCATCGGTCATCGGGTTCCTGTAGTGCCCGCGGTGATACTCGACACGTGCCGTTTTCCGCGCGCCCGATTTCATGACCACCTCGAGCATGCAAAGATTGGCGAGTTCCGCTCTGTCAGCCTCATCGGACGGCAGGCATTTGATACGGCTTATAAGCTCAAGCAGGTTCCGGTCGTGGAGATAGGGATCCTCGTAGTACTCCGGCTCGATCTTGCCATACATAAGGACGAGGCCAGTTGCGTAAGGAATGCTGTGGTCGGCGGTTTCGTGCGTCTGGGGCTGCCATTTGTCCGGTCCGTCCGCCATTATCTTGATCGCAGAACGCGAAACATGGATGTTGATTTCCTGAATATCATCCGGGCTCTTGAAGAACGACCGCGCTTCCAAGCCAGCTTGGGCCACGGTCTGTGAGAACTGGCCGACCGGAAAGCGCTTGGTGAACGTGCGGCGGATACCGAATGGCTCGCCAAGCTGCGGCGACGCGACCGGCTTGCGCCCCATCACTTTGAAAAAGCCATAGCGTCCCTCAAAGACGTTGCTCGGCCCAGTCATCCCATTTTGCGCGAGCTGCGCTGAAAAGATCGCCTTACGACACGCATCGGCCGCAGCGTAGACCTTCCAGTTCGACAACTCATCGGCGCGGCCCTGGCGCGTCGCAGTGTTGCCACCAACGGTCACACCGATGGCGTGCACCATCTCCGAGGCGGTGAGCCCCATAAGCCAACTCGCGCCCACTACGGCCGCCATGCCAGTGATCGTCGTATGATCGATACCATTGCCCAAATAGTCGAAGACATCAGCGATCTTGCAGAACACTTCATAGGCAAGCACGGTACCAACGATGAGATCACGGCCGCTCCGTTGGCCTAGCTCGGCAGATGCTAGCAACGCCGCAACCGTATCGCTCGGGTGCCCGGCCCCATTCGTCTGGCTTACGAAGGCATCGTTGAAGTCTAGATATCGGATCATCACGCCGTTGGCGAAAACGGCGAGCTCGGGGCTGGTCCTGATCCCGTGGAATAGAAGCGCTGCGTCGGGCTTTGAACTCACGCTGCTTGCGAGTTTGAGCGCGATCTTGCTCGGTTCTGCGGGTAAGCCACCAAACGCGCAACCGAACGTATCAAGAATGGCGCGCTTGGCCATCCGCACAACATCTTCTGGGAGATCCTCATACCTGAGCCCGACTGCAAAGCGCGCAAGTATCTGCCCCAAGGAACCCTGGTCGTCCACGTTGATGGAAGGACGCTGCGTTTCCTGCGCTATCGTCCGATGGGCTGGCACACCTGCCGCTAAGCCGGTCGCAGCCATCTGTGCAAGAAAGTGCCGGCGCGGAATGCGCGGCGCATGATCCGTAGTTCCCTGTTTGACCGGGTGCACATCAGCAGACATCGATGCTCCCTCCCCACTCCAGATACCTGCGACATCCTAAGCTTCTCCTGGTGGCGAACAAGTAGCTGCCGGCTGCGATCGAGCGCGATCTGCGCGAGGTAGCACTTGCGTCGCGTCACAGTCCATATCGGTTGGGGCGCGCTCTGTAGCGGCATGCACTGACCGCTTCGACTCGAAAGCGGACGTAAGGTCCACGACGCTTTTGACCCTCAACGGAACTCTTGTCGCGGTCGTCACCCGATCGGGAACGCGGCATACGCGTGCCATCGCATATAAGGCGATGCTCATGTCGGTCTCCGGCGGGATCGAGGCCAAGGACGGCTGGCCGGTTCACTGAGGTGGCGTGTCGGCCTTGCTACCAAGGCGCACGGGCGCGTTCAGCTTCTCCAGATAGAGCAAAAAGGCGCTGTGGTCCCAGCGCTCGTAGCCCTGGTCGTAGAGCCCCTTGAACACGTCGCGCACCGCCTTGACGATCGGCAGCTGCGGCAGGCCGATCTGCTCGGCCGTGGCCAGCACGGTGTCGAGGTCCTTGACGAAGTTGCGTATTGGCGCGCCCGGGCGGAAGTCGCGGTTGATCATGCGCCGGCCGTGCTCCTGCAGCGCACGGCTGTCGGCATGGCCGCCGGCCAGCGCAACCGGAATCTGGGCGGGGTCGGCACCGCCGGCTCGCGCGAATAGGAGGCCTTGCGCCACGCTGGCTATGTTACACGCAACCATGATCTGGTTGGCGAGCTTGGCAATCTGGCCACTGCCGGCGGGCCCGATGTAGCTCGCTCGGCCCATCGGTCTCCATACGCCGTCGCGCTCGGTGCGACCGAAATCGGCCTGCTCGCCGCCGGCCATGATCGCCAACGAGCCCTCCGCGGCGCCGAAGCTGCCGCCCGAGACCGGCGCGTCGAGATGGCCAACCCCGCGTTCCTTGAGCCAGGCGGCGTGCTCCTGGGCCATCTTCGGCGGGATCGAGGCCATGTCGATGAACACGGCGCCGCGCTTCATTGCATCCGCCGCGCCACTGTCGAAGAACACCTCGCGCACAACAGGCCCGCTATCGAGGATGGAGAGGATGTAGTCGGCGCCCTTCACGCAGTCGACCGGGCCGTCTGCGACCCGGGCGCCCAGCACGGCGAGCGGGTCGGTCTTGGAGCGCGTGCGGTTCCACACCGCGGCCTTGAAGCCAGCCTTAATCAGGTTGGCGGCCATCGGTGCGCCCATGATGCCAGTGCCGAGAAAGGCGATGTGGTGGGTCATTTGAGGGTTCCCCCCTTGGCTGACCGGTACGTGCTTGACGGTCTACGGCGGCGGCGCCGGGATGACAGTGTTGCGCTCTACATCAAGGATGGGTGAACCGTTTGGCGTCAACGCTCCATGGCCCCGGACCGGAGAACATGAGGTAAAGGAACACAAAGCAATAAAGGATCGCCAGATTGCCACCGTTCTGGATCGGATAAATCGAACGCGGCGAATGACCGATGAAATAGGCGAAGGCCATTTCGCCTGCCACGATGAGCGCCACTAGGCGGGTAAGCAGTCCGAGTATGAGCAGCACACCGCCGACGATCTCGATGAGTCCCGCATACCAAATCAGGGAGCCCACGGCCGGCGGGGTCGGTGATGCCATCGGAAAAGCGAACAATTTCACCAAGCCGTGTTGGAGGAACAGTAGCCCTACGACGATCCGCATTAGGCTGAGAGCGTGCGGCGCCCAATTCGTCAGAGTCGCGTTGATCCGGTTCATTGTGTTGTCCTCCCCTTAGATTCTTTTTCGGCTTGAACTCCCGGCGGCATGTTCATCCCACATGACCCACATAGTCAACGCCATCGGAAGCCTGGCACTCGTTGAGTTCTGTGCAACCCGGCAAATCGATTGCAATCGATGGGATGGACCGACTAGTCCGTGCTCATAGTTTGCTGAGCTGCATGAGTGGCACATCTCGTTGCCTGCTGCGCTCAGAAAATCGACAGCAAAAAGGAGGAGACAGCCCAACCGCGTGCACCACGAAGACATTCGCAGAGCCTCTCGACGCCCTGCGCTTGGTTTGTGAACGCAGTATAAACTCCCTGTTTCGCGGCGTTCACGCTACACTTGGTTGAATTGCCGGACTCAGATCGAGGGAGACGCCGAATTACCGTTCCTGAATTGCGCGCGGCAGTCGCACTGGCACTGCCCCCGAAGGGGATCGGTCCCATCGCGCGCTTACGCGCCCCGGGCATGGCTTGGGCCCTTGCTGCGCTGATCGCTTCCGCGACAGCAATCTATGTGGGGAGGACCCAAGGGGGACCAGCGAATGTGCTTTTTACAATTGCGGTGATCGGCACGGTTGCAGCGTTGGTGACCCTGATTGCTCGGCGGATCTTGCTTGCAACGTTCACTGTTGCGGTACTGGTGGCCCTGCTCGGCGCGATTGCGCACCTCAAACAGGAAACGACGGGCGTTACGCTTCACGCCTACGATGCCGTTTCGCTTCTAACCTCTTGGACCGCCCTAGGCCATCTATGGCACAACCACAGCCGATACGTGGTCGTCGCCCTGCTTGCGCTGATGGCAACGGCGGTACTTGGATGGACCGCCTACAAGCTTGATGGCTCGCGCGTCCGCCGACGCCGCGCCTTTCTTGCCGTGCTGATCTTTGCATCTCTGGTCTGGATCGGGGCGGACGCCAGAGAGGCGAGGCGGCACATGGGCTTCTATTACGAGGACCGCCATCTCTGGTTTTTCTTCTCGTCTTGGCTGGAAACCGCCGAGGCACTGTGGCGCGGACATCTCATCGATGCCGCCGATCAGCAGCTAAGCCCTGCACTCAATCTTCCTGCGAGCTGCACTCCAGCTTCCAAGCCTCCGCATATCATTCTGATCCATCAAGAGTTGGTCGTGCCGCCGTCCTACTTCCCCTCGCTGAGCTACGACAGAAACATCGATGCTTTCTTTCACTCCCACGATGGCAAGGTGCACAAGCTCCGCGTGGAGACCTACGGTGGCGCGTCGTGGTTGACAGAGTTCTCCGTTCTTACCGGCCTGTCAGCTTTTTCGTTGGGCCACTTGCGCCAATTCGCTCAGACGATCATGGCTGGAAAGGTACGAGAGACCCTGCCCCAAGTGCTTGCCCGCTGCGGCTATCGCAATATCGCCTTCCATCCAATGCTGCGCATCTATCTCTCCATCGAGAAGTTCTTAAAATCCGTTGGCGTGCACCAGATGTTCGATGCCAAGGATCAGGGAGCCAAGTCGGCCACCGAGCGCGATCGGTTCTACTACTCGAGCGCACTGACCGAGATGGAGCATCACTTCAAGATATCGAGCCAACCGCTGTTCACCTTCATCGAAACCATGGCCACGCACGGACCGTACAGCTACGCCTATATGCCAGAGGTTGCAGTTTCAGGCGGTGGTCCGGGCACCGATCCTGCCATGCACGAGTACCTGCGGCGCTTGTCCATGGCTGGCGTGGACTATAATTTCCTCCGTGCCGAAATCGCGCGCCGCTTTCCCGAGCAATCCTTCCTTATCGTTCACTATGGCGATCACCATCCGACGGCAACGCGGACGCTTCTTGGATTCGGCCAAGAGGCTGATATTGAGCACGTCCTGCGCAGCGGCAATCCTGCCGCCCTTGTCACCTACTATGCCGTCGACGCCGTGCGCTATCAGCCACCGTCCCTGCCGAGCTTGGAGACGCTCGATGTGCCTTACCTGCCTAGCGTCATACTGGCTGCCGCCGCGCCTGCCGCTTTCCGATGTCTACCGCGAGCGCCTGCGGCTGATGACGCTCTGCGAAGGTCGCTATCACGGATGCCCGGAGATCGCCGGATTTCATCGCCGGCTAATCGACTCCGGCATCATCGATGCCTGGTGAAGGGCCGCGGGCATCGGTAACCGCAAGACCATCGCGCACGTCAGCAAGATGCGGGTCGGGTGTGAGCACGACGCAAACGTGCCCCATCGCGTCGCCGCCAATCGTAAGGTGCTGCGCCTTGAAACTCTCCATTAGATCGGTCTCGTAGAGTTTGACGGCCTCGGCACGGCACATCAGAAATTTCGGGGCACGGATGATGTCCTCGCGGTCGATCACGCATAGCAGGCGCATCTCCGGATTCCGCTTGAGGTGATCGTGGACCACGACCACGAGAAACGGAAACGCCGGATGCAGCATGTCGTCGATGCAGATGAGCCCGTGGGGATGCAGGCTCGCCTGCGCGAGCCTGAGATCCTGCGACAGCGCTGCCGGGGAATGATCGCCGTCGATATGGATGAAGCGCAACGGCGCCCCACCAGTCAATTTGGAAAACTCTCCTGTGGTCAGCTTGCCGGTATCGAATGACAGCGGTGTGAAGCGATCACGTGCAAGGCCATGGGCATCTGCGTTGGCCAACAGGCGCTCGAGCACCTGGCTACCCGGCCAGGCAAACAGGTCGAATCCATAGGCGTGCTCCCCCTCGCCAACCGCTAGCCCCAGCGCGATAAAAAAGCGACCCTCGAAGGTGCCGATCTCCGCCACTGAGCCACGAACGCCCAACTCGCTCTGCCGGCGCAGCAGATGCCCAGAGATCGTCGCCGAGAACCGGGACGAAAATCCATGCACCTCCTCGTACCCCTTCACGAGATACCGATCGACCGCGGAGATGCCGGTTTTCAAGATCTCGGTCATAGAGTTCTCCTGGGAATACTCAGCTGCTGCCAGAATGTCAGCCTACGGAAGCACGATGCTTTGGTTTACAATGACGGCGCTGGTCCAGGAAGCTCGCTGAAGTGCTAGCGTCCCGGTTCGCAGGTCTTGGCGTTTCGGTCGCCCGCGATGCGGGGCTCGACCCGCGCATGCAAGGTGGCTCCACTGCCTGACCTCGCGGGACGCCTGCCGGATCGGTCTGACCGGCCAGTCAGCGGTCCAGCTCGCCAGCCACGAAGGCCTCGAACTGCCTCCAGGACCCGCGAAACACGTTGAGGTCGACCGGACCGTTGATCCCTGCACGTGTACCGGCGTTGTGAAATTGCCAGATCACCCATTGGCCCGTTCGGAACGAGGGCGGCCAAAATAAGCTTCGCAACCAGAACCTCTCGCCTGCTAGCTGGCCTTGCAGGTACGCGGCATCGAAGTCGGAACCCGTGTAGATGACCGGGCGCCGACCATATTGGGCTTCAAGGGCGTCGAGAAGGGTCGTGATCTCCCGAATGACACTGCTGACTTGCTGGCCGGTGCGGCACGGGCCCATATGCTCAGCGTCGATAACGGGCGGCAGCGCACCGTGTTCGCGCGGCACTGTCGCGATAAAGTTCTTAGCCTGTTCGGCGCCTGATCGGCATTGCGTGAAGAAGTGGTAGGCCCCGTGGGCCAGCCCCGCCCTCTTGGCCCCCTCCCAATTGAGCTGGAAGCGCTTGTCCCGGAAATCACCGCCCTCGGTGGCCTTGATGTAGGCAAAGGCGACATTGCTGCCGGCAAGAGCCGGCCAATCGATGTCGCCCTGGTGATTGGAGACATCGACGCCAATCACGTTGTACCAGAGCGGCGCGAGTTGGAATTCGTAATGGTAGGCGAGGATGGCAGCGAGCGTTCCGCCGACTGCCAGGGCGGCCAGACCAAGCAGGAGCCTCCGGCGGATAGGAATATGCTGCTCCTGTTCTGACATCATCGGTCTTGTGTCCCGACGCGGGCGGGATCAAGCGACCGCCCAGAACCCACGTCAAGGCCGCCCGGCTTCACGATCTTCCATTAGGCGATCTCCACATGTTCAGTTGGACGCCGCCAGTTCGCGCTCGGCTCGGCGATGCTGCGACAACTCACATCCCAAGAAAATCGAGATGGCCGAGTTCGTTTGCTTGACGTCGAGTCTCGTCAACTACTCACCACTTTGCGGAGGCGGCCGCCTCACCCGCTCTGAGAGGTGTCCGATCATCGCAGCGCTTATGCCGCGTTTAACGCGCTTGGCACACATACTTTCCGGTCTAGCCGCAAGCGTGATGCTGCTGGATGGCTCACGCATTGCTAGGGCTGGGTCCGAACTTTCGGAGCTGCAGGGAACGTTCTGGCGGCTGGCTAGCATTGACGGAATTTCGGATGACCAGTCGAACGCTATTATGCGAATTTTCAAGGCATTGGATCGACCTCCGCGCGCCTTGTCAGTATGCACTCTATCCGTTCCGCTATGACGCCGGCTCCTTGCGGTTCCACCCAGCTGGGGGGCGAGAAACTCGAGAAAGCTCTCATTGCCCTAAGTCGCTCCCGCTGAGCGCCGTCGAGACTGGTCTCGTGAGGGCAAGCCGGCACGCTCTGAAAGATGGCGGTCTGACCCTACTCGATGACCACGATCATCCGATAATGGCGTTCTCGCGCGTCATTGCAGCTGGCCTCGAAAATCGAGAATGGTCAATTTCGGAGTATTGGAACGGCACGGCGCTCGTGGTGGCCGAGCATCCTGCACACATAGTCTTCAGGAACGGCGGCGTCGACGGCTTACCGGCATGCGGCGCGCTGATGGGTCATTACAGCTTGTCGGGGCAGCACCTCAAGCTGTGGGTCACGGCAAGAGAACCGTGGACCCGGCGAGGACAATCGCGGAGAGCTTGACATCCAATCCCGGAATTAGAGAACAAAATCTGCCAGAAGCAGACTTCTGGACCGGCTTGAGCTTGACGGCGCATATTTTTCTCCTGATACCCGGCGGCTGGTGCCGGGCTCGTGTGTCAAAGGGGGGATGGCGCAGCCATGACAGCCGCGAAAGTGATCGCCGTCAGAACCGGAGCCGCTCTGTGCTCGATCTGGCTGGCCGGCTGTAGCCTATCCCAGCCGCAGAGCGCCGAGGAGTTCCGCAACGGCGTCCCCAACGGCATCGCCGCTGGGGCCACCAAGGACACCTTCGAGGTCAATCGTCCATTGGCACAAGTGGGTGCATCCTTCCAAAGGCTTGCGTCCGAATGCCTGTCCGTGAGCATTCGCATGGCGTCGCACCAGGTGGGCGCCGGCTCTATGGTCGTGACCACCACCTACAAGCCGAATGTTCGCGTGAGTCCGTCAGGCGCCGAGCTGCAGGTGCAGGCCACCCAGCGCGGGACCATCATCAATGTGATGAAGGAGCCCGAGGGTGGGGGTTACCTCCTGGTCGCCGACGCCCGCCCGGTGAGCGCGGCCAAGACGCGCATCGACCTCTACCGTGTCACGATCGGACACGCGCAGCTGGCGCAGGCCGTACGCGACTGGGCGACCGGCACAAGCGTCGCCTGTCCTTCCAGCTTCACGGGTTGATCCCTGGCGACGGGTTTTCGGCAGCGTCGCCATGCGCCCGAGCCGGACCCACCCGACTGGCTGCGGCGTTGCGTCGACGCCGCAGGCGCCCCGCGACGCGCGCTCACGAATCGCCACATTCCTGTGCGGTAGCCGTGCTCTCGGAGCTTCCAGGGGGAACGGATATGACGATCTCACGCCGCGCCTTGCTCGCGGGACTTGGGCTGGCGGCCTGCTCGCCGGCATGGGCGCAAACGCGATCTCCATCCGGCTTGCGGATCAGGACGGGCGACTACGCAACCGATCGTTCCCCCTTCAGGACGCGGCTCGTGGTGCGCGGCCCGGCGCCGCAGCCGCATAGCATGCCGTCTGCGCCGCGCGGTGTGCGCGAGATCGACTATCCGTCGGGCGATCTGCGGCTGCGTGCATGGATCGGCCTGCCACCGGGAGCGCCGGAGCGTGCACCAGTCGTCATCTTTCTGCACGGCGGTTTCGCCTTCTCCATGGAGGATTACGATATGGCTCGTCCTTTCCTCGAGGCCGGCTATGCCGTCGTGATGCCGTCGGTGCGCGGGGAGAACGGCCAGACGGGCACATTCTCGATGTTCTTCGACGAAGTGAGCGATGTGCTGGCCGTTACCGACCACGTGCGAAGCCAGCGCTGGGCCGATCCGCAGCGCATCTATGTGGCCGGGCACAGCGCCGGTGGCACGCTGGCGATGCTCGCCGGGCTCGCATCGCCGCACTACCGCGCCGTCGCATCGTTCTCCGGCTCGCCCGACCAGCTCGCTTTGGCCAAGAGCTTGCCCAGCATCGTGCCGTTCGACAGGAACAATCCGGTGGAGTACGAGATGCGCTCGCCGCTCTCCTATGCCACGAGCTTCAAGGCGCCCGCGCGACTCCTCCACGGCCGCAGTGAGGAGTACTACAGGGGCAATACGAGGCTTACGGCCGCGCTCGCACGCGACGCCGGAAAAAACGTGGAGGCGGTGGAGGTGGCCGGGGATCATTTTAATGCCGTGCCGGAGGAGATCGGCCGGGCAATCGCGTTCTTCCGCGCAAATGCCTGACTGCAAACGTAGGGCAATGCGACGTTCGTCTTAAGTCACGAGCACACATGCCAGCGGGTCCGTTTGGACGGGGCAAGTGCCCTTGTAACCTGACAGAACCGCTGCGGTGCACGAAGATGTCTGCATAGAGAGGTGACGCGCATCACGCGTGAAGGGAGCTGCAGCCCCCATGGAACACCGCGGTGATAGCCGGACGCTTGCACCCCGGCCCTCTGTGTCAAACCCACGACCTCACCTGCTCGAGGCTGTGCTCACGTTCGTGCGGTCGGCGCGGTCGACACCTGGTGTCCTCCGGATAGCCCTGCTCGGCTCCCTGGCGACCGACAAACCCATGCCGAAGGATGCCGATGTGCTCGTGACCATCGACGCCGCCGTCGACCTTGATCCTCTTGCCCGCCTCGGGCGACGCCTCAAGGGTACAGCGCAGACCATCAACCTGGGGGCCGACATCTTCCTTGCCGACGCGGCGGGGCGCTACATGGGGCGCATCTGCCACTACCGCGAGTGCCGCCCGCGCGTGGCCTGCCGAGCGCTCAGCTGCGGCCTGCGGCAGCACCTGAATGACGTCCAGATCGTGACCCTGAGCCCAACGCTCGTCAGCGCTCCGCCCATAGACCTGTGGCCACGCATCGTCGCACGCTGTGCCGTGCCGACGGATACCCATGCGCTTCTGGTCGCGAAGCTGGACGATGCCGCGTACGAGACCTGAAACTCCTCCGAGCCGCAAGCCGCCTCGCGAGACGGGATTTCGAGAGCGAGGCGCCATCGAGGCGTTCGACAAAGATCGGGAACAACCCGGACGCGATATGCTCTCCCGAGCCTTACCGCCCCTGACCCGAATCTGGCATCGGCATGAGGGAGTCCGCGAGAGGTGTCCGATCGGCGGCGCACTGGTGCCTCGGCTGGCCAATCAGCGATAGCACAATTGGACCGTCCTCCCCTGGCTGTGATAGACGACGCGGACGCTTCGGCAGTGAATGTAGGTTCGATACCGTCATGTTCTACGGGTGGGCGTCGGCGTGGATCCCTCCATTGTTGGGCCTGCTGGCGACTGCATCGGGCGTGGTCTTGGTGGTCCACTTGCTCGGCTGGAGGACATTGCGCTCGCGGACGGCGCAACTGTGGGCTGCGCTTTATGTGGCGACCGCGGTTGCTTTGGGCGCCGCCCGCTTCGCCTTTCCGATCGAGATGCAGGGCCCGTCCACTTTGGTCGACGTGATCCCGCTGATGGTGCTCCCGGCCACGATCGTCACGCTTTACTTGCTCCACCTCGACGGCCTGTTTAAGCGCCTACTCCGCCCTGGCGGTGCTCTTGCGCGGGCGGTCGCCGCTGAGGAACGACACTCCAGCCAAGCGACGCACGAACACCTTTTGTTGGCGCTGACTGTCGTCCCGTGGTGCGCGGTCTACTCGGCCCTGGCGGTGCTCGGCGTCATTATTGTGTTCAGCACCATCCCACCGCTCAAAGTCTTGACCCCGACCCTGCGGCGCCCGTCGCTGCCTGAGTTGTTGGTGTTCGGCGCCTTCGCCGTTCTGGCGTTGTCGCGTTGGGCCTGGATCCGGCGAATGTCCCCGCCGATGGCACGGGTTTCCCAAAACCTCGACCATTCGCTTGCGCGGGCGGTCGCCGTCGCTGACGAACGACACTCCAGCCGGGCGACGCACGAACACCTTTTGTTGGCTCTGACTGATGACCCGGACGCCATCCCCGTTATGCAGGCATGCCACGTCGATATCGAAACGCTTCGGCGCGCCATCTCGTCGTCGCTAGCAATCCAGGGTACAGGCCCGGAAGGCTCGCCGACGAGACCGGATGCTGGCATCCCGGCGGTCGTTCAACGCGCCGCGGAGCGCGCGACGAGGTCCGGCAACGAGGAGGTCAATGGCGCCCGCGTTTTGGTCGAGATGCTGGCCGAGCCCGTCGGTGAGTTCCTGCGCCAGGCCGGAATGACGCGATTTGACGCCGTCAACTACATCAGCCATGGCCACATCGATCCTTACGATTTCGGCGCGGGCGCGAACTCCGGCGACCGGCGGCGAACAACCCGTTGGCACCGGATCGGCGATGCTCGAGGTAAAGCTGTTCAACGACGATTTCACACCGATGGAGTTTGTCGTCGAAGTGCTGCGGAACATTTTTGACTTCAACCGGAAGGACGCCAGCCGGCTGATGCTCTCCATTCACTGGAACGGCGTCGTTACGTGCGGAACCTTACCGTCCGAGGTCGCCAGAACTCAAGGTCGCGCAGGTGCGGGAGTTCGCTCGCGCCCACGAGCATCCGCTGCGTTGCGTCCTCGGTCAGCCATGAGGATGGATCTGACTGAGGGCCGCATGACTTCTATGTCGCTTAGTGGCACTGAACGCCCGTCCTCGGTTGGCGACCGAACTTCCGCTACTGAGGGTGGAACAGACGTGCCCCCCAGCAACCATCAACGCGTGCTCATGACCCACTTCTGCCGTCTGGTGAGAAGCGAGGTTGACGTTCCTCATGTGGGTGGCCGCATCGTGTATACGGCGGGGCCTAGTGCTGCGTGGGATCGGAGGGCACCAATTTACATGAACGCATTGTTGAATTGCCCGGCATTGTAGTAAAGATCGAGGAGAAGCTGCGCATGTGGCGGGCGTTGATGGACAATTCCGAGCAACTATCTCGCTTGATCGGCCTGATCTACGACGCTGCTCTCGATGCCGCATTGTGGCCGGGCGCCTTAGAGGGAGTGTGCGGCTTCGTTGGCGGAAGCATGGCGAACATCTTTTGGCAGGATGTGATTGCCAAAACGGCTAAGAGATTTTTCGAGTGGGGTAATGATCCGCACTACACTCAGCTTTACATGGAGAAATACGCCGCGATCAATACGCTCTTTCCTGCGGCATATTTTTTCTCTGTCGGGCATGTCTTTTGTCAGTCCGAGGTGATGCCGTTCGATGAACTGCGAGAAACCCGGATATACAAGGAGTGGATGCAGCCGCAGGGCTATATAGACTTCACCGCATGTTATCTCGAGAAATCGGGCGGGAGCGTCACGCCGATCACCATTATCCGCCACGAACGCGACGGCCGGGTTGATGACGAAGCCATGTCGCGGATGAGGTTGATCGTCCCGCATGTGCGCCGAGCGGCAGCAATCGGCAAGGTCATCGATTTCCACGAAGCCGGTGAAGCGGCCTTGTCAACCATCGTCGACAAGCTTGCCGGCGCCGTGTTTCTGCTCGATGGCCGGGCGCACATCGGTTACGCCAACGCAAAAGCGCAGTTAATGCTCGGCGAGGGTGAAATTGTGCGCGCGAGGAACGGCGCGCTGAGTGTCGTCGAGCCGAGCGCCGACGCGTCCTTGCGCGAAGCCGTCCTGGCTGCGACAGACGGCGATACCGGCATCGGGGCGAGGGGGGTGGCCGTGCCGCTCACCACACGTTCTGACGCGCGTTACCTCGCGCACGTTCTGCCGCTGGCGTCGCATGCCCGGCGCTCCGCCGCCGACGGTCATGCGGCCGCCGTCTTCATTCGCCAGGTGACAATCGACCGACCCTCACCGCTAGAAGTGATGGCGAAGTTTTACAAGCTCACAGCGAGCGAGGTGCACGTCCTGCAGGCGATCACCCAGACCAGCGGCGTGGCGGAGCTGGCGAAAGACCTCGGCATTTCCCAGGCGACGGTGAAGACTCATCTCAATCACCTGTTCGCCAAGACCGGAGCCAAGCGTCAGGCCGACCTCGTCCGGCTTATCGCCGCGCATGCCAGCCCATTCGAGGGCTGACGAGGAAATTAGCGCACGCCGCTACTGCGGCTCCCTACCGCTCCAAAAAATCTCGCGGCTCAACCGAAAGGTTGATGCGAGTTGACATGGTCCTGCTAGCCTCGATTGAACCACCGCCTCCGACACCTGATGGCTATCTGCGCCACAAGGCAACCAAGGTTGATAGGAAGCAGGTGCGAGAGGGCTCTGGCATTCTGATCCACACAAAACTCAACACATTATGGGGTTGAGAGTGTCGGCGATCGCGGCGAAACGGTTCGGGGGCAAAACCACAATCCATTTCACGTAGCCGACGCGTCGGGGGCAGCCCACATGCACGCCCGTCAGCATCAACAAGATTACAGGGAGATTGCGCCATGACCAAAACCAATCGTCGAGCATTTCTTGGAGGCCTCGCGGTTGCCGCAGGAAGCCTCGCCACGGGTCGTGCGCAAGCCGTCGACGGAGACGGACATGCCGCGGGGTATGACGTCGCAGCCTCGTCCGAACATCTTCCGCTGATTCCCCGTCGCACGGGCGACCCGGTCACGTTCACGGCTGCGCTCGACAAGTCGCCAATCAAGGCGACTTCAGGCGGCTGGGCCCGAGAAATCACCACCAAAGGTCTGCCCATCGCGACCGATATTGCCGGTGCGCACCTGTACCTCAATCCAGGTGGCGTGCGCGAGATGCACTGGCACAATTCAGCGGAGTGGGCCTACATATTGGCCGGCCACTGCCAAGTAACTGTCGTTGATCCCGAAGGGGAAACGGAGATCGCCAACTATGCTCCCGGAGATCTCTGGTACTTTCCAAAAGGCCACGCTCACGCAATCCAAACACTCGGCACCGAACCGTGCCACGCCATCTTGGCCTTTGATGACGGGTTGTACGGAGAGCATGGAACGTTCGGCCTTAGCGACTGGCTGAGTCGATTGGATCCAGGCTTGCTTTCCCAGGCACTGGGCCTGCCAAAAGACATGGCCACCAAAATCCCGACGGCAGAGGTCTATATCAAGCAAGGCGCCGTTATTCCGCCCGATAGTACAAAGGCCCGCGCCGTCCAAGTCCTTGATCAAAGACGGACCCATCGCTTCCGCCTCATGGCCCAAAGTCCTCGGACCGCGTCATCAGGAGGCACCATTCATGTCGCCTCAGCGCAAGAGTATCCAATATCGACGACGATCACCGGTGTGGTTACCAAATTGAAGGCGGGCGCCATGCATGCTCCGCACTGGCATCCAAACGCCAACGAGTGGCATTATGTGGCGAAGGGCCGGACACGGGTTACCCTGTTTGCATCTGACAAGCGAATGGCCGTCGCTGAACTTGCGGTCGGTGATTGCGCGTATATTCCCCGCGGTTGTGGACATTGCGTGCAAAACATTGGGAGGGAGGAATGTGAGATCGTTGGTGTCCTTGACAGCGGTGCATATTCGGAGGCCTTGCTCTCCGATTGGATAGCCAAGGTGCCGCGCCAATTGCTCGCGAACAACCTTGGCCTGCCAGAGGACGCCTTTGCACCTGCCGCTAAGAGAAGGTCGGCGATTGTTGCTTTGACCTGAGATGGCCAAGTGGCTCGACGGTCGGCCGGATCGCGGTCGCGCGCTCAGTCGATAATGACGACGATGCCCGTTGGCTCGCCCAGCACCTCTGCCGTTCGTTCGGCAGCCCGGTCGATGTGAACCCGAGGTTCCTTAGGTGGTTGCTCCTCGTTATAGGTGCCAGGCCCATAGAGCTGTCCATAGCGCAGCACAACGCCGCCCTCGGCGAGAACCGAACGCTCCAGTTCTGCGACAGCCTGGGCATCGGGTCCATCAGGTAATTGCCAGGCGACGCTTTGAGCCAGGATTTTCGGTGACCCGCTCCGCCGCGCGGCCTCGACCAGATTCCGGGTTCCCTCGGTTCGGATGCGAGCGTTCAGATCTGCGAGTTTACTGATCTTCGCCGCATCATCCGGCAGATCGGTCAGCTCGTCGAGCACGACGTCTGGTTTGAAGTCACGAACCGCCTGGATAAGTGCCTCCCGGTCGAAGACATCACAAAGAATCGGTTCGGCACCGAGGTGGCTCAGTAACTCTGTTTTGCTGGGCGAGCGCGTCATGCCGCCGACTACGTGCCCGGCCTGAACCAACCGGGGAATCAGCCGCTGCCCAATCACGCCGGAGGCGCCGGCAAGAAATATTCTCATAGCACATCCTCGTCGTGCTGGCCTCAGCGTGTGATCGCGATCGGCCCGCCGGTCTATCGCTCCCAAACCATAAGCGACGCCCCAGGGTATTGATCGGCGTCCGCTGACAACATTGCCTCATTGAATGGGCAAAAAAAGCCGGACCAACCCTGATTTGGGCCATGTCGAAACCCGATGGAATAGCCAAGATGAAGAAGGCGCCACTTCTGTTTGTGGCACTAAGCGGACAAGGGCCGTCGATCGACGGAACGTCCGCTCTTGGGGGCAAAGCGGACGCGGATTCCAAGCCGTGCTCACCTGCTACTCAGGTCTCGTTATTCTTGATGACAGCCAAACTCACATTTGCAACACGTCGACGATCGCGTCCGTGAGCACCTGCGCGCCGAGCACAATGTCCTCGTCGCTGGTGTTCTCCGACCAGTGATGGCTGATGCCGCCGATCGAGGGCACGAACAGCATGGCCGCTGGCAGCTTGCGCGCAAGCCACTGCGCGTCGTGTCCGGCGCCAGAGGGCATGCGGGTGTGCTTGCCGGGCGCATGCCTCGCGGCTGCGCGATCGAGTGCCCCCTGGAGCGTCTCGTCCATCAGGGCGGGCGCGCTCGCGCTCAGGCGCTCAACCGCCAGCCTGCAACGCCCGCCCTCGTTGGCCACTCGCGCGAGATCGTTGAGATTGGAGTCCAACCGGTCGAGCACGACTGGCTCGGCGTCGCGCAGTTGAAACAAGGCCTCGGCCCTGCCGGGGATGATGCTTTTCTCGCCGGGGTCCAGATCAATTCGCCCAGTGGTCCAGACCGAGCGCGGTCCGCAGATCTCGGGAAAGCGCTGGTCGATCATCCTCAAGAACCGCACCAGCTCGAGCCCGGCGTCGCGGCGCCGCGCCATCGAGGTCGTTCCGGCATGGTTTTGCTCGCCGAGGACTGTGAACCGGTACTGCCTTATCGCCACGATGGCGGTGACGACGCCGATCTGGAGATTGGCGTTCTCTAGCGTGTCGCCTTGTTCGATATGCGCTTCGAAGAAGGCTGCGTAGCGTGATGGATCGATCAGATGACGCGGGCGGTCGACCCACCCTGCAGTTCTGAGTGCCCGCCGCATCGACAAGCCGGTGGCGCGATCGGTCGCACGATCTATTTCGCTCTCGTCAAGCACGCCAATGAAGGAGCGGCTGCCGAGGAAACTGCCAAAATGCCCCTCCTCGTCGCTGAAGACGGCGACGTCAACACCGACGTGCCGCGTTGCCTGGTCCTCTGAAATGGCTCTTGCAGCTTCCAGGGCATAGACGCAGCCAAGCGCCCCATCGAGCCACCCCGCATGATTCTGGCTTTCAAGGTGCGATCCCGAGAGGACCTTGCGGCCGCTCGCGCGGCTCTTGCCGAGGATGTTGGCGATGCCGTCGATCTCAGCATCAAGTCCTGCCTCTCGCATGCGCCGCGCGAACCACTCTCGTGCAGCGATGTCCTGGGCGGAGAGCGTCGGGCGATGCACGCCTGTCTTGTAAGCGCCGAAGGCTGCAAGGGTCCGCAGGTCAGACAGCACCCGCTCCGGCTTGATGGTTGCCATTCGCTCGCTCGAGTGGTCAGACAATGCTCAGATGGAGAGGCCGGGCGTTACCCCAGCGCCTATCGCATTGGCGAGTGCTGGACCATCGTTCCAGCCTAGGTGGGCGCTGCCGACGCGCTTCAGCCCGACATGGGTCGGCTCTCCAGGCGACATCTTGCCAGACCGCCAAGCCGGGGGCCAGCCGGTGTGGAGAGAGATCGGCCTTATTGAGAGGCAGTAGTAGCTACTGCGCAAACTTAACGCCGGGCCATTGCGGATCACCGGCATCCAAACGTCATGCTTGGGACTTCTGTTATTGGCACAAAGCAGACAAAGCCGCGGCCCTCCAACTAAGTCCGTTCTTGGGGGCAAAGCGGACATCGATAGTGATGCGATCAGACGTCTGTGGATCGGCACGCGCATTTGACCCGTAGACCCAGGACACGCTGACCGGAAACGTCTCGCTGGTCTGTGAGCCGACTTTTGCTCAGGCCGGACAAGCGCTTCCGGTGTGGTTAGATGAGCCGGTGATCCGTTCCACTTCGGCCCTGCCCCACCAATCGTCGATCTCCTCGCGGGACATTCCTTTTAATGCGCCCCCTGCCTCATAGAGAAGCAACCGGCCATGCATGTCATCCACGAGCTGCCTTGCGGTGTTGTCCATGGACGCAAGGCCATAGACGAGCGGATGCAACAGATCGCGGGCATCGAACGCTGCCGCCGTGGCCCATTTTTCCTCATCCGGCAGCCGGGTACAAAATATGCCGACCAGCGTGCGTGCGATCATGACCGCGCACTGCTTGGCATCCATGGTTTTGCTCTTGAACATTGCACTGGTGATGGCGTCGATCGCAATCGTGCGCTCCAGTTTTGCCAGAGTGCCGGGCGGAAAATCGGCGAACAGGAGGCGCAGACAGTCGCTCACTGTCTTTATGTACTTCCGGTATCTGAAGATCCCGAACATGGCAACCCTTCGATCGCAGCGATCCTCCGCCGTTCTTCACCACAAGACTGCGGAGCAGTCCCCCTCGCTCGTCCTAATTCGGGTTGAACCTATCCCCGAACGCTACCATGTTCATTGCATGAGCGACCAAGCATTTGGATGGATCATCGCGGTCACTGCTGCCTCAGGGGTTAGACGATACCATGTCGCTGTCGGGAACAGAGTGGAAGCCGTGAGTGCGGTGAGGCGCCGCGTTGTCGGCGCCGCAGACGCTCACGTTGAAGCGGTCACCATGCTCTCCCAGAGAGCCGTGACAAATCTGCTTCGCTTGAAGCGGGAGAGGTAGTTCTGGCTCCATGAAATTCGGCACCTTCCGCTTTCCTCGCAAGATCTGTCGCCCGGCGGTGGCAGATTGAAGACCGAACGCGATGGGAAGGACCGGGCCGCGATGCACACCGGAGACCAAACGGAAGTTCAGAGTTAGAAGGAAAGGTCGCGAGCATGAGAGCCGCATCAAAAAGTAAAATACGGACTAGGCGCGTTTCTTGGAGGCTGGACTAGGCACAGGAAGAAATGAGTCTTTCACCAATCGCATATCCAGCCTGGGAGACGATACGCGGCGTGCGGTTCGCCATGCTCGACGGCCCAACGCTCGTCACGGTCGTGGTCACGAGTGCGGCGCTTGGCAAAATCGAGCGAGTAGTGCCGGGAGTAGGCGGCCATCTCGCATGCTTCAACAAGCACCGGGAGACAATTGAGGAAGTCGCAAACGCCAAACACCAGCGCGGGCAGCTCGACGAGGAGAGCGGTGCGGTGATCGTGGAGGCGGGAGATCTAAAGAGCTCCAGCTCCTGAGGGGGTTTTGATTCTTTTGGACTACCCCTATGCGCGCGGGCGCGCGCGAAGCAAGACGCAGCGGCGAGGCTCAGTCGCCCTGCGGCAGAGCCGGTACACGCACGACGCAACCGCCTAGCTTCCTCCCCAGGCCGTGTCACCGCCTGACCACCTCGGAGAACAAGCTAGGCGACCTCCTAGCGCCGGCGGCATGAAACGCTGCTAGGACTCCTACCGACGCTTTTTGGGACGCGCCAGTCTCACGATGGTCTGCCCTGATCACTTCCTGTGTCGCACCAGACAAGACGGCAACTTCGGGTGATCATCTCCATGCCCGAGTTGCTCACATCTGTACTCGGGCACGCTGATGCCGGCTTCCCTCCACAGCCATCGGGAGACCAATGCCCGATGACACCAAGCTTGATCGGGCGGGGGCGGCTCCCAACACATGAGCAGTACTGGTCGCCCTTCTCCCAAAGACATCAGGCCGCGTGCAACGGTGCGGGCATCAAGAGGTGCAAGCACCTCGTCCTCATACCTGGCGACCCAATCCGTGTCAGGCATCGGGTCGCGAAACCACGGGCCTGGAGCCAGAGCTGAATAGCGCTTGTAGCCTCCGCGTCCTCGCGGCGCACTCCGACTAATGCTTACCAAAGCTGCAGAGCCGGTGATGAGGTCGCTGCGCCAGCTTGCCGTGAAAAGAAGAGGGACTTCAGCCACGGCACACCTCGCTGGACGAGACATCGCTGGTTTCCGGTACGCCTAGCTCCATCACGATCGGCCCGGCAGGCGGCAGCTTGAGGCGAAGCCCGACCACGCGGCGAAAGTGGCCTGCAGAGTTTCGCGCCAGCTCTTCCGCGGCCTCGACCGCGTCGACATGTGCGGCATGTAGCCCTGTCTCGTCCCAGGCCACAAAGATGGTTGCTTCAACGTGATCGTTCATGCCGAAGAACTCCGTTTCGGGTGGGGATGCTTGTGACCAAGCCCAGAATGCTCGATGACGCGATAAACACTCGAGCGCGAGATGGCGAGGCGACGGCTGATCTCCTTCGGGCCAAGGTTCTGGCGCAGCAGCGCATTGATCTCGGCGGCTTTGGCGCGCGCCGTGGGAGCCCGACCCTTGTACTTTTTCTCGGCCTTCGCCTTGGCGATGCCTTCCCGCTGCCGTTCAAGCATGAGCTCGCGTTCGAACTCGGCGATGCCTCCAAGAATGGTCAGCATCAGCTTTCCCGTCGCGGTCGAGGTGTCGAGGTCGAGGGCTAGAATGCGCAAGCCCACGCCCTTCGCGGCGAGCCTGTCAACGATCGCCATGAGATCACGCACGCTGCGCGCCAGCCGATCGAGCTTGGTGACAATGAGAACGTCACCCTCACGCGCGAAGTCGATCAGTGCTTCAAGCTGCACGCGTGGTGCTGCCGACGAGATCTGCTCCTTGAACAGCTTCTTGACGCCTGCCGCCTCCAGATCGCGCTTTTGCGCGTCGAGCCCTGCAACCTGGTCGATCGTGGATGTGCGTGCGTATCCGATGCGCATTGGTATGTCCCATGAACTCTTTAAAGTCATGGGACACAGCACTTCATTGGTCAAGGTCAATGTGTATGGGACGCGAAGCGGCGACGCGCGCAGGTCTCTTAGGGGTAAGGGTTGTGGGACATTGCCAATCCAAACGGCTTTGGCGGCACTGGTAGGTTCAATGCGAGGGCTCTCTAAAACCAAGATGGCGGAGCATGTGCTGCGCTTGTGCGATGACAATCAGATTCAGATCGAGTGGTCGCAGACAAGGAAGGCGTGGGCCGCACCGCTCTTTGAGCTGATCCACATTCCGCCTGTCAGGTGTTCTGTCAGCTACGCCGTGGCCCTTCACGAGATTGGCCACGTACTTGGACCGCATCAAAAAAGTTCGATCCTGCTGAGCGCGGAGCATGGCGCTGGGCGAAATTCAACGCGCTGGTGTGGAATGCCACAATGGAACGCGTGATGCTCAACTGTCTGGCCTTTTATGAGACGCAGCCGAAATACCGTAGCCACCTGCTGCCAAACCACGAGTGATGAAAACAGGCCCGAGACCTCGCCGAGATCCAGGGCCAAAAGCATCGCAGTTCTTGATCAGGTATCGGCGGCGCATCTAGGCGGCGCCAGTTTGCTGCGTTGATGATGCTAGTCTCCTGGCTGTGCGGCGCAGCCCTTGATAGGCAGCACGGCACTTGCGGCACTGTAGGCCTTGTTTCGGGAACTCGGTGTCCAGTTTCGTCTTCTCACATGCCCGACACGTCAGCACGTACTGCTTCGTATCGGTGAGGCCGTCGTACCAGGTCTGGAATTCATCAAGCAGGAGCACCACAGGCGAATGCTCAAGCAGCTCCAGGATCAGCTTGTCCGACGGGATGTCCGTCTTGCGATCTCCCATCCCCTCCCATTTGCCGCGGATGCGTTCCCCGTGGGGATGCCGGTCAAACAAGAGATCCCACAAGAATTTGTACCGCTGCCGGTGCAAGCTTTCGCCGATCACCAGCATCCCCTGGCGCAGCTTGATCCCGCTAATGGCCGGAGCGCCCAGCGTGTCCGACCATGATTTCAGCCACGCCGACGCTGAAGCCGGATCGGACGCCACATGATGAAGGACGGCCAGCCTCCTGCGCGAGCTTTGTGACACGCTCGGCCTCTCGATCCTGTTCATCACCCACGACCTCGGTGTCGTGGCGCAGCTCGTCGACCGCGTCGCTGTGATGTACGCAGGCCGGATTGTCGAGGCTGCCACGGTAACGCAGCTCTTTGCTTCTCCGGCCCATCCCTACACGCAAGCCCTCATAGGATGCCTGTCCGATCCAGCACATCGGGTGCAACGGCTGACGACCATTCCCGGGCAAACCGCGCGGCCGGGTGAAATTGTGCAAGGGTGTGCTTTCGCGCCACGCTGCCGCCACGCTGCCGACGTCTGCCGCGCCGGGCCGGTGCCCTATGCGGCGCTTGCGGATGATCACCTCGCGCTCTGCCGTTTTCCGCTCGTAGGGTTCCACGCATGAGCGAGCGGCCGATCCTCGAAGTGCGCGGCCTCTCGACCGACTATGCGGTCAAGCGTGGCGGGCGCACGATTCAAATTCACGCAGTCGAGGACGTGTCCTTTACCCTGGCGCGCGGCGAGGTGCTCGGGATCGTCGGCGAGTCCGGATGCGGCAAGACCACTCTCGGTCGCTCAATTGTGCGATTGGCCAAACCGCATCGCGGTCAGGTGCTATTCGATGGCGTGGATATTTTTGCTGCCAAAGCCGGTGCGCTGCGAAGCCTGCGGCTGAAGATCCGAATGGTTTTCCAAGACTCGTTTGCTTCGCTCGATCCCCGGCGCTCAATCGGCGATTCGGTTGCCGAGGCCGGCGACATCCATGGGCTCTTCGCAAATGCGGTCGATCGTGCGCGGCAGGTTGAGAACGCCTTGATCGAGGTGGGGCTCGACCCTTCGTTCGCGACTCGGCATCCGCACGAGCTAAGTGGTGGGCAGCGCCAACGGGTCGGCATCGCGCGGGCGATCCTACCCACGCCTGATGTCGTGATCGCGGACGAGCCGGTATCAGCGCTCGACATTTCGGTGCAAGCGCAAGTCCTCAATCTTCTGGCCGACCTGCGGGAGACAATGCGACTTGCAATGATCTTCATCTCGCATGATCTCGGCGTCGTGGCTCAGATCAGCGATCGCGTCGCGGTAATGTACATGGGCCGCACGGTTGAGACTGCAGCGGCGCGCGAGATTGTTGATCGGCCGATCCATCCATACACGCGCGCGCTGCTGGCGGCGATGCCCACGCCCGATCCCAATATCAGGATCAAGCCTACTTCCGAGGTAAGTGAACCGCCGAGCCAGTTCGATCGGACAATCGGCTGTCCCTATGCGCGACGCTGCTCGATCGCAAGCGCTGGCTGCGTCGAACGGAAGCCTGAATTGCGCGAGGTGGCGCCAGGACGGCTCGCAGCCTGCCATAATGTCTGACACGGTGCCGGGCCGGGGCTCGAGATCAACTTTCTTTTCTGCAAGGTGCACGACCAGGTCCGCGAGAAGATAGCCAACAGCAGCAGCCCGTTTCTCTATAGCCCCCTTGGAAGCGAACCGCTCTATTTTAGAGCCGCAACTGCGCGATAGACGTCCCCGCTTGCACGGCGGAACGGCAGTTGTGCTGTTGGATGGCTACCGTTTGTGGCACAAAGCGGACGTGCGCCTTCAGTCGCCGCCATGTCCGCTCTTGGTGGCAAAGCAGACATCAGTCTTGGTTGGTGACTAGGTCTGCTTCTGGCCCAAGGCTTCCAGTCTAAATTTGTTCTCTGACTTTCCGGAACGGGTCGAAGCGGACGACTTTCCGTGTGCCAGCTGATCCAAGGTCGTGCAGCACGGCGAACCTCAATTTTGCTGCGATGGCGCAAGGCGATCAGCGCCCCGCAATTGCGTGCCAATGTACCTGACACGCCAAAATCTCGGCCCTGATCCAGGTCAAAAAGCGCTCGACCTTGTCGGAAGTGGGAGTGCGCGCCCGCATGACGTACCGGTAGCCACTCTCGGAGAATCCTAAAGGCGCTACGAGACGCCCGCTTCGAACCTCGTCGGCAACTAGGTGTAGCGGCACGATGCACACCCCGAGTCCGCTCGACGCCGCCTCGATGGCGAGCGAGTAGTGGTCAAATTCAGCAGTGCGGGATGGGCGCTCCGGTCTCACCTGGGATTGCGCCTTTGCCCAGATCGGCCATGCATTTCGACGCGTGCGCGTTTCGAGCAATGTCAAATCGGCAAGCACTGCCAGGGTCGTCTTGCGCCGTGCGGACACGAGCTTCGGCGCGACTACAGGTCCCAGAACTTCCTCGAACAATTCGATGTCCCCCTCCGCAAGATCGGACTTTGGATCGAGCGCGACGATCAGCATGTCGTGCCGCACCCTTCCCGTCGCGATCCGGTCCTCGCTCGTGGTAAGCCGTACGTCAATGTTCTGGTTGGCCTTCTGGAACCGGTGTAAGCGCGGGATCAGCCAACGCACCGCAAACGTGCTGTAGCAGGCCACATCGAGGGGGCCATGCCGCTGGTCGACGACGTCGATCAACGTATCGTCGAGCCGCTGAAAAAGCGGCGTTAGACGATCCGCAAGACGTGTGCCTGCCAAAGTAACCACCGGCCTGCGCCGAGAGCCCTCGAACAGCTCAACATCAAGGTATTGCTCCAATTGCCGAACTTGACGGCTGACGGCGCCATGGGTCACCCCCAACTCGTCAGCCGCGGCTGACACTCGGCCTAGTCGCGCCGCCGCTTCGAAGGCGCGCAGGGCGTTCAACGGGTGCGTTCGGCGCGTTCTTATGTGAGTTTTCGGCATGTTTGCCTGGCTACTTTAATCGCTAGATCGGCTCCTAAACAATCCGCTATCGTCGCGAACGACACAATAAAAGATCAAAGGTGACGCACCATGCCGTTTGTTAGAACTGCCGTCCGTAAAGGGACGAGCGCGGAGACGAAGACGGCTGTTGTCCACGGCGTCCACGACGCGCTGGTCACAGCCATCGGCATGCCGCCAGACGAACTTTTCAATTTTGTGCAGGAATACGATCCGGCGGACTTCTTCTACGACCGCAAGTTCAACCGTATCGCTCGGTCGGATCACCTAGTAGTGGTCGAAATCACCATGCGGCGCGGGCGCAGCGATGCCATGAAGATGTCCATGTACGCAGCCATTGCCAAGAACATCGAGGAGCGGGCAGGTGTGTCGACACGCGATGTATTCATCTTCACGCACGAGAACGACTATTCGGACTGGTCCGTCGGTAACGGTGTTTTCGCCATGGGTCTCCAACAACAGCCCGGGACTGATTGATAGGTTCGGTTTGGCTGGGCTCAATCAAGCCGCGTAGGCGATTTGGCCGCGTGGCAGCAGGCGACAACCAAAAGACCAAGAAACATGGACAAGCGTAGATCGGCATAGGGCGTTGCGATACGCCGCAAGGTCCGCGACCGAATAGTGATAAGCGCAACATCGCCGGCTAAAGCGAGCTTCTGACGCCGCTCGACAGGCATCGCCTTCCACTCTGCAAAGGCAGCGCGATGAGGCGCGATGTCATCGGGATCAGTGAATAGTCGGAAAGGATTCTTCAGTTCCCACTGGATCTCAACAGAATGTGCCGCGGTGCTGACCGCGAACTGCACAAGAACCATAAACAGAATCGCATGAAGAGCGCGCATGGGGCCTTTTCGGCAACAACAAGCCGATCTCAATTCCTTAAAGTTCACCGCACTTAGCAGCGTCAGCAAAGCTATGCCACGGACGTGCCGTCCGCCAGAGGAATTTGGCGTTGCAGAGCGTCCGGTCGGGCGTCGATCTTCCGTGTTGGGGGCATAAGCCGGCCGCATCAGGATAGTGGCCGGTAAAGTCGAGCAAGTTGTAAAGCACGCACGTAGTGGCGCGCGCGAAGTGGGGTAGCATGGTGCGCTATGTTCAAGAGTGAGTTTGCCTTGCGGCGTGCCTCACGGAAGGGCACGCGTGCGCAGCGCCGATGCTCCGGAGGGGAGCGGGCCTATGTGCTTGTCGACGTACTTCTAGCGTGCCGATGAGGCCGCGAACTTTTTACTCACCTCCGCCTTCGCTCTGCACTGCGAGATTGCGTTAGCCACACGTATAACACGCGCAAGCTGCTGGGGACGCGGCCCCCGAGCCCGTATCCGTCGAAGATAAGGGCGTTCTACAAGTGCTTACTCCGACAACTCCCATCGTCTATCCACCCCGTTACTACGGAAGTTATCTTACCGGTCGCCCGGTCGAGTCGAACAAGCGCCAATGAGGTATTGAAGTTAATAATGTCAATATAATGATCAGTGATCACCGTGCGTCCCCTCTTCAAAGGCGGTGTAGTTAATGGCTGCCACTTCGAATTGTCCGCTTGGTAATACCCAGCCATATTCTCATTTCCAGAGACAAATACAACTAAATTATCAAAATCGACCTTCATTGTGATTTGTTTAATCCTCGGAAACGCGCTTGACGCTATTTGACAGTCCAGCACCACCAGCTCTGCCCGCGCGGGCGCCGCCAAAACCAATACTATAAATCCAATAAATATGCCGCACAGGAATGTTCGGTCGAGCATCTAAATCGCCTTCGTCTTTCGGTGACGTTTCGCCTCTTTACAAGCGGACCATCCTGAGCGCGGTCGAAGACTTGACGCTTCTTGCCGGTTCGCGCGCCGCACCAAGTTCGTCAGCTGTTGGGGGCAGAGCTGCCGGGCGTCAGGCGTTTGTACCATGAACTGACAAGTGAGTAATCGGGATCACGCATGAAAGTCGCGCTGGGCTTGAACCCCGGCGAGTGCGCGATCGCGCAACAGATCAGCTTCCGGAACCGCGGTACCTTGAAGTGGGGGGTGTGAAATCAACTCATCCCAAGTGAGATACTCTTCTACCACGTCGGATTTGTCTTTGCGTCCCTCCGCAAACGCGAGGCGCTGCATCTCCGTGCGCAGCTTCGATAACGACTGCGCCGCCGCAGCATCAGAGAATTTGGTCAACTCATCGGCCAACGCAGGCGGCAAAGGCGCACCAGCGCCTCCTAACCGGAGAGGTGCTTCCGAGGCATCGGAGCCGATCTCGCCGATGGTATCGTTTCCCAGCGCCGATTGACGGAGCTGGTACCACGTTACCCGATCGAAGACCCGGCTCAAGACGGAACTCAACATTCGTGCCAATGGCGTGGAAAGTGCCACAATCACAGCGGCCGCAAGGATCATCGCCACGGCAGGGGCACCCAACGCAATCAACTGCTGCAACCAATGCGGCCACCGTGCGTGGAAGTGTTCCAGCTTATGCTGAAAAGTATCCATACGATGGCATTCAGCAAATGCAGGTAGACCGGATCATTGTCGTGTTTAGGGAAGGCGATCACCGCCAAAAACAGGACCGCGATGGGTGTCAGCATGACCACCACGAACACCAACGGGCCAACAAACGTGCGCTCGTTAAAAAGCGGTACGTGAATCCTGGTCAGTGTGCGCAGCCCGCTTACCGCCTCGTCCGACGCGTGCAGAAACGAAAGCCATGGCCTTTGGGCCGATCGCCAGCTTTGGTCGGATAGTCGCGTCAGATAGAGCGGTTGCCGAATTTCCCAGAGCCGCAAAAGCGCGTGGAGGATCGCCAATGGCAGAAAAAAGAGCGGGGCCACGAACGGAGCCGCCGCCCGGCCCCCTGTGGGTAAAGTGTTCCAACTGACCGCTATTGAAATCAGAAGCAGGGCAGGAAAGATGGCTGCGAAGATGTAGGCCGCCTGCGCCGGCGGCGGCAATCGCTGATACAGAAACCGCCGTCGCCGCATCGTGATGAACGGCGTGCCAACGGTGATCCATCGCGACAAGAAGGAGAGATTCCGGCCGCGTTTCATCGCGTACATCAGTGCGAGCGAGGCTATCGAACCACCGTGGCTATGACCGATCAGGCAGTGAGGCGCGCGCTGGTCCTCGAGAGCGCTGATCCGTGCGCCCAATGCCGCACCTGCAGCGCGCCGCGCCGTCTCGCTGTTTCGGCCATTCCATGCAAACGGCTCGAAGCTGAGCCGGTATCCATCCTCGGCCTCCACAAAGGCTTGAATCTCGCGCTCGAACTGGCTCCCTTTTTGCCACCAGTATGACCCCTCGGAAAGCCTTGAGGCGAAAGTGCCATGTACGGTGATGATCGTCGCCATGGTTACCTCGACTTCTATCGCGGCGCCCCGATTAGGGTTGTGGAAGCTATCGCCAGTAGTTTCGCGACAAGGCACTTTCCTCTTTGACTTACCCCATAGAAAGGGACCACGCGCACTTCGGGGTGACGGCGCGCGCCCCAAACATGACGTCACTTGACCTCTATCTCGAAGGCAATACGGCCATAACTACTTCGCAGTAAGCCGTTCCGCCTCTAAGCTCCAGCTTTTGACAGTCGTGGCGACCTATCACCTTACCGTCGTTATTGGCCCAAATGATCATGAGGGAAACGTGGCCCATGTCCTGTGCGCTAACGCTTATCGAAAAACCAAGAGCAAATCCGGAAATCAATCCGACTATCATGCGTCCCATATTGCTCCCCCTATTCTCGCCCCGACGGGCGAGTGCATGATTAGCCACGGACCTAGTGTCTCAAGGTCTGAAGGCACATAACACTACCCTGGTAGCGGCTCCCATATCAACAGGAAGGCTCCAATCGCCACCCACACGTCGAAGAACTGGTATTGACATCCACTATGGCGTATATCGAAATACCTTCGAAAATCTTCGCGTTCTCATTTCCGAAGCTTTACCGGAAATGCGCCGAGTCGCCCGCCGATGGTTTTCACGTGCGCTACTGAAACCATCCATTTTTTTCCCCGAACCTATCTGGATACTCCCTTAGTGGTTCCTAAATCCTCTCGAAACGATACTTCGGTCGCCTGGCCGGTGAGACCCAGATCGTCCTTCCGTGGCTCGACACGGCGCAGGGGAGCATGGAATTGCGAGAAGTCCATAGGATTGTATTGGTGCCGGCTGAGGGGATTGAACTTCCGACCTTCGGTTTACAAATCTTGTGAAAGCATCCGCAGCGTGGTTGAGTAATGTTCGGCAGGCGACCTCCGCAGTCGTGGCGCGCACAACACCCCACCTTGTGGTCTCGCCTTCCGGTAACCAGCGCGGGGTGCATGGAGGGGTTTGTGTCGGCTCCCGGCGATGTTGTTTGGTACATTTCGCGCGACGGCCAGCGGTTCGGGCCTTTGAACGCTGAAGAGTTCGCCAAACTTGAGGACCAAAGCCGGCTGCGTCCCACAGATCAAGTCTGGCAGGCGGGCATGGACGCGTGGATTGCGTACAGCGATTTTGACGCGCGCAAGGCCGCAGCCCGTTTGCAGGCAAACATGGGCCAACCTCATCCACGAAGGCGGATGACGAAAAATGTGCGATCTGCCTTTTGATGCGAAAGGGTATGCGCGCATTCACTACGGCATTGGTAACTGCTTTTCACACCGTCTCAACGCACTTGGCGAAGATGCGTACCGTGTCCTCATCACGCGCTGCGGATGCCTTCCTGCTACACACTCCGGAAAGTTCCGCTAGCAGAACAGTTCGCCAATCCGCTGATCGGCATCCTGTGCCGATACGTCCCTCCCTGCCCAGGACACTAGAGCCAGCTTTGCAGCGGCTTATGTCCGTTCTTCAGCCGCCTGCCAATGGCGTGACAGCGCATGGCGGCAAGCACGACCAGGAAGGCAGCAAGCCTGACGTCAGGACCGAAAGCGCTACTGAGCCGTTGCGGCACTCGCCGTCTCTACCAAGGCTTGTCAGTGAAGGGCAGGCGGCTGCCCAAATAGGTCTGGAGCTTGCAGCATTCCGCGCCTGGGTCGCTGACGGCCGGCTGCCGCGCCCGCTGCCTGATTGTGGCAAGTATGACCTGAAAGCAATCCATCTTGCGCTTGATCGCATGTCTGGGATCAGCGTTGAAGGGAACCAGTCGAATGATCGGCTGGAGAGGCCAGCCACGGGCGAGGCGCACGCGACAGAACAGGCGCCAACCCCAACCATAGAGATGCACCAATGGCCAAGGCTAAAAGACACGTACTCCCAGCATCAGGAGCCGGCAACGACCGCTCGGTGGTGTCTCCCTCAATCAAGTGGCTGCCGCTTTGGTCGCGTTGCTCAACGGAGCCGAGCAGATCCCAGAGGTCCGGCAGCTGCGCTCAGTCGTGCGGCGTGCATGCCGCGCCCGGGTCATTTCAGCGAAGGGAGGCCGCCGCCATGGCTAACCGTCGCCGCGCGATGCCCCTTCGCAACCCTCAGTCAGCCAGCCACAAGACAGCGCCCGCACCAGCCAACGGCCGGCACGTCAAAGGCCCTCGCGTTAATGGGAAGACCCAGCGAGGTAAGCCCCATATTCCCGGAGCGCAGTTCATAGCGCGCGAGCAGATTTTGCCTTTCGACAAGATGGTGTTCGGCTTGGTCGATCCTTACGACCGCGGTGTGCGCATCTTCCGCGTCGAAAAATACGTGAACCGCAATGACCGGATCCTCCTCGCTTGGAAGCGCAGCAAGAGCTGGCTGACCGGCCGCTACATCCACGTGGAGGTCAAAGAGGATGGAAGTCGCCGTATAGCCGTGCAGACATTGGCCTGGGATGAAACCGCCACCAAGCCAAAGAACCGCGGGCACATGGAATTTGAATGGTACGACCTCGGTCCCAAGGATCTGCTGGCAGTCGAGGTGGCACCTACCACGCATCCGAGAATGCGAACCGCTTCGAGCGGCAAGTGTGGCCGGATACTTACGAGGCCCTTGCGGCGCCAGAGCCCGACGAGTGGGAGCGGAGGCAGCGGTTCGCCATCCCGAACCCGCCATCTAGCCCGTGGTCTGGGTGGGATGAGTTGCACATTGATCCGCTGGCGCCGATTGGTCCCAAGACATGGGTGGCGGGCTTCGAAGTCTCGGATGGTCTCCGACGGCCTATTATCGGGCCTGTGCGCAATCTACGGCAGAGGTTCACCGTCACTGACGTGCGCACCGGCAAGGACGTGACCATGGGGTCCAATAACGCGGTGTTCTTTGGCGCCGTGACTGGCATGGGAAAGAGCTACCTAGACCGTAAGGAGCGCAGACTAGCGGCGGCCGCCTGAGCGTCAAAAGCGGAGAAGAAGGGAAAGGCGCGCGCGAGGGCTGGGTCCCCGTTGGCCGGCAAGGCGGGTGAGCCGGCCAAGCATTGAGAGAACCTTGCTGAGGAACGGCCGGCGCCCGATGGTTCGGGTTGCCGGCCCTTGTGCGTGTGGAGGCCAAATCGGCGATTTTCGACACCAGCCCGCCCACCAGTCTGCGCCACGCCAGAAGCAATCGAAAATGTGCGAGCTAAACCTCCGAACACCGAAAAGAGGATGACCCGATTGCGCAGCTACGAGGGACAGCTCGCGCGCAAGGCATTGCATTGGGTCTTGGAGGAACTCAAGCAAGGAGCAGGTTGATTTATCTGGTGCACTTGTCGTTGGAAACGCGCTTGTCGAAATGGGCGCGTAGGTCTTGGGGGAGCGGTATCGGTGGGGGTGTAGGCGCGTGCTGCAGGCGCCGCCTTCCCGCACGCACCGTCTGCATCTGCTGCCGCATCGGTTTGCGCAACCTGTCGAAGCGCCATTTCGAAAATGTGGCGTCCGGCTCTCGCGCGCTACGAACGGTCGGTCGCTTCGTCCATCCGAACTGCTGACAATCACAGTTTGCGTGAGTTAGACGCGCCGCGAGTGGACGCGAGTTCCACGGAGTCTTGCGGCGCTTTGGGGCTTCGGCAATGGGGAACGATTTGGGGGTTTCGTAGACAGCGGTTCCCACCTCAAGCATTGCGTTGCGTCGTCGGCGTTCCGATTTCGACTCTGCGAGCTGCTGCAGTATCGCGTAGAGCTCTATCTAAACAGGACATAGTTCTCATGCACCGCATGCGCCGAGACATTCGCAGGTTATGCGCGGCGCCGAGGATTGGACGGACAGCGGCTTAAAGGGTGTTGGGTTCTAGACACTCGACGTCAAGCGACCCGCTGATGGAATCCACCTGGTGGGGCTGCGCTTTGTTTCCGATCCCCGGGGGAACCCGCATCGTGCACCAACATGCATGTATGTCCGCGCCGCCGAAGCCTTCCAGTACCTTAGTGAGGCATTCCGGACACGTGTGCGCTAGCAAGTGCGGTATGCTGGCCATCCCATTTCTACGTTGCAAGCCGCTGGGTTAGATTTGCATGGAGACAGCGCCGCCGGGGAATGGCGCGATGTCGAAGAGGTGCGCCGATGCCTCTGATCTACCGTCTGCTCCATCACTGTCCCTTTGCCCCTCCTGCGTCGAGGCGATCTGGTCGCTTATTCTTGCGAGATCGATACGCGTGATGCACGAACCTCTTAGAGACGCGCGCATCCTCGAAGACTTCGGGCTCGACGATCTGGACGGGACATCCGTCGATGAATTCCGGACTAGCTTCGCGGCGACGAAGCCGAAAGCACCTGTGGCTTGCCCTCGACGAAACGGCTCTCCTCGAGCAACTCGGCTGCTGGCGGAAAAATCGAGACAGCGGCAGTTATGGACTTACGCTTGCCGGGCTACTGATGTTCGGCAAGCATGAAGCGATCATCGCTCCTAACGCGGCTCCAAACTATTTCGTCGATTATCGGGACTATCGGGAGCAGAAGACACCAGGAGACCCATGGTCGGATCGGCTGTTTCCAGACGGAACGTGGGAGGCAAACCTCTTTCAATTTTTGCAGCGCGGGTGGGCGAGACTAACTGCAGATTTGCATGTGCCGCACCCATTGAAGGCCGAGCAGCGGATTGAGGAAACGCTCGTGCACCTTGCTCTGCGTGAAGCCGTCGTAAATGCACTAGTCCACACCGACTATGGTACGCCCGGCGGAATTGTTCTTGAGCGATATCGTGAGCGCATTGTGATGGAAAATCCCGGCTCACTGATGGTCTCGCAGGAGCAGTTGCGCAGAGGTGGTGTAAGCCTCTGCCGCAACAAATCACTTCAGCGCATGTTCATGCTAATTGGCGCCTGCGATTAGGCTGGAGCCGGCTTGAGGCGCATTCAGGATGGCTGGGCGAGCCAACTTTGGCCGGAACCGCGCTTGAGCACCCGCACTCAGCCTGATCGGATCCGGCTCGACTTCGTTATGCGAGGCCATTCCCTCAAACAGGCTCTTGCTCCGATTGGGAAGCCGCATCGACGATCCTGAGACATGTGCGATCGGCTCCAATGCGCGTAGACGCGAAACGGCCCAAGAAAGGGCCGTCCCACTTCACCAGAAACCGCAATGTTATCGGATCACGATCCAGGCGCCGTTGCGGTAGTAGCCATGACCCCGGCCTGGCTCGCGCCAGTGATGCCGGCCACCGCGGTCACCCTTCCAGTCGTCGCCATAAATCCTGAGATGCACGCCAGGACCATAGGTCGGACGTCCACGCACACGCCAGCAGTCACCTTCGTCGTTGCACACAACTGCGGCCGACGCCGAGCCTGCGGTCATAGCCAAAACGGCTGCGCCAAAAAAGGCTTTGCCGATGGTGTTCATGAGTTCATCTCCATGTTCTTCTTCAGAGTGTGAACGTTCGGTAGCTCGTATGGTTCGATGGAGGGTTGGGTGAATGTCAGCACGATGAACATCGGTTCATGTGGATACCGACGAAGGCCGGCAAGCGCAGTGGTCATTGCGGTGCCTCTCCCGCGATTTCCGCAAGAAGCCAATCTCGAAAGGCCTTCACCTTGTGACGCTGAAGAGCGCGTGGGGGATAGACCGCGTAATACGCCAGCCCGGCCGGAAGGCTGAACGCGAAGGGCCGCACCAGCCGGCCCGTTGCAAGATCGTCGGCAACCAACGCGCTTCGCCCGAGCACAATACCCTGGCCCAGGACGGCGGCTTGAACCGCGTGCTCGGACGAATAGAACCTCGGACCACGGTGTGGGTCGACCCCCTCAATGCCCACGGTCCTGAGCCACATGGCCCAATCGACTTGGAATTCTTCATGGATCAGCGTGTGGTGCTTGAGGTCGGCTGGTGTCAGCAACGGGTGCAAACCTTCGAGAAGCTGCGGGCTGCACACTGGAAAAAGGTCTTCCTCCATCAACAATTCGGTCTTGAGATCGGGATATCGACCACGGCCATACCGTATGGCGATATCAATCCCATCACTGACGAAATCGGCAAGCTTCTCCGACGTCGATAGTCGGACGTCAATATCGCCATGGGTGCGCCGGAACCGGAATAGCCTCGGCACGAGCCACTTGGCAGCGAACGAGTCGAGTGTGCTGACGTTGAGCATGCCCGAGGACTGCTGACCGGCCACCGCCACCGTAGCCGCTGCTAGGTGATCCAGCGCGTCACGAACCTCGGCGGCGTACGATGCGCCGATCGGTGTCAAGCTGACCGACCGGGTCGCCCGTACGAAGAGAGGCACGCCGAGGCGGTCCTCAAGGTGGCGAACGGCCCGGCTCACGGCGCCGTGGGTCACGCGCAATTCGTCGGCTGCCTTGGAAAAACTCAGGTGGCGGGCAGCAGCCTCGAAGCTTGGCAGCGCATTGAGCGGAGGTAGCCGGCGTGGCATGAGTCGCCTTCCCATGCGTGAGTTTTAATCACATATAGCAGGCTAGTTACTCGTTTGTCACCAGTGCTGTGTGGGCCCATGTTTGCTGAGAGACGGGACGAGATATGCACTAGATGAAAGAATGGAGCAGCAAATGGAAAACGTGACAATTACTCATATTGGAAGCGTTCGGTCGCTAGCCTGGTTGGCGTCCTCGTTCGAGGCTACGGTGTCCCTGCCGGTGGTGTGGGTGAGGCGCGTGCGGCAGCGTCGCGAGCTAATGGGCCTGTTAGGTCAGCCCGGCCACATTCTCAAGGATGTTGGCTTGCAGAGACACGACATAACGCGCGAGGGGTTGAAGCCATTTTGGATCGCATGAGGTCTGCAAACAGCTGGCCAAGCCGCTCGCCATAGCTTGAATTGGCCGTCGCCCCACTGTCTCGCAAAGACGTTGGGCGACCTTGCCCAACCAGCCGCGAGGTTTGTCTGGAGTAGGACCGCCGCATCTGCCGGCGGACGCTTGGGGTGCAGGCGGAGAGCCCGCATCCCAAATGTTAGTCGATTACTTTTGGACCTTCGGAAGATCCTTCGCCTGTGCCACCGTCAGGTCGAGCACGGCGCTATCACCCTGCAGCTTGAATTGAGCGGGCGTTAGTTTGACACGGTCTCGCCCAGACCCAAAAAGCCCCCGATGCCAGCGGGCATCTCGGTGACCGAGTTGTCAGTACCGCGCGCGAACGCGGCGACGTCGCCAATCTTCTTTCCATCGCTGCTGTGGACTGGCTTGCAAATCCACGTCTTCGCCTGCTCCGCAGTCAGCATGAGGACAGCGGCGTCTTTCTGAACCGTCGTCGCGGACGGGGACTTGACTGTTGTGTCCTGCGCGATTGCGGGAAGCGTGATCGCGGTCGCGAGATCCCACTGGGCGGACACAGTACCCAGCAAACGGCAATACTCTACGCACAGAGCCCTGGTTCAGCCCCAAGAGCCGGGGTTCATACGTGCCGACGCGGCCTTGCACTGTTACCACTTCGTGATGCCTGCAGGTCATTCATAGATTGGCGCCCCTATCCCAGGCGACGAACTTGAAAGGCGAGCCGCGGGCGTGGCCCTCAGGGCTCTGATATAGACATTGAACCCTCTAGCCCTAAGGCGCATTGTTGAGGCGTACGCAACACCGTGACCGTCCCAGCTACGCGGCCATGGCCTCCTGCCAGTCGACCATCAAGCTTGTTGCGCGTTGGGGATTGATCGACGGCTCCGGGTGCAACGGCCCACGTCAAAGACACCGCCCCTGGCATTTGCGCTTAGCCGCGCATAGGTGCCATTCATGGAGTTCCCCGCAACTGCGCGGGCGCTCAATCCTCGTCGTTGAGGATGAACAGCTTATCGGAATGGACATACGGGCCGCGCTTGAAAAAGCGGGCGCATTTGTGACCGCAACAACCACGGTCCGCCATGCGCTTATCCTTATCGACCATGATGGATTGGCCGGCGCGATCATCGATCACGCTCTAGGTGACGGCCACAGCGCGGAGGTTTGCGTTCGCCTGAAATCCCGGGGCATCCCATACGTCAGCTATAGCGGTTACGACCCCGGAGGGCGTCAGCCTTGATGTCCCGCATGTGCGCAAACCTGCGCCCATGGACACGCTGCTGGGCGCGTTGGAAGCCTTCCTCCCGCGTACCCCGAGAGTTTCTTAGCACCTTCTCATGAATACGCCCGACACCACCGTTGCTGCGCAGGTTGATGAACTGCTGAGGGGATCTTCGCTACGCACGGAGCAGCAGCGTATCCACGTTGCGGAGCTTACCGACTATCAAGCGCTCCGCGCGGAGGAAATCCCTACGGACATGCTTCCTCTATCGACCGGCTCACGAGATATCGGGCCAGGTTGCGTGATAGCGACGGCATCGGGCACCGAAACTTTGATCAACTGATCCCAGATCACCCGTGAGGGGCATCGATCGATGCAGCCACCGAAACGAAATCGCCCTTAGCGGCGCACGACCGGCACCATTAGGTTGGTCAACGGCCCCGAGAGGAGTACGCTCGGCAGGAGCATGCACGCACCAGACAATATTTCGCTTGATCCTGATGAGCTATCGACCATTTGCAAGGCGTTCGATGCAGCTTGGAAGATTGCCCGTCACGGCTACGACGCCAACGATCCTATCTCGACCGATGCAGGGCGGGTGCGGCTCGCCAACGTCGTGCTGACTGCGTATCGCCGCGGCCTGACCGATCCTGAAGAAATCAAGCTGGCTGCGTTGCGGATGATGGGTGTTCCCAATAACGCCGTCTAAGGCAAGCGTCGCCCCCCCAAACGGACACCATAGCCGCGCCCCGTCTTTTTCGGCTTGGCCAACAGTCCCTCAACAGTTGCGACGAGCACGTCTGGTGATGCTGGCTTCTGCACGAGCGGGCCGCACAGACGCTGTCGATCTTGCTGAACCCGCTGTACATGCCTGAACCGGGCGCCGAAGGCGTTGGCTCCGGGTTATCATCAGATGGGGGTGAGACGCCTCCAGCGATGTTTCTGCGGCACCGCGCGCGGTGCTCTAGGTGCGGGGGAAGGGCGTGAACGGCCGAACGCGGTCGCGGGCTCAGTCGACAATGACGACCACGCCCGTTGGCTCGCCCAGCGCCTCAACCGTTCGTTCGGCAGCCCGGTCGATGTGGACCCGAGGTTCCTCGGGTGGTTGCTGCTCATTATAGGTGCCAGGCCCGTAGAGCTGTCCATAACGCAGCACAACGCCGCTCTCGGCGAGAACCGAACGCTCAAGTTCTGCGACAGCCTGGGCATCGGGCCCATCGGGTAATTGCCAAGCGACGCTTTGAGCCAGGATTTTCGGCGACCCACTCCGCCGTGCGGCCTCGATCAGATTCCAGGTTCCCTCGGTTCGAATGCGAGCGTTCAGAGCTGCGAGTTTACTGATCTGCGCCGCATCATCCGGCAGATCGGTCAGCTCGTTCAGCAGGACGTCTGGTTTGAAGTCGCGAACCGCCTGGATAAGTGCCTCCCGGTCGAAGACATCACAAATAATCGGTTCGGCACCGAGGTGGCTCAGCAACTCTGTTTTGCTGGGCGAGCGCGTCATGCCGCCGACTACATGTCCGGCCTGAACCAACCGGGGAATTAGACGCTGCCCAATCACGCCGGAGGCGCCGGCAAGAAATGTTCTCATAGTACCTCCTCGTCGTGCTGGCCTCAGCGCGTATCGCGATCGGACCACCGGTCTATCGCTTCCAACCCTAAGCGACGTCCACGGGCATAGAGCGGCGTCCGCTGACGACATTGCCTCATTGAATGAGAGAAAAAAGCCGGACTAACCCTGATTTTGGCCATGCCGAAACCCTATGGCAGAGCCAAGATTAAGACGCGCCACTTCCGTTTGTGGCCCAACGCCGACCTATGCTGGACGCGGGATCCGGAGCTGCCGTCATCAGCTCAAAGATCAGCCAGACCTTCGGCCTTTTTCAGGGCTCGTTGCAGCAGAACCGGCAGCACTGGCTTCCCAACAAAGTCGATTGGCGCATAGGGCAGAAGTGCTGCCCTTGTTTGCTCATCCAAGTTCGCGCTGAGAAATATGCACCGCAGGCCTTGTCGTGCATGGAGTTCCCTGGCGGCGTCGATGCCGCTGCTACCCTGCGCAAGGCGAATATCCATCAGAACGACATCCGGACTATGTGCGGCGGCCTGTGCAATCGCTGCGGCCGCCGACACCGCAGTCGCGCACACTTCGTGACCCAGCTCCGTGACGAGTAGGGTGAGGTGCATGGCGATGATCGCGTCGTCCTCGACAATCAGCACCCGCATTAACTATCACTGGGTAGGAGGAAGCGGCACCGTAAGCTCGATGCTGTAACCCCCGGAGGCCTGCTTGGTTTCCAACTGCGCGCCCAATTGCGTAGAGAAAGCGTCAACAATTCGCGTTCCCAACCCCAGGCGCGGTTGATCTTTCGCGGGGCCCTGTCCCGTGTCGGAGACGATGAGCTTCAGGGCGTCTCCCTCCGAACGCACTCTTACTCGACAGGGAGGTCCGACGTGCTTGACCACGTTCGTCACCAGCTCGTTGACGATCAGAGCCAAAGGTATGGCCATGCCTGTTGGCACGCCCACCGCTTGGATGTCGGTCGTGATCCCACAGTCAGCACAACCACAGGCTCTGCCGATTTCGCCACACAGATCGTCGAGGAAGGCGTCGAGCCGCACCACACTTGCATCCTCGCCCGTGTAAAGTCGCTCATGTACGGCAGCAATCGCGAGGACTTGCGCAGCTGCGCTACGCAGCGCCTCGGCGGCCTCTGCGCTCTGGGTATGCGGGACCTGCAAGTGCAGGATGCTTGAAACAATCTGCAGACTGTTCTTGACGCGGTGATTGACCTCCTTGAGCAATAGGTCCTTCTGCTGGACCTGTGCTTCGAGTGCGCGCCTGGCGTTCTCCAGCTCATGCTTTTCGTTCAATTCGCGAAGCTCGGTTAGCTCGTCGAGGAGACGGGTGCCCATGTCGCACCGAGCTGCCTCTTGGTCCTCCAAGAGTAATCGGGCCAGTTCCTCATTGACCTTCAGGAGGTCGCGCACATCCTCCTCGAACGACAGTTCGGGGTGCAGCACAGTCCAGTAGTGAGCTGTGCGAATGAAGGCGAGCAAGCCCATCAGGTGCTCGAACCGATTGCCGCCGAGAGCTTTGCGCTATGCGCGCCGCGCGCGATCTGCGCGTCGCGGCTCCACGAAGGACAAAGTGCAGGCTGCGATCAGCCAGTCTTCTTGCTCTGTCTCCGGCGCTGGCCACTCCATCAGTGGCGGAAGTGCTTCAAGACCTCCCACGATCACGTTGTGATCGCGATCCCAAGGGGGCGGCGTCTTCAGAAGCTTGACCGCCTGTTCAATGCTCTGGACGGCGACAGCGGGGTCGCCAGACGAATGACCGCGCCCCACCAGGAACGCGCAATGGCGTGCAATGCAGTAGCGCACTTCGCAGAACCGGGAGAGATAAACGAACAGCCTCTCCTTGAAGAGTGAGGGGATTGGATTGTCGAGGTATCCGGCTTTGGCGAAGGCCCACAGTCGCTCGACGATTTCGGGTGCATCAGGAGCGGAAGAAAAGAAGTTGGGCACCAGGCCGAACCGGGTGGCGACCTCGCGCTGGAACTCGGTTTGGCTGTCGGACGCTGAACTCTTCAAGTGACGAGCAGGACTGGTCGTCATGGGACATCCTTGCGACGCGGGCTACCGCGCAATCGCCAAGGCCAGTGCAACCTGCTTGAGAGCGGTCGCTGAATGTCCCGGGTGTCGATCAATCCCCAGTGGGGCGCAGCAAGCGTGATGATCGACCGCGTTGAGGTCCACTGCGCATAGCTATGGCGCGGGATGCTGCGTACTACACCAACACTAGGCTGTTTGGCCGACAATGTCACTGTCAGGGGGGTAGCAATGCAACAATCGCTATGCCCAATGGTTCCGGCTTGTGGCCTGCGCACGCGTCGTCATCTAGCCCTTTCTATTCGTGAGAATGATTGGCGAGCGTCTCGGACGCGGTCGATCGGCCGTGTTGACGGCTGCGGGTTTAGGGACGATCGGAACGCGTTTGCGGTTGAAGAGAAGGGCTCGGGCGGCGGATGCCGCGTCGATCATGGACCCCGCGTGGTGATCGCACCTGTCATCGCCGCGAGCATGGCGGCTTGAGGGTAACTGGCCGGGAACGCAAGCTTGATCCTGCCTTTGAGCTCCTCGACGCGCACGGCGATCTTCACGAAGGTGCGCCGGATCGTCTCGAAGGTGGCTCCCCGCCAGCGCGACCGCTTGGGCGCCGCGCGCCGGAGCGCATGCAGCAGCCAGTAGGCACCCATGTGCAGGAAGAGCCGGAACTGATTGGCCTCCCAGCGCGAGCACGCCGTCTTGTCGGATCGGGTGAAGCGCTTCATGTCCTTGATCAGGTTCTCGACGGCCCCGCGAGCGCAGAACACCTTCTCGTAGAGCGTCTTGCCGCGCCCTTGGAGGTTGGTGACGATGAAGCGCGCGTCGCTGCCCAAGTCGGTCGCCTCGACGCGGGCGACGAGCTTGCGCGAGCGGCTCCACTCGCGAGCCTTGTAGGGCAGTTGATGGAATCGGCGCACCGTCGGCTTCATCCACGAACGGCGCTCCTCGCATTGCTTGCGCCACGGTGCGGCGATCTCGAGGAGCTTGGAGTTGATGGCGAAGCCGAGGATGTAGTCGCAGCGCATGGCTTCCAGCAGCGCCAGCGCGGGCTCGCTGCAATAGTGGCTGTCGCCGCGCACCAGGATCTGGACGTTGGGCCAGTGCTTGCGGATGCGGCGGATGACATGACGGAGGACTTTCGCCACCTCTTCGCCCGAGGGCCGCTTGCCGGGCCGCAGCAGCGAGAGTACCGGCTTGCCCGAGACCGCGTCGAAGATGTGGATCGGCTGGAAGCAGGTGCAGTCGTAGTGGGCGTTGAAGAGGGCGAGTTCCTGCTGGCCGTGCACGGGATCGTCGGTGTCGTCGATGTCGAGCACGATGTGTCGGGGTGGTGTCTTGAAGCTCCGGCAATAGAGATCAATCCCACCGATCCCGATACGGGCCAGCGCACGCCAGTCGGCAAGGTTCTCGAGCCGTGACAAGGTTGGCTGGCTCATGAGGTCGGCACCGCTCACAGGGCATCGGCCGCAGGCGATCTTCAACGCCGGGTCGGTGCGCAATGCGTCGATGTCGTCGCAGTCCTCGTAGCCAGCCGCGATCATGAGCATGCGCGCCTGCGCCATCTCCACGTAGCTGTGCTGAACGCGTGTGGGATCGCGTTCATCGCGCAAGCGAGCGGTGATCGCCTGGGCCAAGCCGAGGCGTGCCGCGATCTCGCGCAGTACGATCACGCCACCGTCCGACGACAGGCGGCCGGCATCGAACGTGGCTGTGAGCGGCTTACCCGCAACCGGTGACAGGCCGGGCAAAATCGGCGTAGCGTTCATGGCGATGGGCGGCGGCTCCGGTGGCGACGCGCACGAACTGCTTCGACACCAGATTCCTACGCCGACCCAGCGGCTTCGTCGCTGCCCATCACCTGTCTTCGCACCGCCTCACGAATAAAATGGGCTAGATGGGAAGCACGGCCGGCGGATCAAAGCCGACCTGTGAGGAGCAGCACAACAACAATGATCAGGATGACACCGAGGGCGCTGATGCCGCCGTGTCCGAAACCGTAACCGTAACCGCCGAAGCGGCCACTGAACCCCCCGAGTAGAAATATGATGAGGACGATAACGAGGATGGTTCCAAGCGACACTATCTCCTATTGCCTGCCGAGCGGACTTGGTGACTTCCCGACGCCGCTCCGCCCGCTCCGATAAATGTTCGTATCGCCGCCCGTAAGGTTCGGCTTCACACGGCGCCGAATCCCGAGCACGGTCCGCACGGTTCCCACCAGGAGCCATGCGACGACAGCTGACAGTATGATGGTGAGTGCGATCACCGCCGCTAGCTGAGCATCACGCCCGAGCGCATTGCCAGCCGTGGCAACCA
The DNA here is from genome assembly GCA_963840445.1 of uncultured Alphaproteobacteria bacterium. Classification (GTDB taxonomy): domain Bacteria; phylum Pseudomonadota; class Alphaproteobacteria; order Rhizobiales; family Hyphomicrobiaceae; genus AWTP1-13. Next base: position 46,453 of record CAWIZC010000012.1, on the reverse strand, counting down.
TCGCAAGAACCGGCACAACGGCAATTAGCAGCAGGATATATAAGGGCATCGCGCACCTTCACGGAAAGCGGCGCTGGCACCCATTGGATTACCGCCTTCACGAAATGGCGCTCGTTGCGAGTGCCGGCAGCACGTCGATGCAAACGACTGGACAACTCATCAAGTCGAAGAAGAGCCTCTCCGGGACTCGTAGAGTACGTCCCGGAGAGTTTTTAGAGGACTGAGACACGCGCCCAGATCCACTGCCCCGCAACCTCCAGATACTCCAAAAGGCCACGCCCCGCGCTAACGTCGATCAGTATTCTCGGCGCCTCGCGCTCACGAAGGCGTGTTGCACGGACCAGCTACTCCCACGTAGCGGGATCTCGCAAGCTTCCGAAGCCGGTTCGAGACTCCTCATCACGTTGATATACCCGGCGTCCTGAGACGGTCGTGAGGGACATAGAATAAATATCAAAATCATTGATTTCACCAACGTAGATCAGTCCCGGCAACGCTGCGGATGCGATAGCGTCAGCCGTCGAAAAGGTCAAAACAGATGCCAGACCACGCACGGTTGAATGATGCCAATGGCATGGCCGCACTTGGCATCTGCGAGTCGCTCCTTCTGGCGCTGACTGATCTCAAAGTCATCAGCGAACAGGACGCGCGCGATTTGCTTATCGATGTCGCCACCACCCACAGCGAAGCTGCTACCGGCTCGCAAACGCCCGAGCAGCATCAGGCGGTGGTCGAGATCGTCCAGCGCATCCTCGCCGGCAAGAACGGCCTACGGCACTAGCTGCCGGCCTTGCGAGAAGCACGGTAGGCATTTGGGCCCGCCCTTGAGACAGCGGGCGTCACGTCCGCAGCTCGGGTAAGGATCGTCACACATGGTCAGTCAAAGCACTCGATGCAAAATCCCTCCTCACCACAGTCGGTAGAGGGCAGAGCGTCCTCAAATACCGCAAGGACCACATCATCTTCACACAGGGCGAGCCTCGCCGATGCAGTGTTCTACATTGCCAAAGGCAGGGTCAAAGATCACCGTGATTTCCCCGCAGGGTAAGGAAGCGGTCCTTGCAATTCTTGGGTCGGACGATTTCTTCGGCGAGGGGTGTCTCGCCGGACAGCCGCGGCGGATGGGGACCGTCAGGGCCATGACGGAGTGTGCAGTCGTGCGCATAGACAAAGCGGCCATGGTTCGTCTCATTCGTGTCGAGTCCGCGTTTTCCGAGATGTTTCATGGGGCACGTTTTGGGGCGCACCATTCGCGTCGAAGAGGATTTGGTCGATCAACTGTTCAATTCAAGTGAAAAGCGCCTCGCCCGGCTGCTTCTGCTTCTGGCGAACTTCGGCAAGGACGAGAAGCCAGAACCCGTGATCGCGAAGATTAGCCAGGAAACGCTCGCAGAAATGATTGGCACGACGCGGGCGCGCGTGAGCTTTTTCATGAACAAATTCAGGAAGCTCGGCTTCATCAAGTACAACGGTAGCATTGAGGTGCACACCTCCTTGCTGAACGCAATCCTTCACGATCTGCCGCAGACCAGAGATGCGCGCGCCAACAAACCGCGCAAATAGTGCTGGCAGGTCGCCAACCGGTTCTTTTGCAGGCGTGCATGCCGCTTTCGTGCGCTTTCCGGCGTCCCATCATCCTGTGATCAATATTGCACAGACAGCCCTCGAGCACGGCCAGTAGCTTGGCGATGAACTGAGCGCCTGGAATCGCAATAAGCCTAGACCAACGGTGATCCGCAGGTCGGCTTTTGGCCCTAGTCGACGTAGGAGAGGCCCATGGAGCTTCACCGCATAATTTTGCCTTACCGCAAACGCAACTCCGTGAACTTCGAACAAGGGCACGCACTGGCCGAAGCGATCGTCGACACTGTTCGCGAGCCTCTGTTGGTCCTCGATCACAACCTGCGTGTCGTTGCCGCAAGTCGTTCCTTCTACCTCACGTTCCGTGCGAACCGACAGGAGGTTCAGGGCCGGCTGCTATACGCCCTCGGCGATGGCCAATGGGATATCCCCCAGCTCCGTACCGCGCTGGAGACAATCATTTTCACCGATGAACCACTGGAAGCATTTGAAGTCGACCATGACTTTCCGTCCATCGGACGGCGCATCATGGTGCTCAACGCGCGCAGGCTCTATCGGGCCGGCGGAAAGATCCATCAAATCCTCCTGGCGATCGAAGACGTCACCGAGCGCGCGAGGCTGGAGCGTGAGCACGCGCTCGCACACGAGCGCGTCGCACTGCTCATGCAAGAGCTGACCCACCGGGTCAAGAACAGCCTTCAGTCCATCGCGGCGATGGTGATGATCGAAGCACGCAGCCACAAGACCAGCGAGGGCAAGGCGGCACTCGAAAGGGTCTCGCATCGTATCGACGCTCTCGGTCAGCTCTATGCAAAGCTCAGCAAATCCGACGCCGTTGAGGCGGTCGATGCGGCGACCTATCTGGACGACCTCTGTCGCGAGCTGGTCGCATCAACGCAAAGAGACGGCACGTCGATCGAGCTCAAGACCGACATCGAAAGCGAACTCCTGGCGACTGATCAGGCCATTCCGATGGGTCTCATTGTGAACGAGCTCGTCACGAACGCCCTCAAGTATGCCTTTCCGAGCGACACAAACGGCACCGTCACGGTGGTGCTGAAGCGGGCCCCTGGGGAGCTTCGTCTGACGGTCGCCGACAACGGCAAGGGCGTCGATCCTCGACGCGCCGACTCCGGGCTCGGTGGGCGACTCGTGGAAGGCTTCGCAGCACAGCTCGGCGGCCGGATTGAGCGGGAGAGTAGCAGCAAAGGTACGACCGTGCGGCTGATTGTGCCGTCGCAAGAAAGGCTAGGACCGGCCCTGTTGGCGACGTCGGCCCAACGCGCTCTGAAGGAGTAGAGAGCGCCGCAGGGCAAGCGGCGCTCTCTCTTGGCGACGTGCTAATCGGAGAGCGCGCGTCGCGTGCCTTTAACGAAAGAAAGGCACGGAATATTGCATCATCGAATGCCCTGTCCGGCACTGATTTGAATTAGTATCTTGCTGGTTGTTTTGATGTGGGCGCTCGATTGCAGTAACGCTTAGCCCGTTATGGGGACGTTGCGTTGCCATAATCCATGCCGTTGCCACGGAGCTATTCACCGTTTTCAACGTTGTTAAGGGAAATACCGAACCGCGAGTCCCAATCATGAAGCCCAATGTCAACGCTCTTGAGCGCGCCTTCGAGTTAGCTCGCACGGGCGAGTTCGACAGCATCCGACAGCTCGAGGCTCGCCTTCATCACGAAGGCTATCCATCGGGCCTTGTCGTCGGCCCCTGCCTCTCGGGCCAGCTGAGGGAGCTGATGCGTATGGCGCACCCAGTGTCCTATGGCCTCCAGGCCGATCAAATAACCCGGCCCGCGACCAGGACCTAGCCGCGGGGGCGATCGGAGGCTGCGCGGATCGACGAGCCGGCACAGGCAGGCGGTGGATTACTGAGTATCCGGCGCGACATAAGCGCCATTGGAGAACCGCACCAGGCCTTCTCGATCCACAATGGTGATGACACGAAGTCCGGCCTTGATCAGGCCTTCCCGCTCGAGTGCCTGGACAGTGGCGGTCACAGCGGGACGCTGCACACCGAGCATGATTGCGAGCAGCTTGTGCGTGAGGGGCAGGTCGCTGCCATCAATGCGGTCATCCGCCATTAGCAGCCAACGGGCCAGACGCTCTTCGTTCTTGCTGCGACCATTGGCGAGCGCCGTTTCGGTGGTCTGGATGAGAAACGCGTTCACGCAGCGCAATAGCAGCTGGTGTAACCCGGTGCTCTCCGCCATAGCGCGTCGCAGCTTGCTGACGCTCATGCGCTGGCCGGCACCAGCCGCTTGAATGTATGTATTGTGCCGGGCGCGATTGGTGCCCAGCACGACGGCCAATCCGGTTATGCCCTCACGGCCGATGATGCCAACCTCGATGTCCCGCTTGCCGGGTCCATCGGCGACCACTGATGCGAATCCGTGGTCGATGAAATAAACCGTATCGATCCGGCTGTTTGCCGTCTCCAGGGGCATGAGAAGCGGGAGATCGACGGCTTCGAGGTGCGGTCTCAAGAGCGCGAGATCGGCGCGCGACAGCCGCGATAGGATGCGGTTTCCGACAGGTTTCTGCATAGCTCTTCCCAGTGGGGCAAGAGCACCAGCGGTCTCCCAGCCATCTGCGCCCGGTTTGTAGGCAGACGATGCGCCAGTGTAGGCCGCGCGCAGGCAAAGGCCTAATTGATCTATACATGTCTAATTCTGTACCTCCACGACGGTCGCGATGGTAATCTGCATCAACACAGAATGGGCCGAGATTGAGCGGAGCCGGATCTCTGTTCACCCAGAGAGGTTCTCATGCCCAAAACGCAGTCCGACAGCGTCTTGGCCAAGAAGCTGAGCACGTTTCTGCCGTTGTCAAAAGATGAGCTGACGTGCCTTGCAGATCTGCAGCGGCATCGAGTCAAAGTGCTTCGGGGCCAACAGCTCACACAAGAAGGTCAGACCGGCCACAAAGCGTTTGTTCTCCAGGAAGGCTGGGCTTGCAGCTTCAAGACCTTGCCCGACGGTGGACGGCAGATCATTTCCTTTCCGATCGCCGGCGATATTGTCGGGCTGCGCAGCGTCTTGTTGCGGACGGCGGATCATTCCTTTTCGGCGTTGACGGATGCCGTGGTCAACTCTGTAGAGGGCGCGCACATCATGAGGTGCGTCACCGATTATCCCCGCCTGGGTGCTGCGCTGTTGTGGGCCGCCTCACGCGACGAAGCCATGGTGGTGGAGCACCTTGTCAACATCGGCCGGCGCAGCGCGCTCGAGCGAACGGCTCATTTCTTCATGGAGCTGGCTGAGAGGCTCACCCTGGTCGGGCTCGCTACGGAAACCGAGTTCGCCTGCCCGCTCAGTCAATTCGTGCTTGCCGATGCGCTCGGGTTGACCGCCATCCACGTCAACCGCACTTTGCGGCAGTTGCGTGAGATGAAACTGCTCACGCTACGCCGCCACACCGTTATCATTCATGATCTGGCCCGGCTCCGGAAGCTCGCCGGATTTCAGGGCGGCTACTTAAGCGCGCGGGACTAATCATCCGCGAAGCTCAAGCTGCTTCGAAAAACAGACTAATCTAGATTAGGAACGGTCCCTGCCGTAGTACGTTCACCGATGAACGGCACGGGCGACGTCGCCATCTCCCGCGCAAAGGGAGTTAGCCATGGAGCGCTCAAAGGCCCCGGCGTTCGGTCTCATCGGCAGGATGTTAAGAGCCGAGTTCGAAGACGCCAAAACTCAGACCCTTCCCGAACGCTGGATCGATCTGATCCGCCGCCTCGATGAGCAAGAGCGCCAGAAGTCCGATGCCTCGCCGGCTGAAGGGTCGAGACGATCGGGCCAGAAATGATGCTTTCGAAAATGTGGTATCGGCGTCGAACGCGATAATCAAATCGCGAAGCGTTGGTCTTTGGCTGATTGGGGTCTAGCGTACAGCTGAAGCGCAACTCGGTAAGGGGCATGCATCGCATGCGCCCTTGCTCCTGTTGTGCGCGCATTCAACAAATTCACTTTCTGGACGTGAGGTCACCCTGCCGTAGTTCCTAGAGAAGGGCGAAGCCACTTCACCCCCGTTTGCAATGCGAGAGCCCCTGCAAGTGGCCTCACTCGTCAGGGGCTCTCGACTACCCCGCCGCACAACATTCTAATCAGGTAGGGCGGGGCATTGCCCTAACGTGGATTAGTACTTGGGCAGTCGGCGTGTGACACGATGCCCACCGGCCAGTGCGGCTTGGACACCTCAGCTTGTGCATCTCCCCGCGTGACGCATCCATCGGCGCCGAAAACTGCTGCGCTATGCGAGGCACCTGATGATGACCGCACCTCGTGAGGCAAGCCCAGCCGGTGCACAACTTCCTCCGAGAAAGCCTGCATTGCGGCCGGTGGGTTGCTGAAGAGCCTGGGTCCAGGTTTGGTGGCGGGGGCGGCGGATGATGATCCAAGCGGTATCGCCACCTATAGCCAGGTGGGAGCCCAGTTCGGCTACGGCCTCGCTTGGACCATGCTGTTCAGCTTCCCGCTGATGGCCGTCATCCAGGCGATCAGCGCTCGTATCGGTCCGCGTGACGGGCAACGGCATCGCCGAGAATCCGCGACGCCACTACCTGCCTGGCTTCTGCGCGCCGTCGTAGCGCTGCTGGTCGTCGCAAATGCTATCAATCTCGGCGCGGACCTCGGCGCCATGGGTGCGGCCTTGGGCTTGCTGATCGGTGGTCCCACTGGCATCTGAAGTCTGCGCGTAGGCGGGGATGGACACCGCGGCCAAAGCCAGGACGGCCAGCGAAACTGTACGACAATTTTTTCATCATTGAGCTCCTTGAATTGGCGATCCGGTCGTCAACTGGGGATGAGAGGATTGAACTACAAGAAGCCAAGGATGTTCACGCGGCGCCCCCTGAACGCTTCATAGAATACCCTGGCTCCAAGCTAAGAGGGCCCTCAGGTGCCTCCGTTATGATTGAAGCTGCCGACTCCAACGCCGCGGCTCAGCTTTGGTTCGAACAGAGCGACACAAGCAATCTCACGTTCGGTCGAGCACCTGCCCGAATTGAGCTGCACTCGCTACTCTGGATCTATGGTTACGGAGTCGCGTGCCGATCGCAATTGTGTCGGTGCGTCATGCCACTGTCGGAAATCGCGATCTCATACGCGTGGCGTGGCGCGCGATCCGAGCCAAGCCGTTCCCCTCTGGGGCGCCTATTTTTCGGGACCGCCAATGATTTCTCAGGCTTGGCGGTCGAGGTTCGCCTGCGCTCCGAAATGGCCTGACGAACCTGGCTTAGAGGAACCGGGACGACATGCGAAATCTAGCACCGCGCTCACCCTACTATCAGCGGGGTCAACCGCTGGAGCCCGGTGCAGGCACCGCATGTTCAAGCTATTTGGCCCAAAGCGAGATGCTTGCGCATGTTCTGCAGGGTCGGGCGGGATGGCGCTGGTGGGCTTCGCATGTCGCCACGATGGTTCGCCGCAGCACACGCCCGCGAGGCCTCCAGATGGTATTGCCCCGAACTGTGGGTCGGCCAAGGCCAACCATGACCGCAGCGAGATGTCGACCGTCGGCGCCTGACGCGTGGCCTTTCGCTGAAGCGGCCTTCATTCTTGTGGGGCTTCAGAAACGCCGCCAGCGTGAGTCCTGCGACAGCGCTAACAACGGCAAAGAGAGTGGGTGTGAAGGCTTTGCGAGAGCACGCAGGCGCCCACGCTCCCGTGCTTGCAGCGTCGGCGCATGAGGATCAGCACCGTTTTGGCCATCACGAGCTGCGCCAACGATCGGTGTGGGTAGCGGTTACCCAAAACCTCCGCCCCGGCGCTTGTACGCGAGCATGGCCAGTGAAGTATCATTGCTGGCGCGGAGCACGCCATCCATCTTCACAAACTTCTGCACGTGCTTCGGCAAGACGTTGCGAAGGTAGGCTGCCGTCATCTTCCCGACCGGAGTAAGCTGATCATGCCGGTCGAGGTGGATATATTCATCAGCCTACTGAGCACATGGGTTTTGGGTTTGGCTCGGCCGCAGGAAGTTTCTGGGGGTTGGCGAACTTGCGGAGAGGCCGCTGGGCGGGGATGGCTGTTTGGTGGGACAAGCCGTAGTATTGGCCGAACCTTCCAAAGAATAACCCACCCATGGTCTGGTTTGGTTTGAAAGCTTAGTCGTACCTTTCTTAGCCGTATCCTTAGTACTTGCTAGGACCGGCTGAGCGGTACTGGCTAGCACCGGCTGGCCGGTCTTAGCGCTAGTACCGCTGGCCGGTAGTAGGGTGCCCTCAAAGGCTGGGTCTCAAAGCGCCAAATGCTGGCCACGCGAGACCGAGCCGTGTGTTGCCTCACGCCCTCAAGCAGGCCCATGCCGACCAGCTTGCTCCACTTCGCGATGAAAGTTGAACTGGCACCCCACCGGGCTACTCCCTGCAGCCACTGCCGGGCGCTCATGCCATCCTTGCTGAAGATCTGGCCATCGCCCTCGTTCATCTCGATGCGAGCGCGAATAGCAAGGCACAGGGCCAGGGGGTCCTGATCCGGGGGCAGCAGATCGTATAGGGTACGGATATCCTCGAAGCCGATACCTTCTTGGACTTCAGGGGCGCAGCTCGGACGGCCTCCTCGATGTCGAGGGCATCGCCCATGTGGTGGTCGTCTTTCACAACACTTGCTCCTCCCGAGCTTCCTATGCCCGGTGTTGAGTGGAGCAGTACAAACCAAGATTTAGTTGAGGTCTATAGTAGCGACGACTTAACAAACAAGCTGATTATTCTAGTATTTGCGCGTTACGGGAGCTTTCTGACTGGTCCTAGGACTGTTCTGCTTAAAATCCCCCCCTGCACGGGGCCTTCTTTCCTGCAGCCTGAAGAGTACATCTGGATTAACACCTGTGCAATACTTTAATTTGATTTTGGTTGCACTTTCGTTGCTTGCGGGACACAGCATCCGGGGCCGACCATCTTGCGGACGTGCGCAAAATGGTCAGGCTGTGGGCGCGCGGGCGGTTTGCGAAAACGACGCATCCTATTGATGCGAAAGGGCCTGTTTTCGGTCCGGCGTGTAAAAAGGCCCTGCAGAATCAAGCCAGAGGCGGGCTCTAACTCCGTTAGTCTAGGTTCGAATCCTAGTCCCCCAGCCACTTCGGTACAAAACTGCGAACCTCGGCCCGGCCTGCCGCGTTCGCGATAACGGCCTGTTCAAGCACATTTTTCCGGCCGAGTATGCGAACCTCGCGATCATCAACCTCGATGCGGTCGACAATGGCCCCGAGGTAGGCCTTGCGGAACGGAATCTCCCCAGAGGTGATCTGCTCGCGCATCTGCTCGCCAAAAGCGGCGATGATCCCAGGGCCCAGTCTCATAGTGGCTCGGCCGTCACCCTTGAGGCGCTCGAGCGCATTCCGAGCCGCCTGCTGCGTCGCCTTGAGCGCCGCAATCCGCTCCTTCAGCGCTTCGTCGCACTCCGAGACGCCCTCCTCCACGAGTTCGATAGAGCCGCCGCAACCGACTGTCGGCATCCCCAGCGTCGCGCTCCAGAGAGGCAATACGATCAGCCATGGCGGCTTCCTTTTCCGCCCGGCGCGCAGCCAGCGCACCCAGCACTTCGCAGAGCCGCTGTGGTTCCAGAAGGCGATCGGCGAGGTGACTGGTGACGAGCATGTCGAGCTTGTCCATCCGGATCGACCGCCCCTTGCAGCCTGACTTGCCCTTCCGCGCTTGCGTCGAGCACGTATAGTAGCGATAGACTTCCCCGGCCCTTGATGTACCTGTACGCAGCGTCATGGCCCCGCCGCATCCTGCGCAATGGGCAAGACCTGTCAGCAGGATAGGTCCTGTCACTACGCGCGGCGCCATAACGCGAGGATTGCGGGCCTTCAGCATCGCCTGCACGCGATCAAAAATACTCGGTTCCAGTATCGCCGGAGCCTCGCTGTAGACGTGCTCGCTTTCCGGCTTCTTCCGGCCGCTCCGGTACTCCATATGATTGAAGCGGCGGCGACCCGCATAGACCGGGTTGGTCAGGATGTGGTGGATCTGCCCCACACCCCAGCGGCCGCCGTTCCGCGTCCGATAGCCGTGGGTATTGAGCCAACCCGCTATCGCCTTGACGCCCATTGGGCCGGAAGCCTCGTGTCCTTGAAGAAAGAGCCGGAACATCAACCGCACCACTTCGGCCTCTACCGTATCGACCGCGAGCTTCTTCTTGACTCGCTGGCCGCGCGTCTCGGCCTCCACGGTCTTGTAACCAAGAGGTGGCCGCGACCCGTTCCAAAAGCCCTGCCGTGCGTTCTCCTTCATGGCGCGGATGACATGCTTGGCATTCTCCTTCGATTGATACTCGTCGAACAGCGCGATCACCTGACGCATCATGATCTGGGCCGGGTCCTCACCCAGCTCCTGGGTCATGGACACGAGCTTCACGCCGTGCTTGGCGAGCTTGCGTACATAGAACTCGAGGCCGAAAGCATCGCGGAAGAAGCGAGAGAACGAGTGCACCACAATGACATCAAAGGCGTTCTCGCCGTCGCAGGCCCGCTCGATCATGCGCTGGAATTCGGGGCGCTTGTCATCTGTTGCCGAGGCACCAGGTTCAACGTATTCAGCGGCGACACACCACCCACGAGAAATGCACCAGGCGTTCGTCTGTTTTTTTTGATCAGGGATCGAGAGATCCTGCTCGGCCTGCCGGCCTGTCGAAACCCTCAAATACAATGCAGCACGCAAAGCGGAAGCTTGCGCTCCCCCATCAGCGTTCGTCTGCTGTCTGCGGCCCGACATCCTTCAAGCGCTCATCGTTTCCCCGGGGACTCGAATTACCGCAGCCCGAGGAGTCCGGCAAGGCACCTTCAATAGTATCGCGGTGCCGACCGCAACGCTGCCGACGGTTGAGACTGTGCTGCAGAAGCGTGGGCACAGCTCCGCGCCGATCCTGCTGCTGCTCACTTCACGACGCTCCCTCGAGCCGCCGTACCCTCGTACGGGAATGCTAGCGACAGAAACAGGCAGAACAAGCGCTCGTGACAGCGTCGATCAGGATAGTTCCTCAGGACTTCTCGCGGTCCGACGCAGAAGCGCCTCGGCCGAGCCAGCCCTGCAGCATCGGATCGAGATAGGTCTCGATCACCTCCAGCTCCGCCGAGCACACGGGCACATGGTGACCGAAATTGTCGCGGACGATGGAATTGGCCGACTGTTGCACATGCGCGACCGGCACTTCGCGTGGATTCTCCGACAAATGTTGGACGGAGACCGCCTTTGTCGGGCGCGATGGCTGGCCGGTGACAGACAGACGCTCCCGGCAACTCGGAAGCTCATCGCTCTTTCCTGGGGCCCCATCGCCTGTCGAAGGACCATGGAAGCGCGCAGATTGATAGCGATCGCTCTGATCGCCGTTGAGAACGATGATGTCGGCGACGCGCCTGTCCGGCGGTGCGCGCGTCAGGATGCTTCGATGGTATGCGAGCCGCTCGGGCAAGGCTGCGTTGGCAACAAGACGGGTCGTGACTGCGGCGGTTCCCGCACGAAAAGCCTGCGGCGGTGCGCGGCCAGAGGCCACGAGAAGAAACTCTTGGCCAAGCGACGCGCTAGCCGCCTTCCTGGGCGCTGCTTCGGACGTTGCTACCGGCGAAATAGGCCTTCTAGCAGCCATAACGATGCGTGTGACACAGCTGGCTTGCGAACCGCGTTCGACTACCGGCGCCAATGACGCGGGGTGGTGAGTACGAAAGACGCTTGGCAGCGCCTCACCTGCGGTGGCAGTCAAGTAGCGCGGGTCGACCAGCGACGGCGCCACGCTCTGCGCTGGCAAGCGGAGCTCAGCCGCTGCAACGTCGATCCCGGCGCAAGCTTGGCGGGCCGCAGCCTCAGCCCGCCAGTCGGCGGCGAGCAGGGTTCCGGCGGTGGTCACGAGCATCGCCAGGATGGCAACGACCGCGATGGCGAGGGCGTTCACGAGCATCAATGCGCCCCACGCCGCAACCAGCCCAGCGAATGGCCCGACGACATTCAGGCACAGGGCGGACGCAAGCCCAGCCAGAGCGGCGGCACACAGCTGTGGAGCTCGCGCGAACAGCGTGACAAAGCCTGTGTCGTTGCCGTAGAGCCGATCGCGGTTAGCCATGCGCAGCGGTCTCCATGGGCCGCGAGTTTTGCGGCTTAGCGTCATTGCCCGTCGGTTGCGTGAAACCATCTCCGTGGGTCTCGGCGATCTTGTCCATGATCTCCTGAACCATGCCGCTATCGGATGCCACGCGCTTCGCGATTTGCGCTATGAAGACCTCGTAGCGCTCGCGCCCAAGTTTCATGGCCGCATCCTGGTCGATTTTCGGCACCGGTGGTGTGATCATGAGGAACTGGCGGATGTGGAGCGCGAGGGTCTCCGCCATAATCTCCCCATCCCGATGGATGCGTCGAAGCCTGTTGGCCAGGCCATCCAATCGACGAAGCACCTCTCCGCCGGGATCCGTCTCGGGCGGGGGATCGAGAAACCGCCAGAGAGCTTCGTTGACGATGTCGGACTTGGTGGCGCCGGATCGCCTTACCGCTGCCTTGAGCAACTTGGCGACATCGTCGGTCAAGTACACGCCGATTTTGGGCTTCATAGCGCACTACCCTAGCGGCGCCCGTGCGCCTCGCCGCCATGCGCGCGCCGCGCGAGCAGCCGAGGCCAAAGAGGGGGTGCGAATGACCAGGTGAATGTGAATAGCCAAGGCGGCCCCGGTCCCGGAGCGAGCCTGCGCATCACTAAGAACGCAGATTTAGGGAACGCCATGACAAAACCCTCACCATTAATCTGTACCGTTTCGAGTTCATGATACGTTCTTAATGCGGTTTGTAAATAGTGTATTTTGTGCAAAAGCGGGAATGAGAGGGAAGTTCCGTGAAGGATCGGGAAAGGCGAGAGGCCTCGGCCGTCAAGATCGAAAACGATGAATTGGATCGCTGAGAAATAGGCGGCATTCGATTCTCACTTCCCCAAAAGCACAGTGCCAAAAGAAGTGTCTGCCTCGCGGAGCCGTCCATGCCCTCGGCCCCTTTAGGGGGACGGCTCCGCGAGGCGGACACTTGGCACTGCCTCGTGGTGAGTTCCGCTCTTCGTCGCATGGAGGCAGAAAACGCCCAGAGATCTCAGCGATCTTGGCCTGGCGGAGGGGGCGTCACACGAATGTGCCGAGACCCGCGCCTTCCGGGCAGGCGGGGCTCGGTCGCGCGGCCAGTTTCGCCGCGCGATAGCACCCGACCGCGGCCGTTTTTGACCGCGGGCCGCCCCCCAAAAAAAGCGAAAGCATTGGGGACACATTATGTGACTCCGATACCGCGATCGCAGCTGATTCCATACTCAGCGAGAGGATAACACCTAAATGCGCCCAGCAAGTTCAAGGGTCGTCCGCACACGCTGTATACAGGCTTCATTGCGTGTGCACATATCAAGCTATTGAAAATCAATAACTTAACGCCCATTTGGCGTCAGTCCTTTATCTTGATGTCCAAAAAGCGTTCCTCAAACTTCTTCTTGAGGCATTCCAATGGATGCTAATTGGTCACAGGCAATCGGGTTCCTGGCATGAGGACTAGAGCTCCCCACGGTTGTGGGTGCCGCTTCCGGCAGGACGATATATTCGCGCATCGGCCGCCCGGACATCTGCGAAGCGGCGGTGCATCGCGTCGACATGCCCCAATGTCTCCTCCCAGTTTTGCCGTCCGGATGAGATACCTGCACGCCGTCTGCGTCACGTCAGACGTTGTCGGCCTCTGTCGAGGAAAGCCGCGCAGAGTTGGCTTCCTGTCCCCACCTCCAGCCCGTGATCTCGGGCATGTCTCGCCGTGCCGGCAGATGTATTCTCTGTGCTCGATGAGCTTGTCGCGGAGCGCCTGCTTCGCATAGGCGGCCCGGAGGCGTGCATCGCGGCGGGCCTGATCGGTGGAGAAGGCTTCGCGGTCGATGCCAGTCTGATCGTGGCAGACGCCAACAAGCAGCGGTCGATCCCCGGCAAGGACTGGGACAAGAAGCGCGATCCTGCGACGGCGAGCCGGGCCGTGAAGGAGTATCTGGCAACGATGGACAACGCGGCCTTTGGTGCGGCGAGCGACGTGACGCCCAAGTTCGTTTCGCCAGCCGATCCGGCCGCGCAGTGGACCGGTGCCATGCGGGGACCGGCGTTCTTTGCCTGCGCCGACAACTACCTGATCGACGTCAAGTTCGGCATCATCATGGACGTCGAAGCCTCCCGCGCCATCCGCCAGGCAGAGGTGGGCGCTGCCCGGACCATGATCGAACGGACCGAGGAGCGCTTTGGCGTGGCATTCGGCGAAACCCCAGTACCTAGAGCTGGCTATCTCAACCTGGTCTGCCCCAAGGGCGCGTCCTCAATCTGTCGGACTGCGGTAAGGAGGAACTGGGTCATGGCGCTGCGCAGTTCACCGTCCGAAACACCAACATGCTTGTCTTCGAGGTCCTTCTTGACCTTGAGGTAGGCGCCCTGACCCGGATCGCTAAGGTCAGCCTTAACCACTTGTTTGACGTAGTCGCTGACGGCCGGGCCAGACAGGCTCAACTTGGCTGCCGCCCATTCTGCGACCAGCTTGTTGCGGCGCGCTTCGGCCTTGAACTTCAATTCCTGGTCCAACGAGAATTTGTTCTCGTACGCCCTTTCGCGCTCATCGAAGGTGGTCATTGGATGCTCCAGTCACATGCCGCCCACCACACGCGATTGGCGACTTTGCGTGCGATGCTCCCACTTTGCACTAACGCTCCTCGGGCTGGAATTGGGGTAAAACCCTAGATCCCGCTGGCCTACGGGAGAGGTGGTCATGCACCTGGCGCAACGGGCGACAAGACGTGACCAGCAGTTTCTGCTAGGAACTCATTGGCCTAGCAGGGACACAACACGTTGTTCGTTGGGAGGAGACATCATGAAGTTGATTGTCGGTGTGGTTGTCATTGCGGCCATCGCGGCCGGTTTGTGGTACACGCCACAAGGCAGGAACCTGCTGCAGAAACTCGGTGTGCCATCTGCTGATTGCAGCAGCGGTTGCGAAATGCTGACGACAACCGCCATGTCGTGACGCCGCCGGGAGTTCGGACAAGGCAAGTATATTTGAACCGGTCCGACCAGGGCCGGTTTTTCTTTTTCGGGCAACGCCCATGGGTAAGCGTCACCGGATGTCCGTTGTTGATGCTGTGGACCACGCCCAAACCTGCAGGGTCTTGAAGGTAATCCCACCACAGCGCTTGCGATGCCCTGAGGCGGAAGTCCTGGCGGGGCCATCCTGATGTTCGAGGCGGACCAACGAAAGGTCCAAGTGAGAAACACAGGCGTCGAAAAAAGTCTTGATGTGGTCCACGAAAAATTGCTGAGCAAGCTACCAAACTTTGGCTTCGGCGCAGGCTGAGCATAATGGCTGACAAGCCGACTATCAGATCCTTACGTTAGTCATCGCAATGCCGGGGTGCGAAGCGTCGAACAAAAAAAGAGGCCGGGGGAATGGCCGAGGCGCGCGGCTGGCTCTCAGGAGCCGACTATGACTTCCAGATCGCGCCAAGGATGAAGCCCATGACGGCCGCACTGGCGAGGGTCGCCATCGGTTGATCCTTGATCGACTTGTCGAGGGCGCCCTTGAAGTTGCCAGCCACCTCCTGCATGCGCTCGGTCGCCTCGCGGCCCTGCTCGGCTGCACGATTGGCCATGCCTTCGGCCTGGTCGGCAGCCCTGCTGAACTGATCGGAGGCCTTCTCCTTGAGGTCGGAGATTTTGTCTGACGTACGTCCGTAGGTGCTCTGGGCCATGACGAGTGCTCCTGGAAGAGATTTGCGGCCATAACGCCGCGTCGGAGCTTTTGTTTCACATCATGTCCGCGCCGCGCCAATCTCGTCTGCCATCCTGGCGCCGCGCGCGCCCATCGGCTTGCCGCCACCTTCTGTTGTGTCCTTTGCCGTCTGGTGCTCCATCTCCGCGTTGATCTCACCGCCGAGCAAGACCACGATGGTCGAGAGCCAGATCCAAATCATGAAGCCAATGACAGCGCCGAGCGATCCATAGGTGGCGTTGTAGTTGGCGAAGTTGGCCACGTACCAAGAGAGCAGCAGCGAACCGACCAGCCAGATGCCACCGGCAATGGCGCTTCCCCATGTCACCCATCGCCACTGCGGCGTGGTCCGGCTGGGCCCGTACCGGTAAAGACATGCGAGCCCGAACAGGACAACGAGGTATAAGATCGGCCAGCGCAACAGTGTGAGCAGCGCCGTGCCCGACCCGTCGGGAATACCCATGAGCTTGAGCGCCACGGGAACTGCGACAACGGCGCCGAAAGCCAGCAGCACCAAAACCAGGGCGCCGATCGTAAAGGCCATCGACCACAGTGTCAGCCCGATGAAGCTTCGTTTCTCTGGCTCCTTGTAGATGATGTTGAGAGCATCGAAGATGGCCTTGGTACCGGCGTTGGCGCCCCAAAGGGCGAGAGCCAGCGTGCCGAGAAAGGCGATGCCAAGGGTGGCCTGCCCCTGCGAGGCAATGCGCTTGACCTGGTCACCGATCACTTCCAAAGCGCCGGCGGGCAGGAACCCTGACACGAGCTGGAGATGCTCCCCGATCGTGGACGTATCGGTGAACAACCCATAAAGCGAAACCAATGCGGCGGTGGCCGGGAACAAGGCCAGCAGCGCATAGAAAGTAACACCGGCCGCTATCAAGAGAACTCGATCGTTCTGGATGTTTTCATAGACGCGCCAGGCGATGTCTTTCCAGCCTTTGGCGGGGATCTCGGAGGGTTGCGCGGCAGCGCGTCCGCGCCCTGCCTCGGTGACGGTTTCACGGAGTGCGGTCACTGTGCCGGCAACCGTCCCCTGCTTTCTGGGCCCGAACACGACCTTGCTGATGCCGATGAGCGCCGCCATGACCAGCAGGTCGCCGGATAGGCGAGCCGGAGGCTGGGGCGTAGCTTTATTCGGGAAGGACTGCCCCTTCCTGCGTCCGCTTAGATTGCTTGTTGCCGCCACGCCGAGGGCTCCGCTGCGACCGTGAGCTCGAGTGCGTGGTGTTGACCTCCAATGCCATGCATCGTCAGAACACTCCGGGCCAAGGAAGACCGCACGCACGGCTTCCCTACCAGCCATGCAACCCGGAAACGGATCAGTCTGCATCAAGTTCCGGAGGTTTCGCGGCAGTTTCCTATTGGCTCTCGACATCCATTTCTGCCCGTGTGCCTGAGGCCGCTGCCACCACCCCCTGACTGCCCACCTGTGGGGCTCCCTGAAGGGCATGCGCCCCGCAACCGGCAGGGTCGGCTGATCCTCTGAAAACCTGAACTCAATCCCAGAGCGGAAGTCACCGATCGCGCTGAAAGCTTCCGATGGCAAAGCGTCTGTGCGTCTCGCTGGCCTCGCGACTGACTACAACGGTACTCTCTGATGCGCCACCGTATTGGTTTACGTAGGAGCCGGTCTGTCGCTGCTGCGCCTGCTGTATGCAGGTGTGTCTATCCTGCATGTAGGTCTGCTGCGTGGCAGTTGAGTGCGTGTATCGTAGTGGGGGCGCCGGTGCGCAACCACTCATTGCAATCGCAACCGCAGCAACCGCAGCGAACACACGCATAACACAACCCCCCAAGCACTAAGAGCCTAGACGGGGGTTGCCGGACGTCAAAAAGTAGGGTTGGAGCGCGGGTGGTGGTCGGTGGCCGACACGAGTTCCGGACCTGTGGTGTGGTGCTAGCCAAGCAACTGTCCGCCAATGCCGCACCAGTCAGCAAATTACGCGTCGATCATTTTGTTGCGGATGGCATAGCGAACCAGGCCGGCCGTCGAATGGATATCCAACTTGCGATGGATGGCCGCCCGGTGAGTCTCGATCGTCTTGACGCCGAGATTGAGGATGGATGCGGCATTCTTGCTGCTGTGGCCTTCGGCAATCAGCTGCAGCACGGACCGCTCGCGTGCGCTCAGTGGGTCGTCATTGCCCTCGGTCAGGAACGACTGCCGCAGCGTCTCGGAAACCATGCCCGTAAAGAATGGCTTGTGTCCCGCGACCGTCTCGACAGCCGCCAGAAGAAGCCGCTTGGCGTCCGACTTCAGGAGATAACCGAGCGCGCCCGCCTGCAGAAGGTCGCGGATGAGCCCGTTGTTATCGTGCATGGTGAAAATGATCACCTCTGTGCCCGGGCTGCGCAGCCGGATTTGCCGCGTCACCTCAACTCCATTGAGGAGGGGCAGTGAATAGTCGACAATGGCGACGTCGGGTGCGGTTTTGAGCACTTGCGCCACGGCCTCCTTGCCGTTGGCCGCTTCGGCAACGACCTGCCAATTCGGTTGCTCGCTCAGCAGCGCACGCAGGCCGGATCTAACCACCTCGTGATCGTCGGCAATGAGGATTTTTATCATTCCGGCCCCAGGCCTCGTTGGGGTGCTGACTTGCGCGTGTATTTGAATGGCCGACGCTCCTACTGACCCTGGCCTGGTTGCCAGCCCGCCCAAAAAGATCGGCCCCGCAGAGTTGTGGTTCCGCAGGGCCGCTGGAGCAACGGAGAGGCTCGTCGTTTGTACCGAGCCACCGATATTTTAAGTGGATGCCGATTACCGGGTCTTAAACTCGGGGGGCAGCATTTTACGGATGATCGACCCCACGCAGGCCCGTTTGACCCCCGGACGCTCAAGTGGCCGGGGCTTCGGGCTGTTCTGAGGTTGTTACGCCTGTCACTGGCTGCGCAGGTAAATCCGCCTGCGTTCCGCTTCGGTCTTAACGTCGAACTGCTTGTAGGCCTCCTGCAGCGCCTCCATCTCGGTCTCGCCGTACACGGTGCCGAGCCGCTTTCCGATCTTGGCCAGCTTGTAGGCTACCCAAGCCTTTGCGGGTCTACCTGTTGGGTCTTTACGCTTGCGCATCGGACCAAACCTGGTGGCATTCACCATGGGTCGCAAGCCTGCCCAGCTAGACCCCCTACGACCAGCAATGCGCGTAAACGCGAAACGGCCCCACAAAGGGGCCGTCCCACTTCACCCGAAAGCGCGATGTTATCGGATCACGATCCAGGCGCCGTTGCGGTAGTAGCCATTCGCCTTCGATGCTTGGCGCGACTGCATGACGGCGCAGTGGCGTCGCCCACGCTGACCCGAAATGGGCGCGCCGCAAGCTACGCTTTGTGATGAAAGAACGATGGACACAGATCGAGGGACGGCCAAGGGCCGAGTGACGTTGCGCACCCATGAAGCAGGCAAGAAAGACTCTCCTGGCAGCGCTCGCCGTCCTTTTTTCGATGGGATCGGCTGGCGCTCAAACCTCCAGGAGGAGGATCGAGCTCTGGAGCAAGCTGGGGAACTGGTGGGACGACGTCTCCGGGTGTAACGCGAGGCGCACCTGCAGTCGGCTCGACGCCTACCGGGCCCGTAACACCGAACCGCTCAAACTCGGAGGTGTTTGCACCCTCACGCTTGGCACCACGACCCCAAGGATCCATTCAAGACCCGAGCACGACCACGACTATGCCAACGGGTACTGCCAGGTCGAGTCCGCAGGATCCCTCGGCCTTGGGGAGCGGGCGCGTTCCTAGCCCGCTACAGGCGGTATCAACGGTTCCACCAAGAAGCTGTAAGGACCCATCAGACAGCATCGCGGATTGTCTGAAATTATGGGCTCCCGAAACACAATTGAGCAAAGCCGATTGGGCCAACACCTGCCGGCGCTCCCGGGCAGGTTGAACAATCTGGGTCCAAAGCAACCGTAGCATCAACCCCGATGATCAGCGGCGGTTGCCTTCGGAGCCGGTGCAGGGCCAATCTCAGGACGCTGCGTGTGGCAATACGGGCGCCACCCATCATTGCCCATGACTTACCCCCCAATATAAATTGTAGTTTATGAAATATCGCGGGAGTTCTGCAGGTGAGAGTTCTCCTTTCCGTATTGGTCGGCTGGATATTTTTGGTTTTTGCTCACCTGACGCGAAACAAAGCGTACGTTATC
Source organism: uncultured Alphaproteobacteria bacterium (assembly GCA_963840445.1). GTDB lineage: Bacteria > Pseudomonadota > Alphaproteobacteria > Rhizobiales > Hyphomicrobiaceae > AWTP1-13. Next base: position 26,981 of record CAWIZC010000012.1, on the reverse strand, counting down.
CCTCCACTCCTTGCACTGTCGTGCGCCAGAGAGGCGCATGCAGGAGCCGGAGCTTCTCGCGGAGAGAAGCAACAATAAATCTACGTGAATCGGGGACGTCGTGAGCAGCAAGTGTGGACGCATTCACACCCTTCAGCTCAGCAAGGACGCGCGGCGTTGCGGTTGGACAATCGTGGTTAAGATAGCAACTTCTTTTCCGTCCTGACGTTGAGGGCAAAAGCTCCTGCCGTGTAGGAGCAAACGCTGACGAAGGATGGCTCAAATGCGAAACCTGTTGATGTTGAGCGCCGCTGCGTCGGTGCTCGCCCTTGGCTTTAGCGCTCACCACGTGGCAGCACTCTCGGCCGATAAGCCTCTCAGTCTCGAAGGGGTGGTTCAGAAGGTGCAGAAGGCTGATGAAAAAGGAACCGCAGGCGGCGGCAAGGACACTGGTACTCGCGCTCAGGATAAGAGCGGCGATCGCGGTGCAACGCAGGGTAAAGACGCACAGATGCGGTCGGGCGATAAAGACGCACGTGGTGGACAACAACGCAGCAATGTCGACGTCAATGTCGACCGTGGAAGACGGGGCGACAGAGTAAATAGGCGCACGACTGTCGGCGTTGATGTCGATCGTAGGCGCCGATCCGGAGGGCGGGATGTCGATGTCGGCGTGCGCAGTTATGGATATGGCGGTGTTGATTGCCAAGATCTGTTGCGTCGCTATCGGCAGTGCCGCGCTCGTTGACACGCTTTCAGTGGCGGCGCTCCACAAGGGGCGCCGCATCCTCACTATAGGTCCACAAAGGTCGCGCCGACGTGCGCTCCAGTAGAAGCCGCAGCGATTGTCCTGAGTAGGCCGCTCGCGCTCCGGTGCTCGAACGATAGCACATCGTGAATGCACATCGGGCCAATAGCAATTGGACGTTCTTCGTGCCCATCAATTCGGTGTGTCACAATGACCTGTTTGGATCGACAACCGACTTGTTGCCGGCTGTGACTCTCGCTTGTCCCGCAGCCCGCACCGGGTGAGCGGCTTCTTTCGGTAAGCCCGGGCTCGGCGTGCTCAATAGAAGGATTGAACCGCAGCGGTTCTGGTTCGTTAGCATCAAGGAGGAAGAAACCGATGGGCTTCGGAAGAGCCAACGCGTTGGCGGACGATCTCGTATCTCTTGCAATGGAGGAGGGCTTTGAAAGAAGCCTGCTTGAGCTTGCTAAGTCGCACGAAAACAAGATCGGACCGTGGATCGAGATTATCGAATCTGAAGTGATGTCGGCCTTGAAGGGTTCACTGGCCGCAAGCGCGGGCGTAACCGGCGACGCGGAGGCCGTCGCCACCGCGGCGCAACAAATGCAGATGTTCTTTAAAGATTTTCGGGCCAATCTGGAGAAAGAATAAGAAAGATTTATTTCGCCATGAGGTGCGCGGCGTGTGGGCGTCTCGCAGGCCACTTATCGCTTGGCTGAGCGTCGGCCGATTTAAGCCTTTCCCGCGTCTAAACTCTCATCGCCGTTGCGGCGGATGGCTGGCGGGTGGCTTTTTAGGGCTGAGCTCGGCGTCCTTACGTCGCCTCCCACTTCCAAGGACAATGGGCGCAGCCCGAGCTCGTGTTGCACTCAGCAATTGACGGTAGATTGCAACGTAATCGCGTGCCATGCGGGTCGCGGTGAAGCAACTCCTCGAACCGGCGCCGCACCCGGGGGCGGTCGAGGACTAACAGGCTGCCAATCTTACAAATGGCTTCGTCAACATTATCCACCAGATAGCCAGTCACACCGTCATCCACGACCTCAGGCGCCGAACCATCCCGGAACGCCAGCACTGGGGTGCCGCAGGCCATCGCCTCGATCATCACCAACCCGTTGACCAACAGCACCACGGCAGCCGGCACTGCACCTCAACACGGCGTGCGGACCGGGCTGCCGATCAGGTCCATTAAGCTTCGCATCCCCAATTCGGGGGAGACCCCGCTCCAGGTGGTGATCGAACCGGTTTGCCCTCCCGCTCGCGACCAGTCAGCGTCGAGTAGCGACCTGTGCATCACGCGCTACGGTGCTTAACCTAAACGTGCCGATGGCCTTCTCATGGGGCCGCCACCAATCCACAAAGCGCAGGCCTTAATCGACGGATGCCGTGCACGCTTCGGGAAACCCCCAAGGCACAGCAGCCAAAGCTCGTAGGATCGGCATGAGAAAAACAGCTATCGTCAGCTTGGCTTGCGCCGCGTGTGCAATGCTGCCGGGAGCGGCAATGGCGAGAGAAACACGGTTCACCGCCTATCTCACGGGCTACGGCCATCACGACAACACACCGGCCGGCAGCCGCATTTCCGATGCCACTATCCACCCAACCGCCGGTGGCACGGGCACCTATCGCGACCCCATTACGCTTGCTGTCGGGCACAGTATCGTCAACGGCGAGGACATACTCGACATTGCGGCCGGCACTAGGTTCTACGTTCCCAACCTGCGCAAATATTTCATCGTCGAGGACACCTGCGGCGACGGCGGCAGGCCGCAGAACGGACCATGCCACATCGGTTTTCAGGGCCATCTCTGGCTTGACCTGTGGGTCGGCGGCGCCACAACGTCGAAAACCGAAATGACCGCCTGCCAGGTATCGATCACCGGCAAGCACCTGGTCATCCGGGACCCCGCCGCCGACTATGCCGTCGTGAAAGGCCCGATCCTCGATGACGAGTGCGCGGCGCAGTATGGCGACGCGATCGTCACGGCAACCAGAGAGTCGAAGCCAGCCGCAGAGTGACGACCAGCCGCGCGCGCCTCAAGGCCGCCACCGGCGGCAGCCTAGGAGTAATCTCAATGTGCGTCGGAAAATCCGGAAGACTGCTGCGCACTGCCCCGACACGGGCGCCGGCAATGGCGCCTGACCCGGCCCGCCCCGCGAGCCAGAAACGGCCGGGGGCGTTTTCATTTGCGCGCAGCGGTGGCTCAAAGGGCAACTCGTAACTCGTGGCGCCATTTGGCCATTCGGCGAAGCGCCTCGGCCTTGATGATCGCGGACTCCCTCATCCCACGTCGACAAGCCGCGAGCACCGCGTTTGCCAAGCGAAGGCGGCCGACTTCGATCCCTGTTGATGATGCGTCGTACTCTGGCGCGACCACCTCCCATGCCGCGTCGAAGGCAACGCGCAGCACCCTCAGTTCTTCGGGACTCAGCACAACGTCATTATGCGCGTGCATGACACTGCTCGGGGCTACATGGGCGAGGCGCAGGAAGAACCAAGCGGGGCGCCTCGCCTGCTCGGCACCAGACCAGACTCGGGCCATCCTGAACGTGTAACGCGCTGTGTGGCGCGCGTGATCCCGGTCGGTACGCCGGTCGGACAAACATTCGTGGTTAACGGTGGAACAGGCCGCCGAGCATCTCAGTTTTTCCCATGCTTCTCTGAGTTGTGTTGGCGGCGAGACCTGTTATCCCTTCCTTCCGGGAAGCATGCCGTCAGGCGGGCGCCCTGGTTACTTGAATCGGCCGGGGCGCTTGTCGTTCAAGCAAGCATCCGAATGGTGGCCTCGGCGCTTGCAGTACAGAGTTCTGGCGCAGCAATCGCCACAAGCGCCGGGGTAACGCCCGGCTCTCACCACGCGTGACATGCCAGACCGTTCCGTTAGAAAACAACCGCCAGCAAGATACAGGCAATCTCATCCGCTCGGCATTTCTCCTGGTCAACAAGACCACGGCTGAGATTGCTGGACGCGAGAGGTGAAACGTGTCAGGCGAGCGCCTTGCGCAGATAGACCGATGCCGTGGACGGTGGCAGCCTCAGGTTTTGCGCGCGTCCGTGACGCTCGGGTCTTGACCGTGCCGTTTGCAGTAGGCCTCGGCGAAAGATCCGGCCCATCCCTGAAACATCTTTCCCCAGGACCATTCGGCACGCTGCGGCAGCCACGCCTGGCGGATACTCGCAATACATCTTCAGCGCTTGAAGCGCTGCCGGGGGACAATCCGCCGGCATCGACGATTCTGGAGCGCGGCGCCCCATTTTGGTTCCCCAGCGCACGGCCGGGCGCTGGAATATCTAGAGCCGGCATCATCGGCCGACGAGTCGAGCATTAGCAGCCCTACCCCTCTACCGAATGCGCGTTTCGCAAAAGAGTCGTCACTCGATCCCGGTTAAGTCCTCGCCACCGGCGATCTGCGGCAGCGACGGGATCAAACGATCCCGTTTCTCCCACAGCGCAATCAGGCGCTTCGCTTGCTGGAACGCTCGGCGAAACGACGTCTCCTGCCGAAGAGCACGATTGAAGTAGGCATCTCCGAAGTAGGTCCAGCGCCGCCGATCTTCGCAACCGAACGAGCTGCGATCGGCACGCGCTGCGGCGATGACGAGGGTGGTCGGACCTGCGAGAGCCGGAATAAAGCTCCCGGCGTGGCAGGCTGAGACGACAATCACTCGCCTCTTGATGCCGGACTGATCCAGCATCGCTTGAAGTTGTTCAGGTCGCAGCGGCCGAGCCGCCACTCCGGGCATGTCAACCGCTATACGACCTTCCTCGCCGTGGGAGGTGAGAAACAGAAAGAGGGTGTCGCGGCGCGTGTCCATCATTCGCCCAATATGTCGGAGCACGCGATCAAGGTTGGGCAGCGTAGCCAGTGGTATCTCGTCTTGCGTACTCGGGTGGTTGATGAGCACCACTGCCCGATGCTTGGTGCCGAAGCGCTCATCGAACAACTGGCGCACCGCGAGCACTTCACGCTTAAAGACGGCTTCTCCGCCGTAGCCCGCAAAGCCAACGAAGTAGAGCTTTCCCTTTTCGGACGAAATTGCCTCTAGCTGCGCCAGGGCCTGGTCCAGCAGGTGCGGTTGGCGTTCTACGAGGATCGCATCTGCAGCTCCTTTCGGCGCCGGAGCAACATCGGCCGCCCAACCGAGTTGCATGATAACGATGGCGAGTAGGCTGAAAGCCCAGACGCAAGTTCGGAAAGGTCTCATCATTCGCATCCGATTCAAAACTTCTTTGTTGCAGAGCAGCCTACAACCGAACGGCGCTTTCTTGCCGGCAGTTCATTCACAACCTCGGCACCCCTCAGGAGTGACTCCATGGACAACGCGGGAATCAGACCGGATGCACGCGCTTCTCGTTGAGAGAGCCGATGCGTTGGACGGTTGCATCGAAGGGTCGTCTGAGGCGCAGGAGCGCGACGAGGCGAAGCGCTGGCCAGTCGGTAAGGAGTGCGGCGGGAAGCGCTAAATGTGGAAGCCGCGACGCATCAACGACGGCGCCGAAGCGGCGATACCATATCGGGGCGTTAGCGGCTGCGTTGGTACCTGACAGGTTTCGCGTCATTGGCGGGCAGCAATCGCGTGCTCTGCCTTAGCGCATCTCGCAAGGTTGCAGGCCGGTGATGCTTCTTCAGCAAATCACCGAACGCCTCGGCTGTCAGCTCCTGCAAGGTTCTCCCCGTCTCGTGCGCAAGCTGGGTGAGGGCGTGCCAAGTCTCGCCTTCGAACTCCAGCCGGCGGCGAACCGAGACGGATGATTTGCGCGACGGATCCGCCATCATGCACCTACGGGCTGAAGTCGCGGAAGCGAAACCGCTAAACACCGAGACCTGCGACGTTGGAGCTGACGGCACGAAAGCCGCGGCCGTCGGGATGCCGTTTGCTATTCTGGGGACGATATTGACTACCCTCGGACCGGCACCCTTCCTCAGCGTTCTCAATGTCTTTGCTCGAAATCTGCCTCTCCTACTCGTGCTTGGGGCGGTGGGTGTTCTTGTCTGGCCGAAATCTGGCGGAGAAACCCTTCCCGTAAGTAATTCCGACGCGGGTCGCAGGGCGACTGTTGCTAGCGCCGGGGCGGGTCTAAACGGCGCATTTCATCAATATCGGCAACGGATGGCGATCGGGACATTCGTCATCGGTGCGCTGATTGTAGGAGCGGCCATCTCCGCGGCGCTCGGTCCTTTCCCGGCGCTATCAGTGCCTCACTACATAAGTTGATTTGCGCCGGACCGGCGAGATTGGGGTAGTCGACCCTCCGCCACGCCCGAGAAACGGCAACGTACGGCCGTCCGCCAGGGAGGCGACTATCTCAATTCCGGGCGCGCAGCGTCTGTTTTCAGCTCGGCGGGAGCGCCCGTGTCACCGTCTTGCAGCCTCTCGTACTCGGCAATCACCTGCGCGCCGAGCAACAGAAGGATGCTGGCAATCTCGAGGCTCAGTAACCCAACAATTGTCGTGGCCAGTGACCCGTAGACGACGCCGACCACTGACAACGTAGAAAAATACCAGAGCAGGATGTGCCGGGTCGCCTCCCACAGCAGTCCGACCGCGATCCCGCCCACGAGTGCATGGCGTGGGCGTATGCGCCCCTTCGGCGGCATGACCAGATAGATGGAGGTAAGGACGAGGATCAGGCCTGCCAGGCCGATCAGATACAAGAGAACCACCGAAAGCCTATCCAGGGACCAGCCCCGTCCCAGCAGCACGAGCTGATCATCGCTCATCGATTGCAGCAGGCTGGCCATGACGGTCATCACCAGGAAGCCCACGCCGAGCAGGATGATGTAGACGTAAGGAAGCAGCAGGGAGACGATCAGCGGCCTCGGTTTGTGCCGCACCCGGTGAACGAAAATAATCGATAGAGCGCTTTCGAGGACGCTGAACGCAAGCGAGCTGAAGAACAGCATTGCAATCAGCACGACCCAGCTCGCGACTTCCCGGTGCTCCAGGATGTTTCGCACTTGCGCAAGCACGGCTGCCGAATTGCCGGGAATGATGAGGCCGATGTAGCGGCGCAAGGTAGCCAACAGCGCCGTTTCATCAATGATGTGGGAGAGCATGAGGAGCAGAAAGGTAAAAAGCGGAATGACGGAGAGCAGGATGTAGTAGGCCAGCGCGCCCGAGAGCAGCAGCCCCTGGTTCTTCTGGAAGGCTTTCAAAATCTGCAAGGCAAAGGCGCCGGGCTGGGCTGAGACCTTGTGCCAAGTACCTCTCGGGCGAGCCATGATGGTCCTCCCCTCCGTCTATTGAAAACGGCCGGGCGAGGATTCCGTTCACGCTTGCCGCGCCTTGGTGTCCAATGCCTCACCTATGGGCGGCGCTTTCTTTTTGCCCTCAACTCATTGATCTTCTGGCGCACCTCATCCTCGCGCCGCATAAGAAATTCCGCCGTCTCCTCGACGAGATCGCCGCGCGCGACGTTGTTCTGAAGATCGAACAGGTCCATCTCCGACCAGGGCTTATCCTCGTTCCAATTCTTCACACGGTCTTCCGACATCAGTGCCTCCTCACCGCCACTCAACCTCAGCCCGGAGTTGGTTTGGGACTTTAATTGGTGAGCGTGCGTGATCGCTATTGGGGCTTTGACTGCCCGGAGCGCGCTGCTGATTTTCCAGCCTCGATTTTGATGTTGTCCAATCGGCCCTGTACGCGGCGGCAGGTGCGCGCCCAATCTGCCTTGCTCATATGCGTCCCGGCGTCCCAGAGCTTCAAACAATCAGCCACTTCGTCTCGGGCAGCGTTTTTGCCGGTCTTTGACTGCTGGGAACTGCCAACGCCACCCGTCGCGGGGCTCGGAACTCGGGATCCGCCCGATGGCGTTCCCGTCTCGGGTGTGATCGCCGTCGAGCCAGGGGTGCCTGTTTGATTTGGTACTTGGCCTTGGGTGCTAGGAAGAACCCGAGATGGCGGAAACACCTCTGAGTTTGAACGGTTCGGTGTGATTGGACCGCTCGGCGTCGGCGTCAGTCCGGGTGAACCGCCTGGCGCCCTCGTGCCTGGCGACCCTGTCCCAGGAGAGATCGATCCGCCCGTGCTTCCACTCGTCCCCCCGCTCCCTGACGACGTCTGAGCATGAGCGACCCCTACGGTCAGAGAGATGATCACTGAAGCAAGGATGGTCGGGCGCATTTGCTATCTCGCAAAGTTTGTGGATGGCAACGCGGCCTTGGTCACAACGTTCCTGGGACGTTGCTCGGAACATAGCCAGGCAACGCGAGTTAAGTTCAGGAAGTCCCTCAAGAAAGGTCCGTCCAATGAAAAGCAGTAGCTTTTGGCTCGCAATCCCGGTTGCGCTCGTTCTCGCCGGCCCCGTTGCCGTTGCCCAGACGTCCACCACGCAAACCAAAGCCCCCGAAGCAGGTGCAAACAGCTTCACTGAAGCCCAAGCCAAAGACCGAATAGAGAAGGCCGGTTTCACTCAGGTAAGCGGTCTGCGTAAGGACGACCAGGGCATCTGGCGCGCGTCAGCCACCAAGGGTGATGCAAAGGTCAATGTTTCTGTCGATTTCCGCGGCAATGTCACAACCCAGTAGGGAGCCCAAACATGGCACGCACTGTTTCACGGCTCTATGACACTTATGGTGACGCGCAGCGCGCGGTCAACGGTCTCGAAGCCGCGGGATTTTCGACCTCTGAGATTGGCATGGTCAGCCGTTACCGCGATGACGAGACACTTGCTGACACTGCCTCGGGTGCAGCCACCGGCGCGACCGCTGGTGCAGTCGTTGGCGGAGGCGCAGGCTTGCTGGCTGCGCTAGGTGTCATCGCAATTCCCGGCATCGGCCCGTTGGTAGCGGCTGGCGTTCTCGCCACCACGCTGGTTGGTGCAGCTGGTGGCTCGGTTGTCGGCGGATTGATCGGTGCCCTGACCGACTACGGGGTCAGCGAAGAAGATGCTCATCTCTACTCAGAAGCCGTCCGGCGCGGGAGCACTCTTGTTACCGTGAGAACCGACGATGCCCGCGCGGCCAAGGCTGAGGCCATCCTTGATGCCAATCAGCCTGTCAATACCCGTGAACGGCGGGAAGCGTACACGTCGGCCGGTTGGTCGAAATACGACCCGTCCGCGAAGGGCTTTACAGCTGAAGAAATCCGACAAGAGCGCGAGCGCTTTCAGCGGCGGTGAGCGAAGAAAGGGCGCATAACGCGCCCTTACTTTCGTGGATGCGCCTCTCATCTGCGCGAATGGGAGCTGTTCTGTTCGTGGAGCTGGCGATTATTCCTTCGTCTGATACGCGGCTTGTTGTCAGATGCTGGATGCCTTTTGCCAAAATGTATTGGGCGACAGGTGTTCGGGGAGCGTTGCCTCAATCGAGCCATTCGCTGGGTGACCGGCTTGCTGAGGTTCTTTGATCTGCAAGTGAGCGGCTGTACCATTAGCGCTTTATTCATGTTGGCAAATCGGGTTTTTCTTCCTCGAATGCCCGTCCGAAGATGACCGAACCCGCCATCAAGATCGGCACCGCAAGGAACGCGCCGATCGGTCCCCACAGCCAGGCAAAAAACGCGATCGCGAGGAATACGGCAAAAGGATTGAGTTCTAATCTTTTGCCCATCAGGGTTGGGGTGATGAACTGGCCTTCAATGGTGACAACCGCAAGATAGAGGAGCGGTGCCACCGCCGCCTCGCCGACTGTCGGGTGGACCAACAGTCCGACGAGGGCGAGTGTGCCGATCACAAGTGCAGGTCCGATGTAGGGCACATAATTGAGCACACAGGCGAGGACGCCCCACAGGAGTGGATTGGGGAGGCCGGTTGCCCAGGTCAGAGTTGCCGCGATGACGCCAAGGCACAGATTCACCAACGTGAACGTACCGAAGTAGGTGGTCATGTTGTCATCGATGTCGTTCAATGCTCGCACGGTGGTGAGACGCGCTTCGCGATTGTTCAAGAAAAAGACCACGGCATTGCGGAGGTTCTGCCGATAGATCAGATAGAAAACGAGGGCCCCGACAAACAGAACGAACTCGCTAATGGCGGGTGTCAGGACGGACAGAATAGTTGTCGCGATGCTCGAAGATTGCGCGTCCACCTTGATCGTCGTCTGCTCGCCCCCAGAGCCGATGATGGTAAGCCCTTTTTGCAGCTCCTGCAGCAACGCCAGGGGCTGACTGAAACTCTCCAGCTTTTCTCGGATCAAAGCGCCCACGTATGTAGCCCGCCCCAACCAATAGGTCACTGGGGCAGACAACAGGAACAGCAAAGTCATGATGATGCACAGCAACACGAGCGTCACGCCTATGGCGGCGACGACCCGCGGGACGCCCCAGTTCTGCAGTCCCTTCACCAGTGGCAGGACAATGGTTGCGATGGCCCATGCGAGCAGAAGAGGGACGATGATGTGGTGGGCAGCGTAAGTGCACCATACGACCGCGATCACGAAAAGCCCGACAGTGGAAACCTGACTGGCGCGGCTCCAGAACAACTCGGCATCGCTATTGGCCTCTGGCCCGCCAATCTTCTTGGATGGTGGGCTGGGGTCGGATTGGATCAGTTTGACGTCTGTCATGGTGGGATCTCAGCGGTCATATGGGCTTTGAACGCGCGACGACCCCAAAATGTACACACCGCGGTTGAGATTATTGGTGCATTGGTGCCAGGCGTCCCCTCGGTGTCCACCAGGGGCCTTCCCCTGTCGGTGGCGGGGACGATGGTGTGGTTGAGAACAATGGGCATGGGCATTTTGACGTCATCGCTGGGTGCTGAGACGCTCGATTGAGCCGGTACCCAGCAAGAAGCGCGTCCCCGAGCCCCGGTCCCCCCAAGCCGGGGCTCACCGCATTCGGACAATGCGCGATCAGTCCGACGGCCCGATCACCACACTGACCGCGTTGGGCATCAATACTCGACTACTTGCTCACACACCCGGGCCACCGAATGCGCAAACGACCATCAATCCGATCCCGCTGATCCGTCTGACGCAGACGTGAACCCGGCCGTCAGGTGACGGGCGCCAATAGTAGTCTTCGGGGATCACCAGTGACATGCCGCGCGCCGTGACCAGATAGCTGCCATCATCACGTCGAACGATGATGTCAGCAGGGCCGCAATCGTCACCGCCGCAGCATGCATGAGGGTACCACTCATGTGCACGCGCGACCGGTGACGCGACCAAGACGCTGGCAAACCCGCCGACACGATACGCAGTGGGTGCCTCACAGTTGGCTCCGCTCAAAGCAGTGCAGCCGATGGTAAGAGCAGAGCCACACTGCTGCGCGTCGTCCACGGGGGGAGGGAGCGTCGCGAAAGGCCTTAAGGCTCAGGGGGAGAGAGAAGACCTAGCGGTGTGACCCTGCAAGGTCAGTGTTTCTGGAATTCTCCAGGAGGCAAATAGTTCTTTTGTCGATGGCTACCGCATCGCAAACGTACGAGCAGCAATGCGAAACAAGATGCAGGGCCACACCCATCCACTGGACCCTCCGGGTAACAGAGGATCGGATCATCTTCCGCGAGATCGCGATCAAGATGCCGCTTGCTGAGTGTGGCCCTGCTCTCCTCCGCTCTACCTCCCTGTTCGGAGCGCTGGCATACCGTACACACGCCGTTCTACCCAATCCCCGTTTTGGGGGAGGTCAGCCTGAGACAGGCTGCGCGCAGGAACCAATCTGCATCGCAACCGTTAGCGCGCCGGCTAAGCAAAAGGTTGGAGGTTTTCATGCAGACGCTGACAGGAGTTCGCGTGTTAGTCGTAGAGGACGAACCGCTCGTCGCGCTCGACATCGCCGATGCCTTCAAGAGTGCAGGAGCCGAGGTGGTGATCGCCCGCACGCTTGGGGACGCAATGCATCAGGCCGAGACACAGGATTTGACTGCTGCCGTCATTGACCATGTTTTGCACGGCGGTCTGACCACTTCAGACGTGTGCGCCAAACTCAAGGAACGCGATATCCCATTCATCGTCTACAGCGGCTTTAGCAAGCTCCACGGCGCATGTGCTGACGGCGAGCTGGTTCACAAACCGGCTAGCCCGCCAATGCTGGTTGCCACATTGCAAGGCGTGCTGGCCCAGCACCGCCGAGGCATCAACTGATCCGACCGCTAATGCAATGTCGCCCGACCGCAGCTCGCGGCGGTGCTACGTGCGAAGCGTGTGAGCACTTTGATCTTCAGTTTCATTGCGGCAAGCACCGACCGAACTTTGCGCCCTTCTGGGCTTGACGCCGGGACCGAACGCAGATGGATGCGCCATTGCTCCGTGCGCATTTTTAGTAGTGCGACTTCGTGATTGATACGTTCCATGGCTCGGCTACTTGGTCCGCGTCGCGCCTGCGGCTGCGTTAATGGTGCTTGGCCTCTCCGATGCAGTCAGATACCGCAGCACTAAAACGCCTGCGAACATCGCGACGAGATACAAAGCCACCATCAATACCAGTGCTCGAGAGCCGGCGGCGCCAGGCAATTCCGGGAGTTGGTCTCGTCGTGGAAAATCCCTTTGATGCGGCGGCATCTGCTCGGGACGCAGGTAGTTGACGCGAAACATCGCGACAGACCTCCCAGTTTCTGGCTTGCTCTGTTGGCTGCCAGATTTGATGCAAAACGCTGGACGCCACGTCCCGTTCCAGGACGTTGAGTAACTATTGAGCAGCCGCAGGAACAAGACAGGGAAAGCGTTGCTCGCATCAACGCAGGGAGCTTCAAATGGCACTAGCTGACCTAGACACCGCAGCGCGGTGGAATGCCATTGCCGCCGATGCGCTTGCTGTTGCTGCGAAAGCGACTGACCCCGAAGCCAAGGACGCACTGCTGACCATCGCGGCAGGATACGAGCGCCTTGCCGAACGAGCCATGGAAGGCAACTCCAAGGACGCGCCAGATCCCCAGTAGTGAACCTGGGCAGGTGCGTTTCAGTCGCCCGCCTTCCACTTGTCCGCACCGTACGACATACCAACCTGTTCGGCCCGAGCGCGTTGGGGCAGCATGAACCCTCTTCGTGATCCCCTGATCGTGCTGCTGATCGTCACCGCCGCTGCCACGACGTTTTTCTTCGTCTTTGTGACCGCGTAGATGCTAAACGACGAACTAGAGCGCCTTGCCATAGAGCGCGGTCCCGGCAGCGTGGAAGCGAACCGGCTTGAGGAGCTGCGTCGCGAGCGCGCCCAAGACAAGCAGGTATTTGCATGTCGGTTGGGCGACTACATCGTCATCGGCCCAGAGCCCACACCACAAGATGAGCTGGCCTTCACGCTGGCGAACGAAGCGACCAAGCATTTGAAGCGACCGAAGCTGGGTTAGGCCGGGGACACGACAGGCTCCCAGTGCGCCCATGATTGAGGCACGCGCTAGAAACCGAGCGAGGTCGGGCATGCCGGCATCCCAAGCGCGAGCCAGCGTCAACGACGTCGACCGCGCCAGCTGATCGAAGCAACCAACGGCCTTGACCTGCGCTGGCTCAGGCGGCAGGGGCAGGTCCTGCCGACCGATACCTGCGTCACGCTGTGCAGGCTGGCTGACGGCCGGGTTGACCAGGTGCGGCTGGTCCATATCGAGCGCCCGGTGTTCGGTGGCGTGCGCACCTACTTCCTGTGCCCTGCCTGTGATCGGCGCTGTGAGGTCTTGTACTGGAGGCCGGAACTCGCCTGCCGCGTCTGCCACGATCTTGCATACGCCTGTGAAAACGCGTCGAAGATAGACCGCGCCCTGTACCGACTGCAGAAGCAGCGGCACAGCCTTGGCCAAGCGGATGGCCGCCTCGTTGTGCCGTTTCCCGGCAAGCCGAAATGGTGGCGGTGGCCGGGCTACCTACGCTTGCGACGCAAAGCCCAGCAGCGGGAGCACGAGTATTGGCAAGCGGTGGCACGCATTTTTCGGCGGCCGATTGGGTCGATAGGTGGGAAGTTGCGCTTTGGCGGGGCGCCGTGTAACGCGGGCTCCGGGTGGATGGACGGACGATGGTGGAAGCGTCTCCGCCACACTCTTAGCAAAAGCCTAATTATGTTGAGAGTGCCGACAAGGCGCGCTATACCGCGTCACGGATTTTCAAGGGAGCAGAGATGGTTGCCCGGCGGAGTAATGTTAAGAGTAGGACGAAATCGGTCACCACCGACGCCCATGAGCGGGTTAAAGACTTCCTTGACGGCACGGAGATGGAGCTGCTGGCGGCCGCACGCACAGGGCGCCACGGCATTCGGGACCATCTGCTGCTGCTGATGATCTATCGCCGTGGCCTGCGCGTTTCGGAAGCGGTAGGACTCCGGAAGACGGACATCAACTTGGAGCGCGCAAGGATATGGGTCGAAAGGCTGAAGGGGTCGCTGTCCGTCGAACATCCTATCGCCGGTGATGAGCTGCGCGCCATCCGCAAGTACCTCGCGAGCCGAAAAGACCGACTGCCATGGTTGTTTATTTCGGAGCGCGGAGCGCCGCTCACCAGGCATGCGGTCAACTACCTGATCGCGGCAGCAGGCGAGAAGGCCGGACTCGGACACGTGCACCCGCACATGCTGCGCCACAGCTGCGGCTATGCCCTGGCCGACAAAGGCACCGATCTGCGCACCATGCAGGATTACCTTGGCCACAGGGATCCGGCGATGACAGTGCGCTATACCCGCATAGCCGCTCGTCGCTTCGACCGCCTGTGGGGGTGAGCCAAGAGTTTTTTGTAAGGGAGAGCTGGTCCTCTGCTGCTTTCCAATCGCGCAATCGCCTCTTCGCCGCCCAGCCTAAACGAGCATGTCGGTACGGGCGCCGGTGGGTCTACTTGAACCGCGTCGGCGGCGCTTTGGCGGTACATCAAACCGGCGATTTAATCCGATCTCGGAGGAACCGAACGCCGGAGAAAACGTTTTCGCGTCAGGGGCACCGGAGAACCCCATGTCGAAGTATCTTAACGACCTCATCAAGTCGCTTCAGGCAGAAGCCAAGGAACACGAGGCTTCCCTTGAGCAGCGGGTGCCAACCAGGCGCGGCTTTCCTCGCGATACTGGTTACTTGGATCGACTGCTGCAGCGCATCAAATCTCTCCAAGAGCTCCAAGTGAGTGAAGCAAACCGCCACCGGCACTGCTTGCGGAGCGCCGTTTCAGCGACCCAACACCGCGTAGCCGCGGCCAGGGATCGGGAAGTTGCCCGCATTCCTTGAAGGACGGTAGCGGTCTTCGCCTGGTTGTCGGGTAGAAGCGTGCTTCGAATATTTTCCATCCATCGGAGCAACATACGGGCTTTATCCAATTATTCGCAAAGGCGCGCGCGAACCTTCCTCTAATGCGGAGTTTGTAGCTCAACGCAGTGAAGGGAGAACGTTCAATGATCAAGTTGTCCGTTGCATCGTTGTTGGTGGCCGCCACCCTGACTATCCCGTCCGCCATTGCCGGCCCTGTCGTCCCATCGTCGGCCCGCACTATCTCCATCGTCGAAAAAGCTCAGTGGGACATCCGGCGTTGTCGCGCTTGGCGGCACGAGTGCGCCGAGCGACAGGGCTGGGGAACCGAGCGTTTCCGCCGGTGCCTTGCCCGGCATGGATGTGAGCGTCATCGCTACGGTGATCGCTGGGACTGATAGGGATCAATCGTCTTGCAATCTGGCCTTGTGGATTTCCGCAAGGCTATACCGCCAGATTGAACACGCTACAGCCCCTGCTCACCGGTGGGATAGGTGAAGCCTGTCTGCCAGAGCTGAAGGGGGCGGTGGTCTTGTCCTTGAACTCATCGGCCGCCTTGATCACCACGAAGGCCGGGCGATAGTTCTCCTTGCATGCCTATGGACCGAGAAAAAATAGCCTCTATATCGGTGAAGCGGGTGGCAAGCTCGCGTGGGCTCAGCTCCGGCAGGTCCAACGCCATGGGAACGATTAACCGATGCCAGGGTTGCCGCCATCGCCATTAGGTAATTTTCCTGATGCCGACGCAATCACTTGTCCGCGTACTGTGGTTCAGCTGCTTCGGATTTAATGAACGCCTAGTTTCGGCCCGACCGTAGGAGGACATAGTGGCTGGCGGTCAGGCGATCGCGAAATATGGCCCCATCGTGCTGGGATTGGCAGTATTTGTTGTGATTATGGGCAGCCTGTTCCTGGTCGACTGGTGGACGCCATGAGCGGCAAACTGCTTTGCAGTTGGCAAGCGTGAGCTCTCATCGACCCTGCCATTGCCTGGCTCACGACCGAGGTCGAAACCTTCAAGCCCACGGTGATGAGGCTGGTGAGGCTAACGCGGTCCCTCGAACCTAAAGCTTGGTCGCCGCGTTTCTAATCCGAGCCGGTACAAAGGAACGCCCAATGCGCCCAATTTTCGTCGCAGCGCTAATCGCCTTCGCATCCCTCCCTGGACCAGTCTCGGCCCAAACCCAGCAAGGCCAACCTTCTTTATCCGATGATGAGAAAAAGCCGCAGCAAAACTCGGCGGACGAAGCAGCCGTTCGGGGACGCTTGGAGGATGGCATCAAGCCAGGCAAGCCGAGCGACCAGACCGAAGCAAACAAGAAAGTTGAGGACGCCGCCGCTGACGCCAAGAACAAAAGCGATGCCAAGACCACCGGCAAGGACACCGTTCCTGCGAGCGGCAGCGCCGGCGGGCGGAATATGCCGGACCAGAACGCCAAGCAGGAGCCTAGTTCGAAGGTCGGGGGACCACCCAAGCGGCAGTCCTCGTCGATGGTAAACTTACCGCAGCGGATGCTCCAGCGGATGTGGACACCGTGCCCTCGAAGTTCTCAGAGCGTACGGCTGCGGACGATAAGTTGCCCATCGCCGCCTATGCACTCAAATATCTGACCGACGAGCAGCGGCGCGCCATCCGGGCGAGTGCGGGTGGCTCTTCCGAATCCGGTTCACGTGCTCTTGGAGGCTACGCCGAGATCGGCGCAATCATTCCAACGGCAGAGGCTCTGGAAAAGCTGCAGAGTTTTCCTCAGTCTGTGCCCGGAATGGCTGGGACGGCCTACCTGAATTCAGAAGGAAAGCTTCTCATCGTGAACCCACGGACACGCGTCGTAATCGGTGTAATTGAGTAGGCCCGCTTGCCGACCTGCGCTAGGCGGCTGCCGGGAAACGATTGGCTGCGCGCGTCTCGGATTTGAGAGCATATCGACGTTGGCCGCGGAGCTGGTACGAAGATAGGCGATTACAGGAGTGCTTTTCATTCGGCTCATTTGCCCACCGTTCCTGGGGTTTCAACGGGATATTTTCCATCCGACGGTTGGAGCAGTCAGGTCAGGTTGCCCTCATGCCGATCCTGATCATCACCGAGAAGACCAGCCAGGCCCGTGATCTGCGCGCGGCGCTCGGCGACCGGTTCGGGCAGATCCTGCCGGCCGAGGGACACCTGCTGCGATTGGCCGAACCCCATGAGGTCGAGGCCTCGTGGAAAAGCTGGGCGTGCATACTCCTCAAGCCGGACGGGCTCTACCCCACAAAGCCCGCGACCGAGGGCAACAAGCCTGCCAAGCTGAAGGCGATCGCTGCGGCCCTGAAGCATTGCGATAAGGTGATCCTCGCCACCGACTGCGACCGCGAGGGCCAGCTGATCGGCCAGGAAATTCTGGAGCACTTGCGTTATCGCGGCACCGTCCAGTGCGCGCTCTTCACCGCTCAGGACCCCAAGTCGCTGCGTCGCGGTGCGTGACGAAGCTTGCGGCCGGGTAGCCGTGAGCGAAATATTTCTGACCCGACGTATACGGTCGCGAACGGGCGCGATCGATCAGTTATAAGCACGGGAGCACAATGCTACTTACAACAAGAATTCGCATGTCTCTGAGGCCCAGGGCGGCGATCAAGAGAAACACCGGCACCAACATCAGGAGTGCCATCGTCGCGAGGAGTGCGTCGCGTTGCTCTGCCGCCGCAACGTCACAGGCGGCTTGTTGGACATCGTCAGCACAACGCGACGGCCCATGTAACGATGCTGATCGCAGCGTTCCGGACCGAGTGGGAGCGGTGTCGTTGACGGGCTGGTTCAGCCTCTTCTACTAGTTGAGTGTCGGTGTCCGGCTCGGGCTCGGTTGTCGGTTTGATGTCGGATGTAGGAGTTGAAATGGCCGTGGATACGCTAGACGACCCCGAGGGCCGATCTCAGATGACATGGTAAAGGTTACGGCGTCCGCGTCTGGAATGGCTTCCCTGCTCGGACGAACCGCCGGCGCTCCAGTCTCCAAGCTGCGAAGCGCCGGCGGCTGCTGACCGATCTTTCTTGATTCTCAAAACCTCATCGCCTCTGAGACAGATGTCGCCGTTCAGCTACGAAGGAGTAGCCATGGGGGGCCTGACAAGGGAGCCGATCCGAGCGGGGCGATTGCAAGTCATCGCTCCTGATGGCCAGCTGCATAACCTGGAGGGAGCGGCAAAGGGGCCAGAAGCGAGCATCAGGATTGCTGACAGAAGACTTTTGCGCCGGATGCTCATAATTCCCGACCTTTATCTGGGTGAAGCCTATGTGCAGGGCTCGATGACGGTCGAGAGTGGATCGCTGTATGATGTGCTTGACTTCTTTGCGTGCAATCTGATGCCGCGCGTGCACGATACCGAGGCGGTGGTATTTCCCAGCGCGTACCAGGCCAACGTTGTCGGGAAGGCAAAGGAAAACGTAGCTCATCACTACGATCTGAATCGGACACTCTTTGAGCTGTTTCTCGACCGCGACCTCCAATACTCGTGCGCGTATTTCACCAACGACAACGAAAGTCTCCAACAGGCTCAGGCGAACAAGAAGAAGCGCGTTGCCGCGAAGCTGCTGCTTGAGTCCGGAATGCGCGTACTCGATATCGGCTCTGGATTTGGCGGACTGGCGTTGCACCTGGCCCGCGTTTTCGACGTCGAGGTCGTAGGCCTCACTCTGTCGGAGGAACAATTGCGCGTTTCGCAGGATCGAGCGAGAGCTGCGGGGCTGGAGAACAAGGTGACATTCAAGCTGCTCGATTATCGCGAAGACGACGGGCGCTACGATCGTGTTGTCTCGGTCGGCATGTTCGAGCACGTTGGCCAAAGCCACTATGGCGAGTTCTTTCGCAAGATACGAGAGCTCATGACCGATGATGGCGTTTGCGTTCTCCATTCAATCGGTCGCATGGGCCCGCCCGGCCTAACATCGCCTTGGCTGGTCAAGTACATCTTCCCGGGCGGATATGCGCCAGCGCTTTCGGAACCAATTGCAACGATCGAGCGAACTGGGCTCTGGATTACCGACGTCGAGAATTCTTCGTCTTCACTATGCCGAGACGCTGAGGCATTGGCACCAGAGATTTCAAAGCAATCGCGACAAGGTTCGCTCACTCTATGACGAACGCTTCTGCCGCATGTGGGAGTTTTACCTCCAGCTCTGCGAGGTAGGGTACCGTCGCCTGAACTGGATGGTGTTCCAAATCCAGATCGGAAAGTCCCTCACTGCCGTGCCTAGTACTAGGACCTATCTGACGGGCTGGGACGGCTTTGACGCTTAACACGTCTGTGCGAGGTCTTTGGTGGGTTCTGGAGAGGAGCCACAACGGCACTCACTGAAAGAGCCACTTCACGGACAACTCCGGATAGCGGTGGCTCTTCGGGCTCTGCTGGTCCAGTCGCCGCCTGTCGCCCAAACAGTGCACGAGCCTACGAGACCGATGGCGATCGATTATTCTGAATTGCGCTAGCGACGGTCTAGGGGCCAGCATCCGATCGAGCGACCACTCGGCCAACGAACAAGAGACGGCTGCCCCCGATTTGATCGCCGCTGGTGTGATTGGCAAATCCCCGTCGGACCCGTCGTCTATCACAAACTCAGGCAACGACGCCGACGATCTCGGCATCCGTGGGGAACCGGCCAAGCGCCTTCTTAGAGAAGACTAAACTGTCGTCGATGCGGATCTCAAACGCACCTCCACCGGACCGCCGCAGTGTCACCTGCGCATCTGGTCGGACTTTGCGGATCAGGTTCGCCGCCTCACGGGCGCGCGGTTCATAGTTTCACTGGCCGCAGTATTGGATTTCGACCCGCATCCGCGTGCATCCCTGTCGGAACGGCAACCACAGTCTAATCGGCCGTCCGGCTCACGCCACCGGCAAGGCCTCGTGCCGCAACGTACTCAGGCATAAGCGCACTCGCAGCCTGCTTGCTTGTCAGCACAGCGCGATAGAGGCGAAGTCTGTCGAGCTTACGCTGCGCGCGATGCGCGTGTTCATTCTGACCAGCACCGTGCCGCTTCAATTCGCGCTCGGCACGCGCGGCAAGCCGATCTGCCTCCGCGATAAGCAGCTCCGGGGACAGTGACATTGGGGGCGCCCTCTCGATGCCCCTTCGCTTCTCCTCGGGCGTTAGGGTGCACGCATAAGAACCCATCGCAAATCACACAATCTTTCGGTTTGTTGCCGCGCAGGCAGCTCGAGCGAGGCCGCTATTGCGCGCTACTCGCCGGGTGAGCGGGTCTAAACTGGCGAAGCGCGATCGCAGCCTGGTGACGATCAGCGCGCTCATCGCGATGAACCGTCCCGATCAGCTTCGATCGCACCTCGCACGGGCGCGCGACAATGGCGTAACCGAGGAAGAGGCGATTGAGACCATCACTCACCTGGCCTTCTATGCCGGCTGGCCGAACGCAGTAACAGCGGTTGCCGTGGCCAGGGAAGTCTTCCAGAAGAGTGACGGCCAAGCGTCGGCGACCTCCGCCATTGGTCTGCCGCGTGCGCGCTCGCAAGCGGCCTCCACGGCCTCGGCCACCTTGTTCATATGACCTTCAAGGACAGCAAAGAGCAGCGACTGCTTGTTGGGATAGTACTGGTACAGCGTTCCGACGGAGACCCCGGCCCGCTCCGCAACCCGCGTTGTCGTCAGGCGTTCGGCCCCCTCGGCCAGCAAAACCTAAATCGTCGCCTCATAGATCGCCTCCACCGTAGCCGTCGATCTCGCCTGGACGGGCGTTTTCCTTGGTTCCAATGCAGCCGGCGCAGTGTGGGGCATATGCGAATTCCATACCTGAAGTATCATTCATATAATGCTTCTAGCTAATTCCTAGCCTGAGAACAACGGCCGGGCTCGCCCAACCTCTTGGGAGATTGCTGGATGTCCAGGACCTTCCCCCGTCCCTCCACCTTCATGCTCGGCGACCGCACAGTGAACCGCATTGGTTATGGCGCGATGCAATTGGCCGGCCCCGGCGTATTCGGCCCGCCCAAGGACCATGCGGCGGCACTTGCGGTGCTACGAGAGGTCGTAGCAAGCGGCATCAATCATATCGACACCAGCGACTATTATGGGCCCCACGTAACCAACAAGCTCATCCGGGAGGCGCTGCACCCCTACCCCTACGATCTGACTATCGTCACGAAGATCGGCGCCCGACGCGGATCGGACGGATCGTGGAACCCCGCTAGCTCACGCGAAAAACTCATTCAAGCGGTGCATGACAATCTGCGCAATCTTGGCCTCGATGCGATCGAGATCGTCAATCTGCGGGCCATGTTCAACCCGCATCATCCGGCCGAAGGCTCGCTCGAAGCGCCACTTACGGTCCTGGCCGACCTGCAACGGCAGGGTCTTGTCCGTCATATCGGGCTCAGCCATGTCACGCCAACGCAAATTGCGGACGCGCGGCGGATCTGCAAGATCGCTTGCGTGCAGAACCACTACAATCTGGCCCATCGCAATGATGATGCCCTGATCGATGATCTTTGCCGTGACGGCGTTGCCTTCGTGCCCTACTTTCCGTTGGGTGGCTTCGCGCCGCTGCAATCGTCGGCGTTATCAGAGGTCGCTTCTGGTCTCGGTGCAACGCCAATGCAAGTTGCGCTTGCTTGGCTGCTGCGCCGCGCACCCAATATCCTTCTCATCCCGGGAACATCGTCCGCTGCCCATCTGCGTGAAAATCTCGCTGCGGCCGAGCTGACGCTGCCCGATGAGATTCGGGCCAGGTTGGACACGATTGGCAAAATCAACGGCGAGTAGCCGCTAAATCGCTCTGAGAGAATAGTCCTCGGGTTCTGGCCGGCCTGCACCTAAGTCGTGAACTCTTAAAATGAACTCCGCTATTTGCGGCATAGCGGACAACGTCTGATGTGGTCCCGAGGTCCGCATCTGACCCAAATCGGAAGTGGCTCCTGGTCGCCGAGTCCGTCGTGAATGCCGTGTGCCAGTGATTGTTGTGAGCAAACCCGAGGCTCATTCAAAGGTGCAATTAAGCGGTTTAGTACTCAACTATCGTCGGCGCGTGCGCGGGAAACGGCGGTAATCTCGGCTAGCGGAGCATTTAGCTCCACAGAACCCATCCGCCGCGAAGTCGGTCGCTATTTCAGCATCGAGCGAGAGGGCAACCAGCTCTTTGAGTACCGTGCTACCAAAGCCCGCGTGAGATCGAGGAGGGGTGACGCGCAGCAGTTGCTTTCGCCAGCTAAGACGCAGCCGACGGTCGTCGCCGCAGTCTTCGAGCGCCCACGCGACTTTCACATTTCCCGTCAGCTCGGACAAAGCACCGTACTTCACCGCATTGGTGGTCAATTCGTGCAGAGCAAAACCGATGTTTTGCGCTGCCTCGGGTGTTCAGGAACACTGGGGGCCTTCGAGCAAACGCTGGTCGTGGTCGACGAAAGGTTTCAACTGCCGCAGCACAAGATCCGCAAGACTTACCCGCGCCCAGTTTCATCGACGATCAGGTCGTGGGAGACGGCGATGCCATGCAAGCGCTGCAT
Source organism: uncultured Alphaproteobacteria bacterium (assembly GCA_963840445.1). Lineage (GTDB taxonomy): Bacteria > Pseudomonadota > Alphaproteobacteria > Rhizobiales > Hyphomicrobiaceae > AWTP1-13. The sequence continues at coordinate 4,670 of CAWIZC010000012.1, read as the reverse complement.
GAGCCGGGTTTCGAACTCTTCGACGGTGCCTCCGCTCCGCGCAGTCTGTGCGGCCATTGCCTGAATAACTGCGAGCAGGTTCCTTCGATCGATGCGAGGTCTCACGCAACAGGAAGTGGAGATGGTCTTGCGCACGCTTTCGGTCCGTGATGTCCCGCGCGATCACCGAAACCCCTGCCACCTCTCCGCCAGCCCCTTCAATGGGTGCAACGCTTAGCGCCACGTTGATCGCCCTTCCCGCCTTGGAGATGCGGATGGTCTCGTGCTGCACTACCTTTTCTTGGGCAAAAAGAGAGGGACTTTGTTCGGGAGGGTGTTCCTCCTGGTTGGCCGGTATCAAAATTTTCACATTCCGACCAAGAGCTTCTTGGGCACTGTATCCATATAGATCCTCGGCGGCTCTGTTCCACGTTGTGATCGTGCCTTCCGGGGTCAAGCTGTAGATGGCATCGGCGGACGAATTGACGATGGCGTCGTGCCGCAAGCGAAGACCTTGCCGCGTAAGGTCTGTGACCAAGAGGCAGTGGATTTGCTCACCATCAGATGTCAGCGGAGATGACGAGATATACACATGGCGCACTTCGCCGCTGCTGGTACGCAGCCTAAGATCGCTTCCCGATGTCCCGTTTGGGAAAGTGACCGCCGCCAGACTACCTCCCGACGGGTTCGCGAGCAGATTGGCAATGGATGAACCACGCAAGCGGTCGCCGGAAATGCCGACCATGCGCGCGAAGGCAGCGTTGGAATAAAGGATGATCCCCGCGCTGGAAAGGGTGACAGCGCCCTCTCGCATTTGCTCCACGAGGAGGCGATAAGGGCTATCCGCGCTCTTCAGGGTATAGATGGCCGGCGCGTCTTCGCGGTTAACGATGCGGGCGTCGACTTCACCAGCGCGGATGGCGCGCAGGATTTCCTCGGCCTCAGCCAAGCGCGCCCGCAAGTCCTGCAGTTCGACGTCGCGCTCGTCGGGGCTCGTCGACATGTCACACCTTGACGATTGCCCTCAGTCGCTCCGTGTCAGACATGTCGCCAATCAGGAGCTTCACGGGTTTGGGGTGGTCGCGGACAAGGGTTGGGGCGACGATCACATTCGCCGGTTGGGCGCGCTCGGGAGCCTGATAAAGGTCGACTATGTCTAAGTCGTAAGCATCTTGCAGTTCGCGATCACAGAAATCCCGCACGTTCGCGACAGCGCGCATCGAGCGGGAAGTTGCTCCCGTGACGAAGAGGGTAAGACTGTAGCGGACGTCGGTCACCTGGGCTGCTCAGGGTGGGGACGAATATCGAGGCCTACGAGAACCCGTTCCTGATTGGAAAGGTCCCCCAGGATCTTCTTTACGGGTTCAGGAAGGCGACGCACCAAGGTCGGCAACGCTAGGATTTGATCCCCGGCGGCCAGCTGGGGATCGACGAAATCGATCACTTGGATCGAGTATCGGCCCTGCAAATGCTCTTGGCAGATGCGATTGAGATTGCCGATCGCTCGGAGCGACTTGTCTGTCTGGCCGGCGACATAGAGGCGTAAATCCCATCGCTCAACCTCAGCGATTGCTTGGGCGGGTTTAACTGGCGCCACTTCCTCTACTCCTACAAAGCATTGGGACCTGCGGTGAAGTCGGTCAAGCGCACGCCCGCGCTGGTGATTTCCATCCGTTGCACTTGGCTGAATGCGCCATCCCCCGAGCTTTTACGACGTGCAATCGACGCGCAAGTGCAGTGTCCGATTGCACGTTACGGACTACAATCCATGTATCCATGATCGAGGAAATGTGCATCTGCGAGGGTTCCTCGCCCTCTTGCAAACTAAGAAAGAGAGTGGTCACGTTCTTGCTCTTCAAGTAGTCCACCAGCCGAAGCATCATGCCCGCCGATTGATAACACGGAACCCCGCTAGTCAGGAGCGACGAGAGAGGGTCAACAATCACAACGGTTGGACCGAAATCCTGGATGGCCTTGAGCATGAGTGACAAATGCATTTCCAATCCCCCGAGGCTGGGCCTCGAGGCGTGGCATTCCAAAAGCTTTTTGTCGATCCAAGGCTGCAGCTCAATACCCGCCGAGCGCATGTTACGCACCAGCTGACTTGGGCTTTCCTCGAAGCTGAAATAAAGGCACCGCTCGCCGCGACGACAGGTTGCTTCTGCGAAGTGCGCGCCGATCGTTGTCTTGCCGGTGCCGGGCCCGCCGGTCACGAAAATGCTGCTCCCTCGGAAATATCCTTTCCCCGCGAGCATCGCATCTAACTCACCCAAGCCCGTCGACAGCCGCTCTTCGGATGCGCCATAGAGACTCAACCCGAGAGAGGTGATTGGAAGAACGGTGATGCCATGCTCGTCGATCAGGAACGGGTATACGTTGGTGCCATGAGAAGTGCCCCGATATTTGACGACGCGCAGGCGTCGGGTCGAAAGATCGTCAATCACACGATGGTCGAGCACGATGACGCAGTCGGAGACGTATTCTTCAATGCCGTGCCGGGTGAGGCTTTTTCACCTCTCTCGGCGGTAATCACTGTGGTGAGCTCGCGCTCCTTGAGCCAGTTAAACAAGCGACGCAGTTCCGAGCGCAGGATCGCTTCATTCGGAATGCCCGCAAACAGTGTGTCGATGCTGTCGAGCACGACCCTTCGTGCGCCAACGCGGCTGACTGCAGCGTTCAATCGGACAAATAGGCCCTCCAAGTCGTACTCGCCGGTCTCGTGCATCTCCTGCCGATCGAGATGCACATAGTCGAGGTGGCAAGCAACCTGCGCGCCTCAAGATCGGGCAGATCGGAAAGCCGAGCGATGCGACGTTAACGCCTAGATCAGCAATGCGCTCGTCAAACGATATGAATACGCCAGGTTCGCCATGCGCAACGGCGCCTACAACAAGAAAGGTCGTCGCCAGCAAGGTCTTGCCACAACCGGGACCACCACACACGAGCGTGGGCCTCCCGGCGGGAAGACCTCCGCCAGTCAACTCGTCGAGGCCCGCGACTCCGCTGGAGACTTTCTTGAGTTGATCGACCACAGATCTAACCTCGTGGCATCTGCTTGAAATCTTTATAGGGCTCAGGCCCGCAACGGGAAGTCTACCGTTGAATCCAGCCCCCCCACGCGCCTGAGATCGGCAGCATCTCCCGTTTCCGGGAGCCATTTTTTTCCCGTGGCACCACCATTGGTCGCACCAGCAACTTCGGCTCAGCTCTAGCTGTGCAGGTCGCTTCAGTTTCCGCTGCTATGTCGCCATGACTTTTGGCGCCCAGTTCCGACACCGTCCCGAGTGATTCAGGCGAACGTGTTCGGCTGTTAGAGTTATTCCCTTGACCGCCCATCAGGCGGACGAGACAAAAGGCGTGTAGCTGTAGCTGGGCTACAAGGGACACCCATGAAACAAGCCCACAAGCTCCTTGAAAACGCCGCGTTAGATCCAGGTCAGCTGAAGACGATCTACAAGGCGTTCGACGACGCCTGGGAAGTCGTCAAATCGCAGTACGAGCACAGCCCGACCTCAACAGAGGTCGGGCGCTTGCGCTTGGCCAACGCTTTGCTGGGGGCATACCGGAATGGCGCGACCGACCCGGATGCCCTAAAGGCGGCGGCAATTCAATCGATGCAGCGTGGAGCTAACGTTCGCCCATGTCTGCTGCTGGCACTTAGCGGACATTGACCGCAGTGCACAGTTTGGTCAGCTTTCGGGAGGAGAACGGACGCCGCGGGTCTCTAAGCTGCTCGACTGTCAAACATGCGCCGACGTAGCGCCTCCACCCGGGCGGCCAAGGTCACCGAGGCTGGCCCGCGAGAACGCAATCAAAACCACATGTCCGAGGCGCATCGACCATCAGCCGGCAGGCGTTTCCAACTTCCAAGCCCGTCGAAATGGTTCACGATGACGGCGCCCACTACTCTGGCTCGGCGAGCCTTAGATTGACCGCCACTCTGCGGCGGCCATCGTGATCGGAGGCGAGGCCACGCCGAATAGCTAAGCAGCCGCACACTGGACAGAAATGAAAGCCGAGCTCCCGGGTTCCCCAAGTATGAGCGTTTAAGTCCGCCCAATAGCTGTATCCGCTCACCTTCGTAGTCATAAGCCCACAGCACGCCGTAGCGCCGGCAGACCGTGCAGTTGCAGGCAGTGGCCAACTCCGGCACTCCTTCAAAGTGCCAACGGACCGCGCCGCAGTGGCAACAACCTTCAATCATTGGGACACCCTTACTTCTGCTTGACTATACCGTCGGCACATTGCGCCTGGGCGGCGCGTGGAATGCGGTCGCAATCGCTGGCGTTCTCTGCCCCGACCTTGGCCTTCATGGGTTGGGCGCGGTGTTTGCAGTGTTGGTGCTCTGATGATCGCACGCAGCGGCCACGATGATGCGGGCCCGCCTTAGCCGCTCAAGCAAGGCACTATCCCAGCCTGGGAAGCGTCATTGACCTATCCAATCGAAGATCTCAACTGAAGCTCAAGGCGCAAGATCACGAACCCAACGGGTCAAAGCTCTCCTGAGAGCTGACGCTGCCTTCTGGTCTATCGGGCAGCGAGTGCAGTGCAAGGCTAATCAAAGGCGGCTTTTGCTCAGGCTGTTGGCTGAAGTCGTTGGCGAAGACCTGCTGAAGCTGGCCAGGCTTATCGGTTGGCTCGGACGGACTTCTGACCACCCAAATAAGTGTGACCTCCTCGTCAGCCGAGAT
>CAWIZC010000011.1:0-243189 GCA_963840445.1 uncultured Alphaproteobacteria bacterium | reverse complement strand
GTTCTCCTGCATGGCGGACGCGTGCCCTCGCGCCGGTGCGAACGAAGAAAATGGACCGGGCGCCATCGGGCTCGTTGGTTCAGAGGACCGTTCCCATGCCCCCGGCCGGCCGGCTCGCAATCCAATTCCTCACCTCTGAAGCGAACCATGCAACTCGCCGCTTACCCAGTCGCCGCTGCGTCGGAAACGCTCCGACCGCGATATAGGCGTACAGTGTGGACCGAGACAGCCCAGTCTTGGCCATCACGACTTTCAGGCTCCACAGCTCCTCGTCGACCGGCGTCGGCTCAAGTATACCAAAGACGTCTGGCCCGTCCGGGCAATTCATTGCGGATGATCCGGTGTCGTACAGCGGCTTCCGCTGAGCAGGATGCCGGCGCAATCGTTAGGGCACAATCAGGATTCGCGGTGAAATGCGTGAATTCGCGTGCAGTCGTTGATTTGGACGATCGAACATTCTCGTAAGAGCGAGGGAAGCCGAAGATTTCGACTTAGGTTTCACTTGTGCGGGGCGTGCGCGGCTTCCTGCGGGAGGGCCACACAGGCCGGGCGCCAACAAAATACAGCCGGCGGCTAGTCCTCTCAGTGGCCCACTCACCACCCGTAATGCCTTTGCAGCACGACCCAGATGATCGCGATAAGGATGAGGCACAGGGCCGCTCTCATGCGGGCAGGTCGAGTCCGCCTGACCCAGAGACTCATCCGATCAGCTAGGGAACGGTCCAACTACAATCATAGCATCGACGGCTTCCTGAGAATTCAGCGGTGAGGGAGATGTGCTGGCCTCCTCGGGAGATGATGAGTAGCTCATTTACGTCCTTGTTAGACAGTAGTCTATTTGATACACTAAACGGCAACGCATTTGCTGGCTCAATCGGGCCAACCGGCGGGAGGGTTCATTTGGGACAGGTTGCCATCTACTGCCGGGTCAGCACCGACGACCAGTCCTGCGAACGGCAGGAACGGGATCTGCGTGCGTTCGCCAAGCGAGCGGAGCACCACATCGTCAGCGTCTTCAGGGAGACCGCCTCAGGAGCCAAGAATGACCGCGCCGAGCGCAAGAAGGTCATGGCCCTGGCGCAAGCGCGCAAGATCGACGCGATCCTGGTCACAGAGCTCAGCCGCTGGGGTCGCTCAACGCAGGACCTGGTGCAGACACTTGACGATCTTCACAGCTGGAAGGTCAGCGTCCTTGCGCAAACCGGTCTGAGCTTCGACCTGAGCACTGCCAGCGGCAAGCTGATGCGCACCATCATGGCAGGCTTGGCCGAGTTCGAACGTGATCTCATCCGGGAACGTGTGAAATCCGGCCTAGCGGCTGCCAAGGCCCGTGGCGTGGTGTTAGGCCGGCAGACAGGCCAGCGTCCCAGCGACAAGAAGGCGAAGAAAGTCCTCCAGCTGCATGAGGGCGGTCTGAGCTACCGTCTGATCGGCCGCAACGTCGGCTTGAGCAAGAACACGGTGATGGACATCATCAGGCGGGAGTCGCCGGTCCCGTAGCTGTCTGTCTCCCATGTCCATGTGTCGATGCCTTCGCCGCGGCTAACTGCTTCGTCGCCTGTGGTGGCTCCGACGGCAAACTCTACGCGGGCATGTGTTTTGCCCCCGCACTCTCAGTGAGCGGTGGGGCGCTGTGATATGGGATGCGCAACTCGCGAGCGCCGCGCCCGATGATTGAGCCGACCAAAAACAGATAGCTACCGAGGCGATTTAGGCCATCTGGTCACGCGGCAATGGCGGCTCGGTGCTAGCCTCCTCGAACTGCCGCGCACCGTCCTTGCCAACCACATCCCATTCCGCTTTGGAGCCGACGAATATGTGCTGGCCGACCAGCAGCTCGGGATTGTCGTCCAAGATACCCACTGGGACAATATACACTGTCTTGCGAGGGTTGCTGTCTGGCGCATGTGCACCGCATACGCGACAGAACGAATGCTTGGGGCCGTTGGTCACCAATTCCAGCCCAGACAGCCAGTTGAGCTGATCATACCCGACCACGATGGCGGCAGAGGATCCCGTGCCCGAGGTCTTACGGCACAGCGAACAATGACAGATGCTCATTTTCGAGTGCATACCCGTGATCTCGAACCGTATGCCTCCGCACAGGCAGCTTCCTTTAAGCATTCGCGTCCCCTTTTTCGCCTCGGACCAGCTTTCAGACTACATCCGGGTTCGACTAACAATACGGCGGTTTGCAATACCCTTATCATCACGACGCTGAGGTTGCGGTTCTCGATAGTTGAGAAGCGCGGGCTCTTGTGACGTTGGATGTGGGCTGGCGGCGACGATAGATGCGCTCACATGCATCCGCACGATCGCGGCCGATCTCGCCGTCCTCGGTGACCCGGCGGCAGACTGGCTCGCCTGCTTGGCCAACGTTGCCAAACGCTCCACCTCTCACACGTCCAAATTGCCTACTACACGGATGATCACGTTGAGCCAGCTTTCACGAGGGCAAGCAACACGCATGTAATTTCCGGGCCACCAGTGCTGGTCCAGAGGCGGAAGGCCGAGAGCACATGACTTTCGTGGTCAGGTACGGGGCAAAGCCTACGATCGATGAAATGCCGTCCCTTGAGGCTGCCTTGGAGCGCGCCGGCCAGCTCATCTCGGACAACTACGCAAATGTTGCCATACAGGACGGCAAGGGCAACGAGATTTCTGGAGATGACCTGATCGCCTGTTACCTTGGGGTGATGAAGCTGACGCCAGACTTGCGAGCCATTGCCACATGACCTGAGGCAGAGACGCGCCGTGCTCGCTGACGCGGACGATGCAAAGGGTGCGCTCGGAATATCGCTTTCAGTACGGGCTCCGACAGGCGCCTTGCGCCAGCAGCTCGAACAAGTTCCATCTCATCGGAAAGCGCCGGACAGCCGCGCGCGCTTGTTGTCATCCTGAAGTGGCCGCCAATGTGGCGGGGTTGTGGTTACAGACCCGAGCCGATGCCGACGCCCAGGTTGGGAGGCAGATTGGTCTTGCGCGGTGCCGCCGGTTTGGCCGCCGCCGAGTTGTTCGTGCGCTGGGCCGCTGCGCCACCCGCACTACCGCCCGTCGACGCCGTCTGGACGAACGAGAAGGGCTCGTTGAGAGCTGCCTCCTCCCACGGGATCTGCTCGTTCCTGGTTTCCTCCATCACCGACTTGCGCACGCGGATCATCAGGTCCTGGATGGTAATGCCCTTGGTGCCGATATGCTGGAGCAGCGCCCTCGTGAAGGGGCTGTTGCGGCCGGCGCCGTCCGAGGCGACGTTGTTGAGCTGCGTGGCATAGGCCCGGAACACGCCGGCCGAGTGTGGGCTCGGCTTGATCTCTAGAGATCCCGTGCCGCGCACGACCGGCACGCTGCGCGTCTGACCGAGGGAGACCATGCGGGCGGTCATGCCGAGGCTGGTATCGGCCGCACTGTTCCTGCAGGCATCGAGGAAGACGATACCGATCTTCGATGTTTCGAGAGGTGCCAGCACGGATGCCATGCTGACCATCGCCCGGTTGGCAGCGTCACCCCGCAGTTCGCCTTTTTCGTCGACCTCGATGGTCGCCGGTGTGTCGACGGGAAGGAGGAAGCTCTCGCGGTTCACGGTGACGCCGTGGCCGGCGTAGAAGACGAGCGCGACATGCTCGCGCGTCACCTTTGCTTGGAACTCGGCGAGCAGCGCTGCCATTCGAGTCTGACCCGCGTCGGTGCCCAACAAGACATCGAACTGCAGGGTCTTGAGCTTGGCGGCAATATCGGTGGCGTCGTTAACCGGGTTCGTCAGGCGCGCGACGTTCTGGTAGGCAGAATTTCCTATCACCAGCGCGAGCCGCTTCGGTCCCGTCATCTCCTGCGCCATCGTCGGAGTGGTACTTGCCGACGCAGCGACGGTCGTGATCAATAGCGCCAATGCGGCGCGTAGTGCTTTGCAAGCCATAACAATCCCTCTTCGATCAATAAATCGAGCAGTGACGGTCAAATAAACGAAGCTACGAGCCAGAGTCCGGCGCGGGGCCGGCCGCTCGCCGTCTGGTCGAAGGCGGAGCATCGCACAAGGCCACCACCGCTTCAATTGTCCGGTGAATGAAAGTCAGCCCCGGCCTGAATTGGCTCGAGCTATAGCCACTTGCGCGGTGGGTTAGGCCGGATTAGTGGCCAAGCGGCAACGGTCGGTGTCCGGAAAATTCGCATAATACCTTAAAGGCTTGACCTGGGATCTGGGCTAGGTTTTTCCTCGATTGGACGGTTTTGAGTATTTTCATGCGGGTGGCGTAATGCGCGGTGTGGTGCGTTGGTCGGGGGCCGGCGGTTGGTTATTCCCAATCGGCCTGCTTGTTTTTTCGCTGTTGCCATCAGGCGCACTGGCGCAAAGCTCCGTGGGGCGTGCTGCGAATACGGCCACGGGCGCTTCTCTGCTCGACGCCGTCGAGCAGCAGCAAAACGAACTCATACAGTCATCCGGGGTCGGGAGCAGTTCTGGCGGGGTAGGCGCTGCCATCGGCGCTGGTGCATCGCCGACTGGCAGGCTGCGTAGCTCGGATCATGACGTGCTCAAGGTAGCTGATCCTACCGACAATTTTGCATGGAGTACAAAAGAGGCTTCGGTGTTCGGAACGGGTGTCTATACGCTGCCCGGAACTGTTCTGGGCGGACAGATGAAGGTCAGCATCTTCGGCGGGCACAACTGGCTCTCGCTGGAGATGAAGAATGGTGGGGGTGCGATTGCTCCTCTCGACGCTGACCAGTTCGGCAAGGCACGTAACGAGTCTGTCATCGTCGGTGGAACCGCGCTTTGGTCCCAAAAGAATACGTACGCTCTGGCGACGTTTGTCGGAATGTGGGGCGACACCTCCTTGACCGACAGCATTGACGATTGTGGCGTCCTGCCCGCTCCCAACACCTGCGCTATTCACAAGTACAATTTCAACACATCGGGGTTCATCGGCACGCTCACTGCCGGACAGGTTTTCCCGTTGTCGAAATCTGGCACCGGCCCGATGCTCGATCTCAGGGGGTCGGTCAGCTACACGCAGAGCATGAGCGACCCGTTTCTGAATACCCACTTCGATCTCGTCAATAACTCCCGCCAAGAGCAAACCTACAAATTCTCGACTTGGACGGCGACGGCCGCTGCAACGCTCTTTTCCAATATCACCCTGCAGAACTCAGCTTTGTTGCGTCCGTATATCCAGGGATACGTTCGCCAGGAGATTGGATACAACAACAAGCTTCTTGTTATAGACCAGGATCCGACGGTGGACCCTGTGATGGTTCATTTCGACCAGGCTCATACGTACGGTGGCGTGGACGTTGGCGCCACCTATACGCTCGGTAACATGACGTTGGGCGCGGCGGCTTACTTCGATGGATCGGCAGACGAGCGCACCTTCGGCGGGCGCCTCGGCGCTTCGTGGAAACTAAACTAGACTGCTGTGCTTGCGCCCTCCCGGAGCGCCGGGAATGGTGGCTGACGTTGTGGACCCTGCTGAGCGCCCTTGCGCTGTCCCCGGCCGCTAGGCGACGTTGCGCGTGACCTTGCTGTTCGGGCTTTAGCGCAGGCTTCCTACCGAACAATGGCGCGACCCTCGACCAAACCTACTACGGGTCAACCGTGACCCATTCCGGTAGTCGTACCAATTCATCCCATCGATCACTTTCCTCAGGGTTGTCCCTGGCCGCGGCTCGGGTATTGCACCGATGGCGCAGAGCGCCATCGCTCAAGACACTGCAGCAGTAAGAGCCGGACCCGCAGGTGCGTCGGGTTGACCCCGGAGGGCGACATGAAGCGGCGAAGCTTCTTGAAACTGGGCGCGGCGAGTGCAGCCGGCGTGTCGCCGCGGCCTGCTCTGGCCCATTATCAATCAGGCGTGCAACCCCAGGACGATTACGATCGGGCCGCAATCGTCGCCCGACTGCGCAGCCGGTTCCTCGATCAGATTCGATGCCGCCTACGTGGATCACGTGATCCTCCCGCACTTCTTGGTGAGCATGTACGAGGGCGAGCGACCGGCGCTGCCGATGATCGACACGCCTCTGACGAAAGAGAACGCCCTCCCCGCCGACCTTTGGGGGCTGCTGAGCGAGAGCTGGAAGCCCGCCCCCGACGAGGGCGTCACCGTCTTCCTGCAGGCGCTGGAGAAGCGCGGCCCCGCGAACCGCCGCAAACGCATCTACATGTCGGCTGTCACGCCCGACCTATACCGGCCGATGTACAGAGAGAAGGTTGCGCAACTCCTCGACAGGCTGCTGGCCCCGGAGAACGCCAACAAGCCGCTCATGCGCCCCTATCTGAGCGCCTACTGGGACCTCTACTGGGACCTGCATCTGGGAGTGAAGGGCGATGCCATTCCGCGCGAGGTGCGTCAGATCGGCGAAAGCTTCAACACGGTGCTGGCGTATCGCGACCCCACCCAGGGGATCGTCTATGACAACTACCTGACGGTGCGCAGGAACCTGCCCTTCTTGAAGGCGTGGATCGACCAGAGGGTTGACGACCTCAAAAATGGCCGCACGCCAGCCCCAGAGAAGACCTTTACTTACTATTGGCTCAGGAACGGCGGGGATGGCGAGGATTTCAAGCGCAAGGACATCGAACTCCTTAGCTTTTCCCACGTGGTCGCAGCTGTGCTGATGCGCTGTTCTTCCGTCGATGGCTCAGCACGCTTCGGTCCCTCTGCCACGCCCTCACAACCCGCCAAACAATACTTGCCGACTACACCATCGTAGTAGGCCGGCCGCTGAGCATGCGGGACCGTCGACGCCAGCTCGATCACGTCAACGCGCAGCTGCCGCGCCATGTCGTGAAGGGCAAGTCCTTTGGTGCTGAGCAGCGGGACCAGTCTCCGCGTGAAGATCGAGTTCTCGCGGTCAGCATCATTCCCCGGCAGTCGGTCGAGCGCGCTCTCACCTGCACCTGCCGAGTACATAATGAACGTTCCCTTCGGCGGTTCACCCTTCAATGGCGCAAGGCCACCGCCGCGTGTCCCCGCAGATCGCATCTCGTCCGGGATAAGCGGATTATCGCGGCAGGCGTCGAGGATCACCAACGCGATCTCAGGGTTGCGACCTCTCAGGTCCAGCAGGATTTCTGCGACGCTCAGGCTCTCGCGCTTGATCTGTTCCTGGCGGCCGAACTTGATGTCGGGGATGTCGCGGGGGAGTAGGAAGTTGAGGCCCTCGATCTCCACGCCATGACCCGCGTAGTAGATGGCCGCAGTGTCGCCGGTCACGAGCTTGTCGAGGAACTTCTGCCACTCGCCGTTGAACTGGCCGCGTGTCAGATTCTCCGCCGCGACCACCTCAAAACCCAACGATCTGAACGCCGCACCCACAGCCCGCGCATCATTGACGGCGCGCTGCAGCTGCCGTGCCTTGTCGAGATTGTCGTACTTGTCCGTTCCGACCACGAAGGCGACGCGTTTCTGCGCCCACGCACCACCGGCCAATCCGAGCAGGGCAATGAGGCTGGCCATCAAAGCCAGCACAAAGCGAAATATCCGAAACATGAGTTTTCCACGTGTCCCCCAAGACACGAGGTCATACTAGCGATGTGTGCGGCGGGGGCAACGCTGTTGAGCCGCTGTCGGGCGACTAGCCGCTACTTCGCGGCAGCCCCTTCGCCCACCACCACGAACGGCGCCCAAAAGGCAGGATGCGCTTGGCGCGGTTCGCCCGTGTCGATCATGGCCAGCATTGCGCGGCGCAGGGCCTCCGCACGGCCCAGCGTCTTGTCGCGCGTGGTAGCGCCGACGGCGTGGGTGATGAGACTTACGGTGGCGGCTGAGTCGACAGCCCAGTGCGACACCAGCATCGCGCGGGCGCCGGCATAGAAGAAGGCCCGCGCCAGGCCCGAGAGTGCTTCTGCACCCTGCGCGCCACCGGCAGCCGTGTTGCACGCGGACAGGATCACCCAGTCGGCGTCAAGTTTGAGGGCTGCGACCTCCGAGGCCGAGAGATATCCATCGTCGGTATCGGTCTGCTCCATGGGCGGCGTCAGGATCAGGCCGGGCTCATTTGTGCCGGAAATGTCACCCGATATCGCGCCGTGCGTAGCAAAGTGCACCACGCGATAGTTGGCCAGCCGGCCCTCAGCGCTCAAACGCTTGATCGTTGCTTCCGTCGCCCTGGCGCCGAGCACAATGTCCTCCGGTGCTGGCCGGAGGTCTTTGGCCACGGCGCACAGCTCATCGGCCGTGTCGGGAAGGGGAGCCTTCACCCTGAGCTGGTCGAGATCGGGTCTGCCACTGCGCGTTGCCATCGGCACGACACCCCTTGGGCGGTCGAGCAGGCCGGCCATGCGCTGCCAAGGCGTCTGCGGACAGGTCTGCTTCTGGCGCGCCAGCGCGGCCTGCTGCTTGTAAGGGTTCCCCACTGCGGGTCATTTTGATCGCCATCGAGCAGCGGGTTGCCGAACCCGATCATGGGCTTGGTCGCCGCGCTGGGCCTCCCCACGCGTCGCAACGCCTTCAGCGAGGAGACGGCGGGCAGTACGATGATCGCATGCTTGCGCGCAAGCCATGACGCAGCTCGATGTTCGCCGCTGGCGGCCGGTGCGGTCACCAACACCTGAAACGGCAGCTGCGTCAGCGGCCCTGAGGGCACAAGCAGGAAGTGCTTGTCTCGCATGAGATCCTCGATCTGGCCGAACAGCGACTTGTAGAGCGCATGCGCGCGCCCGAGGTCGAACGGCAAGACCTGGACGAACTGGCCGTCGATGGTGGCGTCATACCGATACTTCTTCACCATCTCGACGCACTTGTTCGTGCTGTCGATATTGTTCCAGAGGGCATCATCCAGCCCGCAGCGCAGTGCTGCCACCTCGCGCGTCAATGCCGGTGTACCAAGCTCGCTCCTGACCCAGCGCATGTCCGTCCTGGTGACGACCCAGATGAAGGTCTCCTCGGGCGTGCGCTTCATTTCCGGCGTGTCGAGGAACAGCACCAGCGCCTCGCTGGCACCGAGCTGGGCCTGCACCTCGTCCACCGACAGTGGGGTCGGTCGCGCCAGCACCGCGTAGTCGGGGAACTCCACGACCAATCTCTTGTCGATCTCGGCGATGCGGGTGTCGATGGCGGCGAGCCGTGCAACGTTGGCGGCCTCGACGACACGGTCGCGCTTGTCGGGTGACTGCGCCACGGCTGCGCTACGGGCGCCATCCCGCCTCTGCCATTCCTCGACCAGGTCCTGTCGCTCGCGCACCAGCGCGGCCAGTATGGCATCCCCCTTGGTACTACGCGCCGCCATCTGCGCCAGAGAACCGGCCGCCTCCGAGCCCAGTGCCCACTGGGCCGTCTGGAACATCTCCTTGGCCAAGGTCGCTTCCAGACTGCGATCCTGGGCCGCGAGACGGTGCACCGCCTTGACCAGGCCCCAGAACTGATAGCTTGCTTGCTCTGTCTCACCCTTTCGTTTGCCCGTCACAGCTTGACCAACATCAGCGGTGCCGCGCTCGGCGCGGCGTCCAGTCCAATCGTGCAACCGCTGTGCAGCGCGGGGAATGCTGCACGTAATGGGCGGCGTCGGTTACACCGGCGTCGCTTTTTCGTTCGGAGGTTCGCGCTGCAGTGGAGACAACCGCCCACGCCCTCCGCGGTTAGCACGTCATGTGCCCGAGGACGTGGTCCGGCCGTGCTTGAACGCGAGAATGAGAGCGTTCGGCTGAACCTAACTTGGGCTACTTGCTCAGTTAACCCTATAGCAGCGATGTTGTGGCTCCCCGTTTCAGGGGATCACTCCATTTCACCTGCGGTGGAGGTAACCGAAAATTCACCTGGGATTTTGCGAAGTAAAAGTCGCGCGTCTCCAGGGGTAGCCGCAATGACGACCATCCTTATCGCCGATGATCACGACGTCGTCCGGTTCGGCCTGCAGGCGCTCCTGAGCGAACGGGCAGGTTGGGAAGTGGTGGCTGAAGCGGCAAATGGAAAGGAAGCCGTCGCTCAGGCGATCAAGACTAAGCCCGATGTCGCCAGCCAAACTCACAAGCGATGGTGAGTTGTCCTAACTCGGTGGTGAGGGGCTTGTTATGAAGTGCTCGAACTGCGCCCACGAAAATCGCACCGGCGCAAGGTTCTGCGAGGAGTGCGCCGTTCCCCTGGAACGCGCGTGCGCCTACTGCGGCGCCCAGCTTGCCCCGACTGCCAAGTTTTGCTCGGAGTGCGCTCATCCGGCTGGCCTGGCGCCGCCGCCAATGCCTCCCACGGCTCCGCGCTTCGGGGCGCCGGAGGCCTACACCCCCAGGCATCTTGCCGAGAAGATCCTTACCTCGAAGGCTGCGCTGGAAGGCGAGCGCAAGCAGGTGACGGTACTCTTCGCCGACGTCAAGAACTCGATGGAGCTGCTTGCCGACCGCGACCCTGAAGAGACACGCAGCCTCCTCGACCCCATTCTCGAGCACATGATGGAGGCTGTTCACCGCTTCGAGGGCACGGTGAACCAAGTGATGGGGGACGGCATCATGGCGCTGTTCGGGGCGCCCCTCGCCCACGAGGATCATGCCATCCGCGCCTGTTACGCCGCTCTGCGCATGCAAGAGACGGTGAAGCGCTATGCAGAGGGCGTGCGGCGCAGCGAGGGCGTCCTGATCCGAATCCGTGTGGGCCTCAATTCGGGCAAGGTCGTCGGGCGCTCGATCGGCAGCGACCTGCGGATGGACTACACCGCCGTGGGCCAGACCACGAACGTGGCCGCACGCATGGAGCAAATGACGGTGCCGGGGTCGATCCTCATCTCCGCCGACACTCTGACGCTAGCCGAGGGTTATGTTCAGGTGAAGCCGCTCGGCCCCTTGAAGGTCAAAGGCCTTGACCTCCCAGTAGAGGTCTTCGAGATCGTCGGGGCGAGCACGGTGCGCTCGCGGTTGCGCGCCGCCGCTGCGCGCGGCCTGACGCGTTTCGTCGGCCGCGACGGCGAGGTGGATCAGCTTCACCAAGCCCTCGAGCGAGCCCGAACCGGGCACGGCCAGGTCGTCGCCGTCGTCGGTGAGCCCGGCGTCGGTAAGTCCAGGCTTTACTGGGAGTTCACCCGCTCGCACCGCACCCATGGCTGGTTGATCGCCGAAGGCAGCTCGGTGTCCTATGGCAAGCCGACAGCGTTTCTGCCGATCATTGACCTGCTCCGGGCCTACTTCCAGATCGAGGCCGGCGACGAGGCGCGCAGGATCCGCGAGAAGGTGACCGGCAAGCTGGATCGGTCGCTCGGACCCTCGCTCCCGGCGCTTCTCTGGCTTCTGGATGTTCCAATCGAGGATCCCCAGTGGCAGCGGCTGGACCCACCGCAACGGCGTCAGCGGGCGCTCGAGGGCGTCAAGCGGCTGTTGCTCATGGAGACCCAGGTGCAGCCCGTCCTGGTCTTATTCGAGGACCTGCAGTGGATTGATGCCGAGACCCAGGCGCTGTTGGACGGTCTTGTCGAGAGTCTGCCGACGGCACGGCTCCTGCTGCTGGTCAACTATCGGCCCGAGTATACCCACGCCTGGAGCAGCAAGACGTACTACCGGCAGCTCAGCATCGACCCACTGCCAGCTGCCAGCGCTGAAGAACTGCTGGTGGCCCTGCTCGGGAATGACTCAGGGCTTCAGCCCCTTAAGCGACTGTTGATCGAGCGCACGGACGGAAACCCCTTCTTCCTGGAGGAGAGTGTTCGAACCCTGGTGGAGGCGAAGGACCTATCAGGCGAGCGGGGCGCCTACCATCTGGAGACGGCATCGCATAGCCCTCAGATCCCCGCGACGGTCCAAGCGATCTTGGCTGCGCGCATCGACCGACTTCCGGCCGAGGACAAGCAGCTACTGCACGCCGCCTCGGCCATCGGGAAGGAGGTGCCGTTCACGCTGCTTCAGGCCATTGCGGAGCTGCCCGAGGAGAGTCTCCGACGGGGCCTGGCTCATCTGCAGGCGGCCGAGTTCCTCTACGAGGCGCAGCTCTTCCCGGACCTCCAGTATACCTTCAAACACGCCTTGACGCACGACGTGGCCTACGGGAGTTTGCTCCGCAGCCGGCGGCGCAGTCTCCACACTCGGATAATGGCCGCGATCGAGCATCTCCACCCCGACCGTCTACGTGACTACGTGGACCAGCTGGCCCACCACGCGTTTCGGGGCGAAGCGTGGGGGAAGGCGGTCACCTACCATCGCCAGGCCGGGGCGAAGGCCTTCGCACGCTCGGCGAACCGCGAGGCGGTCGGACACTTCGAGCAAGCTCTGACGGCACTGACCCACATCCCCGAGACACGCGAGAAGCTGGAGCAGGCCATCGACATCAACTTCGACCTCCGAAACGCGCTCTACCCGCTGGCAGAACTCGGGCGAATCGAAAGGTGTCTTAGGGACGCCCAAGCTCTGGCCGGCCGACTTGAGGACCAGCGCCGCCTCGGATGGGTATCGGCGTATATGTGCAGCCACCACTGGGCCACTGGCGGTCATGCCGTCGACGTACGCACGTTCGCGCGGGCGGTCGATGCCATTGCCGCGACGCTCGGCGACGCACCGCTCCAAATTGTAGCCCAGTATTACCATGTCGCGGCTTGCCACATCGCGGGTGACTATCGAGAAACCGAACACTCCGGTCGGAGATTGATGCAATCGCTAGAAGGCGACTCGGCCCATGAGCGGTTCGGCGTCGCGATATTTCCCGCCGTACTGTGCCGTGTCTGGCTGGCGTTCGCCCTCGGCGAAAGGGGGGTCTTCGACGAAGGCGATGCTCACGGACACGAAGCGACCCGGGTGGCCGAAGCGCTTGATTCACCGTACAGCCTATGCTGGGCGTTTCTGGGTCTCGCGCAACTCCAAAGCTTGAAGGGGGAGCTGAATCAGGCCGCCCGGCTATTGGAACGCGCAGTTACTCAGTGCCGAGATTGGAACTTCACATTGATGTCCCCAATGGTTATGGCACCTCTCGGGCACGTGTATGCGTGGTCAGGACGCCTCGAGGAGGGCGTCTCCTGGCTGCGCCAGGCCGTGACAGCATACGAAGCGGCGGGTGTCGGATGGCGCCACTCGATCAGCGTCGCTCAACTTGGTGAAGCATACCTGCTCGCGGACCGGGCCGAGGACGCGCGTGCCTGCGCCGACCGCGCCGTGACGCTCGCCCGTGAGCGCGGTGAACGGGGTTATGAGGCGTGGGCTCTCAGGCTCCTCGCCGAGGTTGCGTCCCATGGGCCACGCCCAGAGGTGGAGACGGCGAAAGCGCACTATGGCACCTCGATGGCCCTGGCCTCCGAGCTTGAGATGCGCCCGCTCGTCGCACATTGCCACCTCGGTCTCTGCAGGCTCTGCCGCCAAACAGGCAAGCGCGAACAGGCCCACGAGCACCTCACAACCGCCACCACGATGTACCGCGACATGAACATGCGGTTCTGGCTGCAGAAGGCGGAAGCCGAGATGACTCAGCTGGGCTAGATTAACGCACGACCTGTTTGCTTTCAGGTATTGAAATGAGGGCTGGCAACCTCCCCCGAGCACACAAACTTTAGGCAGTTTCCCCGATACCAACACGTATTCGTACCGATTGCCACGCCGCGCGGTTTCCTTCAACATTCGCGGTCTGGACCGGATCAGCTAGCGCCAAACGCCGTTCACTTGTTGTCGCCCACCCGGCGCCACCTTGGCAGCCACGGGTGCCTTCAGCCTCCTCTCCGCGCATCTGGCCGCAATGGGCGGCACACTTCCGCGCCAACCATCAAAGCAAGGAGCTTCGCCGAAGGGTAGGACCGAAAAGGCCGCCATCCGGGCGTTCCGCGTTAGGATTCCCGACAAGGCCCTCATCGATCTCCGCCGACCCGGCTGACAAAAGGTCATGGCCAATCAGGTCTTCGATACGATCGTTGTCGGCGTCGGCGGAATGGGCTCGGCGGCGACCTATGAGTTGGCACGCCGCGGCCGGCGCGTGCTCGGGCTGGAACAGTTCGGCATCCCGCACGAGCTTGGATCATCCGCCGGCTCGACCCGCATCTTTCGCTTCGCCTATTTCGAAGACCCGAGCTACGTGCCGTTGATGCGCCTGTCATTTGAGCGCTGGCGGGCGCTGGAGCGCGACTTTGGCGAGACCCTGCTCACCATAACCGGCGGTCTCGATATCGGGCTGCCGTCGGGCCGTGTCGTCAGCGGCGCCAAGGAGGCATGCCGCACGCACCGGCTGACGCACGAGGTGTTTCAAGCACGCGATGTCGCGCGGCTGTTTCCTGCCTGGCGGTTGCCCCCGGAGTTCGAAGCGGTGCACCAGTCCGAGGCAGGCTTCTTGTCGGCGGAGCGGGCTATCGTTGCGCACGTGCAGCTCGCGCGCAAACTTGACGCAGACGTGCGCGAGAGCGAAGCCGTGCGGAGCTGGAAGGCAGTCGGCGATCGGGTCGAGGTTGAAACGGACAAGGGCCGTTATGAGGCGGGCTCGCTTGTCGTAGCCGCCGGGGCGTGGACAGCTAGGCTGCTCCATCGGCTGAAGCTTTTGGCAGTCCCGGAACGGCAGGTCGTCGGCTGGTTCAAAACGGCGGGGCCGCAGTTCGCACCGGCCGCATTTCCAGTGTTCATCCTCGATTGTCCGGAAACGGGGATCTTCTACGGGTTTCCGGAACGGGCTGACGAAGGCTTCAAGGTCGGCAAGTTCCATCATCGCCACGAAACGGTTGACCCCGACACCATCGATCGGAGTATCCTCCCGGAAGACGTGGAAGCTCTTGCGGGGCTCGAGCGCTATCTATCGGTAGCAATGGGACCACCAGTGGGCTTCAAGACCTGCATGTTCGTGAACTCGCCAGACGAGCACTTCATCATTGATGTGCTGCCTGGGCACCAGAACGTGGTAGTCGCTGCCGGTTTTTCTGGACACGGCTACAAGTTTTGCTCGGGTATCGGCGCGATCCTCGCCGACCTGGCCATGTACGCTGCGACCCTGCACGACACGCGTCTCTTCAGTCTCTCCCGCCCCGCGCTGGCGATTGCGCTCCCCAAATGATCGTTGGGCGAATTGGACCTCCACGGCCCGGCCAACTACGTCGCGCACCGGCCCACAATGTGTCCGAGTTCGATCCGCGCGCCCTCGGCCGCTGCGGTCTCCTCAAAACGATTCGCTGGTTTCCCTAGCTTACCAGAGAGGTGGGTTTTCGTTCCGAGAAGCCGCAAGAATGCGGTGACATTGGCCGGGACTGCCTATGCGGGCGGTTCGAAATTCGCGTGCCCAGGAGTTTCCGGAATGCGAGCGGAACCTCCCGGGATCGCGGTCACCTTAGGAAGTGGCCGATTGGCCCGCACACCGGCATTTCGCAGATGCCTTCGGCATTGGGACAACGCACTCAAGATCGGGAGTTAAGTTCACGATGAGCCCCGGGAGGTCGCCGCCGCGCACTCGATCATGAGCAAGCCAGGCCTCAACTCCGAGCGGGCACTGACGGAGGGTTCCTGTGAGTCGGTGCAGCGTGGGAGCCTGATACCGCCTCCCGTCTATTTCCACAGTCCCTCGAAGCGCCGGCCGGCAACGCGCGTGTAGTGCACGGTGTGGCGCGGATCACGATGGCCGAGGTAATCCTGCATGGTGCGCAGATCGGTGCCCTTGTCGGCGAGATAGTAGCCGCACGAGTGCCGCAACGCGTGCGGGTGAACTGTCAAACGGCGCCGAAGGGTTGACCAGGATCTGGAGTGCACCCCTGTGGGTTCGAGGAGAAAGCCCATGCGCAAGCACCGCAGCTATCCTGTCGAGTTCAAGCGCCAGGTGGCGCAGGAGTATCTAGCCGGCGAGACCCTGCACGGTCTCGCCAAGCGCCATGAGATCAACCGCAACCTGGTGCGTATCTGGGTGGCCAAATATGAGGCCGGCTCGTTCGACAACGACGTCATTGCCGCCGAGCTCGTGCAGACGCAGGAGGCACGCATCGCTGCGCTGGAGCGGCTTGTCGGCAAGCTCGTGCTCGAGAACGAGTTCCTAAAGGGGGCTTCGCGCGACGCACCTCGGACGAGAAGCGAGACTATGCCCGTCATCACCGGCCCCGTGGCCTCTCGGTCGCAGAAGGATGCCGGCTGATGGGGCTCTCGCGGTCGACCTACTATGACGAGCCTGCAGGCCAGCCGATCGAGGAGGCGCGGCTCATCGAACTTATCAAGGAGATCTGCGCCGAGTGGCCCTGCTACGGCTATCGGCGAGTGACGGCGCAGCTGCATGCTGAGGGCATCCTTGTGAACCACAAGAAGGTCATGCGCCTGATGCGGGAGCACGGGCTAACCGTGCGTCCGCGCCGACGTTTTGTGGCCACCACCGACAGCGACCACGATGGACCGATCTTCCCGAACCTTGCCAAGGACGTAGTGCCGACCGGTCCCAATCAGCTCTGGGTCGCGGACATCACCTACATCGCCATCGCGGCCGGCTTCGTCTATCTGGCGGCCATTCTCGATGCTTGGTCGCGGCGCGTGGTTGGGTACGCAATCAGTCGCCGCGTCGACGCCCGCCTGGCGCTGGCGGCGCTCAGGGCAGCCATCGAGAGCCGGCAACCGCCCGAGGGCTGCATCCATCATTCCGATCGCGGCTCGCAATATGCTGCCGAGGACTACCGCGCCGAACTCGAGCAACATGGCATCAGGGGCTCGATGGGCCGGCGCGGCAACCCTTACGACAACGCTAAGGCCGAGAGCTTCATGAAGACGCTCAAGGTCGAGGAGGTCTATCTGATGGCCTACGAGACCTTCGATGACGTGGCGGCGTCATTGCCGCGCTTCATCGACAAGGTCTACAACAGCAAGCGGCTCCATTCCGCACTTGGGTATCGGAGCCCCGTCAGGTTCGAACAGGAGCATGCCCGGCAGATGGTCAAATCAGCGGCCTGACCTGCCCACTTCTGGGGGTGCACTCCAATCGGCGTCGAAGAGTTGACCACCCTCTAGGTTGTGACGACGCAGCGCCAAGGCTGGAGGCGCGCAGCGCAGCGTAGCGCCGGAAGGCTTGGCGCTGTTTCGAGCCGATGGTGGGTCAGGATTGAATGCCGATCGACAAGGGAATGAGCGCTGAGGTGCGCATGTCCCCCAAATCGGCGGCTGGATAGGCACTGATGTGGGCTGGGCGTTTTTCCTTCGGAGCATGAGAGTCCGCCGAAGTAAGTCGCCGTGCTCGCAGCGTCCGACGGACGTAGAGTCTCCACCCAGACATCTTGGGGAAGTTCACGGCCGCTGAGTCATGCTGGATGACCGTTGCCGGGCACCTTGCCCTTCTCATCGGGGTTCACACAGTAGATCAGGGGCAGGGACATGAAAGTCGTGCCAATTGATTCCGCCATCGCCACCAGCTGCGACGACTGGTCGATCTCGCCATAGGGCGCGCGCTCTGACGCCTGCTTCCAGAGCTCGACGAACCGGCGGGCCTCCGGAGCGGGGCGGAACACCATGGTCGCGGCAGCCATCTCCTGAATAGCGCAGCCTCAGCCTTCTCCGGCAGCAGCATCCCATCACAGCAACAGCATTGGCAAATGCCAACGACCACTATCCCGCACGGTCGCATGGTGCGAGTAGCCCTAGGTGGCTGACGAACAGCGCCAATGGTGTTGTCCGTACCGCCCAGGCAAGGGAGTCCCGTCATGAAGACCAACTTATCCGCCTTGATCGCCCTGTCGATTCTCGCAAGCGTTGCAGCCCCCACGAACGCGGCACGGGATACGAACGCCTTTGACAGTATCCATCAATTCGGCGTTTACGACCCATGCATGCTCAAGCCCCGGGACACGCCGTGCCTCGGGATCAATGTTGCACAGAAGCGAGCCGGACAATCGTCCACCGGCTAAGCGGGTCGCAGGCGCAACGCACATTGCCGCTCATTGCCTCAGTGAGTGAAGCCGCAATGGCAGGTCGACGTTCGGTCCGGGTCGGCCTCTGCATTCTACTCGTCGGAGCATGGCGCCTTCCTTGCCCGGCGTGGAGTCAACCGGCTTGGCGCCCTCCTGCTTGATCAGGCGGTCCATCACCATCTCGCGGGCCGGTTGGGGCGCCATCACGCTGGCGGACCTGGCGCCCATGCGTCGTTAGCGCTTCCAACAACCTAGGCAATCGGTAGCTGCGACCGATCACGCTCGAGCCGACGTTCTCGGCCGACGCAACGATTAACAAAGCGGACCGGCTTTAGGCCTGGGGCGTTGCATTCCAAGATTCATGGCCCCTGAATCAGACCAAGTACTTTTCAATTTTCTCGCCAGCATCATGCTTGCTCTTGAGCCAGGTCGCCATCCGACCACGGCCCGACCACGTCTCGTTTGTCTTGGGGTCGCGGTACTTGGCCTTCACTTTGCTCTTGCGAAGTTTCCTCAACGTTCCGCCGTTGGCACTACCATTTCCGTTCGCTCGAGAACGACTCCGCTTTTTCGCAACGCCGTAGCCAAGGGCCGCGAGCTGCTTCTCAAGTTCTGCCCGCTTTTCTGAGCGTGCTTGCTCATGCGCATTCTGAATCTGTGTCAGCGCATTCTTTTGCTGATCAAAGGAAAGATTGCCGAACCAGTCAACGACGGTACGCATTGCAAGCTGTCGTGCCACTTTCAGAGCCTTTCGATGTGGGGAAAACGATTCGCTGTTACTACGAGACCCCTTAAACAATGGTCAATGCTGTTGGCGTCGCGCTCAATCATGCGTCTAACGCTGGTAATCCGCCGGCCGTTGGGTCCGCTCTTCCCCAAAGATCGGACGTTTGAGCGGCCGATCGCGATGATGCCGCGCCACTCGGGACGCCGGGGACGACCTATAGCGTCCTACCGGCGGCCTGCTTGTCTCAAAGCAAACCGCGACCAGTTGTGCCGTGTGGGTGTACACCAAAGCTATGGCCGGCCGTGTGAGGCTAAACACGGCGAACAATACCTGTACTTTGTCCGACGAATACGGACCCGGTCCGGCGGTAGAAGGCCGCGGGCGCGTGTTTGCGAGGCAATGCGCGCCCCCTCTTGTGAACTCATGCAGAAATCCTACGTAACTAATGCGCGTTATGCGGGGCGCCGGTCCCGTCAATTCCCGACAGGGCTAGCGCCCACCCCTCTCTTTCCATACGACCGCACCGCAGCGTTATTGCAGCGACGGGTCGCTGATTTCGAGAGGGATAGAGCGCGCCTTAACCAAAGAGCAAGGTATGAAGCCAAGCTTTAGACGGGGCAACGTCCGCAGTGGTCGCAGGCGTTACGTCGGCCGTAGAACAATGGCGGTAATGCAAGGCAGCATTACGAACGATATCTGGCGCGGGCCCGCGAAGCGCAGCAGGGAGGAGACCTGATCGAGATGGAAAATTGTTACCAGCATGCCGAGCACTACTTGCGAGTGATGAGCGGGCTGCGCGATGAGCGGCGAGCTTAGTTACAAAACGCATATCCTTGTCGGTGTTCGGGCCGACGGCGTGATGAGCGTGATCGCAGATTGGCCGCACCTGCCAAAGCAGGCAGAGGTGCAGGGGAGGATCGACGCGACGGCCATTAGCTACGTGGCATTCCTTCTATGCACGCCGACCTCGATATTGCCGGCAGGCGGTGGCAGCGGCGGCAGCAAACGGTCGTCGTATGGATTTTCTGGGTGGAGCTGAGGGTGGAGTTGGGAGTGGAGCGTAACCGTCAGTAGTTCTCTGTATCCGGGCAACGCAAGTTCATCGAGCCATGCATCCCGACGCTGAAGAATGAGCCGCCGGCTCATCCTGTGTGGGTGCACGAGGTTAAATTCGATGGGTATCGCATTCAGATCCACTCAAATCGGGAGATGGGCCGCTGCTGGGTGCTTTGGCGCGGCAGCATTCGCAGGCGTCGGAGCGATGGTTATCACCTTGGTGACGATCCTTCGCGGCGACTGAACAAGCATCAATGCCGCTGGGTACGGGAAAGCCTACATCCCCGACAAACCGGGCCGGCGATTTAAGATGAGGGATGGAGTCCGGCAGAATCCGCGCCAGCCAGCGCTCAAATTTACCGGCCTGCACTGCGTTTCGAGTTGCAGAAGCCCACACCCTTCGAACATCCAACCAGTGGCGCGCAATCAACGAGGCGCGTGAATGCGTTCGGTTTTAGTCTGGCGAGCTTGACTGATGAACGGCGAATCCGATCCCGATGGACGGAACGCGTGATCGCGATCAACGGGACGCGCAAGAACGATCGCCGAGAGCCAGCAAATGGACACCAAGATGGCACGGCTGGAGCAGGTCGACCGCTTGCTCAACTTAGTAAATGAGCTACCCCTCGGACACCCGGACCGGCTTAAATTCCTAGCCTATGCCGAAGAGATCATCGCGGGTGCTGTTCCCGAGGGGGAGGCCGGTGCGCCAGCCCAAATGAATTGGCCCCGCAGCGTTGCGGTTCCGCAGGGCCGTAGCAAAACATAGGGGGGCTCGGCGTTGCTCAAACAAAAAAGCCCCCGCACCGCGTGAGCGGCCGGGGGCTTGGATGGATTCCTGCACGTAGCCGACTTCAATCAGACCACGTTTAATACGTGTGAGATATGCACACACAAGCGCAGTATCCTTTCGTCCCGAAATCAACGTCCTCGTTGGTGCCGGGTCAATTTTGGGCTTTGCCACTATCAGACGGTTCATTCGGCTGCGGGCGCGTTGTCCAACTTATGCCCAGAGAAATGATGGGTGCACGTGTATCGTTCTTGGCCGCCGTTCTGGACTGGCATTCCGCAGAACCGCCGACGCCCGAATCCATTGCGCTTGCGCCATGTGTCACTCAAGGCCATGTCCATCTGAAAGCAATAACGGAAACCGGAGGCTCGATTCTCGGGTATAGGGCTCTCGATGCTGACGGAATACAGCCTTGGCTCTTCCGAGGCGCGCATGGTTGGCAAAACAGCAACGTACAACTGGGGTTCATTCCCGTACGTCCTCAGCAGCCCGAGGACCG
This sequence comes from uncultured Alphaproteobacteria bacterium, assembly GCA_963840445.1. Lineage (GTDB taxonomy): Bacteria > Pseudomonadota > Alphaproteobacteria > Rhizobiales > Hyphomicrobiaceae > AWTP1-13. The sequence continues at coordinate 222,384 of CAWIZC010000011.1, read as the reverse complement.
TGACCTTCCTGTCTTTTCCACATGGGGTTTCGATATTGCGGCCAGCATCGCGGACGCGCGCTTTGTACAGCGCACTGGTCCTTGGGCTAAAGCCTCGCGCGGCTAACGCGCAACCATCGGACCGCACCTATCGGCTCCGGACCGCTCGGAGGATAAGCCAAACGGCAGCGCAGGCTGCGTGCCTGTTAGTGGCGCTGCGGACCGGATTTAACATCGCGGCTGGCGCGCTCGGCAACGTCTTCGATTTTGGGTGCTGCGCCACGTGAGCGTTCATGCCACCTGCGCACGATCTCGGCGGCCGTGTCCTTGCCGCCTATGCCAAAAGCAAGGCCCAGTGCAAGGGCGGCGGCTCCGACCGTCGCCATGAAGAGTGTATTCACAAGCTCGCGGGCGATGCCGATCTGGTTGACGGCCACGACGATGGCAAACGCCCACACGGCCACACGCGCGATGTTCGCCAGCAGGTCGGGATTGCCAAGATCGGCTTCGGCCGTGGCGCCGCGCACGAGACCGGCCAGCGTGTTGGCGGCGAGACCGCCAATGATGAGCACGACGATGGCCACCGCCAGGTTAGGAAGCCAAAGCAGCAATTGGCGAAGAACATCCGAGACGGCGGGCAGGCCTAACGCATCGAACGCCACTACCAGGGCAATGAGACGGACAAACCACTTGGCAATGTCGGCGATAAAACCCGCTGAGTCCGTCTGTACGCCGGTATTTCTGACGAAGCCGGCGAACCCAGATTTTTGGGCCATATCGTTGAACCGGACCGTCCGAAGTAGAGCAGCGGCGCCTTTGGCCACCAGGGACGCAACCATCCACCCTATGGCCAGGATGATCACAAAGCCGATGATCTTTGGAATCGCCGCCAGGAACAACGCCATGGCCTGGCTGATCGAAAGTAAGACAGCATCTCCCCAGTCGCGAACGGGAACCATAGCCTTGATCCTTCAGATTGCCGAGTTCTACGCAGAACCGCGAACCTGGAATGAGGTTCCGGAGTGTCAACGGTGCCGATGTGCAGGCACCGTGAGCGCGGCAATTTGGGTCTACCCGCCTCCCTAACGAACGGTAAACGATCGGAACGGTCGCGCTGTTTGCAAACAAAAAGGCCCCCGCACCGCGTGAGCGGCCGGGGGCAGCGTTGCGGTTCCCGGGGCGCCGTCGCTGATGCACACGCCGCCCAAAACGACCGAAGAAAACAGAGAGGACTAAACTCATGGCCAAGCGAAAAGGCAAAAACCTATCCGTCTCTGCCCGACTGCCAAAGTACGATGGTCGCGGCAACACCAAGAAGCCGGCCAAGAAGAAGTCATGATAGCGAGAGGAACTCGTCACTTCTGCCGAGATGGCAGTACCCTACGCGTCAATCAGCAATTACGCTTCGATCATTTTGTTGCGGATGGCGTACCGGACCAGGCCGGCCGTCGAACTGATATTCAACTTGCGATGGATGGCCGCCCGGTGACTCTCGACCGTCTTGACGCTGAGATTGAGGATGGATGCGGCCCTCTTGTTGGCTTGGCCCACAGCTATCAGCTGCAGCACGGAGCGCTCGCGTGCGCTCAGTGGGCCGTCGTTGCCCTTGGTCAGGAATGATTGCCGCAGCGTCTCGGAGACCATGCCCGTGAAGAACGGCTTGTGCTTCGCGACCATCTCGACGGCCGCCAAAAGCAGGCGGTGGGCCTCGGATTTCAGCACATAGCCCAAGGCACCCGCCCGCAGCAGATCACGGATCAGGTCGTTGCTATCGTGCATGGTGAAAATGATCACCTCGGTGTCCGGGCTGCGCTGGCGGATCTGCCGTGTCACCTCCACGCCGTTGAGGAGGGGCAGTGAGTAGTCGACGATGGCGACGTGGGGTGCGGTTTGGAGCGTCTGGGCAACGGCCGCTTGGCCATCTGCCGCTTCGGCAACGACTTGCCAATTCGGTTGCTCGCTCAGCAACGCGCGCAGCCCCGCCCTAACCACCTCGTGATCGTCGGCAATGAGGATTTTTGTCATGCCGACCCCAGGCCTCGTTGGGGTGCCTACTTGCGAGTGTATCTGAATGGCCGACGCTCCTATGACCCCTGGCCTAGTTGCCAGCCCGCCCAAAAGTATCGGCCCCGCAGAGTTGTCGTTCCGCGGGGCCGCCGGAGCAACGGAGAGACTCGTCGTTTGTACCGAGCCACCCACATTTTAAGTGGGTGCCGATTACCGGGTCTTAAACTCGGGAGCAGCATTTTACGGATGATCGGCACCACGCAGCCCATTTGACAGCAACAAGCCCCGCACCGCGTTGGCGGCCGGGGCTTCGGGCTCACTGGCTGCGCAGGTAAATCCGCCTGCGTTCCGCTTCGGTCTTAACGTCGAACTGCTTGTAGGCCTCCTGCAGCGCCTCCATCTCGGTCTCGCCGTACCAACGCCTCGCACTGTCGCAACAAGGCGTCGCCATCCTCGAAAGCCTCGACCAGGTACAGGCACGGCACATCCGATCTGGCGAGCAACCTCGTTAGTCGTCGCCGGCGTTCCATGTGTGGCAGTTCCCGCAGATCCTTGCCGTCTCGGTGGAGCAGATCGAAGGCGAACACCGCGAGCCGCGCACCGGCGGATCGCCAGCCGCGGTGCAAGCCGGCAAAGTCGCGTCGCCCTTCTGCGTCTGGCAGCACGAGCTCGCCATCGATGATTGCAGAACGACAGGCAATCCCCTTCAGGGCGTCTGCGATTGTAATGAGCCGCCGGGTCCAATCATTGCCGCGGCGGCTGTAGAGCCTCACATTGCGGCCTTCCTTGATGATCTGCAGCCGGTAACCGTCGAGTTTCGGCTCGTGCAGCCAGAGCAAGCCGGCGGGCGGCGCCTCGGTGGGGACGGGATTGCACGGAGCAATGAAGCGAGGGACTGGTGCGCGGCAGGTGCCGCAAAACTGGCCGCCAACAGGAGCGACGCTTATTTCAGCCAGACGCTTACGACGCTTGTAGCGTCGTTCTTCATCCAGTCGGGCAGAAGGAGGATCGCTGCGAAAACGACTATGAGCTTTAGCAGGGGTCGCGGCTGGACTCCCCAACGCGGTGCCTTGTAGGGAACGCTCGGGTCATCCCACCCTTTCCAGTCGTCATCCGACCGGGTGAGCTGTACCCACAGAACGATCACGGCAAACAAGCCAACAATTATGCCTGCCCAGCTCAGTACGAATGTCGGGACTGTGTTCATCCTCTTGAGCCCCCCACGGTTGCCTGCTCCATCCCGGATAGCCGCCACGAGCCAAGTAGGTTCAGGGAGAATAGCCAGGCGATCAAGCTCTTGGCCACGGAGACAGCGAGACCCCACCAGATTTAAAGCCAGAACGGCCGATCCCTCCCGCGCGTCCCAAGAGGCGAAGATGGTCCCCCATCAGCAGCCGTCACACTCAAGTCCACCTTGTCCTCACCGATAGACGAACGCGCCCGCTTATTCAAACTTGAGCCGATCAAACTCTTTCTTGGTCAGGCAGCGTTGCTTTTCGATTCGAACAACCACATTCGTTTGCGCGATTAGATGCATTGTTTGGCGATACGTTTCTTCGCAGGTTTGTTTGTCCCGAAACTGCATCGTGATCGTTTTTTGAATTGGGAACGGCATCCCAATGTGCGCGATCACATACAGGATGATTGGGTCGATCGGCGTCATGGTCCCTCAATTTTCCCCGAGAAAGAACCATGGTCCGCCAACAAAGGCCGAATCTTGACGCAGCGTACCTGACCATCCAGGTCGCGGCGGAGAGACCCGGTTGTGGCTGGCCAGATGCGCTAAAGCGAAGTGGCGGACTAAATTCCCGAAACGACGACGCCGGCGCGCGCCTCGAGTAGTTGGGTTAACTACATTTGCAGGAGCATCTATCCACTGCGCTTATCCTCCCCTTGACCGCACCGGTACCCTCCCGGGCCGGGGCACAGGCCCGCAAGCGCGAGGGCTCGATCAAGGTGAAGCGGCATCGCAGCGCGTAACCAGCGCGCCTAGCTCTCAACCGCGTCGCTCACTGCTTCATAGCAGGCGGCGTTCTTGCTCCACGGGAAATATCGCCCAGCCCACATCGGACCCCATCCAACTGGGGTGCTGAAGCGTTCCACCCTTCCGCCCGCACACGCTGCAGCGTGCTGATGCGCGTAGCACGTCAGACGATGCATCGGGACCCCAGCGGATAATCAGCGGTGTCAGCGCCATCAGAGCCTTGTGACGGCACTGCCAGTTCGCGCAGTTCACCCAGAGCCAAGGTGCTGACTTGCGCATCTGTTCCAGTGTAGGCGGCATCCGCGCATGATCGCGCGATCCGGGCCGGCGTTGAAGCCGTAGGGCTTGACCGCCCTGGGCCTCAGAGACATGCGATTTCTTGTTGTGGGTAGCACTGTGCTCACGTGATAACTGATCAATCGCGCCCGTTCGCTCAGACGACCGTAAACGTCGGGTCAGAAATATTTCGCTCACGGCTACCCGGCCGCAAGCTTCGTCACGCACCGCGATGCCGCCGAGAGGTACTCACGCTAAGGAACCTCTGAGCAGCATGGCCGTCGTTCTGAGGCATTTAAGCTCGTCGGCGTTTTTCCTGGAACTGCCGCGCTTGGGCCGCTCGCGCCGCTGGAACGGGCCAGACGACCCTATCTTCCCTTCATGCGGACGCAAGTCGGCTGCGAGCGAGGTACAGGTTGGCGAGCGCGAAGCAGCGCGAACAGCTGCGCGCCGTTCTTGTCGATGCCGCGATAGCGCACCTTGCGATAGCCGAACTGGCATTTGACGACGCGGAAGACGTGCTCGACCTTGGCGCGCACCCTGCCGAAACGGCGATTGCGAGCACGCTGACGCTTCGTGAGTTTACGGCCCGGCTTCGCCTTTTCCTTCACGGCCCACAGACACCGGCCCTCTCGGCCGCGCGCTTCCTCTCATCGCTCGCGTAGCCCTTGTCGCCGTACACGGCCGGTCGTCCTCGCGGATCAGGTTGGGCATCACCTTGGCGTCGTGGACCTTGCCCGTCGTCACGCCAGCCGTGTGCACGAGGCCGCTCTTCGCATCGACGCCGACGTGCGCCTTCATGCCGAAATACCACTGGTTTCCCTTCTTCGACGACGACATCTCGGGATCGCGCTTGCTGCTGCTTGTTCTTCGTCGACGGCGAGGCCGCGATCAGCGTCGCATCCACGATCGTGCCGCCGCGCAGCATCTCGCCCTTCGCCTCGAGGTGTTCGGCCACGGCCGCGAAGATCGCCTTCGTCAGAGCGTGGCGCTCGAGCAGATGGCGGAAATTGAGGATCGTCGTCTCGTCGGGAATTGCGTCGCGCCCGAGCTCCAGGCCGCAGAACGTGCGCATCGACTGGATGTCGTAGAGCGCTTCCTCGGCCCCGGGATCTGAGAGGTTGATGGGGTGGACGACGCCCACTTCGGCGTCGAGTGCCGTGGGATGATCGTCATCCGACGAATCACATGAGGGGCCGTCCATATGCAAGTCAGCACGATCGGGATCGATCTCGCCAAGAATGTGTTCCAGGTGCACGGTGTCGACGCTGGCGGCAAGGTAGTCATCGCCAAGAAACTGCGGCGCTCGCAGGTTCTACCGCTGTTCGCGAAGTTGCCACCTTGCCTCGTCGGAATGGAGGCCTGTGCCACATCCCATCACTGGGCACGCGAGCTCAAGGCGCTTGGACACGATGTTCGTCTGATGCCGGCTGGCTACGTGAAGGCCTACGTCAAGCGCAACAAGAACGATGCCGCCGATGCGGCCGCTATCTGCGAAGCGGTGAGCCGGCCGAGCATGCGGTTTGTTCCCGTCAAGACTACCGAGCAGCAAGCCATATTGATGCTGCATCGAACGCGCGATTTGCTGGTGCGTCAGCGCACGCAGCTGATCAATGCAATGCGAGCGCATCTGGCCGAGTTCGGCCTGATCGCCGCGCAAGGGCGCGACGGGCTTACGACCTTGATCGCCATCATGAGGAGCGAGGTTTCCATTCCAGGCATGGCGCGCAAGGCTTTGCACGGCCTGCTCGGCCAATTGGATGCGCTTGGCCTGCAGATCAGCGACATCGAACAACTCATCCTTGCTGAGCATCGATCGAACGACACGAGTCGGCGTCTACAGACGATACCAGGCATTGGTGTGATCGGTGCGACGGCGATTGCTGCCATGGTGCCTGATCCCACAGTCTTCAGATCGGGACGCGATTTCGCGGCGTGGATCGGATTGGTGCCAAGACAGAACTCGAGTGGTGGCAAGGAGCGGTTGGGCGCGATCTCCAAGCAGGGCAATCGCTACCTGCGTCGGCTGCTTGTCGTCGGCGCAACTGCAGTCATAAGGCGCGTACGCGCTCGCCCCGACAAGCATCCCTGGCTCATTCAGCTACTGGCGCGCAGGCCAGCCAAGGTGGTAGCGGTGGCGCTGGCCAACAAGATGGCACGCATCGCCTGGGCGGTGTTGGCTAGGGGCGAAACCTATCGCGCGCCGGCGCTTGCGGTACCCGTTTAAGAGGCTTGGCGATAAAGAAGTAGAATTCGCGTCGGCAGGCGCGTTCCAATTGCGAGGGTGATGATGGCGTGATGCGAAGTGGTCGATCTGTCGATCGGGAAATCCCGCAGTGGTACATGGGCAAGCAGCCCGCCAGATTGATTGGGATCTCGATCAGCGAACTACATCAGGGCCAGCGGTGACAGCACCGCATGAACAGGCCGGACACATGACTTGCACCCGACCGCTAGCTGAACGTCAGATTTCTCTTGCAACGTGGGCGTCGTCCACACATGTACCACTGCTGCAGGCAGTAGATGCGCAGCATCGACAGCCAGCGGGAACGGCCGCCGACCGCCCTTGCGGCCCGTCTTGGGATAGTGCGGCTCGATCACGCCTTCGAGCGCCGCCCACGGCACCACGGTTGCCATCTCGGCAAGGAACACATCGCGCTTCGTGCGCTTCTTCTTCGCCGCAAAGTCGAGCGACGCGAAGCTCAGCTGGTCCATGGCACCCCCCTCGAATCAATGGCGTCAGTGTGCCATGATCGACGGGATGTTCAGAGGTTCCCTAACCCGATCCATTCGCCGGATCGAGGTGTTTTGGTGTTTGGCGTGAATGCGCGGCCGGATTGACAAGGCGCGCGTCGCGCTCGGCGTGCCCGATCAAGAGGTGCTGGCACCGCCCGAGAATGCACTGGAGCGGCATTACGCCCTGCGCGCGGCCAAGCAACGGCTTCATCAAGCGTCATTCCGCGAGGCGGTCATCACCGCATATAACGGCCGCTGCGCGTTGGCTGGGCTTGCCTCCGTGAAGCTGCTGCAGTGAGCCTACGAGCGTGCCCGACAACAGCTTGGCCGCCGTCGACCGGATGAATTCGCCGAAGCCAATTCACGGCGGGCTGCGCCCGTCAACTCGCTCTTCAGCAGCGCGCTGTACTCGATGTTTTGCGTCGCGCAGCCGGGTGCAGAGCGTCGCGCGATCAAGCATCCTCAACTCCTATCGGAAGCGTTGCCTTCACCGCACATAAACGCGGCCCTGCACGCCGCGGTTCCAGCATGCGAGCGCTGCCGGCTCAGGCTTGTCGTGCGCCTTCCTGCCTTTACACGCGTGTCCAGTCGGTCCAGCCGATGCAGCAGAAGCCGAACATTTTCAGACAGGTCCGCGTCGGCCCCCGATTCTCCGGCTTTTACCGCGTTGCGTTTACCAGGGGTTTTTGCCGTCAATGACGGTGACTGAGCCGCGTCAAAATCGTCGAGCAGCCAGGAATTCACGGCGATGCGCCGTGTCTCGCCGTCCCAACGGCCGAGGTTCCCTAATGCAACTGGAGTTGCTTCCGGGCAAGGATTTGGGGCGTCGCCCGAAAATTACTTAGCGTCGCTACGGGCAGAAGCGGCCGTCTCCCGGACCGTCGCGGCGAACGCGTTCTGCCGCTCGTTGCAGGGCACCCTCGACTAACTTCCTGTACCGCTGCACAAATCGGGACTAATGTAATTTCATCGGCTTGGGGGGCCAACCTCTTGGAGGTTCCTATGGCCACATTTGTCGTCCTCGCCAGTTTTAGCGATCAGGGCATCAAAAACGTCAAGCAAACAATTGAACGCGCCGACGCCTTCAAGCAAATGGCCACCAAGGCCGGTGCGACCATTAAAGACATTTACTGGACGCTTGGGGCGCACGATGTCGTTGCGATTTGCGAAGCCCCTGACGACGAGACCGCCACGGCGCTCTCGCTCAGCGTCGCCTCGCGCGGCAACGTGCGCTCGGAGACGTTGCGCGCGTTCTCCTTCGACGAGATGAAGAAGGTTCTTGCCAAGATGGTTTGAGCCTTCAAGCGCTCGTTGAACGAGGGTGCCGCTTGCGGTCAGCACCCAGAGGGCTCTTTGCGGTCGAGATCGCGAAGGTTGGTCTCGGCTTCCGGGAGGGCGTCGAGCCCTTAAGCGCAAGGAGATTGGGCCGCTGTCTACAGATAGGAGGTCTATCATGGCAAACAAATCATGGTTGCCTGCCTGGGGCGACCGCAATCGCGACGTCGAGCACTTTGGTCGGTTCAAGAGCCAAGTGGATTCGTTGTTCGAGGATTGGTTCGGTCGCACCATGGGGGGCGTGCTGGCGCCGCGCATGGATGTCGCCGAGAACGAAAAGGCTGTGACGCTTACAGCGGAGCTGCCGGGCGTCAAAGAGAGCGATATCGAGGTGTCGCTTGTGGGCGACCAGCTCACAATCAAGGGTGAGAAGCGCTCCGAGCACGATGAGAAGAAGGAAATGGGAGGGCGCACGGTTCACCGCAAGGAGCGGTCCTATGGCGCCTTCCAGCGGACGTTTACGGTTCCCTACCGCATCGAGCCGGATGAGGTTTCGGCTCAGTTCAGAGATGGCGTTCTTACCATCAGGCTGCCGAAATCGCCTGAGGCGATTGAACAGAAGCAAGGACGCAAGATCGAAGTAAACAAGCCGACGCAAAACCCAGGAGGTTCCAGTTCGGCTTAGATCGCGCTTGGGCCAAGCTCAGTCCGCGCAAAGCCTACGCTCCGCTTGTGAATTGACTTCGGCTTGCTTTCGGGTGCAACTCCGCGCGGATCACCCGGAGGACATAAATGCATGATGTGTTGAAGCAATTGAACGATCGCAATCCGTCCGATCTGCAAACCCTGGATGAGCGAGCGCTTCAACGCCTGGAGAGCTTGTGCGAGAATTGGGCGAAGAAAGCGGAGGCTGAATTGGCTCGCCGTAGAGCGCTTCCGTTAGCAGTGGCAGGCCGCCGGTAGGAGCCGCTGACAACAAACAGCGTCGCGACCGTAAGCGCTGATGATGTGATGCGACCCGTTGGTGCAGCCGAATAGCCTTCCCCGTGGGCATAGCCGCGGCCGTTGCCTTTGGCTTTCCGCCTGCCATCGTCTCACGGCGCCTTCGGCAGGCGATTGCCACATCACACAAAGAGCCTCCTGCGACACCAATGTCTGGAAGCGTTGATCAAGGAAGTCGCCGGACTCAGGATGCTCCTGTCACAGGGTATCGCTATCGCGGTCGGCGTCACAATTCATTGAACCCGGCATGCACGGACCAGTAAGGACTCGCGTGCGAAAAGGTCGGCATGGCCTACAAAATCGTTCCAGCGGAACCATTTGGCTTTCTGGGCGCCATAAGCGTGGCTAGCAATCGTGCTCTGGAGCTGCCATGAGCGTGTCCGTTGCAGCATCAAAATCTGCGTCTGGTGACAAGAAGCGCCCATCTCTCGTCATTGACGCGCCCGTCGTACGCATCTTGCGAGACGAGCTTCTATTCCGTCCCGGCCAGCGCAAGACCCATCTCTATCTCATTGAGGCGGGGAGCGTCGTTCTCTATCAGATGCGGACCGGTGGCACTCACGAAGTTATCGAGTTCGCTTTTGTCGGCGATACCGTGGGCTTTGGCTTTCTCCCTGAGCACATTCATTGCGCGCAGACCTTGGGGGAGACCCGCGTCAGATGCCTGCCGCTCAATGCCTTGGGTGACCTTCTGGCCAATGACGCGCGAGCGCTCCGCCGCTATGATGCAGCGGTTCGGCGCGAGTTTGAGTTCCGGCGCAATCAGGTTATCGGTCTCTATTGGAGGCCCGCCAGCCGCCTCGCCGCCTTCTTTCCTTGCCCTGTCGCAGGTCAACAAATATGAAGGCCGCGATCCCTGTCTTATCCCGAATGCGGTGAAGTCCGCCACCGTCACGGATTGCGTTGCGCTTGATATTGATGCGCTTGGACAAGCCCTCGTTGAGCTTGAGAAGGCCGGGTTGATCGAGCGGTACCCGCCCCATGGCCTGCGGCTTGCGAACCTTGCCGCCCTCGCCCACCTCGCCAACGAAACCCCTGCTCCGGCCTCAACCGAATTTTGACGATCACGGCAGACGCGCCATACCTGCTTCAGGATCGACACGGCCCGCCCTAGCTCGAGCGAGACAACACTCCCGCCTACCTCCCGTAGGCTCTGGGAGTTGGTCGGTGTGCCTGGTGTCGCCTTGCGGGTTGCTATGAAGCGCAACAAGAACGATGCAACCGATGCGGAAACGATCTGCGAGGCGGTGCGGCGACCGACCATGCGGTTCATCACGGTCAAGACGATTGTGCAACAAGGGCGGCTGATGCAGCATCGGGTGCGCGATCAATTGATGCGTCAGCGTACGCAACTGATCAATGCGCTGCCCTCGCGTATGGCCGAGTTCGGGACCAAGAATTGAAGCCATGTCCAGCGTCGATCGCGGGCGGCTCGCTTTCACGCGTTCAAAGTCCGGACGCTCTACGTTTCGTGATTTGGCCTCATGCGTCGACCGTCCCAGGATGTATTGTGACATGGAGCACGCGGGGAGCCTCGACTCTGTGTCCGCCGTTGAGCCATGAGGGAGGATCGGAAAATGCGCCTTTCAAACTTGCTCGTTGCCTCTGCGGTAACCAGCGCGCTGCTAACGGTCACGGCTGCCGTGGCGCAGACACAATCCACGACGCCCACATCACCGACGTTCGCAACCACGCAGGTCGAGGGGACCGACAACGTCTACGTCTTTCGCTACCAGGGCCACCAGTCGATGTTCGTCGTGACCAATGATGGCGTCATCGCTACCGATCCAATCGGCCTTGGTCGACCGCAGGCCGTTTCGACCTACATCGATGAGATCAAGAAGGTAACGGCCCAGCCGATCAAATACGTGATCTATAGCCACAACCACTACGACCACATTACGGGCGGCAAACCATTCAAGGATCTTGGCGCTCGTTTCATCGCCCACAAGAATGCCAAGACCCAACTGGAACGACTGCAGCCGCCCAACATCGTGATGCCCGATGAGGTGGTTGACAATCAGCACACGATCACGCTCGGCGGCACCACGCTCGAGTTGCACTACGTGGGACGCAACCATTCGGACAATTCGCTCGTCATGCGCCTGCCGAAGGAGAAAGTGATCTTCGCAGTCGACTTCATCCCGGTGCAAGCCGTGTTCTGGCGCAGCATGCCGGACAGCTGGCTCGATGAGTGGGAGACGTCGCTGAAGCGTGTGCTCGCTATGGACTGGGAGAAGCTCATCCCCGGCCACCCCGGGCCCGGCGGCCGACTTGGCAACAGGCAGGATGTCGAGAACCTGCAGCAGTACATGAATGACCTGGCGACCGTGGTGAAGACGGCGGCAGACGAAGGCAAGTGCTACGACAACGCCATGAAAGAGGTGAAGCTGCCAAAGTACGAGTTGTGGGGCAACTACGCCACGTGGTTCCCCGGCAACGTCGAGCGCTACTGCTTGCTGTACCGTAGCGGGTTTTAACGCATAGCTGACGTGGTGACGCTGAGTTGTCGAGCGTCTGTGTGTTCGCGACTGTAACCGGCGCCCGATGCAGCCCGTCAAGGGTGCTCCGCTTCGCCGCCGAGCGGAGCCTCCCTTGACCGGTCGACGCGCCGGTTTTGGGATGGGGTAGGTGGTTGTGTTCCGCGTTAGTGGAGGGAACCATGCAAGTGGGCGACCCCGAAGAGGAGATCGTGAAAGTCGCGCAAGCAGGCATTCGCGGGATGGTCGGTGCGCTCGGCAGGGACACAATAGCGCCGGCTGTAATGATCGATGCAGCGCTCCATGTGCTCGCGGCGTGGGTCGCGTCGAGCCAGGCGCATTCGCCCGCTGGTGAGCGCGACGCGGAAGTCGACGAGCTTCTGGAAATACTGCCGTCGTATATCGAGTACCACCGAACCGCCGGGTGGCTTCCCGAACCGCACCGAAACGACAATTAGGGAAACAAGGGATGCAGCGCGCCGCCAAGCCAACCAGAGACGGGTGTGGAGGCCCGCAGAGCGGTCGACACCTGAGCCCCACGGAGCGATCTTAACCGCTCGGCGGTACTCCAAGTGACAATCGACCAGAAAGGCCGGACGTTACACCGGCGCCTATCGTAGTGGCGAGTGGTGGGCCAGCCTTGGCGGGCCGTCTGCCGCCGCGCTAGCCCGACCCTCGGGGCGCGAAATCGTTTAGGGACAAGCTGCAACGTCGCCCGTGAGCACCGGACCCACGTATGTTCGAATTGTCCAGGGCGCCGCCGCTTTGGCCAACGGTTTGAAAGCAGCGGGCGTCGAGGGCCGAATTTGCGTGGCCGTTCTGAGAGAAGACGGTGAGCGGTTGCACGACGCAATCGGCCGAGGAGCACAGGCTCGTTGCAAGATCATTGAGGAAGATGGCTTGCGCAAATGTGAGTTTGCGGGCCTGGAGTTTCGCTGGCCGATCTAGGTTACCTCTCCCCGCAGCCGAGTGCCGCGCCATGCAAGCGCTGCGGCGGGATTGCCTTCAGGAAGGCCTAGCTCACTGGCTGCGAAGGTGGTGCGCCCCTTCCTGGCGTCGGTCTTCGCTAACTCTTTGTGCGCGCTGGCGAGCGCTCCTTCTCTAATTTTTCGGGGCCACCGATAACACTCGCTATGACGCTCCTTGCCGGAGTAGGTTGCAGGCATGACCGAAAAGCACCCCCAGCAGGCTGGGTAGTCCAGGTAACCGTCGCAGCGCCACTCATCCAACCGAAGCCCGATGCTGTGCGTTGGCTCGGCCCTGCGGTCAAGGATGCGCCGTCCTTCCAATACTTCAACGTGGCAATTGCAGCCGCCGACAAGGCCGTGGAGGCGACTAAGAAGCTCATGGCCAAAGCCGACGCGTTAGCCATGGATTGGGAGACGGGCGTTGTCAGAGGACTTTCCTCAGCGGAGGTCGGTTCGCTGGGCCTCAAGGCCGGCGAAGTCGGTACCTGCATGACCTCCCACGCGGAGCGATCGCACTGGCGACCCGCCAACGTCTCATCTGGATGATCAACCAGGTACTCTTGGTCGCGTCTTACTCACCACCTCGCCAGCACGTAGTCCTCCGCGTCCCGACCACGGAAGTATTGCGGCTCCTGGCTCTCGTTCATATCCTTGGCCAGCTGGTCAACGCGCTTGACGACGTACTCGGCCAAGCCCTTGGCAATCTCGGGCCATGGTCTGTGGCGAATGGCGGGAGGAGGATTGGCAGATGAGAAGTGTGATTGCGTGCGCGTTGCTGATGGCTATGGGCTCAACGGGCGCTCTTCTGCTGGCGACGCTATGGTCGAGCAGAGCGCAGGCATGGTGGGACGACAGCCACGGATATCGTGGCGTACGCAGCCTATGGCTGCGGTCCAGCGTGTGGTGGCCATTACTTTTCCGGTGTGACCGTGCGCGTGCACGAGTGGCGCTATCGTCATGACCTTCGGCGCCACCTGCACCGCCACCGCGCCTCTCGCTACCAGGGCATTGAGTGAGGCAGTTCACGCGCTCATGACGCGAAGGGACCGGATGCTTGCATCCGGCCCTCCATAGCCGATGTTTCGTTAGCCGCCAGTGCTCTTGTTCTCGTAAAGGTTGGTGTCGTCGCCCGGGTGAGGTAGGGCTACGGCAGCATTCAGCGCTCCCAGCGAAAGCAGCGCAGCGACAGCGAGTGCGATTGTCTTGCTCATGATCTGTCTCCGTTTGTTGGTGACCACCCTCAACTAGTGCGGGTAGTCGCGGAGTGCCAATCAAGCTGGCTCACAATGGTGAGACTATCTGTGAACTTCCTATCGCACCTTCGCGACAGGCACCCCACATTGTCCCGATCTAGAACAGTTCTCCCTGCGCCTTTTGCCTAGTGGGCTTCGGCGGCCGCAGCGTCTCCGATGGATGTTGAGGAGCCATCGTCCAATTGCCTCCGTCCTCGCGCGTCTGCAGCAACGCCTTCACGTCGGCCAGTGACCCGTCTGTTTCGCCTAGCCATATTGGCCAGGCTTCGCGCGGTAGGATGGCAGGCCTTCGGTCGGTGATGCTGGCGGTCAAAGATTCGGTGGCGTTGTCGCCATGACGAACGCCAGCAACGTTTCCGGGCCGCTGTGCCATTCTTCGAAGGTCACCGCGATGGCGATGGGTCTTTATCTCCAGCGCGCAGAGGGGCGGTGGGAGTTCGAGCGCCGATCTGTTATAAATCGAAAAACGAATCACCACGGAGGTGCCACCATGGTTGAAACGACGGTATTGGTCGTGGCCGGGAAGAAAATGTCGATCCCTCGGCTACTCAAAAGGATACTGCAGGTTGCGATGGCCGTTGCGGTGACAGCCAGCGTGTCCTTGGTCGTAATCGTGGGCAACGGGGCTGTCGCCGGACGAGGGACGTCCTTTCAGGCTAGCATAAACGCGTGGCTGGCATTCATCAAACGGCCGGACATCCTCTCCACAATGGTGCTTACGGCATTCGTTACGGTGCTCCTCCTCTATTGGCAGCGCAATCAAGAGCGAAAGAGTGGCGGGTCAAGTCGGCCTTTGATTTGATGTCGTGGCCAGGGAGGATGCTGCGCCGAAGTTCATCTTCCCTGGTGTTAATTTAAAGACGCTATGTAAACGCCGTACTGATTGACGCTTCGGGTCAGAGCGAAGTCTTTTGCGGGCGGCACAGCCTCATTGTATCGCGGGTTCGAGGGGGAGGATTGCCTCGCTCTGATTGATGCTGGCTTTGTTCATCTTGGAGGAGACGGGGTAGGCGGTCATCAGCTCCGACGGGAATGCCGGGAAGAGAAAGAGGCCGGAGGGGTTCGGTCAACTAAAGCTAACGAGGGTGAACGAGAGGCAGGGAGTGCGGAGAAAGGCTCGCATGATTGGGAAGCCCCGTACCCACTCGATAAGCGCCGTCTCTTGACCACGGTGCCCGGTGGCGGCAACCAGGCGGCGGAACTTCGCCTCGAGTTCGCGGCTGCTTAATGGAGTGTCCGGGTCGCCTTTCCGTGTCGGTACAAAATGGGACCGTTGACGTCCGTCCGCGAACTGCAGCGTCGCACGAGCACCGCGCAAGCTTGGAAAGGCGTTTGAAATTTGCGGATCGGCGCTGACCTCAACTCGATCGATCAGCGTGTGAATTGCAGGTTCATTGCACAGGCGCTCGAAGCTCGCCGGATCCGATAGATCGTGTCCGAGCACGGCGGCCGCGACACAAAATGGGATGGAGAACTTTGCCTCGAACCCGCTTATCGGGTGATGGATGCTCGCGACGTCCAGAGCCTTGGCATAGGTTGCGATTTCGATGCGTTGCAGCGTATCGATGGTTGGCTCTTCGACAGCTGCAAGATCGAGAACAGCATCGATCGCTGCAAATATATGCCCGCAAGCGGAGTATTGCTTGAAGGTCATTCGTTCGATCGTCCACCGCTGCAGCAGATCGCCGAACTCGGGGCGAATGTCGCGACCGTGGCTCATCGCCTTGACGAAGCCGACCGGCCCGGAAAGCATGCTGTCGGAGCCGGTGAAGCCTGACCCGGCAAGTCGGGCAGCCAACAGGCCGCCCTCGGCTGCACGCCCCGCATGCAGCGGTTTTTGATCCTCCCCCATTGAAGTGGTCCGACCTGAGGTATGCCAATTGGCATGAAGGAGGACCGCAATGCCGAAGAAGAGACACAAGCCTGAGGAGATCGTCGCGAAGCTGCGACAGGTCGACGTTTTGGTTTCGCAAGGGCAGAGCCTGGCGGACGCCGTTCGCTCGATTGGCGTGACCGAGGTCACGTACTATCGCTGGCGACAGGAGTACGGCGGGCTGAAGACGGACCAGGTGAAGCGCCTGAAGGATCTTGAGACGGAGAACTCTCGGCTTCGCAAGGCGATCTCGGATCTGACGTTGGACAAACTGATCTTGCAGGAAGCCGCCAAGGGAAACTTCTAAGCCCCGCGCGCCGGCGTGCCGTGATCGAGCACGTTCGGCGCGAACTCCAGGTATCCGAGCGTCGTGCGTGTGCGGCGCTCGGACAGCATCGCTCGACGCAACGTAAAACGCCCCACGGTCGTGACGACGAGCAGCGGCTGACGGCCGATATCGTCGAACTGGCCCGGCAGTACGGCCGCTACGGGTACCGCAAGATCGCGGAGCTGCTGCGGACGACGGCGGGATGGGTCGTCAACGACAAGCGGGTCGAGCGGATCTGGAGACGAGAGGGGCTGAAGGTTCCCGCCAAACAACCCAAGCGCGGCCGGCTTTGGCTGGCTGATGGCTCGTGCATCCGGCTCAGGTCGGAACATCGCAATCACGTGTGGTCTTACGACTTCGTCGAAGATCGCACGCACAATGGAAGGAAGTACCGGATGCTCAACGTGATCGACGAGTTCACGCACGAGTGCCTGGCGATCCGCGTTGCGCGGCGGCTGAAGGCGATCGATGTGATCGACGTGCTGTCCGATCTCTTCATCCTGCGCGGCGTGCCGGAGCACATTCGTTCTGACAACGGGCCCGAGTTTGTCGCCAAAGCCCTGCAGGAGTGGATTGGCGGGGTCGGCGCCAAGACGGCCTATATCGCGCCGGGCTCACCCTGGGAGAACGGCTATGTCGAGAGCTTCAACGCCCGGCTCAGGGACGAGTTGCTGGACGGCGAGATCTTCTACTCGCTCAGGGAGGCGCAGATCGTCATCGAGAGTTGGCGGCGGCATTACAATGCGGTGCGGCCGCACCAATCTCTCAGCTATCGCCCGCCGGCACCGGAAGTGTTCGTGCCTGCGCTGGCCGCGTGGCCGTCTACGCCGCCGCGATCCGCTCCGCCGCCCACGCTCCCACTGGCGCCGAAATCGACGCTAAACTAACATTGCTGCCGGACCACTCCGTGGGGGCCGATCAAAGCGGCGTATTGATTGCCGAGGGAGACACCAAGGCAACTGGCAACTACTAAGGGATGCCCTGAGCCTGCCTAGCGCGCCCGATGGCGCCCACCGCGACCTATGACCGTGCGGTACACGCGCGTCGCTGCACGTCGCTTTGAAGGCCCGCGCCAGATCCAGACCTGCACTTGCCGCAGCCACAGTTTCGGCGGACATTGGCCCATTGTTCATCGATGTATTGAGGAGATGCAACAGCGTCCCCCCATTCTTCGCGGCCCAGGCCTGCCTTTCTTGCACGAACTCGGCGTCGATCTTCGCTTGGTATTCGGCATCGATCCTGTCGGTGCATTCCCGATAGATGCGCGAGAATGAAGCGAGGTCGGCGGCGGTCTTTCTCTCCTGACGGAGCCGCAGGTCCCTAATGAAGGCAAGCCCCAGAGAGCAAACCGCTACCACGCCGACCACCAGCATCAGTAGCACCCTCCAGGTCATCAGCGAGCGCATGTGCCTCTCCTGGGCAAGATATCTTTTAACAGTATTCGGTCGGCCCTCATCGCCGCCAACGCAGCGAGGCCTTGCTGGGCCTGGGCCTGCGCCCCGTGCCTTTCGACATTTCTCCGGTTTTGCTGAGAGTACTACTTTGCTCGGTACAGAGGTTGATCGACGTCCCCGACGCGACCCCACACAACGCCCGACGATAGCGCGCTCGACCTCAAACCGCTCCGAAAGTGGGGCCTCCGAAGTCTTGCTGGCCTACGGAGCGAGTTTTGCAAAAAAATCGGCCATTAGCTGAAATCAGAAAGACTGCTCATTTGAGGTTCCTGTACTATCGGGGCGGCCCCGGCCGGAAAAATAGCAGGTCGCTTCCGAGCGTGCCATACGTGAAGGGCTCCTGACGCTGCTCCGTCCGCTCACGAACATCGTCCCGCACCCTGCGAAACAGGAGTGTCACTTCCAGGCCCGGCTCTTCGAGATGCGCCAAAAGTGCCTTGGTGAAGGGACTGTTTTGGCCATCCCCATCTTCCGCCTCAGTACCGTGCTTGGCCGAATAGACGACTAACACATTGCCTTCCGGCTCAGTACCGGCCAATCCTGAGGCGACTGAACGTTTGGCGGCCCCCGTGCGCACCATGCGCGCCAAGAACGGATTGTTGCGACACGCATCAAGGATCACGAGACCAAATTTACTGGCGGCTTCGACCTTCGCTTGCACGCGATCAAGCGAAAGGGCCTCGTCGGCGACATGCGTATCGCGCTTGAGTTGCGCGTCAATTGGCACGAGATAGTTCGTACCGTTCATTTCGATGCCGTGGCCGGCATAGAAGACAACCGCCCATTCTGCGCCGGCCGCACGATCGCCGAAGTCCCGAAGGGCTTGCCCCATCGCGGGCAGATTCAGGTCGTGGTGTTCCATCACGTCCGAGAACCCCAAGCGCCGGAACGCTAAGGCAATCGCGTGAGCATCGTTGCTTGGGTTGGGGAGGGTACCGACGTTCGCGTAGGCCGAGTTTCCGATCACGAGCGCCACGCGACGCGCCGTCGACGGCTGTATGGCAGGCGATTCCTTCAACCTGGCAATGCGCTCCCGGGCCGCTTCGAGGCGCTGACGCTCGTAGGCCGTCAATGCTGGCAGCTCAAGAACTCTGCCAAAGTCGGCGAGGGCGCGCTCGGTCTCTCCCAAGATGGCGAATAGCTTGCCACGATTGTTGTAGGCCTGAGTGAAATCCGGATCGAGCCGGATTGCCTCACTGTAATCCGCAAGCGCCCTCTCGAAGTCATTCCTGGCACGGTAGGTGTTGCCTCGATTGTTGTAGCTCGCCGCATATTTCGGGTCGAGACGAATGGCCTCGTTCAGGTCGGCAAACGCACGGTTATAACTTTTCTTTTCGTTGAGTGCCCAACCGCGGTAATTGAAAGTCGGAGCCGCCCTTGGGTCCAGACGGATCGCTTCGTTCAGTTCGACGATGGCCTGATCGTATTCGTACTTCTCGATGAGGGTGCGGCCACGGTTGGCGTGCGCACGTGCGTACGAGGGGTTGCGACGGATCGCCTCTGAAAAGTCGGCGATGGCCTGGTCGAGATCACCCAGGCCTCGGTGCGCGTTGCCCCGCTGATTGTACGAAGGAGTATATTCGGGGTTAAGCCGAATGGCCTCGTTCAAGTCGGCGAGCGCGTGTTCGTAGTCGCGCTTTTCGTTGAATGCCCATCCCCTGTTGACGCGCGCGTAGAAATTTTTCGCATCGAGACGGATGGACTCGCTGTAATCCGCAATGGCGCGATCGAAGTTGCCGAGTGCCTGGTATGCCAAGCCGCGTCGGTTGTACGCGCTGGCGACGCTCATCTCCTTGCTGCCACGGGCAGTGATGAGTTGAGTGCATCCCTCGATGCTGCGAGCTGGATCGTCCCCTTTGCAATCCTCTACTGGGCCCGCGTACGCGGGTGCACCGAGCAACGCAAACACGAGTGCCAAGCGTAGGTATGAGAGAAAGCAATTCATTGATTTACTCTGGCTGCGGCCCCATGATCGCCCGCTGTCGTGATGTCCGCAACGGGTCAAGAGCTTCACCGACATTCCAGGTAGTACAACTGGCCGGCGAGGCCAATTGGCCCATCAGCCGCTTTGGTCCATAGATCCGTGCTGCGCTTCTGGTCGATGATGACCGTCTCCACGAGAGGCCTGTCGACCGCAGCGTTGATGGCCAAGATATGGTCGTCCGAGTTGATGACAATCGGCATGGCATTGCCGGCGTCTTGCCGAGCGACAGGCTCGCTCCGGTCAGCATGGTGACGGTGCTCCCCCGATGTTGATCGCCCTCGTGTCGGTCCCCTGCCCGGCCTGGGCGAGCAGGGCCTTCTCAAAGGGCTTCTCGAACAGCACCGGCTGCGCGATGGCACGGCAGGCCATCTGGCTGTCGAAGGCGAAGCCTTCCGGTCGGATCGCGTAGGGGATGGCGACCTCGATGCGGCCAAGCCGCGGGGCGAGCCAGATGCCGGCCACCACGCCGAACGGCGAGCATCAGCAGCGTCTTCCAGCTCATCAGCGCTCGCATGTGCTCGTCCCTCAGTTGTTCGTGCAAGGTAAATTTGCCCGCCAGCGGCCGGTCGTTGCCGCGTAGGTACGGGAGCGGTTAACCATGCCGTTGCCGCCGGGCGGCCCCTCCGCGGCGCGGCAATCAGTGCCGCGCTTTGGAGACCGTGTGGGCCTGCTCGAAGTCCCGCATCCAGTCGATATGCGCCTCGACCTCGACGTTCCCCTCGATCGCCTCCAGCATGTAGAACCAAGCGCGCTCGACCCTGGCGCGGTACTCCTTCTGGGCGACGACGTCGGGGTTGCGCGGTGCCAGCCTTCGAGGCTGCTCATCCGGCGCGCCCGTTGCTGACCGCCTACATGGCCGCCCGATATGCTGGCCAGCGTCGCGGCGACATACTGAAGATGGCGCGCTCTTGTTACAGCGGCGGCATGATCGAGGTGCGCCAGGAAAAGACCGACCAGCCGCTCATCATCCCGGCACACTGGCGTCTTAAAGCACACCTGGATCAGCTGCCGGTCGACTCGCTGCTGTTCGTCGTTGATGCGAATGGTCAGCCCATCGAGGAGACCGCGTTCAGTAAGCAGTTCCGCGCAGCTCTCGATGCAGCCGGCCTAAACCAACTGCACTTCCACGGCCTTCGGCATACAGCTGGCCGCGCGCTTGCCGAGGCCGGCTGCAGCAGCCATCAGATCAAAGCCATCACTGGCCACAAGACCCTGCAGATGGTGGAGCACTTACACCCAGGGCGCGCGCCAAAAACGGCTTGCCCAGGCAGCCATGGCGAACCTGGAGGGAACGAGAACGGAACGGGAAAGTGGCAAACCCGACGAGTAGAGTGGCAAACTTCGCGGAAACCGCGTCAGCAGATTATCGCTGTTTTGTTTGTGTGTTCACCGGCTTGGGCTTGGTGGGTGTAGCAGGACTCGAACCTGCGACCCGCTGATTAAGAGTTCCCGGTAACGACCCTATCCCTTTGGACCGATTGGCAGAGCTTTGTACTAGCCCATCGGAAAAGAGCGCGGTGGATCGCGATGGGGCTCGACGTTTGTAAAAGAATGGCATGCGCCATGGCCGGCGCATGTCGGTGACCCCCTACATCGTTTGCGGGTACTACACGCCCGACTATGCGCACTGGCTTGCGCCCCTCAGCGAAAGCCTGAGCCGCCACGGCCAGCCGCATGATTTCCGGCTCGCGGCCAAGGCGCTGGGCGGATGGGAGCGCAACACGCTGGCCAAGCCCGTGCACGTCCTGGCGGCGATGGGTCGCAGCCCTGACCGGGTGGTGATCTTCATTGATGTCGACTGCATCGTGCAAGGCGATCTGTCTCCCCTTGCCGATCTGCATGGCGACGTGGCTCTCAATATTGCCGTTCAGAGGAAGCGCGGCCGTGGCATCTGGATGCGGGCTCGCGCCGGCACGCTGGTCGTGAAACCGAATTCCCGAGCGCGGCGCTTCGTCGAGCTTTGGCGGGATCACTGCGCGTCGGCAGAATACGGCGACGATGACGAGACGGCACTATCGCGAACCATTATCGAAGTGAGCGATGTGACTATCCAGCAGTTGGATCGCAAATGGCGATCCTTGGCCGGTTACGAGAGACCTGAAGACGTCATCATTCACGACAGTGCCAGCCGTGGCATGGCTAAGATCCGCGGCATCGTTCGGTTGATCAGCCGCCTGACCGGAAGGCGATCGGTCTCGGCAAGTCGCGCACAAGGCTTCCGACTGGCCCGAGAGACCTGACCCATGGCCAAGCGCCCGCACAAATCGAGAAAGAGCCGCCGTCGGCGCCGTGAGCGATCTGCGGAGAACGAGGAGGACATGGAGGCCGCGATCCTGGCAGCGATGCACAAGGCTGATTTGCCGCCGGAGTTCTCCTACGCCTACCGGAAGACGGGCCTCCTGGGCCTCGCAGAAGACAAGAGCCTTTGGCCGCCGGAGAGCATCAAGGAATGGAACGACGCCGTAGACGAATATCGAGCCATCCAGGCTGCCTCGGCCCGACCGGATAAGCCGAAGGGCTGGAACACGCAGATTACCGAGTTGCTGATTTCACCGTTCACCCAGCAAGACTACGACCAGGTGAGAGAGTGCGTATCGGCGATAGCACCCATCGAGGCGCGTGGCATGAAAGTCGTGACGCGGGTCGAACTTGCGGCGGCGCTTTTGTGCTCGGCCTGCGACCACGCCTACGTCAGCGGTGAGGAGGACGCCCAGGGCGACGGTCCCAAACTCTTCGCGCTGACCGAGGAGCTGGTCTTACGGCGTGCGCGAGAAATCTATGCGCAGGGGCACGGATAGTTGGCCGTCGTGCCTACTACTAGCGCCTCCCCTTGGCGCTCTTAAAGCGAACGCCTTCGCCTTTGCCTTCGTCTGTGAAATCGAGGAACTCGACGCCGGCAGCTTCAAGGGCGCGCCGCCACTTGAGCATAGTTGAGCGCTTCGGATCGCTCCCACGTGTTTCAAAGCCCGTCACCGTTTCGGGTGATGTTCCAGACTTTTCCCCCAGTGCATCCCGCGACCAGGAAACCAAAGCGCGTGCGGCGCGCAGCTGTGCGGGTGTGAGCATCAACGCCTGCCTAAGCAGGCTCTTGTTGTTGGACAACTGAGATGCGTATTTCATGGCTATTTACTACATCTTTTATGTATCATAATACTACTACGCTAGGTAGTCGTTGTTGTCCATTGGGGTGTTGCCATGTTGAGTTCGATTCGCTCCCCTTCGCCACACCGATCCTCGGCCAGCACTTCCCCGGCCGCCCGCATTGCCTGGTTGGAGCGCAAGTGCCGCGCAATGCGCGCACAAGGCCTCGCCGGACACTGGGCCTACGACTTGGCCCTGCACCGCAATCTGCTGAGCATTCTTGAGGCGGAGCGCGCTGCGCTGGGTGCCACGGAAAGCCTGCCTGTCTCCCCCGACCGGCGGCGACTGCGGGCCGCCTAGGCCCGCGCAAGCGGCCCTGGCTGGTGCGCGAACACCGGCCAGGGCCTGACCTCAACCACGAACCACGGAGTGTCCCATGGCCAAGGCTGAAAGATTCGTACCTTCATCGGGTGAACCCGGCAACGAGCTACCTACCGAACGACTTTTCCTCAACCAAACCGCCGCCGCGCTCGTGGCACTGCTCAACGGTGCCGAACAGGTGCCACCGATCAGACAACTTAGGTCGATGGTTCGGCGTGACATGGCCCGCGCACAGCGCGCCAGAGCGACGGGAGGCCGGCACCATGGTTGAGCCCCGCCTTACCGCGGCAGAGGCCGCAACCCAGATTGTTGGCCTCATCAACAGCAGGCCGGCAACGCCTTGGCCCCACGAAATCGAGGCCATCATTGCCCAGGTCGCGCCCGCATCAGGTGCCGCCTCCGCGCTGCCAGACCATGTCGTGGCTTATCGCGCGGCCGCGCAGGAATACTACTTCCACTCAAAGCATGCGCTCGGGCCGCTGCGCAATGATGCACCCGACCATGATCCCGAGTACCTGCGAAGCACGGAGCTGAGCAGACAGACCGACGTTGCCGGCAACGTTGTTCTGGAGGCGCCCGCCGACTCATGGGGCGATCTGGTCGGCCTTGCCAGCATCGTTGCGCACGAGGATGGGCATGACCTCGATGCGATCGGCGATGTTCGGCTGGACATGGATGACAACGACCCCGGTCCCGTTGCCGCCGAAATGCTGGCGCTGGCAGTCCTGCGGCTTCACGCGAGGACGGTTCCACAGTTCGTTCCTGTCGATCCAGAACTTGTGCGCCTCATCTCGGCATGGCGGTACCAGCGCGACATCATCGACCGGACGGCCGTCGAGGCGGCTGGCATCCTCACGGACAAGGAGTTCGAAGCCTTCCGAGGAGATCATCGGCAAGGCGATCGAAGTGGCCTCCGACCTCGCCAAGCAAATCTGGGAGCGTGCCAAGACCGAGACGTGGAGCGGAGGACCGGTCAATCCGCTTACACTCGCGGTCCTGGCCGAGATCGTCCTGCACCACGAGAATGGCGCATCAAATACGCTGGACGATACCGGGGAGTACTACATGGACCAGAAGGCGACCGCCACTTATTCGCCGTGCTTTCCTTCGCTCGCAGCGCTGGCGCGGGGGCAGACGTCCTTCCAATGGAAGGCCGCTTCTTACCGCCTGCGCTGCTGAAGGGAGGTCGCCACCATGGCTAAGCGCCGTTCCCTGCCCTTGCGCAACGCCCAAACGGCCAGTCGAAAAATCAGATGTCAACTATCCCACGCTGCAGGTCACGGCCCAGCTGCCTGGCGCCAGTCCGCAGACAATGGCATCGTCTGTGGCGACGCCGCTCGAGCAGCAGTTCGGGCAGATCCCGGGCCTCATTCAGATGACCTCGTCGAGCGGGCTCGGCTTCACACAAATCAGCCTGCAGTTCGACCTGAACCGCAGCGTGGACGGAGCGGCAACGGATACGTTGTCCGCAATCAACGCGGCCAGCGCGCAGCTGCCGCTCAATCTGCCGTATCCGCCCACGATCCGAAAGGTCAATCCGGCGGACACACCGATCCTGGTGCTGGCGATCACCTCCGATTCTCTGCCTCTCACCACAGTAGACGCCTACGCCGAAAACATACTGCTCCCCAAGATCTCGCAGATCGCCGGCGTTGGGCAGGTCGGAATAGGAGGCCAGCAGAAGCCGGCCATACGCGTCCAAGTAGACCCGGAGGCCCTGGCATCGCGTGGGATCAGCCTGGAGGACGTGCGCAACGTCCTCAGCCAGGCCAATGTCGATCTTCCCAAAGGCACGCTCAACAGCCGTAGTCAGAGCTATACGATCAACACCAATGATCAACTGCTGAAACCGGAGGACTACGACGCACTGATCATTGCCTATCGCAACGGTGCACCGGTTCGCATCCGTGATATCGGCAAGGCAATCAGCGGGGCGGAAAACGATCTGCTCGCTGGTTGGTTCAATCGGCAAAGGGCGATCATCATGCCCGTCCAGCGGCAGCCCGGCGCAAACGTCATCGAGACGGTGGACCGCGTCAAGGCCCTGTTGCCGCAGCTCGAAGCCTCCATCCCATCCGCAATAAAGGTCTCGATACTCTCCGACCGCACGCAAACGATCCGGGCCTCCATCGCCGACGTGCAGTTTACTTTGCTACTAACCGTTGCCCTGGTCGTAATGGTCATCTTCCTGTTCCTGCGCACGCTTTGGGCCACGGTCATCCCTGCGGTCACCGTGCCGTTGTCGCTGGTCGGCACGTTCGCTGTGCTTTACGTGCTCGGCTACAGCCTCGACAATCTGTCGCTAATGGCACTGACTATTGCCGTCGGCTTCGTGGTGGACGATGCGGTGGTCGTTATCGAGAACATCGTTCGTCATCTCGAGGAGGGTGCTGCCCCGTTCGAGGCGGCGCTGAAGGGTGCAGGCGAGATCGGCTTCACCATCGTTTCGATCACGTTATCTCTGATTGCGGTGTTCATTCCGCTGTTCCTCATGGGCGGCTATGTCGGCCTGCTGTTTCGCGAGTTCGCAGTGGCCGTAAGTGCCGCTCTCGTCCTCTCGCTCCTTATCTCTCTGACGCTCACGCCCATGATGTGCGCACGACTGCTCGGTCGCGAGACCGGGACGCATGGACGGCTTTATCAATGGCTCGAAGGCTGCTTCGATAGCCTACTGCATCATTACGAGCGTGGCCTGAAGGTGGTGCTGCGACACCGGCTTGTCACGCTGATGGTGATGCTGGGCACCATTGGCCTAACCGGGTGTCTCTACGTGATCATCCCCAAGGGCTTCTTTCCGCAGCAGGACACCGGATTGATTGTGGGCATCGTCGAAGCCGCGCAGGATATCTCATTCACGGCCATGGCGGAGCGTGTCGAGGCCGTCATCCAAGTCGTGCTGCAGGATCCCGCCATCGACAGCGTTGGCGCCAATATTGGAGCCAGCGTTTCGTCGGCCACGTTGAATGACGGACGCATGTTCATTGCTCTCAAGCCTGGCAACAAACGCGATGCGAGCGCTGACGAGGTAATCGGCCGATTGCGCTCGAGGCTCGCCCGGATCGAGGGCGTGACGCTATACATGCAGGCCGCTCAGGACATTACGGTTGGTGCCAGGCTGTCCAAGACCCAGTATCAATACACGCTGACCGACGCCAATGCAGGCGAACTCGACCACTGGGCGTCGATCTTCTTGGACAAGCTCAAGAGCATTCCCGGTATTGTCGACGTCACGAGCGATCAGGAGAATGCCGGTCCATTGCTCGACATCGCCATCAATCGGGAGGCTGCGTCGACCTACGGAATCCTGCCGGCCGTCATCGACAACACGCTCAACGACGCATTCGGTCAGCGCATTGTCTCCACCATGTTCACTCCGTTGAACCAGTATCGCGTCATCCTCGAAGTCCAACCAAAGTTTCAACGCGGACCCGAAGCCTTGAGCGGCATCTACGTCAACTCATCGTCGGGACAGCAAGTGCCTCTGCGCACACTGGTTGATGTCGCCGTGAAGGCGGCCCCCATCGTGGTCAATCACCAAGGGCTGTTTCCGGCGGCCACCATCTCATTCAATCTCAAGCCCGGTATTGCCATCGGCGACGCGGTCGCCGCCATTCGCAATGTCGAAAAGGAAGCTGGTAAACCGGCTTCCCTAGCGACGACTTTCCAAGGCAACGCCCAAGCCTTCTTGTCGTCCCTGTCGAGCACGCCGTTGTTGATCCTCGCAGCGCTGGTCGTGATCTACCTGATCCTTGGCATCCTCTACGAAAGCACGGTTCACCCAATCACGATCCTGTCCACTCTGCCGTCTGCCGGCCTCGGCGCGCTGTTGATGCTGATGGCCTTCCGTTTCGACCTCAGCGTGATCGCCATCGTCGGCATCATCTTGCTGATTGGCATCGTCAAGAAGAATGGCATCATGTTGATCGATTTCGCACTCGAGGCCGAACGCCATCAAGGCCTGACCGCCGAGGAGGCCATCCATCGCGCCTGTGTGCTGCGCTTCCGGCCGATTCTCATGACGACCATGGCGGCGCTGCTGGGAGCCGTGCCGCTCATGGTTGGAACAGGCACGGGATCAGAAATCCGTCAGCCGCTCGGATACGCCATCGTCGGCGGCTTGCTGCTCTCGCAGCTGCTGACGCTCTACACCACACCCATCGTGTATCTCTACCTTGATCGCCTCCGTCCGCGCTCACGGTTGACGTCCTAGTCCTGTGGATCTCCCGGAAACGGCGCGAAGCCGGTTGTCGAAATGCGTTCGCTGTTGATTGCTGACTGCTGCGGCAGACTTTCTGCAGGGGCCCTTTGCTCGCGTCAGAAGGCGCAGAGGGTTGTGGCGCTGGAGCTATGGTCAGTGACTATTCGTCTGTTGCTGGAACCGACCTGAGGCTGCGTCGTTAGCGTCGCGGCCCGGCGGACCACCCCGCAGGTCCAAAGCGGCCAGGGAGACGCCCGGCATCGCCAGTGGCGTCTCCTTTTCATCTCACGGTGCGCCGAGGCGGCCCCGCATCTCGCCTCGACTGACCAACCCCGCGCTGGCTGCCACAAAAACGCGGCGCGCCAAATCGGGTTTCGTCACTTCATCGTGCTGGGATTGTGCAACTGTCGCTCTGGACAATTGCAGTCTTGCCACGCTCGGCGCTTGTGCTTCTAGATTTCTAGGTGGCGGCTGCTCGCTCCACCAACTGAGTGAGAAGGTGACGCGTCACAAGCGCACCGGAATTTAGCTGGCAAGGTGGTAGCCGAAGCCATTCGCTTTGATTTTCGGCGCTTAGTGGTGGTTCATTCTTCTTTGGGCGTGACTCGCGCAACTGATGTAATCGAGGGTTTCACGATGGCCTAGGATACACATGCGCCAGGTCCGTTGGATTCCTCTCCCGGGCGGGCGCACCTCGGTTCTTCCCCGGTCGATCCTCATTGGCCGGGGCTTTTTTTCCCTACTCTTCAATTG
The DNA here is from genome assembly GCA_963840445.1 of uncultured Alphaproteobacteria bacterium. Taxonomy (GTDB): domain Bacteria; phylum Pseudomonadota; class Alphaproteobacteria; order Rhizobiales; family Hyphomicrobiaceae; genus AWTP1-13. The sequence continues at coordinate 194,372 of CAWIZC010000011.1, read as the reverse complement.
GAAATGGCGCCCAGTCAGTATCTACCTCACACCAACTATGACGCGTCGCTGACGCACCCAACCCCGCATCGCCGGCGATGCTGGGGTTTTGTGTTTTCTGAGTTGCACCAAGGCCGTCACTACGCCGGCTCGGTGCCGATGCGCTTGCGGCAATCGAAGCTACCGTTAAGGTGTGAGACGCCGCTGCGGCGCCTGAAGAGGGACGATCATGATCGGTAGGTTGAAGGGCCGAACTCGCGGCGGCATGTTGGTTGGCGCGGTTCTGGGAGCCGCGGCAAGCGTGGCCTGTGGAGCTTCTGCGGACATCGGCTTTGCGCGTAAAGGTCCGTTTGAGGCCTGCCTGGACGGCGCCTACGATGTCTGGCTCAAGGCGCAAGCCGAGCTGCACGTCAAAGAGGACCGACGAGCAAAGAGCCTGGACGATACGGCGGCAGCCGCCTGGACGGCAGCTACGCTGGATGCTTGCCGCAAGAAGGGAACAGCGGAGGCAGGTTCCGACGGCCACTTCACCCGCTACATGACGCGGTGGCGGGAGCATGTGTTCGATCTCGCTGCCAGCATCCGCAAGATCGGTCAGTCGGACTGATTTGGTAGGTGGCCGCCTTTACTAGCTCCGCTGAGTTGGTCGTCCAGCGCCTTGCGGCCTGCCTGGGTGATCGTCCACACCCGGTTGTCTTTGAAGCGGCCAGCCTCGCCCTCCACCGTTAGCGCGCCGCGCCATACAAGCCTTGCGCATAGCGCGACGGTCTCGGCATAGGTGCCCCCAAGCTTGTCCGCAGCCCCAATGGAATTTGCCATCGGGAAGCTCCGCGATGGAGCGCAGCCAGGCTCGTTGTCGGGGGCCGAGTTTCATGATCATGCGCTTGACCCGAAGATCGTACGCCCTCCTAGAAATCGATCTCGTTTATGGCGACTGCGACGCTGGGAGGACCAGGTTATCGCCCACCTGATCGATGGCGTTCTCCAGATCGATACCCGCTCGACTTTCCCCTTGAGGGCGATCACGCAAATTTTCCTGTTGCTGTCAGCTCGCTGTAAGCAAGGCGACGCCGCACCGCAGTTAACTTGACACTCGCGCCGACGTTCCGCTGCGGGGTGGAACGTTCTGCCTGGCGCGCCTACAAGTGTTGGTGGCCCCGAGTCACCAACCCGAGCGCCTCGGGTAAACTATCCGGCCCCGAGGCGCTTGCTTCAGCTCAGCCCAGATCCCAGCTCCGATCGCGACAAGTCGTGCGCTGTAGCGCCTCCGAAACCCTGACGCCTGTAACGCCTCCGAAGCCCAGCAAGCCTAAGCGACATCATTGATCAGACCGGTATGTTCTGCTTCTTGCATGTGCGCGGCTATAAATTCGGCTGTGCTCGCGACCGGCATTGCTCGACTGAAAAGATAGCCCTGTCCTTGCTGGCAACCTTGCGCCAGGAGGGCCGCCGCCTGCGCGGGGTGTTCCACGCCTTCCGCGATGACAGTCAGGCCGAGGCCCCGACCCAGCCCCACCAGCGCGCTGACCAATGCCGCGGCCTCGGCTTCGCTTTCCATGTTCTGCACGAAGCTGCGGTCAATCTTGATCTTGTCGACCTTGAAGTTGCGCAAATGGTAAAGGCTCGAATAGCCGGTGCCAAAATCGTCCAAGGTAATGTGGACACCCTTGTTGCGTAAGGCGCCGAGGATCTCCTGGGCAGCTTGGAGATCGCGCACGAGGGCAGATTCGGTCAGCTCTATTTCAAGGCGGTGAAGTGAGAGACCCGCGTCTGCGAGGATTGAAAGGATTCGCGGTCCGAGGGTTTGATCCTTGAGTTGCGATGGTGAGATATTGAAAGCCAAGACCACATCTTCCGGCCATTTGCATGCCGACCTGGCGGCTTGGCGCAGAAGCCCGTCAGTCAGCTCACTCATAAGGCCGCAGCTCTCTGCGACTGGAATGAAGCGGTCGGGAGGGACATCGCCGAGAGTCGCATGGTGCCACCGAGCGAGCGCCTCAAACCCCACGACCTGGTTCGTCTGCAAATCGATCAGAGGCTGGTAGTAGGGTTCGATCGCTCCATCGCTTATGGCGGAGCGAAGCTGTCGCTCGATAAGATCACGCTCGCGAACCTGGGCGTCCATTTCCAGTTCGAAGAACCGAAAAGCGCCGCCAGGTTCATTCTTTGCACGATAGAGAGCGATATCGGCTTTGCGCAGGATCTCGGTATTGTCCTGGCCATCCCGTGGTACGAGGGCGATACCGATGCTAACCCCGATGTGGTGCCGCATCGAGCCACTCGTGACAGGTTCGCCCAATTCCGTGATGATCCGCAGTGCGATGTTGGTGGCCTCCTCTGACCCGACGAGGTGGCGCGCCAGAACCGCGAATTCGTCACCGCCGAACCGCGCAACCAGATCACCCTCGCGTACGGCGCGTTGCAGGCTCAGAGCGACGTTGACGAGCACCTCATCGCCCGCCCCATGGCCGTACACTTCGTTGATGCGCTTGAAATCGTTGAGATCCAAGAGGAACATCGCGTGTGTGCCGTCGCTGCGCGGCGGCGCGGCGAGGGCAGCTGTCAGCTCCTGGTCGAAACGGCGGCGGTTTGGCAGCCCTGTCAGGGTGTCCTGAAAGGCAAGCTCGCGCGCGCGATGCTCGGCCTGCATGCGGCGGGCTAACTCCCGCCGTTGCGAGAAGAGAAAGCGCCACGAAAGGATCAACAAGCCGACGCAAAGGAGCGTGGCCAGTGCCAGCGCTTCATCCAGTTCTATCGTCTTCTCCCGCGTCGGACCCCCCGGCGGATTCGAGAAGATGTCGTACTCGAAGGCGACTAACGTGGCCACAGCCATCAACGCCAGCAGGAAGGCCGCGTCCGCAGCGGTTGCGCGGTAACGCCTGATGGTGCGAATCAGCTCAGCCAACGGCATAGGGCGAACCCTTCGAGGTCTTCTACTAAGCCTCGGCCAGCGCGTTCGGTTTCGGCCGGGCCGCGCAACGACAGCCGCGTGGGCTATTCTTGTTGGGAACTCTTCCCAAAAAGGCTCTGGGCCCATCCCGGCAAAGTGTCCTCCCACATCGCGGGCGCGCTCTTTTTCGGGGGTGTCATTGCTGCCTTCGGTTGACGTACGCGCCTTGCCGCGTCTGCTTGCGGGTTCTTCTTCGGGGCGAGCTCGCCAGCCTTGACCGCATCTGCAACTGCGCTCGTGTAGTCACCTTTGCTCGCATAGGCGGTAGCACGGCTGTCGTAGGCAGTGGCGTTGTTGGGCTCGCGCTGAATAACCTGCGAGCAGGACCTAATCCTTAGATCGACATCGGCGTTACTAAGGCAATCACTTTGTTCGTTCGCTGCCGCCGACGATGCAGCCACAAACGCGATTGCCGCCACCAAAGACAGCCGGCGCATTCCATCCCCCACGCACTAGCATTCGTGTTGATCGAGAAGAATACACCCTCAAAACCGAGGATCGCGGCGCCGGTAGACCTTACAAGGCCTCTATCAGCTGAAGGGTTTGAGCTCGGTGACCAGGATCGCGTCGATCTAGCGCGCTTGCCTAGGCACCTGCCTTGCTTGGAGTGCGCCGTCAGAAGGTCGTTAAGACTGGTGCGGGTAATACAGTGGGATCGACATACAGAGTTGCCTTGAGATGCACTCGATAGCCCATTCTAAATTCCCGTGCTGAGAACCGGGATGGACAAGCGCGCGGCGCTGTTGATCATGCTAGTGGCGGGATTTGCTGCCGTCGCCGCGCCAATCTTTGCTTCGATATATGTCGCCTATCGCCAAGCTTTTGATGCTGAGAAGAAGCGCGCGGTTGGTTATGCGCACGATGTACTGCGGCGGTCTGAAATCACAACCTATCAGATTGATGAGGGGGTCAAGGCTCTCGTTGCCGCGCAAGGGTCGGAGCCATGCTCACCCACCTATATCGCGCTCATGCGCCGAATCGACGTTGCGTCGAGCTACATCCAGGCGATTGGCTACATCATCGACAAAACGATCATTTGCTCGTCAATTGATGCATTAGGCGGGATGGATACCGGACCGGTCGATCTCGCACAGCCTTCGGGCGCCAAACTCCGCACCAATGTCAATTTTCCGTTCGCCCCAGGCAGCACTTTTATAGTGGTGGAGCAGAACAGCTACGCGGCAATCATCCATAAGAGCCTCCCAATCGACGTGACAGTGGGAGACGACGAGGTGGCGCTGGCAACGATCACCTGGCCTGGCAATCACGTTCTGACGTCGCGCGGAGTGATCCAACCGGAATGGGTCAAAGCCATCGGAACGCGCGACGAAACCACCTTCGTCGATGGCAACAATCTCGTTGCTGCGCTTGAATCCAGCCGTTACTTCATCGGCTCCATCGCCGCCATTCCGATGACACAACTGCGTCAGCGCGTGTGGTTCACCGCTCTGCTGATCGTTCCGATCGGCATCGTCGCTGGCACTGTGCTGGCGTTTGCTGTGCTTTATCTTGCACGCTCGCAACTGGCGATGCCAGCGGTGATCAGGGCGGCCCTGAAGCGCGACGAGTTCTTCGTCGTCTACCAGCCTATCGTCGACCTTAGGACCGACATCTGGTCGGGGCTGAGGTGCTGATCCGGTGGCGCCGGAGCCACGGTGAGATGGTGAGCCCGGAACTCTTCATCCCGGTGGCGGAGGGTTCGGGCCTGATCCAAAGAATCACCCGGAGGATGGTCGACCTCGTTGCGCACGATGCGGCCGGCTATTTCTCCCGAAACCCCAATTTCCATATTGCAGTCAACCTCTCGTCGGCTGATCTGCACGATCAGAGCACGGTTGATTTGATCATGGGTCTGGCCAAGGCGACCGGCGCAGGGCCTGGCAATCTGGTCGTGGAATCCACCGAGCGCTGTTTCACCGACCCAGATGTCGCCGGTGGTGTCCTCCGCCAGCTTCGCACCGCAGGTATTCGTATTGCCATCGACGACTTCGGCACTGGCTATTCGAGCCTCTCCTCTCTGGAGAAGCTGGAACTCGACTGTCTCAAGATTGACAAGTCTTTCGTGGACACGCTCGGCACTCGCGCGGCGACTAGCCAGGTGGTTTCCCATATCATCGAAATGGCGAAGTCGCTGAAGTTAGAAATGATCGCCGAGGGCGTCGAAACGGAGGAGCAGGTCCAATTCTTACGAGAGCGCGGTGTGCTGTACGCTCAAGGCTGGCTGTTCGCTCGGCCCATGCTGTTCCGCGAACTAGAGTCCAAACTAAACCGGCAGGCCCAAGACGGTCGCTGCATGCCGGTGTCAGCGGCATGAGGGCTGTGCAATTCGGAAAGGCTCCCGTCGCACTTCGGCTGGGATGCAGAGCCTGCAGGGTGTCTGACATCGTGCGCGGTAGCGTGCCACACGGGGCACACGCACTAGCACACACGCGCGTTCCCAGAACCGTCAACAGGGCGATACCCTCGACTTGCGTATTCCATCGCCAAGGGAAAACAATGATCGGTCGCCAATGCCGCGACGGCCGCAGCGATGCCTGGGACGCGAAGGCTGGCGTGGGGTCAACTGGTGATTGCTCGCATCGTTCGCACGCTGATGGCGTTCGTGAGCAGGGCGTTGGTCATCGATCTGTTCAGCGTCAATTCGGACGGTTGCTGGACTTCCATGCTTGCGCGAATTGCTGCGGTTGAGCACTCGCGCCGCAAATTTGCCGAGTTCGGGGCAGGTGTAGGTCTCCACGTCCAACAACGGAGGTGGGCGCATGACCAACACCACGAACGCATCCCTCAGCATCATCACGGTGCTCGCGTTGAGCTCGGGGCTTGCTGCCGTAGCGTCAGCCCAAGAGAAAAAGGACGACGCGTTCGGAAGCGAGGTTTCCGCCCAGTGTGCGCACCGAAGGGTGATGCCGCCGGACCCGCGTGACGGTTGCGTTCGCAATCTGCGCAGCGATGCCCAAATTGGTTCCGGGCAGGGTGGTGCCTTAGTCAGCAGTTCGAGTGACGGCCAAGCCTCTGGGGTCGGACCTGGGAACGCGGGAGGACCTGGAAATGGGATCGGACCTGGAAGCGGGAACGGACAAGCGAAGGGCCGGCGATAGCCTTGTTGCGGCCAGCGTAGCGATGTTCGAGCCGTTTTCCGGTCGCAAACGAGACGGATTGATGCGCAGCGCCTTAGAATCAAAGGAGTAACTATGCCGGAACAGGCCCTACTTCCCGGCGATGCGGAGCTGCCCGTTATCGTCAGAAGGGCGCAGGACGATGTGCGGTGCCGGCAGGCTCTTGCGGGCCTGGGCTACTCCCAGGTGCGATCTGCGTATGCCCGACACAGGCAAGAAGATTTGGACGTGTTTGAAGACCTCGGTCATGAGCGGTTGCGGCCGACGTTGGATTTCGTGCGTGACTGGCTGAAGGAAGAAAGACGGCACATTGTTGCGCAGGTGCAGTGGTCATTCGTCGCCGCCATGCTGGCGACCATCCTCGCCGGTTTGGTTTTTTTTGCAACGTATGCTGCCCTCGGCTAGGCGACGCACCGTTCATCTATGAAAGTCACCTCTGCTGCAAAAGAAGTGAAGCGGGCGCGAACCCTCATTGATCTTGGCTGCTTAGTAGCGGTTCGTTCGTCTTTGGGCGTGATGGCATACCCTGGTGTGCCCAAGGGTTCCGCGAGGGCCTAGGATGTGCTGGCCGCATGGGTCTGCTGGTTTTCCGTTTCCGCCGGACACATGTGTCGCGCATGCTCTGCCCTGGCAGTCTCCTCCGCCGGGGCTTTTTTTGTTTAGAGCCGCTCGCTCGGAAACGGCGCGAAGCCGATATCGAGACCTTCCCAGCTCGACGCCGTCAGCGCACTTGGTGCACCGAGCGCAGCGGCGCAGCATGTCGCTGGAGGCATCACCTCCCCATCGCGGCTCACCGGCAGTTTGCAGTTCGACAGTTCATCGCTAGGATAGCCGAGTACAGTAAGCAATCCGGCGAAGATCGACCGCATAAGCGCCGGGACGGGAAGCGGTTCGGTCTACTCCGAAGGTGGTCGCGACTACAGGGTTCACAAAACAACTTCAACTGCCGCCCGCGGCGGTAAAGAAGCTGCCACATAACTCAAGGGAGGATTGCCCATGTTGCGTGGTCTATCTCGAGCGGCAGGCATTGCCGTGATAGCGTCCCTCGCTTGTCTCGGATCAGCGGCTGCACAGGCACACTGAGCTGCTGCCGGTTCGGTAGACACCAACCTAAGCTAATCGCATCCTTTGTTCGAACTGCATCGGGCTGAGATAGCCGATCGTCGAGTGCCTCCGTCGCGGATTGTAGAACCTCTCGATGTAGTCGAACACGTCGGCTCTGGCCTGGTCCCTCGTGCGGTAGACCTTGCGTGCCACGCGCTCGACCTTGAGCGAGGAGAAGAAGCTCTCCATCGCCGCGTTGTCCCAGACGTTGCCGGAGCGACTGAGGCTGCATACCACCCCGTGCTCGGCCATCAGCCGCTGGAATGCCTCGCTCGTATACTGGCTGCCGCGATCGGAATGATGCAGAAGCTCTCTCGGCCGGCCGCGCCGCCAGATCGCCATGACGAGTGCATCAGTGACGAGCTCGGCGGTCATTGCCGCGCTCATCGACCAACCGACCACTCTGCGCGAGAACAGGTCGAGCACGGCTGCGACGTACAGCCAGCCCTCGCCCGTCCAGATGTAGGTGAAGTCCGCCACCCATTTGCGGTTGGGCGCCGGCGCCTCGAACCGGCGGTCGAGCACGTTCGCCGAGGTTGCCGCCGCCGGACGGTCGCCGATGTCGATCGGCAACCGCCGTCTTCTTGGACGCGCTCTCAGCCCGTTGCGCCGCATCAGACGCTCGATCGCGTGCAGACCGCACTCTATTCCGGCAGCCAGCAGGTCGTGCCACACCCGCCGAGCGCCGTAGGTTCGATCGCTGTCCTGAAAGCTCGACTTGATCTTCGCGCTCAGCACCTCCTCACGCCGCGAACGGGCACTCGGGCCCCGCGTCAGCCACGCATAGAACCCACTGCGCGAGACACCGAGCGCCTCGCAAAGAAAAGCCACCGGCCAGATCCCCCGGTGCTTCGCGACGAACCCAAAGATCATGTCTGATCCTTCGCGAAGTAGGCGGCGGCTTTTTTTAGGATGTCGCGTTCGGCCTTCAGCTTCACAACTTCGCGGCGCAGCCGCTCGATCTCGGCCTGCTCCGGCTTCATCTGGCCTTGGCCGGGAAACGCCTGCGCCGGATCCGCCGCGAAGTCCCTCACCCAATTGCGCAGCATGTTCTGGTGCAGGTCCAGATCACGCGCCGCCTGCGCAACCGACACACCACGCTCGCGCACCAACCGCACCGCCTCGAGCTTGAACTCCCGGCTGAAACTCCGTCGTCCCATACGCCACCTCCAATCCCATCATGACACCTAAACCAAGTGTCCGTGGAACCGGCAGCAGCTCAGTTCGAAGGGTCCACATTCCCGCGTTTCAGCACGTCACTGCCGGGTCGACCAAGGCGCACGATAAGTGGCTGAGCGTGGGCATCTGCCTTCTTTGTAGCTTCCTGCCGGCGGAGCGCACCCAAGGGCGATGGTTCCAGGACAGGGTTCCGATCGAGGAAGTGACGCGCCGTTGCCGATGCGAAGGCTGCGGGCGCCCTATGCGCCTGCGCACCCGGCGACGGCTTACGCGCAGCGTTCGCTCGTGCTGCACCGATTGCTACGGGACCGCTGTCCTACCCCAGGACCGCGAGCGGCATCGCGTCCAGCACGAGCCCAGGCCTTGCCCAGTCTGCGACGAGATGTTCACGCCGAAGCGTTCCCACCAGGTCACGTGCAGCAATGCCTGTCGGCAGCGTCTGTTTCGGCAGCGCCGACACTCCCAACAAAAGTAGTCGCTTAGCCTTTCTTTGGCGGAAAAAGCTCTGACTGCTCGCGTCGATTGAACATTTCCAGAGCCCGGCATTAGCCCCCCGACCGCGACGGCGCGCCACTCGACGGCTCCGGCATCGCCCGCTCCTTCCCGCCGCACGCGATTGAGTTTCTCGCTGACGTGCGCGGGTACGTGCGGCGGAAGGATCAATGACCTTTTTCACCTGCGCAGACACCTTTGCTTTGCTCTGATTGGCTGGTCTACGCTAGGCGATCAATTGATTCGGGGATCGCCATGTATTTCTGGGCACTGATTGCGCTGATAGGGGCGTCCGTTCTTTTCGGTTTGTGGACCGGACCATAAAGCGCGCGTCTACACTTGCTTGTCCTGCCTGCGCTTAGTCGGGCTTCGGCCGCGCCGCCGCTCGACCATTTCCTTGTGCGTCTCATGAGGCGTGCTGAGCGCGCGCCGGAGCGCTTCTTTCGTGCGCTCCATGATGACTTCTTCGCTCTCAGGCGACGCCTCTGGTTTGTCCTTCTTACCCATCAGGATTTCCGTATGGACCCCGCAGCCATTGAGAAGGCACAGCAGCGCCTAGAGAAGGCCGCAGCCTACATCAAACAAATCAAGGCTGCGAAGAACTACGCCGAATTCCAGTCGGCGTGGACCGATTTCTTGATCGCCATGAACACTATCTATGCTGCGCTTGAGCAGGGTTCAAAAGCCATCCCCCAAAGTCGGCAGTGGTTCGGTACTCAGAAGCGAGAACGCCGAAAGGACCCACTACTCCAGTACCTTCACCAAGCCCGCAACGCGGATGAACATGGCATCAAACCGATTTCTGCGCTGAAGCCCGGCAAAATGGAACTGCGCGCTGAGGGGTCTGTGTTGATCAAGCGACTGGCTGTCACGGGTGGCCAAGTTCTTCTCGACGCGGAACCGAACCCCCAAGGGAAGCTGGCTGTTGCGGTGACGCCGGGCGCTGCCGTTCTGGTGCCGGTGACCGACGACAGGTTCGGCACGTCGTTCGACCCACCATCTGAGCATCTGGGGAAGCCGCTGACTGACGCATCACCCATAGCTGTGGCCGAGTTGGGGTTTGCCTTTCATGAGGCGCTAGTCGCGGAAGCGACGACCCTACTCGGTAGGTAGCGGTCTAGCTGCGACCATGGCCCAGAACACATCCTGAGCGATTTCGGCCAAGGGCTGACCAAGACACTTGGTCTTCATAGCCGCACCGGCCTCGGCGAATGTCGTCGTCATTGCGCTGTTCGTATTCATGACCTGGGCCATCCTTAAGTAGGGTCGGCGGCTGCAACGGGCTTTCGGACAATGATGCGCCTCGGGCGGTCCGAAATATTTCAAACTGACCCACTACCGGCGCTCTCTCTAGCGGCTACGCTCGACCAATTGCTGGATGCGCGTGTAGGTCTCGTCTGGATCGGCAATGTCGCGCACGATGATGCCGCTCGCGGATACGTTGCCGAAACCGAGCGCCGTAAAGGCGTTGTTCGTTGTCGACGAGCCGGTGGCCAGCGTGGCGAGGTAGATGCTGCCGAGCCCATAAAGGCGTTGCAGAAAGCCCTTGCGCAAGGTCACCTCCCGCACGTCCTTCAGCAGGATCACCTTCTTGTTGAGGGAGAAGAAGCCTTCCTCGAACTCCAGCCGGTCCTCGGAGAACTTGTATTCGGTGCGGCCGTAATTGAGCTTCTTGCCGACGTAGGTGACCAGCGGGATGCCGAAGAAGGCAAGGCAACCGAAGAAGACGAACGGCGACGAGAAAGTGTGCGGAAAGAACGAAGAAGTCAGGCCACCGAAGAACCCGCCGGCCCATAACGTCATGAAGAGCTGGATTGGGACTTGGCCCAACAGCGTCAACCAGCCGATGAAGACCGGGCGTACCGAGAACCGCATCGCCGCTGCTCCGATCAGGATGTAGCGTCGTGCCGAGGTTGCCACCGGTACACGACGATGTCATGACCGCAGCTAACCCTTCACTCCGAGCAGCTCGACCTCGAACAGCAGCGTGGCGTTCGCAGGGATGACCCCGCCGGCGCCGCGCGCGCACCCAAAAGCCAGCTGACCCATTTCGATGGCCCATTTGGGGTCGCTGTCGGTCGAGCATCCGATCGCCAGCGTCGAGCACCGCCCCTGCTGCAGGTTGATGTCCTTTAGCCGCAGGGCTGCGGCATTGCGACCGGCCGCGCTAATGACCGATCCTAGGGCAAGAGCGGACTGAAGATTCGCCCCAACCTGGCGCTTCGCTAAAGCCTTGATCAATGTCGCTGTTTTATGAGTTCACGGCCTTGGTCTCGGGACGTACGCACCGAGAGGCGAGGCGGGTTGCCATGTACCTTGCGCTGAAAACTACGAAACTCTCGTTTGTCCAGATTGCGAGACGCGTCGGACGTATCAGTTGGAAAAATGTGGTGGTCGGTGAGAACGCTTTGACAGGAGACAGCGCGAGCGTCGCGCATGCCAACAGGAAGGCGCAGGCCTGCAGGCTCAACGGTACTAAAGTACTGGTCGATCGAGCCCATCCGGAATAGCCCGAGGCAAGAATTTCTCGTCTTTTTGACGACAAGCAGCGCCAGCTGCGTGGTGAGACGCCGGGGCAGTACTTCCGACTGATTTCCGAGCATCTGCGAAATGTGATTGATCATGCGCCATTGGCGCATCCAGAAGGATAGGAGTGTAGACAATATGAAGCGAGCGATTGTGATGGCGGCGACCACCCTAATTCTCACCGCCGGCCGTTGCGGCGTTTGAAGCGCCAGCTGTCTTGCCCTCGACGATTGTCACAATGGTGGGTGAGGCGATCGAGCAGCGCCATGGTCATCTTGGCGTTGCCGAACACGGTTGCCCATTCGGCGAAGGCGAGATTGGTTATCACGATGATCGAGGTCGTAGAGCCGGCTGATGAAGGCGGAGACCACCGATCGCGTACTCACCATCATGCTCGCCAGTGAGTATTGAGCAGGTCCCAGCATCTCCCGCCTAGCGCCGCTATCACGCGGCGCTTTTTTTCGGTGGGGTGTATCGCGCGCCTGCGTGTGCACGCGCGTAGGAATCAAGGAGCGTAGCTTATGTGCGGTTCCAAGAAGTCTTTGGCGCCGGCCCAGCCGACGCCAGTCGCAGCCACCCCGGTGGCCGATCCCCGGCGTGGGGCTGCCCAGCAGCAGTGAAGCTCGATGGGGTTTGGCGTGGAACAGCGTCAGATCACCGGTCAGGTCCGTGCGGAGGGCGTCAAATGGTCCCTAGATGATCCGCGGCGTTTTCAACGGGGCCAAGACGGGAGTTGGGCGATGGTCGAGATGCTGAAATTCTTCTACAAGCCGTGGGGCATGGTCGTTCTCGGCCTGCTTGGCATAGCCGGGGGCGGTCTTATGATCGCGGCGGCCACTGAGGCGCTGCCCGAGCGCTCGGAACTGACCCGCGTCTCCGGCGTCGTAGACAAGGTGGTCAAGATCACGAGCCGGCGCGCCATTTCTGTGCGCTTCGAGCTGGATATCAAGAGTGCCAGTGGAGAGGTGGTCACGCTGAGGATGCCCGAGGAGCAGATCACGGAGGCGCAGGTCCAACGCGTAGTCGGACAGCCCGTCGTGGTTCTGTACGGGGAGACGGACAGCGTATGGGAGCTGACCACCGGCTCCAACACGATCATCAGCTACGCGCAGACGCGCCAACGGAAGCTCCAGACGCAGGCGGATGAGGCCCGGCAAGGCCCCTACATTGCTGGCGGCGGCGGCTTGGTGATTCTGGTCGGACTTGTCCGGGGGCTGCTGCGTCGCCGACAAGCCGTTAAGGCCGCGTAGCCAGCGCGTGCGGCGTTCCCGCTGGGGCCCGCCCGATAGTCGCCACACCGATTACAGCCGACGACGACCGAGCCTCGCCTCGTAGCGCATCGTCGTCGGAAGCGGATACAACTCCAAACGGATTGGGGCCGTGCAGGTAGTCATCGACTGCCAACAGAAATGATACGGCTATCGACGTGGAGCGCAGCAGGCGGCCATCCAGACCGCCGTGGCGGCGGACCAACAGATGAAGGCCCGAGGCGAGCAAGAGCACCGAGCAACGCCTCGGTGAAATGCCGCCAGCAGCCCCCTCTTGCCTGGCTGACATAGAAAGTTTGCGGTGCCGCGATCTCTCGGGTGGATGGCGCTCATGGCCTTCTTCTTCGGCCGGGATGGAGAAGACCCGGCTTGGGTGCGAGCGCTGGTGACGCACTGAAGCGGGCCAAGTCGAAGCGAGGCTAGTCCTCGCCGAAGTCGTCGCGCTCAAGCTCGTCGAGGATCGTGGAAATAGGCGAGCCGCATGGCCCACTCGGCCTGCATTTCGTAGAGGCGCTCGATCATCGCGTCAGTCAGGCCATCGCCGTTGGTCTCCTGATGTACGATGGTCTCCAGCTCGCGCCAGGCGGCCCGCTACGAGGCGCTCACCATCGCTCCACGTCGGATCTAAACCGACTTCCTGCACCTCCCTGGCATTTCCGAGACCTGCCCTCGCCGCCACCGCTACTATTATAGCTGGCTGCAGAAAATGCCTCTCGGCGGCTCCTTTTGGCGGAGTTGCTACAGATGCGAGGAACAGATTTTTGGGGTTTGCCCTGATGGTGGGCGAGGGCGACATACGGCATCGTAGTCCTCGAAACTGATCGCAGGGTTGGTACAGAGTAAGGAGCGCACTCATGCATTTTCAGATAGTGATGGACCGCCATGGTGACACCCGTCACGAGTTCGACCCGGCGGATCTATCGTCGCTGGCAACCGCTGAGGCCCGGTTCCACGAATTGACCCGCAAAGGGTTCCGAGCCGTGGCGCTCGGAAAGAATGGCGCTCCCGGTGAACTGGTGCGCAAGTTTGATCCGCAAGCCGAGCAAACCCTCTTCATCCCGCAGCTTGTGGGTGGTTGATCGAATGAATGCGTCGTCGATCGACCGCATTCTGCTACGCATTTGGTGGCGGACCGTTTCGCTCGTGTCCGTTGCCATGGCCATGCATGACTGCCGTCGATCGGTGGCATATCAGCGTGGCTTCGAATTGCTCAAGGGCAATCTCACGGCCATTCAACTGAACGACTTTCTGACCTATCGATGCTTTGACGTGGTGGGAGGCTCAAGCGGTAGTACCTACCGCATCCGGCTCGCTGGAGCCATGAACGTGGAAGAAGTCAACCCGCGAGGACGGTGTATACGGCGACTATGCTTCGTTCCCGAAGGTCGGCTCGTGGACGGGGACGTCATGCTGGCTCAAAAAGTTGCGCTTGAGGCGTTTGAAGCCGAAGCGTTGGCCATCGCCAACAAGTTTCCGCCAATTCGCTGATCCCTTGGTTCTAAAGTCGGGCTGGCCTCGTGACACCGTAGCGGGCCGTTCTTCGCGGCTTGTCAGGCAAGCGTCGCCCAGGCCACAAACACGAAAAACCCGATCGCAACCGCGGCTGCCAGTCGCTGCGCTGCTTGCTCGAGGTTTTGGTGGAACCAGCAGCACAGGATTGCGTTCCAGCCGTAAGTTGGCGGTGGTTGGTTCTGGTGCACGCCGCTAACCGAAGCGCCTCTGGGACAACGCTACCTTGGGGCGCTTCACGTCTTCTGGAAACAGGGCACCCTCCTTGCAGGTCCCAGCGACGCCGCCAGCAAGAAGTATCGCCACACCTACGACAGCTCCGCCCAAAGGTATCCCTACGCCTCGCCGCGCCAACTGCGAAATGCGTGGGCGTATAATCACGCCGGTCACTACTACGAGACGGACCCCAACGCTTTTCCCGTCGGTAGCGCGGGCTGGTGGGAGATGAAGAGACTTGAAGGTGGCGGTCGCGTGCGCTGAAGGCAGTACCCATTTCAGCTGAGCAGCGTGCAGCAGGACAAGGAAAGCTCATAGCCAGCCATCGTGCCGCTCGACGCGGCGGAGCGTAGTCCGTTGTCGGATAGATAAGTCGTTAAGATCACGTTAACGCCAACTCGGGCATCTTACCGCAGTCGGCTTCCCAACGACCCGACGCGCATTGGGCCGTCCAACCACCCGACGCGTATTGGCCGTCGCGCTGTTCCATCTCCGCAAGCGCGGCGGCCAATTGCGTCCGCGTTGCCCCAACTGGCCCCTGGTCCCTTCCAAACACCTTCGGCGGCCTGTTTCACGGAAGCCTAACCTCTGGCTGCTCCAATACGCGGTGCCCGTCGCTAATGCGTCGGGCGTCTCCAGATGTGTCCGGAGCGGCCCGCTGCACAGCACGCACGTGGCGGGCCGTTCTGTCTTCACGCCCGCGTTCAAGCATCACATTTCTGACAACCCCGCGGAACGCTGTCCGGAGTGGCGCGGTTCCGCACGTATGAAGGATGATGGAGAAGCCATCGGCATGATGATGCAGATCGGCGCGCTACTGCGCCTCAACATGCGCGACTTGGCGAACGAGCCAATGAGACTGCAGGTCATGCACCAGATCCGGACCCAAACGGACCGCGATCGTCTGGCAGCGCTATCACTGGTTCCCTATGAACCCCTGCCGGAGGAACTGCAGCGGCTTGTTGAGCGGCTTCGCATCAAAGATAGGAAGGGCGTCAAAGAAAGAACGACGAGCCTACTGCCGTGATGACCGCAACGGGTTTCGCTAGCGCGAGCGGTGCGAGCTTGCCAAAGCCGATCAGTTAATTCCCCGGCGGTGCTCTGCGAGCACGCCTTGAAGGGTGGCAAGCAGCAGCGTCGGGCTAGCCGGTTTGTGGACCAGCTCGCCGTCAGCACAAGCACCCTCGAGCTTGCTGAAGCCGCTGTAAACGATGAAAGGGATGTCGCGTTCCTTCAGCTTGGCGCACACCTCCGATGTCGTGCTTCCATCGTGTAAGGCGTGGTCAATCACGGCGGCGGTCAAGTTCCCCGTCTCGGCCTGGTGCATCGCGTCCTGCAGCGTGCGCGCAATGATGACCTTGGCACCGGCGGTCTTGAAAACATCCGCGATATCGAGCGCGACCAGCGGCTCGTCCTCAACGATCAGCAGAAGACATCCAGCGAGGGTCTGCATGCGCAGCGCCTCCAGCGTTGCTTGATGGCGTTACTAACGCTTGCGCTTCAGCACGGTTCCCCAATGCCGCGGGGCGACCTTCCCTACACCACCGCTCAAGCTGTCGGGGTGAAGATTTTCAGCTGACGCTGCAGTTTGGCGACGGCGATGTCGCCGCGCGGATTGGCTACGTTTTCCACAGAAGGCTTAGTCTGCCGCGAAACTTTGCCCAGATCCTCGCGTTCTATTTCGCGACCGAGAGTGCGTGCCCCCTACGCCAAGCACTCGGGTCTGGGAAGCAGGCCGCCGTGTCTGTGGTGCGTTGTGCTGCGTCTGTAATGCGTACGAGGCCTTGCTTCCCTCCTTCTCCGAACTGAAGACGAGCGCGCCTAGCCAGCTCAGCGGATGGGTCGCGCCTCAGCGATCTTGGCCAACAGTTCGTACGAAGCAGCGATTTCCAGCATGGTCTGCTTGGCCTCGGGATCGGCCAGTTGATCGGCCATGCGGCGGGCTTCGTCCGCCTTCTGCCGCCATTGTGCTGGATCGTCGATCGGGCTCGGCTTGTTCATGTTTGACGGGCACTCAAACTGGGCGCGATCCAGCCCACCTTGAACCACGTCAGCACACGCCGACGCTATCTCATTTGGATCGTCCTGATCTTTTTTGGTTTGCGCTCTTCGGCCCGCCGAGCGAGGCGTTCATACGCTTGCGCGATGGTCAGCAAGAGCACCTTGGCTTGGGGATCAGTCAACTCGCCTGCTGCATCGCGGGCATCCGCCGCTAAGTGGCGCCAGCGAGCGACAGGCTCGTCATCCCCAAATGGCATGGCGTCGTCCCGGTAGTCCCCCGCACGAGAACGCGTGGCACTTCAGGCGGTTCCCCGCCGGCGGGCTTAGTCGGTCGGTCGCCCACCCCACGCCATTCAACCACCGGGCAGTGCAGGTTGACGTGGGCAGAAGGGCCGGCGCTGGCGGGCCATCATCACGCTGAGCGGCTGAAGCTGGAACTGAACAGCTGCAAGTCCGTTCGTCGCACGGGGCGAAACGGACAGGAGAAGCAGCATGCGAAAGGCGATGTTCGCGATCGGCATATTCATGCTGGCGCTGGTCGGCGCAGCTATCAGTTCTGCTGGAGCGTGGTGGGACGACAGCCAGGGGTATCGCGGTGTGCGCGCATACGGCTGCGGCCCGCCCTGTGGCGGCGGATACTTCTCCGGCGTGATCGTACGTGTGCGCGAGGGGCGCGTCTATCACTACTACCCGCGCCACATTCACCGCCGCGAGCGCCCTCGCTACTGACCGTACGAGCGCGCCGCGCAAAGACGAGAGCGCTCCGAGAAGGGGCCGAAGCGCCCAATTTGGTGGGCGTAGCCTGCGCACCCAATGCGCGGTCAATCGACCGGATCGGCCTTCTCATCGGCAAGCTTATTCGCGTCCCCGATCATCTGCATCAGATCGACAGAACTTGCCGCCACGGCGGCATCGGGGTGCTTCTGAGCGTGGGCAATGATGACGGTGGTCGCCCATATTGAGATGACCGCAGCGATCAGGGCCGTCGCAGCAACGACAATAACTGTCTGGCGCATTTGCTTTTCCTGTTCTGGAGGGAGGACCTGCCCGGCTCTGGGCGTGCAGAACGACATGCGGCGCTGTTGTCGACTGTTGCTTTGGCGCATGATCAATCACATTTCGCAGATGCTCGGAAATCAGTCGGAAGTACTGCCCGACATCTCATCACGCGGGGAGCTGACCGCCACTTACCGCTAAAAACACGAGTATTTCTCGCCTCGGGCTATTCCGGATGGGCTCGCTCAACCAGTACTTTGGTACTGCCGGAGCTTGCACAATGGCCGTCACACCGAACGCGACGTAATCGAGCGGCAGGGTAAGCCCGACGAGATCGTTAGCCGCAAGGACCGCATCCGGAGCACACGATGGCTCTGCTCGCTTGTGGAGCGGTAACGCACACTGCCGAGCCAATCCCGATCCCAGCGCCGTGCATCTAGTGTGGTGGTATCGCGCTCAGAGCATTTCGTGATGCAGTATTGCCGCAAGGAAGGTCGTGACGCTGCTAGCGTGAGGTCGCAACTCGATCCAAAGTCCGCGCGTTCGTCAACGCAAAAAACAACGGATCAAGGATCATGACGCCCTTAGACGAAATCTTGAAATCAGACCCGAACGAACCGCGCCTAACGCGAGCACAAGAGCGCAGGCGCGATTTCTTTCGTGCGCGGCGTCAACTGCTTTGTCTGGACAGGCCCGGCGTCGAGACGTTCACTGCGACTAGCGATTGGAAGATCAGCGATCAGGAGCTGTACAGCGCCGCCAACAATTCAACCATCCGCGACTTCCACTACTATCGGGACCGCGCCGTCATGCTTTGGGAATGCGTCATCCGGGATGCCAGAGAAGGCTGCGCGTAGCCTGACGCTGACCATGGATGCCTAGCAACCCTGGATTTCGTGTTCGCCAAATCCGGGAAAAAACCCGAACTCGATCCGGACCCCCGATTTCGTGGCGGGCGGTCCCGGCTACACACATCACCAGTCTCACTGTGAAGGCGCGGGCAAAGGGGGACCACGGGGGTGGCTCGGCAATGGCAGCGCACCGCGCTCTCCGCCGCTAATGGCGCCCGACGGATGGAAAACGACGCGCGTACCGAGATGGTGGCGCCTCTTACTTGTAACGTCAGTGCCGCTGTCTGTTGCGCGGCGTGTTCGTCTGTTCGTCGCGCGCCTCAACCCACGCTGCGATGTCACGCGCGCGCCAAGCCTTGCGGCGTTGGCCGATCTTCACGGGCGGCGGCAGACGCGGCGGCTGCTCTCGATACATCCGGTTGACGGAGCTGGGGCTGAGCGTGGTCATGCGCACGACGTCTTGGATGGTCAGCATGTTCTTATCGTCGGGCGCTGGTTCGGCCGGCACCGGCGGCCCTGCCTCATCATCCGGCGGCAGAAAAGCCGAACAGCTCGTACCAGCGTTCGTTGAGTGCTTGCCACTCGAACCGGGACAGCGGCTTGCCGTGCTCGTTCTCTCTGGTCTCTCACATCCGGATCACGTCGCGCTCGCTGGCCTGACGGAAGCGGTCGCGCAGCCTCAAGTCCCGTTCGTGGTCCTCGGCCATGCCCTCAAGGTCGTCAGCAACCCGCTTCGCCCGCTCCAATGCGTTGCGCGGCTCGGGGCGTGTCTGCGCCTTCGATGGGTCTGTGGGTGTGCGGCGCCGCGAAGCTGTCATGCGGCAGGTATTCGTCTGATTTGGCCGATGACGGCAAGAGGCTGGAAGGGCTTCAAAAAGCCGAGTTTCGCGCCCTTCTGCGGTATGACTGCGGTACGAAGAAAAAAATCAGCGGCGATGCTACGATGCCGCTATGCCTACAATGCTTTGATTTTGCTGGATATTTTATTGGTGGAGCCGAGCGGGATCGAACCGCTCACCTCGTGATTGCCATTCACGAGCTCATTGCGCCGAGGGCTGTCGCCCACCAATCCGGACCACAGTTCGGTAAGGTGGCATCGTGATTGAACCTGCTTAGACCTGGCACGCGAGAGTCAACTCTCGGGGGTTGCGAGCCCCCGATTTGGACCTATCCCACGTCGCTCCCCGTAGATTGCTCGGCGTGTTTCCAAGTTCTCACTCCCGAGTTGTTCCTAGGGCCCTGGAAACACTTTCACAATGAAGCTGAACGGTTTGGCAAATCTTTTGGAGCTTCCCGAGTAGAGGCCCTCGCGCCCCCAAGGTCCGGCTAAAGCCATGTCGCATGGGAACCCCACGGGAACCCCACAGGAAGTTTCGTAGAATTCAATTTCAGCTAATTGTTTGATTTTATTGGTCGGAGCGGGGAGATTTGAACTCCCGACCCCCAGTCCCCCAGACTGGTGCGCTAACCAGGCTGCGCTACGCTCCGAACCGGCTCCCTTGTGCCCCGGCCGAGGGTGCGGGTCAACCGGCGCGGCTTCCCGGCCGACGAGGGGCCAGCAGGCGCTCGATGCCGGTGCGGTCGGCGGGCAGCCGCTTTGAGCGCAGGCGGGCGGTGCTGCCGAGGGCGATCGCAGCATAGAAGCCGGGGTCAAGCGGGATGTCGCGCACGGTCAGGCCAGCTTCGCGGGCGATTTGGCGCGCCGCGACTTCGAGTTCGGCACAGGTCCGCGGGCGTCCGCTGCGCAGGCCGAGGTCGGTTAAT
Source organism: uncultured Alphaproteobacteria bacterium (assembly GCA_963840445.1). Taxonomy (GTDB): domain Bacteria; phylum Pseudomonadota; class Alphaproteobacteria; order Rhizobiales; family Hyphomicrobiaceae; genus AWTP1-13. The sequence continues at coordinate 174,421 of CAWIZC010000011.1, read as the reverse complement.
GTGCGTCCGAGACCTTGGCCTCGCGCCTTGGCGAACGCCTCGAGGCGACACCAGGCGCGCAGGAAGCCCGCATCCGGCGAAGTGCCGTCGGCTGGTTTGCCGGCCAGGCCCGGCGGCGGCGGCGATCACCTCGTCGCGGCGGCGGGCGGAGATGCGGAGTGGCCGGTCGCACTCCAAGTCGATGCCGATCTCGCCGGTGCGGCTCAGACCGATGAGAGCGTATCCCTCGACGTGGGACAGACTGAATTCGACGTTGCCGTCGGCGAGCCCGGGCTTGCCGGAGCTGCCGGTGACAAAAGGTGCCCTGGCCGAGCGCGGACCCGCCATCCGCTCCAGCAGAATGCGCAGTGCGGTCGTGATGGCGAGGCGCTGGCGGCGACCGTGCGGGTCGCGGATGGAGTTTGCGCGACGGTGATCCTGCGCGGTCAGGCGCGGCGTCTCGCGCTCCAATTCAGCAAGAGCAGGGGCCGAGCGCTGCAAATCGACCAGCCAGATTTCCGTCATGGCGGTGCTCGCGCCTGATAGCGAGCCGACCGGCGACGCCGCGCGCTTCAGCTCCGCAGCCCCGCGCGTCTCGACCGCTGCGACCGGGCGCCGGCCGAGGCGCTGCCGCCGCCGAGCAGGCTCCGACAGGCGTCGAGTTCGGCAACGACGGCGCGCAGATTGCGCAGCTCTGCCGAGGACAGTGCTGCGAGCCTGCTGCCGATTGCGGTGGAGGCGGGACTGGTATCCTCGCAATGCCGCTCGGTCGCGACGGGAATACCCTTGCTGGCGGCCTTGACCGCCTCGACGCCGCTCTCGCGCAGGATCTTTTGCACGCCGCGGATGGAATAGGCTTTGTTGTCCAGCAAGTCCTGGATGCCGCGCAGCAACTCGACGTCGCTCGGGCGATAGAGGCGCCGACCGCCGCCGCGCTTCATCGGCTTCAGCTGCGGGAATTTGGCCTCCCAGAAGCGCAACACGTGCTTCTTGACGCCAAGTTCCAGCGACACCTCGCCGATGTTGCGAAACGCTTCCACCGCCTTCGTCAAGGCCAGCCCCCGCTGAAAGGTGCGAGCGTCTCGATCCGGCTATTCAGCCGCTCTGCGCCGGATCAGACCCGCGTTGATGCGATCCTTCATGATGTTGCTCGGCCGGAAGACCAGCACGCGACGCGGCGTGATCGGAACTTCCTGTCCCGTTTTGGGATTGCGGCCGACACGCTGGCCCTTCTGGCGGATGCCGAACGAGCCGAACGACGACAGCTTGACCGTATGGCCGGCGGCCAGACTGGTGGAAATCTCGCGAAGTATCAGCTCCACCAGCTCCTGCGACTCATTACGCGGTAGTCCGACTTTCTGGACCACCGCTTCTGCAAGATCTGCACGCGTGAGCGTTTTGCCACCCATGGTCTTTCCGCCCCTCCCAGCACCCTATGGCGAGCGATGCTACTGTCAGCATTTCTAGGGGTCAACTACAACCAGCTGAAATTGCACATATAAAAGGAGCTACGATGCAGCATTACCACCGCGCCAGCACGGCCCCCCAGGTGAAGCCGCCTCCCATGGCCTCCATCAGCAGCAGCTTGCCTTCGGCGACGCGATGGTCTTCGAACGCCTGATTGAGCGCCAGCGGGATCGAGGCAGCCGACGTATTGCCGTGCCGGGCAAGGGTAAGGACGACCTTGCCTTCCGGGATGCCAAGCCGCTTGGCGATGCCATCGAGAATGCGCTTGTTGGCCTGATGGGGCACGTAGAGGTCGATCTCGTCGGGGGCGTAGCCGGTCATGACCAGCGTCTCCTCGATGACGCTGGAAATCTTTTGCACGGCATGACGGAACACCTCGCGGCCGTTCATGCGCAGATGGCCGGTGGTCTTGGTGGAGCCCGGGCCGCCGTCGACGTAGAGAAGGTCCTCGAAGCGGCCGTCGGAGCGGATGCGGGTCGCCAGGATGCCGCGATCCTCGCGACTGCCGAGCTGGCTCTGCGCCTCCAGCACCACTGCTCCGGCGCCGTCGCCGAACAGCACGCAGGTGCCGCGATCCTCCCAGTCCAGGATGCGGGAGAATGCTTCGGCGCCGACCACGATGGCGCGCTTGAACTGCCCGGTCTTGAGGAAGTTGTCGGCGACAGCGAGGGCGTACACGAAGCCCGAGCACACCGCCTGCACGTCGAAGGCGGCGCCCTTGCTGATGCCGAGCCCGGCCTGGATGCGCACGGCGGTGGCGGGGAAGGTACGATCGGGCGTGGCGGTGGCGCAGATGACGAGATCGATGTCGATCGGGTCGATGCCGGAGCGTACCAGCGCCTGGCGCGACGCCGCGATGCCGAGGTCGGAGGTCAGCTCGCCGTCCGCAACGATGTGGCGTTCCGAGATGCCCGTGCGCTCCTTGATCCACGCATCGCTGGTATCGACCATGCGGGCCAGGTCGTCGTTGGTCATGACGCGCTTCGGCAGGTAGGCGCCGACGCCGCGGATCACGGATCTGATGACTGCCACGTTTTACCTCATGTCGTGGGCCAAGAACCCTGCATGGGAGCTAGCTCCCGGTCTGCCCGGTCTCCTCGCCCAATTTGCCGTGCAACGCCGCGAGGTCCGCGCCCAGGCGTGCGAGCACGTCGCTTTCCGCCAAATTGTAGCCGACCTCGATGGCGCTGGCGAAACCGAAGGCATCGGTGCCGCCGTGGCTCTTGATGACGATGCCGTTGAGGCCGAGGAACGGCCCCCCATTCATGCTGCGCGGGTCCATGCGGTCCTTGAGCTTGCGAAGCCCGCCCTGCGCCAGCAGCGCACCAAGGCGTGCCGGCAGGGAGCTGGTCAGGGCTTCCCGCACGTAGGCCGCCATCTGCTTGGCGGTACCTTCCGCCGTCTTGAGCGCGATGTTGCCCGCATATCCCTCGACTACCACCACGTCGACCACGCCCTGGCCGATCTGGTCGCCTTCCACGAAGCCGCGATAATCGATCGGCAGGTCGTTCTCCTTGAGCCAGGCGTGTGCCTGACGCACCTCCTCGATGCCCTTGATCTCCTCGGCGCCGATGTTGAGCAGGCCGACGCGGGGACGCTCCACGCCGCAGGATGGCGCGCGCCATGGCCGCGCCCATCAGCGCGTAGTCGGCCAGCTGCAGTGCTGTCGCACCGATATTGGCCCCGAGATCGAGCACGATGCAGGGTCGCCCGGTGGTCGGCCACTGCCCGGCGATGGCCGGACGCTCGATGCCCGGCATGGTTTTGAGAACCAGCTTGGCCATGGCCATCAGGGCGCCGGTGTTGCCGGCCGAGACTGTGAAGTCGGCTTCGCCTTTCTGTACGGCATCGATCGACAGCCACATGCTGGAGGCGCGACCGCGACGGACGGCCTGGCTGGGCTTGTCCTGCATCTCCACGACCGTCTCGGTGTGGATGATCTTCGAGCGCTCGGCCAATTCCGGGTAGGCCAAGAGATAGGGCTCGACGCGATCCTTGATGCCGTACAACAGGAAGCTCACCTCGGGATGGCGCTCGAGAGCGAGTGCGGCCCCTGGCACGACCACGGCCGGGCCTTGGTCTCCGCCCATCGCGTCGAGCGAAATGGTGCGCGGCGTTGCCATGCCCCCCCGTTCAGCTTCTCTTTAGCGACATCTGCACCAAGCCGGACGGCCTGGCTCCGTGTGAGCAGGGGCAACGCATCGGCTGAACAACGCGGGCACGCTTCAGCTCGCACGCAGCACTCGGCTCCCCCCTAAGGCGCCAGACCATAGCCTTTTGCGGCTGCGAGACAACCAGATTTTGAGCGGCTTAGCGACGCGTCCGCGGACGCAGCCGGATGGCCCATACCCTTACGATATCAGCCTTTTTCCTTGATCTTGGCCAGCACCGCGAAGGGACTTTCGGGTTTGCCGTCCTGGCCGCCCCGGGGGCTCGCGGCCACACGATCGAGCGCTGCATCGGCCTTCCTGGGGAACGGATTGATGGCTCCTGCCAGGCATTCGAACACGACGCGCCCAACGTCGATCTGGCCCGCGGTGATCGGCTCGATGTCCGGCTCGTCGTCGAGTTCAATCTCGCCGCTGGCAGGCGGGGGAATGTCCGCCTCGGGCCAGAAGGCGATGTCGAAGGTCTCGTCGATTTCCTCCGAGACGGGTTCCAGCGTGACGACGCAGGCCTGCTGCAGGGAGGCTTCGAGCCGGCCGCCCAGACGGAAGCGCCCGCCACCGGTTGGCATGATGGTGTAGGTCACCGTGAGGCTGCTGCAGACAATCAGTTCGAGGGCGCGCGCGATCTGCACCAGCTCATCGGGTGAGGCGCGGCGCACGGCCGAAAGGCCGCTTGCGGGGATGTCGAAAACGGCGTGATCCCAGGTGAGCTCGCCGGACATGTCGGTCCCTCCATTGCTATGAATGCGGCGGCGCAACCTTGCCGTCGGGCTCCGGCCATGCGAGGCCGCCGTCCAACAGACGCGTGCCGGACACCTGATCGAGCGTCGAGGCGGCGCGGCGCATGTAGTCAGCCAAGCGTACAATATCAAATTGCGCCGAGTCGCCCAGGTACTGCAGCTGCGCGGCGATCGCCTGCTGCAGCTTGACGTCGGGCGTTTCCCCGAGGGCGTCGGCGTAGGCCTTGTGGCGATCAAGCAGGGCGGCCGTCACCTGCTTGATCTCGCGCGGTACCCGCAGGTCCCCGAAGGTCATCTCGCGCATGGCATCGTCCATATCGACAATGAACTGTTCATTGACAGCCCGCGCCAGCCGCTGCCCGGCGGCCCCCTCCCGGGCCAACCGGCGCACCAGCAAGGCCAGGTGCAGGACGACCATTTCGAAGCGGCCCTGCGGGGTATCGGGGATACCCCAATTGGCGTAAAACACCGGCCGACGTGCCTGCGTCACACTCGAGCCATAAAGCTTGCGTGCAGTCCGGCTACGACCGAGCCTTCTGTTAAGCCAGCCAAGCACTTGGGGTCCGTTCTCGTTGTTGGGCTTAGCAGGTCTGCTGCGGTCTAGGGTCAGTGGGCGTGCCGTTGTCATGGGCACGCTTCCGGGATAGCCGGAAGCAAGAGCCGGTGCCACTGATTCTCTCGATCGGGGTGGTCGAGCCAAGCAAATCGTGCGGCGTCAGTTTACGGTCGCGCGTGGGAGGGGAATAAACGCAGCCATGTTGGTGCGCCAGGTACACGCGCAGGCTCTGAGAATTGCGGCCCTCGCTGCGCTGGTGGCGCTGGGGTTGACGGCTTGTTCCGAGACGGTGACGGTGCACGGGCACCAGTTCCAAGACTCCGACCTGCAGCGCGTCAGCAAAGGCATGGGCCAGGATCAGGTGCGCGCCGCGCTCGGCACGCCGACCACCACGGCGGCGGTGGGCACGGGCAGCGCCTACTACTACATTTCCAGCACCGAAGGGCAGGCTGCGTTCTTCAAGCCGACCGAGAAGGACCGCAAGGTGCTGGCGGTATACTTCAGCCCCGTGGGCTCGGTCGAGCGGGTGGCGCAGTACGGCCTCAAGGACGGCAAGGTGTTCGACTACGTGAAGAACGAGACGCCGAATGCCGCCCGTGACGAGAGCATGCTGAAGAAGCTGTTCCGCAATCTCGGCACCAAGCAGCTCGGGCTGGATTAACGGCTAGCCGGCTACGCAATCCGACCGACTACTGTTAGCGCCCAGCCGTCATTCCTGTGGCGCAGGGCGGATTACGCGAAGCCGCAATCCGCCCGTCTTTGCCTCAGTGCGCCAGGATCGCCAGCAGCAGCAGCGCCACGATGTTGGTGATCTTGATCATCGGGTTCACCGCAGGACCGGCCGTGTCCTTGTAGGGGTCGCCGACGGTGTCGCCGGTCACCGACGCCTTGTGCGCCTCCGAGCCCTTCTGGTGCTTGACGCCGTCCTTGTCGACGAAGCCATCCTCGAAGGCTTTCTTGGCGTTGTCCCAGGCGCCGCCGCCGGCGGTCATGGAGATGGCGACGAACAGGCCGTTGACGATCACGCCGAGCAGCATGGCGCCCAGCGCGGCGAAGGCGTTGCCGGTGCCGGCAATCCATTTCACCACGAAGAAGCAGAAGATCGGCGACAGCACGGGCAGCAGCGAGGGGACGATCATCTCCTTGATGGCGGCACGCGTCAGGATGTCGACGGCGCGCGCGTAATCCGGCTTCTCGGTGCCCTTCATGATGCCGGGCTTCTCGCGGAACTGGCGACGTACCTCCTCGACGATGGAGCCGGCTGCACGGCCGACGGCCGTCATGGCGATGCCGCCGAACAGGTAGGGCAGCAGGCCGCCGAACAGCAGGCCGACCACCACGTAGGGGTTGGACAGCGAGAAATCGACCACCAGGTTGTGGAAGATCGAGCCGGGCTTGGCCTGGCTGATGAAGAACTTGAGGTCCTCGTTATAGGCGGCAAACAGCACCAGCGCGCCCAAGCCCGCCGAGCCGATGGCATAGCCCTTGGTGACGGCCTTGGTGGTGTTGCCGACCGCGTCGAGCGCGTCGGTGGTCTTGCGGATCTCCTTTGGCAGGCCCGCCATCTCGGCGATGCCGCCGGCATTGTCCGTCACCGGACCGAAGGCATCCAGCGCCACCACTACGCCGGCCACCGACAGCATGCTGGTGACCGCGATGGCGATGCCGAACAGGCCGGCCAGCTTGAAGGAGATGATGATGCCCGCGATGATGATGAGCGCCGGCAAGGCGGTTGCCTCGAGCGACACTGCAAGGCCCTGGATGACGTTGGTGCCGTGACCCGTGACCGAGGCCTGGCTGATGGAGCGCACGGGCCGGTAGCCGATGCCCGTGTAGTACTCCGTCACCACGATGATGGCAGCCGTGACCGCCAAGCCGACCACGCCGCACCAGAACAGGTCGTTGCCGGTGAAGCTGAGGCCGCGCGCCGAGAAGGTGGTGGCCATGCCGAGCATATAGTCGGTCAGCGGCCACAGCGCGAATATGGACAGCACGCCGGTGGCGATGAAGCCCTTGTACAGCGCGCCCATGATCGACTGGTTGGAGCCAAGCCGCACGAAGAACGTGCCGATGATGGAGGTAACGACGCCCAGCGCGCACACCGTGAGCGGGTAGAGCATGAGGCTGGTCACCACCTCCTGGCCGGTGAAGTAGATCGCCGCCAGTACCATCGTGGCGACCACCGTCACGGCATAGGTCTCAAACAGGTCGGCGGCCATGCCGGCGCAGTCGCCGACGTTGTCGCCGACGTTGTCGGCGATGGTGGCCGGGTTGCGCGGATCGTCCTCGGGGATGCCGGCTTCCACCTTGCCGACCAAGTCGCCGCCGACGTCGGCGCCCTTGGTGAAGATGCCGCCGCCGAGACGGGCGAAGATCGAGATCAGAGAGGCGCCAAAGCCCAGCGCCACGATCGAGTCGACCATGGTGCGGCTGGTCGGTGCAAAGCCGAGGCGGGTGAGAAACAGGAAGTAGATGCTGACACCGAGCAGGGCGAGGCCTGCGACCAGCATGCCCGTCACGGCGCCGGCGCGGAACGCCATCGACAGGCCGTCGGCCAGCGAGCGGGTGGACGCCTGCGCCGTGCGCACGTTGGCGCGCACCGATACAAGCATGCCGATGAAGCCGGCAGCGCCCGACAGAACAGCGCCGAGCAGGAAGCCGCCCGCCACGAGCCAGCCGAGCAGCGCGCCGACGATCACGAAGATGGCGGCGCCAGCGATGGCGATGGTGGTGTACTGCCGCGTAAGGTAGGCCTGGGCGCCTTCCTGGATGGCGGCGGCGATCTCCTGCATGCGCGCCGTGCCGGGGCTCGAAGCCATCACCGCGCGTACGGTGTAGATGCCGTAGACAATCGAGAGCAATCCGCAAAGGATGATTGCCCACATCACCGTATCCATGGTCATGGTGGAAGTTCCCCCCGTGTGTGGTGAGCTGCTCGAGGCAGGCTGGAATGAGGTGCAGAGCACCCTGCGCAGCAGCCGTGTCGCACAGGCGCACCTATCAAGATTCGCGCGGGACCATGCCAAAACTCTGGGGTCGTTGCAACACGGGGCAGCTAGCGCGCGTCAGAAATGATCCCAGCCGGAGGACGGGAACGAGACGGGAAGGCCGTCCCCCCCTTCGAAGATCACGTCGCTGTCGCCGGTGAGCGTGCCGATACGCCTCATGCCGATGCCGGCCCGGCCTGCCGCTGCGACGAAATCACTCGCCTTATCGGGCGAGACGGCGGCCAGGACCTCGTAGTCGTCGCCACCTGCGGCAATGGACAGCATGAGCCTCGGATCGGCGGCCAGGGCTTTGCCGGCAGCCGCCGACAGGGGCAGATCAGCGAGCCGCACCTTGGCTCCGCAGCCGCTCGCCGCGCACATGCGGCCTAGATCCTTGGCGAATCCGTCCGAGATGTCCATGGCCGCCGTGGCGTGCTCGCGCAGCGCGTCGGCGAGGCCGAGGCGCGGCTGCGGGCGCAGGTATCGCCGGCGCAGATGGTCGGCGTCAGCCTCGGACAGACCCCAGGTGGGGGCGAGCCGCGCATTCCTGCGCAGGAGCAAGCCGAGCGCTGCGTCGCCCAGCGTGCCCGACACAAGGACAGCATCGCCTGGTCGCGCCGTATTGCGCCGCACCATGCGCCCCTGGGGTACGCGGCCGACCGCGGTGATGCTGATCGTGATCGGTCCAGGCCGACGATCCGTGTCGCCACCCATCAGATGGCAGCCGAATTCCTGCTGGGCCGTCTCCAGCCCTTGGGCAAATGCCGCCAGCCAGTCCGAGGAGGGTGGCGTGGGAAAGGAGAGCGCCATCAGATAACCGATAGGGATTGCGCCTTTGGCAGCCAGATCGGAGATGTTGACGGCGAGCGCCTTCCAGGCGACGTCGCCGGGGGCATCATCGGGCAGGAAGTGCACTCCCTCCGCCACCGGATCGGTCTTGAGCACCAGCTCGGTGCCGGGCTCCGGCGTGAGCAAGGCGCAGTCGTCCTGGAGGCCGAAGGCGCCGGCAAAGCCGCGCGCGAGCGGCGCGAGGAAGCCCTGGATGATGGCCTCCTCGCCAGCCACGCCCGTCGCGCTTTGGCTGTCCTTGCTCATCTGCACCCAACGAAAGCCCTAAGCATACGCCCGGTCAAGCGCTGGCCTCGATGCTGGTGAGCCGCACCTTACTGGTTCGGCTAGGATAAAGCGCAGCCCCAACGGCGCGGAGCAGGTCGCCCGCGGGTCACCCGCGCTCCGGCAGCTCGCCTTCGCGCAGCTTGCGCGCGAGCTGGTCGAGCACGCCGTTGACGACCTTCGAACTCGTCGCCCTCGAAAAAGGCGTGCGCCACCTCGACGTACTCACTGATGACGACGCGGGCCGGAATGTCGGTGAGCTGCATCAGCTCGAACGAGGCCGCGCGCAGGATGGCGCGCACGATTAAATCTATGCGCACCAGGCGCCAGCCGGTGGCCAGCTGCTGGTCGATCAGCGGGTCGATCTCGCGCTGGCGGGCGACGACGCCCTTGAGCACGCGGGCAAGATGGTCGGCGTCGGGCTTGCCCAGCCCGTCGGCCTCGGTGTCATCGACCAGCGGATTGGCGCTAAACTCCTCCAGCACGGCACCGAGATCCGTCTCGGCCAGGTCCATCTGGTAGAGGGCCTGCACGGCCGCCAGTCGCGCGCGGCTACGCGACAGGCCCTTGCTCGTGCTCTTGCCGCCGGCGCTCATTCCAGGTCCTCGTCGGCAAAGACCTGTTCGATGGCGACCAGCGCCAGGCAGGCGCGCACGGCCTCTGCCCCCTTGCCCTTGCGTCCACCTTGCGCGCGCTCCAGCGCCTGCGCCTCGGTGTCAACCGTCAGGATGGCGTTGCCGAGCGGAATGCCGTTCTCGACCGCCACCTGCATCAGCCAGTGGTTAGCGTTGTTGCAGACGATGTCGTAATGCGCGGTGTCGCCGCGGATCACGCAACCGAGGGCGACACAGCCGTCGAAGCGGGCATCGGCGTCGTCCGAACCGATCAGGCCGGCATTCACCGCCTGCGACAGCGCCAGCGGAATCTCCAGCGCGCCCGGCACGACGATGCGCTCGTAGCTGGCGCCGGCTGCCTCCAACTCGGCGATGGCGCCAGCCTCCAGCTCCTGGCCAATGGTTTCGTAATAGCGGGCCTCGATGAGGAGGATGCGCGCACCCGCACCGTGCCCGGTGGGCAGCGCATCCTTGGATCGGGGAGCCTTGGCAACCATGGCGCTCAACCGATCCGGCGCTGGCCGACGATGCGCAGGCCGAATGCCTCGAGGCCGACGTAGCGCGAGGGCGGCGCGTTCGAGAGCAGCACCATGTCGGCCACGCCCAGGTCGCGCAGGATCTGCGAGCCGACGCCGATCTCCACCAGGCGACGCTCGGCCTCGGCCTTCTTGGGCCGCTTCTTCTCCTTGCTTTGCGCGATCCAGGTCGACACCGATTTGGGCTGCGGGTCGCGGATCAGCACGATCACCCCGCGCCCTTCCGCGCTGATCATGCGCATCGACTTCTCGATCAGCGAGCCGGTTGCGCCCTCCACGCCGACGCCGAGCAGGTCTGCCAGCGCGTTGACCGCATGCACGCGCACCAGCACGGGGCCGGGTGCGGACAGGTCGCCCTTGACGAGGGCGAGATGCTCGACGGCCTCCGTCTTGGTCTCGTAGACATGCAGCTCGAAGGTGCCGCCGTGGGCGCTCTCCACGCTCTTCTGGGCGACCTTGGTGACGATGCGGTCGTGCTGCAGGCGGTAGCCGATCAGATCCTCGATGGTGCCGATCTTGAGGCCGTGCCGCTGGGCAAAGGCGACGAGGTCCGGCATGCGCGCCATGGTGCCGTCGTCGTTCATGATTTCGCAGATGACGCCGGCGGGATAGAGCCCGGCGAGCCGGGCCAGGTCGACGCTGGCTTCCGTGTGGCCGGCTCGGACCAGCACGCCACCTTCGCGTGCGATCAGCGGGAAGACGTGGCCGGGGGAGACGATGTCCTTTTGATCCTTGGTGGGGTCGATAGCGGTGGCGATGGTGCGGGCGCGGTCGTGCGCGGAGATGCCGGTGGCGATGCCTTCCCGCGCTTCAATGGAAACGGTAAAGGCCGTGCGGTTGCGCGCCTCGTTCTGCCGCGCCATGTACTCGAGGCGCAGCTGGTCGGCGCGCAGCTGGGTCAGCGACAGGCAAACCAGCCCGCGTCCGTGCTTGGCCATGAAGTTGATGGCGTCGGGCGTCGCCATCTGCGCGGGGATGACGAGATCGCCCTCGTTCTCGCGATCCTCGGCATCGACCAGGATGATCATGCGGCCGTTGCGCAGGTCATCGATGATCTCGTCGATCGGCGACAGGAAGCCCTTGCCTTCCGCGTATTCGACTCGCTTCAAGCCGTCCTTCACCGCTGATACTCCAGGGCCCTCGCGACGTAGCGCGCGAAGACGTCCACTTCCAGGTTCAGTCCGCCGCCCGGCTTTTTGTCCCCTAAGGTGCTGTGGGTCAAGGTGTGAGGGATGATGTTGACACCGAAACGTGACCCATCCACCTCGTTGACGGTGAGAGAGATGCCGTCAAGCGCCACCGACCCCTTGGAGGCGATATAGCGGGCGAGGTCGGCCGGCGCCTCGATGGTGAAGCGGCGGGAGTCGCCGTCCGGCCGGATCGAAACGACGCGGGCGACGCCGTCCACATGACCCGACACCATATGCCCGCCGAGCTCATCGCCGGCTTTCAGCGCCCGCTCCAGGTTGATGCGGCGCCCGACCTGCCAGTCTCCCAGCGTGGTCTTCGATAGCGTCTCATTGGACACATCGACGGAGAATGTGCTGCCTGTCCCCGTCGGTTCGATGGCAGTCGCAGTCAGGCATGCGCCGTCGCAGGCGATCGAGGCGCCGAGTGCGATGCCGGCCGCCGGATAGCCGCAGCGGATCGTGAAGCGGCCGCCGTCATGGGCCGCCACCGTGCCGATGTCGGAGATGATGCCGGTGAACATGAGTCGCAGGGTATCACGTTGGCCCGTCCTTCGACAGGCTCAGGACTGACGGTGTGTGGCTGCCATGCGCTGCACCAACACAACCCAGCGCTGGAGCTTGGCGAGGCGCGTTGCAGGGATGATCACCGCAAGTAGCCGGCGTGATCTATCTGTCTGCCGGCGGCGCCGGCTTCCAATGCAGCCCGCATGCGCGGTTCGATGGCCTGCTTGGCGAACGTCTTGGGATCGACGTTGACGTAGGTCGTCTCGGTGGTGACCAACACATCGCTCTCGCCGGCGCGGCGGATCTCGCAGCTGAGCGCAAACGAGGTGGTGCCGATGCGGCTCACCCAGGCAGTCACCTCCAGCACGTTGTCGAGGCGGGCCGGCGATTTCCATTCGATCACCTGGCGCACCGTCTGCACCTCGAAGGAGCCGTCGAACACGTCTGTCGGCCGCGGCAGGGCGGCGCGCAGGAACTCGACGGACGTGAGATCGGCGTACTCGCTGTAGCGTGAGTTGAAGACGACGTGCTGGGCGTCGCAGTCCTGGTAGCGCACTCGCAGGTAATAGCGGAAGCGCTGCGTCATGCGGTGCTCTCCAGGTGCGATCTTCCGAGGGCACGATAGCGGCATACGCGGTCGGGGCCGACGGCGCGCTCGTCCGCCAGCCTCCACGTCCCGGACATCGTCGAATGTCTCGATGCCGCGATCCAGGATCGGCTGCACGCCGGCGGGGCCCAGAGGCTCGGTGCCGCGGAAAACGACGGCTTCATCGATGAGCCCGGCGTCGAGGAACGAGCGCGCCACCGTCGGTCCGCCTTCGACCAGCAGACGCGTGATGCCGTCTTCGTGCAGGCCTTCGAGAACGGCGCTGAGGTCGAGCCGCCAGGTCTCGTTGCGCGGTGCTCGCTTGATGGTCACACCGGTGGGATAGCGCGGCGGCGTAGCCTCGGTGCCGCCAATGATCGTCACAGGGACCTCGGCGGCAGCGCCTACCAGCTTCGCGGACGGCGACGTGCGGAAGCGGGCGTCGAGCACGATGCGGCGCGGTGAGGCGCCGGCCAGCCCCGGCAGCCGGCAGGTCAGTTCGGGATCGTCGTCCGACACCGTGCCGCGTCCGACCAGGATGGCGTCCGTGCGCGCGCGCATCAGGTGGCCGAGCGCGCGCGCCTCCGGGCCGGTCACCCAGCGCGGGGCGCCGTCGCCGCGCGCAATCAGGCCGTCCTGCGAGACGGCGAGCTTGAGCTGCACGAACGGCCGCCCCTGCGTCATGCGCAGAATGTGGCCCGCTGCCATCCAGCGCGCCTCCTCAGCGCACACGTCCGAGATCGACCGTCACGCCGGCCTTGCGCAACAGGGCGACCCCCTTGCCCGACACGCGCGGGTCGGGGTCCTCGATGGCACACACCACACGGGCGATCCCGGCCCTCAGTATGGCATCGGCGCAGGGCGGCGTGCGGCCGTGGTGCGAGCAGGGCTCGAGTGTGACGTACATGGTCTTGCCGCGCGCGCTCTCGCCGGCGAGTGCCAGCACCTCGGCCTCGGCATGCGGTCGGCCGCCCGCTTGCGTGCAGCCGCGCGCGATCACCTCGCCCGACGCCTCGTCGACGATCAGCGCGCCGACGGCAGGATTGGGAGCCGTGCGGCCCTGCGCGCGCAAGGCCAGCCGCAACGCCACCTGCATGAAGTGGCGATCCTGCACATCGCTCTCGGATACGCGCCGGCTGCCACCCATCAACGTCAATGCTTTCTGTCTGGGGCCTCAGCGGCGCGCGGCTTGGTGGCGCCGGCGGCAGCGTCGGGTCCTTTGGCGGCCCGCTCGGCGATCTCGCCCAGCACCTCCTGGAAGTCCGCCGCCTCGCGGAAGTCGCGGTAGACGGAGGCGAAGCGCACATAGGCCACGGGATCGAGGCCCTTGAGCGCCTCCATGACCAGCTCGCCGATCACCGACGACGGCATTTCCTGCTCGCCCATGCTCTCGAGCTGGCGCACGATGCCCGACACCATGCGCTCGATGCGGTCCTCCTGGATCGGCCGCTTGCGCAAGGCCACCTCCACCGAGCGCGATAGCTTCTCGCGATCGAACGGCATGCGCCGGCCCGAGCGCTTGATGACGATGATCTCGCGCAGCTGCACGCGCTCGAAGGTCGTGAAACGGCCGCCGCAGTCCTCGCAGTTGCGGCGGCGACGGATCGACTGGTTCTCCTCGGTCGGACGGCTGTCCTTGACCTGGGTGTTCTCGCAGCCGCAGTAGGGGCAGCGCATGAAGGGGCTCCAGCGTGAAGCTCCCTCTCCCGCATTGCGGGCAGAGGGTTGCGGGTGAGTGAGCAGGCACTTGCTCCGGCGCGTGCCGCCGCCTCACCCTAGCCCTCTCCTAATGCATGTGGAGAGGGAATGTGCGGCAATTCACGCATATATGGGGAAGCGCTGGCAAAGTGCGATGGCCTCGGCCTTCACCTTGGCTTCGATCTTGGCGTTGCCCTCTTCGCCATTGGCGGCAAGGCCGTCCAGCACCTCGGCGACCATGCGTCCGACCTGGCGGAACTCGGCGAGCCCGAAGCCGCGCGTGGTGCCGGCCGGCGCGCCGAGCCGGATGCCCGACGTCACGGTCGGCTTGGCGGTGTCGAACGGCACGCCGTTCTTGTTGCAGGTGATGTAGGCGCGGCCGAGCGCCTTCTCGGCGATGTTGCCGGTCAGGTTCTTCGGGCGCAGATCGACCAGCACCAGGTGCGTATCGGTGCCGCCGGACACCAGATCGTAGCCGGCGGTGTTCAGCACCTCGCCGAGCGCTCGGCAGTTCGCCACCACGTCGCGGGCATAGGCGCGAAACTCGGGCGCAGCGCCTCCTGAAACGCCACCGCCTTGGCGGCCACCGCATGCATCAGCGGCCCGCCCTGCAGGCCCGGAAACACCGCCGAGTTGATCTTCTTGGCCAGCGCCTCGTCGTTGGTGAGGATCATGGCGCCGCGCGGGCCGCGTAGCGTCTTGTGCGTCGTCGAGGTGACGACGTGGGCGTGCGGGAACGGGCTCGGGTGCGAGCCGCCGGCCACCAGACCCGCAAAATGCGCCATGTCGACCATCAGGAAGGCGCCGACCTCGTCGGCGACTGGCGCGGAAGGCGGCGAAGTCGATGGTGCGCGGATAGGCACTCCCCCCTGCGACGATCACCTTGGGCTTGTGCTGCCTGGCCAGCGTGCGCACCTCGTCCATGTCGATGCGGTGATCCTGCCGGCGCACCGTGTAGGGCACCACCTTGAACCACTTGCCCGACATGTTGACGGGCGAGCCGTGCGTCAGGTGTCCACCGGCGGCGAGGCTCAGCCCCATGAAGGTATCGCCGGGGCTCATCAGCGCCATGAAGGCTGCCTGATTGGCGGTGCTGCCCGAGTGCGACTGCACGTTGGCGAACCGACAGTTGAACAGTTTCTTGGCCCGCTCGATCGCCAGCAGTCTCGGCCTGGTCGACGTACTGGCAGCCGCCGTAGTAGCGGTTGCCTGGATAGCCTTCCGCGTACTTGTTGGTGAGCACGCTGCCGGTTGCTTCGAGCACCGCGCGCGAGACGATGTTCTCCGATGCGATCAGCTCGATCTCGTTCTGCTGACGGCCAAGCTCCTTTTGCACCCAGCCGAACAGCTCGGGATCGCTCTCGGCCAGGCTACGCGTGAACATGTTGGATTGCGGCGCGGCGGCGCGCCCGGCGGCAGCGGTCGGCATGAAATCCCACGTCTGGTTCGGTCGCGCCCAGGCGGCGCGCGCCCTCATATCATGCGGCTCGCAGATGCAACAGCCCGAGCGCGGTCGTGTCTTGATCGCGATATTCGTCTCGGCATGCGGCAATCACAATTGCGCGATTATCGCTGTGGGAAACGCCGGAACAGCGCGGAATCCCGAGGTAAAACGCGGGCTATGCCGGTCTTCGCATATTGTGTTTTGCAGGGTTAAGGCGCATATAGCTGCGGCCGGTGCACCCCAATGCCGGGGTGCGCCTCACGAATTTGGATGAGCTCAACTCGCCGTCTGGCCTGTTTGCCTTTCCCAATCTGAGCTGCCGGGCCGAGCGTGCGGCCCTTTTTGACCGGCTTCACTCACGCATCTATCTGGAAAGGACTAACGACCATGCGAGTGACCGGCACCGTCAAATTCTTCAACGGCGCAAAAGGTTACGGCTTCATCACCCCGGGTGACGGCGGCAAGGACGTGTTCGTGCACGCCACTGCGCTGGAGGCTGCGGGCATCCGCACCCTCAACGAGGGTGACAAGGTCACCTTCGTACTCGAGGACGACCGCAAGGGTCGCGGCAAGCAGGCCGGCCAGATCCAGAAGGCCTGAGCCTTCCGGACAAGCGATCTGCGAACGGGCCCTGCGGGGCCCGTTTCTGTTTCACGCCTTGGGGTGCGCCTCGTGCCCTATTCCGCCGCTTCGGCCTGGCGCTCGAAGGGGATGCCCATCTCCGTCCACAGCGTGCGCAGCGCCGCGACCAGGCGGTCCATGTCGGCGTCCGAGTGGTGCGGCGTCGGCGTGAGCCGCAGCCGCTCGGTGCCGCGCGGCACGGTCGGGTAGTTGATCGGCTGCACGTAGATGCCGAAGCGGTCGAGCAGCGCGTCGGTGATGCGCTTGCACAGCACGGGATCGCCGACCAGCAGCGGCACGATGTGGCTCGGGTTCTCCATCACCGGCAGGCCGGCCTCGCGCAGGCGCCGCTTGAGGGTGCGCGCACGCTCCTGATGCCGCTCGCGCTCGGCGCCGCTCGCCTTGAGGTGGCGGATGCTGGCGACCGCGCCGGCCGCGATGGCCGGCGCCAGCGAGGTGGTGAAGATGAAGCCCGGCGCGTAGGAGCGGATGGCATCGCACAGATCGGCGCGGGCGGCGATGTAGCCGCCCATGATGCCGAACCCCTTGGCCAGCGTGCCGTTGATGATGTCGACCCGGTGCATCACGCCGTCGCGCTCGGCCAGGCCGCCGCCGCGCGGGCCGTACACGCCGACCGCGTGCACCTCGTCGAGGTAGGTCAGCGCGTTGTATTTCTGGGCGAGGTCGCAGATCGCCGCCGATCGGCGCCATCAGGCCGTCCATCGAGTAGACGGATTCGAAGGCGATCACCTTGGGCGCATCGAGCGGCACGCGCTTCAGGTTGGCCTCGAGGTCTTCCAGGTCGTTGTTGCGCCAGATCAGCTTGCGGCCGCCGCCGTTGCGGATGCCGGCGATCATGGAGGCGTGGTTCTTGGCGTCGGAGAACAGGATGCAGCCGGGCAGCAGCTTCTGCAGGGTGGCGAGCGTGGTGTCGTTGGCGACATAGGCCGACGTGAACAGCAGTGCGGCTTCCTTGCCGTGCAGGTCGGCGAGCTCGCGCTCCAGCTCGACGTGATAGTGCGACGTGCCCGAGATATTGCGCGTGCCGCCGGAGCCGGCGCCGGCCGTGTCGAGGGCCTCGTGCATGGCGGCCAGCACGAGCGGGTTCTGGGCCATGCCCAGGTAGTCGTTGGAGCACCACACCGTGATGGGGCGCGCATTGCCGCCGGTGAAGTGCCTGGCGGCCGGGAACTGACCGCGGTCGCGGCGAATGTCGGCGAACACGCGGTAGCGTCCCTCGGACTTCAGCGCCTGCAGCGCTTCCGCGAACGCCTTGCCGTAGTCCATAAGCCAACCTTTCGCCGTGTACGACCGGTGCGCCGGCCGCATCCCTCTGCGGGTCGAGCGCAGCGAGCCTCTTCCCTAGACGCATTCTAGACTAGCACGGGGAAAAGCAAAGCCGACGCGTAGTGTCGCACGCGCGGCCGACGGCAGGATTTGCGCATGGTGGATGTGCGGCGAATGGTCAGTAGGCGCCGGCCGCCTTGCCGATGCCGTCCTTCTCGTAGAGGTCGCGGCGGAACTGCACGACGCCGTCCTCGGTCGCCCACGCGGTGACGTAGACGAAATAAAGCGGCATCGGGCTTTTTCAGCTTCACGTCGAGCCGCTCGCCCGTCTCCTTCATCTGCTTGATGTGCTCGGGCTTCCAGCCCTGTTCGGCCGTCAGCCAGGCGGCCAGCTGCTCGATGCCCTGCACGCGCACGCAGCCCGAGCTCGCCGCGCGGAAGTTGCGCCCGAAGATCGACTGCGAGGGCGTGTCGTGCATGTAGACGGAATACGCGTTGTTGAAGTTGATCTTGACGAAGCCGAGCGGATTGTCGGGTCCCGGCTGCTGCTTGTAGGTGATCCCCTTGGCGTTCGGCGAACTCCAGTTGATCTTGGTGGGGTCGAGCTTCTTGCCGTCGCCGCCGTAGGCGTCGATGTTGAACTTGACGAGCACGCTCTGGCCGCGCCGAGCCATGTCCTGGCCCTTGGGGATCAGGTCCTGCTCGATCACGGTCGGCGGCAAATGCCAGACGGCGTTGAAATTGAGCTCGTGGATGGCCGATTTCAGCAGCGGCGTCGGGCGCTCGATCTTGCCGACCACGCCGGCATGCCGCGACACCACCTGGTTGTTGTCGACGGCTTCGATCTGCGCGGCCGGGATGTTGACCACCACATATTTGCGGCCGGCGGATTTGGAGAGTTCGCCAAGGCGCGTCAGATTGAGCTGCAATTGCTTCAGCCGCGAGGCCGCCGGCACGTTCAGCGCCGCGATCGTGTTCTTGTCGACGACGCCCGTCGGCGCCAAGCCGTTGGAGGCCTGATAGCGTTTCACCGCCTTGTCGACGTAGTAGTCGAAGCTCTGCGAGAGTCCCGGCTCCTGCAGATCGCCGGAGGTCTGCAGGCGTGCGCGCAGCAAAAGCACCGCTGGATCGTTGCTGCCCTGCTGCAACTTCACGTCGGGCAGCGGCCGCCATCCGCCGTGCGCGACGATGGCGGTGTAGCGCGCGATGGCGGCCTTGGTCGCGCCGAGATTGGCAGGGCTCAGCGTGGGGAAGCCCTTGGGTGGTGTTGCCTCCCACTCCTTGATGAAGGCCCGGTCGACGGGATCGTTGTTGGAGGCATAGGCGGAGCCCGGCCATTTCGGCCAACTGCTGTCCTGGGCGGCGGCCGGTGCGATGCCTGTGCTACAGGCCGCCAAGCCTGCGAGCAGAACCGCAGTATGCGTGGTCGAAATCGCCTTGCGCTGCATTGGCTGCCCAGCTCCCCGAGGGCCAAATCTAACTCCACACACTAGCACTTCGCGCGCCGGTTGCGCGACGGCGCGCAAAAAAGCGTGGGATATTCGCCGGCTAAAGAAAAGTTAAAATCCGGTGGGTTGGCCGCGGCGGCAACCATGTGGTGCAGCGGGGACACGGGCGGCGCGGCCGGCTACTGGGCGGCGTCCAGCGCGAACTGCAACTCGGCCAGCCGGCCGTACAGGCCGCCCTGGCGGACCAGATCGGCATGGCGGCCCTGCTCGACGATGCGGCCCTTGTCCATCACCAGGATGCGGGTGGCGCGCTGCACGGTCGCCAGCCGGTGGGCTATGACGATGGTGGTGCGGTTGGCCATCACCCGCTCGAGCGCCTTCTGCACGGCAACCTCGCTTTCCGCGTCGAGCGCGCTGGTCGCCTCGTCGAGCAGCAGGATCGGGGCATCGCGCAGGATGGCGCGGGCGAGCGCTATGCGCTGGCGCTGCCCGCCCGACAGGGTGACGCCGCGCTCGCCGATGCGGGTGTCGTAGCCTCGCTCGAGCGCGGCGATGAAACCGTCGGCGTGGGCAGCCGCGGCCGCGCGGCGCACCTCCTCCAGGCTGGCGTCGGGGCGCCCGTAGCGGATGTTCTCGGCGATACTATCGTCGAACAGGGCTGCCTCCTGCGGCACGAGGGCAAAGCGCCCCCTCAGCTCCTGCAGGTCGGCTTCGCGGGTCTCGACGCCGTCGACGCACACCCGGCCGCGCTGGGGGTCGTAGAAGCGCAGAAGCAGGTTGAGGACGGTGCTTTTGCCGGCACCGGACGGCCCGACAATCGCCACCGTCTCGCCGCGTGCGACCTCGAAGCTTACCCCGTTGAGCGCGGACACGCCGGGCCGCGCGGGATAGGCAAAGCGCACGTCCTGGAACGACACGGTGCCGAGCGGCGGCGACGGCATCCGCTTCGGCCGTGCGGGATTGGCGATCTCGGGGCGCACAGCCAGCAGTTCGGCCAGCCGTTCCGCGGCGCCCGAGGCCTGCGCCAGCTCACCCCATACTTCCGCAAGCTCGGCCATGGCGCCGGCCGCGAAGGTCGCATAGAGCACGAACTGGCTGAGACGCCCGCCGGTCATCTCGCCGCTGATGACGAGACGCGAGCCGAACCACAGGATGCCGACGATGCTGGACACGACCAGGAAGATGGCGATCGCCGTCAGTCCGGCGCGCGCCAAAAGGCGTGAGCGGGCCGCCTCGAAAGCGCGCTCGACCGCGGCGGCAAACCGTCCCGAGACGGTTGCTTCGCGGCCGAAGGCGGTGAGCGTGCGAACCGCGCCCAGGTTGTCGGCCGCATAGGCCGAGGCGTCGGCCAGGCGATCCTGCGCCGCGCGCGACAGGCGACGCACGGCACGGCCGTAGGCCAGCATGGGGAACACGATGGCGGGTATGGCGGCCAGCGCCAGACAGGACAGGGTCGGGCTGGTGACGAACATCATGACCAGTGCGCCCACCAGCATGATGCCGTTGCGCAGCGCCTGGCTGAGCGCGCTGCCGGCGGCTGCCTTGATCTGCGTGGTGTCGGCTGTGAGCCGGCTCATCACCTCGCCCGAGTGCGTCTTTTCGTAGAAGGCGGGCCCCAGCGTGGCGAGGTGGCGGAAGACATCGGCGCGCAGGTCGGCGACCACCCGCTCGCCCAGCCAGTTGACGGCGTAGAAGCGCGCCGCGCTGGCCAGCGCCAGGGCCATGCCGATCACGATCAGCATGGCGAAATACTGGTCGATGAACGTCCCGTCGCCGCCGGTGAAGCCGTGGTCGATCACGCGCCGCACTGCCACCGGCACCAGCAGCATGGCGGCGGCCGAGGCCAGCAGCGCCCCCAGGGCAAGGCCGACCATGCGCGGATGGCGGGTAATATACGGCTTCAGCGCGAGCAGCGGGCGCAGCCTGGCGGCGCCGGCCGGGGTAGCTTCGGCAGGCAGTTCCGAGGAGGTGTCGGCGATGGTCAAAGTACGGCCGTGGGGGCTCCGGAGGGTGAAAACGCGCCGCAGAGTGCCGGGGGAGTGTGGCCGGAGCAAGTGGGCCATTGCGCCGCGTCCTGTGCATCTGCGAAATGTCGGCACTGCCGCCTTGTCGCCGAGGGCCTCTTCCAGTATGAAGGCGCCAGCCATCACCCCGAAAAGCCGCCTGCAGCCTTAACTGGTTTGCGCGCGGCCGGATGTTTCATAGCGAGACAGCCATGAAGAAGACCGAAGACTTCCACCCCCACTACCACCGCATCAAGGTGGTGATGACCGACGGCAGCGAGTTCGAGACCTACTCGACCTACGGCAAGGAGGGCGACACGCTGGCCCTCGACATCGATCCCAAGACGCACCCGGCCTGGACCGGCGGCAACCAGCATCTGATGGACCGCGGCGGCCGCCTGTCGCGCTTCAAGAAGAAGTTCGAAGGCATGTTCTGAGGGCTGCGGCCCTTTGCGTGCGGTGCTCAGACAGTCGGCTTGACGGCAAAGCCGTCGGGCGGGTGCTCATCCTCCTCGGCCGTGTCGATGCGGTCGACGCGGGACGAGGGCGGGCCCTGCCGGCACCGTTCGAGCATCTCGGCGACGGCGTCGGCCGGCCCGGAGAACACCGCTTCGACGCTGCCGTCGCGGCGGTTGCGCACCCAGCCCGACAGGTCGAGCGAGACAGCCACGCCTTCGGTCCAATAGCGGAAGCCGACGCCCTGCACGCGCCCGTCGATGCGGACGTGCACCGTGCGCGTGTCGCCTGACTGCGCAGCCATCGCTGCCTCGTCGAACTAGTAGCCGAGCGCCATGCCGTCCTTGCGGCCGTCGGAGGCGCCGATCAGGGTGCCGTTGTCGCGATCGAACACAATGGCCTGCCCGCCGCCCCAGGGAAAGTCGCGTACGACGATGCGATGGCCGCGCGCCTTCAAACCTTCAACGACCTCGGCCGGGACCCCCTCCTCCACCACCACGGCATCGCCTTCGAAGAATACGCGCGGGGTGTCGATCGCTTCCTGCGGGTCCATGCCGTAGTCGTACATGTTGCTCATCATGTAGACGTGCCCCATCGGCTGGAAGTGCGCGCCCATCACGCCAAACGACATGGCGAGCTTGCCATCGCGCATAACCATGGCCGGCACCAGGGTGTGCATCGGCCGCTTGCGCGGGGCGATGCAGTTGCGGTGCCCGGCGTCGAGCACGAAGCCCTCGCCGCGGTTGTGCAAGGTGACGCCGGTCTTGCTGGTGACGATACCGGTGCCGAAGTCGGCGTACAGCGAGTTGATGAACGAGACGGCCATGCCCGTGTCGTCGGCGATGGAAAAGCACACGGTGTCGGAGCCGGCCGGCTGCGGCAACGGCGCAAGCTCGGGGCGGTGCTTCTTGCGGTCGATGCGCTTCACAAGTTTGTCGATTGACAGCATCGCTCAGCATGTGGTCGACCGGCACATCGGCCATGTCGGGGTCGGCGACGAAGGTATCGCGCATGGCGAACGCGAGCCGCGCCGCCTCCATCAGTAGGTGATAGCGCTCGGCCGATACCGGATTGACCGGAGGCTTGCCGAGGCGCTCCAGCATCTTCAGCATGATCAGCGCCACGATGCCGTGGTTGGAGGGCGGCAGCTCGCACAGCTCGACGCCGCGATAGGAGACCGAGATCGGGTCGACGTAGGTGGAGGACTGCGCAGCGAAGTCTTCGAGGGTGTGCAGGCCGCCCATTGCCTTCAGCTCGGCCACGATGTCGGCCGCAACCTCGCCTGCATAGAAGCCATCGCGGCCCTTGGCGGCGATGGCCTTGAGCGTCTTGGCAAGCGCCGGGAAACGCCAAACCTGTCCGGCCTTGGGCGGCTTGCCGTCTTTCAGCAGGTGCTTCTTGGCGCCGGCGCCCTTGAGCTTGCCCTTGCGCACGGCGTTGGCCCAGTCGGCTGCCACACGCGGCGCGACCACGAAGCCACCTTCGGCCAGCGCGATGGCCGGTGCCAGCAGGCGCTCGAGCGGCATGCTGCCGTGGTCGGCGACGAGGCGGCACCAGCCATCGATGGCGCCGGGCACCGTCACGGCATGCACGGAGGTGGTCTCGATGCGCTTGATGCCCTGGCCGGCGTACCACTCTGCCGTCGCGGCCGCAGGAGCACGTCCACAGCCGCTCAGCGCTATCAGTTTCTTGCGGCCGGGTTTGGCGATCAGCGCGAAGCAGTCGCCGCCGATGCCGGTCATCTGCGGCTCGACCACACACAGCACCGCGACGGTGGCGATGGCAGCGTCGACCGCGTTGCCGCCCTGGCGAAGTGTCTCGATGGCGGTCAGCGTGGCGGCGGGATGGGAGGTCGCGCACATCGCCCGGCGCCCGTACACGGGCGAGCGCCCGGGGAAATGGAAGCTGCGCATGTCTAGTGTCCCGATTCCGAAGTTCGCTTGGGTTCGGCGTTGGCAGGAGGCTCGGGCGATCGCAGGCCCGCTGTGAGGAGCCGGAACTTAATGAGAAAAGCCGCGGCAGCGCAAGCGCAGGGTTCAGGCGGTACCCGCGCGGGTCGTGAACGGCGCGCGCTGCCGGAAGGCGGCGGCATGGGCCGGCATGGAAAAGCCGTGGTCGGTGGGCTCCGGCCCAAAGCGGTTGTCACCCGGCTGGCCCGCGGCGGTATGCAGCCAGAGAGCTGTCATCGCGAGCGGCAATAACATGGCGCTCAGGGTCAGCCAGTAGCTGGGCGTGCCGGGCGCGAGCAGGTCCGGGTCGCCGGTCAACACGATCGCCACCGCGAGGCAGACGATAGCGGCAAGCCAGACCAGCATGGCGCCTGGAATCCACCATGAGCTGCGACCGAGGTCATGCAGGCGCTTGCTGATCAGCGCGAAGCCGATCCAGCAGAAGGCGGCACTGGCGGCGACGGCGAGGTGGCCGGTGAGATCGAGCCCGGCGCCCCACAGGGCGAGTGCGACCGTCGCCTGCAGCGCCAGCAGGATGGCGGCGGCCAGCAGCAGGCCCTTGCGATTGCAACGGCCGCGTGGGTCGAGGACGACCTGCAGGACAGAGGTTGGCGGATGCGACATGGGGACCTCTGGGCCCAGCATGCCGCGCCAGAGTTACCGCAGGGTTAGCGGCTTTGGTGGCTCTCCTCGTGCGTGGCGAAGACCGGCCCTTGTCACAGGGGGAGGAGCTTCGCTGTCCTAAGACGCGCACTCCGAGGCGGTCAGCATGTTGTGCGCTTCGCGCAGGCCCTTGAGGTCGAGGTCGACCTCGACATTGTCGCGCACCACGGTCTGCACGTAGACCTTGACGCGCTTGGCGGACTTGAGCTTGCCCATGTCCTTGAGCGCGATCTGGTCGAGCGGCGCGGTGAGGCGTATGCCGACGGCCGGCTTGTCGTCGTAGCTCAGGCGATAGGAATTGACGCCGGCGCCGTTGCCTTTGAAATTCAGGTAGAGGCCGTCGTTGCCGAGCTGGATGCGTCCGCCCTTCTTGTGCACGGCCGTGCAGGATACCTCCTCGGTGACCGCATCCTTACTGCGCACGATGGTCCACTCGCCGTGCTGCTTGAGCACTTCGGCCTCGCGCAGGTCGTTGGTGGCCGGAATCTTCGATCGATCGCGGGTGTCGGCGGCTGCTACCCGCTTGGTCTGTGCCGGGTTGCGCGCCCTGACCCGTACGATCTCGTTGTCCGGGTCGACCTCAGCGCGAGCGGAGGATGCGGCGCTCGAGGACAATTGGGTCGAGGCGGTGACATCCGGGGCGCCATTCGGATCGGTGGCGCATGCGCCGACCATGAGTGCGAGCACGGAACCAAAGGCG
Organism: uncultured Alphaproteobacteria bacterium; assembly: GCA_963840445.1. Taxonomy (GTDB): domain Bacteria; phylum Pseudomonadota; class Alphaproteobacteria; order Rhizobiales; family Hyphomicrobiaceae; genus AWTP1-13. The sequence goes on along the minus strand of CAWIZC010000011.1, from coordinate 149,712 downwards.
AGGACGCGCATGTACTACTCCCACAAGTCCGCTGTCACGCGAACTCCATGATGACGGCGTCCACGGCAAGGCTGTCGCCGGTCTTGGCCTTGACCGCCTTGACCTTGGCGTCGCGCTCGGCCTTCAGGATGTTCTCCATCTTCATGGCCTCGACCACGCACAGCGCCTCGCCGGCCTTCACCTCCTGTCCGGCGGCGACGTGGATGGCCTTGACCAGCCCCGGCATCGGGCACAGCAGCAGCTTGGAGGTATCGGGCGCGACCTTCTCGGGCATCAACGCGGCCAGCGCTGCCTCCCGCTCGGTGTAGACGTAGGCCTTGGTGCGGATGCCGCGATAGGCGAGGTCGTAGCCATTGAGGATGGCGCGCACCTGCACCGACACGCGGCTTGCCGTGCACCATGCCGGTCCAGACCGGCTGCCCTGGCCACCAGTCGGCGTCGACGTCGAGCGTGGTGCGGCGGATGCCCTTGGCGTCGACGAAGGTGACCTTGGTGGGGTTGCCGAGCGTGCCCTCGACGCGGGTGGCGATCAGGGTGCCGCCGACGCTGGCGAAGCGGCGGTCGGAAAAGCGCACCGGCGGCCCCGACATCTGGTCGGTGATCTGGCGGCGGCGCGCGTTGCTCAGATGGTCGATGGCGACGGCGACGGCCGCCAGGATGTCGAGCACCTCTCCCTGCGGAACGGGTGGCTTGAAGCCGCCCTTGTATTCCTCGGCGATGAAGCCGGTGGACAGACGGCCTTCGCGCCAGCGCGGATGCTGCATGAGGGCGGCCAGGAACGGGATGTTGTGCTCGACGCCGTCGATGACGAAGGCATCGAGCGCGTTGCTTTGCAGGTCGATGGCCGCCTCGCGGGTCGCAGCGTGGGTGACGAGCTTGGCGATCATCGGATCGTAGTGCATGGAGATCTCGGCGCCCTCGAACACGCCGGTGTCGTTGCGCACGATGCCGCCGGAGGGCGTCTTGCCCTCGGCAGGTGGACGGTAGCGGGTCAGGCGGCCGATCGAGGGCAGGAAGTTGCGGAACGGGTCCTCGGCGTAGATGCGGCTCTCGACGGCCCAGCCGTTCAGCTTCACGTCGGCCTGCTTGAGTTTCAGCTTCTCGCCGGCGGCGACGCGGATCATCTGCTCGACCAGGTCGATGCCGGTGACAAGCTCCGTGACCGGATGCTCGACCTGCAGGCGGGTGTTCATCTCCAGGAAGAAGAAGCTCTTGTCCTGGCCTGCCACGAACTCCACGGTGCCGGCGCTGTCGTAGCCGACCGCCTTGGAGAGTGCGACGGCCTGCTCGCCCATCGCAGCCCGCGTCTTGGGGTCGAGCAGTGGGCGAAGGCGCTTCCTCGACCACCTTCTGGTTGCGGCGCTGGATGGAGCACTCGCGCTCGCCCAGGTAGATGACGTTGCCGTGCTTGTCGCCCAGCACCTGGATCTCGATGTGGCGCGGGTTCTCGATGAATTTCTCGACGAACACGCGGTCGTCGCCGAAGCTGGACTTGGCTTCCGAGCGCGCCGAGGCGAAGCCCTCGCCCACCTCCTTGGCCGAGTAGGCGATGCGCATGCCCTTGCCGCCGCCGCCGGCCGAGGCCTTGATCATGACGGGATAGCCGATCTCGTCGGCGATCTTGGTGGCCTGCTTGGCGTCGGCGATCTCGCCGAGGTAGCCGGGCACAGTGGAGACCTTGGCTTTGGCAGCGGCCTTCTTGCTCTCGATCTTGTCGCCCATGGCGGCGATCGCCTTGGGGTTGGGACCGATGAAGACGATGCCAGCCTTCTGCAGAGCGACGGGGAAGGCCTCGCGCTCGGACAGGAAGCCGTAGCCCGGATGCACGGCCTCGGCGCCGGTCTGCCTGCAGGCCTCCACGATCTTGTCGATCACCAGGTAGGACTGGGCAGCCGCGGCCGGACCGATCAGCACGGCCTCATCGGCCATCTCGACATGCAAGCCGTCGCGGTCGGCTTCCGAATAGACTGCCACCGTCTTGATGTTGAGGCGGCGCGCCGTCTTGATGATGCGGCAGGCGATCTCGCCGCGGTTGGCGATCAGGATCTTCTTGAACATATGGCTGTGACGTCCCGTGCGCGGAAGGAATGCCTGCGGCCGTGCCGCAGCGCAATGATAGGACAAAAGCAGCCGGTGGGAAGGGAAAGCAGCACTCCCCGGATTGCGTGCCGCAGCACGGGGCTTTTGCCCGCGCGAGGGGCAGTCCAGCCATGCGGGCGAAAGACATGTGCGGTCGGCCGATCCGATTGCGCATCGGGGTGAGGTCTGCGATTGATTGGCCCCGCCGCAGCAACCAGGAAAGAGCAGCGCCGTGAGCAGACTTCGATGGGGTATGGTCGGAGGCGGTCCGAACAGCATCGGCCGCACGCACCGCCTCGCCGCCGGCCTCGACGGCCACTACGAGCTGGTGGCCGGCGTGTTCTCGCGTGATGCCGCCAAGAATGCCGCGATGGGCAAGGAGCTGGGCATTGCCGTGGACCGGCTCTACCCCGATTTCAACGCCATGGCCGCAGCCGAGGCCAAGCGCCCGGACGGTATCGAATGCGTGACCATCGTCACGCCCAACAACACACACGTTCCGGCGTGCCTTGCTTTCCTTGGCCAGAACACGCCGGCGATCTGCGACAAGCCGCTGGCGATCTCGTCGGCGGAGGCCATCCGGTTGATGCAGGAGGTCGACCGCCGCCGCGTCCCCTTCGCGCTCACCCACAACTACAGCGCCTACACGATGGTGCGCGAGGCGCAGCACCTCGTCCGGTCCGGGCGGCTCGGCACGATCCGCGTGGTTCAGGTCGAGTATGCGCTGGGGTCGCGCAGCAGCCTGGTCGAGGCCCAAGGCGATGCCCGCTTTGCCTGGAGAGCGGACCCTGCAATCGGAGGACCGTCGACGGTGCTGGGCGACATCGGCAGCCATGCTCATCACCTGATGCGCACGGTGACCGGGCTCGAGCTCGAGGCGGTGTCGGCCGAGCTCAGCACCATGGTGCCCGGCCGCAAGGCCGACGACAACGCCAACGTCAATCTTCGCTTCGCGGGTGGCGCCAAGGGCCAGCTGTGGGCGAGCATGGTTGCCTGCGGCGTTGGACAGGGCCTGCGCATCCGCGTGTTCGGTGACAAGGCGAGTTTGGAATGGCACCAGGAGCACCCCAACGAGCTGTATCTCAATTCTGAGCAGCAGCCCAACCAGATCCTGCGGCGCGGCGACGCGTGGCTGAGTGACCAGGCAAAGCGAAGCGTTCGCACCAATCGCGGCCAGCCCGAAGGCTACGTGTCAGCTTTCGCCAACGTCTATCGCGACTTTGCCGAGGTCCTGCTGGCGGCGAAGGCGGGGCGTCCACCTGACCCGCTGGCCAACAGCTTTGCGTCCGTCCGCGACGGTGTGCTCGGCATGACCTTCATCGAGGCCTGCGTCGAATTGAGCCGTCGCAATGGCGCCTGGGTCGAGGCAGGCGCTCAGCCTCTTGGAGGGGCCGCGTGATCGGCATCGCTCTCCTCGGTGCTGGAACGATCGGACGCGTGCACGCTCGTAACGTCGCTGCTCATCCCGGGTGCGAACTCAGATACGTGGTCGATCAGGATGTCGAGCGTGCGCAAGCGCTCTGCCGCGCCCATGGCGGGCGGGCCGCCTCCGACGTCGCGACGGCGCTCGAGGATAAGGCGGTCGATGCCGTAATCGTCGCGTCCTCGACATCGGCGCACTGTGCGCATCTCTCGGCGGTGATAGCCGCGAGGAAGCCTGTTCTGTGCGAGAAACCGATCGCCGACGATCTGGGTGACGCCAAGCGCTGTGTCGATGCCGCTGCTGCGGCCGGGCTGGTCGCCGCGACCGCCTTCAATCGTCGCTACGATACCAGCCACCGCGCCGTGCACGACCGCATTCGCGCCGGCGAGATTGGCAAGGTCGAGATGATCCACATCGTCTCGCGGACGCAGGCTCCCCCTCCGCCGCCGGCCACTGTCCGGTTCTCGGGCGGCATGCTGCGCGAGAAGGGCTCGCATCACTATGATCTGGCCGCCTGGATGGCAGGTGCCGAGCCCGTCGAAGTGTTTGCCGCCGGCGATTGCCTGATCGATCCAGGCTATGCCGACTACGGCGATCTCGATACCGCCGCCCTCACTCTACGCTTCGACAGCCGGGCCATTGCCACGTTCAGCTTCAGTCGCAGGACGGCCTTCGGCTATGAGGAGATGATTGAAGTATTCGGATCCGAGGGGATGCTGGTATCGCGGCGCCAGCGCCAACAGGCCGTCTCGCTTTACAAAGAAGGGCGTGTCATCGAGGACGGCCTGCACGGGGGATGGTATGAGCGTTTCGGCCCGACCTATGAGGCCGAACTCGACGCGTTTCTGGCTGCAATCGGCAAGCGCGACGCTGCCTATGCCACTCTCGGGGACGGCCTGAGGGCGCAGGCTGTCGCCGAGGCGGCGATCCGCTCCGTGCGCGAGAAGAAAGTGGTTCCGATCGAACGCATCTGGTAGCCGCGGTCTGCGGCACCGGCGCTCAATCGGGCTTGCGAAAGATTTTCTGCAGCCACGAACGCGGTTGATCTGCGGGCGGCCGATCTGCCCGGGGGCGCACCTGCGCCGGGACGGCGACGGTCGGGACGCTACCGGTGGACCGGCCGGGGTGCGCTCCATCCTGGGCGCCGCTCTGCCGGGCGACGACCTCGCGCAACTTCAGCGCAACGCTCAGCGGGTCGTCCTTCCACACGAGATAGTCTTTGCCGCGGATGAGGGGCAACCTGCTCAAGTCCGGCTTGCCGATGATCAGCGGCACGACGGTCTTATCGCCCGACACCTCGAGCGTCAGCGCCGTGTTCACTTCCGTCAGCGGCCATTCCTTGGCGACCGATGTACTGGAGATGACGGCCAGCACCGTACGCGCGGCGCCAAGTGCCATGTTGATCTTCTTGGTGAAGATCTCGCCCCAGGCGATATGCTCCTCATCGAGGAACGCTTTGAGCTTCAGCCGCTCGCAGGCCTCGAAGATGGGCCTCGCAATTGCAGCCCGATCCTCGCTCGCATGGCTGATGAAGATGTCGTAGTCGTCGGCGCCGAACACCATCTGGCGGATGAACTTGGACGGGTTGGGGTCGAGATCGAGCACCTTGCTGCAGAGCTTCAAATAGACGGGATCGGCCGGGCCACGCACCATCTTCACGAATGAAAGATGGCCGTAGACGATGTTCCTGAAGGCCTTGCCGTGATCGTCGTGCCGGGGCCGCCTGCCCGGGCTTCTGTACTTGTCCATGTGCTCGGCCGCAGCCTTGGCAAGGCCGAACTTCCCCCAGGCGTGCAGCATGGCGCGGATGCGCCGGACGCGCTGGCGCTCGATGTTGACCCGGGTGTTGACGCAGAGCCCGGTCACGCTCTGATGCACGCCGCGTCCCTGGATGCGAACCTTCTTGGCGTTGATCGAGAAGCCGCAAGCCCGGATCGTCTGTTCCAGCGCCTCGCCGGCTGCTACTCGCAAACCTCCTCCCTCGATCTGCTCGTGCACGGCGATGCTCGGAGGAAACTGCGGCAGATCGGTCGAGAACGTGATGTCATCGGCATAGCGCGAGTAGGTGAGCTTGTGCTCACGGGCGAGCCGCAGCAGGCGCCGGTCGAGGGTGGCGGCGATGAAATTGGAAAGCACGGGCGAGGTCGGAGCGCCCTGCGGCAGGCCGTTGCGATAGGTGGCGATCTGCGCGCACATCGCCGCTGCGGGCAGACCCAATTCGAAGGGCGGTCGCATCAGCAGCCCTCGCACACGGCCGAAGTTGATGCTCGGGAAGAAATCCTCCAGATCGACGTTGAGGACCCAGCGCTTGCCGGCGTGGTCGGCCGCATTGCTGGCGACGCTGCGGCCGTCGATAAAGCCGTGCGCGTTCGGATGCGCGCGGTAGAGCGGCTTCAACTCGAGGTGGAGGCGATCCTGCAGATCACGGACGAGGCCGATCGGAGCATGAATCTGGCGCATGCCGCCGGAGCGCTTGGGTATCTCGAAGTGCCGATAGCGCGTGTCGGCGGGGGCGCGATAGAGCGTCCAGAGAAGCTGGGCCAGCGGAACAGTGAAGAATTTGGCGACATCTTCCGCAGACTGCAGCGGCCGCCCGGACAGTCGTAGACCGCCACTCACCCCGGCCTGGCTCTCGGCGACAGGCATCCCGCCCCTCGTACCTTATTAGCGCCTGGGGGCCTGCCCCCGGCGAAAGAGAGCATTTGTTATTCTGCCGCAGGATCGACAGCAGACGTAGAAGGGCGAGACGCCAGGGCACATGGATCGTCAAATCCGGCGGTGTTGTCAATTGACGGCGCGGCTGTTCTTTACGCTGAGCGCTGCGTAGGACACGAAGATGTCGGCGATGCGAGATATCAATTGAATGAGGGTAACTTCGCGGCAACAGAATCTAGACCGCCTCGAACAGCGCGGCGACGCCGAGGCCGCCGACGGCGCCCTGAGTGACGGCGCCGAAGGTCTGTTTGGGGCGCACGGCGCAGCGCACCAGGCGCGTGAACAGCCGCACGACGCTGACGGCGCTCGAGGCTCCGAGCGGATAGCCGCGCGCCACCGCGCCGCCATCCGGGTTCAACTCGCCGTCGTCCAGCTCGAAGGTGTTGCGGAGCGCCAGGGCCTGAGCGGCGGAGGCCTCCGACAGCTCGACAAGGCCGAGCCGGCCGCCGATAACACCGTTGGCTGTCTTGAGCAATTTCTCGAGTGCCGAGACCGGCGCACGCGCATCATCGCCGGGCGCGACGCCTTCGGTGGCGCTGGCCATCAGCCGCAGACCGCGCGGCGCGCCCAGCTCGCGATGCTTGCGCTCCGAGACGATCACGGCGATGGCAGCGCCATCCTGGATGGCGCTGGTGTTGCCGCTGGTCAGCGTGCCGTCGGGGCCTGCCAGCGGGGCGAGCGCGGACAGCTCGTCGATCTCGGGCGTGACCGTATGCTCATCGCGGGCTTCGGCACCGGCCATCTTCAGGGGCACGATCTCGCCGACGAAGCGGCGCTCGGCCTGCGCGGTCTCGGCCTTCAGGAAGGAGTGCAGCGCGTAATTGTCCTGCTGGTCGCGGGTGATGCCGAGGCGGCGCGCCAGCTCCTCCGAGGCGGCTACCGTCTGGGAGGTGTCGGCCGTATCGAGATCGTCCTGCTCGAGGCCGATGAAACGCGGCGTCTGGAACAGGTTCTTGGGCTTGGCCACGCGCCAGGGCGCGGTCGACACGGATTCGGCGCCGCCCGCGACCATCACGTCGGCTTGGCCGATCGCCACCGCGCGCATGGCGAACAGGATGGCGTCGAGGCCCGAGGCGCATTGACGGTCGACGGTGAGCCCGGGCACGCCCTCGCGCAGCCCGGCGGCCAGGCCGACCAGACGGGCAGGGTTGCAGCCTGCGGTGGTGTTGCCGAGGATAATCTCCTCGACCACGCGCGGCTCAATCTGTGCGTCCTGCAGGGCTGCGAGCAGAACCGGGGCTGTCAGGTCCTCCAGCCGCCGGCTGCGATGCAGGCCGCCCGGCCGGCCGAGGGCCGTCCGGCGTGCCGCAATCAAATATGATGATCCCAAGGCAGTGGCCGAGGTCATATCCGCATGCATCCGCGGCGGGTTGGCTCGAATGGTCGCAGTTCCGCCTGCTGCGCCAGAAAGGACCCATATCTCTGACACCACAGGATCATGGCGAAATCCGGCTGCCGACCGTGGCGCCTGGCGTGCCGGCCAGCCGGTGCTATAAGTGCGAAAATGACACAAACCCACCCCCCCGACGCCTTCCCGGCGCCCGAGCACGACCACGATCGCTGCCTCGAGGAGGCCATGCTGCGGGCGCGCAAGGCGTTCGATGACAAAGGTTTGAAGCTGACGCCGCTGCGGCGGGCGGTGTTCGGGGAAATCGCCTCCTCGCATCGGGCGATCGGAGCTTACCAGGTTCTGGACAAGCTCGCCGAGCGCGGCGAGCGGCTTGCGCCGATCTCCGTATACCGGGCCATCGACGCGCTGCTGGCTGCCGGCATCGTGCATCGCTTCGAGAGCCGCAACGCGTTCTTTGCCTGTCACGCCGGCCATGATGTGCGCACGCGACATCTGGTGTTGAGCTGCGATACCTGCGGGCGCATCGCCGAGGTAGATGGCACCAAGGCGTTGGCCGCTATCGACAAGGCCGCCGCGTCGGCCGGGTTCACGCCCAAGAGCGCGGTGGTGGAAGTGTGGGGCGTGTGCGCGAACTGCGCGGAGGCTGCAGCTTGATCGAAGGACGCGACGTGCAGGGCGAGGCCGGCATGCCGACCTTGGCCTTCGAGGAGCGCAGCCATCGGCCCGAGCAGTCCGGCCACGATCATGGCCATGAGCATGACCACCACCATCATGGCCCGCACAACCACGCAGCCGTCGCGCACGAGCCGGCGGCACTCATCAGCGCGCGCGGGCTGGAGGTGACGAGGTCGGGTCGGGCCATCCTGCAGCGCGTCGACATCGACATCCGGCCCGGCGAGATCGTCACCGTGATCGGCCCCAACGGCGCCGGCAAGACGACGCTGGTGCGGACGCTGCTCGGAATCGAGCGGCCCGATGGGGGCAGCATCGTGCGCCAGCCGGGCCTGGTGATCGGCTATGCGCCGCAGCGCTTCGAGGTCGATCGTGCGATTCCGCTGACCGTGGAGCGCTTCGTCAAGCTGGGGCGGCGCGCAAGTCTTGAGGATCTCGAGCGCGTGCTGCGGCAGGTGGGCGCCGAGGCGCTGCTGGATCGGCAACTCTCCGAGCTGTCCGGCGGCGAGTTGCAACGGGTGGTGCTGGCGCGGGCCTTGATCCGCTCGCCGGCGCTGCTGGTGCTGGATGAGCCGGTGCGCGGTGTCGATTTCGCAGGCGAGGCCGAACTCTACACGCTGATCGGGCGGCTGCGCACGGAGACCGGCTGCGGCGTGCTGCTGGTGTCGCACGACCTGCACGTGGTGATGGCGCAGAGCGACCGCGTCCTCTGCCTCAACCGGCATGTATGCTGCTCGGGTGTGCCGCAGTCGGTCGCCCAGCATCCCGAATACGCGCGGCTGTTCGGACCGCAGGCGGCGCGCGCCTTCGGCCTCTACCACCACCGTCACGATCACCGGCACGACCTGGCGGGCGAGCCGCTGCCGGCACGCCCAGGCGCGCGTTCAGGCAGCGAGACTTGACCCGGAGGCCAATGTGCCGGATCCCTTTTTGCTGCGCGCGCTTTTGGCTGGCCTTGGGCTGGCGATCGTGGCTGCTCCGCTCGGCTGCTTCGTGGTCTGGCGCCGCATGGCCTACTACGGCGAGACGGTGGCACAGGCCGGCCTGATCGGCGTCGCCCTTGGCCTGGCGTTCTCGTTCAATCTGACGGCCAGCGTGCTGATCGTCACGCTGGTGATCTCGCTGCTGCTGGTGGTGCTCGGGCGGCAGCATGTGGTGCCGTTCGATTCGCTGCTGGGCCTGCTCGCGCATGCGTCGCTGGCGATTGGAGTGATCGCGGCGTCGCTGGTGCGCGGTCAGCAGATCGACCTGATGGCGTTTCTGTTCGGTGACATATTTGCAATCACCGTCGGCGATCTGCGCTGGATCGTGTTCGGCGGTGCGGCGGCGCTGGTGGCGCTGACCTTCGTGTGGCGTCCGCTGCTGTCGCTCAGCGTCCACGAGGACCTGGCGGCCGCAGAGGGCCTGCCCATCGAGAAGCTGAAGCTGGTGTTCGTGCTGGCGCTGGCGCTGGTGGTGGCCATCGCCATCAAAATCGTCGGCGCCCTGCTGACCATCGCCTTCCTGATCATGCCGGCGGCCGCCGCGCGGCCCTTATCCGAGACGCCCGAGCAGATGGCATTGTTCGCCGGCATCTTCGGCATGCTGTCGGTGGTGCTCGGGCTGTTCGCGTCGGTCACCTTCGATACGCCGGGCGGCCCGTCCATCGTGCTGGTGCTGGCGCTGTTTTTCGTGGTGTCCATCATCCCCACCATCCTGCGCCAACGTAGCTAGCGGATTGTGACATGGCGCCGTGGTAGGATACGACGTCGTCAACGGCAGCGATCGAGCCATGACCCAGCCGGCACAGCGCAGAGCATCCATTCCCGTCGATGTGGGCGGCGTGATCGTCGGCGGCAGCGCCCCGATCGTCGTGCAGTCGATGACCAACACCGACACGGCCGACGTCGAGGGAACCGCGCAGCAGACCGCCGATCTTGCCCGCGCCGGCTCCGAGATCGTGCGCATCACGGTCGACCGCGACGAGGCCGCCAAGGCCGTGCCGCGCATCCGCGAGCGCCTCTTGCAGATGGGCGTTACGGTGCCGCTGGTGGGCGACTTCCACTACAACGGCCACACGCTGTTAGCCGAGAACCCGGCCTGCGCCGAGGCGCTCGACAAATATCGCATCAATCCCGGCAATGTCGGCTTCAAGGCCAAGCGCGACCGGCAGTTCTCCGAGATCGTCGAACTCGCCATGCGCTACGGCAAGCCGGTGCGCATCGGCGTCAACTGGGGCAGCCTCGACCAGGAGCTGCTGACCCGGCTGATGGACGAGAACGCGACTTCGCCGGAGCCCAAGGATGCCCGCGCCATCATGCACGAGGCGATCGTCCAGTCGGGTCTGCTGTCGGCCGAGCGCGCCGAGCAGCTGGGCCTGGGCCCCGAGCGCATCATCATCTCGGCCAAGGTCAGCGCCGTGCAGGACCTGGTCAGCGTCTACACCATGCTGGCGGCGCGCTGCCGCTACGCCCTGCATCTCGGTTTGACGGAAGCCGGCATGGGCTCGAAGGGCATCGTCGCCTCGTCGGCGGCGATGGGGCTGCTGCTGCAGCAGGGTATCGGCGACACCATCCGCGTCTCGCTCACGCCTGAGCCCGGCGGCGACCGCACGCAGGAGGTGCGCGTGGCGCAGGAGATCCTGCAGACCATGGGCTTTCGCTCGTTCGTGCCGATCGTGGCCGCCTGCCCCGGCTGCGGGCGCACCACCTCGACCGTATTCCAGGAGCTGGCCGGCGAGATCCAGGGCTATGTGCGCACAGCGCATGCCGGAGTGGCGCAAGAGCTATCCCGGTGTGGAGACGCCTCAACCTCGCGGTGATGGGCTGCATCGTCAACGGGCCGGGCGAATCCAAGCATGCCGACATCGGCATCTCGCTGCCCGGCACCGGCGAGGCGCCGTCCGCGCCGGTGTTCATCGACGGCAAGAAGGCCATGACCCTGCGCGGGGCCAACATCGCCGCCGAGTTCAAGGACATCGTCGAGAGCTATGTGGCCCGACGGTATGGCTCAGCCGAGGTTGCGGCGAAGGCCAAGGCGTAGCCGAACTCTGCCGAACGCCTATGTCAGCTCCGGGAATGCTCCACGCAATACCGCGCACATAGATTGCGGTGAGTTCGGAGCGTCGACTGCGGCAAGCAGACCTTGCCCGACGGCTCGGTCGATCGACGCGGGATGTGGCGGCTGCCGCCGCATACTCGGTCATGCCGGCCGGAGGGAATATTCGGGGATGGCCTGAAGGCAACGCGTGCGTTAGACGCACTGCGTCATGCCCGGGGTGCTGCAGCAGGGCGGTAGCCGAGGTATTCGCTGCAAGCCAAAGCGGAGCGGGCTTGGTTTGCTGGCGTTGGGTTACGGTCGCTGCCGCAACCCAACGCACACCGCCTCAGTCGTCCTTGCGGCGCGGGACGATCGGCACGGTACCGCCGCTCGATTTCGGGCGGTCCTTCTTGTCCTTCGGGCCTGGCAGGGCCTTGCGCGGGGATGCTTCGACCAGCGCCGCGCCCTCGCCGTCCTCATCCTCGCCGTCGTCGTCCTCCTCACTCTTGGCCTTCTTGGCCCTGAGCGCGGGGTCGGCGGGGATGTACTCGAAGGCTGAGCTTCTTCTCCTGGCCCTCGCCGGTCACCAGTACGCGCACCGTGCCGCCATGCAGCAGCTTGCCGAACAGCAGTTCGTCGGCCAGCGGCTTCTTGATGTGCTCCTGGATGACGCGGGCGAGCGGCCGGGCGCCGAACTTTTCGTCGTAGCCGGTCTCGGCCAGCCACTTGGTGGCCTCGTCGGTCAGCTCGATGGTGACGCCACGGTCGGCCAGCTGCGCCTCGAGCTGGAAGACGAACTTCTCGACCACCTTCATGATCACCTCCGGCGGCAGGCCGGAGAAGGGGATCACCGCGTCCAGACGGTTGCGGAACTCGGGCGTGAACATACGGTTCACCGCCTCCATGTCGTCGCCCTCGCGCTTGGTGCGATTGAAGCCCATCGGCGGCCGCGCCATGTCGGACGCGCCGGCGTTGGTGGTCATGATCAGGATGACGTTGCGGAAGTTGACCGACTTGCCGTTGTGGTCGGTCAGCTTGCCGTGATCCATCACCTGCAGGAGGATATTGAACAGGTCCGGATGCGCCTTTTCGATCTCGTCGAGCAGCAGCACCGAATGCGGGTGCTGGTCGACGCCGTCGGTCAGCAACCCGCCCTGGTCGAAGCCGACGTAGCCGGGCGGGGCGCCGATCAGACGCGAAACCGTGTGCTTCTCCATGTACTCGGACATGTCGAAGCGCAGCAGCTCGACGCCCATCAGCGCGGCCAGCTGCTTGGCGACCTCGGTCTTGCCGACACCGGTCGGCCCCGAGAACAGATAGCAGCCGATCGGCTTCTCCGGCTCGCGCAGGCCGGCGCGCGACAGCTTGATGGTGCTGGCCAGCGCCTCGATCGCCTTGTCCTGACCGAACACCAGCCGCTTCAGATCCTTGTCGATAGCGGCCAGCACCTCGGCGTCCGACTTGGTGATGGTCTTGGGCGGGATGCGGGCCATGGTGGCGACAGTCGCCTCGACCTCCCTGATGCCGATCTTCTTCTTGCGCTTGTTCTCCGGCACCAGCATCTGCGAGGCGCCCGTCTCGTCGATCACGTCGATGGCCTTGTCGGGCAGCTTGCGGTCGTGGATGTACTTGGCCGACAGCTCGACGGCCGCCTTGATGGCTTCGCCCGTATATTTGAGCTTGTGGTACTCCTCGAACACCGGCTTCAGGCCCCTGAGGATCTCGATGGAATCCTCGATCGTCGGTTCCTTGATGTCGATCTTCTGGAAGCGCCGCACCAGCGCGCGGTCCTTCTCGAAGTGCTGGCGATACTCCTTGTAGGTGGTCGAGCCGATGCAGCGCACGGTGCCCGACTGCAGCGCCGGCTTGAGCAGATTGGACGCATCCATGGCGCCGCCGGAGGTGGCTCCTGCGCCGATCACGGTGTGGATCTCATCGATGAACAGGATGGCGCCCGGATAGTTCTCGACTTCCTTCATCACCGCCTTGAGGCGTTCCTCGAAGTCGCCGCGATAGCGGGTGCCGGCCAGCAGCGCGCCCATGTCGAGAGCGAAGATGGTCGAGTCCTTCAGCACCTCCGGTACATCACCCTGCACGATCTTGCGCGCCAGACCTTCGGCGATGGCAGTCTTGCCGACGCCGGGGTCGCCCACGAACAGCGGGTTGTTCTTCTGCCGGCGGCACAGCACCTGGATGGTGCGCAGCACCTCCTGCTCGCGCCCGATCAGCGGGTCGATGCGTCCGCCCTTGGCCTTCTTGTTCAGGTTGACGCAGTAGGTGTTGAGGGCATCCTGCGGCTGCTTTTTCTCCTCGCGCGTCTCCGACGCGCCGGCATCCTCGTCGACGCCGCGCACGGACTTCGGATCGGTCATGCCCGGCCGCTTGGCGATGCCGTGGCTGATGTACTGCACGGCGTCGAAGCGCGTCATCTCCTGCTCTTGCAGGAAGAAGGCGGCGTGACTCTCGCGCTCGGCGAAGATGGCGACCAGCACGTTGGCGCCTGTCACTTCCTCGCGTCCGGAGGACTGCACGTGCACGACCGCGCGGTGGATGACGCGCTGGAAGCCGGTGGTGGGCTGGGCCTCGGTGGAGCCCTTCAGGAACAGCGAGGTCAGCTCGTTGTCGATGTATTCGACGATGCGGGCCCGCAGGCCGTCGAGATCGACGGAGCAGGCGCGCATGACGGCCGCGGCGTCGCGGTCGTCCAGGAGCGACAGCAGGAGATGCTCGAGCGTGGCGTACTCGTGGTGGCGCTCGTTGGCGTACTCGAGGGCGCGATGCAGGGCGGTTTCAAGACTTTGCGAGAATGCGGGCACGGGGGACCGTCACTCCTTTTCCATGGTGCATTGCAACGGATGCTGGTTCTGGCGGGCGAAATCCATCACCTGGGCAACTTTCGTCTCGGCGACTTCGTAAGTATACACGCCACAAATGCCGACTCCTTTATGGTGCACATGCAGCATGATGCGGGTTGCTTCCTCGCGCCCCTTGTTGAAGAAGCGCTCCAGCACGTGCACCACGAACTCCATCGGCGTGTAATCATCATTCAGCAGCAGTACCTTATACAAGCTGGGCTTCTTGGTTTTCGGCCGCGTCTTGGTGATGAGGCCGGTCTTGCCTTCCCCTTCGTCTCGCGAGCCGTTCTTGCCGGCCATGCGTATGTCCCTGTCCATGTCCGCTGAGTTTCGCAAGATTCGCGCCGATGTGTGTTCTGAACGGCCGGCATGGCTGACCGTTCGCCATTTTAACGGTAGCTAGGCAGGGTCGGCAAATATCACAAGGGGCTGGGCAGGCATGCAGCCCGTCACACACTGCTTGCATGCGCACCCGCTGAATATTGCGCCTCCGCTGCGAATATCAAGGGGGCGAAATGCGACGAAAAAAGGCCCTGGGGTGCGTGTGATTGCACCCGGGCCTTCCTCGTTGCGCGCCTGCCGTGACGCGCAAGTGGTCGATTATGAAGTCGATCAGCGTCCGTTCTGAAGCGCCTTCTCGACCGGCTTGTAGGCTTCCTTGGCGAGCTCGGCATACATGCCGCCGATCTTCGACATCTGATGCATGTAGCCGTCGTAGGCGCGCTTGGCGAAACCGGTCTGGATCTCGATGGCCTGCTCGACCGACTTGGCGGAGGCGAGCTTCTCGAAGGTGGCGGTGCCTTCCTCGAACGACTTCTTGGTGTAGTCGGTGATCTCGGCGGCGATCGCCTGCCAGCCCTTGTTCCACTCGCCGAACACCTTCATGGCGGCGTCCATGTTGTTCTGGCTGAGTTTCTGGATGTCTTCGAAGTTCTTCATCATTGGTGTGTCCTGTGTTTGCGGGGGGAGTTTCTGGGGTATGACGCTTGAACCAAGTGTCCGGTATCCGTCACTATATGCACCGCACAAAAAACTGTCAAGTTTCATGCTGCAGCGCAACATGCGACACGTTGGTAGGCAGCTGCCGATTTATTAACCAGTCCGCTTAACCCACCGCATACGCGCCTCGCGGTAGCTTTATTCTCGAATGGGACCCTCGGCCGAGGCGTTGACCTGCCTCATAGAATCCCAGAAATGGTGATCGCCTTCGGTTTGCACGAATCGTAGGCCAAACACCTGGGCGTCGGGGGAAGAAGGGTCGGCCAGTCGAAGCCGGCCCACAGGTGTCGAACGGAGAGGGAATGGCCGTTCATAAGCTGGGATACCGTCTGCCGCGCGTCATTCGCGTTGCGGCGCTGGCACTTTTGGGTGCTGTGACGCTTGCCGGGCAGGCGGGCGCGGCCGACAAGCATGCCGTCCTGATCGTCGACGCCAACACCGGGCAGACCCTTTATCAGAACGCGGCAGACGCCCTGCGGCATCCGGCGTCGCTCGCCAAGATGATGACGCTCTACCTCGTCTTCGAGCAGATCGAGCAGGGCCGCCTCAGCTACGACAGCAGGATCAAGGTGTCGGCCGCCGCCGCGGCCGCCGCCCCAACCAAGCTCGAACTTGATGAAGGCGCGGAGATCGCTCTGCTCGACGCCGTCAAGGCCCTGATAACCAAGTCCGCAAACGACGCAGCGGTGGCGGTTGCCGAGCACATCGGCGGCACGGAAGCCAAGTTCGCCCGCCTGATGACCCAGAAGGCGGCCCAACTCGGCATGAAGGACACCGTGTTCAAGAACGCGTCGGGCCTTCCCGACGATGAGCAGGTGACGACCGCCCGCGATATGGTGACCCTGGCACTGCGCCTGCAGGACGACTTCCCGAGGCACTACCCGCTGTTTGCCACCCGCACTTTCACATACAACGGCGACACGTACAAAAATCACAACAACCTGCTTGCCAACTATGAAGGCACGGAAGGCCTGAAGACCGGCTACACGCATGCCTCGGGCTTCAATCTCGTGGCGTCCGTGCGGCGCGGGCACAAGCATGTCATCGGCGCGGTGTTCGGCGGCGAGAGTGCTTCCACGCGTGACCGCACCATGCGCACGTTCCTCAACATCGGACTGGTCAAGGCATCGCCCGTCAAGACGCGCGTGCCGGCGTCCGCGCTGGTGGCCGCCCGCGCCAAGGCAGGGCCCGAGCGCAAAGTGGTGGCCGAGGTTCCGACCCCGGAGCGGGTCATCCGCCCGCCCGCCAAGCCGATGGCGCCGGCAGAGGCCGAGGTGCCGCAGCAGACGCAGGCCTCCACGCGGCCCATCGAGGTCGCCCGTGTCCGCACCGTGCTGGTGACGCCGCGCCCCGCCCAGAAAGCGCCCGACAGCATCGAGGCAGTGCTGGAGAAGCCCCAGCCGGCCCCGCAGCAGTGGGTGACCGCAACAACGGGCGGGTCGCTGATGCGTCCGCCGTCAGCTGTGCTCCCCGACCCAACCATGCGCGGCGCCCAGCCCTCGACCCTGGAGGACCAGGCTGCAAAGCTCGGTGGCGGCGCCGTACGGCCCGGTCCGGCCGTCGCCACGCTGGCGCCGAGCGAGGCAGAGAGCAAACCCCGATGGTCGGCCCAGGTGGAGGCTGCCGCGGTCACGCCGGGTGGGTTCCATGTGCAGATCGGTGCCTACCAGAGTGCCGCTGAAGCCGAGCGCCAGCTGACGGCCGTGCGTGAGCGGGCGCCGGCGGCGCTGCGCAATCGGACCCCTGTCACCGTGCAGTTCAAGCAGGGGGACAAAGTGTTCCACCGTGCGCGCTTTGCCGGCTTTGATGCCCAGTCGGCGGCGGCCGCCTGCGGTGAGCTGAAACGCCTGAAGGTCGACTGCCTGGTCATGAAGGCCGAGTAGCAGCGGACGCTGGCCCAGGTCAGCCCCCTTCTCGGACAGAGAGCAGCACTATATAAGCAGCGCCCATTCCTCGGTGCGTCGGGGTCAGACCCCTCGCCGACGCGGGGCATGCTTCAGTGGATCGTCGCAGCGAAGGGTCGTACCCCGTTTCGCCCACTCCCTGGTTGGCAGCGAAGGCATGGCAAGCGGCATTCCAGTCATCCGCACGATTTCCGATTTGCGCACGCAAGTGCGCGGCTGGCGCGAGCGTCATGAGGGCGTAGCCCTGGTTCCGACCATGGGTGCCCTGCACGAGGGACATCTGCAGCTTGTAGGTCTGGCGCGGGCGCGCTGCGCGCGTGCCGTCGTCTCCATCTTCGTCAATCCCACGCAGTTCGCGCCGCATGAGGATTTCGCCCGCTATCCGCGTGACGAGGAGGGTGATCTCGCCAAGCTTGCCGGCGTGGGCTGCGATGCGGTGTGGACGCCGACCCTCGGCGAAATGTACGCCGAGGGCTTCGCCACGCGCATCGTTCCAGCCGGCGCCGCCGAGGGGTTGGAGAGTGACTTCCGACCACATTTCTTTGGCGGCGTCGCCACCGTGTGCTGCAAGCTCTTCACGCAGGTGCTGCCCGACATCGCCGTGTTCGGGGAGAAGGATTACCAGCAGCTGATGGTCGTTACGCAGATGGTGCGCGACCTCAACCTGCCGCTGGAGATCGTCGGCGCGCCGACGGTGCGCGAGTCCGACGGGCTGGCGCTGTCCTCGCGCAACGCCTACCTGTCGGCCGAGGAGCGCGGTATCGCCCCGACGTTGCACCGCGCGCTGATGGGCGTAGCAGCTAGTGTGGCCGCCGGCGGGAACATCGATGCGGCGACCGGCGCGGCCAAGGCCGCCCTGACAGCGGTCGGATTCGGCAAGATCGATTACGTCGAGGTGCGCGACGCCCTGACGCTCAAGCCGGTGCAGCCCAACGCCGGCCGTCCCCTGCGCGTGCTGGCCGCAGCCTGGCTCGGCAAGACGCGCCTGATCGACAACGTCGGCGTCTGAGCCTCGCGCTGTCTATTTGCAATGGAGTTTGCGGACCGCCCTCATTCTGCGCCTTTGCGTCCGGCGGCGCGCCACCATGTCGGGCCGTCCGCCAAATTACCGATGCCGCCCCTTCGCGTGTCGCCACCCTGGCGCAAGTCCACACGCGCGTGGATACTTACCCCGCGCATCATCCCTTCCCCGAATGGATCCAGTGAGTGTGGAGCCGGGGGTGGTGCAAGCTGAGAAGTGATCACGCACGGAATTGCGGGTGAACGTATGGCCGTATCGTTCGAGTGGCTGATTGATCCGATCGAGCCGGTGGCATTCTTCGCAGAGTCTACGAACGCAAGCCGCTACTGATTGAACGGCAGCAATCCTCGAAGTTTGCGTCGCTGTTGAGCGTTGACGCGATCGATCGCTACCTCTCGACAACCACCCCTAGCAATGCCGACGTCTTTCTGGTCGACGCAGCACGGGAGATCAAGTCCGAGGACTACTCGTTTCCCAACTCCGAGCCGCCCGGCAGGATCGACCTGCCGCGGGCCTACCAGTTGTATCGTACCGGCGCCACGATCTCCCTTTCACAGATGCATGAGCGCCTGCCGCCACTTGCCGCTCTGTGCCGAGTCGTCGAAAGAACCTTCAGCAGCCATTTTCAAACCAACATCTATCTTTCGCCGCCGCACGCCCAGGGCTTCAAGACGCACTTCGACAGCCATGACGTGTTCGTGCTGCAGGTCTCGGGGTCAAAGCTGTGGACCATATATGACACCGGGATTGTGCTGCCGCTGCGGGGGCAGGCTTTCGATCCAGACAGACATACGCCTGGTCCGCCCACCCGCGAGTTTACGCTGCATGCGGGCGATCTCTTATACTGCCCGCGCGGGCTCTATCATTCGGCTCGCTCGACGGATGAGACATCGCTGCACATCACGCTGGGCCTCATAGGCAAGACCTGGGCGGACGTGATGATGGAGGCTGTGTCTGCGGCGTGCCTTGCGTCGCCCGCATTCCGCGCCAGCCTGCCGGTCGGCTTTGCCAATGCGAGCTTTGACCCCAATCAGGCCCACGCGACTTTCCGCTCCCTTGTTGACGCGTTTGCCCGCGATGCCCAGTTGGCGCCGATCCTCGAGCGACTTGCCGAAGACTTTGTGACCTCGCGCCGGCCCGCGCTTGACGGGTGTCTGCGGGAACTAGAGGCGGCGCTCTCGATCGAGAGCGCACTCGCACCCCGGCCAGACCTTGTCTACCTAGTGCGCGAAGAGAACGAGAGGCTCGTGTTGCTATTCGGAGCAACCGAGATCAGTCTTCCCGTATTCACGCGCGACGCTGTGCTGTTCGCCCTCGACGGAGCGCCTTTCGCAGTGCGCGATCTGCCAGGCCACCTCGATGAGGCTGGGAAGATCGTGCTGGCGCAACGACTGTTGCGGGAGGGGTTGTTGGTGAGGCGGGACGAGGCAGCCGAGTAGCCGACGACACTTGGGCGCACTCGCAGCGATTGACGACGCGTTACATGTTGAGCCGCAACTGGTCCGAGCTTTGCTTTCTCAGCAGCAGCCCTTAAGATGGAAGCAGGTCGTCGATCCATTCTCGTCGTCGATCCATTCTCAAGGGGACGCACGTTTCTCGACAAAGCGGCAGCCAGCCTCAGGACTTTCTGACCGGAGATTCTTGCAGTGGAACGTAAGACCCATACGTTAGCGGATACAGACATATCCTCGCGCCGGAACGTCAGTCGTCGCGCGCTGCTGCACACCCTTGGCATCGGTGCAGTGGTGACCGCCGTAGCAGCGGGCAGCAAGGTTACGCAGACACAACCAAAACCTCGCGATCCTTGCCGGGACCGCGACCACGGCCCCAGCGATCAGGATGGTTGCGGCCGTCCTACGACTTCCTAGTGGTGCCGCGCACCAGGACTAGGTGCTCAACCCTGACGCTCAAGCCGGTGCAGCCCAACGCCGGCCGTCCCTTGCGCGTGCTGGCCGCAGCCTGGCTCGGCAAGACGCGCCTGATCGACAACGTCGGCGTTGGGGTTTGACGAGATCAGATGCGGAAGACGGCGCCAGCTACCGAACGCGGGCGTTCGCGCACGCGGTTGCCGTCGTTGCCCGAGCGCACGATCCATTGCCCATTCTTGGTGCGCCCGGTGATCTCTCCGACGTGGTGTCTCCAGACCACCACGGCGCCGACCTTCGGCTCGGTTGCCTTGCCCCAGCGGCTCCAGTTCCAGGCCAGATTGAATTCCGGCCCGCCGCCTTTCTGTGTGCGCATCCACCAGCCGCACCATGCACCCGGGCGCGGTCCGACGTTGCGGAAGCTGCCGCTATGGACCTGCGCGGTCAGGGACTGCTCTTTCCGTTCGGTCCGCACGTGGTCGGACTGCTGTGTGCGTTCGGTCCGCACTTGATGCGACCGCTGCCTGCGATGCACACGGCGCGGGGCTGACTCTTCGTCGTCTTCCGACCACTCATAGCGTCGGGCGCTCGCGGCCCTTGATCGTGGGCCCTCGTCCTCCCACCCGCTTTCATCGGACCACTCATGACGCCTCGCCTCGGCCGCGGTGGCAGTCCCAAGCAGGACAAGCGCCCCCATGATGCCGAACAACTTCACTTTCATGCTCATTTGCTCATTTCCCTGCACTGCTTTTTGTTGAAGCAGGGCAAGGGGATGGGCAAATCGGCTGAAAATGAGGCTGAACCGTGAAGCGCGGCAATTCGCCCGCGCCGAGAGAGGCGCAAGGCGACAGCAGCGGCAGAGCCTCACGCGCCCGGCGGCAGCTCCGGCAGGTAGCCCTCGCGGCTCAGCACATGGAAGCGCCAAACCAGCAGGCCCGCGTAGACGGTCAGCGCCAGCGACAGGCCGATCCATACGCCCACTGCGCCCCAGCCCGCCCAGAACGCCAGGGCGTAACAGGTCGTGAAGCCGATGCCCCAGAAGCTCAGCGCCGAGAACAGCAGCGGCACGCGTGTGTCGTTGAGGCCACGCAAGGCACCGTTCGTGACCGTCTGGATGCCGTCGGCGATGAAGAAGGACATGCCGAGCAGCAGCAGCGTCGCGGCGAGCGCCGCCACGTCCGCCGCGCCGGTGTCGCCGGCGCCGAGAAACGCGTAGGGGATGATGTGACGCGTGAGCGCGACCAGCAGCGTCATGGCCGCCATGAACACGGAGCCGAGCAGGATTGCGGCAAAGCCGGCCCTGCGCACCGCGCCGGCATCGCGCGCGTCCGGCGGCATGGCCGACTCGCACGGTGGCCGCCATCGAGATGCCGAACGGCACCATGAACATGATGGCCGCCGTCTGCAGTGCGATCTGATGCGCCGCCAGCGCCGTCGTGCCGATCATGCCCATCAGCAGGGCCGCAGCCGCGAACACGCCGAACTCCAGCAGGAACGTGCCCGAGATCGGTGCGCCGACCTCGATCAGCTTGGCAAAAAGCGGCCAGTCCGAGCGCCAGAAACGCCCGAGCACGCGATACTTCTTGAACGGGTGGCGGGCATAGCAGACCCAGATCGCCGCTGCACACATGCCGATGTTGACCACCGTCGTGGCAAGGCCCGCGCCCAGCAGGTCGAGCTCCGGCAGGCCGAAGGCTCCGTAGATGAGGGCATATGCCAGCACCAGGTTGGCCGGAATGGCCGCCAGCGTGATCCACAGCGCCGGCTCCGGCCGGTTGACCGCGCTCATGAAGTTGCGCAAGGCCAGGAAAGCCCAGCCCGGCACAAGGCACCAAGCCAGCCCGTTGAGATAGCGGCCGGCCAGCGTCGCAGCCTCAGGCGTTTGACCAAGCTGAATCAAAATGTCCCGCCCCCACAGCTGCAAAGCCATGCCCGGAATGCCGAGCATCAGCGCAGCCCACAGGCCGACGCGCAGCGCCCGCCGCACGATGCGTGGTTGGCGCGCGCCGAAGGCCTGCGAGGCCAGCGGCGCCACCGCCGAGACGAGGCCCATGCCGACCGTGAAGGCGGCGAACAGGACGGTATGGGCAAGTGCCGTCGCCGCCACCACTTGGCCTCCCAGGCGCCCCAGCAGCATCAGGTCGGTCGTCATCATGGCGACCTGGCCGAGCTGTGTGACGGCCATCGGCCAGGCCAGACGCAGAGTGTCGATGATCTCGATGCGCCAAGCGGTCCGTGGCACCGGCAGCTCCATGCCGGCGGCGATGTCAGCGGGTTGTAAAGTCATGGCCGCAACATAGGGGCTGCTGCCCGAATTGGAAGCAGCCGTGCCGCCCATTTGCGCGGGCTGATGCGTGGCTTTTCCGCATGCGCCGGCAACAACCAGAAAACATCTGTGTAACCAATCTGTTAGGTGACAACTCGGCGGTTGACGCCACAACCGCGTCCTGGCACCACTACGTCGAGTAGGAGGGGTGCGCCGCTGGCGCTCCGGGGGTGGATGGTTCGCGCGTATCGCAGTCGTCTGGCGCTGATCCTGTGCTGCGTGGCCATCGCCGTCAGTGGCTGCGCCGCGCGTGTCGAGCGTACGCCTGTGCCGGCCACCCTGGTTGACTCAGCCGCCATCCCGGGCCTGTCGCACGCCCGCTTCTGGGGCGACGAGGCGCCCAACGACATCCTCGCCTTCGTGCAGACGCACATGCCGGCCGCCAAGCGCATGGCGGTATCGCGCAGAATTTTCGGGGAGCGGCCGGTCGTCGAGTATCTGGCGCTGTCCAGCGGCGCCGGCGACGGCGCGTTCGGCGCTGGCCTGCTGGCAGGCTGGACCAAGCGCGGCGACAGGCCCGAGTTCGAGGTGGTGACGGGGGTGAGCGCGGGCGCTTTGACCGCGCCGTTCGCCTACCTCGGTCCGGAGTATGATCGCGTTCTGCGCGAGATCTGGACCAAGTACGACACCGCGGACCTGGCGACGCCACAGATCCTGGCTGGTCTGTTCGGCGCTGAATTGTTTGCCGACTCCACGCCCCTGCGCAAGCTGATTGCCAAGTACGTCACGCGCTCTCTGCTCGATCGCATCGCCCGCGAGTATCGCAGCGGCCGCGTCCTGCTGATCGGCACCACCAATCTCGATGCCCAGCGGCCGGTGATCTGGAACATGGGCGAGATCGCGACCAACCAGCACCCCTATGCGGTGGAGCTGTTCCAGCAGGTGCTGCTGGCCTCGGCCTCCATTCCCGGCGCCTTCCCGCCGGTGCACATCAAGGTACGCGTCGGCGACCAGATCCTCGAGGAGATGCACGTCGACGGCGGTCCGACCCGGCAGGTGTTCGTGGCTCCGGCCAACCTGTCTCTCAGAACCTTCGACAAGCTCTATCCGAAGCCGCCCATCCGCCGCATCTATGTGGTCAAGAACGGCAAGCTGTCTCCCGAGTATGAAGCCGTGCAGGCCAACACGCTGGCCATCAGCGCCCGCTCGCTGTTTACCATCACCAAGAGCCAGAGCATCGGCGACATCAATCGCATCTATGCCACGGCCGAACGCGACGATGCGGAGTTCCGCCTGGCCGCCATCCCGCCAGACTTCGCGGTCAAGCAGACCGAGGTGTTCGATCCCGTCTACATGAAGGACCTGTACGAGGTCGGCTACAAGCTGGGCCGCGGCGGCTACCCCTGGATGCGCGTACCGCCAGAGGATGCTGGCAGCGTCGCGTCGCGCTAGCCGGTTAGCGTCGTCATAGCATGCGTGCTGCGACCTCGCGCGCGCAGTCAATGGTCGCGCGGGTCGCCGGGGTGAGCGTGCGACCCCTCAAGGTGATGATGGCCACCGGCGACGGGCCGAAATCCAAGCGGATCGCCAGCTCCTTCAACCCGTATTGCTTGGCGCCGAGCCGCAGCACCGAACGCGGAAGCACGGCGATGTAGTCGCCGCGGCTTGCGAGATTGTTGCGCAGATGAATGGACGACGTCGCGATTTGCGCCGTCGGTGCCTTGCAGCCGCGAGCCTCGAACGCCTTGCCGACCAAAATTCCAGCCAGCACATCAGGCGGCGTCTGGTGATCGAACGCGTCGCGCAACGATATCCGCGTGTCCGCTTCAACGTTCAGCAGATTACCTGGCCGTCCCTGGAATATCCCGAGTTGCACGATCGCAAGGTCGACTTGGCACTGTCCCGGCTCGGCGCTCACAAGCAAGGACGGCTGTCAGAGGATCTCGACATTCAGCACCCACTTCTCCTCGGCAAGCTCGAGCAGATCCACTTTGCGGCGACGCCCCCACTTGCTGCGGCGTCCGACCACGATTGCAAACGGGTCTTCGAACAGCACGTTGGTGACCAGAAAATGCGCAAGCAATTCCGGGCAGGCAATGCGGACCTCGCCCGCCGCCGAGCTCGACATGAACTCTATGTGACGAAAGCCCTGGCGAAGCTCGTCGAACGCTGCGCGCCCTCGGGTAAGCAGCACCTCGCCGCAAGCTGTCGCAACGACGCCGCGCGAGGTGCGATCGAGCAGACGCGCGCCGAGCACCTGCTCCAGACCGCTGATCAATTCGGAGATCGAAGGCGTCGACACGCCGAGCTGTTTGGCTGCCTTGGCCATGCCGCCGCATTCGACCAACCGTGAAGAACACGAACAGGTCGCGCAGGCGCACTCGGCGGCCAATGTGCTGTTCCCAATTGGTGATCTGCGGCATGGCTGGTGGCCAGGGTTAAGTTAGGCGCCAGCCTAACGGGGATCAGGAAAAAATGGAATTCCCCGAACGCCCGATGGGAGTGACCATGACACTGTTACGTGGCTCGGGAGGTCACCGATGCAGATCAGCCGACGACATGTCCTGCAACTCGCCAGCGGCGCGGCATGCCTGTCGGCCTGCCCGGGGCTGGGCTGGGCGGTGGCCTCCTATCCAAGCAGACCTGTTCAAGTGATGGTCGGCGTCGCTGCGGGCGGCTCGTCCAGCGTGCTGGCCCGGCTGATGGCGGACTGGCTTTCGGAGCGGCTGGGGCAGCCATTCGTCGTCGTGAACCGACCAGGCGCCGGCACCAACATCGCCACCGAGGCCGTGGTGAGGGCCCCCGCGGACGGCTACACGCTTCTGTGGGCGGCGCCCGCCAATGCCGTCAACGCGACCCTGTTCGACAATCTGACCTTCAATTTCATCCAGGACACGGCGCCCATCGGCAGCGTTGCACGCGTTCCCCTCGTGATGGTGGTGAGCCCTTCCTTCCCGGCACGCACAGTCCCGGAATTCATCGACTACGCCCGTCGGAACCCCAAGCTGATCAGCGCGGCGTCACCGAGCGTCGGCACATCCAACCACATGGCCGGCGAACTCTTTATGATGTTGAGCCATGTCGAAATGGTGCACGTCCACTACCGCGGCTCCTCCCCGGCATTGAGCGATCTCATCGGCGGCCATGTGCAGGTCATGTTCGATACGCTGCCGGGTTCGCTTGGCCACATCCAGGAGGGCACATTGCGGGCGCTCGCGGTAACCACGCCGCGCCGCGTCGACGTCCTGCCGGGCGTTCCCGCCATGAACGAGTACTTGTCGGGATTCGATGTCAGTGCTTGGTTCGGGCTCGTGGCGCCAAGGCAGACGCCCAACGAGGCGATCGAGACGCTGAGCACCGCCATCATGGCTGGCCTCGCCGATCCCGGTTTGAAGCAGCGGTTTGCCGACTTGGGAGCCGATCCGTTTCCAGCTACTCCCGCCGAGTTCGCCCAGTTCATAGCGTCTGAGACGGAGAAGTGGGCACAAGTCGTCAAATTTGCAGGATTGAAGGGGCGGACCTGAGATCTAGCGGGCCGGCTGACGAGCGGCCCGCACGAGTCCGAGGCTGTGCATATCCCCGCAGGGCGCCAGGACCATCGCGGCGGGCGTGCTGGGCCCGTCACGGTGTGTCCACCGCGACACCCGCCCACGCTTGCCATTCCGGGCCGTCCGTGCAACTTGAGCGCACCGCTGCAGCCCTGGATTCGTGGGCTCCGGCTAACCTTCGTGCGTGGCGTTCGTCGGCCTGACCCTGCTTTCGCCATCCACGGGGTTTGAACGTCCATGGCATCCTTCCGTCTTGGAGCCCTGCGTGATCTCTTCGGCCGGTCCGAGGAGCCCCAGCGCAAAGATGTGGGCCGCAAATCCGAGGAGCAGGTAGAAAAACCCGTGGCCCGTGCCGTTCGTAAGCCTGCGGAAGCCGCAGACAGCTATACCGCTGCCGACATCGAGGTGCTGGAAGGACTGGAGCCGGTCCGGCGCCGGCCCGGCATGTACGTGGGCGGCACCGACGAGAAGGCGCTGCACCACCTGTTCGCCGAGGTGATCGACAATTGTATGGACGAGGCCGTGGCCGGTCACGCCACCTGGATCGAGGTCAAGGTCGAGGAAGATGGCTACCTGAGCGTGACCGACAACGGCCGCGGCATTCCGGTCGATCCGCATCCCAAGTTCAAATCGAAGTCCGCTCTCGAAGTGATCATGACCACGCTGCACTCGGGCGGCAAGTTCGACAGCAAGGTCTACAACACGTCGGGCGGCCTGCACGGCGTCGGCGTGTCGGTGGTCAACGCGCTGTCGGAGAAGCTGGAGGTGGAGGTCGCGCGCGGCCAGCAGCTCTATCGCATGGAATTCGCGCGCGGGGCGCCGCAGGGCAAGCTCAAGAACGTCGGGGCGACCAAGAACCGCCGCGGCACCACCATCCGCTTCAAGCCGGACGAGCAGATCTTCGGCAAGGGTGCCACCTTCAAGCCGGCCCGCCTGCTGCGCATGGCCCGCTCCAAGGCCTACCTGTTCGGCGGCGTCGAGATCCGCTGGTCGTGCGCGCCCAGCCTGATCAAGGACGACACGCCCGCCGAGGCCGTCTTCCATTTTCCGGGCGGGCTGAAGGAATATCTCGAAGCCACCATCGAGGGTCGCACGCGCGTCACCAAGGATCTGTTCGCCGGCCGCACCGAGAAGGCCAACGGGCATGGCTCGGTGGAGTGGGCTGTGTGCTGGATCGCCGACGAGGACGGCTTCCTCAACTCCTATTGCAACACCATCCCCACGCCAGAGGGCGGCACGCACGAGAGCGGTCTGCGCTCGGCGCTCAGCAAGGGCCTGCGCGATTTCGGCGAACGGGTCGGCAACCGTCGCGCCGCGCAGGTCACCGCCGAGGACGTGCAGGGCACGGCTGCCGCCATGCTGTCGGTGTTCATCCGCGAGCCCGAATTCCAGGGCCAGACCAAGGACAGGCTCGCGACGCAAGAGGCGACCCGCATCGTCGAGAACGCGGTGCGCGATGCCTTCGACCACTGGCTGGCGGATAGCCCCCAGCAGGCCGGCAAGCTGCTCGACTGGGCCGTCGAGCAGGCCGAGGATCGCCTCAAGAAGAAGCGCGAGAAGGAGATCGGCCGCCAGAGCGCCACGCGCAAGCTGCGTCTGCCGGGCAAGCTCGCCGACTGCAGCTCCAACTCCAAGCAGGGCACCGAGATCTTCATCGTCGAGGGCGACTCGGCCGGCGGCTCGGCCAAGCAGGCGCGCGATCGCGAGACGCAGGCCATCCTGCCGCTGCGCGGCAAGATCCTCAACGTCGCCAACGCCTCCTCGCAGAAGCTGGCGCAGAACCAGCTGCTGTCGGACCTGATCCAGGCGCTCGGCGTGGGAACCGGGAGCAAGTATCGTGACGAGGACCTGCGCTACGAGCGCGTCATCGTCATGACCGACGCCGACGTCGACGGCGCCCATATCGCCTCGCTGCTGATCACCTTCTTCTATCAGGAGATGCCGGAGCTGATCGAGAACGGCCACCTCTATCTGGCCATGCCTCCGCTGTACAAGCTCACCCACGGCGCCAAGTCGGTCTACGCGCGCGACGAGAAGCACCGCGACGAGCTCATCAAGAAGGAGTTCGCGGCCAACGCCAAGGTCGACATCAGCCGCTTCAAGGGTCTGGGCGAGATGAACGCTCCCCAGCTCAAGGAAACGACCATGAACCCGGCCAAGCGCAATCTGCTGCGCGTCGAGATCGACAAGGACGACAAGGCGGCGATCACCGAGGCGGTCAATGCCCTGATGGGCTCCAAGCCCGAGGCCCGCTTCCGCTTCATCCAGGACCGTGCCGCGTTCGCGAAGGATCTGGATATCTGATTGGTGTAAGCCGCCTGCCACTGCTGTGATCGCCGCGCGAAGCAGTCTGCATCGCTTGGAAGCTGGATCGGTGCAGAGTAAGCGGGCAATACCCGCCCAGGCCCGGCCGTGAGGATGATCCTGGTCGTACTCGACGCCTTCGCCATCCTCATCATCGCGCTGTTGGCGGTCTCCTTCCTGAGCCCGTGGCCGTCGGCACTCGTGATCCGCTATGTCTTCGAGAGAGGCGGCAAGGCCGTGAACGCGGCCCTCGCCAAGCATGTCCCGACCAATATCAAGGCCAGGCTCAACGAACACTACGACGAAGCCGATGCCGATGCGCGCCTCGATGTCTACTACCCATCCGAGGTCGAAGGCACGTCGCGAGCATTGCCGACCATCGTTTGGGTGCACGGGGGAGGCTTCGTCTCAGGCAGCAAGGACCACATCGCCAACTATCTGAAGATCCTCGCCGCGAACGGCTACACGGTGGTCGGGGTCGACTACTCCCTGGCTCCGCGCACGACCTACCCCACGGCCGTGCGGCAGGTGAATTCGGCTCTCGCCTATCTCGTCAGGCACGCAGGGACACTGCACGTCGACCCGAAGCGCATCGTGCTGGCGGGCGACTCCGCCGGCGCGCATATATCCGCCCAGATCGCCAACATCATAACTTCGTCCGAGTACGCCGAGAGGGTCGGCATCACGCCGTCTCTCGAGCCATCGCAGCTCGCGGGCACCATCCTCTACTGCGGTCCTTATGATGTCGGTGCATTCAGGGTCGACGGGGTACTCGGCTGGTTCATGACGACGGTGCTGTGGTCCTACACCGGCAACCGTGACCACAGGACCAACCGCGAGTTCGCCTTGGCCTCCATCATCCAGTACGTGACGTCGAGATTTCCGCCGACATTCATCTCGGCCGGCAATGGCGATCCGCTGCTGCCGCACTCGCTGGTCATGGCCGACGCGCTCGCCAGGCAGGGCGTCCCGGTCGATCGCCTCTTCTTCCCAGCCAACCAGAAGCCGCTGCACGAGTATCAGTTCAATCTGGATACCGAAGCCGGCAAGCTCGCGCTCACGCGTTCGCTGGAGTTCCTCGCGAAGCACGCGTCGCCGCGCTGACATCGCTCAGTCGAGCGGGAGAACGGCGGCCGCCATGTCGGGAACCAGGCGGACCCGGTAGCTGCGGTTCTCGCACTTGAGCAGCCACACCGCTTCGTTGGGCCTTGAAGCCCCACGCTCGCGCTCGGCGCTGACCGGCTTGTCGCACGCAAAACCCTGCATGCGGATATGCGCGGCGATGACGTTCTTTGGGTCTTCCTGGGCCGCCACCACGTTTGGCAGGCAAATGGCCACGGCAAGCACCGGCAGATACATCGCGCTGCGTGAACTCATCATGGCATGCTCCCAGCCTGTGCACCCGAACCGTGGGCCGATGGTGCTTGGTGCAGGTGGAGCAGTCGCTGAGACGGGTCATGCAATTTTACGTCAATTGCAGGCATCGGTGCCCGGCTGGTCGGTACACCTCAGGTTGGTACAGCTCGCGCGGCACGGGGTGGCGCTGTATGGCAACCGCGTCCGCTGCAGTGCTCCCAGCCAAATCATGAGACCTTGATGACAGCGGCGTTGGCACTTTGGATTTTCTGCGATCCATTGCGCTTGAGCGCTCCTTCGGCCGGCGCGAGCTGGGTGGCGCGGCGCACCTTGGCTTTGGCCGGCAGCGCGCCCATCAGCTCCTTGCGCGCCTCCACCATGATGATGCCGGCAAAGGCCGGCCACAGGCGCGGTCCCATGCGCTCGAAGGCGGTGGCCCAGCGGATCAGCCACTGCCGATCCAGCGGGGGCATGTAGAGGGCGTTGGTCCACTCGATGGGGGTGAACAGCGAGTCGGTCAGCAGCCGCTCGAGCTGCCCGCGGCTGTAGGGCCGCCCGTGGCCGAACGGGGTGGAATCCATGCGCGCCCATACGCCGCGCCGGTTCGGCACGATCAGCAGCAGGCGGCCCTCGGGGGTCAGCACGCGCCACATCTCGCGCAGCAGCGCTCCGGTCCGTTCGGAGGCCTCCAGGCAATGCACGGCGAGCAGCCGGTCGATGCTGGCATCGGGCAGCGGCAACATGGCCTCTTCGACCATCACCGTGTGGCCATTGCCGGATGCGGGCCAGGCCACCGCACCCTGGCTCGCCGGCATCAGGGCGCCGAGCCTTGCCGCCTCGCCGCGGAAGGTGCCGAGGTAGGGAACGGCAAAGCCGAGGCCCATCAGCTGCGCCCCGCTGACGCTGCGCCAGCGCGCCCGGATGCGACCGGCCAGCAGCCGGCGCACCACGCTGCCGAGCGTGCTGGCGTAGAAGGCGCGAAGCTCGAGGACGTCAGGGTGCATCGAGGTCTGAGCCGCTAGTTTCCCGAGAGCTCCGGCGCATGCTCAAGCTGTGCCAAGCGGAGCGTGGTTGAATTCGATAAATCGCCTGCTAGTGTCCTCACACTAGGTGCGTCTAGACCACGAAAATGCAAGCAAAACGACGAGGCTCTGGCAAATGGCCAAACTCGAGATTCACCAGTTTCCGTGCCTTTCCGACAACTACGGTGTGCTGATCCACGATTCCGGTGGCGCCACTGCGGCCATCGACGTGCCCGACGCCACGGCCGTCACAGCCGCCCTGCAGGCCAAGGGCTGGAAGCTCACGCATATCCTGACCACGCATCACCATCATGATCACACCGGCGGCAACCTGGAAATCAAGCAGGCGACCGGCTGCACCATCATCGGGCCGCGCGCGGAGGCCGCCAAGATCCCGGGCATCGACACCAAGGTCGGGCAGGGCGACGCCTTCCGCTTCGGCGAGCATGAGGTGCACGTGCTCGACACGCCCGGCCATACCGCCGGCCATATCACCTATTGGATTCCGTCGGCCGGCGTCGCTTTCGTCGGCGACACGCTGTTTGCCATCGGCTGCGGCCGCGTCATCGAGGGCAACGCCGAGATGATGTGGGAGTCGCTGAAAAAGCTGATCGCCCTGCCGAAGGAGACGGTGGTCTATTGCGGCCATGAGTATACGCAAGCCAATGCCCGCTTTGCGCTCACCATCGAGCCCGACAATGCGGCCCTGCAGAAGCGCGCCAAGGAGGTCGATGCCCTGCGCGCCGCCGGCAAGCCGACCCTGCCCACCCGCATGGACCTGGAATTGGAGACCAATCCCTTCCTGCGTCCCAACGTGCCGGCCATCCAGCAGCGCCTCGGCATGGTCGGCAAGCCGGACTGGCAGATCTTCGGCGAGATCCGCGAGCGCAAGAACCGCGGCTGAGCGAGGGTTCGACGTTCCCTCTCCCCCATGCCATCTTCGCATGGGGAGAGGGCCAGGGTGAGGGGCACACGCTTGCTCCGGCGGGTGTTGCTGCCCCTCACCCCGACCCTCTCCCCCGGTCGAAGCCCGAAGAGCGGTTGGTGAGGCGCGGGAGAGGGAGCGCGCGTGATGAGCACGACACAAATCTCCGCCGACGCCATCATCGCGCTTCTCGGCCTCGCGCCGCACCCGGAGGGCGGCCATTTCCGCGAGACCTTTCGCGACACTGCGGGCCTACAGGGCGGGCGCGCCGTCTCCACGGCCATCTACTTCCTGCTGCGCGCGGGCGAGGTGTCGCGCTGGCACCGCGTCGACGCCGCCGAGGTCTGGCATTGGTACGCCGGTGCGCCGCTGGTGCTCTCCATCACGGACGGTGCGGGCCGGCAGACCATCACGCTGGGGTCCGATCTCGCTGCCGGGCAACGCCCGCAGGCGGTCGTTCCGGCTCACGCCTGGCAGCAGGCGCACAGTGCCGGCGCCTGGACGCTGGTCGGATGCACGGTCGCGCCCGGATTCGAGTTCGCCGGCTTCGAAATGGCGCCGTCCGGCTTCGTCCCCTAGCGTCCTTCCGGTTTATGCAGACGCAGGCGCCCTCAGCCCTGCGCTTGTCGAAGGGCGAACGAGTTGGGCCATCTTTGTATCGACGCGCTCAGCACAAGGCCGCTGATCGCGACTCGACCCTGGGCCAACCGGGTGACGCGATCCGAACCGACTCGAATCCAACACCCGGATTCGTTGAACGGTGTGACCTCAAGGCGGCGCTTGCGCGTCACTCTTGTGCCACTCCACTGGTTGTCCACGCTTTTCCCACCGCGAAATCCAGCATCAAGTATCTGACGTGTTTCAGGTTATTGCGTTTGGCTCGGCACCGCCGCCCGGCTGCGCTTGCGGCGCCAACCCGACTCGGATGATTTTGCGGGTGGCGGGAAATTGTAAGCCGTACGATTTTGCACGTCATGCAAACAACACTACGGCAGGTTGGGGGTTGTTTCATATGAAGAGGGAAGCAGGTGGGCCGTGCCTCAGCGCGGTTTTCGTCGACTACGACAACATTTACTTGTCGCTCAAGCGCAAGAGCGAGGAGGCGGCCAAGCGTTTCGCCAAGGACGCCAGCGCGTGGCTGCACGAGATCGAGAGCGGCCGTCTGATCACCCCGACCAACTCGGCATTCGGCGGCAACGATCGCCGCATCGTCATGAACCGCTGCTACGGCAACCCGGTGCCCCGTCGCAATACGCATGACAACTCGACCGACATGAACTCCTTCCCGTTCGTGCGTCACCACTTCCTGCGCGCCGGCTTCGAGGTGGTGGACTGCCCGCCGCTCACCGCCCAGCTGAAGAACTCCTCCGACATCCGCATGGTCATGGACGTGCGCGACTACCTCACGCACGACACCTACTTCGACGAATTCATCATCCTGTCCGGCGACGCCGACTTCACGCCGGTGCTGCATCGTCTGCGCGCGCATGCGCGCCGCACGGTCATCTTCGCCAACGACTTCACCGCCGCCCCCTACACCGCCATCAGCGACGGCGAGGTGCGCGAGTCCGACCTCATCCAGCTGATCCTCAGCGGCCAACTGCCGGGTGGTGCCGAGAACGGCGGCAACCTGACGTCGGGCGTGCTCACGCCCTCGCTCAGGGCCGACGAAGGGCGCCGCGAGATTCTGGCCGAAGTGGTGGCCGGCGTGCGTGCCTCCAACACTCCAGTGCCGCTCGAGGCGCTGGCCGATCGTGCGGTGCGCGCGCTTGGCCACGAGAAGACCATCGCCACCGGCTGGGCCGGCGCCGGCAGCTTCCGCGAGCTGCTGCGCCAGAGCCTGCCCGGCGACATCCGCCTGACCGACGACCCGCCGTACCTGGCCATGGACACCAAGCGGCATACACTTGACACCATGCGGCCGGCCGCATTGCTGCGCGAGGCGGCAGCCGATATGGCTGCGGCGGCCGGCTTGGCCCCACAACTGACTGCAGGGGGCGGCCAGCCCGACCCGCTCGCCCAATACGGCATCACTCCCACATCGCAGCCTGCGGCTGCCACGCCACGCGCCGGCACCGCCGCATCCACCGCACGCTCGGCGACGGTTGCGGCCGCAGGCCTCGCGCCGGCGGGGGCAACCTCCACGGCCATCCAGCAGTCGATTGCGCGCATCCACGAGGCTTGCCAGGCGCCACCCATGTCGCCGCACGAGTATCGGGTTCTGTTCGAGGTGATGGCCACCGAGATCAGCGAGAACGATCTGATCGGAGCGCAGACGCTGGCCAATATCACGCAGCGGGCGCAGGAGAAGGGCCTCGATGTGCGCCGCGACGACGTGCGCTTCGTGCTCGAGGTGGTGAGCGAGGCCGATCCCTGGTTCGAGCAGGGAGCGTCGGCCAACCTGTTCGCCGGCCGCTTCCGCAACTTCGTGGTGGCACGCTGCCGCGGCCAGGGCCTCAACCTGTCCGCCGACGAACTCGACCTGATCGATGCCTGGTTCGCCGGCGGATCGACGCCGCAGGTGCCCGCGCAAACACAGAGCGCAACGCCGGCTCAGCGCAGCAGCGGGGGCGCCCCCGGCAACACTCCGGCGGCGCTGCCGACCCAGATCGGGCAAATCCCGCCGCTGCCGAAGTCGACGCCGGAGCCTGCGCCATCGGGATCGCGCTGGTGGACGCGGGACGATGGTCGCGCCAAGGAGAACGAGCGTGGCGGGCCGGACAAGGGCGAGAACGAGGATTTTCCGCGCTTTGTACGCAACCGCCTGCGCGGCTGATCACCGGAACGATCGCTTCGGGAATGCAAAAAAGGAGCGGCTCGCGCGAGCTGCTCCTTCTGATTCAATGCCTGCGTTTCACATCGCACCCGTCAACCCCGGAAGCTGAGGTGCAGCCGAAGCTGCCCGGGACTTGCCCCCTGCGGTGAAGTCCCGGACCGGCGCGAGTGCGCCGGTCCGGGATGACGGGTAGATCAGGACGGCTTTACCGCCTCGCCCTCAGCGCGCAGGCGGTAGAGGTTCTGCAGCAGTGCGTCGAAGCCGCCGGCTCCGGCACCCGCATGCAGATCGATGCGGCCGACCTTCTCGACCAGCTTCTCCAACGCCTCCAGCTCCTTCAGGCGTAGCAGCAGAGGGTTGTCCTCCATCAGCCGTGCCGTGTTGAGCAGCGAGCGCGTGGCTGCCGTCTCCTCCTGGCGGCGGATCAGGTTGGCCTTTGCCGTCCGCTCTGCCTCCACGACCTTGTTCAGCAGTTCGCGCACGTCGCCCGGCAGGATGACGTCCTTGACGCCGATCTCGCCGATCTCGACGCCGAGGTTGCTGGCACGCTCGGTCACGAAGCCGCGCACTTCGCGGTCGACCGTGTCGCGCGCAGCCAGGATCTCGTCCAGCGTGCGCATCGCCACCGCCTCGCGGATCGCGAACTGCACGAGCCGGTAGACCGTGTTGGCGACGTCGCCCGACGCCAGCACCGTCTTCTCCGGATCGATCACACGCGTGAACGCTGTCAGCGTCACGCGGATGCCGACGCGATCCTTGGTCAGGATCTCCTGCGCCGTCACCTCGAGCGGCGTCGGACGGACGTCGATCTTCTGGATCCGCACCGTGCGGCCCACCGCCCAGAAGGCATGCCGGCCGGACGCCAGGCGCTCGGTCAGCTGGCCGTCGACGAACAGTAGGCCCACCTCGTGCGCCTCCACGATGCCGTGCACCACCAGCGGCATGCGCGACAGGTCGAGCCGGTCGAGATGCTTCTTGGCGACGCGCACGTCGGTGCCGGCGTCGATGCGATCGACGTCGACCTTGGTGATGGTCTTCCAGAAGGCGCGCGTCGCGTTCGGGTTGACGAGATGCTTGGCCTCGCCGTCGAACGATACGATGGCGACCTCGTTGGCGCCGGTGCGGACGATCTCGAAGTGCTCCGCGGCAACCTCGGGATGCGTCTTGGCCAGCAGCAGCGCCTTGTCGGCCGCGATCTCCGCGCGCACCACCTTCACCACCTCGGCCGCCAGGCGACCGTGAAAGGCGAAGGTCGTGAAGCGGCCAGGGCCGAGCAGGCGCTCGAACCGGCCATCGCGCGTCAGGAACGCGCGCTCGTCATCCTTGACCACCACCGTGAACTTGAACAGCACGACACAATCTCCAATCTCTTCTTCTGCAATTCCCCTCTCCCCGTTCTTACGGGGTGAGGGGCAGTGACAAACTCCAGGTCAGTGCCTGTGTCTGCCCCTCGCCCTAACCCTCTCCCCACGGAAGAGTGCGGAGAGGGAATCTCAGCAGGTTGCCGGCCACTCCCCACGTCGAGGCCACGGACCAGCGCTTCAGTCCCGGGATCCAGGCCATCGGGCTCGGCTGCGTCCGCGTCGTTCCCGCAGGAACGGACGCGCCGGTGCCGAACCGTCGGACCTCGAGCCCGAAACGGTATCCGCGCTGGCGCAGAGCGCCTCGGCGTTTGCTCACCGGCCGCATCGCGGCCGGAGCCTCGATGTCAGCTGGATGAGCCGGGAAGCAGCCGGCTTCCCGAATGTGAAGCTCGCTTAACAGGCGAGTGCTCTCGACGAGCGGTCGACATGGGATTCGAACCCATTACAGTCAGATCCAAGGTCTGATGCTCTACCAATGAGCTAGTCGTGGTGGAGCCGTTCCCGGCCCCGGGAGCAATCGAACGCGGAACACACGAGCCGCAAGGCGGTGCGCGCCAGCCGGGACTCGGCGAGCCCGGACACGAGGCGTCCAACAGCGACGCGGCTGATAGGCAGCAAATTCGGCGGAATTAAAGCGAGCCGCGCATTCCTCTTGATCCGGAGGATCGCGCGGCTTGCATTGTCACGAGGGAATGTACTGCCCGCCGTTGGCATCGATGCAGGAGCCGGTGATGAAGCCCGCCTCGTCGGCGGCAAGGAACGTCACGCAGCGCGCGATCTCCTCTGCCGTACCGAGCCGGCCGACCGGGATCAGCGGGATGATCTTGGTGTCGAGCACCTCTTTCGGCACCGCCTGTACCATCTCGGTGTTGATGTAGCCGGGCGCGATCACGTTGACGGTGATGTTGCGCGAGGCACCTTCCTGCGCCACCGCCTTGGAGAAGCCGATCATGCCGGCCTTGGCGGCCGAGTAGTTGGCCTGGCCCATCTGTCCCTTGCGGCCGTTGATCGAGGAGATGTTGATGATGCGCCCGAAGCTGCGCGAGCGCATGCCGTCGATGACCAGCCGGGTCATGTTGAACACCGAGTCGAGGTCGGTGCGGATCACCGCGTCCCAGTTGTCCTTGGTCATGCGATGCAGCATGGCATCGCGCGTGATGCCGGCGTTGTTGACCAGCACGTCGATGGGGCCGAGGTCGCGGGTGATGCGGGCGACGCCCTCCTGGCAGGCGGCGTAGTCGCCGACGTCCCACCTGTAGACGGGGATGCCGGTGTCGGCCTGAAACTGCCGAGCCGCGGTATCGTTGCCGGCGTAGTTGGCCGCCACGCGCAAGCCCTTGTACCTAAGGGCGGTGGAAATCGCGTGTCCGATCCCGCGCGTACCTCCGGTAACGACTGCAACTCGAGCCATTTGGCTTTTCCTCCCCCTGCGGTTGTGTTTGCGCGTTAAGGTAAAATAAATCCCCGGCCGGGCGATAGCCGGCCGGGGACATGATAAGCCGAACGCTCGAAAAGACGGTTAATCGCGCTCAACGCACATGGCCACGCCCATGCCGCCGCCGATGCACAGCGTGGCGAGGCCCTTCTTGGCGTCGCGGCGCTTCATCTCGTAGAGCAGGGTGGTGAGCACGCGCGCTCCAGAAGCGCCGATCGGGTGGCCGATGGCGATGGCACCGCCGTTGACGTTGACCTTCTCGGTGTCCCAGCCGAGGCCCTTGTTGACTGCGCAGGCCTGAGCGGCGAACGCCTCGTTGGCCTCGATCAGGTCCAAGTCCTTCACGGTCCAGCCGGCCTTCTCCAGCGCCTTCTTGGAAGCCGGAATGGGCCCCGTGCCCATGATCGAAGGATCGACGCCGGCATGCGCCCAGGAGACGATGCGCGCCAGCGGCTTGATGTCCCGCTTCTTGGCCTCCTCCAGCGTCATCAGGACCACCGCGGCGGCACCGTCGTTGATGCCGCTGGCGTTGGCCGCCGTCACAGTGCCTTCCTTGTCGAAGGCCGGCCTGAGCTTGGTGATGGCGTCATAGGTGACGCCGTCCTTGATGTACTCGTCCTCGGCGAACACGGTCTCGCCCTTGCGCGTCTTGATGACCACCGGGACGATCTCGTCCTTGAACTTGCCGGCCTTCTTGGCGGCTTCTGCCTTGTTCTGGGAGGCGACCGCGAAGCGATCCTGCTCCTCGCGCGTGATCTGCCACTGGCGAGCGACGTTCTCGGCCGTGTTGCCCATGTGATAGCCGTTGAAGGCATCCCACAGGCCGTCCTTGATCATGGTGTCGATGAACTTGGTGTCGCCCATCTTGGTACCCTCGCGCAGGTGGGAACAGTGCGGGGCCATGCTCATGCTCTCCTGGCCGCCGGCCACCACGATCTTGGAGGAGCCGTCCTGAATCTGCTGGGCGCCGAGCGCGACGGCCCTGAGCCCCGAGCCGCACAGCTGGTTCATGCCCCAGGCTGGTGCGTCGACCGGAATGCCGGCGTTGATGGAGGCCTGACGAGCAGGGTTCTGGCCTTGGCCAGCGGACAGGATCTGGCCCATGATGACTTCCGAGACGTCGCCCGGCTCGACGTGGGCCCGCTCCAGCGCGGCCTTGATGGCGACCTTGCCGAGATCGTGCGCCGGCAGGCTGGCCAGCGCGCCGTTGAACGCGCCCACGGGTGTGCGCGCCGCGCTGGCAATGACGATCGTGCTTTGATCCTTGCTCATTCTTGTGCTCCAGCGTTGGGTGAGAGCGGCGTCAGGTGCTGCGCCTGGGTGCGGCCGATCTTAACTAATCTGTAAGATAGCAGGGGCGTGATCACGCCGGCAATCGCAACGCAACAAACGTCTGGTGTTAATCTAAGTCCGCATGCTACTCTTTGGTGCAGTGGAGGCAGCGGCTGATCGACGCTCATGCTCAATAAGATGGACACGCCCGCCGACAAAATCGACCCGGCTGCCGACAAAAAAGAGCCGGTGGTCATCAAGAAGTACGCCAATCGGCGGCTGTACAACACTGAGACAAGCACTTACGTAACACTGGATGATCTGGCGGCGATGGTGAAGTCCGGCCGGGATTTCGTGGTGTTCGACGCCAAGACCGGCGACGATCTCACCCACGCAGTGCTGACCCAGATCATCGTCGAGCAGGAAAACCGCACCGGCGGGCAGACCCTGCTGCCCATCCCCTTTCTGCGCCAGCTGATCCGCTTCTACGGCGACAGTGTCGAGCGCATGGTGCCGAGCTACCTGCAGGTCAGCCTCGAGACGCTGGCCAAGGAGCAGGACCGCTTCCGCAAGCAGTTCACGGGCGCCTTCACGCCGGCCGGAGCGTTCGAGGTGTACCAGGAGCAGGCGCGCAAGAATCTCGCCATGTTCGAGCAGGCGATGGCCATGTTCAGCCCCTTCACCCACGCTGCCAAGTTCGGTGTCCCGGGCGCGAACGCCAAGGTGGGCGAGGAGCCGAAGGCCAAGGCCGAGCCGTCAGCGGCGGGCGCGCACAAGGGCAGCGACGACATCGCCGATCTCAAGGCCCAGCTTGCCAACATGCAGGCGCAGCTCGAGAAGCTCTCGCGCGACCGCGGCTAGGGTCGGGCCTCTTCCACTCCACAATCGCTGGACTACCAAGGTAGGGCTGTGACCCACCCCGTCCTGAGCATGTCGAAGGGCCGGATGGGTGGGTCTACAAACGCCGTGCTTAGGCTAGCTCAGCACGGGGGGCGGCGTTGGCCGCCTCCCTTGGCGATATGCGGTATTGCTGGAGGCGGTTCTAGTCGACGCCGCCGATGGCGAGGTCGCGGCGAGCCACGCGGATGCCGATCGTGAAGCCGGCCACCACGTCGATCAGGGATCCGACCAGGATGAAGAAGAAGGTGGAGGTGGCCGCCGCGTTGACGACCAGAAACTCGACGATGCAGACGATGAACACCACCATCGACAGGCCGTGGTCGATCAGCGACACCGAGCTCGTGTAGGTGGCCTTGACCAGCTCGGCGAACAGGAACAGCATGGTAATGAGGATGATCAGGTCACCGCGCGTGAAGACCCACTCCGCGCCCTTGATCATCGGCACCTTGAGCAGAGGCGCGGCAAAAAACTGCGTCGCCTCTCCGCCGCTGAACATCACCAGAAGATTGTAGACAATGAGCGGAATGGCCATCAACGGCAGCGCCCGGAGCGACATCGTTCAACCTCCAATGCGGTAGCGATCGATCGGGTACCGCGCGTCTATCAAGCCCGTGTTTCTAGCACGTCGGCCGGGCGGCAAACCAGCGGCGGCGGGCCACACCCGAGGGCGGATCAGGCCTCGGCCTTGCCTGCCAGAACCTGCCGGCCGCGGTATTTGCCCGTCTTGAGATCGATGTGATGAGGCCGCCGCCGCTCGCCGGACTCCTTGTCTTCGACGTAGGTCGGCGCCCGCAGCGCATCCGCCGAGCGGCGGGTTCCGCGCTTCATACGCGATACTTTCTTCCTCGGGACCGCCATCGCACCCTCGCTTTAATCCAGGAAAATCAGGCTGCCAACCGATTGCGGCGCAATGCAGGGCGGCCCGTCGCCCGCACCTGCGGGCCTAAAGGTGGCGGGCTTATAGCGGCATTTCTGGCACATGGCCAGCGACTTGGCCCAGGGACTTGGGCCAGCGACTTGCACGCCAAGGGGCTAGCGCCGGGCTTGAACGCAGGACGTATTGCCGGCGCCGGCCATCATGCGCGCGTGCAGCGTGGTGGCCAGGCGCAAGGTTCCGGGTCCCGGCGCTCCGGCTCTGCGTTCCCGCGGGTTAGGCAAGGCCACCGCCAGCAGGGCAGCCTGGCTTGGCGTCAGCGAGGCGGCCGGCTTGCCGAAGTGATAGCGGGCGGCCGCTTCGGCCCCGAACACACCCGGCCCCCACTCGGCAATGTTCAGATAGATTTCGAGAATGCGCCGTTTCGACCAGGCCAGCTCGATGGCATAGGTGAGGGGGATCTCCAACGCCTTGCGCACATAGCTCTTGGAGGGCCACAGGAACAGGTTCTTGACCACCTGCATCGATATGGTGCTGCCGCCGCGCGCGACGCCGTCGCGTGCACGTTCGAGCGCCTCTTCGATCTCGTCCCAGTCGACGCCGTGATGCCGGCAGAAACGCCCGTCCTCCGAGGTGATGACGGCACGCTGCAGATAGGGCGAGATCCGGTCGATCGATACCCAGCGCTGGTCGATGCGGGTGCCGGTCAGCCACTGTCCGAGCATCAGCGTGGAAGCGGGCGGGTTGACCCAGCGATAGAGCACGATCAGCACCAGCACCAGACAGCCCAGTGCAAACGCTGCGATGGCGGCCAGCCGCAGCGCCCGATACAGCAGCGGGGTGATGTCCGGCACGGGAGTTCGGGCGGGCGCCACATCGTCCGTACTCCGTGGGATCGCGACGTGCGAGCTGAGCGGCGCGGCGAGGGCGGGTTCGGCGCTGTGCGAAACATCCTCAAGATTCGGCCGCCGGGCCTCCAGCGCGCGAGCGGTCTCTTCGAACACCGGCACGGAGAGCGGCGTCTTGATCGCCTCCAGCTCAACCGGACGCACGGAAGGGATGCGGTCGCGCAGCGGCAGCTCTGCCGCGGGCTCAGTGGACTTTTGCGCGGGCGGCTCCTCCACCGTCGGCAGCTCGGCCGGCGTGTGCTCGACGATGGCGGCATCGGCCGGAAACTCCGCGTCGGGCAAGGCCTCGGCCTGCGCGGCCGGCTCCTCCTCCAACACCAGAGGCTCGGCCTCCATCGATGTAGGCTCAGAGCTAACCAGCTCGGCCGGAGGCTCGTCCTCCAGGGCCGCTTCTGCGGCGACCTCCTCGGCGGTAGTTGGTTCCGGGAGCGGTTCGTCCGGGGGAGCCAGCGGCGCGTCGGGCGCAGGCCGCTCGTCAAGATCATGCGCAAAGGGCGCACCGTCGTGCGCCGGGTCGACCTCTGGTGCGCGCACCAGCGGCGCGGTCGCAGCCTCGACCTGCATGGGCTGGGTCGGGACAGAATGGTCGGTGACGATGAGATCGGATGACTGATCGGGGTCGGGCTCGATCTCGGGCTGCCATGCCAACGCGTCGGCCGCCGCCGGCTCACCATCGGGAGCTTCCGCGACAGAGATGATCGGTTCGCCGCTGAAGCTCGGCTCATCGGGAAGGCCCGGCGTCGGCAAGGCGAGGTCGGAATGGGCAACGTCTTCGATCCGCTCCGCCGACTCGCCGGGGGAGATGGGCGCCGCCGCTTCCTCCTGCCGGAGCCCCTCGTCAACAACGGGCTGTCCAGGCTGCAGCTCGGCCACGCGGTCGGCCTCGCCGTGGACGGCATTGGCGTTGCCGGGGCGGCCCACCACCGGCGCCCATTCTTCCCCGCTCAGTTTGTCTTTCACGCCTGCCACCGGAACCGCTAAACAACCGGTGCAACTATCACGCGATGCCGCACCGGCGAACCGCCGCCGATAGATATGGTGGAAACATGCCCTTCAGCCAACGGCTGGCGCACACGGCGGCCCTACGTCGAGACGCGTCTGGCAGAGCTTTTCGACGGCATGGCGGCGGCCGGCACACCCGCGCGGTTGCTCGACGCCATGCGTCATGCCGCGCTTGGCGGGGGCAAGCGGGTACGTCCGTTCCTGCTGATCGAGTGCGCCGCCCTGTTCGGCGTGCAGGCCAGCGCCGCCCTGTCTGCCGCCGCGGCGCTGGAATGCGTGCATTGCTATTCGCTCGTGCATGACGACCTGCCGGCCATGGACGACGACGATCTGCGTCGCGGCCGGCCGACCGTGCACAAGGCCTTCGACGAATGGACCGCCATCCTGGCCGGCGACGCCTTGCTGACCGTCGCGTTCGAGCTGCTGGCCAGTCCGGACACCCACGCCGATGCCGCCGTGCGCGCCGAGTTGGCCCTCGGTCTCGCGCGCGCATCCGGTGCCGCCGGCATGGTCGGCGGTCAATGCCTCGACCTGGAGGCCGACAAGCTGCGACCAGCCGGCGCGGCCGACGCTGGCCGACGTGCGGCGCCTGCAGGCGATGAAGACCGGCGCCCTCATCCGCTACGCCTGCGAGGCCGGTGCCATCCTCGGCGGCGGCGATGGCCAGCAGCGTCGCGCGCTCAACGTCGTACGGCGAGCGGCTCGGCCGCGCCTTCCAGATCGCCGATGATCTGCTCGACGTCGAAGGCGAGGCGGCCACCGTCGGCAAGGCGACCGGCAAGGACGCCCGCAAGGCCACGCTGGTATCACTCATGGGCGTGGACGCCGCGAAAGCGGAGCTCGCCAAGCTCGAGGCCGATGCCCTCGCCGCTCTGCAACCCTTCGGCGCGCGCGCCGATGCCCTGCGCGAGGCAGCAGCCTTCGTCGTGCGCCGGCAGGCTTGACCTCCAACTGTCATCCCGGAACGCGCGCGAGCGCGTATCCGGGACCCAGAGAAGCATGCCACCTGCGGTCCTGGGTCCCGTGTCGTCGCTGCGCGCCGCCAGGGATGACAAGCACGAGGTTGTGATCGCGTCCTAGAACTCGACGTCGAGCTCTTCCAGCTCGGCTGGCTCCTCGCGTGCCGCGGCGATCCATTCCTCCATGGCCGGCCAGCTCATGATCGCCCGGCTGTAGGCCGTGCACCGCGCGTCGAGCTTGACGTCGTAGGTGAGGAAGCGCGTGCACACCGGGGCATACATGGCGTCGGCCATCGACAGCTTGCCGAACAGGTAGGGGCCGCCATACTTCGCGAGGCAATCGCGCCAGATGGCGAAGACGCGGTCGATGTCGGCCTGCGCGCCGGCCCACACCTTGAAGCCCGGATGATGCGCCTTGAGGTTCATGGGCAGCGCCGAGCGCAGATTGTAGAAGCCCGAATGC
Source organism: uncultured Alphaproteobacteria bacterium (assembly GCA_963840445.1). GTDB lineage: Bacteria > Pseudomonadota > Alphaproteobacteria > Rhizobiales > Hyphomicrobiaceae > AWTP1-13. The sequence goes on along the minus strand of CAWIZC010000011.1, from coordinate 106,436 downwards.
ATCTCCCCGCAGATGGCCCGGCAATGCGCCCGCGCCGCGCGATCGGCGGGAAGCAATCCGGCGTTGGGCTTGGCCTCGGCCAGGTACTCGGCAATCGCCAGCGTGTCCCACACCTTGACCCCATCGTCGGTCAGGCAGGGCACCAGGAACGACGGGGACAGCAGCAGCAACTCGGCCCGCGCGCCAGGGTCGTCCAGCGACACCACCTCCTCGTCGAACTCCAGCTCGGCCAGCCGGCACAGCAGATAGCCGCGCAGGCACCAGGACGAGTAATTCTTACTGCTGATCGAGAGGGTGGCCTTGGCCATCGCGGCGTTTCCCCAGTCTGGTTCAAGGAGTTTGGTTCGAAAGTTGCATCGCAGGGCGCGGGACCGGCGAGCTCAATCGCCGTGCAACATTCGTTCCAGCAGATACATCCCCGGGGCACCCCCTCACTCATGCTCTATCTGGCCTATCAGACCCACGCCGACATCATGGTGCCCGTGCGTGCCATGGCGCAGGCGGGTCTGAGCGCGCTGGGGCCGTTGGCCGCGGCCCAGGAGTTGAGATTCCTGCGCAACGTCACCGCCGCCTACGAGTTGATCGCGCGCGCCGGGCTGACGCATTCGCGGCCCGCCTACGGCATCGACAAGGTCAGGGTCGGCAACCAGGAGGTGGCCGTCACCGAGGAAGCGGTGATGACCACGCCCTTCGGCACCTTGCTGCGCTTTCGCAAGGACGTGGAGATCGCCCAGCCGCAGGTGCTGGTAGTGGCGCCGCTATCCGGTCATTTTGCCACTCTGCTGCGCAGTCTGGTGCGCACGATGCTGCCCGAGCACGATGTCTGCATAACCGATTGGCATAATGCCCGCGATGCGAGCATCGACGCCGGTCGCTTCGGCTACGAGGACTATGTCGAGCATCTGATCAAGTTCATCGAGAAAATGGGCCCCGGCGTGCACGTGGTCGCCGTCTGCCAGCCCTGCGTACAGGTGCTGACGGCCGCTGCCGTGATGGCCGAGGCCAAGAACCCCTGCCAGCCGCGCAGCATGACTCTGATGGCCGGTCCCATCGACACGCGCGTCAACCCGACCAAGGTCAACGAGCTTGCCATGAGCAAGCCGATCGACTGGTTCGAGCGTAATCTGATCGCCCGCGTGCCGGCCCGCTATGCGGGGGGAGGTCGGCAGGTATATCCGGGCTTTGTGCAGCTCTCGGCCTTCATGTCGATGAACCTCGATCGGCATCGCAAGGCGCACATCGAGCTGTACGAACACCTCGCCAATGGCAACCCGGAGAAGGCCAAGCCGACCATCGACTTCTACGACGAGTACTTCGCCGTGCTCGACCTCACCGCCGAGTTCTACCTCGAGACGGTGCAGTGGGTGTTCCAGGAGATGCGCCTTGCCAAGGGCGAGCTCACCCACCGTGGGCGCAAGGTCGACCCCAGCGCCATCCGCCGCACCGCGCTTCTGACCGTGGAGGGCGAGCGCGACGACATCTGCGCGCTCGGGCAAACGTCGGCCGCGCACGACCTGTGCAGCAAGCTCAAGCCCTACATGAAGCGCCACCACATGCAGGCCGGCGTCGGCCACTACGGCGTGTTCAGCGGCCGGCGCTGGGAGGAGCAGGTCTACCCGATCGTGCGCAACGTCATCCTGTCGAGCGAGTAGCTTTCAGTTCTAGACGCCCATTTCCAGTTTCAATGACTTCGCCACCATGATCTTGGTCCCGATCGGCACCTCTTCCTTGGTCATGGTTGGCAAAGACACCACAAGCCTCCACCGCCTGTCCGCCGGGACCGTTGGGTCAGGAATGTTGAAGTGCGTGGCCATCAGGCATGCGCAAGTTTTCCGATTTTCACCATCGGGCGTTATAATTTCCACGGTTTCCGAACGAGCCTTCCACCCTCTAGGCAGCGAGAAGTCGGGAACAACAACGAGGCCATTGCTGAGCTGGAAGCGGTCCGCGACGGTCAAGAGCTCAACCAAATCCATGCGTTCCGTAACCTTCGTTGGTGCAAACCCAAGCCAGTTTTCTCGATCGAAGGATACGCGAGGTGCCGCAGGCGGGAAACAGGCGGGCTATGTCCGCGCAACCGCGCGCCAGACGCGGTAGCGGCTGGTCTCGGCAACAATGGTCGCGCTCGCGAAATGATCCGCAAGCATGCGGTCGAGCGGCACGCGCCGCTGCACCACCATCTGCAGCACGCCACCCGGTGCGAGACGAGACGGCGCATCCGCCACCAGCTGCTCGAGATGAGCGTGGTCCTCGATCAATCCGGAATGCAGCGGCGGGTTGGACAGTATGGCCGCATAGATGACCTTGCCGGTGTCGCCAAGGCGCGTCCCGGCAACAATGCGGGCACCCGGCACATTCTCACGCGCGGCTTCGAGCGCGACCGTGTCGCTGTCGATCGAGGTCGAGCGCGAGGTCCGGCTGCTGCACCAGCGCCGCGGCGGCGATCAGCCCTGAGCCGCAGCCGTAGTCGAGCACGCGCGCTCCCGCCGGCAGAGGCGGCAGGTTGGCGATGAGCAGCGCCGTTCCCTCGTCGATGCGGCCGTCGGCGAAGATGCCGGGATAGCTCAGCCACTCGCGTGATGCACCGCCGATCGTGACGGCCATCACGCGCCTCCATGTGCTCAGCGGTGCACGCAGTACAGAGACATCGTTCGGCCGGCGCACCGCCAGCACACGTCCATGCCCACGCGTCGCCAGCGTATCGACGCTGCCGCACAATTCCTCCAGCATGCCCGCCGCCGAGCGAATGCCTTCGTCGTTGCCGCCGTACACGATCAGGCGACCGCCGTCGACGAGCGCGCCGAGGCAGGCATGCGCCGCCATCTCCTGCTCGTCCTTGGCCTTCGGCAGGCGCAGCAGGGCCACCTGCGCACGGCGCCGCGGACGGCCACGGCGAGGCCCGATGCGCTCCCGACCACGCGCCGGTTCCAGACCGCGACGTCGACACCACGCTGCGCAACGAGCACCGGCAGATCGCCCGACTGATAGGCGAGCAGCACCCGCCCCTGCACATCGAGGTCGTCGAGGCTGCGCCGGATCAGCTGATCGGCCGCACCTTCCGGATCGTTGCGCCAGTTGCTCACGGATGTCAGCTCATCGGATCACTGGATCAGCAGCGGCGTCTTGCTCACGTAGCGCCGCTCGAACGCCTCGCGCACCAGGAATTGGGCGACGTCGGCGCGCGTCACCGAGCCCGCCTGCCAGTCCTTGCGGTCGGCCAGCACGCGCATCCTGCCGGTCGCCGCGCCGCCGGTAAGCAGGCCCGGCCGGGCGATGGTCCACTCCAGCCCACTGGCGCGGATCATCTGCTCCTCTACGTCCTTGTCGTCGTAGATGCGTTTCAACACGAGAGGGAACATCAGGGCATCGTAGAGGAAGCCGCCGTACCCGCGGCTGTCGCCGGCGCCCATGCCGGTCACGGCGACCAGTCGGCGCACGCCGGCGGCGCGCATGGCATCGATCAGAATGCGCGTCGCTTTCGAGAACAGCGTCGTGCCGGCCAGCACGGCCATCGCCGTCTTGGGTGCACCGAGAGCCTGGATGACGGCGTCCGCGCCGGCCACCGCCGCGCCTACCGCCGTCGCATCGAGCGCATCGCCGGTGATTTTCGTAAGCTTGGCATCATCGATGGCAATGCCCGCCGCGCCGCGCGCGAAGGCGCGCACATCGTGGCCGCCGGCCAGAGCGCATTTCACCGTCTCGAGGCCGATGCCCTGGCTGGCGCCGATCACGAGCAGGCTGGCCATCGCCTATCCTAGTCCGGTTGCCGCGAAATTCGCTCCGAGCCTTGCGTCCAAAGGCTGGGGAACCTCAATCCTCACACGAGCTCCGCCTTGATCTTCTCGGCATAGGCGGAGAGCACCTCGGGCTTCTCCATCTTGGCGGTGTGGGGTCCGAGCGCCATGCCCTCCCAGCGCGGCAGCACATGGAAGTGCAGGTGGAACACCACCTGTCCGCCGGCCGGCTCGTTGAACTGCTGCAGCGTGATGCCGTCTGCGTTGAACGCCTTCATCACCGCGTTGGCCACCTTCTGCGCGGTCTTCATGCAGGCGGCGAGCTGGGCCGGGCTGGCGTCGAGCATGTTGCGCGCCGGCGTCTTGGGCAGCACCAGCGTGTGTCCCTGGCAGCGAGGCATGATGTCCATGATCGCCACGGTATCGGCATCCTCATACACCTTCTGCGACGGCAGCTCGCCGCGCAGAATTTTTGCAAACACGTTGTTGGTGTCGTAGCCCGGCATCAGACTCTCCCGCGCGAGGTACACGTCGCTCGTCTCATCCATGGCAATGGCATGAGTGCGCGTCAAGCGCTCAGATGACGACGCATCACACGAGCCGGCGCGATGGAGATGGAGAGACTCTCGCGCCATGTCGCCGCTAACGTCGTGCGCGAGGTGCGGTCTTCACGCGTCTTGGATGCTGATCGCCTTGCGATAGGGACCGAGCTCGCTCAGCTGCTCGCCCGCCGCATCGACATACGCGCGCTCGCGCTGCAGGTAGTCGGCGATGGCTCGGCGCAGGCCGGCATGCGCGATGAAATGCGCCGAGTAGGTCTTGGTCGGCAGGTAGCCGCGCGCCAGCTTGTGCTCGCCCTGCGCGCCGGCCTCGACACGCGCGAGGCGATGCTGGATGGCGAACTCGATGGCCTGGTAGTAGCACACCTCGAAGTGCAGGCAGGGATGCTGCTCGACGGCACCCCAGTAGCGACCGTACAGGCAATCGCCGCCGATCATGTTGAGCGCGCCTGCGATCGGTCGCCCGCCGCGCTTGACCATCACCAGCAGGCAGCGCTCGGGCATGGCCTGCACCCAGCAGCGAGAAGAACTTCCGGTTGAGATAGGGCCGTCCCCACTTGCGCGAGCCGGTGTCCATGTAGAAGGCGAAGAACGCGTCCCAGTGCGCTTCCGTGAGGTCGCGGCCGGTGACCCATTCGACGGTCAGCCCGTTGCTGAGCGCCTGCTCGCGCTCCTTGCGCACCGCCTTGCGTTTGCGCGAGGCAAGTGAGGCCAGGAAATCCTCGAAGGTGGCGTAGCCCTCGTTGCGCCAGTGGAACTGCTGGTCGGTGCGCTGCAGGAAGCCCAGCTGGCCGAGCCTCGTCCATTCGCCTTCGCTGAGGAACGTGATGTGCACGCCCGATAGACCGTTGCGCTCCACCACCGCAGCGGCCGCCGCAGCCAGCGCTGCCTCCTGCTCGGCCGAGGCGGGACCCGGACGCACCAGCAGGCGCCGGCCCGGCACCGGCGTGAACGGCACGGCGATCTGCAGCTTGGGATAGTAGTCACCGCCCGCCTGCGCATAGGCATCGGCCCAGGCATGATCGAACACGTACTCGCCCCGGCTGTGCGATTTGAGATAGGCCGGCGCGCAGCCGGCGACGCCGCCGCATTGGCTCTTGAGCACCAGATGCCGCGGCGTCCAGCCCGTGCGACTGCCGACCGTGCCGGCCTCTTCCAGTGCGGCAAGGAAGGCGTGCGCGAGGAACGGGTTGAAGGCGGCCGGATCGGGGTTGGCGCAGGCATCCCAGTCTGCGGCAGCCACGTCGACGATGCGCGGCACGACCTCAACGCGCGTGTCGGATGAAGGAGGTTTGGCGGCTGGCAAAGCTTCTGGTCTCACGGTGCGGACGTTAGAGGATCACAGCCGCGCCCTTCGAGCAACATCGCTCATGCCGCGGCTGCCCGCGTTCCGCGTCCTGCAACGTCATCCCCGCGCAGGCGGAAACCTGGTGCACTGCGCAGCACAGGTGCGTCCTCCGCACTTTGATGCAGCCTACCGATTTTCGTGAAGACGTGATCTGGATCCCCGCCTTGACGAGATGAGGACAGTTGGCACGTGCGTCGTTTGGCGAGCGCGCGAGTTCGGCGCGCAAATGCGCGCCCGGCCGCAGTTCCGGCCGGCCCTCCACTGGCACACGCGCCGTTTCTTCCTGACGCTCCGCTTCATCGGATGTCAGCTTTGAGAAACCGAGGGAGCGGGGCGTCCGACGCCTGGCTCTGTTGTAATCGGGCAGTCCATGCTGGCACGGACGCCCCGCGCCGTATCCGGCTTTCCACTACGCGGCTCCAGCGAGTGACCCAACTGGCCACATCGAGCGGAGCACCCTTGGCAGGGCTGCCCGGATACGACCCCCGGCTCGCACCATCGAGACGCCTCGCGATGGCGCCCCTCGTTGAGCCGAGGTGCGAGCATCGTCGCACGGCCGAAGTGTGCGGGGATTGGCGCAAGCGCACATCCGGGCGCAAGGTAAACGCACGGGCCAGGCGGTTAAGGCTCATAGCCCTCGAAGATCGGCGCGTCGGCCCAGCGCGCGGCCATCGCGCGCTGCTCGGGCGTGCGGATGGTCCACGAGAACAGCGGCAGCCGCGCCGGCCGTTTGGCCATCCAGGCGGCGGCCTCCGGCAGCATCTTCACGTCGATCGCATAGAAGCCCACGCCTTCTGGCGCCGCGCCGAGCAGTGCGTCGACGGCCGCCTCCTTCTTAGGTCCTGCAGACAGCGCTGCCCACCCACCTGGAAGCTGCTCGACGCCGACGATGAGCCCGCGCGGAATTGTGGGCGCGAGCTTGGCCAGCGCCGCCACGAAGTCTGCGTTGAACGACATCAGGGCGATGGGGCCGGCATAGCCGCGGGCCTGCTCTGCGATCTTGTCGAGAAAGTCCGGATGTGGTGCCCCACCCGCGCTCTTCACTTCGACCAGCATCGGCACCCGCCCGGCCACCAGGCCGAGGAATTCGGCAAAGCTCAGGATGCGCGTCTTCTGGTCCTTGTAGTGCAAGGCGGCCAGGTTGGCGGGCGAACGCGCCGCCAGCGGCCCCGTGGCATCCATCAGGCGGTCCAGTGTTGCATCGTGGAACACGAACGGCGTGCCGTCGGCAGCCGATTGCAGGTCGCACTCGATGCCATAGCCCTTGGCGATGGCCGCCTGGAAGGCCGGCAGCGTATTCTCGATCACGCCTTGGCCTGCGACATGCAGTCCACGATGCGCCATGGGGCGCAGGAAGACAGCCGTGTCGAGGCTCGCCAAACCGCCCCCGGAGCCCACGCTGGTCATTGTGCTTCTTTCTTTACTGCGTGCCGATTTTTCTGCGTACTTGTCGTGCACCGAACGATGCCAGCGGGCAAATCCTGCTCTAACTATAGACTTAAGAGCAAGATTCACGTTCCATGATCTGAGCCAAGGACTTCGATCGGCGACGATCGTGCCCGATGCGCAACCGGCAGGCCTTAGAACCGCCCTTGTCTGCAAGAAATAAGGCACCATGAAGCACCTCTCGTTCGACCGATTGCTTGCCGGCGGCCCGGTCGCCCTGGCTTTCATGGCGCTATGGTCTATGCCCTCCGCGCACGCCGCTGGCGAGGGCATCGTGCTGGCCCCGCACCGCGCCATCTACGACATGACGCTGGCCGAGGCGCGCGGAGGTGCCGGCGTGACCCAGGTCACCGGCCGCATGGTCTACGAGCTGACCGGCTCGGCCTGCGAGGGCTACACGCAGAATATGCGCTTCGTCACCAATATGACGAACCAGAACGGGGCGGCTGTCATCTCCGATCTGCGCTCTTCGAGCTGGGAGGACGCGGGCGGCAAGCGCTTTCGCTTCAACTCGAGCCAGTTCCGTGACGACAAGGCGACCGAGGCAACCGCCGGCGACGCGACGCGGGCGCCGACCGGCAGCGACGTCAAAGTCGAGCTGAGCAAGCCGGCCAAGAAGGACCTGTCGTTGCGCATGGGTGTGTATTTCCCCATCCAGCACTCGATCGCCCTGCTCGAGGCGGCGCGGTCCGGCAAGGCGACATTCCGCGCCAACCTGTTCGATGGGTCCGAGAAAGGCGAGAAGGTCTACGACACGGTGTCCTTTATTGGCCGTGTGCAGCCGGCAGGTGGCAACCGGAAGCTGCCGGGCCTAAAAGATGGCGAGCGCCTCGACCAGCTGCCCGCCTGGCCGGTCTCGATCGGCTACTTCGAGCCGGGCTCCGACAAGAAGGATGCGGTGCCGGTCTACGAGCTGATGTTCCTGTTCTTCGAGAACGGCGTCAGCCGCAAGCTGTTCATCGACTATGGCGAGTTCGCCATCCAGGGCGAGATCAAGGAGATCACCTTCCTCGAGCCCAAGAAGTGTGAGCAGCAGCAGGGCTCCCGCTAGCCTGCGTCCCCTCGTATTCACCCGTCATCCCGGAAGCTGAGGCGTAGCCGAAGCTGTCCGGGACCTTTGCCGCGAATTCCATGGCGGTGGAAACAAGATCCAGGCACACGCGGCGCCAGGTCGCGGCCTGTGCGCCGGCTGCCCGCAGCCCACGTCGGCACATTGTCACACAGCCGAAATACGAGTCTGCCAGTCAGCCCGGACTGGCGTGCTTGCAGACTTGGGGGTGTGAGGCATGGAGCTGTTGGCGCACCTGGCCGGAGCCTTTGCCGTTGCCGCCTTGCTCGTCCATGTAGCCACTTCGCTGTCTGCGGCCTGGCGCTGCCGTCGGCACACCGAACCCCGGCCCCGGCCCCTGCAAAGGCCGGCCGTCACCATCATCCGCCCGGTGTGTGGGCTCGACGCCTACGAGGAGGCGACGCTTCGCTCCACGTTCGAACTCGACTACCCGCAACTCGAGATCCTGCTGTGCTGCGCCTCGGCCAACGACCCCGTGGTGCCCCTGGCTCAGCGGCTGATTGCGGAGCATCCGAGTGTCCAGGCGCGCCTCCTGATCGGCGATGACCGCGTCTCCGACAACCCCAAGCTGAATAACGTCATCAAGGGTTGGCGGGCTGCCAGTCACGGCTGGATCGTCATTACCGACAGCAATGTCCTGCTGCCGCGCGATTACATCGATCGGCTGTTCGAGGCCTGGAAGCCCGGCACCGGGCTGGTCTCGGCCCCGCCGATTGGCGCACGTCCGGCCAACACCTGGGCCGAGCTGGAATGCGCCTTCCTGAACGGATACCAGGCGCGCTGGCAGTTCGCAGCCGACAGCCTGGGCTTCGGCTTCGCGCAGGGCAAGACCCTGTTCTGGCGGCGCATCGACCTGGAGCGCGCCGGCGGCATTCACGCCCTGGCAGCGGAACTCGCCGAGGACGCTGCCTCGACCAAGCTGGTGCGCGAGCAGGGTCTGAGGGTGCGCCTGGTCGACGGGGCCTTCCCCCAGCCACTCGGCTTGCGTGCACTGCCGAGTGTGTGGTCGCGCCAGCTGCGCTGGGCGCGGCTGCGGCGCGCGACCTTCCCGGTCATGTATTCGCTGGAGATTTTCTCCGGCCTGTTTGCTCCTCTCGTGGCGGGCGTATTGGCGGCCTGGGCGCTCGATCTGCCCGAGCTGCCGACCGCCCTATTGTACATCGCCATCTGGCTCGGCTCGGAATACGGTCTCGCTGCCACCGCCGGCTGGCCCCTGTCATGGCGCTCACCGCTTCTCTGGCTCCTGCGCGATCTGCTGCTGCCGGTGCTGTGGCTGCAGTCCTGGCTCGGCAACGGATTGAGCTGGCGCGGCAACGACATGTCGGTCGCCGGCCACGGCACGAATGGCCTGACCGCCTGGCTGCGCCGCGCCTAGGCGTTGACCTGCACAGTCGCTCGGCGATTGCCCGATCCGGCGGCCCAATGCCATAAGCTTGGGCCATGCTCAAAAAAATCCTGATCGCCAATCGCGGCGAGATCGCCCTCCGCATCATTCGCACCGCTCGCCGGCTCGGCGTCGAGACGGTTGCCGTCGTCTCCGAAGCCGATCGCACCGCGCCCTTCGCGCGCGCCGCCGACCAAAAGATAGAGATCGGCCCCGGCCCGGCATCCGACAGCTACCTGCGCATCGACCGCATCCTCACCGCCGCCAAGTCGACCGGCGCCGACGGCATCCATCCGGGCTACGGCTTCCTGGCCGAGAACGCCGACTTCGCCGACGCCGTCGGCAAGGCCGGCATCAAATTCATCGGCCCGTCGCCCGACGCCATGCGCCGTATGGGCGGCAAGGCCGAGGCCAAGGCCATCGCCGCGGCGGCCGGCGTGCCGGTGGTGCCGGGCTACCAGGGCGACAGCCAGACCGCCAAGGCCCTCGTCAAAGAGGCGAAGGGCATCGGCTGGCCGGTGATGATCAAGGCGGTGGCCGGCGGCGGCGGGCGCGGCATGCGCCTGGTCGAGCGCGAGGCCGATTTCGCCGCCGCCTTGGAGAGCGCCCAGCGCGAGGCGCAGGCGGCCTTCGGCGACGCGCGCATCCTGCTCGAGAAGGTGATCGCCCGCCCGCGCCACATCGAGGTGCAGGTGTTCGGCGACAGCCACGGCAACGTCGTGCACCTGTTCGAGCGCGACTGCTCGCTGCAGCGGCGCAACCAGAAGGTGATCGAGGAGGCACCCGCGCCCGGCATGTCGGCAGAGCTGCGCGCCAGGATCACCGAGGCCGCCGTCGCCTGCGCGCGTGCGGTCGCCTACGAGGGCGCCGGCACCGTCGAGTTCCTGGTCGAGGGTGGCGCGCTGTCGGCGTCGGCGCCCTGGTACTTCATCGAGATGAATACGCGCCTGCAGGTGGAGCATCCGGTCACCGAGTCGATCACCGGTCTCGATCTCGTCGAATGGCAGCTACGTGTCGCCTCCGGCGAGAAGCTGCCGCTCTCTCAGGCTCAGATCCGCATGTCGGGCCACGCCATCGAGGCGCGGCTCAACGCCGAGGATCCCGCCAGGGGCTTCCTGCCCTCGATTGGGCCGGTCGCCGCCTTCGATACGCCGACCATCGAAGGCCTGCGCGTCGATGCCGGCGTCGAGAAAGGCTCGAACATCCCGCCCTTCTACAACTCCATGATCGGCAAGCTGATCGCGTCCGGCTCCGACCGCGCCCAGGCCACAGCCCGCCTCGCCCGCGCGCTGGAGGAGACCGTCGTTGCCGGCCCCAAGACCAACGCTGCCTTCCTGCACGCGCTCATCACGCACCCGGCGTTCCAACGCGCCGAGATGGACACCGGCCTGATCGGCCGCGAGCTCGACAAGCTGGCGCCCGCGGCCGTCAACCCGCGCGCCATCGCCTTCGGCGTCATGCACCTGCTCTGGCAGGCGCACGACGACAGCGCGGCTCACCGCGGCGGCTATTCGCCGTGGGGTGTGCAGGACGCCTTCCAGCTGGGGCCGCCGCGCCGCCAGAAGCTGTCCGTGCTCGCCGATGGCGTCGCCACGCCGGTCGAGGTGGAGTGGAAGCCCGACGGTCTCGCCGTCATGCTGCAAGGCGAGCGGGAGGGTGCGGCTGCCGCCATCGGCCGCATCAGCGTCGCGGGCGACGGCGCCCCGCTCTACGTGCTCTACGACATGCACCAGATCGCGTTGGCCTGGCCGAGCTTTGAGGCCGGTGCCATCGAGGACAACGGCGACGGCTCGAGTGTGCGCGCGCCCATCATCGGCCGCGTCGCCAAGGTGTTCGTCAAGGCCGGCGACACCGTCGCCAAGGGCGACCGCATCGCCGTGGTCGAGGCCATGAAGATGGAGCACGTGCTGCACGCGGCCCGCGCCGGCAAGATTGCCAAGGTCGCCGTCGCCGAGAACCAGCAGGTCGCGCAAGGCGCGCTGGTCGCCGCACTTGAGTGAGCGCCCTCATCCGCCCTCAAGGCACCTCCCCTCGGGGGAAGGCATCTTGACGCCGCCGGCCCGCGACGGCACAAGGTTTGGCGATCAAACAAATCCGCAATCCGCTCCCTCATCCAGCACGGCCCATCTCAGCAATGCCCAAGATCACCTACATCGAGCACGACGGCACGCAGCACACTGTCGACGGCGAGATCGGAGCCACCGTGATGGAGACGGCGCTGCGCCACAGCGTGCCCGGCATCGTCGCCGAGTGCGGCGGCTCCTGCACCTGCGCCACCTGCATGGTGTATGTGGCCGAGGAGTGGAAGGACCGCGTCGGTGCGCGCAGCGACGAGGAAGAGGACCAACTCGATCAGGCCTTCGACGTGCGGCCGACCTCGCGCCTGTCCTGCCAGATCAAGGTGACCGAGCAACTCGACGGCCTCGTCGTGCACACCCCCGCCTACCAGGGCCGGTAGGTTGTCTGTGTAAATCATTCCCGCGATGCGCGCATATCGTTGGAGATCGGCGGGCGCGCGACGCAACGCCCACGTCGCATCGCTTTACGCGGCCTTAACGGACACACCTGTATAAGATGTAGGTGTCCCGGTTGGACGCTCTCAGGTCTCGCGTCACACCCTTGTAGGATCGGCGCCACGGCCGGCCCCCGACAGATCCCGGTTTCGCTTTTCTGCCGTCACGCGTCGGCCTGTTCCGCCATCCTTGCTTGCATGGTCGCAGCGGCTTCGAGGCTCGCCAGAGATTGGCTGAGGCTCTCCTTTGCTTGAGCCCCGATGGGCGGGTCTCGGAGCCGCGTGCGCCTGTTTTGGATGCCTGCCGGCGGTCGCCAGCCGGTTGGGAACACCACCGTTTTTCATGTCTGCCGTTAGGCTTCATGGCAGGTCTGCAGCCGCGCGGCTGGCCTTGTCGCCGGCTTTCTTGTACGTTTCGCCACTTCCCCGCATCGAGGTCGAATGTCCGGCATGTCCTTCCCAAACGGTAAGCAGACAGTCCCTCCCTTCAGCCGTGACCAGGAGTTGCACGCCTACCGCGAAATGCTGCTCATCCGCCGCTTCGAGGAGAAGGCCGGCCAGCTCTACGGCATGGGCCTGATCGGCGGCTTCTGCCACCTCTATATCGGCCAGGAGGCCGTGGTGGTGGGCATGCAGATGGCCGTCCGCGAAGGCGATCAGGTCATCACCACCTACCGCGACCACGGCCACATGCTGGCCTGCGGCATGAACCCCAAAGGCGTGATGGCCGAGTTGACCGGGCGCAGGCACGGCTACTCGCACGGCAAGGGCGGGTCGATGCACATGTTCTCCAAGGAGAAGAACTTCTACGGCGGCCACGGCATCGTCGGCGCCAACGTGCCGCTGGGCGCGGGCCTCGCCTTCGCCAACCAGTATCGCGGCAACGGCAACCTGTGCCTCACCTACTTCGGCGACGGCGCCGCCAACCAGGGCCAGGTGTACGAGAGCTTCAACATGGCCAAGCTCTGGAAGCTGCCGGTGGTGTTCATCATCGAGAACAACAAATACGCGATGGGCACCTCCATCGAGCGTTCGGCGGCGACCACGGACTTCTCCCAGCGCGGCCGCTCGTTCGACATCCCGGGCGAGCAGGTCGACGGCATGGATGTGCGCGCCGTCAAGGATGCCGGCGACCGCGTGGTGAAGTGGATTCGTGGCGGCAACGGTCCCTACATCCTGGAGATGCTCACCTACCGCTACCGCGGCCACTCCATGTCGGACCCGGCCAAGTACCGCACGCGCGAGGAAGTGCAGAAGATGCGCGAGGAGCACGACCCGATCGAGCAGGTGCGTCGCCGCCTGCTGGAGGGCAAGCTCGCCAGCGAGGACGAGATGAAGACGATCGACGCGGAGATCCGCACGATCGTCAATGGCGCCGCCGAGTTCGCGCAGTCCGACCCCGAGCCCGATCCGAGCGAGCTGTGGACCGACGTGCTGATAGAGGCCTGACATGCAGTCGGTGTTTCACTCCAATCTCGACAAGGAGTTCGGGTCGATCACCGAGTTCTGGTCGCCGCGCGTGGTGGCGGTCGCCAACGGGCAGTATGTGAAGCTGGCGAAGGCCAAGGGCGAGTTCGTCTGGCATGCGCACGCCGACGAGGACGAGTTCTTCCTGGTGCGCAAGGGTGCCTTCACCATCCGCTATCGCGATCGGCCTGATGTCGTCCTGCGCGAGGGCGACTTCCACGTAGTTCCCAAGGGTGTCGAGCACAGCCCGATTGCACCCGAGGAAGCGTGGATCGTGCTCGTCGAGCCTGCTGCCACCAGGCACACCGGCGATACGGCCACCGATTTGACCAAATCAATAGAGTCGCAAACGGCGCACTTGCGCTGACGAGGCGGCCGCGGACGGAAACACCAAGGACCAGACGAAAAGCAATGCCGACCGAGATCCTGATGCCAGCGCTCTCCCCGACCATGGAGGAGGGCAAACTCGCCAAGTGGCTCGTCAGCGAGGGGCAGGCCATCAAGCCAGGCGACATCATCGCCGAGATCGAGACCGACAAGGCCACCATGGAGGTGGAGGCGGTCGACGAGGGCAAGGTGTCGAGGCTGCTCATTCCCGCCGGCACCGAGGGCGTGAAGGTCAACACGCCGATCGCGGTGCTGGACGGCGACAGCAGTGCAAAGCCGATTTCTGCCTCGCGGCCTGCGCCGGAAGGCACCCGCCAGTCGGATGGCCGCGCCGCCTACGCGGAGGTCAAGCCCGCCCCCTCGGCACCGATGGTGGTGCGGGCAGCCGAGCCCGAGATCGCGCCCGGCACGGAGACCGTATCGCAGACCATGCGCGAAGCCCTGCGCGACGCCATGGCCGAGGAGATGCGGCGCGACCCCGACGTGTTCCTGATGGGCGAGGAAGTGGCGCAGTACCAGGGCGCCTACAAGATCAGCCAGGGGCTGCTCGAAGAATTCGGGCCGAAGCGGGTGATCGACACGCCGATCACCGAGCAGGGCTTTGCCGGCGTGGGCGTCGGCGCGGCCATGGCCGGCCTCAAGCCGATCGTCGAGTTCATGACCTGGAACTTCGCTATGCAGGCGATCGACCAGATCATCAACTCGGCCGCCAAGACGCTCTACATGTCGGGCGGCCAGCTCGGCTGTCCCATCGTGTTCCGCGGCCCCAATGGTGCTGCCGCGCGCGTCGCCGCCCAGCACAGCCAGTGCTTCTCGTCCTGGTATGCGCATGTGCCCGGCATGAAGGTGGTGGCGCCCTCCAACGCGGCCGACGCCAAGGGCCTGCTGAAGGCCGCCATCCGCGACCCCAACCCCGTGCTGGTGCTGGAGAACGAGATCCTCTACGGCGCCTCCGGGCAGGTGCCGAAAGGCGAGTGGATCGTGCCGATCGGCAAGGCGCGCATCGCCCGCGCCGGCAGCCACGTGACGATCGTCTCCTTCGCGCGCGGCATGGTCTATGCGCTGGCCGCAGCCGAGCAGCTGGCCGGCGAGGGCATCGACGCCGAGGTCATCGACCTGCGCAGCCTGCGCCCGCTCGACCTGCCGACGGTGATCGAGTCCGTCAAGAAGACCAACCGCCTGGTGACGGTGGAGGAAGCCTGGCCGGTGTGCTCGGTGGGCTCCGAGATCTGCGCGCAGGTGGCGATCCAGGCCTTCGACTACCTCGACGCACCGCCTGCCAAGGTCAACGGCGCCGACGTGCCGATGCCCTATGCGGCCAACCTGGAGCGGCTCGCGCTGCCCACGGTCGAGCATGTGATCGAGGCGGTGAAGTCGGTTCTATATGTGTCGTAGCGGAGGCTTTGCATGTCGGAAGCAGAGCTGATGCAGAACCTGCTCGGTTCCATCCAAGTCATCATGAGCCTGTTTTCCGTATTCTTCACCATTATCTCGGCCTACATCGCCGGCTTGTTCTTCTTCCTCAATCGCGCGCCGATGGCACTGCGGCTGCTGGCGTTCCTCCTGCTGTCGGTCGGCCTCGTATTCCTTGGCACCACGGCCGCCACCCAGCAGCGGGTCCAGGAAGGACTGTTTGCCTCCTGGAGCAGGCTGCCATCGCCCGGCATCGATGTGCAGGCGCTGCGCAATCCGCTGATGCTGCCCTTCACGCTTCCGCCGGGCACGTCGCTGCAGGATGTCGGCATCGTCATCGGCTGGGGCACGGCCGCCAGCGTGTATCTGGCCCTCGCCTACCTGACTTTCATCTATCGCTGGCGGCGCGGGAACGGAGCCGCGCATGCCTGACCGGCCGACCTACGCGGGCTCCTGTCACTGCGGTGCCATCCGCGGGGCGTTGACGGCGAGCAAGCCGGCGGCCGAGCTGCAGGTGCGGGCCTGCCAGTGCGGCTTCTGCACCCGACACGGGGCGATGACGGTGTCCGATCCGGCGGGACGCGCCACGTTCGAGATCGAGCCGGCGGCGCTGACGCGCTATCAGTTCGGCACGCGCTCGGGCACCAGCTTGCTGTGCGGCCGCTGCGGCATGTACGCCGGCGCCATTCTGGAGGACGACGGCAAGGTGTGGTCGATCCTCAACGTGCGCGGCCTGGCCATCCCCGAGTTCAAGGGACGAGTGGCCGAGCCGGTGGTCTACGAGGGCGAGACGCCGGAGGCGCGCATCGCCCGCCGCAAGGCCAAATGGACGCCGACCGAGATCAGATACCTCTAGACAGAGAAACGCGATGCCGACCGAGATCTTGATGCCCGCGCTGTCGCCCACCATGGAGGAGGGCAAGCTCGCCAAGTGGCTCATCAAGGAGGGCCAGCAGGTCAAAGCCGGCGACGTCATCGCCGAGATCGAGACCGACAAGGCCACCATGGAGGTGGAGGCGGTCGACGAGGGCAAGGTCGGCCGGCTGCTGGTCGAGGCCGGCACCGAGGGCGTCAAGGTCAATACCCCGATCGCCACGCTGCTTGCCGAGGGCGAGAGCGAGGGCGCGGCTCCCAAGCCGAAGGCGCCGACGCCGCAGGCTGCAACACCGCGTGCGGAACCTGTCAAGGCAGCGGCGGCCGCGGCCAGCGCGTCTGCCGCATCGTCGCCGGCAAAACCGGCGACGGCGACCGCGCACAGCTCGGCGACGGCCCACACGACGTCGGCCGCCGCGTCAAAGAGTTTGCACGAGCGGGTCTTCGCCTCGCCGCTGGCGCGCAGGCTCGCCAAGGCCGCGGGCATCGAGATCGCGGGCCTGGCGGGCTCGGGTCCGCACGGGCGCATCGTCAAGAGCGACATCGAGAGTGCGCTCGCCAACGGTCACGCGACGGGCGCGGCGAAGGCCGGCACGGCGGTGACGCCGAGGGCAAGCACGGCACCGGCCGTGCCGTCCGCGTTGCAGGGCATGTCGGACGACAAGATCCTGGCCCTCTACGACAAGAATTCCTACGAGGTCGTGCCGCACGATGGCATGCGCAAGGTGATCGCCCAGCGCCTCACCATGTCCAAGCAGACCATCCCGCATTATCGCCTCACGGTCGACTGCCGCATCGACGAGCTGCTGCGTGCGCGCGAGCGCATGAACTCGGTGGCACCGAAGGATGGTCCGCGCGCCTACAAGCTGTCGGTCAACGACTTCGTCATCAAGGCGCTGGCGCTGGCATTGGCACAGGTGCCGAACGCCAACGTGACGTGGACCGAGGGCGGCACGCTACGCCACAAGTATTCCGACGTCGGCGTCGCCGTGGCCATCGAGGGCGGGCTGTTCACGCCGGTCATCCGGCATGCCGAGCTGAAGTCGCTGTCCGAGATCTCCAACGAGATAAAGGACCTGGCCGAGCGGGCGCGCAAGCGTCGGCTGGCGCCGCACGAGTATCAGGGCGGCACCACCTCGATCTCCAACCTCGGCATGTACGGCATCAAGAGCTTCGACGCGGTGATCAATCCTCCGCATGCCACCATTCTGGCCGTCGGGGCCGGCGAGAAGCGTCCCATTGTGGTGGGCGACAAGGTGGAACCGGCCACCATCGTCTCCTGCACCCTGTCCTGCGACCACCGGGCGGTCGACGGGGCAGTCGGCGCCGAGCTGCTCAACGCCTTCAAAATGCTGATGGAAGACCCCGTGCGTATGCTGGTTTGACAGGGGGGCCTGGGCGCTGTGGCGCCGTTGCCTCGCCGGGCGTCCATCCACAGAAATTCCCGATTCTTGCTATAGGGCGAAGGTCGGATGCCATTTACCTGCCGCTTGCGGGTCTCAACAATCGAGCCTAAGAATCAGTTAAGAATCACAAGATGTAAGCGCATCTCGGACCGTACAAACGCAGACAGCTGCAAAACACACTCGGGGGTACTGCTCATGGCAATCGCGTTCCGTGTCGCTTCGGCGGCACTGCTGCTCTCCGGCGCTCTGCTGGCCGGATGTGCTGGCGACGGCAGCGATGGCGGCTTGTTCACGACGGGCGCCCTCGGCGATGGCGGCGCGTCCGCTGAGGCCAAGGCAGATCCGGCCTGCGCCGCCCTGACCGCGCGCATCGATGGCCTGCGCAAGGAAGGCATTGCCGACAAGATCGAGAAGGCCTCTGCCAAGAAATACAAGATGACTCAGGCCGACCTCGCCAAGGCCGATCAGCTCACCAAGGCCAACGCCGAGTTCCAGGCGCGCTGCTCGCTGGTGCCGCCGAAGCCGACCACCGCGCAGGTCAAGCCGGGCACCAAGTCCGGCGCAGGCGGCAACTACTAGCGCAATGGTGCTTGCAGGCGGCCGCTCGCTTTTTGAAAAGCGACGCTGCGATGCATTCCATAGTGGCAGGCCTGCCCTGCGCTGCTTGGCTTCGGAGTGCGCTTTTCCTGCTGCAAAGTTGTCACACTGCCGCCGTAGACGGTTGAAATCGTTGCGTGGCTATGGTTCGTAGCCAGCAGCATGGGTGGTGGTGCGATGCAGGAGCGGTTCGTGGCGAGCACGGTCTCCAAGTCTTGGAAGCTTCTGGCGGCGATGGCCGTGGCGGCCTCGTTGTCGGCGTGCGCGGGCGACGACTGGGGAGGCGACCCCGGCGCCAAGCCGCTCGCGGCCGGACAGACCTGCAGCACGATCCGCGCCGAGTTGGATCGACTCGATGCCAAGGGCACGCAGGGCAAGGTCGAGGCGGCGACCCAGGGCAAGAAGCTGCCGCCCGCGCAGATGGTCGACGTCAACCGCTACAACGAGTTGCTCAACCAGTACCTGGGTGCGCGCTGCCACGTGCCGCCGTCCTAGATGAGGCAGCTGGCGCTTTGCGCGCTGCACGTAAAATGGCTTGAATAGCAGGGCCCTGGCGCGTACGTCGGGGCCTTGTGCATTTGCGCGCCTTGTTTGTTGCGCGCCTTGGCCCCTCACCGAGAGCCTTCCGCCATGGCTGAGCAATCCTTCGACATCATCGTCATCGGGTCCGGGCCGGGAGGATACGTCACCGCGATCCGGGCGGCGCAACTCGGCTTCAAGACGGCGATCGTCGAGCGCGACTACCTGGGCGGCATCTGCCTTAACTGGGGATGCATCCCGACCAAGGCCCTGCTGCGCTCGGCGGAAGTGTTCCACATGCTGCAGCACGCCAAGGACTACGGCCTGGTGGCGGACAAGGTTGCCTACGATGCCAAGGCGGTGGTGGAGCGCTCGCGCAAGGTGGCGGGCCGGCTCAACGCCGGCGTCACGTTCCTGATGAAGAAGAACAAGATCACTGTGATCTGGGGCGCGGCGACGCTGGAGGGTGGCGGCAAGGTGCGCGTCGCCGCCTCCCAGAGCGAGGCTCCGAAAGGTGCGCTCGGTCCCGGCAGCTATCAAGCCAAGCACATCATCGTCGCCACCGGCGCGCGGCCGCGGGCGCTGCCCGGCATCGAGCCCGACAAGAAGCTGGTGTGGACCTACTTCGAGGCCATGGTGCCGCCGGCCGTTCCCAAGTCGATGCTGGTGATCGGCTCGGGCGCCATCGGCATCGAGTTCGCCTCGTTCTACCGCACGCTCGGCGCCGAGGTGACGGTGGTGGAGGTGCTGCCGCAGATCCTGCCCGTCGAGGATGCCGAGATCGCCGCCTTTGCCCGCAAGCAGTTCGAGAAGCAGGGCATCAAGATCGTGACCGGCGCCAAGGTGAGCAAGCTGGACAAGAAGGCCGACAGCGTCACCGCCACCATCGACGACGGCAAGGGCGGCACGCAGACGCTGACCTTCGATCGCGTGATCTCGGCAGTGGGCGTCGTCGGCAACGTCGAGAACCTCGGCCTGGAAAAGCTCGGCGTAAAGATGGATCGAGGCACCATCGTCGTCGACGGCCTCGGCAAAACCAGCGTGGCCGGCGTCTATGCCATCGGCGACGTGGCCGGGCCGCCGATGCTGGCGCACAAGGCCGAGCACGAGGGCGTGGTGTGCATCGAGGCCATCAAAGGCCTGCACCCGCATCCAATCGACAAGTTGAGGATCCCGGGCTGCACCTATTGCCAGCCGCAGATCGCCAGCGTCGGACTGACCGAGCAGAAGGCCAAGGAGCAGGGGCGCGAGATCAAGGTCGGCCGCTTCCCGTTCGTGGGCAACGGCAAGGCCATCGCGCTGGGCGAGGACCAGGGGCTGGTGAAGACCATCTTCGACGCCAAGACCGGCCAGCTGCTGGGTGCGCACATGGTGGGCGCCGAGGTGACCGAGCTGATCCAGGGCTTTGTCATCGCCATGCAACTCGAGACCACCGAGGAGGACCTGATGCACACGGTCTTCCCGCATCCGACGCTGTCGGAGACGATGCACGAGAGCGTGCTCGACGCCTTCGGGCGCGCCATCCACGTGTGACGATCGCGGGGGCAGCTCCGTTTCGCCGCCCCTGTACGCGCTTCGCAGCTGCAATTCGAGGGTCTCGACGTGGTCGGACGAGTTGGTCAGACTCCTATCGCCGGGTCGGGAGGCCGCGGGCGGTCTTCGCTTGCGGATTGGCCGGCGCCGGGGAAGGAGATTCCCATGAACATGAACACGCAGCAGCTCATCATCACGGCCATCGTCGGCATCGTCGCGGGTTGGCTGGCGAGCATCCTCGTCGGCGGACCCAGCAGCCTGATCGGCTATCTGCTGACCGGTCTGATCGGCGCGTTCGTCGGCAACATCGTGCTGGGAGCGGCGGGTTGGAAGCCCAATCTCGGCAGCGAGCTGGTCGACTGCATCGCCACCTCGGCGATCGGTGCCATCATCGTCGTCATCCTCGCCAAGCTGATTATCTTATCCTGACAACTGTCATCCCGGAATTCGCGCAGTGAATATCCGGGACCCACGAGTTCGCCGCGCGAGATCCCGGCTCTGAGCTGCGCTCAGGCCGGGATGCCAGACACGTGGATCACGCCTTGCCGAACACGCGGGCGAAGATCGTATCGACGTGCTTGGTGTGATAGGCGAGGTCGAACAAGGCATCGAGCTCGATCGGTGTCAGCACCTTGGCGATGTCGGGATCGCCTTTCAGGAGCGCCAGGAAGTCGGCGCGCTCGGCCCACACGCGCATGGCGTTGCGCTGCACGAGGCGGTAGGCGTCCTCGCGCGCAACGCCCTTCTGCGTGAGCGCCAGCAGCACGCGCTGGGAGTGCACGAGACCGCCGAGCCGGTCCAGGTTGGCGCGCATGTTGTCCGGATAGACGACCAGCTTCTCGATCACGCCGGCCATGCGCGCCAGCGCGAAGTCGAGCGTCACGGTGGCGTCCGGGCCGATCATGCGCTCCACCGAGGAGTGGGAGATGTCGCGCTCGTGCCAGAGCGCCACGTTCTCCATGGCGGGCAGCGCGTAGCTCCTCACCATGCGGGCGAGCCCGGTGATGTTCTCGGTCAGCACCGGATTGCGCTTGTGCGGCATGGCGGAGGAGCCCTTCTGGCCCTCGCGAGAAGAACTCCTCGGCCTCCAGCACCTCCGTGCGCTGCAGGTGGCGGATCTCGATTGCCAGCCGCTCCAGCGAGGAGGCGATCACCGCCAGCGTGGCGAAGTACATGGCGTGGCGGTCGCGCGGGATGATCTGCGTCGACACCGGCTCCGGCGTCAGGCCCATCTTGGCGGCCACATAGGCTTCGATGCGCGGGTCGATGTTGGCAAAGCTGCCGACCGCGCCGGAGATGGCGCAGGTCGAAACCTCCTTGCGAGCGGCCACGAGACGGGCCTTGGCCCGGTCGAACTCGGCATAGGCATAGGCCAGCTTGACGCCGAACGTGGTCGGCTCGGCGTGAATGCCGTGGCTGCGGCCGATGGTCGGCGTCATCTTGTGCTCGATCGCACGTTTCTTCAGCGCGGCCAGCAAGGCGTCGAGATCGGCGATCAGCAGATCGGCGGCCCGCACCAGCTGAACATTGAAGCAGGTGTCGAGCACGTCGGAGGAGGTGAGCCCCGCGTGCACGAAGCGCGCGTCCGGGCCGATGTGCTCGGCCAGATGCGTGAGGAAGGCGATCACGTCGTGCTTGACCTCGCGCTCGATCTCGTCGATGCGCGCCACGTCGAACTTGGCCGCCGAGCCGCGCTCCCAGATGGTCTTGGCCGCCTCCTTGGGGATCAGGCCAAGCTCGGCCATGGCGGACGCGGCATGCGCCTCGATCTCGAACCAGATGCGAAAGCGTGTCTCGGGCGACCAGATGGCGGCCATCGGCGCGCGGGTATAGCGGGGAATCATGGGCGTCCTCGCCGCTGAGTTGAGCCTGTCGCCTAGCACGGGCCGCGCCGCCGTCAAACACCTTCGCCGCGCCGACGGCCCGCATGCCCACGGTTTAGAGGTCGCGGGGCAGGGGGCCGCCATTCGCATACCGGCACGCCCGCCACCCGTGTTAGAGAGGGCCTTGAGGAAACGCGCCAAAAAGCGGGTCAATGGTCGCCGAATCCGCCAGGTCCGAGGGCGCGGGCACGACGCCCGCTGCCGCAAGCGAGCTGCAGACGCTGCTGGGCGTCTCGGCGGCGCATCTCGTCAGCCACTTCTACATCGTCACCCTGCCGGTGCTGCTGCCCGTGCTCAAGGACCGGTTGGGCGTGAGCTTCTTCGACCTCGGCTTGGCCCTGACCACCTTCAACGTGGTGAGCGGCGTTACGCAAGCGCCGATGGGGTTCGTGGTCGACCGCCTGGGCGCGCGCCGGGTGCTGATCGCAGGGCTGCTGCTGGGCGGCGTTGGGTTCGCCGCCTTCGGCCTGCTGCCCACCTATCCCGTGCTGCTGGTGACGGCGTTCCTCGTCGGTCTCGCCAACTGCGTCTACCATCCAGCCGACTACGCCATCCTGGCCGATGCCATGTCCGAAAACCGCATGGGCCGCGCCTTCTCGGTGCATACGTTTGCCGGCCTGCTCGGCGGAGCGCTGACGCCCGTCGTGTTGTTCGGCCTGATCGCCTACGTGAGCTTCGCAGCCGCCATCGCCTTCACGGCGCTGCTGGGTCCGGCCGTTGCGCTGATCCTGCTGCTGATGCCGCCGCCGCGTTCGGCCGCCGGCACGCACGCGAGCAAGGCCGCTGCCGGCAAAGGCGCGACGTGGAGCCTGCTGACACCCGCCGTGCTGTCGCTGACCGGTTTCTTCGTGCTGATGGCGCTTTCCAACGGCGCGCTGCAGAACTTCTCGGTGGTGTCGCTGATGGCGACGCAGGGCCTCACCCTGACATCCGCCAACTGGGCGCTGACGGCCTATCTGGCCCTGAGTGCGCTCGGCGTGCTGGCGGGCGGCTCGCTGGCCGACCGCACTGAGCGCCATGGCGAAGTGGCGGCGGCCGGCTTCGGCGCCGCGGCCGTGGTCGTGCTGCTGATGACGGTGTTCAGCCTGCCGGCGGTAGCGCTGGTGGCCGGCATGGGGCTCGCCGGTTTCCTGAGCGGCATGATGCTGCCCTCGCGCGACATGCTGGTGCGCAAGGCGGCGCCGCCCGGAGCCGCGGGGCGCGTATTCGGCATCGTCTCGACCGGCTTCAACATCGGCGGCATCGTCGGCCCGCTGGTGTTCGGCTGGATCATGGATCACGGCGCGCCGGTGTGGGTGTTCGGCGCGGCGGTGGGCCTGCTGCTGACGACGTCGGTGTTCGCCTTCATCAGCGAGCGGCGCGGCGCCAAGGCCACGGCTTGACGGGCACCTGTCATCCCGGCCGAGGGCTCAGCCCGAGAGCCGGGACCCAGGCGCCGAGGCTTACGGGTCCCGGATACTTCGCGTGCGCGCAGTTCCGGGATGACAGACGTCACCCCAGCGCGACGACCTCCACCTTGCCGGCAAGCGGCGCGGCGCCGGGCTGTGCGGCCCAATCCGTACTGTTGCGCATCTCACCGGTCTCTTTGACGCGCTGCAGACGCGCCAGGTCGACCTCGGCATAGACCCATTGCGGCTGGTTCAGCGTGCCCTTCGGCCAGCACGCCGGTCTCCGAGAAGCCGTGGTCGGCCGGGACATAGACGCCGGCCGCCCCTGCGTTGCGGTCGACGGCCGGCGACCAGGGCGCATCGCCGACGGTCGGCGATAGAACCGTCACGCAGGTGTTCTCCAGTGCCCGCGCCATCGCCGCCGTGCGCACGCGCGCGTAGCCGGAACGGAACTCGGTGCAGGAGGGCACCAGGATGATCTGGGCGCCGGCCTCGGCCTGCGCCCGCACCAGCAGGGGGAACTCGCTGTCGTAGCAGATGGCAACGCCGATCCGTCCCAACGCCGTCTCGAACACGCGCAGCGCCTCGCCCGATGAGATCCCCCAGTTCCGCTCGAACGGGGTCATGATCATCTTCTCCTGCACGCCCACCCGGCCGGATGGCGTGAACAGGCGCGCGGCATTGACGTAACGGCCGCCGGGGCGCGCCGACGGCCCGCTGGCAGCCAGGATGTGCACCCGTGCCGGCGTGCCAGCTCGGCGTGGGCAGCATCCATCTCGCGGAGTGCATCCGACACCACGGCCAGCGACGCAGCGAGATCGCCGGCCACGGCATCACCGCTGGCAGCCGCATACTCCATGGCGCCGTACTCGGGGAACACCAGCAACTCGGCGCCGTTGCCGGCCGCCTCGGTCACCCAGCGCGCCAGCTTGTCGTGATAGGCGCCGAGCGTGGCGAAGCGCTCGATCGGATACTGCGCGGCGGCGATTCTGATCGGGGCTGCGACCATCACGCCAGCTCCCGCATCCAGTATTGCATCGGCTTGGGCGTCTCGTCCGGCTGGTCGATGTCCTTCCATTCGAAGGTACCGACCACGCCGTCGAGCTTGGTATATCCGCGCTTCGTCCAGAACGCGTCGAGCGGAACGTAGTCGCCCGGCCGCAGCGGGTGGTCGGCCGGGCGCTGCGACGGCGCAGAACGTCGCATGCGTCAGGCCGCCGAGCTTGCGGCCGTGTGCCTCGCGCTGGTCGAAGAAGGCGTGTCCGAGCCCCCGGCCGCGATAGGCCGGCAGCAGCACGGACTCTCCGCAATAAAGCAGGCTCGCAATGTCGTAGCCCTTGGCCACCAGCGGCTCGGAAAACTCGCCCTCCACCTCGGCCAGCGGCGCGGCAGTGGCGCAGCCGATGATCTCCTCGCCGTCCGAGGCCGCCACGATCACTGCGCCCGGTGCGTGCGGCGAGCTTGGCGAGATAGGTCTGCTCGTGGTCGAGCGTGCCGTCATAGAGATAGGGCCAGCTGCGGAACACAGCGATGCGCAGCCGTGCCAGGGCCGGCAGGCCGCGCGCCAGCGCCTCCCCGGACCAGCGGCTCGACGCGCACCGTCATGCGGCATCCTCGCCGGCCACCTGCAGCAGCCAGTCGGTGAGGTTATAGTAGGTGGTGATGCGGGTGATCAGGCCATCGCGCACCGCGAAAAAGGTGCCGGCCGGCAGCCGGTAGGTCTGGCCCTTGGCGGGCGGCAGGCCCTCCTCGGCAACCAGGTAAGCGCCGATCACGTTGAACTCGGCGGCGGCCCGGCCGCCGTCGGCCGTAGCCATCACGACGATGCCCTCCAGCTGCTCCTTGTAGCAGCGGGACATGTGCGCGCAGAACTGGCGGAAGGCGGCTTTGCCGCTGCGGCGTGCGCCTTGATTGACGTCGTGCACGACGTCGTCGGCGACGCAGGCGATCATGCCCTCGGTGTCACCGCGATTGAAAGCGTCGTAGTAGCGGGTGATGAGGGCGATGGTATCGGCGGCGGCCATGCTGGGGACCTCAAAGTGTGAGTGCCCCTACGCCATAGCAAAACCCTCGGCCGGCAGCCATGCCGGCGTTGCAATACACCCGCCCGGTTCGGGCCGTGTGGTTACGCCTTACTTTTCTTTGCGCACGCCCTTGAAGGGCTTGGCGTCGGCCTTCACGTCCATGAACTTGCCGCTCTTGTCGTCGCGCTTGGTCCAGGTGCCGGTGATCGGGTTCTTGATCTGCGAGCGCGTCTTGACCGCACCCTTGCGCTGGTTGTCGCCGACCGTCTTGTTCTTCGCCATGACCTGTCTCCTTGGTCCACTGACTGATACCTGCCTAGCCTGATTCGAGGTTTGCACAGCGCGACACCGGCCGCGACCCACAGCTTGCCGTCCGTCAGGACGGAGTCTGCCTGGTCGGCGGCGGCACAAAGAAGCAAACGGGGCGCATGCCGTCCAGGTGCGAGTACCGCACCATGCAGATGTGCATCTGTTGATCCGGGCTCTCCAGCCGTGGAAACGACGTCGGAACGTCCGTGGTGCCGACCCTCGACGTCAAGCGCAAGGAGCCGTCCGGCAACGGCTCGGCCCGCTCGACGGGTGCGCAATCGATCTCGCTGCAGCATTCGCGCGGATACCAGTCGTGCGCCGACGCTGCGGGTGCCATCAAGGCCGCCGCGACAAGACCGAGCTTCACCACTCCGCTCTTAGACCAGCATGTCATGTCGGACACGCCCTAACGAGACCACCAGGGCCGGGCAAAATCAAGACGTGCGGCCAGACTGCGCAAACAGACGCTGCAGTTCGGCCAGGCATTGCCGGAAGCCGGCGAGGTCGGTCATTTCCTCACCCCGCCCGACCCGGTTGCGCACCACGCTGCAGTCGGATTCGCGGATGGCGATCTCGATCATCAGGTTCTCGGCGAGGTCGAAATCCTCGATTTCCACCTCCGGGCGGTCGGCGTCGAAGGGCAGCGCAGCGCCGGCGCGAAATGCCCGCGCCCGGTCCAGGTGATGGTCGACCGCATTGGTGTAGCCGGCGACCGGCCTGCCGAGTGCGCGCATGAAGCCGACCTCGAAGGCGGTGCCGGCATCCATCGACACGCCACGGAACGGTGTCAGGTTGGCGATCAGTGCATCGCACGAGCGCATCAGGCCTTCGTTTGCAAGCGAGATGCGCCGCGCCTGCTCCACCTTGGCCAACCCGGCCAGGTCGAGCGTGTTGTCGAGCGGGAACACGCCCTCGAATCCGGCCTCGGCCGCGACGCGGCGCTTCTCCGATCCCACCTCGCGGGCGTTCGGCAGGAACACCTCTGGGCCGGCGAGATAGATGCGGGGTCGGGATGCGCTCATGCCGTCTCGCGTTCCTTATCCGCCCGCAGCGCGGTGGCGACATAGGCTTCCTGCGGAAAGCGCAGGCGACCGCCCACAAGCATCTCCGCTGCCAGACGGACCTCAGTGCGGGTGGCGATTTGGCGAATGTCGACCTCCCGCGCCGTGTCGCTCCGGCCACCCAGAAGGCTCGCCATGGGCGTGGCGATCAACTGGAATCGCACGTAGTCGAGCACCGAAGGAAACATAATCTGCTTGGTGACGGTGCTTACCTCGGCCTGCTCGAAGCCTG
The DNA here is from genome assembly GCA_963840445.1 of uncultured Alphaproteobacteria bacterium. Lineage (GTDB taxonomy): Bacteria > Pseudomonadota > Alphaproteobacteria > Rhizobiales > Hyphomicrobiaceae > AWTP1-13. The sequence continues at coordinate 79,291 of CAWIZC010000011.1, read as the reverse complement.
CGTCGTCCAAGAGGGTGGCGACCTCCTGCGGGTTTGAGAAGAGATGCTCAGCGCGCTTGATCTTGGACGCATCCGGCCCGAGATGCTCATCAAGCGCCAGCACAAATGCGTGCGCAGCCGGCGTGCGCTCGATGGGGCTATAGACACTCAGGGCCGTGCGCCCCTGCGGTCGCAGAACCCGCCGTATCTCGCGGACAGCCAGCAGGCGATCCGGGAAGAACTGCAGGCCGAGTTGGCAGAGAACGAGATCGAAGGTCCCGTCGGCAAAGGGTAGGCTGAGCGCACTGCCCTCGATCCATTCGATAGGTGCGCTGGTCGTGCGGATGGACCGGGCTACGCCCAACATGCCGGGGTTGTAATCCAGCCCGACAATGCGCCCGTCGGTGACGCAGCCTGCCGCAAGGCGCGCTACCGCACCCGTGCCGCATGCCACATCGAGCAGGTGCTCGGTCGGTTTGGGCTTCGCACGCTCAATGAGGTCGCCTGCCCATATCGAGGTTATGGCGGGAACGAGATAGCGCTCGTACAGCTCAGGTGCGCTAGCATCCAGTTGCCAGTGCTCGTGGTCTGACATGGCGGCCTCACGCCGTTACAGTCATCCTTATGAAGCATAGCATTGAGGATCGATGGAGGCACGCATGTCCACTCCGCCGCGGTTTGACGGCAAAGCGATCAGGGTCAGCACGCTCGAAGGGAAGCAGGTCTTTGGCGGTGAGCTTCTGGTGAAGCTGCGCCTGCAGGGCGAGCAAATGATCATGCTGGAGATTTTCTATGCTGCCGGTGTGGGGACCCCACTGCATTCCCACGACCACGAGTCGGTCATCTATCTGGTGAGCGGCAAACTCAAGGGCACCATGGATGGCAAGGAGGTCATCATGCAGCCCGGCGATGTGTGCCGGCACCCGAAGGGTGTTCTACACGGCGTGGAAGCGCTCGAGGATTCGGTGATCGTGGAATGCAAATCGCCGCCGCCCGATATCGCGGCGTTCATGGCATCCAAGTAGCCTGTCTGGCGAGCACATCGCGCGTCTTGTCATCCCGGCAGAAGCGCGCAAGCGCGAATAGCCGGGACCCAGGGCCAAGGACGTGCCGCCTCCGCATAGGTCCCGGATCTTTCGCTTCGCGAAATTCCGGGATGACAACCTCTACCGCTGCCGCCGCTTGGCCAATTGATCGCGCAGGATGCGCATATTGCGCCGGTTGGCACGGAAGGCGACGTCGAAGGCATCGCCCAGCAGCGGAATGGCGCCGACCAGCCCGTCGATGGCGACGTTGCCCATCATGCGCCACAACGCGAAGCGGGAGATGCCGAGGCGATGCGCCTCATAAATCAGCCAGGACGAGATGGCCGTGGTGATCATGTCGCCGACCACCGGAACGAGGCCGACCAGCGCATCGAGCCCAAAACGGATATTGGTGCCGGGAATGACAATGGCCGTGTCGAGCAGGATCGAAAGGCGATCCAGGCGCTCGAACGTCTCGTTTGCCAACTCCGCCGGCATCTCGCCCGGAGCCAGAATCTCCACGTCGCCGCGCACCATCGTCTCCCACCATCCTGCGCCGGCGCGGATCAGGCGAACGCGGGAACGTGCGTCCTTCGCCGCATCAGCAGGAATACAACAATGGCGACGTTGAGCAGGTTCCACAAGAAGCCGTTGGCGAACGCCTGCCAGTAGGAGCCCGTCATGTCGAAAATGGCGCCCGACATCCAACCACCCAGCGCCATGCCGACAATGGTCGACATGATCAGTACGCCGACGCGCGTGCCCGATCCCTGCGCCGGGAAGTATTCGCGCACGATGATGGCATACATGGGGACGATGCCGCCCTGCACCAGCCCGAACAGCGCGGATACGACGTATAGAGACGCCAGTCCGTCGAACAGCAGGTAGAGCAGCAGTGCCAGCGCCTGCAGCGACGAGCCGAGCAGCATCGTCCACAGGCCACCGATGCGGTCGGCGATGAAGCCCGAGGCGATGCGGCTGATGATGCCGAAGCCGAGCATAGCCGACAGCATCTCGGCACCGCGCGCCGGCCCGTAGCCGAGGTCGCTGCAGTAGGCGACGATGTGCACCTGCGGCATCGACATGGCGACGCAGCAGCCTACGCCGGCCAGCGCCAGCATGGCCATCAGGGCGGTCGGGTTGAGGCCAAGCGCGTCCTTGCCGTTGGCGCCGTCGCCGTTGGCGGCAGCCAGGCCTGCGGCGCTGACCCGCCGGCGCATGACAAGGGTAAGGGGGATCATGGTCGCCAGGCAGACGAAGGCGATGATGATCTGCGACGCGCGCCAGCCGGTGGCGGCGATCAGCCAGTTGACGATCGGCGGCCAGATGGCGCCGCCCAGATAGTTGCCGGACGCGCTGACGGCCACGGCAATGCCGCGCCGTCGGTTGAACCAGTGCGAGATGTCGGCGATCAGCGGCGCGAAGGTGGCCGAGCTGCCGAATCCGATCACGAGATGCACCAAGGTGAACTGCCAGATATTGCTGGTGACGGCCGAAGCGATGTAGCCCCCGGCCAACAGCAGGGCGCCCAGTCGGACGGGCACGGAGATGCCGAGCCGGTCGGCGAGGTTGCCCATCAACACGGCGCCCCCGGCAAAGCCGATCATGGCCAACGTATAGGCCAGCGAGGCATCGGCGCGGGCGGCGCCGAAATCGGCCTGGAAAGCCGGCAGCGCGACCACCACCGACCACATGCCCACGCTGCCTACGGTGCCAGTCAGCACGCAGGCGAGCAGGCGCAGCCAAGCGTAGGCCGATTCCGGCTCGCCTGTGGGTGCGGCAGAGGCTGATGAATATTTGGGCATGGGCGGCGGACAATCGGGGGTCCCGCCGCAGGGGTCAAGGTCCGGCGCAGCAACTGCCTGCCTGCTGTGCGATTCCGGAAGGTCTCCGGCTATCTCTGCCCGAGGTGGAAAGATCGGCCTAGGCCGGTTGGGTGACCACCTCGTCCGTGATGACGGTAAACCCGGTCAAAGCGGTCGGTCCGAAGATCGTGGACAGCGCCACATCGGTGGCATCGCGGCCGCGGGCCATCACCACGCGGCCGATGCGCGGCTTGTTGTGGCGCGCATCGAACGTGTACCAGCGCCCGCCCAGGTAGGCCTCGAACCAGGCGCTGAAATCCATCGGCTCGGGCGCCGGCGGTATGCCGATGTCGCCGAGATAGCCGGTGCAGTAGCGGGCCGGGATGTTCATGCAGCGGCACAAGGTGACAGCGAGGTGGGCAAAGTCGCGGCACACGCCACGCCTCTCATTGTAGCCCTCGAGCGCGGTACGTGTCGCCGACGCGTGCTGGTAGCCGAAGGTGAGGTGCTCGTTGACGTAGTCGCAGATGGCCTGCACGCGGCCCCAGCCCTGCGGGGCGTTGGCAAACAGCGACCAGGCCGTGTGCATCATCTTGTCGGTGTCGCAGTAGCGGCTGCCCATCAGGTACACCATCACGTCGTCGGGCAGGGCCTCCACCGGCAACTGCTCGGCGTCCGGCTCGACGATGTCGGGCGTACCGGGGTCGCTGACGATGAAGTCGGTGGAGATGGTGATGCGTCTAGGCGGCGCTACGATGCGGGTGACGATGTTGCCGAACGCGTCACGATAGTCGCGCGCCTCTACGTAGGGCTCATACAGCAGCTTGTGCGGCGTGACGAGGTCGGCCGTGCGCGAAGGATGCACACTCAGCATCAGCAGCATGGGCGTTGGCCGCGGACAGTCGTAGGCGATCTTGAAGCCGGCGCGGATCTGCATGTGTGCCCCGCTTGTGTCTTGATTCCGCAGCTCGCCACGGCATCGCCTGCCGTGCCTCGTCTTGTCGACTCGGCATGGCGCAGCGCAAGCCAATGTCAAGCAAGTTCGGTGCCATGCGCAGGGGGCACCCGCAGCACAACGCTGGTGTTTGCTGTGTGTTCCGCCGCTCGCCCGTCGTCGGACGTTCAGGCTTCTGCCGTGGCCGCAGACGGCGCGTTGGGATCACCCGCCGAGCGTACACGCACCTCCACCGTCATGCCGGTGCAGTCGTCCGCCGAGCCCCAGTAGGTGCCGGACAGCGGGACGGCCTGGCTCGGATCGCGGGCCACGGCGACGCGGATCAGGTCGCGGTTGCCGACGATGGCGTTGGTGGGGTCGAACTCCACCCAGCCGGCGCCCGGCAGATAGACCTGTGCCCAGGCGTGCGTCGAGCCGCCGCCGACATGGGTCGGCCCATCGCGCGAAGGCACGTACAGATAGCCCGACACGAAGCGCGCGGCGAGGCCGAGGGAACGCACCGCCTCGATCATCAGCAGGGCGAGATCGCGGCAGCTGCCACGTCCGAGCTTCAAGGTGAGTGCCGGCTCACGCGTGCCCTGCTGCGGGCGGCGCTCGTAGGTGAAGCTCTCCTTCAAGGCATGCGTAAGCGTCATTAGCAGTGCGCCGGTGTCGGTCGGGCGACCCTTGCGCAGGAAGCGGCGCACCCAGCGGTGCACCTCCTGATCCGGGTCCGGGTACTGCAGGCTGATGACGGGTGCGAGATCGGGCATCTCCTCCGGCACATAGGCGAACGGATAGCTCTTGGCGTAATCCTCGATCTGGAAGTCGGGCGCGTTGGAGGGCGTGTGGTCGAGCCAGATGCTGCTTTCGAACTTGAGCTCGTCACACTTGTCGCCGAACTGGGCGATGGTCACGCAGTTGCCGAACACATCGAGCATCCAGCGCAGTTCGCTCGGCTGCGGCGTGATGGCAAGGCGCGACTCCAGCAGCTTCTGGTCGAAGCTGTCGCGCGGCCGCAGCATCATGCGGTGCTCGCCGAAGGACACCGGCTGCCGGTAGCGGTAGGTAGTGATGTGACGGACGCTGAGGACGGTCATGGCGGGCGGCGGCTACGACGCCCGTATCATTGCCGCACTTGGCGGACGTGGCAATGCCGCTTTGGGCCGCGCCGCTCGCAGGCCGGCTTCAAGCCTTGGTGCCCGAGAACGGCCAGCTGCCGATCGCGCCTGCGCCCACTGTGCCAGCGATCTTGGTGCCGTCGATGGTGGCGTTGAAATCCAGGGTCAGCGGCATGGGGTTCTTGATGGAGGCCTTGAAGCTCACGGCGTTGCCGGTCTCCTTGGCATCGAAGATCGCCGTGGCTGCGCCCTCGGCCGCCAGCGTGCCGGACAGCGCGCCGGTCCCGGCCAGGGTGAGCGTTGCCTTGCGCTCGCCGATCGGCGTCTGCATCACGAGGTACCAGGTTCCGTCTACTGCCATGTCCGCTGCCCTCCGTGTCCGCAGAGCTTGCTTAGCCGAAAAGCACCCCTCTCGCCAGCACAAGCGGGGTGCAGCAACTCATTCCAGCGCTTGCGTCTACTTCTTTGCGGCTGCAGCGACGCGCGGCCAGTCGTCCATCTGCACGCGCGCTACCACTTTGTAGCTCGTGCCGTCGGGCTTGAAGATGGTCGCCTCGCCCTCCTTGATCTCGAACCAGTCCTTGCCGAACGCATCGATGATGTTTGGCTTGTGGCTGACGATCACGACATTGGTACCCGTCGCTGGCACGGTGCTCGCTAACTTGCGGAAAGCGTCGGCGCGTCGGTTGTTCTCGTTGGGTGTGACAACCAGACCACCCTCGGTGACATCGGCGGTCTTCTCCACGTTGTCGATGCCCGCAAGCTTCGCGGTCTGGTAGGCGCGATTGAACTGGCTCGTGAAGGCCTTGCTGACGGGCACACCGATTTTCTTGAAGGCTTCGCCGAGTGCCTTGGCCGCTTCCTCGCCCTTGGCATTCAGCTGGCGCTGCTTGGCGATGTTGTCGGGATTGAGTGGATCGGTATCGGCCTGATCCGAATAAGTCGCTCCATGTCTGAAGACGATCACATTGCCGCCCGCGCGCAGCGCCGCGGCGATGTCGGTGTCGGTTGCGCGCTGCTGCGCGTAGCTCGGGGTTGCAATGAGAAGAACGGAAGTGACGAGCAAAACTGCGAGGCGATTGCGTGTCATAACGAATACCTCCCGGTCAGTGCATTTTGCCAAGTGAATGGTTGCAAGTGTGCACATCCACTGTGGCGACACCGCGCCCGGCGCATGACAAGGAACGGCGGAAGCGTGACAGCGCCTAGCCCTGCCGGCGGATGGCCTGCACGGCCTCCTCCAGCGCCTGCAGGAAACGCGAGCGGTCCTGACGCGTGAAGCCGGCGTTGTAGCCCTTGCTCTCACCGGTCTCGCGTAAGTGGCGGGAGAGATCGCGCATGGCGAGCGCCATGCCGATGCCGGCCCCGGTGAACGGCTTGCCGGTTGGGCCGATCACGCGCGCGCCGGCCTTCAGGCAGCGCGCCGCCAACGGGATGTCGGCCGTCACCGCGATGTCACACGGACCGATGCGGGCGGCGATCCAGTCGTCGGCGGCGTCGGGGCCGTCGTTGACCACCACGCGATGCACGAGCGGGCCCTCCGGCAGGCGCATCCACGCGTTCGACACGAAGTGGATGGCAAGCCCGTGCCGCTCGGCCACCCGCACGGCCTCCTCCTTCACCGGGCAGGCGTCGGCGTCGACATAGATGACGGTGGCGGTCATGGCGCCCTTTAGCACGGGCGCCGGCAGGATCGAAAGTTTCTGTGGACGATCCGGCGTGTGTGCGTCGCCAGCCTCGCGCCATCAACATCTCGATGCGGCGTGGCCGGCGAGGTACGACCGGGGGCAGGCGAATCAGTGCATCGATCCGGCCATTGTCCCATGCGCATTGAGGGTGCGAGGATGGCCAGCCTGATCGTCTGCCTGGACGGCACCTGGAACAACGCCGACAGCGCCGAAGCCCAGACCAACATCGGGCTGCTCGCGTCGATGATCGACCCCAAGCCGGATCGGGGGATCCCGGCGCAGATCTATTACGACGCCGGCGTCGGCACCAGCGGCAGCACGCACCAACCGTCTGGCCGGCGGCCTGCTCGGCAAGGGGCTCTCCACCAACATCCTGGAGGCCTACCGCTTCCTGTCGCTCAACTATCGGCCGGGCGACCGCATCTACATCTTCGGCTACTCGCGCGGCGCCTATACCGCGCGCAGCCTGTGCGGATTTCTCTCGGCCAGCGGCCTGCTGCGCGCCGACATGTGCGACCACTCCAACCAGGACTTCGCCTGGAAATACTACCTCACCAGGCCCAAGAAGCGCTTTCCCGCCGACAAGGAGCACCTGCGCCGCCTCACGCATCCCGACGTGCGCGTGCGCTTCCTCGGCGTGTTCGACACGGTGGGCTCGCTCGGCATCCCGCGCACGTGGCTGAACTGGATCGGCCGGCGCGCCTTCCAGTTCCACGACACCGACGTGTGCCCGATCATCGACTACGCCTGCCAGGCGCTGGCCATCGACGAGCATCGCATCGAGTTCGAGGCGTCGGTGTGGCGCCAGCCCCAGCATCGCGGCTACCTTGCCGTCGAGCAGGTGTGGTTTCCCGGCGTGCATGCCAACGTCGGTGGTGGCTACGAGGACCGTGGCCTGTCCGACCTGACGCTCGACTGGATGCTCAAGCGCCTGCGCAAATTCTGCCCGGAGGTGGCGGTGTCGACGGCCGACCTGCGGCCGAACCACCACGGCATCCTGTACGATCCGCGCAACTGGCTGTACTGGCGCAGCATCTGGCGGCCCTTGATGCGCCTGATCAACCGCTGCGCCATCAAGAACTGCCGCGGCATCCGGCTGGCGCGCATCGCGCCCCACTCCAAGCCGATTGGCGAGATGCTGCACTGGAGCGCGCTGGCAAGGTTCATGGACACCCGCAAGGCGCGCGGCCGCGAACGCTACGCCCCGGCCAACCTGCGAGCGGCCCTCGAGAGCGTCCGCGCCGGCACCACCCTGGTGGTCGGCGTAGACGGCGAGCCGGGCACCCTGCTGCCCCCCTCCATGCGCCCCACGGCGGAGATGCGGTTGCACTGAGCAGATGGTGTCATCCCGGCCAAGGGCGTCAGCCCGCGAGCCGGGATCCAGAGCCAGACAACGCGTCCTGCGCCGGATCTCCTCTGCGTCCCGGATAATTTCGCTGGCGCGAACTTCCGGGATAACGCGGGTGGCGTTCACCACCGCCCCTTCCACCTGTTCCACGCCCACAGCACATCCGCGAAGCGGTCGTAGGCAAAGCGCGTCAGCGGGCGGATGACCGGATTGCCGAGCAGGATCGCGATCCAGCCTTCGCCCGGCGTCATGCGCCACACCGCGACGGCCACGTCGGCGCCGACCAGCAGGCGGCCAGCGTGATCGATGGCGTGCAGGCGGCGGCGGATGTCGTCGAGGCTGGCGCCGTAGGCCGCGAGCGCGTCGGGTTCATCGTTGATGTCGCGGAACTCGATGACGCGGGCCCTGACGAGGCCGCGCAGCTTGTTGCGCTGGCGGACGATGCCGGCGTCGCACACCGGGCAGTGGGTGTTGTACCAGACGGTGAGGCGCGGTTGCGGCATCGACCCTCCTGGATCGCCCGGCAGCTTGCGCCCCCGGAGAACGCGTCAGCGCGAGCGCTGCTTGGCTGTGCCGTCGGTGCCGTCCTCGGGCACCGGCACGTCGAACCCGTTCAGTGTAACCGATACCGCGCAGTACAGCCCGACCAGGTAGATCAGCTCGGCCGCGCCCTCCTCCCCCCAGGCGACCATCGCCCGCCGGTAGGTCAGGGTCGGCAGCACGCCGCCCGACACCAGGTTGGAGGCGACATCGTAGGCGATGCCCTCCTCCTCCGTCAGGTCGGCCGGGCGCTGGCCGGCAACGATGGTGGAGATCTTCTCGTCGGGCAGGCCGCGCAGCTCGGCCGCCAGCACGTGCGCGTACAGCTCATAGGCGGAATGGAATTTGGCGCCCGTCACCAGGATGGCGACCTCGCGCACCGGTCGCGGCAGGCCGGGCGATACGGACATGGCCTTGACCAGCTCCCACACCGGACCGCCGAACTTCGGGAAGTGCAGCCAGGGGTTCCACGGCCCGATCAGCTGGCCCGAGCGGTCGATGGCCGTGAAGCCTTTGAAATTCTGCTCGATGCCGCCGCGCATGTCCTCGTAGAGAGATTGCTGTTCGGGGGTGAGGTTCTTGGTGGCAAGCAGGGGCAGCCGCATGCATCTCGCTCCGGTTGCAAGGGCCGGCGACCGCCGGCGGACGGGATCCGTCCCCCATACCAACTTAGGTCGGTTTCCGCCCGGTACCAGGATGCGGGCCGCAGTTTTGCTTTACCAACGGTCAATCCGCCGCGCGCCGATGCCGCCCGCTCGTCCGTTGTATCGAGGATAGAGCCCGCCTCGATCCGACTGGCAAAGAAAAAGGGCGGCCCTGTTCGACCGCCCTGCTGACCCTGCCCAGCGTGCTGGGTTGGCTCTAGTTGTCCAAGAAGCTGCGCAGCTTGCGGCTGCGGCTCGGGTGCTTGAGCTTCCTGAGCGCCTTGGCCTCGATCTGGCGAATGCGCTCGCGCGTCACCGAGAACTGCTGGCCGACCTCTTCGAGCGTGTGGTCGGTGTTCATGCCGATGCCAAAGCGCATGCGCAGCACGCGCTCCTCGCGCGGCGTGAGCGAGGCCAGCACGCGCGTGGTGGTCTCGCGCAGGTTGGACTGGATCGCCGCATCGATGGGGAGCACCGCGTTGCGGTCCTCGATGAAGTCGCCGAGGTGAGAATCCTCCTCGTCGCCGATCGGCGTCTCGAGGCTGATCGGCTCCTTGGCGATCTTCAGCACCTTGCGCACCTTCTCGAGCGGCATGGCGAGCTTCTCGGAGAGCTCCTCCGGCGTCGGCTCGCGGCCGATCTCGTGCAGCATCTGGCGCGACGTGCGCACGATCTTGTTGATCGTCTCGATCATGTGCACGGGGATTCGAATTGTGCGCGCTTGATCGGCGATCGAGCGCGTAATGGCCTGCCGGATCCACCACGTCGCATAGGTCGAGAACTTGTAGCCGCGGCGGTACTCGAACTTGTCGACCGCTTTCATGAGGCCGATGTTGCCCTCCTGGATCAGGTCCAGGAACTGCAGGCCGCGGTTGGTGTATTTCTTGGCAATCGAGATGACGAGGCGCAGGTTCGCTTCCACCATCTCCTTCTTGGCCTGGCGGGCTTCGCGCTCGCCCTTCTGCACGGCCTTGACGATGCGGCGGTACTCGGTGATCTCGAGGCCCGTCTCGGACGCCAGGTTGTGGATCTCGCCGCGGATCTGGCCGACCTGATCGCGCTCGTGCTTGATGAACTGCACCCACTTCTTGCTGCCGTTGGTCGACATGCGCTCGAGCCAGGCCTGGTCCAGCTCGTTGCCGAAGTACTCGTCGATGAACTGTTGGCGCGGCACGCCGTAGCTGTCGGCCAGCCGCATCAGCCGGCCTTCCAGCGCGACCAGGCGCTTGTTGATCGAATAGAGCTGCTCGACCAGACTCTCGATGCGGTTGTTGTTGAGCGACAGGCTCTTGACGTAGCCGATGATCTCGTCGCGGAGCTTGTCGTAGCCCTTCTGCTGCTGGCGATTGAACTGCTCGCTCGCCACCTGCATCTCGACTTTTTTGTCCTGCAGCTTGCGCAGCTTCTTGTAGGTGGCGGCGATGTTGTCGAAGGTCTCGAGCACCTTCGGCTTCAGCTCGGCCTCCATGGCCGCCAGCGACAGTGCGTTCTCGTAGTCGTCCTCGTCGTCGCCTTCGCCCTCGGGACGCGGCTCGCCGTCAGCGGCGTCGTCCAAGCCGTTGCCCGGCGTGGCCACGGCGGCAACCGGAGTTGCCGGTGCGCCGTCCTGATTGGGCAGGATCGGCGGGGCGGCCTTGGCCTCCGGGCCCTCGTAGGTCGCTTCCAGATCGATGATGTCGCGCAGCAGGATCTTGGCGTTGTTGAGTTCGTCGCGCCAGATGATGACGGCCTGGAAGGTCAGCGGGCTTTCGCATAGGCCGGCGATCATGGCCTCGCGGCCGGCCTCGATGCGCTTGGCGATGGCGATCTCGCCCTCGCGCGACAGCAACTCGACGGAGCCCATGTCGCGCAGATACATGCGCACGGGATCGTCAGTGCGCTCAGTCGGCTCGGCGCGGGTCTGGGTGACGGCCGGCAGCTGCGGCGCGGTGACGGCGCGCGACTGCTCTTCCTCCTCGCCGGCGGCATCCTCGCCTTCAGGGGCGGCCTGGGCCTCCTCCTGGTCCTCGCTTTCCACCACAGTGATGCCCATGTCGGACAGCATCGACATGGTGTCCTCGATCTGCTCGGACGAGACTTCCTCGGAGGGCAGCACCGCGTTCAGCTCGTCGTAGGTGACGTAGCCGCGGGCTTTGGCGGTCTTGATGAACCGCTTCACCGCCGCATCCGACAGGTCGAGAAGCGGGCTGTCCTTCTCGGGTGCTTCGGCTTGCGGGGTGGCCTGGTCCTCGGTCCTTGCAGGTTGCGCCATTACGGTGCTCCAGTGCGCGCGGCTGACGGACAGCACGCGATATGAATGGTCGTCGGCATGCCGATTCCGCGCGTCCGCGCAAAAGCGAAATGCCCCGGTAGGCGGATATGTTCCGCCCGGTTAGCTGCACGTTGAGGGCCCACCACGGGCGCAATCGCCTGGAGGACGAGCGCAGCGCTCTGTTGTCCTCCATCTGGGGGCCGCCACCGGCATACACAACTGCTAGGCGCGTGGCTAGCAGCGATTTTTTGCTACGCACCGTTGGTAAATAAGCAACGCTTATTGAACGCGGTCCAGTCTCCTCGGGCAGCCCTCAACTACAGGGGCCGACCTCAGGGCCCTCAACTATAGGGAACGCCCTCGGCTTCGGCCGCGCGGGACAGCCGGCCCTGGATCTCGGCGATACGCTGCCACGTCTCCTCACTGGGATCGGTTGCCCAGGCCTGCTCGGCTGCCTGCAACTCCTGCCTCAGGCCCACTTGGGTTTCATGGATGGCAACGGCATCGCCCCAGCCGGCTTCGACTTCAGCCGAAGCAGCCTCGGGCTCCGCAAAGCGGTCGCTCTTGTGTGTGCTGGCCCTTTCGACCATGGCTAAGATCTTGTCCAGGCCTACACTGCTGAGTTGGGCGCGCAGTTCCTCCCTTTCAAGGCTGGCATTGCGGGCCAGCAGATCGAGCAGGCCATCGCGCAGGCGCGCCAGTGGCGGCGATGTCAGGGTGAGTTCGGCGATCTCCTCGCAGCGCGCCTCCAGCAGCCAAGGATGGTTCAGCAGGGTGCGGATCAGCAGGACCTCGCGGGGTGGCAGCAGCTGCGACCGCTCGGCCAATTCGTTGCTGCGCACGGAGAGCGTCGCCGGATTGGCTCCCCGGGGTACGCCGGCCGTGCGAGGGCGTCCCTGCTTCGCACGGGCCGCTACGCGCCAGTCGACCTGCGTATTGTCGCGCCGTTTGCCGGCCTGCGGGGAGGCCTGGCGGCCACCGGCACGCGTGATTTCGCGGACCAGCTTGCGGTTCTTGGCGTAGAGCGTCTCACGCAGCTCGCTCTCATATTGGCGACGCACGCCGGTATCGCCGATCTGGGCGACGAGCGCGTTGAGACGTGCTTCGACGGAGGCGCGCTGCTCAGGCGTGGTGGCTGGCTGCTCACGCTCGTCCTCGCGCTTCATGAGCACGTCGAACAGAGGCGCGGTGCGCGCCAGAATGGCCTGGAATGCGGCAGGACCCTGCTGGCGGATCAGGTCGTCCGGATCGAGGCCCTCCGGCAGGAACGCGAACTGCACGCTGAAGCCGGGCTTGAGGTGCGGCAGCACCGTCTCCACCGCACGGAAGGCCGCGCGCCGGCCAGCGCCGTCGCCGTCGAAGCACAGCACTGGCTCAGGCGCGAGGCGCCACAGCAACTTGATCTGGTCCTCGGTCAGCGCCGTGCCGAGCGGGGCCACCGTCTGGGCGAAACCCGCCTCCGACAGAGCGATGACGTCCATGTAGCCTTCGACGACGATGATCTGGTGCTTGTCGAAGGCGGCCGTGCGGGCATTGGCGGCGTTGAACAGTACGTGGCCCTTGTGGAAGAGCGGCGTCTCCGGCGAGTTCAGGTATTTGGCGGGCGCGTCGGCATCGAGCGCGCGGCCGCCGAAGGCGATCACGCGGCCCTTCAGGTCGGTGATCGGGAACATCACGCGGTGGCGGAAACGGTCGTAGCTGACCGGGATGTCGTCACCGGAGATCAGCATGCCGGCGACTCGCCATGTCGGCGGCCCTGAAGCCGGCCTTGGCGAGATGGTCTTTCAGGGCCGAGCGGCTGCCCGGTGCATAGCCCAGGCGAAAGCGAGAGATGGCGCCGGACGCCAGGCCCGCGTCGCTCGAGATAGCGGCGCGCCTCCAGCCCCGGCGCCGCCCGCAAGCTGCGCCTCGAAGAACTTCGCCGACGCTTCCAGCACGGCGTAGAGGCGCGTGCGCTCGTCCTCGTATTCTTCCTCGCGAGCCGAGGGTTTCGGCATGACGACGCCCGCTTCCTCGGCCAGCCGCTCCACGGCCTCGGGAAAGCTCAAGCCATCGGTCATCATGACGAACTTGAAGATGTCGCCGTTCTGCCCCGAGGAGAAATCGAACCACGAGCCCTTGTGGTCGTTGACGAAGAAGGAGGGCGTCTTCTCCTGCTTGAACGGCGACAGGCCTTTCAGCTCGCGGCCCGCGCGCTTCAGCGAGACCTTGCGCGCCACCACCTGGCTGACGGGCAGGCGGGCTTTGATCTCGTCGAGCAAGGACGGTGGAAAGCGCATGCGGCTCCGAATCAGTGAGGGTCAGATCCACTCACATATGTGATTTGGGGTGCTCTCGCGCGGTAGTTTTCCCACGGCGCCAGACCCTTACCGATATCCACAGGGGGGCGCGGGAATTTCCCTCTCCCCATCCTTCATGGGGAGAGGGCTGGGGTGAAAGGCAGCCAAAATCGCCAGCGCGAAATCCTGCCCCTCACCCTAACCCTCTCCCCGCGGAAAGGCGGGGAGAGGGGATAGAGTCCCCTATTTCAGCAGGGCTTTGACCTGGCCGCTGGCCTTGCCGAAGTCCATCTGGCCGGCGTAGCGCGCCTTCAGGGCGGCCATCACCTTGCCCATGTCCTTCTGGCTGGCGGCGCCGACTTCCTTGATGACGGCGGCGATCGCGGCGGTCATGTCGGCCTCGCCCATCTGCTTGGGCAGGAACTCCTCGATCACGGTGATCTCGGCGGCCTCCTGGGCGGCCAGCTCGGTGCGGCCGGCCTGACTGAAGGCATCGATCGAATCGCGGCGTTGCTTGATCATCTTCTGCAGCAGGGAGGCGAACTCCTGGTCCGTGATCTTGTCGCGGCCGGACGATTGGCCCTTCTCGTCGACGCGGGCGGCGATGTCGCGATCCTTCAGCGCGGCGCTCATCAGGCGCAGCGTCGACAGACGCGGCTTGTCGCCGGCCTTCATCGCATCCTTGGTCGCCTGGCTGAGCCGGTCGCGCATGGCAGCTTCCTTTCTCCGTAAAGTGCACCATTTATGCCCTGCGGCGGTGCTTCACAAGGGCAGGCGCGTTGACCCGGTGGAGCGCTTCCCCTAGTAGGTGCCCGTATCCACACGGAGCTCATTCTCGCGGAGATTGGCGATGTCTGCACAATCGTCCCCCAAACCCTGGGTGGAGACCCCGCTCACCGCACGGCTGGTGCTGGCTGACGGCACGGTGATTGCGGGCCAGGGACTTGGTGCCACCGGTTCGGCGGTGGGCGAAGTGTGCTTCAATACGGCCATCACCGGCTATCAGGAGATCCTCACCGATCCTTCCTACGCCGGCCAGATCATCACCTTCACCTTCCCGCACATCGGCAACGTCGGTACCAACCGCGAGGACACCGAGACGTCCAACCTTGCCATGCGCTCCGGGGTGCGCGGCTGCGTCCTGCGCGCCAGCGTCACCGATCCCTCCAACTACCGCGCCGCCGAGCATCTCGACGTCTGGCTGAAGGCGCGCGGCATCATCGCCATTACCGGCGTAGACACGCGGGCTTTGACGGCCCGCATCCGCGAGAAGGGTATGCCGAACGGTGTTATCGCGCACGAGCCGTCCGCCAAGTTCGACATCGACAAGCTGAACGCGGACGCAAAGGCTTGGCCTGGTCTGGACGGCATGGATTTGGTGCCCGATGTCACCTCGGGGCAGAGCTACAGCTGGGATGAAAGCCGCTGGGTGTGGGGCAAGGGCTACGCGCGCCAGGAGAACCCGGACCTGCATGTCGTGGCAGTCGACTACGGCCTCAAGCGCAACATCCTGCGCTGTCTCGCCGCCGCCGGCTGCAAGGTGACGGTGGTGCCTGCGACCGCGGCAGCTGCCGACATTCTGGAGCGCAAACCCGACGGTGTGTTCCTGTCCAACGGTCCGGGCGATCCCGCGGCCACCGGCAAATACGCGGTTCCCGAGATCAAAAAGCTGGTCGGCTCTGGCCTGCCGGTGTTCGGCATTTGCCTCGGCCACCAGATGCTGGGCTTGGCACTCGGCGCCAAGACCATGAAGATGCATCAGGGCCATCATGGCGCCAATCATCCGGTCAAGGACTTCACCACCGGCAAGGTGGAGATAACCTCGATGAACCATGGTTTCGCAGTCGATCGTGACACGCTGCCTGCCGATGCCGAGGAGACGCACGTGTCGCTGTTCGACGGCTCCAACTGCGGGCTCAGGCTGAAGGGCAAGCCGGTGTTCTCGGTGCAGTATCACCCGGAGGCGTCGCCCGGCCCCGAGGACAGCCACTATCTCTTCACGCGCTTCGTCAACCTGATGCGCGCCCAGAAGGGACAGTCCGCCAAGCCGGAGCGGTGACGTTGCGGATGGTGCTGCGTCTCCTGGCAGTCGGCTACATTCTCCTGTTTGCGGCGGCGGCCGCTCATGCAGCCACCCCGTGCGGCCGACCGGGGGGGCCGGCGTTCCGCGATGAGCACTGGCGGGTCAAAGGACCCGCGCATCCTCTGATCGGGCAGGTGCTGAAGGGCGAGGCGCCGATTGTTGTTGCGCCGGGGGACTGCGAGCGCTCGCCGCTGCAACAGCTGATTGCGGAGGTTTGGCAGGCCGTGCGCGAGGGCGGGGTCGTGCTGCTCGGCGAGGTGCACGACAACCCTGAGCATCATCTTGTGCGCGAGGACATCCTGTGGCCGCGCTGGGATACCGGCGCGCCGACGGGCGGGCTGCGTCCGGGCGCGGTGTTTGAGCACATCCGCACCGACCAGAAGCCGGCCGTGGATCGTTTCTACGAACAGGCGTCGGCCAGCCGCCGTCTGTGGACCTCCGCTGATCTGCTCAAGGAGCTCGGCTGGCAGGACAGCGGCTGGCCGGCGGCGGCGATGTTCGAGCCGCTCTACGCCGGGGCCCTGTGGGCGAAAATGCCGATCCTGCCCGGCGATGCTCCGCGCCAGCTCATCAAGGCGCTGGGGCGCGGCGATCAAAGCGGATTGAGCGAGGCTGAACTCGCCTTGGTGAAGCTGGGCGAGGCCATGCCGCAGCCCCTGATCGACGCGCTCAATGAGGAGTTGGCCGATTCGCATTGCGGGCTGATGCCTGCCTCGGCGTTCGGCTCGCTCAACCTGACCCAGCGCTTCCGCGACGCGCATCTGGCGCGTGCGCTGATCGATGCGGCCAAGGCCAACGCGGCAGCGTTTCTGCTGGCGGGCAACGGCCATGTACGCGCCGACCGGGCCGTGCCCTGGTTTGTGGAGCGCATGGAGCCAAGTCGCCGGATCGTGTCGGTGATGCTGCTCGAGGTGCGCGAGGGACGAGACCGAGGCTGCAGGCTATCTGCCGCGCGACCCGGACGGCAAGGTCGCGGCCGACTACGTGCTATTCACGCCGCTCACGGATCGTCCCGACCCGTGCCAGCAGATGCGCGAGCAGTTCTCGAAGAAGCAATAGGGGCGGCGGGCGTGAAAAGCTGGGTTGACTTCTGGGACAGCGAGCACGCCATCTACGTCAACGAGCGGCACAAATTTCTGCACGCTGAGGCCATTGCGCGCGACCTGATCCGGCATATTCCCTCCAAAGACGCGGTCGTGCTCGACCACGGTTGCGGCGAGGCGAACTATGCCGCCCAGGTAGCGGCTCAGTGCCGGCAGCTCTATCTGTGCGAGGCAGCGCCCGGCGTGCGCCAAGGGCTGGCACGGCGGGTGGGCGGCATCCGCAACATCCAGGTCCTGGATCCAACCGGGGTTGAGGTGATACCGGATCGCTCACTCGACCTGGTGGTGGCCAATTCGCTTGTGCAGTACCTCACGCGCGCCGAGCTGATCGCTCTCCTCGGATTGTGGCGACGCAAGCTCAAGACCACAGGCGTCCTGGTAGTGGCGGACGTGATACCGCCCAATATCAGCCCGCTGACCGACGCCGTTGGCTTGCTGCGCTTCGCCTGGAGGGGAGGGTTCGTGCTGGCCGCTGTCGCGGGACTGGTGCGCACCACCTTGTCGGATTACCGCAAGGTGCGGGCGCGGTTCGGGCTGTCCACCTACTCGGAGGCCGATATTGTGGCACTGCTCGCCGACCACGGCTTCATCGCCAATCGCGTCCATCCCAACTTCGGCCACAACCAGGGCCGGATTACCTTCCGCGCGATTCGCGGCTAGCTGCACCCCAGGGCTGGGTTGGCTGTGGTGCGATGTGCCCAGTGTGATGATCGAGCACCCCCGCACATCGCATGCGGCTCGGTGATGCAGCGGACTTCTCGATCTGAATCATAGTAGAGGATTGAGTTTGCAGGCGCCTTTCAGATCGCGAAATTGGCACCAACTTCTGCCGCGCGGTGCGCGAATTTCGTGATCAGGACGCCAGGCGCTATAGCCAAAGGTGCTGCGCTGCAATATGTAGCGGCCTCATGCCGAAGCGCGACGACATCAAATCCATCCTCATCATCGGTGCAGGCCCCATCGTCATCGGACAGGCGTGCGAGTTCGACTATTCCGGCACGCAGGCCTGCAAGGCGCTGAAGGCCGAGGGCTACCGCATCGTTCTCGTCAACTCCAACCCGGCCACCATTATGACCGACCCGGAGCTGGCGGATGCGACCTACGTCGAGCCGATCACGCCCGAGGTGGTGGCCAGGATCATTGAGAAGGAGCGGCCCGACGCCCTGCTGCCGACCATGGGCGGGCAGACGGCGCTGAACACGGCGCTGTCCCTGGCGCGAGATGGCGTGCTCGAGAAGTTCGGCGTCGAAATGATCGGCGCCAAGGCCGAGGCGATCGACAAGGCGGAAGACCGCAAGCTGTTTCGCGAGGCGATGGACCGGATCGGTCTCGAGAGCCCGCGAGCGACAATCGCCTCTTCGCCGGCGATCCGCGACGCGCAGGGGCATATCGTCGGCTACGACCGCGCGGCCGGCTTCATCGAGGCCATGCGCGCCGTCGACAAAGTCGGATTGCCCGCGATCATCCGCCCCGCCTTTACGCTGGGCGGTACGGGCGGCGGCGTGGCCTACAACCGCGACGAGTTCGAGCAGATCGTTCGCACCGGCCTGGATGCATCGCCGGCGGGCCAGATCCTGATCGACGAAAGCCTGCTCGGCTGGAAGGAATTCGAGATGGAGGTGGTCCGCGACAAGGCGGACAACTGCATCATCGTCTGCTCCATCGAGAACCTCGATCCGATGGGCGTGCACACGGGCGACTCGATCACTGTGGCGCCGGCGCTGACGCTGACCGACAAGGAATACCAGATGATGCGCAACGCCTCGATCGCGGTGCTGCGCGAGATCGGGGTGGAGACCGGCGGCTCCAACGTGCAGTTCGCCGTCAATCCGGCCGATGGACGTCTGGTGGTAATCGAGATGAACCCGCGCGTGTCGCGCTCCTCCGCGCTCGCTTCCAAGGCGACCGGCTTTCCGATCGCCAAGGTCGCGGCAAAGCTGGCCGTGGGCTATACGCTCGACGAGCTGGAGAACGACATCACGGGGGGCGCGACACCGGCCTCGTTCGAACCCACCATTGATTATGTCGTCACCAAGATTCCGCGCTTTGCTTTCGAGAAGTTTCCCGGCGCATCGCGGACGCTGACGACAGCCATGAAATCGGTCGGCGAGGTGATGGCGATCGGGCGCACCTTCGCCGAGAGCCTGCAGAAAGCCCTGCGCGGCTTGGAGTCGGGCCTCACCGGCCTCGACGACATCGCCTTCGAGGGTCTCGGCGTCGGCGACGACAAGAACGTCATTCGCGCCGAGCTCGCTGTGCCGACACCGGAGCGGCTGCTCAAGGTCGCGCAGGCCATGCGCCTCGGCTTTGATCACGAGCAGATCTACGCCTCCTGTCATATCGACCCCTGGTTCCTGGCGCGCATCCAGGAGATCGTCGACGTGGAGGCGCGCGTTGTCGCGCATGGACTGCCGAAGTCGGCCGAGCTGCTGCGGCAGCTGAAGGCCATGGGCTTCTCGGACGCGCGGCTGGCCAAGCTCGCCAAGCTGACCGAGGCCGAGGTGCACAAGCAGCGCCTAGCGCTCGGGGTGACGCCGGTCTTCAAGCGCATCGATACATGCGCGGCAGAGTTCGCCTCTCCCACCGCTTACATGTATTCGACCTACGAGCGGGGCCTGACCCAAGAGCCCGTAGACGAAGCCGATCCGTCGGACCGCGACAAGGTCATCATCCTGGGCGGCGGACCGAACCGGATCGGCCAGGGCATCGAGTTCGACTACTGCTGCTGCCATGCCTGCTTTGCGCTGTCCAAGGCCGGCATGGAGACCATCATGATCAACTGCAATCCGGAGACGGTCTCCACCGACTACGACACCTCCGACCGGCTCTACTTCGAGCCGCTGACCGCCGAGGATGTGCTGGAGATCATTCGTGTCGAGCAGTCGAAGGGGCATCTGCGTGGCGTCATCGTGCAGTTCGGCGGCCAGACGCCGCTCAAGCTTGCGCACGCGCTGGAGCAGGCCGGCGTGCCGATCCTCGGCACCACGCCCGACGCCATCGATCTGGCCGAGGACCGTGACCGCTTCAAGGCACTGATTGACAAGCTCGGCCTGAAGCAACCCAAGAGTGGAATTGCGCGCAATCCGGCCGAGGCGCGTTCGATCGCGGATGGCCTTGGCTATCCGGTCGTGATCCGGCCGTCATACGTGCTGGGTGGCCGCGCCATGGAGATCGTGGCTGACGGCGCCGAGATCGACCGCTACGTGGCGCGGCTGTCGGCAACGCTCGACTCACCCTCCGAGCTTGTCGTGTCGGCCAAGCGCCCGCTGCTGATTGATCGCTACCTCTCCGATGCCACCGAGGTGGACGTCGACTGCCTGTGCGATGGCAAGGACACGTTCATTGCCGGCATCATGGAGCATATCGAGGAAGCCGGTATCCATTCGGGTGACAGCGCCTGCTCTCTGCCGCCGCATTCGCTCGAGCCTGCGATCCTCAGCCAGCTCGAGGCACAGACGCGGGACCTGGCGCTGGCGCTCAACGTGGTCGGCCTGATGAATGTCCAGTACGCGGTCAAGGGCAGCGACATCTATATTCTGGAGGTCAACCCGCGGGCTTCGCGCACCGTGCCGTTCGTGGCCAAGGTGATCGGCAAGCCCATCGCCGGCATCGCCGCGCGCGTCATGAACGGCGAGCCGCTCGCCTCCTTCAAGCTACGGTCCGAGAAGCTATCCCATGTTGCCGTCAAGGAGGCCGTGTTCCCGTTCGCTCGCTTCCCGGGCGTCGATACCGTGCTCGGTCCCGAGATGCGCTCCACCGGCGAGGTGATGGGCATCGACCGCGATTACGCGATGGCATTTGCCAAGAGCCAGCTCGGCTCGGGCACCGTGCTGCCCCGCAAGGGTACCGTGTTCGTATCGGTGCGCGAGGCTGACAAGGGCGCGATCGTGTCTGCCATGCGCGAGCTGGTCGAACTCGGGTTCCGCATTCTCGCCACGCGCGGCACGCGACGCGCGCTGGCCGAGCAGGGCATCCCCTGCGAGCAGGTCAACAAGGTGCTGGAGGGGCGCCCGCACATCGTCGATCTGATGAAGAACGGCGAAGTGCAGCTGGTTTTCAATACCACCGAGGGCGCCAAAGCCCTGGCCGATTCCAAGGACATACGGCGCACCGCCTTGATGAACCACATTCCGTACTATACAACGTTGGCAGGTGCGCGTGCGGCCACCCGAGCCATCAAAGCACTGGCGACCGGCACCCTTACAGTGGCACCGTTGCAATCCTATGTAAGCCAATCGTCCTGAGGATGATCGGGCAGGCCGGCCGGATGGGGGCTGGCCAAACCTCAAAGTCTGAGTGAGACTATTTGGCGGGTGTCGGCGTTATGGTCCGGGCCGACCCGGAGATTGTGAGCGAGGCGATGGAAAAGGTTCCGATGACCGTTGAGGGGTTCCAGAAGCTCGAAGTCGAGCTGCACCGCCTCAAGGCGGAGGAGCGCCCGCGCATCATCCAGCAGATCTCGGATGCGCGCGAGCACGGCGATCTTTCCGAGAACGCCGAGTATCACGCCGCCAAGGAGGCGCAGGGCCTCAACGAGGCACGAGTCGCCGAGATCGAGGACAAGATCGGCCGCGCCGAGGTCATCGATCCGGCCAAGCTGTCGGGCACCACTGTCAAGTTCGGCGCGACCGTGACGCTGACGGACGAGGACTCCGGCGACAAGGTCAAATACAAGATCGTCGGCGAGCACGAGGCCAACGTGCGCGAGGGCAAGATCTCGGTCAACTCGCCGATCGCCCGCGCCCTGATCGGCAAATCCAAGGGCGAAAGCACCGAAGTCACTACCCCGCGCGGCGCGCGCAGCTACGAGATCCTCAAGATCGAGTTCAAGTAGGCGAGCCTCTCGTACCGGGCGGCGCGTAGCGGCGATGACATTTACCGCCGGAAGTAGAACGGCTGCGCCGGCAGCGACCCGTAGGTGTACGGCTCCTGTTCCTTGTTGGTGCTGTTCAGTACGTCGTCACGCACCTTGCGGAACAGCAGGCTGATCTCGAGCCCCTGCTCGCCGATGTAGCGCGCCAGTGCATCGGCATAGGGGCTGTTGGGTTTGCTGCTGTCGCCGTCGAGAGCCGTTGTGCCGTCGCGCGCGGCATAGGCGACGAGCACGCCCGTCTCCGGCTCGATGGCCGTCAGCCCGCTGCCGACAGAACGCGTGCGGCCGGCGCTGCGCATGCGCGGGACGAACGGGTTGTTGCGGCAGGCGTCCAGGATGACGAGCTGCAGCTTGCTGGCGCTGGTGACCTTGCTCATTACCCGCGACAGCGGCAGGGCTTCGTCTTCCACGTGCGACTGCTGCTCGAGCTTGGCGTCGATGGGAATGAGGTAGTTGGTGCCGCCGACCTCGATGCCGTGGCCGGCGAAATAGATCACGGCCCAGTCCGAGCCGCCGGCGAGGTCGCCGAACTCCTTCAGGGCTTTGCCGAGCGTGGCGAGATCGGCATCGTAGACCTCGCGCACCTCGCTGAAGCCGCTTTTGCGCAGTGCGGCCGCCAGCAGCTTGGCATCGTTGACGGGATTGCGCAGCGCCGTGGCGTACGCATACGCGCTATTGCCGACCACCATCGCGACGCGGCGCTCGGGCTGCGCGGGCGCACCTACCTTGGCCGCAGCGATCAGCTGCGTTAGACGGGCGACACCTCTGGTCCCGGCGGTTTTGGCGCGCGCGTCGTCCTCGGACTTGGCTCGCGGCGCGCCTTCCGAAGCCATCTTGAGGTCGGCGAGTGCCAGCTCCAGCTCGCCTTTCTCTTCATAGGCGCGGGCGCGGTTGGTGTAGGCCAGCAGATAGTTGGGGTCTGCGCGCAGCGTCGCGCTAAAGCCGGCGATGGCGTCATCGAGGCGGCCGCGCCGCGCCGAAACGAGGGCGCGGTTGTTCAGGGCGTGCACATTGCTCGAGTTGATCGCTAGCGCGGCCTCAAAGTCTTGGGCGGCCGCGTCGAGATCGCCTTTGCGCAAGAAGACGAGTCCACGATCATTGTAGGCCCGGTCGGCGCGCGGATTGTGCCGCAGGATTTCCGTCAGGTCGGCAATGGCGCGGTCGTACTGCCCACGCTGCGCATAGGCGCTGGCACGAGAGCCAAGCGATAAGTTGTCCTGCGGGTTGAGCTTGAGCGCTTCGTCGAAATCGGTCGTTGCCAGCTCGTGCAGGCCCTTCTTGTTGTAGGTGATGCCGCGGTTGCGATAGGCGAGGACGCGCAGCGCCGCGGGCGACTTGGCATCCTCCAACACGCGCGTGCAGGCCGCAATCTTGCGATCAGGCGAGCTTTCTCCGGAGCAATCGCGCCGGTCTTCTTCGCTGGCTGCAAAGGCGGGTGCGCAAATCGCCAGCAAGCCAATGAATACGATGGCTGCGCGCAACATCAGAACCTCCTCATGGCAATGCGAGGCGGCGGAAAACTAGCCGCAAAAGTCGGCGAACCCAAGTCTCCCAGGTAACAACCCGTTCAGCTGCCACCGGCGGAGCAAGTGCAAATCCGCCTGGGAGGAGTGATGCAACGGTCCATTTTTGGCCGACCAGACGATGCCTTGGCACCAGCGGCCGACAGGCGTCTCAGCGACCTTTTGCAGCTCAGTCCCACGGATCTGGAACACGGCAAGTATGCCGCCGTCGTGGAAGAAGGGCGACGACTTCGGCCTATTGGTCCCGTTCTGCGAGGACACAGCCACGTACTGTCCGTCTGGCGAAATCTTTATGCCTTCCGGGGAGGCCGCGACCGAAACCGTGTTGACGACACGCGGCGCATTGCCCTTCAGGTCGATGATGCTGACGGTGTCGTTGTCGCCGGTCCGGCCGCCGCCCATGTTGGCAGCGACGGCTATGTCGCCCTTGGAGCTCACATCAAGGCCATAGGGCGCGACGCCGGCGGTCAGCATGCGCTTGGTAAACTCCACCTTGGTCCCGTCTACGCTCAGCACGGCGATCTTGTTGCCTGTGGGTCCATCAAGCGTGACGAGCGCACTCTTGCCGTCGGGCAAGAATGATACCGCGCTCGGTCCTATCTTCTCATCCAGAAGGTCGACCTTGCCGGCGTCCGTGACGGTCTTGCCGGCGACTGTGAAGACCGACACGGTGCCTTCGTCGCGGTTGGCGACCAACGCAAGCGTGCCGTTGTTGTTGAAGGAAACGCCTGCCGCCCCCTTGCCGGCATGCAACGTCGCGATCACCTCAGGGGTTGTTACCCCGGCAGTCGTGCCCTTCGTCACCACGGCCTTGGCCTTCGCTATCAAGCTGGCAGTCAAGGTCGCCTTCTTCAAGTCGATGACCAGCACCTGATCGTCGGAAGCCTCTTTTGGTGGGTCGCCGTCGCCGCGCTTGGCCGCCGTCACCAACGCGATCTCGCCGCTGGGGGCGATTGCAACACTGAAGGGCGGTCCGACAACGCTGGCCGCTGCCGGAATCTCGGCGATCAACTTGACTGGATTGGCGCCGATATCGAGAATCGAGACAGTGTCCTTGCCGTCTTTCTTGTATTTGACCACTCCATCGACCAGCTCAACCTTACCGTCGTTGGCTGAGACGGCAATCTGAGCGTTTGCAGTTGAACTGAGACTTGCAACGGCGAGCGCAGCTCCCGCACAGGGGAGCAAAGCAAATCGGTACATGGTTCCTCTCCCAGTAATGTGTTGCACGGCCTCGCCGTCGATGCGTGCCGTGAAGCGTCTGACAAGGCCATTCGATTGCTGGGAGAATTCGGCGGTTGCCAGCCAAATTCCTCCACCCCGCATCTGCAAACTAACAAGTCCGGCGCGACTCCTAAAGGGAGGCGGAGCGCGGCTGCAGCAATCTCCCCTGAACCTACGATCGCTGAGCTGGGGATTTCCGTGTCACAAATGCCGGAGGATGATTCCGGAACATCCGCGCTTCTAGACCGGTGAGACCCCAGGCCCAGGTGCACCCCCTCTGTGGCGTGGGTTGGTGCCCAAGAATGGTCCCAGTGACGTGGGCTCAGTCCTTGAGCTGCTGGCCGAGCCGGCCGGCCAGGTCCTGGATGAACTGCCAGGCGACGCGGCCAGAGCGCGCTCCGCGCGTCATCGACCACTCGAGCGCCTCGCGCACGAGCGCGTCGTCCTTGACCTTGAGGCCGTGGTAGGCAGCATAGCCGCGCACCATCGTCAGGTAGTCGTCCTGGGTGGCGTTGTGGAAGCCGAGCCAGAGTCCGAAGCGGTCCGACAGCGATACCTTCTCTTCGACTGCCTCGGACGGATTGATGGCCGTGGAGCGCTCGTTCTCCATCATGTCGCGCGGCATCAGGTGGCGCCGGTTGGAGGTGGCGTAGAACAGCACGTTCTCGGGCCGCCCCTCGATGCCGCCTTCCAGCACCGCCTTGAGCGACTTGTAGGAGGTGTCGTCCTTGTCGAAGGAGAGGTCGTCGCAGAACACAATGAAGCGGGCGCCGCTGGCCCGCATGTGGGCGAGGCAGGCGGGCAGCGAGGCGATGTCCTCACGATGGATCTCGACCAGCTTCAGGTCGCGCGTCTTGCCGCCCGGACCCTTGCCGCGGCACGCCTCGGCGTGAGCAGCCTTGACGAGCGACGATTTGCCCATGCCGCGTGCGCCCCACAGCAGGGCGTTGTTGGCGGGCAGGCCCTCGGCAAAGCGGCGCGTGTTCTCGAGCAGCTGCTCGGCGGCGCGGTCGATGCCCTTGAGCAGGT
This sequence comes from uncultured Alphaproteobacteria bacterium, assembly GCA_963840445.1. Lineage (GTDB taxonomy): Bacteria > Pseudomonadota > Alphaproteobacteria > Rhizobiales > Hyphomicrobiaceae > AWTP1-13. The sequence goes on along the minus strand of CAWIZC010000011.1, from coordinate 53,842 downwards.
CCAGTGGCTGTCGGTTAATGCGGGTGACGGGCAGGAAGCCTTCCGGATCGGCCTGCCACACGAAAGCTTCCGCAGCCGCGAAATCGGGCTTGGCGGCAGCCGGCGGCGCCATGCGCTCCAGGGCAGCTGCGAGCCGGTCCAGGCGGGTCAGGATGTCCTTCTCGTCGCTCATTGTCGCAGAGGCTTCTCGCAAGGCAGGAGGGGTGGTCGGGCCCGGGTTCTATAGACGAGTGCGGGTCAGCCGTCACGACTGCCTAATCTGTTGCAAACGGGGGCCATGCCACTATATTCCGCCTCAAAATCGAGGAGCGGGGCCATACGCCGAAGCCGCTCCGATGACTTTCGTCTTGTCCGATCCCGGAGGAAACCGTCCCATGTTCATCTCCCCTGCTTTCGCCCAGAGCCCTGGCGGTGGGAGCGATTTCATGATCCAGCTGGTGCCGATCCTGCTGATGTTCGTGATCTTCTATTTCCTGCTTCTGCGTCCGCAGCAGCAGCGCGCAAAGACCCATCGGGAGATGGTCGCCAACATTCGCCGGGGTGACACGGTCGTCACCGCCGGCGGTATCGTCGGCAAGGTTACCAAGGTGCGCGACGACAACGAGATCGAGGTGGAGATCGCCGACAATACGCGCGTGCGCGTGATCAAGGGCACGGTCTCCGAGGTTCGCGTCAAGGGCGAGCCGGTCAAAGAGAGCGCATAGGGCAGCAGGCGGCGCATCGTCGCCCGGACCTGCAACGCGAAAGTTGAGCGCAATGCTGCATTTCACCCGCTGGAAGATCATAGCGACCATCCTGACCTGCCTGGCGGGCGTGGTGTTCACGTTGCCCAACTTCTTCTCCAGAGAAACCGTGCAGAGCTGGCCCGCGTGGGTGCCGCATCAGCAACTCAACCTCGGTCTCGATCTCAGGGGCGGCGCCCATCTGCTGCTGTCGATGGAGACCGAGGATGTGCGCAAGGACTGGCTGGACACCCTGCGTGAGGACGCCCGCACCCGGCTGCGCAACGCCAAGATCGTGACCAGCGGCCTCGGCATCGCCAACAAGGCCGTGCAGGTGCGTCTGGCCAAGCCGGAAGATGCCGACGCCGCGCTGAAGGAGCTGCGCGGCATGGTGCAGCCGACAGGCAGCGCTCTGATCGGCACCGGCTCGAACGACATCGACGTGCAGAAGGGCGAGGGCGGTGTGATCACCATCACGCCGACCGAGCCGGGTCTGCAGCATCGCATCAGCAGCGCCATCGGCGCCGCCATCGAGACCGTGCGCCGCCGCGTCGATGCCATGGGCACGGCCGAGGCAAACATCGTCAGGCAAGGCACCAGCCGCATCCTAGTGCAGGTGCCGGGCCTGCAGGATACGGCGGAACTGAAGAAGCTGTTGGGCGAGACGGCGCGCCTGAGCTTCCATGAGGTGCACGGCAGCATGTCGGCCGAGGAGGCCAAGCAGACCAGGGTTCCTGCCGGTTTCAAGATCTACGAAAGCGGCGCCTCCGACGAGGGCGCGCAGCTGCTGCGCGAGACACCGATCGTGCGAGGCGATGAGCTGGTCGATTCGCAGCCGGCCTTCGACCACCAGACCAACGAGCCGATCATCAGCTTCCGCTTCAACAACTCGGGCGCCCGCAAGTTCGGCGCTTTCACGAAGGCCAATGTCGGCCGGCCGTTCGCCATCGTGCTGGACGACAAGGTGATCTCGGCGCCGGTGATCCGCGACCAGATCCTCACCGGCTCCGGCCAGATCAGCGGCAGCTTCACGGTCGAGACCGCCAACAAGCTTGCCATCCAGCTGCGCTCGGGTGCGCTGCCGGCCAAGCTGACCATCGTCGAGGAGCGCACCGTCGGCCCATCGCTCGGCGCCGACTCCATCGAGGCCGGCAAGCTTGCCGGCGTCATCGGCGGCGTGGCCACCATCGTCCTGACCGTGCTGGCCTACGGCACGTTCGGCATCTTTGCCTGCGTCGGCCTGACCGTGCATGGCCTGTTGACGGTGGCGCTGATGACCATCATGGGCTCGGCCTTGACGCTGCCCGGCATCGCCGGCCTGGTGCTCGGCATCGCCATGGCGGTCGACGCCAACGTGCTCATCTACGAGCGCATCCGCGAGGAGCTGCGCGCCGGCAAGACGCCGATCGCGGCCATCGACGCGGGCTTCACACGCGCCTTCATCACCATCGCCGACTCGCAGCTCACCACGCTGGCTTGCGCCGCCGTGATGTTCTGGCTGGGGTCGGGGCCGATCCGCGGCTTCGCCGTTACGCTGACGATCGGCATCATGACGTCGATCTTCGCGTCGGTGACCGTGGTGCGGCTGCTCATCTCCTTCTGGCTGCGCTCGGAGACCAAACATCGCCGAGCCATCGAGGTGCCGGTGTAGGCCATGAAGCTCATCCCCAATTTCAAAGGCTACGATTTGTTCCCGCACGATCTGCGGCTGCCGTTCATGAAATACAAAGGCACGGCCCTGGCGGCGTCGATCATTGCCATGGTGCTGTCGCTGGTCGTGTTCTTCACGATGGGCCTCAACTACGGCGTCGACTTCAAGGGCGGCTCCATCATCGAGGTGCAGTCGACGGCGGGTCCGGCCGATATTCACCAGCTGCGCGAAAAGCTTAACAAGCTCGGCCTCGGCGCCGTGCAGATCCAGAGCTTCGGCGGGCCGACCGATGTGCTGATCCGGGTCGAGCAGCAGCCGGGCAGCGAGGGCGCGCAGCAGGCGGCGCTGCAAAAGGTCGTCGAGGCCCTCGGCACCCAGTATGTGCAACGCCGCGTCGAGGTGGTGGGACCGGCGGTGTCGAGCGAGCTGCGCATGACCGGCTTCATTGCGGTCGCCGCCGGTCTGCTGGCGATCGTGACCTACGTGTGGTTCCGCTTCGAATGGCAGTTCGCCGTGGGTGCCATCGTCGCTCTGACGCACGACGTGCTGCTGACGGTCGGTATCTTCTCGCTGCTACAGATGGAGTTCGACCTGTCGATCGTGGCGGCGCTGCTGACCATTCTCGGCTACTCCGTCAACGACACCGTGGTGGTGTCGGACCGCATCCGTGAGAATTTGCGCAAGTTCAAGCGCATGGAGCTCAACGAGCTGCTCAACCTGTCGATCAACGAGACGTTGTCGCGCACCATCCTGACCGGCTGCACGGCGATCGTCGTGCTGGTCGCTCTCTACCTGTTCGGCGGCGAGGTGATCCGCAATTTCAACTTCGCCATGCTGTTCGGCGTGGTGGTCGGCACCTATTCGTCGATCTTCATCGCCGCGCCGCTGCTCGGTTATCTCGGCGTCAAGCGCGAGTGGTCCGGCGGCCCGGCCGCCAGGCCGACCAAGGCCGCCGCAGGCGGCAAGCCGCAGGGCGCGGCCAACGTAGCACTGAAATGAGCAGCGGGTCGGCGCGCTTTCCCGGGCGAGCGCCGATCGACGCCTACGGCAACGGCGGGTTCCGGTTTGCGGACATGAGCCATCGCGGCTCGATCCTGTGCCTGCCGAGCGGGATTTATGCGTGGCCGGTCAGCAACGCGGAGGACATCGACGCGGCTGCCTTCGCGCCGGTCTTTGCCGAGAAGGACGAGGTCGGCCTGCTCGTTCTGGGCACCGGCCGCCGCCAGATCTTCCCAGGCCCCGAGCTGCGGCGCGCCTTCATGGACGTGAATATCGCGCTGGAAGCGATGGACACGGGCGCTGCGGCCCGCACATATAACGTCCTGCTTGCGGAGGGCCGGCCGCTTGGCGCGGCGCTGATCGCGGTCGATTGAGGATTGCCGGCGAGGGAGGGCAAGATGCGCCAGATCATCGACACGCCCAAGGCGAGCTTGATTGCCGGATGCATCCTGGCCGTCGTGCTGCTCGTCATCCGGCTGATCGCGGCCGATGCCATCGAGGTGTTCGCGTTCCTGGTGCGTCTGCTGCACGTGCTGGCCGCCATGGTGTGGGTCGGCCTCATCGTATTCGTCAACTTCGTGCAGCTGGTGGCCCTGCAGGGTGCCGATGACCAGGTGCGCGGCTTCTTTGCCAAGTCCGTGATTCCGCAGGTGGCGGCCTGGTACCGGCACGCTTCGACGCTGGCCGTGGCGACGGGAGCCATCCTGCTGGTGACCTCCGGGTATCTGCTGCCGAGCCTCACCTATGCGACAGAGGTCGGCACACCGCCTGCTCGCGCTGCGCTGCTGTGGATGGGCGTTCTCGGTGGGCTCGCCATGTGGATGTTCGTGCACATGTACATCTGGCCGAACGTGCAGGTCTTGATCGGCCTGCGCATCGGCGATGCCGAGGCCAAGGCGAAGGCGCGCGAGAAGGTGCAGCTGTTCGCCCGCCTCAATCTCGTTCTCGCCGTCCCCGTCACGCTGGCCATGGTGGCGGCGGCGCACCTCTACTGACGTGGCCGAGGGCCCGACAGCCCCGACGACCGAGACCGTTGCCGCCTCGGCTCGTGCCGGCGAGCCCGATCGGTATTTGGCTGCTCTGCTGGCGCCGCCGGCCGCCCGTGACGGCCTGCTGGCTCTCGCCGCATTCTCGGCCGAGCTCGGGCGGATCGGCCAACTTGTCACGCGCGAGCCGATGATGGGCGAGATCCGCCTGCAATGGTGGCGCGACGCGCTGCGGCCGCGCGACTCGGGCGAGCGCACCGGCAACCCAGTCGCCGACGCGCTGCGCGAGGCGATGCTGAGGCACGCCCTGCCGGCTCCGCTCCTGCTTGGCATGATCGACGCGCATGCCAGCGACCTACAGCCAGAGCCGTTTTCGACCGAAGATGCTCTCGCTGCCTATCTCACGGACAGCGAAGCCGCGCCGTTTACCTTGGCCGCGCATGTGCTGGGCGAGCCGGCTCCTGCGCGGCCTGACCTGGCAGCGGCCGGCGCCGCTGCGGGGCATGCCTACGGCCTGGTGCGCCTGCTGCTGGGCTTGCCGCATGCGCTGGCCCGCGGTTCCTCGCCGTTGCCCCGCGAACTCTTAGTGCGGGCGGGGATTGCCGATCTCGCGAGCGAGGCGGACCCAGCCAAGATCGCCGCCCTGATGGGCGATCTACATGCCGAGGTCCGCCGCCATTTCGAGGCCGCGCGGCAACACGTGGCAAATTTGCCGCGCCCAACGCGGGTTGCTTTCCTTCCTTTGGCCTTGGTCCGGCCCTATCTGCGGGCCCTCGAACGGCCCGTGCACAACCCGCTGCGGGACCTCGCCGAAATCGCGCCGCTGCAGCGCGTCTGGCGGATTGGCCGCGCGCATTGGCTGGGCCGTATGTGAGACCGTGTAGGACGGTTGCGGGAGCGGGACTGACACAAGTGTCAGGAAGGAAGAGCACGATGTGGATCGATGCCGGCCGACGCATCGTGCTGGCACTCGCGCTGGTGGTGCTGTGGGGTGCGGCGGCGCAGGCCGAGCCGCGTATCGCCTGGAAGGTCGAGAACTCGTTCCGCTTCTTCCTCGATCCCGCCGACACCGAAGTGCATCGCGCGACCTGGATGAGCCTGACCGAGGCCGAGCGCAAGAGCCCAGTGCTGGCGGCCGAGCGCCTGCTGGCCGAGCGCCACGCGGACGGGTGGAGCGCGACCATGTTCGCCAAGACCTGCTGGGACCGCGAGCGCAACACGTACGGTTGCCGTGAGCGCGGCGACTATCTGCGCCCCAAGAGCCACACCATCCTGGCCAGCATGGAGGGGCTCGAGGACTCGCAAACCGTCGATTGCACCTGGTTGACCAAGCCGGCGGGCAAGGGCGTGCGCGGCGGGGCCGTCACCCTGCCCTGCGACACGCCGGTGCAACTCGACATTCCTTATCCGGGCGGCGCCTGGGTGACGGTCGAGATCGGCGGGCGGCAGATTGGCGAGATCATCGTGCAGATCACCGATCTGTTCATCGTCGGCATGGGCGACAGCTATGCTTCCGGCGAGGGCAATCCGGACGTGCCGGTGCGGTTCTCTACCGATCGAGCTGCCGACTATGACGCCACCCTGGCCGGCTATCCGGCCCGCATCGGCGACTGGCGTGCCATCGGCGACAAGCGCTTCATCGAGGAGAACGCGCGCTGGCAGGATCAGGCCTGCCACCGATCCCTCTATTCGCATCAGTTGCGCGCGGCCCTGCAGCTCGCCATCGAGGATCCGCACCGCGCCGTCACCTACGTCGGCGTGGCGTGCTCGGGTGCGGAGACGGTGTTCGGGCTGTTCCTGCGCTACAAGGGCCACGAATGGGTGCCCAACCCGCCCGAGCTGTCGCAAATCTCCGCGCTGGCCGAGGCGCAATGCGCCGGTCGCGAAGCACCCGACTACGACCTCCCGGAGGCCTACCACATCAATGGCAAGGTGCCAGACCTGCAGGGCGGCCTGGTGCTCAAGAAATGCGACGGCGACTACGCGCGCAAGATCGACCTGATCTTCCTGTCGATTGGCGGCAACGACGTCGGCTTCTCGCGCCTCGTGGCCAACGCCGTGCTGTCCGACACCTCCATGCTGCGCAGTCTCGGCGGCTGGTTCGGGCAGGTGCACGGTTTTGCCGAGGCCGGCAACCTGCTCGACGTGCTCGATGATCGCGTAAAGTCGGTCAATCGCGCGTTGCACAACCTCTTGCACGTGCCGTGGCCTGAGTCCGACCGCATCGTCATGGTCGGCTACCCACCGATGGCGACGCTCGGCGACGGCAAGTCCGTCTGTCCAGACGGACGCACCGGCATGGACGTGCTGCCGGATTTCGCGCTGAGCGAGGCCAAGGCCCGCGAGGGCGGCGTGCTGGGCGAGCGTCTCAACAACGTCATGCGCGACAGTGCGCGGCAGTACAGCTGGACCTTCGTGGACGCCCATCGCAAGGCGTTCCTGGGTCGCGGCATCTGCGCCAGCTTCAGCGATGCTCCCTGGAACATGGCCGACGAGATGCGCCTGCCACGCAAGGTTGACGGACGTTGGGAGCCGTTCAACCCGTCCGAGTGGCGTGCCTATGCTCCGCGGCAACGCTGGTTCCGCACCCCCAACGATGCGTTTCTGACGGGCCACTTCCATGTCTCGCAGTCGCTGCTGCAGAACGTGCTGAAGACGCAGACCTTCTCGTGGGTCCAGCTGCTGCTGGCCAGCATCTACTCGGGCGCGTTCCATCCGACTGCCGAAGGTCAGGCGGCGGTTGCCGATGCGGTGGTCGCCCAGGCACGCGGCGTACTCGCCAAGTACGACGGCCGCCGCCGCGCCGCCACGAATGAGGCGCTGTCCATCATGCAGTCGGCCGACAACTGACCACAGCCGGCGGCAGGGGCCGATGGTGCAGTAGTCGCCGACTCGAGCCTTATTGGTATGCATCTTGAGGATCGGCGCGACGTCGCCTGCCGATGTGCAGGGCACGAATCCGTGCTATCGGAGAGCGAACCGAGATCGCCAGCGATGTATAACTGTAAGAAGTGCCCCGGCTACTGCTGCTCCTACCCGCTGATCGCCCTCGACAAGCGGGACGTCGAGCGGCTGGCCAAGCATTTCGAGTTGACCTTCGAGCAGGCCAAGGCCAAGTTCACGGCCGAGCGGCACGGCCGCAAGTATTCCATCCGCCGCAAGGCCGACCAGCATTTCGGCCGCATCTGCACGTTTTTCGACACCGAGAAGCGTTGCTGCACGATTTACGCGGCGCGCCCATCCGTGTGCCGCAGCTATCCCGGCGGCCGCTGCGGCTACTACGATTTCCTGTCCTTCGAGCGCCGCGCGCAGGAGGACGACAAGTTCGTGGCCTCGACGGACAATACGTGAGCCGGGCTCTACGCGAACAGGTGATGGTTGCCGAAGTGCAGGTATCCGGCATCGAAGCCCGCGATCTGGCTGAGCTGCTGCCAGTCCTGGATCGTGACCGTGCCGCCGGCGAGCGTTATCAGGCCCTCGGCGCGCAGCCGTTGTAGTATACGGTTGATGTGCACCAGAGACATGCCGAGGCAGTCGGCAAGATCGGACTGAGTCACGGGCAGCTCGTAACTGTAGCCCTCGCACAGGCCGACGGCCTTGCAGCGGATCAGCATTTCGCACAGCAGGTGGGCGACGCGGGCGCGCGCCGAGCGCCGGCCAATGCCGACCATCCATTCACGGAACTTGGAGCTGTCGGCGAGCGTGTCGCGCCACAGCAGCCGCGTCAGATGCGGGTGGTTGGCCGTGATGTCATGCAGCTTGGCGTGCGGGATGATGCCGATTTGGCAGTCCGTCACTGCGCCGATGCTGTGGTCCATGACCTTGAGCACGAAGCTGTTCAGATCGGAAATGTCGCCGGGAAACTGGAAAGCCAGGATCTGCCGCTGACCATCGGTGGTCATCTTGTAACGGCAGGCGAGACCGTCGAGCAGCACACAGGAATGCGTGGGACGATCGCCTTCGCTCACCATGTCCTCGCGTGCCGGGACATCCTGCGTTTCAATGACCAGGCTGCCCAGAACCCGCTTTTCCTCGTCGGAAAGCGAACCGAAGTTGCGCAGCTTGCGGATCAGAACGGAGTCTACGAAGTCCCCGTTGTGATCCCGCTGCGGGCTCGGTGCCGCGAATTCGTGCCAGGGCAGTGCGATATTCATGCCTTTTGACCTTCGCGCTGTTGGCGATTGCTCGGCATAAAGAACCATCGCCCAAGGCCAAGGTTCCCGGCCGGGGCTCGCTCAGATCGTAAGCTATTGGAAAACAAACAATAACCGCTGGTCGATGCGCGCCCACGTTAACGCGACGGGACCGCCGGTCCGGCGCGCACGCTGCGCGAAGTCTTGGCCAAGCCGGTGCTGCAACCAGACGAGAGTGAGGCCGATGATGGGAACGAAGATGTCGGTGTAGAAGACGGCGCCGGCATTGCCGGGCGCATAGTTGGCGGCCGACATCATGTCGCGCAGGTGCACCAAAGCGGCGCCCCATAGGAAGACCGAGGGGCCGAGCACGGCGGCGAGGCGCATGTCGAAACTTCCGCGGAAGGCGAGGAAGCCCAGCAGCGCAAAGCCAAGACTGGCGAAGCCGACCTCCTTCTGGAACGGGCTGTCTGCCCAGCCGACGAAGCCGGCGGTCATCTCGCTGAACAATACGTGCATGACGAAGTTCAGCACGTAGGAGACGCCGATCGAGAACAGCACGAAGTAGGACAGCAATGCCTCCACCACAGCGGCGCTTGACCATGGCCGCGGCCAGCGGAGCAGGGAAATCCCGGACGCGATCAGTCCAATGACCAGCAGATTGATCGTGAAGTTGGAGAGCAGGAACCAGGCGGCTGTTTCCAAGTGTGAGCGACCTTCTTAAAAACCGAAGGGGTGCGCCGGGTTGAGACCGGCCCTCAATGACTCAATCCTTTTTGCTAAAGCTCGCCTGCAGCAGCTGCGGGTCCATCGAGGAGGGCGCTTTGCCGGTGGTGGCGTAGATGTAGGCGCCGGTCCGGAAGATCGCACCGAGCGTGGCAAATACGATGAACACCCCAATCAGGTAGAGGGCTGCAATCGCGATGGTGGCCACAGCGGCACCTTTGCCTCCCGACGCCCCCGCCAGGGCGAACGCAACGAAGGCCGGCAGGGACGCGGCAAACGAGATGAGGCCAAGGCCGGCCGCACCGCCGATCGACTCTCCCCAGGTCTGTTTCAGGATCTCCGCCGACCGCTTCACCGCTGCAATCGGGCCGAGGCCGTCGGCCACGACGACCGGCACGACGAAGTAGGTCGTCACCGCCCAGCTGAACTCGAACAGCCCGCCGAGGAACGCTCCGATAAAACCCAGCCTGTTCCGCAGGGTATTCTGCAGCGCATTGAGCAGCACGCCGACGGTGGCAGCCACCAAGGTCCAGCCGAGGATCTGCGGCAGCCTGCCGGCCGCGGTGGCAAGACCAGCCCGCAGCGACGGCGGCCTGCCCGCGAATGCCTGCATGGCGCAAAACACGAGCGCCGCATTGAAGAAGATGACGATGAAGGAGCACACGAAGTAGAACACGAATGCCACGGCGTACACGATCGGGTCGTGCGGGTTGTCCCGTTTCAGGAACTCCAGCAGCGCCGCCATGTGCGCGCGGCCCAGATACACCGAGGCTCCGATCGCCCCGACCAGAACGATCAGCGCTGCCCCTGAAATGATTGGGAATACCAGCAGCCTCGGATGCTGCTTGAGCACCGACCAGCTGGTCTTGGCGATGCCCCAGCCACGACGAAAGCGCTCGAACATCGCCACCTCCAGTCAATCGAGCCCGGCACGGCACTCAATTGTGGCTGCGACGCTTGAGCAATCGCTCGTCGCGGACAATATTAGGAATCGGTAATGCGCTGTAGCTGCACCAGTTTTGCGGCCAGCGCAGGTGTCACACGAACCTGCAGGGCTGCCGTGCACAAGGTTGCCGGAACGTTGCCGCCACGTCCCCTTTGCGGTAGACCCGTCCCGACATGAGCAAGGCCGGCAAGCCCGCCCCCCGCGCGGCTGGTTCCGTGGGCGAGGCCCACCGCACCATTCACGTCCGCGGGGCCCGCGAGCACAACCTGAAGAATGTCGATCTGGAGATCCCGCGCGACGCGTTGATCGTGTTCACGGGGCTGTCGGGCTCGGGCAAGTCGTCGCTGGCGTTCGACACCATCTATGCCGAGGGGCAGCGGCGCTACGTAGAGAGTCTGTCGGCCTACGCGCGCCAGTTCCTGGAGATGATGCAGAAGCCCGACGTCGACCATATCGACGGGCTGTCCCCGGCCATCTCCATCGAGCAGAAGACCACCTCGAAGAATCCGCGCTCCACCGTCGGCACGGTGACTGAGATCTACGACTACCTGCGCCTGCTGTTTGCGCGGGTCGGCGTGCCGTACTCGCCCGCCACCGGCCTGCCGATCGAGAGCCAGACCGTGCAGCAGATGGTGGACCGGGTGCTGGCGCTGCCCGAGGGCATGCGGCTCTACCTGCTGGCGCCGATCGTGCGCGGTAGGAAGGGCGAGTACAGGAAGGAGCTGGCCGAGCTGCAGAAGAAGGGCTTCCAGCGCGTCAAGGTCAACGGGGCGTTCTACGAGATCGCCGAAGCGCCCAAGCTCGACAAGAAATACAAGCACGACATCGACGTGGTGGTGGACCGCCTGGTCCTGCCGAAGGCGGGCGATGAAAGGGGGCGCAAGGACGTGGCTACGCGCCTAGCGGATAGCTTCGAGACGGCCCTGGAGCTGGCGGACGGCGTTGCCATCGCCGAGTTCGCCGACAAGCCGCTTGCTTCCCCCTCTGCCCGTGCACGTCATGCCGAAGGCGTGCTTCCAGCACGACGAGAGGGTCGGGGTGAGGGGCTGAAGCAAACGCCATCGTCTGAGGCTGCCCCTCACCCCAGCCCTCTTCCCGCAAGCGGGGAGAGGGGGAAGGTCGCCGCGGCAGAGAAGGAGGTGCTCAAGAACAAGAACGAAACCCACGAGCGCATTACCTTCTCGGCGCGTTTCGCCTGTCCGGTGTCCGGCTTCACCATCGAGGAGATCGAGCCCAGGCTGTTCTCCTTCAATGCGCCGGCCGGCGCCTGCCCGAAGTGCGACGGCCTCGGCACCGAGATGCGCTTCGAGGCCGACCTGGTGGTGCCGGACCACACGCTGAGCCTGAAGGAGGGTGCCGTCTACCCCTGGGCGAAGACCGGCAGCACTTCGCCCTACTACGAGCAGACGCTCGATGCGCTGGCCAAGCACTTCAAGGTGTCGATGACGACGCCGTGGAGCAAGCTGCCGAAGAAGGTGCAGGACGCCATCCTGTACGGCACCGGCGAGGAGGAGGTGGAGTTCACCTACGAGGACGGTGTCCGCAAGTACAAGAACTCCAAGTCGTTCGAGGGTGTGATCCACAACGTCGAGCGCCGCTTCCGCGAGACCGACAGCGACTGGGTGAAGGAGGAGCTGTCGCGCTACCAGGACGCGCATCCGTGTGACGCGTGCGGCGGCTATCGCCTGAAGCCACAGGCGCTGGCCGTGAAGATCGACGGGCTGCACATCGGCCAGGTGACGGATATGTCGATCCGCGCCGCCAACGATTGGTTCGCCGAGCTGCCGAAGAAGCTCAACAAGAAGCAGAACGAGATCGCCGTCCGCATCCTGAAGGAGATCCGCGAGCGGCTGCAATTTCTGGTGGACGTCGGGCTCGACTATCTCACGCTGTCGCGCGCGTCCGGCACCCTGTCGGGCGGCGAAAGCCAGCGCATCCGGCTGGCCTCGCAGATCGGCTCGGGGTTGACCGGCGTGCTGTACGTGCTGGACGAGCCCTCCATCGGCCTGCACCAGCGCGACAACGCCCGCCTGCTGGAGACGCTCAAGCACCTGCGCGACATCGGCAACACGGTGATCGTGGTCGAGCACGACGAGGACGCCATCCTCACCGCCGACCACGTGGTGGACATCGGCCCCGGCGCGGGCATCCACGGGGGTCACGTTGTGGCGCAAGGCACGCCCGACGAAATCATGGCCAGTGCCGACAGCATCACCGGCCAGTACCTGACCGGAGTGCGCCAGATCCCGATGCCGAAGCAGCGGCGCAAGCCGAACGGCAAATCCCTAAAGGTGGTCGGCGCGCGCGAGAACAACCTCAAGAACGTCACGGCCGAGGTGCCGCTCGGCCTGCTCACCTGCATCACCGGCGTGTCAGGCGGCGGCAAGTCCACCCTGCTGATCGACACGCTCTACAAGGCGGTGGCGCGGCGGCTCAACAACGCACGCGAGCACCCTGGCGAGCACGACCGCATCGAGGGGTTGGAGCACCTGGACAAGGTGATCGACATCGACCAGTCGCCGATCGGCCGCACGCCGCGGTCGAACCCCGCCACCTACACCGGCGCCTTCACGCCGATCCGCGATTGGTTCGCCGGCCTGCCGGAGGCCAAAGCGCGCGGCTATCAGCCGGGCCGCTTCTCGTTCAACGTCAAGGGCGGGCGCTGCGAGGCCTGCCAGGGCGACGGCGTCATCAAGATCGAGATGCACTTCCTGCCCGATGTGTATGTCACCTGCGACGTCTGCAAGGGCAAGCGCTACAACCGCGAGACGCTCGAAGTTAAGTTCAAGGACAAGTCGGTCGCCGACGTGCTGGACATGACGGTGGAGGAGGGCGCGGAGTTCTTCAAGGCCGTGCCCTCGATCCGCGACAAGCTGGAGACGCTGGCGCGCGTCGGCCTTGGCTACATCCACATCGGCCAGCAGGCCACCACGCTGTCGGGCGGCGAGGCGCAGCGCATCAAGCTTGCCAAGGAGCTGTCACGCCGCGCCACGGGCCGCACGCTCTACATCCTGGACGAGCCCACGACGGGCCTGCACTTCCACGACGTCGCCAAGCTGCTCGAGGTGCTGCACGAGCTGGCCGACGCCGGCAACACCGTGGTGGTGATCGAGCACAACTTGGAAGTCATCAAGACCGCCGACTGGGTGATCGACATGGGCCCCCAAGGCGGCGACGGCGGCGGCCGCATCGTCGCCCAGGGCACGCCCGAGGACGTCGCCAAGGTGAAGGAAAGCTACACCGGTCAGTACCTCAAGGAGCTGCTGGGCCGGCGCCCGCAGCGCAGCAAGCGTCAGGCGGCCGAGTAAGGCACGCCGCGCCCTGGTATCAACGGCCCCAGTCGAACTTGTAGACGAGCTGGCTAGTGGCGGTCATCACCACGGGGTCGAAGTTCAGCTGGAAGACGGGCGAGATGCCGGTTTCGGCGCGCGCGTCCTTGCTGTAGTCCGCATAGCGGACCTCGCTGCGCCAGAACCATCCCCTGTGCATGGCCACTTCCAGGCCGCCGCCGAGGAACCAGCCGCTGGCCTCGTAGCTTGCCAGATGCGCCCCATTCGGCAGTTCGTCGCCGGTATAGCTGTTGCGCAGAGTCGACCCTGTGAAGTGCGTTCGCGTGTAGCCGACACTCCAATAGTTGAGGATGTCCGGCGTCATCAGCCAGCCGAGGCGGGCGCCAAGAAACCAGGTCCAGTCGTTGCGGGAGTCGCCCGTCGTGAACACCGCGTCGCTGGTTCTGCCCAGCATGTCGGAGACGTCGTAGTTGAACAGCACGCCGGCCACGATCCTGTCGCTGACCTGGCGGTCGTAGCCGAGGCCGAACTCGCCCAGCCAACCCCTGCCTGAGTGATCCGTCGCCGCGCACGACACGCAGCGTCCGGGTGCGTCTGTGGTCGTCTGCGCGTCCCACAGGCCGTAGCCGACGCCGGCGTTGCCGTAGAATCCGGTCCAGTTCGTGACTTGCGAGACGGGTGCGGCCCTGTAGGCAGGCGCCGGGCCGTCGGCGCGGGCGCCTGCGGCTGTTAAGATCAGACACGACGCGACAACGAGTGGAAGAAGTCGCCGGTCCATGCATGTCCCCCAAAATGTATTAAGCAGCACACTGAGCTCGAAAACCGGTGCGCCGATTCTGCGCGCGTGTCGAGAAATGGGAGCAGGGAAGCCGAGACTGTTGCAGGTCCCGGGAGAGCCGACGACAGATGTCCGGAGTCTGATCCTCAGCTGCGGAAAACGTTGTTCGGTGGATCCTCGGGACAAGCCCGAGGATGACAATTGTGGGGCCGTCGTGTTGGTGCGGCCCGCGGAGAGTGTGGCGTGCGGAGTATGCGGCTCGATGGATACTCGGGACAAGCCCGAGCATGACATTTGCGCACCGCGAGCCACGCACTCAACGGTCATCCTCGGACTTGGTGCGAGGATCCAGCGCTCCGCAACTGAAGAGCGCGGGAAGAGGCGCGATACCTGGCAGCGTGGGATACAGGTCGACCCAGTGCGGATTGGTGCGCTCGATCAGGTTGATCTTCCACGCGCGGTCATGGTGCTTGAGTGTCTTTTCGCGCTGGATCGCCTGGCGGGCCGTGGTGAACTCCTCGTACCAGACCAGCATGTGCACGCCGTACTTGCGGGTAAAGGCTGAGCCCTTGCCCGCGCGGTGTTGCTCGACGCGTCTGATCAGCCCGTTGGTGACACCGATGTAGAGAGTGCCACGCGGCTTGCTGGCGAGGATGTAGGTCCAGTAGCTGCGCGCACCTTGGGCGTACGGAGTATGCGGCGCGATGGATGCTCGGGACAAGCCTGAGCATGACATTTGCGCACCGTGAGCCACGCACTCGACGTCATCCTCGGACTTGGTCCGAGGATCCAGCCCTCCGCTTGGGCAAAGCGTAGTGGCTCGTGCTATTCTTGCCGCCATGCCCCTGACCTCACCTTTCTCAATCGTCGCCGTCCTAGCCCTCGGCCTACTTGCGGGCACCGGCAGTATTGGCGTCGCAACACCCGCCGCCGCCCAATCCGCTGCCCTCACCAAGGAACAGGCGGCGGCGGTCGCCGTCTATGACAAGGCCGTGCGCGACTTCAAGGAGGTGCTGGCGGAGCGGCGGGGGCAGATCGACGGCAAGCAGGCGCTGCCCGACAAGCCGGGGCAGGCGCTCTATCTGGGGCGCCTGCAGGTGATGTCGACCTACAAGGACCTGACCGACGTGCAGCCCTCGCGCATCGGCCGGCCCAACAAGTTCAACGTACCACCGGCCTACTTCGATGCGGCCATCGAGCCGCTGATCGAAGAGTACAGGGCGCTGTTGCACACCATGGAGACGCCGCCCAACTACGCGCAGGCCTCAGAGACGCCGTTCAAGGACGTGGTCGATCTTGCGCGTGTCATCGCGCGCGCCAAGGGCCTCGATGCCGCGACCGCCGACGCGGCGGCCCGCATCAGCCTGGGCATGTTCTTCGCCGAGACCAACGGCCGGCAGAACATCGGCAATGCTCGCTCCAACGAATACAAGGGCAGCTTCCAGACTGGCGTGGCGGAGGATCGCAAGGGGCAACGCGCGTGGGCGGCGATCCTGCCCAAGGTCACGGCGCTCGATCCTGCCCTGGTTGCGCGCGACGCCAAAGAGATGGCGCGCGTCGGCAAGGGCGACCAGCGCTACAACCATTGGACCGGCGTGCGCAACGGGCTGATGAACGCGCACGCCGACCTGTTCGCGCAGATCCCGGCGATCGTGAAGATGCTGCCCGATCAGATCGACCAGATGAAGCTGTTCGAGCTGATCCAGATCGTGCCCACGCCGACACGCGCGGCGCTGGCGTCCGGCAACTTCGCGGCCTATCGCGTCTCCGACCCGCGCATCATGGGCTATCTGCGCAACAACTCCATCTTCACCTTCGGCAAGGCGGACCGGGCGAAAACCTCGGCGAACTATCGCGAGATCCTCGACGCCATGTGGCTGTTCGACGACAAGTTCAAACGCGCGCTCGCCAGGTTCGCGGAGGTCAAGGCGCAAGAGAAAGGCAAGGCGCAGTAGGGGGGCGCGCAGAGGATGCGCGATGCCTAACCCTTTCTTGCCGCTGCTGCCGCGGCCTTGGCCTCGGTGTGCCGGCGGTCCTGGTCGCGCACCATCCAGTAGGTAGCGCCCAGCGCCAGGATGGCGGCGGCCAGCGCCAGGAGCTGCAGCGCGTCGGTCGACCTCAGGTCCAGGATGATGAGCTTGCGCACCACCGCCAGCAGCGCGATCAGCAGCACCGCGCGCACCTGCACGACGCTGTCGACACGCTCGGCCAGCACAAGCAGGGAGCGTTTGAACTCGAGCGCGATGATGACCGTGAAGATCATGCCGAACAGCGCCTGGAAGACGGCGTAGTCCGTCGGGTCGAGAGCGCTGGTCAGCACGCTGGCCACGATTTTCAAGGCCAGGTTCCAGATCGTGAATGCGATGATCAGGGCGATGAACGCATTGAGGATCAGGATGCAGACGTGTTCGAACTTGCCGTACAACGTCAGGGGCGCCCACCTCGCGCGGGCATCCGCCAGGCCCTTCCTGAGATTCATCTGTCGCTCCCTTGCACAAGCAAGCCGAGGCGAGGCTAACATGCGGCCGATTTCCAACCCGTTGCTTGAGGTGAGGTTCGCCCGCGTGGTGACCGGCCCCGCTTGACAGGAAGAGCGGCCCGCATCTCATGATCCCATGCCCCAACGTAGCGCAGGCATCGTGCTGTATCGCCGCCGGCAAGGTGGCGTCGAGGTGCTGCTGGTGCATCCGGGCGGCCCGTACTGGGCAAAGAAGGACGAGGGCGCGTGGAGCATTCCCAAGGGGGTCTACGAGGCGGGTGAGGAGCCGCTGGCCGCAGCCCGGCGTGAGTTCGCTGAGGAAACCGGCGGGCGGCTCGACGGCGAGGCGGTCGCGCTCGGCTCGTTCCGGCAGTCGACCGCCAAGACCGTCGACGCGTGGGCGGTCGAGGGCGACTTCGACCCCGCCGGCCTGAAGAGCAACACGTTTGCCATGGAATGGCCGCCGCGCTCGGGCCACATGGGCGAATTCCCCGAGGTCGATCGCGCCGAGTGGTTCACGCCCGCACAGGCCGCGCGCAAGATCCTGAAAGGCCAGCGGCTTATCCTGCAAGCCCTGCTGCTGCGCCTGGGCGAAAGCGGCATTGCGCCGACGTGAAGCAGCCGCCCTTCGGCCAACATGCCGGGTGAAGGTCGACTGATGGGATCCTGGGCCGTCGAGATTTCCAGCAACCGGATGTATCGCGATCTGTTCTGGCTGCTGGCGACGCTGGGCCCGATCGCCTTGTGCGGCATGCTCGCTGTTCTGGTCGTGCCCAAGTACCGGCGGGTCGCAGCGGTCGGTTTGCTGTCCTGCACGGTGGGTGCCGCATTGGCGTCGGCGACGTTTCACTACAACTATGCGCTCCTCATCTGGGGTGGACACGACAGCGCCATTCGATCCCTGGACAGGAGTGCGCTGTTCGCCGGATTTGCCGCGAGCAGCGTGGTGTATGGTTTGGCTCTATTGGTTGGCGCGACTGTCGCAAAGATCAGGCGACGCAGGACGGAGCATCAATGACACCCGGCATCCTGGTCAACATCGACGTCGATGATCTGCAGCGGGCAACGGCCTTCTATACGGCGCTGTTGGATCTGAAGGTCGGCCGGCGGTTTGGCGCCGGCGGTGTCGAGCTGGTGGGCGGCGCGGTGCCGTTCTATCTGCTGGTCAAGCCGGCCGGTTCGATGGTGAGCCAGGCCAGTGGGGAAAGCCGCCGCTACGCTCGGCATTGGACACCGGTGCATCTTGATTTCGTGGTCGCCGATGTCGACGCCGCTGTCGAGCGGGCGCTCGCAGCAGGCGCGACGCTCGACGATCCCGTGACCACGCACACGTGGGGACGCATCGCCCATCTCGCTGATCCCTTCGGCAACGGCTTCTGCCTCTTGCAGTTTCTCGGCCGCGGCTACGACGAGATTGCATCGGGCTAGGGATCGGGGGAGCACGCCGTGCACAGCCAAGTGTGTTCTGCTATTGTTCTCACGCGGTCGACGAGGTTGAGGTGCCAATGGATGTTGAAGGCGAAATTCGCGACCTGAAGCGCCGGGTCGGCGAGTTGGAAGGCGGGTTCGGCTTCCTCACCCAGCAAGTGCGGGCCGTCCACCGGGATTTGCTGAATTTTCAAACTCTGACCACCGGCCGGTTCGACGCGGTGGATGGCCGCTTCGATAGGGTGGATGGTCGGCTCGACAAGGTCGAGGGGCGCCTGGATCGGGTCGAGACGGAAGTACGGCAACTGCGCGAAGAGCTGCCGACCGTCGTCGGTGACGTCATGCGCAAAGTCCTGCGCGAACAGAAGCGTTGATTGCGGGTGGACGCGCAGCGCTGGCGCGCAGGCGTGGAAAAAGGCTGGTCAGCGACAGGGCTGAGCCAATCCGCCCATTGCGCCGGCGCGACGGACGCCTTAAGTGAGTGCCGTTATCCGGGCCGCCGGCAACCGCCGGTGCTGCCAATCAGCCAAATAGACGACGGGCGGGAGCGTTTGAGCGTCCCGGCGCGTTGCGCGTTAAGCAACAGAGAAAGGTTTCATGAGCGGATTCAAGGGGCAAGACCTGAACGAGCGTTTGGAGCGAGCCGCCAAAGCACGGCAAGCCATTCTGGAGAAATTCAAGGCGCGGCCGGCGGCGGACGACCCGGAGGTCGTGAAGCGGCGCGAGGAGCGCCTGGCGATCGCCGAGGCGCGCCAGGTCCGCGAGGCGGAAAAGGCAGAGCGCAGGGCCAAGGAGGCCGAGGAGCGTGCGGCGCGCGAGGCCATCGAGAAGGTCGAGCGCGAGGCGCGTGAGCGTCGTGCCGCCGTCGAGAAGGTGATCCGCGACGCGGCCGAGGCGGCTGAGCGCAAGGCCGAGCGCGACCGCAAGTACGCGGCGCGCAAGGCGCGGCAGACCGGCAAACGCTAGCAGTTGCCCTGCCTGCAGGGGCGGCGGCCATCCGTGCTAACGTGAGGCGCCCTGCGCGCCGTCACGGTGAGTCCCTATGCTTGATCTTAGCGCCGTTCGCCCTGGTCTGACCGGCACAGCCGAGATTGTCGTGGGACCGGAGCACACGGCGCCGCGGGTCGGCTCCGGGCGGATTGCCGTGTTGGCGACCCCGGTGATGATCAATGTCATCGAAGCCGCGGCGCTGGCGGCCGTCGAGCATCTGTTGCCGGCTGGGCATCAGAGCCTCGGCATTCACCTCGACGTGCGCCATTTCGCGGCGACGCCTGTTGGTCTGCGGGTGACGGCAACCGCCGAGGTGACGGGCATCGACGGCCGCACCATTTCGTTCCGCGTGGAAGCTCGCGACGAGCGCGAGACGATCGGTGACGGCACGCACCAGCGTGTGGTGGTCAACGTCGCCCGCTTCGACGAGCGTGTGCAGCGCAAGGTGAGCGGCGTGAACTGATCGCCCGGCGCAATGGGGTATCCGCCTCTAGTCTTCCAGTATCGCATCTACGAATGTTGCCGGATCGGCGCAGAACTCGCGCATCAATCGGTAGTGGTCTGTCGCCTGCAACGTTGTGTCCGCCAGAGCGTGCTTCGTCAGGCCCAGCAATCGTGCACCCGGATAAGCCATCAGAAGCGGTGAATGGGTGGCCATGATGACTTGGCAGTGACCAGATCGATCCATGCGGTGCAGCAGCTTCAGAAACTCGATCTGGCGCGATGGCGAAAGTGCGGACTCGGGCTCATCGAAGATGAAAATTCCTTGCCGCTGACAGCGTTCTTCAAAGAAGCGCAGGAATCCCTCGCCGTGCGAATGCGAAAGGAAATCGGGCGGCGGCCCACCCAATGGATCATCGAGGGCAGCCTCATCGAGATAGCGCGCAACGGAGAAGAAGCTCTCCGCCTTGAAGAACCAGCCGTTGGTGATTTTCGGTAGCCACGCCGCTTTCAAGGCCAGCGCCAGACGGCCGCCAGTCGCCTCTATGGCGCGCGAATGGTCAACAGGCATGTAGCCCTTGCCGCCGCCGGCCTCGTCATAGCCGGCCAGCACGGCAACGCCCTCCAGCAGGGTCGATTTGCCGGTGCCGTTCTCCCCGACGATGACAGTGATGGCGCGGTCGAACGCAAGTCCAAATCCACTGCGCAGGAATGGCAGGCAAAAGGGATAGTCGTTGGGCTCGGATACCAGCGCAGCATCGAGCCAGACGCGCCTGAGGTAGGGTGCTGGAAGGCTGGACGTGCGGCTTCGCCGGCGGCTCATGGGGCCAATTATGCCGTCAACTTGACCCGCGCGTCGACCGACCGGATGGACGAGGGTTAGCCCTGCTGCTCCTTCTGCAGCCGGGCATCCTTCTCGGTGGCGCGCTTCAGGGCGGGGCGCTCACTGAGGCGACCGACGTAGGCGGTAAACTCGGGGCGTTCGGGGATCAGCTTGAACATCATGCCCCAGCGCAGGCCGGAGCCGATCACCACGTCGGCGGCCGTAAACTGCTCGCCGAGCAGGTAGGGGCTCGCCGCGCCGGTGGCTTTGGCCAGCACGTCCATCACCCTGTCGTAGTCGCCATAGCCGAGCGCGGTTGTGGGCGCGGCCTCCTTGCGCGGGTAGGCGCGATCCATGATGGCGGGCTCCAGGCAGCTCGGCTGGAAGAACAGCCACTTCAGGTAGGGGCCGCGGCGCGCATCGCCGATCGGCACGGCAAGGCCGGACTTGGGGTAGGCATCGGCCAGATAGGTGCAAATGGCGGACACCTCGGTGATGACCGTGTCGCCATGTTTGACGGCCGGCACCTTGCCCATCGGATTGATGGCCAGGTACTCGGGCTTGCGATGGTCGCCGACCTTCAGGTTGAGGATGCGCGTATCGTAGGGCTCGCCCAGCTCCTCGAGCATCCAGTGCACCACCGAGGAGCGTGACGGCGCGGCGTGATAGAGCGTGAGCTGCGGCATGGGAGTTCCTCGACGTGTTGTGAAGAGCAACGCACGCTAGGGTCGAATTGTGCCGCGGCTATGGTTGCCGCGTGGCCCGACTATTGAGGCTTCCAAGTGTGATTGGGGTCGGGAACGAATGTGAGCCCGACGCCGACGCCTGCGCCGGCTGCCGCGGTGGGCGGAACGGAGCCCGACGAAATGATGAAGTGATCATAGCGTGTGGACCTCACCAGCCAGCCGCCAGGCACCTCCATCGCCGACCGCCAACACGCCGGCGACCGAGGCCGGAATGGTGTCGCAGGCGCAGCCCTGGTTGCCGGCGGCGGCCACCACCAGCGCATCGGAGTTGGCGGCGGCCTGCAGGGCGTCGCTCAGGTCATGCGAGAGCGACAACAGGTCGGTCTGCTGGGAGGCGCTGATATTGATGATGTTGGCGTGCCGTTCGAGTGCGGTGCGGATGCCGGCCGCAAGTTCCTCTTGAGTGCAAATCTGTTGGGCTTCGGCATTGAAGATTGGGATGGAAATGGTGGTGCAGCCGGGCGCCAGGCCCGGCACTGCAGCGTCACCCGAGCCGGAGATAATCGAATGGACATGGGTGCCGTGCTCGACGGCGCCACTGGGTGTCAGCGTGTTGTGAACGGCCACAGAGGCCGCATCCACAGGCCCGTCCAGCACAGCTATGACGACTTCGGGCCGTCCCTTGGTGACTGTCCATAGCCGCTCGAGGCCGGGCAGCCGGAAAATCAATTCGGTTGCGACATCACGCTTGGACACGATGCCAAATCCCGCTACAAACTGGGTATACAAAATATGCTCATTGGTTTGATTATCGACCAAATGTGACGATTTGTCTAGGGCTAATTTCGATCAGTTCACACCGCTTGTGAGGTCGCGGTCGCGCCCCGATCCGCCTTGCCATTGCAGCGTGGAGCCACTACACACGCGCCATCCCACACGCGGGATCATCTCGTGCTCGGCGGATTGAAAGCCCCGCCAGGCGCTCCGGTGGGCCGGCTGCCAAATCGGCAACGGCCTTCTCACGGTTCCGCGGAGGTTCAACCGGAAAAGGAATACGTCCATGGCGCTCCCCGCCTTCACCATGCGTCAGCTGCTGGAAGCTGGCTGCCATTTCGGCCATCAAAGCCATCGCTGGAATCCGAAAATGGCGCCCTTTATCTTCGGCGCCCGCAACAACATTCACATCATCGATCTCGCACAGTCGGTGCCGCTGCTGCACCAGGCTCTCGTCAAGGTCAGCGACGTGGTGGCCGGCGGCGGCCGCGTGCTGTTCGTCGGCACCAAGCGGCAGGCGTCCGAGGGCATCGCCGACGCCGCCAAGCGCTCAGCGCAATATTTCATCAATCACCGCTGGCTCGGCGGCACGCTGACCAACTGGAAGACCATCTCCCAGTCGATCCGCCGCCTGAAGCAACTCGAGGAGCTGCTGGCCGGCGAAGCCAAGGGTCGCACCAAGAAGGAGATCCTGCAGCTCACGCGCGACCGCGACACGCTCAACAAGTCGCTGGGCGGCATCAAGGAGATGGGCGGCCTGCCCGACCTGCTGTTCGTGATCGACACCAACAAGGAGCAGATCGCCATCGCCGAGGCCAAGAAGCTCGGCATTCCGATCGTCGCTGTGGTGGATACCAACTGCGACCCGGACGGCATCGACTTCGTCGTTCCCGGCAACGACGACGCCGGCCGCGCCATTACGCTCTATTGCGATCTGGTGGCCCGCGCGGCGATCGACGGCATCGAGCGCGGTCAGGCCGGCGCCGGCAAGGATATTGGCGCCTCCGAGACGCCTCCGAGCGAGGAGCTGCCGGTGGAGCCTGGCAAGACCGGCTTTACGGGCATCGATGCGCCGCGTGGCGAGGCCGACGATCTCAAGCGCCTGCCGGGCATCAATGCCAAGCTCGAGCAGCGCCTCAACGATGCCGGAGTCTATCACTACTGGCAGGTCGCCGACCTGGACGCAGAGAATACGGAAGCGCTCGACCGCACGCTCAATCTGAAGGGTCGCATCGCGCGCGACGGTTGGGTGGCGGCGGCCAAGAAGCTAAGCGAGTCGGAGGCGGCCTAGCCGCTCCGAGCCTCCGACCGATCAATGCCGCGCTGGATGCTGACTAGGCCCAGCGAGGCCCAAGAGGATTCGAGATGACGACAATCAGCGCGAGTATGGTCAAGGAGCTGCGCGACAAGACCGGCGCCGGCATGATGGATTGCAAGGCGGCGCTCACCGAGAGCGGCGGCGATATGGAAAAGGCCATCGACTGGCTGCGCAAGAAGGGCTTGTCGAAGGCGGCCAAGAAAGCGGGCCGTGTGGCGGCGGAGGGACTGGTGGGCGTGACTGCGGCCGGCAAGGCCGCAGCCATCGTCGAGGTCAATTCCGAGACGGATTTCGTCGCCCGCAACGAGCAGTTCCAGGACATGGTGCGCAAGATCGCCTCGCTGGCGCCGAAGGCCAAGGGCGATGTCGCCAAGCTGCTGGCCATGCCGTTTCCCAACAGCAAGGATACGGTCGAGACCTACGTCAAGGAGAAGGTGGCCACCATCGGCGAGAACATGACGGTGCGGCGCACCGCTGAGATCGAGGTCGCCGACGGCGTGGTGGCAGATTACGTGCACAACAAGGTCTCCGACGGCCTCGGCAAGATCGGCGTGCTGGTGGCGCTGGAGGGCAAGGGCGACAAGGCAGCGCTTGCAGCGTTCGGCCGGCAGCTCGCCATGCACATCGCCGCAGCGAGCCCGGCAGCGCTGACCGCCGACGAACTCGACCCGGCGCTGATCGAGCGCGAGCGCGCCGTCTATACCGAGCAGGCCAAGGCGTCCGGCAAACCCGCCGAAATCGTGGCCAAGATGGTGGAAGGCCGCCTGCGCAAGGAGTTCTACCAGCAAGTGGTGCTGATGCAGCAGACCTTCCTCGGCGCCGGCGGTGACGGTAAGGCCACCGTCGAGCAGATGCTGAAGGGTGTCGAGAAGTCGGCGGGAGCGCCGGTCAAGATCGCCAAGTTCGTGCGTTTCGCACTCGGCGAGGGCATCGAGAAGAAGGAAGAGGACGCCGCCGCCTAGGCTGCTGGCGGTGAAGCATCCAGGGCTGCGAATCAGACTAATGTGTCAAGTCGCAGCCCGTTGCGGTTGGATACGGCCAGCGCCTAGCATGCCTCGGCAAGCATATCCTGGCGGCGCGGATACCGGGCCCTGCAAGCGCGGCACGCCCCGGTCCAGATCGAAAAGGTGACCATCACCATGAGCGCCACGGCCTCTCGGCTCAAATACCGGCGCCTGCTGCTCAAACTGTCGGGCGAGGCGCTGATGGGCTCGCGGGCCTACGGCATCGATGTTGCTGTCGTGCAGCGGCTGGCGGGCGAGATCAAGGAGGCCTTGGCGGCCGGCGTCGAAGTGGCCGTCGTGGTGGGCGGGGGCAACATCTTCCGCGGGCTGGCCGGTGCCGCCCGGGGGATGGATCGCGCCACGGCCGACTACATGGGCATGCTGGCCACCGTGATGAACGCACTGGCCCTGCAGAACGGTCTCGAGCAGATCGATGTAGACGGTCGCGTGATGTCGGCCATTCCGATGCCCACGGTCTGCGAGGCCTTCGTGCACTCCAAGGCCTTGCACCATCTGGCCAGCAAGCGGGTGGTGATCTTCGCGGCCGGCACCGGCAACCCGTTCTTCACGACCGACACTACCGCGGCGCTGCGTGCCATCGAGATGAACTGCGAGGCGCTGGCCAAGGCAACCCAGGTGGATGGCGTCTATTCTGCCGATCCCAAGAAGGACCCAGCGGCAATCCGCTATGATCGGCTGACCTACGGCGAGGTGCTGGCCCGAGACCTCAAAGTCATGGACGGTGCCGCCATCGCCCTTGCTCGCGACAACCATCTTCCGGTAATTGTGTTTTCCATAGAAGAACCAGGTAATCTCCTGAAGGTGTTGCGGGGCGAGGCCCTGGCCACAATCATCGAGGACAGGCCTTGAGGTGACTTTCAGGCGTCGGTTTGCGTGCGCGTTGGCCGGCCGGAACAATTGGAACTTTGGGGGCGGTGCAATGCGCTCGTATCTCAAGGGAGAAAGCCATGGCCGCCAAATTTGATCTAAAAGACCTCGAGCGCCGCATGCGCGGCTCCATCGAAACCCTGAAGAAGGAATTTGCGGGTCTGCGCACCGGTCGGGCCAGCGCTCACCTGCTCGATGCGGTGGTCGTCAACGTCTATGGCCAGCGCATGCCGATCAATCAGGTGGCCACCGTCTCGACACCCGACGCCCGCACCATCTCGGTGCAGGTCTGGGACAAGGGACAGGTCAGTGCCGTCGAGAAGGCGATCCGCGAAGCCAACCTGGGCCTCAACCCGATCGTCGAGGGCGCGCTGCTGCGCCTGCCCATTCCGGCGCTCAACGCCGAGCGACGCCAGGAACTCGCCAAGGTCGCGCACAAGTATGCCGAGCATGCGCGCGTCGCGGTACGCAACGTCCGTCGGGAGGGCATGGATCTGCTCAAGCGGCTCGACAAGGATGGCGACATGAGCGAGGACGAGCACCACAAGAATTCAACTCGGGTCCAGGAGCTTACCGACAAGCTGATCAAGGATATCGATCAGTCGCTGGCCGCCAAGGAAGCCGAGATCAAGCAGGTATGACAGCCGCAACAGCGTCGGCAATCCCCACCACCCCGGGTCCATGAACGAGCACAACCAATCGGTAGCATGGCAGCGCGGCAGCGTGCCGATGCCCCGACATGTCGCCATCATCATGGACGGCAACGGGCGCTGGGCCGAGCAGCGCGGCCTGCCGCGCTCCGTGGGCCACCGCATGGGCGTGGAGGCCGTGCGGCGCACCGTGCGTGCAGCCATCGAACTCGGCGTCCAGTATCTGACGATCTACAGCTTCTCGTCCGAGAACTGGTCGCGGCCGGCCACCGAGATCGACGATCTCATGGGATTGATGAAGCGGTTCATCCGCCGCGACCTTGCCGAACTGCACCAGAACAGCGTGTGCCTCAGAGTGATCGGCGAACGCGCGGGAGTCGATGCAGAGCTGTTGCAGCTGATCGACGAAGCCGTGGCGCTGACCAGCGACAATCGCGCGCTCAACCTGGTGATCGCCTTCAACTACGGCTCGCGGGCCGAGATTGCCAAGGCCGCCCGGCAGCTGGCAGGGAGAGTGCTGGAGGGTACGCTCACGCCGCAGGAGATCACGCCCGAGCTGTTGACGGAGGCGCTCGATACGCAGGGCGTTCCCGATCCCGACCTGCTGATACGCACCAGCGGGGAGTTGCGGCTCTCCAACTTCCTGCTGTGGCAGGCCGCCTATACCGAGTTCGTGTTCCTCGACGCCTTTTGGCCCGAGTTCGGCCGTGAGCTGCTCGAGCGGGCCATCGACGAGTTTCGCAAGCGCGACCGCAGGTTCGGCGGCGTCATCGCCGGCTCGCAGGGCTGACGGCGAGACACCTCTCAGGATGACGGACCGATGACTCAGCACGACCAGCACCACGCAGACGCGGGCCTCGGCCCGTCCGGGGGGGAACCGGCGCTCGGCACCGACTTCAGGCTGCGCCTGCTGTCGGGCCTGGGCATGGGGGCGCTGGCGGCGGCATTCGTCTTCACCGGCCCGATGCCATTTGCGGTGCTGGTGGTGGTCGTGGCCATGCTGCTGAGCTGGGAGTGGTCGCGACTCGTGCACGGATCGGACGCCGACATCGTGCTGGTCGTACACCTGGCTGCCGCGTTCGCGGCTTCCGCATTGGCAGCCTTCGGCTATGTCGGGCTCGGGCTCCTGGCGCTTGCCATCGGTGCCATCCTGGCCATGGTGCTGAGCCTCGGGCGCAACAGCATCTACGCGGCGGTCGGCGTGTTCTACGCGGGGCTGCCGTCGATCGCCATCATCTGGCTGCGCTCGGATCCCACGCTCGGCCTGCTGGCCGTGGTGTTCCTGATCGTCGTTATTGTCGCTGCAGACACGGGCGCCTTCATGAGCGGCCGTCTGCTGGGCGGCCCCAAACTGTGGCCGCGCGTCTCCCCCAACAAGACCTGGGCCGGCCTGATAGGTGCTCTGGCGGCGAGTGCAGTGATCGGCGCCTGCTTCTGGTTCGTGGTACAAGGATCGTCGCCGCTGTGGCTCGCCGGTATGGCGGCAACGCTGGGCCTGGTGTCGCAAATCGGCGATTTGGCGGAGTCGGCGCTAAAGCGGCGGTTCAGCGTGAAGGACACAGGCCATCTCATACCCGGCCACGGCGGCATCATGGATCGGGTCGATGGCCTGGTCGCGGCGGCATCGGCGGCCGGCCTGATCGGACTGGCGATCAATGTGCACATGCCGGCCCGGGCGCTGCTGCTCGGATCGTGATGGATGGGATGAGCCGCGTGCCACAGGCCAGCATCAATCCGACCGCACCAGCCATTGCGGGCCCCTTGGGCGCGCAGGCTCCGGCCCGCAAGCGCGTCAGCGTGCTGGGCGCGACAGGCTCGGTCGGACGCAGCACCCTCGATCTGATGGGGCGCAATCCCCATATGTTCGAAGTGGTGGCACTGACCGGCAACAGCAACGTGGACGCCTTGGCCGAACTGGCCGTGCGGCATGGCGCTGCGCTGGCGGTGGTCGGCGACGAGAAACACTATGCCGCGTTGAAATCGCGTCTCGCCGGCACCGGCATCGAAGCCGGAGCGGGTGCTGCCGCACTGGCCGAAGCGGCTATGCATCCGGCCGACTGCGTGGTGGCCGCCATCATCGGCGCGGCCGGCTTGCGACCGACCTTGGCCGCCGTTTCGCAGGGGCGGCGCGTGGCGCTCGCCAACAAGGAGTGCCTGGTGCTGGCCGGGCGGATGTTCATGCAGGCCGTGCGCGACGCGGGGACGGAGCTGTTACCGGTCGATTCCGAGCACTCCGCGGTGTTCCAGGCCATGGCCGGCTGCGATCCCTCAACCGTCGAGCGCATCGTGCTGACGGCATCGGGAGGGCCGTTCCGGACCTGGACCGAGGTAGAGCTTGCCCGTGCGACGCCGGAGGAGGCGTTGTGCCATCCCAACTGGTCAATGGGCCGCAAGATCACCATCGACTCGGCGACCCTGATGAACAAAGGCCTCGAGCTGATCGAGGCCTACCATCTGTTTCCGGTGGCCCCCACCCAGCTCGAGGTAGTCGTGCACCCGCAATCGATCGTGCACGCGCTGGTGGAATTCTGCGACGGCTCGATGCTGGCGCAGCTGGCCAATCCCGACATGCGCACCCCCATAGCCCTCAGCCTGGCTTGGCCCGCGCGCATGGCCGCGCCGACCAAGCGGCTGGACCTGGTGGAGCTGGCGCAGCTCAGCTTCGAGCGGCCGGACGAGCGCCGCTTCCGGGCGCTTGATCTGGCCCGCCAGGCCATGCGGCGCGGCGGCATGGCTCCCGCAGTGTTGAGCGCGGCCAACGAAGTAGCTGTGGAGGCCTTCTTGACGCGGCGCCTCGGCTTCCTTCAAATTGCCCAACTTGTGGCCGAGACGCTGGACATGGCGGAAGGCCGCAACCTGCTGGCGGAAGTGGACGATTTGGGTGCGGTGTTGGCCGTGGACGCCGCGGCCCGAGGATTGGCGCTGAATTTGCTGGAGAGTTGGTCGTTGCCGGCCGCCCATTGACCATGGGCGCCGCGATTTGCCATTGACGACCGGCAGTGGAGGTGGATGCAGATGGGTTTCCTCGAGCCGTTAACAGCCGGCCTTTACCGTTTCCTGGCGGTCGTGCCGCCGTTCTTGTTCGTCCTGATCATCGTGGTGTTCATCCACGAGTTGGGGCATTTCCTGGTCGCCCGCTGGTGCGGCGTCAAGGTCAAGGCCTTCTCCATCGGCTTCGGTAAGGAGATCTTCGGCTTCTACGACCGGTATGGGACCCGCTGGCGGTTCGCCTGGGTACCGCTCGGGGGCTACGTCAAGTTCCTGGACGATGAGAACAGCGCCAGCGTGCCATCCCGGGAAGCCCTGGCACGCATGACACCGGCCGAACGCGAAGGAGCGTTCCAAACCAAGCCATTGGCGGCGCGCGCGGCGATCGTGGCGGCGGGGCCGATCGCCAATTTCCTGCTGGCGATTGCGATCTTTACCGTGTCCTACACGGTGATGGGCATGCACGTGACGGCGCCGCGCGTCGACGAGCTGCTGCCCGATGGCGTAGCCGCCAGCGCCGGCTTCCAGGTCGGCGACGTGATCCAGAAGATCGACGGGGCGCCGGTCGAAACCTTCAACGACATGCAGCGCATCGTCAGCGGCAGCGCCGACAAGGAACTGACCTTCGAGGTCGACCGTGGCGGTACCACCGTGTCGCTCAAGGCGACGCCAGCGCGGCGGGAGCTGATCGACCGGTTCGGCAACAAGATGCGGGTCGGCCAGATCGGCATCCGGCGCAATGCGACCCAGCATGAGTGGGAGTATCGGCGCTATGGGCCGGTCGAGGCCTTTGGTCTCGGCGTGAAGGAAACCTTCTTCATCATCACGCGCACGTTGCAATTCATCCAGGAGCTGGCGCTGGGACGTGAATCGACGGACCAGCTGCGCGGGCCGATCGGCATCGCCGAGATCTCCGGCCAGGTGGCGACCCTGGGATTGATGCCGCTGCTGAACCTGGTGGCGTTGATCTCCGTGAGCATCGGCCTGATCAATCTGTTCCCGATTCCGCTGCTCGATGGCGGTCACCTTTTGTTCTACGGCATCGAGGCGATACGCCGCAAACCGTTGAGCGAGCGCACGCAGGAAATCAGCTTCCGAGTCGGGCTTGCCATTGTGCTCATGCTGACGATCTTCGTGACCTGGAAAGACATCGTCCGCAGCTGGCTCGGCGGCATCGGCTAGGCACACCCGGCGCCGATCCCCTGGAAATGCGAATTTGCCCCTAAGTTCAAGGCTTAGGGCAGGGACGGCGCGCGCCGATTCATGGCGTCTGTGCGGCACTGAAATCCAATGTGAACTCATCCTGTTATCGAGTTCGGCAGAATCAGCCAAGCTGGCGTATTCTTGCCACTTCCAAGGTGGTTGCTGAATCGTTAAACATTTTGCCGGATCGCATTAACGCTCCGGCTCAAAGTGGCTCGGAAGAGGAGTACTGTTGTAGCGTCCCAGTCCACCAGGACGGGAACAACGGGCGAAATGCGATGGGGCATCCTGGCCGGCGCCGGCGGGCAGGGTGTGAGAGGGGGATCGGCGAACCAAGAGGCAGACGGGAAGTATGCCTACAAGTCGGATGTGCAAGTCGGGGGGCTGGCGTTACATCCTAGCTATGGTAGTTGCGCTTTCTGCGCTCGCTACCATTGCGCCTGTGACGCTGTCGAACTCTGCATTCGCCCAAAGCAACGTAATCCGCGACATTCGCGTGGCGGGCAACCGCCGCGTTGAGCCTGAGACGGTCCGCTCTTACCTGCGCTTCAGCGTGGGCGACGCGTACGACGCTGCCAAGGTCGACGCGTCCATCAGGGCTCTGTTTGCCACCGGCCTGTTCGCTGACGTGCGCATCGATCGCGACGGCGCCGGCGTGCTGATCACGGTCCGGGAAAATCCGGTCATCAACCAGGTTGCGTTCGAGGGCAACAGCGAGGTCGAGAAGGCCGCGCTGGAGGCCGAGGTGCAACTCAAGCCGCGCTCGGTGTTCACGCGCGCCCGCGTGCAGGCCGACGTGCAGCGCATCCTCGACGTCTATCGGCGCCAGGGCCGCTTCGCAGCCTCGGTGGATCCGAAGGTCATCGAGCTCGACAGCAATCGCGTGAACCTCGTGTTTGAGATCACCGAGGGCCAGGCGACCAAGGTCAAAGGCATCAATTTCATCGGCAACAAGGCCTTCACGGACTCGCAGCTGCGCGACATCATCACAACGACGCAGTCCGGCCTGTTCGACTTCCTCAAGGGAACCAACGTCTACGATCCCGACCGCCTGGCGCTCGATCGCGAGCTGCTGCGGCAGTACTACCTGAAGAACGGCTATGCCGACGCCCGCGTCGTGTCTGCGGGTGCCGAGCTGGACCGCGACGGCTCCGGCTTCTACATCACCTTCGTGGTCGATGAGGGCGAGCTGTACACGTTCGGCAACGTCGATATCGAATCCTCGCTGCCATCGCTCGATCCCAAGTCCCTGTACGGCGAACTGTTGACGACGGCCGGCGCGACCTACGACTTGTCGAAGGTCGACAAGACGACGGAGAAGCTGACGCTGATCGTGTCCGAGCAGGGCTTCGCGTTTGCGCGCGTACGGCCGCGCGCCAATCGTGACCCAAGCGCCCGCATCATCGGTGTCTCCTATCTGATCGATGAAGGCCCGCGCATCTACATCGAGCGCATCAACATCAGCGGCAATTTGCGCACGCTCGACTATGTCATCCGTCGCGAGTTCCGCCTCGCCGAGGGCGATGCCTATAACCCGGCCATGGTCGACAAGGCCAAGCAGCGGTTGCAGGCGCTAGGCTTCTTCAAGACGGTCGATATCAAGCGTCGCCAGGGTTCGGCACCTGATCGGGTCGTTCTCGACGTCGAGCTGGTCGAGCAGTCGACAGGCGAACTGTCGTTCGGCGCCGGTTACTCCACGGCCGAGGGCGTGATCGGTGACGTCAGCATCACCGAGCGCAACCTGATGGGCAAAGGCCAGTTCCTGCGCCTGCGCCTGGCGGGCTCCTTGGAGCGTCTGCAGATAGACCTGAGCTTCACGGAACCGCGCTTCCTCGATCGCAACCTGGCGGCGGGCTTCGACCTGTTCCACAAGACGGTCGATGTCTCGACCAACCAGCAGTTTGCCACGCGCACGACCGGCGGCTCGGTGCGGGTCGGCTTCCCGCTGACGGAGAACATCTGGCTGGTCAATTCCTACACGCTGTCCAACAACGAAATCAGCGACGTGCAGGACACGGCGTCGCGGGCCATCAAGGAGGCGGAGGGCACCTATTGGACATCGGCCTGGGGCAACACGCTGACCTATGACACGCGCAACCACCCCAGGAACCCGACCCGTGGCGTGTATCTGCAAACCGGTGTCGAGGTTGCCGGTCTTGGCGGCGATGTCCAGTACATCCGCGCCGGTGCCGAGGGCCGCTTCTATTATCCGATCGCCGACAAGATAACCTTCGTCGGCCGGGCCGTCGGCGGACATATCGAGGGTTGGGGTGGCCAGGACGTGCGCCTGCTCGATCTGTACTACAAGGGCGGTGAGACGATCCGCGGCTTCAATACCTCGGGCTATGGTCCGCGCGATCTTCTGACGGGCGATGCCGTCGGCGGCAGCACGTTCTGGGCGACCACGGCCGAGCTTCGCTTCCCGCTGCCGTTCATCCCCGATGAAATCGGCATGGGCGGTGCCATATTCGCGGATGCGGGCTCGCTGTTCGGTGCCGGCGCCGGGGTGAAGGCTCTGAACACTCAGTGCCCGGCTGGCGTCGGCAATCCGGCAAACGGCGTTTGCCTCGCCGACTACGGCGACGATCCGCAGCTCGGTCGGCGGCAGCATCCTGTGGAACTCGCCGCTCGGTCCGCTGCGCCTGGACATCGCCAAGGCCCTCACCAAGGAAGCTTTCGACAAGGAGCAGCTGGTCCGCTTCGGCGCATCAACCAAGTTCTAGCCGCTGGGCTTGCGGCTAGGTTGCATGCGGACAGAACAGGACTGGCAGTGCTAGTTTCAGGGCCGCCGACGGCAGCACGCCGCGGCGGCCCTTGGATTTTCATAAGGTAGCTGCATGGAGCATCCCGGCTTCTTCGAAAGGGCCGCGCCTGTCCGCGTGGCGGACTTGGCCGCGAAGATCGGCGCCCAGCTCGGGCCTAACGCCGATCCCGATGCGCTGGTCCGGAACGTCAGGCCGCTGGCGGAGGCGGGACGGGATGACCTGTCCTTCATCGAAAACCGCAAGTATATGCCACAGCTGGCGTCGACCCAGGCGCTAGCCTGCCTGGTGGCGCCGGCGTTTGCAGCACGCGTGCCTGGCGGAACGGCGGCGCTGACCATGGACTCTCCCTACCGCGGCTTTGCGCTGGCACTGCAACATTTCTATCCGGACGCCATGCGTCCCAAGGCGGCGATGGCGGCGCACGGTGATCCGCCGATCCATCCAAGCGCCCGGCTCGAGGAAGACGTGGTGGTCGAGCCCGGTGCGGTGATCGGGCGGGAGGCGCAGATCGGGCGCGGCACGCGGGTGGCGGCCGGCGCCCTGGTGGGCTATCGCGTGGCGATCGGTCGCGGCAGCTATATCGGCCCCGGTGCTTCGGTGATGCATGCCCTGATCGGCGACCGCGTGATCTTGCACGCCGGCGTGCGGATCGGCCAGGACGGCTTCGGGTTTGCCATGAGCGGGAAGGGCCATATCAAGGTGCCGCAGATCGGCCGGGTAATCATCCAGGACGACGTGGAAATCGGCGCCAACAGCTGCGTGGACCGGGGCGCCCTTAAGGACACAATCATCGGAGAAGGCACAAAAATTGATAATCTCGTGCAGATCGGGCACAACGTCATCATCGGCCGGCATTGCGTGCTGGTCGGCCAGGTCGGCATTTCCGGGTCCACGGAACTGGGCGATTTCGTCGTGATGGGCGGGCAATCCGGCGCGGTCGGGCATATCAAGATCGGGTCGGGCGCGCAGATCGCGGGAACGGCCCATCCGACCCATGACGTTCCAGCCGGCGCCCGCATGGCCGGCACGCCGGCCGTTTCGTTTGCAGACTTCGGGCGGCAGATCGCCTATCTGAAGCGGGCGATACGCCGGGCCGGGTCACCGGATGGCGCCTGAAGCGCTGACCGCAGGTGATACGAAGACGAGCTACGAATGAGCAAGGATATGAGTGAGCCTCGCACAGCCAAGATGGACCTCACGACCGCGGACATCATGCGGGTGCTGCAACTCCTGCCGCACCGCTACCCGTTCCTGCTCGTTGACCGCATCTTCGACATGAAGGCCGACGAGACCGCCGTCGGCGTCAAGAACGTCACCATCAACGAGCCGTTCTTCCAGGGGCATTTCCCGCAGTTTCCGATCATGCCCGGGGTGCTGATCATCGAGGGCCTGGCGCAGACGGCGGGCGCGCTATGCGTCAACAATCTGGCCGGTGCAGCCGTCTACAAGCCGCAGCTCGTGTATTTCATGGGCATCGATCGGGCCAAGTTCCGCAAGCCGGTCGTGCCTGGCGACCAATTGTTCTACCACGTGCGAAAGATCCGCAGTCGCGGGCGCGCCTGGCGGTTCAACGGCCAAGCCAAGGTCAACGACCAGGTCGTGGCCGAGGCCGAGATCAGCGCCATGATCCTGGATCCCGAAGATGCCAAGAGGTAGCGTCCACCCGGCGGCCATCATCGAGGATGGGGCCCGGGTCGGATCGGACGTAAGCGTCGGCCCCTATTGCGTGGTCGGCAGCGAAGTTGCGCTCGGGGATGGCGTTGAGCTGGTGAGTCATGTGGTGGTGGCCGGCCGGACCACGATCGGCGCGCGCACCCGCATCTTTCCGTTCGCCTCGATCGGGCATCAGCCGCAGGATCTCAAGTACAAGGGCGAGCCGTCGACGCTGGCGGTCGGCAGCGACTGCCTGATCCGCGAGGGGGTGACCATGAACCCCGGCACCGAAGGCGGCGGCATGCAGACGGTGGTGGGCGACCGCTGCGCGTTCCTGGCCAACTCGCACGTCGGCCACGACTGCAACGTCGGCGACAACGTCATCCTGTCCAACAATGTCATGCTGGCCGGCCACGTGACGGTCGGACCACATGCCATCCTCGGCGGAGGTGCGGCCGTCATCCAGTTCTCCAGGATCGGCGCGCACGCCTTCCTCGGCGGCATGTCCGGCCTGGAGAACGATCTGATCCCCTACGGCATGGCGCTCGGCAACCGCGCGCATCTGTCGGGGCTCAACATTGTCGGCCTGCAGCGGCGCGGCTTTTCGCGCGAGGACATCCACAACCTGCGCAGGGCCTATCGCGCGCTGTTCGCCGACGAGGGTACGCTGATGGAGCGCCTCGCCGATGTCGAGGAGGAGTTTGGCGGCCACCCGATCGTCAAGGAGATCGTGGCTTTCATCCGCACGGGTGGCAAGCGCTCGCTGTGCACGCCGCATCCCGATCCGTGACGCGAGCCCGGGCTGCATGCAGCGAGACTGACGCGGATGCGCGCCATGCCTGACACCCATGCCATATCAACAGCCTCCGCACCCTTGCCGGCGTTGCGCGGCAGCGGCATCGGCATACTCGCGGGTGGAGGGCGGCTGCCGCTGATGATCGCCGAGAGCGTGGTGGCGCGCGGGGGGCGCGTGCACATCGTCGGCATCGAGGGCGAGGCGGATGCGGAGATCGCCCGCTTCCCGCACACCTGGGTGAACTGGGGCCAGATCGGCCGCATGGTGACGACGCTGCAGGCTGAAAACAGCGGACAACTCGTGATCGCGGGTGGCGTGCGCCGCCCCGATCTCTGGAAGATCCGGCCCGATGTCGGCTTCTTCACCAGCCTGCCGCGCATCGTCGGGCTGATGGCGGGAGGCGACGACTCCGTGCTGACACGCGTGGTGCGCTTCTTCGAGCAGAAGGGTCTGGCCGTGCGCGGCGCGCACGAGGTGGCGCCCGATCTGCTGGCGAGTGCAGGCGCCATCGGCAGCCTGGCGCTCGTCGAGCAGGATCGCTCTGATGCCGGGCTCGGCTTTGCCGTGCGCGCGGCGCTGGGCCCGCTCGATGCGGGGCAGGCGGTGGTGGTGTCGCGCGGCAAGGTGCTGGCCGTCGAAGGGGCGGAGGGCACCGATGCCATGCTGCAGCGGGTAGCCGCGCTACCGGGCCGCCAAGCGGGCGTGCGCGACGGCGTGCTGGCCAAGGGCCCCAAGCCCGGCCAGGAGCTGCGCATCGACATGCCGGCCATCGGCCCGCGCACCGTCGCGGCGGCGGTGGCGGCCGGTCTCGCCGGCATCGCGGTCGAGCAGGGTGCGGTGCTGGTCCTCGACAAGGCCGACGCCGTGCGGGCGGCCGACGCGGCCGGACTGTCGGTAGAGGGGCTGTCGGGGCGGCCGCGCTTGGCCGTTGCCGGCGGTGCGCCGCCGCGCACTGGGCAGGTGATCGGACGCATACAGCCAAGCCGCCGCGATGCTGTCGACCTCGAGAAGGGTCTCGCCGCCATGCATGGGCTGGCGCCCTACGGCACGGGAGCGTCGGTGGTGGTGGCGCGCGCCTATATCCTGGCCGTCGAGGCGGTGGAAGGAGTGAGCGCACTGCTGCAGCGGGTCGGGGCGTTGCGGCAATGGGGAGTGCGACGCCGGCATCGCGTGGGCGTACTGGTGCGCCGCATCGAGACCGAGGAGGGTAGCGGCGCGGTCGAGCGGTTGCTGGCCGAGGCGGCAGCGCAGGGCTTGGCCGGGGTGGCGGTCACCGGGACGGGCACGGCTCTTGCGGCCTACGGCGGTGCGGCCCGGGCAGCCGACGCACACGGCCTGTTTCTGGTAACATGCGGGGAGCCGTACGCGGGGTGAGCGTCACGGGGGTCGGGCACGCATGAACGAGCATGTGATTGCCGCCGAGGGGCAGGACCTGTGCCTGTTCATGGTGGCGGGTGAGCATTCCGGCGACGCGCTGGGCGCCAAGCTGATGGCCGCGCTGAACGAGCAGCGGCGCGGGCGCATCCGCTACCTGGGCGTGGGTGGCGAGCACATGGCCGCCGAGGGGCTGGTCTCGCAGTTCCCGATCGGCGAGGTGGCCGTAATGGGCATCGGCGCCATTCTGGGGCGACTGCCGAGGCTGTTGCGCCGCGTCTACGGCACGGCGGCGGCCGCCGTTGCAGCCGAGCCCCACGCGGTGGTGATCATCGACAGTCCTGAGTTCACGCACCCGATCGCGCGGCGCATCCGCCAGCGGCGGCCGCACATCCCGATCATCGACTATGTATCGCCCAGCGTTTGGGCGTGGCGGCCGGGTCGTGCGGCCAAGATGCGTGAGTATATCGATCACGTGCTGGCCCTGTTGCCCTTCGAGCCCGACGCGCACCAGAGGCTGCGGGGCCCACCCTGCACCTACGTCGGCCATCCGCTGATCGAGCGGCGCGCGTGGATCCAGGCCCTGGACCCGGAACCCCTGGCGCAACGCCTGCAGCTGCAGGCCGACAAGCCGCTGCTGCTGGTGCTGCCGGGCAGCCGCAGCTCGGAGGTTAGGCGCCTGATGCAGCCGTTCGGGAGCACGCTGGCCCGCCTCATCGAGCGCGGACGCAAGTTCACGGTGGCCATGCCCGTGGTCGCCTCGGTGCGGCAGCTCGTCGAGGAGGAGTTGCGCACATGGCCGGTGCAGCCGCACCTGCTGGACGGCGAGGAGGACAAGTTCCGCGCCTTCAAACTGGCAGATGCGGCGCTCGCCGCCTCCGGCACCGTGACGCTGGAGCTGGCTCTGTTCGGTACGCCGATGGTGGTGGCCTACAAGGTCGAGCCGGTGATGGCCCCCGTATTGCGCAGGCTGATCACCTCGCAGACCTCGGTGCTGCCCAATCTGGTGCTGGGCGAGAAGGCGATCCCCGAGTTTCACCAGGAGGACTGCACGGGTCCTCGCATGGCCAATGCGCTGGCGCCCCTGCTCGACGACGGCAGCCCCGAGCGAGAAAGGCAACTCGCGGCGCTCGCACGCGTGCCGGGGCGAATGCTCCTGGCAAGCGGCACGCCGAGCGAGGCGGCGGCCCACATCGTGCTGAACTATGCCGAGCACGGGCGCGGCTGGCCCCGCTCTCTCGACCTGTCGAGCGTGGGCAGCTCCTGAGCGCGGAACCTGTCGGCCAGCGTGCGAACTTATCATCTGGAAGCAACAAGGAGATGCAAGCCATGAACTTCCTGCGACCCTATACTTCGCAACTGCTCAGTGTCCTCCGCTTTATGTCGGGATTGCTGCTGCTGCAGCACGGCAGCGGCAAATATCTGAACTTTCCCGTCGGGCAGATGAACAATGCCTCGCCCACCACCATGGGTGGCGCCGCCGGCATCCTGGAATTGGTCGGCGGCGTGCTGCTTATCGTCGGCCTGTTCACGCGCTGCACGGCCTTCGTCCTGTCCGGCATGTGCGCCGTAGCGTACTTCTTCGCCCACGCGGGCCGCGGCTTCTTCCCGATCCTCAATGGCGGTGAGCTGGCGGCCCTGTACTGCTTTGTGTTCCTCTATCTCGCAGCAGCCGGCGGCGGCGCATGGAGCCTCGACCACGCCGTGCGCGGCAAGGACTAACACGACCTACCCGTAATCCCGGACGTCGCGCTAGTGTCCCGATTCCGAAGTTCGCCACACCTCGCAACTGGTGTCCCGAGCGAACTTCGGAGTCATGAGGGACACTGGAATT
Source organism: uncultured Alphaproteobacteria bacterium (assembly GCA_963840445.1). Classification (GTDB taxonomy): domain Bacteria; phylum Pseudomonadota; class Alphaproteobacteria; order Rhizobiales; family Hyphomicrobiaceae; genus AWTP1-13. The sequence continues at coordinate 15,517 of CAWIZC010000011.1, read as the reverse complement.
GTAGATTTTCTAGTGTGATTCAGATCGAGAAATTCGCTCAGAACCTTGCCGCGAACTCTTGCGAATTTCTCGATCATCACGCCAGCGACGTGAGGGATCTCCAGCCGCTACCTAGGTCGTGAACTGATAAACGGCCAACAGATGCGGACTGATACGGCTGGACGAACGCGGCTGCGTGCCGGTTGGAAGTCAGCGTTTCATGCAAGTAGGTCAAGTAGCTGGGCGGAACCGGACAATCGTGACTTGGCTCGGGGCACTTCGCGTTTTTGACCCGCTCCGGACCTGGAGGATGGTGGCAGCTGACCGTGCACGCTGTATGACTTGGCAATGAATGACTTCACCGAACCGATCTTCACGGCCGCTCGTCTCATCGTTCGCTTGGACCCCGAACTGTTCGAGATTGTGGGCCTCTCGCTTGCCGTAAGTCTTACAGCGAGCATGTGCGCGTTTCTGGTCGGGTCGCCGCTCGGAGCCGCCTTGGTGACTTATCGCTTTCCTGGCAGGAGCGCATTGATTGTTATTGCCAACGCGCTTCTTGGGTTGCCCCCTGTCGTCGTCGGCCTTGTGGTCTACCTGCTTCTCTCTCGCTCCGGCCCCCTCGGGTCGTTCGGGCTATTGTTCACGCCTGCTGCGATGGTCATTGCCCAAGCGGTGCTTGGTGCGCCGATAGTCGTTGCCCTCGTTCACAGGATGTTGGTCCATGTCTGGGCAGCCTACGGCGATGCTCTCCTGGTCGACGGCGCCTCGCGCCTGCGGGCGATGGGGGCCATCATGTCCATCGGCCGCGAAGGTTTGCTGACAGCCTTTCTGGCAGCATTCGGCCGTACCATCGCCGAAGTCGGTGCGATCATTATCGTGGGTGGCAATATCCGAGGGTATACGCGCACAATGACGACGGCTATCGCCTTAGAGACGAGCAAAGGGGAATTGAGCTTCGCCATGGCGTTAGGGCTTGTCCTCATAGCCCTGTCGATGATCGTGAGCGGCTTGAGCCTGTTTTTTGGACGCTCCTTGACCGAGCGTTGAACGCTGCGACACCTGTCGGCGCTGCGGTGTGTCATGCCTAGTGGAGCAATCGCGTTGCGGCGCTAAACGCCATCGCAGAGGATGCAGTTATCATGATCACTGAATGCCAGAACTTCACCAGTAAATTATGAGGAGGCCGCTCTCATGAAGCCCCGATCGATGATAGCGCGGACGGTGGCCGCGCTGATCATGGCGTTAACGTGCCTGTCCACTGAGGCCGTCGCTCAAGAGAAGTCGATTGTCGTGGCCTCGACGACCTCGACCCAGGACTCTGGCCTGTTCGGTTATCTGTTGCCTCTCATAAAGCAGAAGCTCGGCATTGAAGTGAAAGTCTTGGCGCAAGGCACCGGTCAGGCACTTGACACAGCGCGCCGCGGAGACGCCGACGTGGTGTTCGTCCACGCCAGATCCGCCGAAGAGAAATTTCTGGCCGAGGGCTTCGGGGTGAAGCGTTATCCGGTGATGTACAACGACTTCGTCCTGATTGGTCCGAAAAGCGATCCGGCCGGGATCAAGGGGAAGGACGTCACGGCAGCCCTTCAAACGATCAGGGCGAAGTCATCGCCCTTTGTCTCGCGTGGCGATCGCTCCGGCACACATGTGGCCGAGCTTGCGTTGTGGAAGCAGGCGGATATCGACATCGCGGCCGACAAGGGCGCTTGGTACAAGGAGATCGGCCAGGGCATGGGCGCGGCCCTCAACATGGCCTCGGCGTCGGACGCCTACCTGCTCTCAGATCGCGGAACTTGGCTTGCGTTCAAGAACCGTGGGGACCTCACCATCCTTGTCGAGGGCGACAAGCGCCTTTTCAATCAATACGGCGTCATCCTGGTGAACCCAGCGAAGCATCCGACTGTGAAAACGGAACTCGGTCAGCAGTTCATCGACTGGTTGATCTCGCCAGAAGGCCAGAAGGCAATCGCCGGCTACAAGATCAACGACCAGCAGCTTTTCTATCCGAACGCCAACGACCCAAACGCCTGATGTCGACGGCAGTAGCGCCGGGTTGCAACCGTCGGCTCTTGCCGAAAACACCGCCTGTTCATGGCACAAACCCGACGTCGGACGCGGGTCGAACGAACTCCGTTTGCTGGAGTAACGCGGGTGTACGGAGCCCTGAGCTCTAGTCCCGCCGCTTAATCAGTTTAGGTCCTAGTGCTGAGCCCGTCGAAGCACGGCATTGCCGGACTCAGCGGCCTTCGACAGGCTCAGGGCGGGGGCGACCGCTCGTCCTTCTCACGCTTCCGAAGGGACACTGGCCCGCCTTATCCAGCCAGTTCAGCGGGTCTGCAGTGTCCCGCGCCCTCCGCGAAACAGGAACGTCAGGGCGAGGCCCGCGACGAAGCCGCCGACGTGGGCCATGTACGCGACGCCCCCCTGTTCGGTGGTTTGGCCTGTGGGGGCAATCGATCCGACACTGCTGAAGACCTGCAAGGCGATCCACATGCCCAGAACGATCAGGGCCGGCATGGCCACGATCTGGTTGTAGACCAGCACGCGCACGCGCGCGTTCGGGAACATAAGAAGATACGCTCCCAGCACTCCTGCAATGGCACCGGAGGCACCCACGTTGGGGATGTTCGAGCGCGTGCTGATGTAGAATTGGGCCATGGTCGCGGCCACGCCGCACAGCAGATAGAACACGAGAAACTTCAACGACCCGAACTCGTCTTCGACGTTGTCTCCGAAAATCCAGAGATAGAGCATGTTGCCGAACAGGTGCAGCCATCCGCCATGCATGAACATGCCGGTGAATATCGTGGACACCTGCCCCGCGGGATCGGCAGCAAAGCGGCGAGGCACAAACGCCCATTGCTGAATGAAGGCCTCCCCGGCATTGAGCTCAACGAGAAACACCAAGACATTCAGCGCAATGAGCGTCAGGGTCACAACCGGAAGACTGCGACGCTGCGAATTGTCATCACCTAGCGGAAACATGGTGTGCCCCTCCTATCGACCGGCAGTGCAACGCCCGCGGCGTGTAAAGAGTTCCTGCGCTTGCGCCCCGTAGCGCAAATGGCGCCGCGACGTTGTTTGCGAGCACCAGAGCAAGGCACCGCACGCCGGTTCGCTACTTCGCGGCGAAGCGGCATGACTTGCAGCGGTAGTCGTCCGCTGGTCCCCGCGCCACACACGCCGCTAAAGTTCTTCCGACCCAGGTCGAAGCAAAACCGGCAGCTACCGAGTGCTGAGCTTGTCGAGGCACAGCGTTGCCTGGTCCATTCGGCCTTCGACGGGCCCAGGGCTGTGGGTCTTACTTCTATGTGACCGGAACGGGTCTAGCGCCGTTCCGTCCGAGCAGGCCGCAATCAGTTCGGCCGCGACGATGGGCGCGAACTGACTGCGCGTTTCGGATGGAGCTTAGTTCTTCTTGATCTCCACACCCGGCGCCTTGAACACCGTGTTGTGCTCCGCATCCCAATAGAGATATCCGAGCACTCCAACCGCAACGGCGAGAGCGACTATGACCAAACCGCGCATGCGTGCCTCCTCTTCAATGTGCCGCCATCAACGCTCAAGGTCCGGGTTTCGTTGCAATGATGTGCCCGCTTGCCGCCCCGGCTGCGCCTGCAACCGCAGTAGGCTGACCTCAAGTTCGAGAAACGGTCGAGGGCGGCGATAGTTCGAGCCGGCTCGATAGCCGGCGCGCGACGCGCAAGAAGTTGCCTATTGCGTGCTGGAGCCGCCCCGACCCGGGTCGAATCGCGATCGGCAGGCACTACCCAGTGCTGAGCCCGTGGAAGCGCGGCATTGCCGGGTCCATTCGCCCTTCGACAAGTTTCGACGCTGGGCCTGTTTCTACGTCGACCAGAAGGCTCCAGCGCTTGTGCTCAACTGACAGGCGCGCGGTTCGGGGGATGCAATTTACGCCGCCCTCCGCACCGCGCCCCCGTCGACCGGAATCGCAGCGCCGTTGATGTAGCGGGCAAGTGGGGAAGCCAGGAACGCTGCCAGATGGCCGATGTCGTAGGGCTCGCCGAAATAGCCGGCGGGAATGTTGTCCTTGATGTAGTCGGCGCGCGACTGCTCCGTTGGATGCAGCCTTTCAATTTGGGCGGAATTGATGCGTCCCGGCGCGATGGTGTTGACGGTGATCCCGTACGCGCCGAGCTCGGACGCGAGCGTCCGTGACCAGCTCACGAGCGCCGCCTTCGCCGGGGCCGCAGCGTTGAGTTTCGGTGCAACAAGCGTCCCGGAAATGCTGATGATCCGTCCCCAGCGCTCCGCCTTCATCGCGGGGATGACGAGCTCGGTGAGCCGCCGCGCCGCCATGAAATTGAGCGTGAAGGACTCTTCCCAGAACGCATCGTCCACCTCGCCGGTGATCGGCCTTGCCGCGCCGGCGTTATTGACGAGGATGTCGATGCGGCCACCCAATGCCGCGCGGGCGTCGGCTGCGATTTGGGCCGGCCCTCCCCTGGCGCCGACATCTCCGACCACGGTCGCCGGCCGACCACCCGCGCACGAGGCAAGCGCCTCGGCTACCATTTGCAGCGAAGCCAGCGTGCGCCCGCTGATCGCCACCCGTACGCCAGCTTCCGCAAGCGCTTGCGCAACACCGCGTCCAATGCCGCCGCTTGCGGCCGTGACGAGAGCTGTCTTTCCGGCGAGATCGAGATTCATCCTGTGCCTTTAATTCGTGTTTGCGCGGCCTCTTGGAGCCGCCGCTGTATGGGTGCTGAATGCTGCATATTGCCTTTGGTCGGCGGCCTCGACTCAAATCACGCGATTGTGGTTCTGGCACGAATTCGCCGTTTGATCGCAGCACCGCAAGTCCGTCGGCTCTGCGCAGCAATTTCTGTTATGCGCCGAGTTGAGCATGGGGCGAGAGCATCTTGATTCCATTATAGTGGAATGTAAGATGCAGATATGAGCATTGCTGCCGCCGACATTAATGGCCTCATCGGCGCCCGCATCCGCGAGTTGCGCGCCGAGCAAGGCCTCACGCTCGACGGCCTGGCACAGCTGGCCGACGTCAGTCGCGCTATGCTGTCGCGCATCGAGCGCGGGGAATTGAGCCCCACCGCGCATTTGCTGGGCAAGATCTGCAACGGCCTTGGCGTCACGCTGTCGGCGCTGTTTGCCCTGACCGAGGCAACATCGAGCCCGCTCGTGCGCCGACGCAGCCAGCCCACCTGGCGCGATCCTGCCAGCCTCTACCTGCGCCGTAACGTCTCCCCTGCGGGGACGGGCTCACCCGTCGACATCGCCGAGATCGAGTTTCCACCCGGTGCCAGCGTCGCGTTCGACAGTCAGCGCCTGGCTGGAAAGGATCAGCACGTCTGGGTATTGAGCGGCACCTTGGAGATGGAACTGGGCGAAGACCTGTTCCGCCTGGAGACGGGCGACTGCCTGTTCATGCGCTTCGATCGGCCGGTGCTGTTCCGCAACCCAACCAAGCGCACGACCCGCTATGCCGTCATCATCGGCCATGGAGCTGCAAGGTCATGACAGGGGAGACTGCAATATCCACCCGCACGGCGATCCGCACGCTCGATGCCGCCGAGGCCGAAGCCCGCCTCGGCGAGCTGGCCGACATCCTGGTCGACGCCGTCGCCCATGGCGCGTCCGTCAATTTCTTGGCCGGCTTCACGCACGCGGAGGCGCAAAGGTTCTGGCGCAGTCAGCTGGCTGGCGTCGCCGCCGGCGAGAAGCACCTGTTCGTCGGCGATGACGGCGAGCGGTTGGTGGCGACGGCGCTGCTGATGTTCGCCCAGCAGCCCAACCAGCCGCACCGTGCCGAGATCGGCAAGATGCTGGTGCTTGCCACGGCGCGCCGGCAAGGGCTCGGCCGGCATTTGCTCATGGTCGCCGAGCAGGCAGCCCGTGACGCCGGCCGCACGCTCTTGATGCTCGATACCGAGAGCGGCAGCGCCGGCGATCTGCTTTATCGCAGCTGCGGTTGGACAGAATACGGGAGAGTGCCCGGCCACGCCTTCAGACCCGAAGGACACCTCGCCGAGACCACCTTCTTCTACAAGCAACTGGTGTGACGCGGCAATCGCAACTGTCATCTCGGCCGGAGCACATCAGTGCGCAGAGCCGGGACACCCACCGGTCAGGGAATTGTTCTCCGCTCTGGGTCCCGGATATTTCGCTTCGCGAAATTCCGGGATGACACCTCAACTCCGGCGGTCGACCGGCACGTAGGGGCGCTCGGTCGAGCCAATGTAGAGCTGCCGGGGCCGGCCGATCTTCTGCTCGGGGTCCTCGATCATCTCCTTCCACTGCGACACCCAGCCGACCGTGCGCGCCACTGCGAACAGGGCAGTGAACATCGAGGTCGGGAAGCCCATCGCGCGCAGCGTGATGCCCGAGTAGAAATCGATGTTGGGATAGAGCTTCTTCTCGATGAAGTAGTCGTCCTGCAGGGCGATCCGCTCCAGCTCCATGGCCACCTTCAGGATGTGCTGGTCCTTGACGCCCAGCGCATCGAGCACCTCGTGGCAGGTCTGCTGCATGACCTTGGCGCGTGGATCGTAGTTCTTGTACACGCGGTGCCCGAAGCCCATCAGGCGGAACTCGGAGTTCTTGTCCTTGGCCTTCTTGACGTACTCCGGCACGCGGTCGACCGTGCCGATCTCCTCCAGCATCTTGAGTGCGGCCTCGTTGGCCCCGCCGTGCGCGGGACCCCACAGGCAGGCGATGCCGGCGGCAATGCAGGCGAACGGATTGGCGCCCGAGGAACCCGCAAGCCGCACGGTGGAGGTCGATGCGTTCTGCTCATGATCGGCGTGCAGGATCAGGATGCGGTCGAGCGCGCGCGACACGATCGGGTTCACCACGTAGGGCTCGCACGGCACCGCAAAGCACATCTGCAGGAAGTTCGAGGTGTAGTCGAGATCGTTGCGGGGATAGATGAATGGCTGGCCGATCGAGTATTTGTAGGCCATCGAGGCAATGGTCGGCATCTTGGCGATCAGGCGGTGGCTCGCCACGATGCGCTGCTGCGGATCGTTGATGTCGGTCGAGTCGTGATAGAAGGCGGACAGCGCGCCGACCGAGCCGCACATGATGGCCATCGGGTGCGCGTCGCGGCGGAAGCCCGTATAGAAGCGGGTCATCTGCTCGTGCACCATCGTGTGTCGGGTGATGGTGTCGTCGAAGGTCTGCAGCTGATGCTTGGTGGGCAGCTCGCCGTACAGCAGCAGGTAGCAGACCTCGACAAAGTTGGATTGCTGCGCCAGCTCGTCGATGGGGTAGCCGCGATAGAGCAACACGCCCTGGTCGCCGTCGATGTAGGTGATGCGCGACGAGCAGTTGGCGGTCGAGGTGAAGCCCGGATCGTAGGTGAAGCAGCCGGTATCACGGTACAGCCTGCTTACGTCGATGACGTCCGGACCGATGGTCCCCGATCGCACCGGCATCGTGGTCTGCTGGTTGTTGCCCAGCATCAGTTTGGCGGTCTTGGTGGCGTCTGCCGTGTCTTTTGCGTTCATGGGATGGGTCCTTGGAACAGCGAGCGCTGCGCGGTCAGCGCCGGAGTAGGCCACCCTCCCGAGGGGGCGCGCGGCCCACGTGTGGTATTATACATATTGCAGTGCGAAAAGCTATGCGATGGGCGTGGGGTCTGACCCTACGCCCTTAGTCGGACAAATCTCCGCGAGGTTGCGACGGATGCCGGCCATCAACACTACGATTGACCGTGCGCACGACGTCGACGCCGCCGTCGTGCGCCTCGATCTGTCAGGCTGCCACCGACTGGTCGGCGATCCGGCCGAGCGCCTCCTCACGGCCCAGTACGACCATCACGTCGAACACGGGCGGGGATACGCTGCGGCCGGTGAGCGCCGCACGCAAAGGCTGGGCGACCTTGCCCAGCTTGTGGCCGCCCTCATCCGCGAATGCCCGCACGGCCGCTTCTAGGGCCGGCACAGCCCACTCCTGCACAGCCTCCAGCCGCGGTGCCAGTCTGGCCAGGATGGCGCGGGCGTCGGCATCGAGCAGCTTGGACGCCTTGTCGTCGAGCGCCAGCGGCCGCTCGGCGATCACGTAGGCCGCACCGGCGACCAGCTCCTGCAAGGTCTTGGCGCGGTCCTTGAGCGAGGGCAGGGCAGCGGCGAGGCGCTCCCAGCCCACCTTCTCGAAGCGGGCGGCCAGCGCCGGGCCATCAGGGGCCTCGGGCAGAAACTCACGGATGCGGGCCAGCAGCTCGGCGTTGTCCGCGGTCTTGATGTAGTGGCTGTTGACGTCGCCCAGCTTGGCGAAGTCGAGCCGGCCCGGCGCCTTGTTGATGTCGACGATATCGAACCACTCGATCATCTGCTTCGTCGAGAAGATCTCGTCGTCGCCGTGGCTCCAGCCAAGCCGCGCCAGGTAGTTGCGCAGGCCGGCCGGCAGATAGCCCATAGCGCGATAGGCCTCGACGGCTGGCGCGCCGTGCCGCTTGGAGAGCTTGGCGCCGTCGGGTCCGTGGATCAGCGGGATGTGCGCGAATACCGGCAGCTCCCAGCCCATGGCCTTGTAGATCTGCACCTGGCGCGCGGCGTTGGTGAGGTGGTCGACGCCGCGGATCACGTGCGTGATACCCATGTCGTGGTCGTCGACGACGACGGCATGGTTATAGACCGGCGTGCCGTCGCTCCTGAGGATGATCATGTCGTCGAGGTCGGCGTTCTGCCACACTACGCGGCCCTGCACGGCATCCTCGATGACGGTCTCGCCTTCGAGCGGCGCCTTGAGGCGGACCACCGGCTTGACACCGGCTGGAGCCTCTTTCGGATCGCGGTCGCGCCAAAGGCCGTTGTAGAGGCGGGACTTGCCGGCCGCGCGCGCCTTCTCGCGCATCTCCTCCAGCTCCTGCGGACTGGCGTAGCAGTGGTAGGCCTTGCCCTCGGCGAGCAGCTGTAATGCCACCTCGCGATGGCGCTGGGCGCGATGGAACTGGTATAGGGGCTCACCGTCCCAATCGAGCTCCAGCCATCTGAGGCCGTTGAGGATCGCGGCGATGGCCGGCTCCGTGGAGCGCTCGCGGTCGGTATCCTCGATGCGCAGCAGGAACTTCCCGCCCGTGTGGCGCGCATAGAGCCAGTTGAACAGCGCCGTGCGTGCCCCGCCGATGTGCAGGTAGCCGGTGGGCGATGGCGCAAAGCGCGTGACGACGGGCTTGGTCATGTCGCTGTTAGCTGCTACTTGGCCGAAAGGATCGGGGTGTCATACCGGGGTTTGTCCCCGGTATCCAGCCATCCGCAGGCTGCGGAGCCGAGCGGCATGATGGAGCCCGGCGACGAGCGCCGGGATGACGGCGGTGATTGACGGGTCGTGTACCACGTCTCGTTGCGGTCGTCTTGGCGCGGCGGCCAGAATTTGCCACATAGGCACCGGCCGGCTACGGGCCTGCATGGCAGCGGCAACAGGATGCGAGCATGAGCACAGACGAAAAGGTCGAGCGCGAGCCCGGGCAGGACTTCATCCGCGACATCGTGCAGGCCGACCTAGATGCGGGCCGGCACAAGACCGTCATCACCCGCTTTCCGCCGGAGCCGAACGGCTACCTGCACATCGGCCATGCCAAGTCGATCTGTCTGAATTTCGGTATCGCCCAGGAGTTCGGCGGTCGCTGCCACCTGCGCTTCGACGATACCAACCCCACCAGGGAAGAGCAGGAGTACATCGACGCCATCGAGCGCGACGTGCGTTGGCTCGGCTTCGACTGGGGCAAGCACCTCTATCACGCGTCGGACTATTTCGAGCAGCTCTACGAGTGGGCCGAGTCCTTGGTCAAGGAAGGCAAGGCCTACGTCGACGACCAGAGCCAGGAGGAGATGCGCGTCGCCCGCGGCACGCTCACCGAGCCCGGCAAGAACAGCCCGTTCCGCAACCGCGGCATCGAGGAGAACCTCGACCTGTTCCGTCGCATGCGGGCCGGCGAGTTCCCGAACGGCGCACGCGTGCTACGCGCCAAGATCGACATGGCGAGCGGCAACATCAATCTGCGCGACCCCGTCCTGTACCGCATCCTGCACGCCACGCATCCGCGCACCGGAACGCAGTGGAAGATCTACCCGAGCTACGACTACGCGCACGGCCAGTCGGACGCCATCGAGCACATCACGCACTCGATCTGCACGCTGGAGTTCGAGGACCACCGGCCGCTGTACGACTGGTTCATCGCGAACCTGCCCGTTCCCTCTCGCCCACACCAGTACGAGTTCGCGCGGCTCAACCTCACCTACACGGTGCTCTCAAAGCGCGTGCTGACCGAGTTGGTGCGCGGTGGACACGTGTCGGGCTGGGACGATCCGCGCATGCCCACGCTGGCCGGCCTGCGCCGTCGCGGCGTGCCGCCGGAGGCGCTGCGCGACTTCGTCAAGCGCATCGGCGTCGCCAAGGCCAACAGCATCGTCGACGCGGGCGTGCTCGACTTCTCGGTGCGCGAGGTGCTGAACAAGAGCGCCTCGCGGCGCATGGCCGTGCTGCGGCCATTGAAGGTGGTGATCGAGAATTGGCCCGAGGGAAAAACCGAGGAACTGGACGCTGCCAACCATCCCGACGATCCCGCCGCCGGCATGCGCAAGGTGCGTTTCAGCCGCGAAATCTATGTCGAGCAGGACGACTTCATGGAGAACCCGCCCAAGAAGTTCTTCCGTCTGTCGCCCGGCAAGGAAGTACGCCTGCGCTACGCCTATTTCATCACCTGCCGCGAGGTGGTGAAGAATGCGAAGGGTGAGGTGGTGGAGCTGAAGTGCACCTACGATCCCGCCACGCGCGGCGGCAACGCGCCGGACGGACGCAAGGTGCAGGCCACCATGCACTGGGTGTCGGCGGCCGATGCTGTGCCGGCCGAGGTTCGCCTCTACAACCCGCTGTTCGCCAAGCCCGATCCCGATGCGGGCAACTTCGCAGCCGATCTCAATCCCAGCTCTCTCGAGGTGCTGAGCGGTGCCATGCTGGAGCCGGCGCTGGCAGGCGACAATGCGGAGGCCGCCGTGCAGTTCGAACGGCAGGGCTACTTCTGCCGGGACCGCGACTCCAAGCCGGGCAAGCTGGTGTTCAACCGCACCGTCGGCCTGCGCGACACCTGGGCGAAGGTGTCGGCCGGCGGCAAGCGGTAAGGCGGCGAGGACGAAATCGCACAGTAAATCAGCGGAGCCTCGCCTTGCTGAAGATTCTGGGTCGTGCCAACTCGTTCAACGTGCGCAAGGTGCTGTGGATCTGCGATGAGCTTGGCATCGCCTACCAGCGCGAGGATTGGGGACGGGGCTATACGCCCACTTCAAGCCCGGAATTCCTTGAGATCAATCCGATCGGCCTGATCCCCGCTGTGATCGACGACGGCGTCGTGCTGCGCGAGTCCAATGCCATCGTCCGCTATCTGGCGACCAAGCACGGACCGGACGACATCTATCCGCGCGACCCCGTCACGCGCGCCCACGTCGAGCAGTGGATGGACTGGGCGAACTACGAGACCTCGATTTCGCTCAGGGGCGCCTTTCTCGGCGGTATGCTGAACGAGCCGCCCTGGAACCATCCCTGGTTCATCGAGCAGGGGCGGCGGCAGATCACCAAGGAGGTGGGCCAGCTCGACGAGCACCTGGCCCAAACCGGCGCATACGTGTGCGGCGCCAATTTCACGGTTGCCGACATCCCGATCGGCCTGGTGGTCAATCGTTGGTTCAGCCTCAACTTCGAGCGACCGGAGTATCCGGCGGCCAAGGCCTACTATGATCGGCTTGGCGAGCGGCCTGCTTACCGCCGGCATGTTCGCAACGGGCTGCCGTGACGGCTCCGCCGAGTGCCCGGCCAGTTCGCTGTCGGTTTTTCCCTCGCGCATCAATAACAAGCATGGCCCTTCTGCGACTGCGCGGCGGACTGGGTGCGTGGCTGATGCAACGGTGGCGAGCAGTCAAATTTTCCGCAAATTGTGGACCTTCGTCCCAAATAGGTTTTCACTGCAAGGCGGTAGTACAAGTCGATTGAAGCAATGGAGGAAGCAATGCGTAAATCGGTTGTGGCACTGGTATACGGCGCCGCGCTCCTGGCAAGCGGTGTTCTGGTCTGGAGCGCCCAGGCGAATACGTCGAGCGCTGCCGTCGCGCTGAAGCCGGCCACACAGAATTTTTCGACAGTCGAGAAGGCTGCCTGCCGTGGCTGGGGCCCGCACTGCCGTCCAGGCTGGACCTGGTACTGCGGACCGCGTGGTTACTGCCGTTGTGTGCGCTGCTGACGCGCGCACAGCTCTGAACTTAGGTTTCGGCCGAGGCGACCGCCGCCTCGGCCGTTTGCGTTGATGCGGCCTACACAGGGCTCGGTGTGCCCCGCCCCTTCTCGCTGTCCATGTAGGCGAGCTGCGCGACGGGATAGCGCTCGCCCGCCGCCGCGCCCGGTGGCACAGCGCGCGCCAACGCGGCGAGCGTGTCCGAGGACAGGTTGAGTTCGAGCGCACCCAGGGCCTCGGCCAGCCGGTCCCGCCGCCGTGCACCGACCAGCGGCACGATGTCGGCCCCCTGCGCGGCCACCCAGGCAATCGCCACCTGCGCCACGGAAGCGCCAATGCTGTCGGCGACGCTGCGCAGCTGATCGACGAGCGCCAGGTTGGTGGCGAGGTTGTTGCCCTGGAAGCGCGGGCTCTGGCTGCGAAAACCGGCTTCGCCCGCACGCGCCGCCGACCAGTGACCGCTGATCAGGCCGCGCGAGAGCACACCATAGGCTGTGATGCCGATGCCGAGCTGGCGGCAGGTCGGCAGAATACTCTCCTCGATGCCACGCGAGATCAGCGAGTACTCGATCTGCAGATCGCTGATCGGGTGCACCTTGGCCGCGCGCCGGATGGTTTCCGCGCTGACCTCGGACAGCCCGATGTGGCGCACGTAGCCGGCTTTCACCATGTCGGCGATGGCCCCCACCGTGTCCTCGATCGGCACGTTCGGGTCAAGGCGCGACGGACGGTAGATATCGATGCAGTCGACGCCTAGCCGCTTCAACGAGTAGGCAAGGAAGCTCTTCACTGCCGCCGGGCGCGCATCGTAGCCCGACCAGGTGCCGGCCGGGTCGCGCAGGGCACCGAACTTGACGCTGAGCTGCACATCCTCGCGTTTGCGCCCGGCCAGCGCCTCGCTGATCAGCATTTCGTTGTGGCCCATGCCGTAGAAGTCGCCCGTATCCAGCAGCGTGATGCCCGCATCGAGTGCGGCGTGGATGGTGGCGATGCTTTCGCTGCGGTCCGCCGGCCCGTAGAAGTCCGACATTCCCATGCAACCGAGACCGAGGGCTGAGACCACCGGGCCAGTGCGACTGAGCTTCCGAGCCATCATTGCTTTGCTCCTTGATCTGTGCGCGCGGGCAAAAGTCCCGCTCAACAATTGCCCCCATATGACACTGGCGTCCTCATCCGATAAGCTGGATAATCAGGAATAGGTTGTTCGGCAGGATGAACAATGGACGGCTTGGACTTGCGCGACCTCAACGCGTTCGCCGCCGTGGCGCGCCTGCGCAGCTTCCGCCAGGCGGCCATCGAGCAACGCGTGTCGGTGTCGAGCCTCAGCCAGCGCCTGCGCGACCTGGAGGAGCGGCTTGGCGTCCGCCTTCTCAACCGCACAACGAGAAGCGTTGCCCCGACGCAGGCCGGCGAGCTGCTGCTGGCGCGCATCGCGCCAGCAATCCAGGAGATGGTGGATGCCGTGGGCGCGGTTCGCGGCCTGCGCGACACGCCCTCCGGCAGGCTGCGCATCAACGCACCTGCGCCTGCCGCGCATCTCGTGCTGGCGCCGATGATCGCGCCGTTCCTGAAGCTCAATCCTGCGATCGATCTTGAAATCGTGGTCGAGACGGCGCTGATCGATATCGTGGCCGGCGGTTTCGACGCCGGCGTGCGCTTCGAGGAGCACCTGGCCAAGGACATGATCGCGGTGTCGCTCGGGCCGCCTCAGCGCTATGTGGTGTCAGCCGCCCCCTCCCTGCTTGCAGAACACGGGCGGCCGACCAAGCCCAGGGACCTGCTCGAGCGGCCCTGCATCTCCGTAGTGTTTCCAAGCCGCGTCGCCCTGCCGTGGGAATTCGAGAAGGCCGGCCGCGTCGTCAGGATTGTGCCCGAGGGCCCGTTCACGGCATCCGATACCGCGCTGCTGCTGCGGGCGGGAATCGATGGCGTGGGCTTCCTGCTGACCTTCGAAGGTTATGTGCGGGAGGCGCTCGATGATGGCCGGCTTGTGCCGGTTCTGGAGGACTGGTGCGCCAGCTTTCCCGGCCCGTTCCTCTACTATCCGAGCCGTCGCCAGCCGCCACCCGCGTTGCGGGCCTTCGTCGCCTTCGCCAAGGATTGGCGAGGCGGCGCCCAGGGTACGAAAATAGCCCGCAGCAGCAAACGATAGGCGGTCGTGCCGCCGGGGCACGCAGCCTGTAGGGCCTTGCCGCCGACGCGCCCAGTGTGCTGCTCTAAGCCCGGGTGGCCGCAATTGCAGCGGTTTGGGGCAAGTACAGCGATGGCGCAGGTAGGCCGAACCGGGCCGCAGCCCTTGGGCGCCGATGCCTGGCCGCAGTCATGGCGTGATGCGCTGCGTTCGCCATTATCTGCTCTCGCGCGCAACCTGGAGGCCGAGCAGGAGCGCTGGTTCCTGTGGCTGCCGGTGCTATTCGGGGCCGGCATCGCGCTCTACTTTTCTCTATCTGCAGAGCCGTCGACGTCGGCCGCTTTGCTGCCCGTCGCTGCGGCTCTGGCGCTGTATGCCACTGGCAAACGCCAGTGGCTTGGCGCGCTGCTCACCGCCGCGTTGCTGGCGCTCGCCTGCGGAGTGGCCGCGGCCAAGCTGCGTACGGAGATCGTGCGTGCCCCGGTCCTACAGCACCAGATCGGTCCGGTGGAGGTGACGGGTTTCGTCGAGCTGATCGAGCCGCGTCCGGTGCGCGGCCAGCGCCTCACCGTCCGGGTTGTGTCGATCGAGACGCTGGAGGCGCAGCAGTTGCCGATGCGGGTTCGCGTCCGGGCCGGTGCCGAGAACGCCAAGCTCAAGCCCGGCGACGTCATGCGCATCCGGGCAACCCTGACGCCTCCGCCATGGCCCTCGCTGCCCGGCGACTATGATTTCGCTCGTGCGGCCTGGTTCCAGGGTCTGGGTGCGGTAGGCTTCGCCGCCGGTGCCGCAGCGAAGGTCGAGGCGGATGTGGGCGCCGCGCCGCTGCCACTGCGGGCGCAAGCGATGATCGAGCGGGTGCGGCAGGCCATAGGCCGGCGGGTGGTCGCAGCCTTGCCCGGCGAGACCGGCGCCATCGCCAATGCGTTGATCACCGGCGAGCGGGGCGGCATCACCGAGGCGACCAATCAGGCATTCCGCAACTCCGGTCTGTTCCACATCCTGTCGATCTCGGGACTGCACATGGTGATCATGGCGGGTGCCGTGTTCTTCCTGATCCGCCTGGTGCTGGCGGCCATCCCCGCAATCGCGTTGCGCTACCCCATCAAGAAATGGGCGGCGGTGGGGGCGATGCTGGGCGCGCTCGGCTACCTGCTGATCTCGGGCGCGGCCTTCGCCACGGTGCGCTCCTATATAATGAT
>CAWIZC010000010.1:0-220938 GCA_963840445.1 uncultured Alphaproteobacteria bacterium | reverse complement strand
AGGCGAACAACTAAGGTGTTCCCGGTTTGTACGGTCAGAATTCGAGATTCGCACCGTTCCACCCACGCAGAGGCCCACGTCGCGGGGAGACCATGCTGACCACGAAGCAAAAAGAGCTGCTCACCTTCATCAACGCTCGCTTGCAGGAAACCGGTGTGCCGCCCTCCTTCGACGAGATGAAGGAGGCGCTGGCTCTGCAATCCAAGTCGGGTGTGCACCGCCTGATCATCGCCCTCGACGGAGGAGCGCGGCTTCATCCGGCGCCTGCCGCACCGCGCCCGGGCCATCGAGATCATCAAGCCGCCCGATGCCATGACCTCCAGTATGGGCGACGGCGCCACCAGCCCGCGGCGGACCGGCTTCAGCCCGAACGTCATAGAGGGCAGCGGCCGCCGGCCCCAGCCGCAGTTGGCCGCGGCACCGTCAGGATACGGCAATCCCGGCGCCTCCAGTGTGCCCCTGATGGGTCGCATCGCCGCCGGTGTGCCCGTCGGCGCCATCCAGAATCATACGCAGGATATCGGTGTGCCGCCGGACATGATCTCGGGGGGCGAGCATTTCGCCCTGGAGGTGAAAGGCGAACTCGATGATCGACGCCGGCATCAACGAGGGCGACATCATCATCTGCAAGCGCTGCGATACGGCCGAGAACGGCGACATCGTCGTGGCCCTCGTCGAGAAGGAGGAGGCCACCTCTGAAGCGGCTGCGCAGAAGAAAGGCGCCTCGATCGCACTAGAAGCCGCCAATCCCAACTACGAGACGCGCATCTTCGGCCCCGACCAGGTTGATATCCAGGGCCGCCTGGTGGGTCTCATCCGCCGCTTCTGAAGCGGACAGCATCCTGTCATCCTCGGGCTTGTCCCGAGGATCCAGCCCATCACCGCCACCGCCGGAGCAAGTGGATCGATGGATGGTCGGGACAAGCCCGACCATGACCAATGGGACCCGTTGCGCTCGTTCCGGAGCGAGACGCCCTAGGTTCCCGCCCGCGCCCGCAGCCAGCGGGCGAGGTACCAGGCGATCCCGGCCGGCACGCCGAATACCACCACCAGCACTGGTAGCTCGGTGCTCAGCGGCACGCCCGCCCAGTAGACGCCGATCACCATGTTGATGATGGCGGCCGCCAGCCACGGCAGGATGAAGATGCGCGCGCCGTCCGCGGCCCTCCGCCCAGCAGGGTCGCCGCCAGAATGAAAATGCCGAGCGCCGCAAGCCCGCCCACCACCATCCGCAAAGTGTTGCATGTCCCTCCCTCCGTTCAGCCTCGCGCCGGTTCGGCCGTGTCACCGGGTCGGCAGCTTGTTGGCCTTCGGCTCCGCATCTCCCGTACCAAGCGAGCGCGTCTCCCACACCGCCACGAGTACCAGCACGGCGTTGGCCGCGGCTGCAAACGCCAGCGGCTGCAGAAGCGGCGCCAGCGGGACCAGCAGGACCAGGAGTAGGAGCGCTACCAGATGCGAGAGCGGCAGCCGCTCTGCGGTCGCCCGCTTGAACAGGAGGTTGCCGGCGAGATAGAGCGCCGGGCCGCCCAGGACCGCGAGCGTGGTCTCGGGCCCGGTGTGGCCGGCGGGGTGCGCCAGCACCAGCTCGTCGGCCACGGCGCTGACGATGATGCCGGCGACCATCAGGAGATGAATGTAGGTATAGGCGAGGCGGGCAAGACCGTCCGGGTCGGCCGAGCTCGCGATCAGGCGCGAGCCGCGCTCGGCGCCGACGTTGAAATAGATCCACCACATGGCGACGCTGCCGACGAAGGCCGCAAGGAAGGCCAGGCCGGTCGCGGCCGTCCAGGCCAGCGCGCTGAAGGTCGCCCCGGTGACCAGGATGGACTCGGCAAGGGCGATGATGATGAACAGGCCGCAGCGCTCGGCGATGGGCCGCCCTCGATGTCCAGTCAGCGGTCGTCGAGCGGCCGAGGCGAGGCGTCCAGAAACCGACCGAGGGCGAGAGATATTCGACGTACAGCGCCACACCCCGAGCCCGAGGCGGCCGCCGTGGTCGGCGAGCGCCCCTCCGATCCAGAACACGCCCGAGAGCGAGAGCCAGATGGTGATGCGCTGGAAGTTGCGCCGGTTGCCCGGGCGGTCGCGGCCGAGGCGCGCCCAGAGCATGAACAGGCTGCGCCCGACCTGCATGAACACGTAGGCGCCGGCGAAGGCGAGCCCGCTGGATTCGAAAGCCTCCGGCAACGAGGTCGACAGCACGAGGCCGGCGAGCATCAGGACGAACAGCATGAGCCGGACCGGCGGCTGCTCCGGGTCGAGCCAGTTGGTGACCCAGGAGGTGAAGATCCAGACCCACCAGACCGCCATGAGCAGCAGCGTCGTCTGGATCACCCCGAGCAGGGACAGGTGCGCCAGCAGCAGGTGGGAGAGCTGGGTCACGGCGAACACGAAGACCAGGTCGAAGAACAGCTCGACGAAGGTGGCCTTGTTGTGCTCGTTCCCATCCCGGCTGCGCAGCATGTGCGGTGCGGAAGGTCTGCTGGCCATGGCCCTGCCCCTGTGCTGGCGTCAGCTACCGCACAAGTCATACCGGGGGCAGTCGCCGGTATCCAGCGACTGCCGTTCCTCGCGGTGATCCGGCTGCATCCTTGGGTGCGGAGAACACCCGAGTCGAGAGCCGTGAAAGCTCCAGAAGGCAGAAAGACACGTAGGGCCAGCAGTTGATGTCGAGGGCGGCAGGTCGTTGGCGCGTCAGGCGGTCTCCCGCGTCATCAAAGCAACGAATGCGAGGTTGACCACAGACATGAGGACGATGCCGCACGCGATCATGTACGCCATCTGGCTTTGGCCCAGTATCGGTGCACTTATGTGTACTTCGGCTCCCATGGGCACAAAGAATGTTGCGGCCATGGCCGTATAGTGCATCGAAGCGATGGCCAGCCCTTGCACAACCCCGCCCGCGACGGTCATCAAAACCCGGCGCTTGTAAAAGGCGAACCAGAGCGCGGCCATTGACGCGCCAACGGCGAGCCCGACCGAGGCCGCAACCAGCCGATAATCGTAGTCGAGCCCGCATCCGCGTATCGCGCTCATGCCGAGATAGTGCATGCCGGCGATACCGAGCCCCATGAGGACGCCGCCCAGCGCAATGCTGAGACGCCCGAGCGCGCGGCTACTGGCCAGGTAGAGGCCTGCTCCGGTAGCGACGATGGCTATGCCTATCGAACTTAGTGTTTCGCCCGCGTTGTAGGTCACGACCACCGGGAAATCGACAGCCATCATCGCCACGAAATGCATTGACCAGATGGTGGCGCCCATGATCAGGCCACCACTGACCAATGCAAAGGTCTTCTGCCCCGCGGTGGTGTCTTCGGTATTGGATAGCGCGGTAAGCGCCAGTGCGGTGAGCGATCCCAGAATCGCCACGCCTATAGAGAGAAGCACCAAGATCGGCTGATAAGTCACTATCATAGCTTCATCTCCCTCTTTCCTATGGCAGGGGTAGTGGGACTGGCTCATCGACCAGCTCTTGAAGGTTCTGTTGCGGCACGCTCACCGTTTTCGTCGGCCGTGTTGCTTCTCTATCTGGTCCTGCCGAAGCCTTCCTGCCGTCGGTGAGCAACCAGATCATCACAACCGAGATGACGACCGTGGAGAACATGGAGGTAGCAAAGCCGGTCATCGCCGCCGCGCCTATGCGCCGCTGGGCAATCTTGCGCTGATGCGCCAAGCCCAGTTCGTAGGCCGCTCTCGTCTTGGGATCTTTCAAAGTGTCGTAAGCTTGGCCGATCTCCTTGAAGCGCCGCTCGGCCAGCGCGTTGCCAGAATTGACATCGGGGTGGAAGGTCTTGGCCAGATCGTGGAACGCGCCTTTGATAACCTCGTCGTCAGCACTGGGAGTGACGCCAAGAACCTCATAAAAATTGCGCATCCTTCGCCCCTCACGCACCAGCGGTAACTGTCGCCAAGTGCCCCCCTCGTCCGTTTAGAACCCTCCCAGCCGTCTGACAGGGAGGCTTGGTTCCGTAATTTTAATTGACACGGATATAGTTAACACCCCAATGGCCGACCTTCAACTTTCACCTGATGAACGACATCTTTCTTGGTACCAAGGCGATCCGCTTCGGTAAGCCATTGGGAGAGCACGGCGTTTCCGCTCGGCGCTCGAAGACAAGCCAAGACGCGCCCGCAATATGGCGTGACGGTCGGGTCACCACTCGAGTGCACGACCTTGATCCAGCTAGTCGATGCTGCCCCTGCCCTTCAGGTGCTCGACGCAATGGCTGCGAATATCTTTCAGCTCGCGCAGCGTGCGGTCGAGGTCGGCGCGCTTGGCCTGCAGATCCTCGATCGCGCCCTCCACGCGGGCCAGGAGCAGCTGGGTCTGCGCGACCTGGGCCGGATCGGCGTCATAGAGTTGCAGGTACTGGGCGATCGCCTCCAGGCTGAAGCCGAGGTTCTTGCCGCGCAGGATCAGCTTCAGCCGGGCACGGTCGCGTCGTCCATAGCAGCGCGCGACGCCCCGGCGCGCAGGCAGAATAAGCCCCTTGGCCTCGTAGAAGCGGATGGTGCGTGTGGTGACCTCGAGTTCGTCGGCAAGTTCGCCGATGGTATAGAGGCGGTCTGGATCATCTGCAGCAGAAGCGGACACAGACTTGGCCCGCTCCTGGGGTGGCCTGGTACTCATTTGTTTCTCTGTCGCGCCGCCTCTTCGGCCTTCAGCTCCTTTTTGGAGAGCTTGCCGATCATGGTCTTGGGCAGAGCATCGCGGAACTCGATCTCGGCCGGCAACTCAATCTTGGAAAGCTTGGTTTCCAGGTGCTTGCGGATGTCGGCCTCGCTGGCCGTCATACCGGCCTTTAGCTTGATGAAGGCCTTGGGTGCCTCGCCCCGATACTGGTCCTTAATACCGATCACCGTCACCTCCTCGACCGCCGGGTGCTCGTAGATCGCCTCCTCGACGCGGCGCGGGTAGACATTGTAGCCCGAGCAGATGATCAGGTCCTTGATGCGGTCGACGATGAAGGTGAAGCCCTGATCGTCCATGATGCCGACGTCGCCGGTGCGCAAGAATTCGCCGACGAACTGGTTTGCGGTCTCCTCGGGCCGCTTCCAGTAGCCCTTCATGACTTGCGGGCCCTTGATGCAGATCTCACCCTTCTCGCCTAGCGGAACCTCTTTGGCCGGGTCGGCCAGATCGCGCAGTGAGATGATCGTGGCCGGTAGCGGCTGGCCGATCGAGCCCTCCTTGACCGGTCCTTCCAGCGGATTGCAGGTGGCGCTCGGCGAGGTCTCCGACAGCCCGTAGCCCTCGACCAGCTTGCAGCCGGTCAGCTTCTCGAAGTGTTGCTTCACGTCGACCGGCAGGGGCGCGCCACCCGAGAGGCAGAACTTCAGCGACGACATATTGAAGCTCTTCAGCTTCGGGTGGTTGAGCATGGCGATGTACATAGTGGGCACGCCCGGCATCACCGTCGGCCGCATCTTGTCGATCAGCTTCATAGCGTCATTGAGCACGAAGCGCGGCATGATGATCAGCTCGGCCCCCTGCGAGAGGGCGAAATTCATCACCGCCGTCATGGCGAACACATGGAAAAACGGCAGCCCTGCCAGCACCCGCTCGCCGCCCGCCTGCAGATGGCTCGCCCAGGCCTTGCTCTGCTGCGCGTTGATGCCGACGTTGGCATGGGTCAGCATTGCGCCCTTCGGCGTGCCGGTGGTGCCGCCCGTATACTGCAGCACCGCGACATCGTTGCGCGGGTCGATGTCGACTTTCTGATACTTGCCGTCGTTGTTCTGCACATCGGCGTCCAGCACGATGTTGCCGGACATCTCGGATTTGCCCGGGTGTGCCATTTCTTTGCTCTTGAGGAGCTTGAACAGCACAGACTTCGCTCCCGGCAACAGGGCCGGGAAGGAGGCGATGATCACCCGCTTGAGGGTACCGGCCTTCATCAGGCCTTCGACCTTGTCGAACAACACCTTGAGGTCGAGCGTCACCATCAACGCGGTATCGCTATCCCTGATCTGGAAGGTCAGCTCATCAGGCGTGTAGAGGGGATTGTAGTTAACGACGGTCCCGCCAGCCTTGAGGATCGCGTAGTAGTAGATAATGAACGTTGGACAGTTCGGCAGGAACAGGCCGACCTTGCTGCCCTTCTTCACGCCCAACTTCTGCAAGCCCGCCGCGACGCGTTCGGTTGCCTTTGCAATTTCATTATAAGTCAGTGTCTTGCCTAGGAAATTCGTGGCCGGCCTGGAGCCGTACTTGGCAACCGCCGAATTGAGCAGCTCATACAGGGGAGTGGCCGTGAAGGATTGATGCCAATCCACATTCTTGGGGTAGTGCGTCAGCCACGGATAGGAGACGTCGGATGCCCGCACGTCCGCAGCGTGTAGAGCCGAAGTCATGAATGTGCTCCTCCCCGGATGCCGAAGCGGGCAGCGTGCCTTGCGGCCTGCGCGATTATTTTGCTGTAAACGCCCGCGTGGCGCATTCAACACGCTTTTGTGTCGGCTGACCAGATCGGTCTGAAAGGGCGTGCGCGCGGCCCCGCGTTAGGCATGGGGTTTGCTCGCTGGGTCGTTCGGCTAGACTAATCGGGGATTTGCGTATATGTGACCCCTCGACTTGGGCATCCGGGGGGACCCGGACAGCGGTTCGTCAATCAACAAAGGTCCCGACATGCCTTCTGAGGGCACGGTGGGAGAGCGATAATGGACGAAGTGGCGACGAAGATCATCGACATCCTGAAGAAGCACATGAAGGAGCCCCGTGATGACATCGGGCTCAATACGGCGCTGACGGATCTGAAGATCGAGTCCCTGGATCTGGCGATGATCGTGTTCGACATCGAGGACTCCTTCGGGATCGAGATTCCCTACAACGCCAATGAGGAAGCCGCCGATTTCAAGACGGTCGGCTCCGTTGTCGAGCGCGTGCGCAGTCTCGTCGCCGGATCCGGTGCGGCAGCCGCTAAGGCTTGAAACGTCTTCCGGAAGGCTTGCGCGCCGGCGGCGCTCACAAATACGGGTACATGGCTTAGATGACCGAATCTGGCGTAGCACGCCGCGTCGTCGTTACGGGCTTGGGTGTCGTAACGCCGATCGGTACCACCGTGGCCGATTTTTGGGCCGGTTGTAAGCGCGGCCAGTCCGGCGTCGGCCCGCTCGGCGGTTTTCCGCTCGAGGACCTGAAAATCCTGATCGCCGCGCAGATCAAGGATTTCGATCACAAGGCCCGCCTGAAGCACTTCCGGCGCGACAAGATCATTCTGCACGCCGACCGCTATTCCTGGTTTGCGGCTGCGGCCGCCGACGAGGCGGTCAAGCAGGCCGGCCTCGAGCCACCCTTCGACAATCCGTACCGCACGGCCTGCATCATCGGGTCGGGCGCCGGCGGCCTTGTCACCTTCGAAAAGGCCTATCGCGACCTGTTCATCGAGAACAAGCGCGCGACTCACCCGCTCACGCTGCTGCGCATCATCGGCTCGTCGGCGGCCGCGCATATCGGCATCGAGTACGGCATCAAGGGGCCAACGTTCGCCACCTGCAGTGCCTGCTCAACTGCTGCCCATGCTATCACGCTGGGCCGCGACTACATCCGCAACGGCCTTGTCGATCTGGCCATCGTGGGCGCCTCCGAAAGCGTCATCACCTATGGCACCATGAAGGCCTGGCAGGCCATGCATGTGCTGTCGCCCGAGGGGTGCTTCCCGTTCGCCAAGAAGCGCAACGGCACGGTGCTGGGCGAAGGTGCCGGCGTCCTGGTGCTGGAGTTGGAGGAGCACGCCAAAAAGCGCGGCGCCAAGGTCCTGGCCGAGCTGATGGGCTGCGGTATGACCTCCGACAGCAAGGACATGGTAAACCCCGATATCGATGGACCAAGCGAGGCCATGCGGTTGGCCCTGGCGGATGCCCGGTTGAAGACCGATCAGGTCGACTACCTGAATGCGCACGGCACGGCCACGACCATCAACGACAAGAACGAGACCAACGCCATCAAGAAGGTGTTCGGCGATCACGCTCGCAAGCTCGCAGTCTCGTCGACCAAGTCTATGCACGGCCACCCGCTGGGCGCCGGCGGCGGCATCGAGGCGGTGGCCTGCGTCAAGGCCATGCAGGACAACTGGGTGCCACCGACCATCGGGCTGGATGAGCCCGATCCCGAGTGCGATCTCGACTACGTGCCGAACGTCGGCCGCGAGATGCGCGTGCGCTATACCATGTCGAACTCGTTCGCGTTCGGCGGACTCAATGCCGTGCTGGTGTTTGGTCCGCCGCCGGGCTAACCCAGCGCGCTGCCGATGCACCGGATATGCCTGCTGGGTGGGAGTGAGGCATGGGCGAGGCTCCGCTAGCCGGCTTGTCGGTGTTCCTCATCACCCTCAACGAGGCGGATCGGCTCGGCGCGACACTGGCGGCCGTGTCCGGCATCGCCTCTGAGATCATCGTCGTCGATTCAGGGTCCACCGATGGCACCGTCGAGGTGGCACGCACTGCCGGCGCGCGCGTCATCCGCGAGACGTGGCGCGGCTACGGCCTGCAGAAGCGTTTCGCCGAGGAGCAATGCGCCGGACCCTGGCTGCTAAACCTCGACGCCGACGAATTCGTGCCCCCGGCGCTGGCCGCCGAGATCCGCGCCTTGTTTGCGGAGGGCCAGCCTCGGCATGCCGCCTACAAGATTCAGATCGCTGACCAGCTGCCCGACTCTCCCGCGCCCAAGCGCTTCGCCTACGGCCCGAGCCCCGTGCGTCTCTACCGCAAGGATGCCGGGCGCTACAGTGACAGCCCCGTGCACGACCGCGTGGACCTCAAGCCGGGCAGCTCGGTGGGGCGCCTGCGCCAGCGCATCCATCACCGCTCGTCGCGCTCGCTGTCCCATCAGGTCGCCAAGATCAATTCCTATACGGACAAGCAGATCGCCGATCTCGCTGCACGCGGCAAGACACTCGGGGCTTGGCGGCTGCTGGTCGAGATGCCGGCCTCGTTCTTCAAGTATTACATTCTGCGCCGCCAGTTCATCCACGGCTTCTACGGCTTCACCACCTCCCTCAACGCCGCCTTCGGCCGCTATCTGCGCGTCGCCAAACTGATCGAGTGGCAACGCGACCAGGCTCGTCGGCAGAAGAATCCATAAGCTTCAAACCCGTGTCATCCCGGAATTCGCGCCAGCGAACATCGGGGACCCAAGGCCAAGCGCGCGCTTCGTCGCAGCAGCGGAACCGCTGCTGGGCCACCCGGTTCTCCGTGAAAGGAGGAGAACTCCATGTACGAGTGGCTCTTGAAGGATCGAGCGAGCCAGGAGCGCAATCAGCAGCGCCAAGCGCGCGATGCATGGGCATGGACGGCTATCGGCGTAGTCCTGTTCGGCACACTGGCTGTCGTGTGGCTGCCGCTGCTGATCGCGGCCTATCACGCTTGAAGCGCACAATGAATTGGGGGCCTGCCGGCGAGGTCGCTGCGACCCACGGCTACAGAATATTGATGCCCGGCTCGCCTCGGGATAGAGGCCGCAACCCCAGGTCGCTGAGCGCCATGATGATGTCGGTCTGGCGCAGGTGCATCAGCGTAGCCGCATCGATCCGTCCGATCGGCGGCGTATTCTCGTTGCCGGCGACGACCACCAGCGTTTCAGCGCTGCGGCCGACCGGTCGCGCGAGATTGACCAGGATATTCGTGGTGCGCTCACGCAGCAGCCGCCACTGGCGGGCGCGCACCGCCTCGGTGTCGATGAACGGATCGTTGCGCCGGTCCAGGCCCTCCAGCACTGGCTCACGCCGCATCTCCACTGGCATGGACGACGACCTGCGCGACAGGATCGGCGCCAAGCTGTCGCGTAGCAGGTCCTCGAACCCGTACTCCCACGTGCGCCTCGCCGCATACCGCGCACCGGCTCCCACTGTCTCCTTGGCGATGATCTCGACGACCCAGGCGAGCACGATGGAGCCCTTGTCGCGCCCCTCGACGTACACGTCGTAGGCCGGCCCGCGGTGTCGGACGCCGCCGTTCGGCAGTCGACCGCCCGTGACCAGGAAATAGGCGTGCAGACCGAGCAGCTGACGAGCCGCCGTCTCGTGTTCGATGAGGTCGGAGGGATCGAGGCGATGCCGATCCGCCAGCCCGCCCTCGAATCTGAAAAGCACCTGCGTGGTTTGCATGACCACCGCAGTTTCAAAGATTCGCACCAGATCGACAAGCGCCCGGCGGTCTTTCGTCCGCCGCGCGACTCCAGAGCAACTGCGACATTGTTGGTGGGCCCGGTAGGACTCGAACCTACAACCAGACGGTTATGAGCCGCCGGCTCTAACCATTGAGCTACGGGCCCGCGCGCCTGTTGCCGGATCATCGCTCCGGGCACGGCGCTCCCGAACTCCAAGTTTGCTGCCTCCGAAACATTATGCGAGGCAGTCCCAGGTTCGTCGCGGTGGGCTTTGTAATACACGACTCCGCGCCGGCGCAAAACGGGCCTTGTTCCGACACGAAGCTGGTGTCAGATGGCTATAATCGCGCCCGGGCTTGCGAGGATTTTCGGATGCGCTTTCTCACTCGGCCTTTGGCAGTTGCGGCGCTGCTGTTTACGGCAGCCTTGGTGATTGCGGGACCTGGCATGGCGGCAGACGATGACAAAGCGGAGCGGTTCGTCAGCGTGTCGGCCACCGGCTCCGTGGTGGCGGTGCCCGACACCGCCTACATAACGGCCGGGGTGCTCACCGAGGGCGACACCGCGCGTGAGGCACTGAGCCGCAACAACGCCACTACGGCCAAGCTGATCGACGGCCTGAAGGCCGCCGGCATTGCAGCCAAGGACATCCAGACCAGCCAGCTCAATGTGTCGCCGCGCTATACGCAGGCCAAAGAGGGGCGGCCGGCAACGGTGAGCGGCTACACGGTAAGCAACCAGGTGCGCGTGACGGTGCGCGACGTGAAGCGGCTCGGCGAGATCCTCGACCAGGCCATCACGCTCGGCGCCAATCAGATGCACGGCATCGCCTTCGAGGTATCCACCGCCGAGCAGCTGAAGGACGACGCGCGCAAGCTCGCCATGCAGAACGCGCGCCGCCGCGCCGACCTTTACGCCACGGCAGCCGGCGCGCAGCTCGGACCAGTGCTGCGCATCTCCGAGGATGTTACAGATGCCGGCCGGCCCATGTTGCAGAAGAGCCGCGTTGCCCTGAGCGCCGTGCCCGTCGAGGCCGGCACGCAGACGCTTGAGGTCGAGGTGCACGTCACCTACGCACTGAAGTGATCGTGCGCTCGCCTGTCATCCCGGAATTCGCGTCAGCGAATATCCGGGACCCAGCCGGTTAGGTCTTATTGTGGGTCCCGGCTCTGAGCTGAGGCTCAGGCCGGGATGACATAGCCAACCTAAGCCGCCAGCCGCATCTCGGCGGCCTTGGCGCTCTCCAGGATGGCCGCGACGCCCATGCCGCCGGCTGTGCACACTGAGATCAGCCCGCGCCCTCCGTGCTCGGCCAGCAGCTTGGCGAGGTTAGCCATGATGCGCGCGCCGGTCGCGGCGAACGGGTGGCCGTACGCCAGGCTCGACCCCTTCACGTTCATCTTGGCGCGATCGATCGAGCCGAGCGGCGCATCGCGGCCCAGCCGCTTCTTGCAATAGTCGGCGTCCTCGAAAGCCTTGAGCGTGGCCAGCACCTGCGCGGCGAACGCCTCGTGGAATTCGTAGAAGTCGAAATCCTGCAGTTTGAGCATGGCTCGATCGAGCATTTTGGAGACCGCAATGGTCGGCGCCATCAGCAGTCCCTCGCCCTCCACGAAGGCCAAAGCCGAGGTCTGCGAGTAGGTCAGATAGGCCTGCACGGGCAAGCCGCGGCTCGCGGCCCACTCCTCGGAGGCGAGCAGCACGGCGGCGGCGCCATCGGTCAGCGGCGTCGAGTTGCCGGCGGTCAGCGTGCCGCGCTCCTTGTCGAAGGCAGGCTTGAGTTGTGCCAACCGCTCCAGGCTGATGTCCTCGCGCAGGTTGTTGTCGCGGAACACGCCGGCGAACGGCACGATCAGATCGTCCATGTAGCCGCTGCGATAGGCCTCCGCCGCCTTCTTGTGGCTCTCGAACGCCAGCCGATCCTGGTCCTCGCGGCTGATCTTCCACTCCTGCGCCATCAGCTCGGTGTGCTGGCCCATCGACAGCCCGGTACGCGGCTCGCTCGTCGAGGGCGCCACCGGCACCAGCTCGGACGGCGAGAAGCCCTTGAAGGCCTTGAGCCGCTCCATCGCCGACCTGGCGGTCTGCACCTCGACCAGGCGGTGCGCCAGCTTAGGCTTGACGACGATCGGCGCATCCGATGTCGTGTCGGAGCCCATGGCGATGCCGCTCTCGCTGGCGCCCGTGGCGATCTTGCCGCCGATCATGATGGCCGCCTGCAGGCTGGTCCCGCACGCCTGCACCAGGGTGGTGCCGGGCGTGGAGGGCGACAGCTTGGAGCCCAGCACCGCCTCGCGCGCCAGGTTCCAGTCGCGCGAATGCGACACCACCGCGCCGCCAACCGCGTCGTCGATCACGGCACCCTTCAAGTCGAACTTGTCGACCAGGCCGTTCAGCGTGGCAGTCAGCATCTCCAGGTTCGAGCTGTCGGCGTACAGGGTATTGGAGCGGCAGAACGGGATGCGCGAGCCGCCGATCACCGCCACCCGCCGAAGTTCTTGGGTCATGTGGTTCTCCGATTGGCCGGTATCACGCCCCTTGGGTCTGATACCGCTGCGTGTCACTTCGTATCCGTGTCAGGCCCTTAGCAGGGCTGATCGCTGGCAATCACTCCGCGGCCGGGCGGCGCAGCATGGCGACGTTGGATTTCTCCTCGGCTCGCCTTGTAGTGCAGCGGCCCGCCGCGGAACGGCGCAAAGCCGGTGCCGAAGATCACGCCCGCATCGACCATGTCGGCGCTGTCGACGATGCGCTCATCGCGGCAGCGTTCGCACTCGGCGATCAGCGGCTCGACCAGCTCGCGCCCCAGCCGCTCCAGCTCGAACTTGTCGTAGGGCTTGTCGGGCTCGGCCTTGACCGGCTTGCCGTCCTTCCAGACGTAGAAGCCTTCACCCGATTTCTTGCCGAGCTTGCCGGCCGCCACCATCTGGTCGACCTTGTTGCCGCCCGCCGGCGTCAGGCCCAGGATCTTGCCGACGTTGGCGATGATGTCGAGGCCGACCGTATCGGCCAGCTCCACCGGCCCCATCGGCATGCCGAACGCACGCGCCGCCTCGTCGATCTTCTCCTTGGCCTCGCCCTTCTCGACGCGCTGCAGCGCCGCCATCATGTAGGGGCCGAGCACGCGGTTGACCAGGAAGCCCGGGCTGCTCTTGACGATCAGCGGGAACTTGCCAAGCGCGGTGACGAAGATGCAGCCCTTGGCCAGCTCCTCCTCGTGCGAGCCCTCGCCCTTGATCACCTCGACCAGCGGCATCTGCGGCACCGGATTGAAGAAGTGCAGGCCGATCAGGCGCGTCGGGTCGGCCAGCGGCTCGGCGATCTTCTCGATCATGATCGATGAGGTGTTGGTCGCCATCACCGCACCGGGCTTCAGCTTGCCCTCGATCGACTTGAACAGGTTCTGCTTGACCTCGAGCTTCTCCACGATCGCCTCGATCACCACGTCCGCCCGGCCGATGTTGTTGCCCATCGGATCGGCGATCAGCCGCGCCTTGGCGGCCGCGCGCTGCGCCTTGGTCCTGAACTTGCGATTGAACAGCTTGCTCTGCGCGGCGATGCCCTTGGCGATCTGATCGGCGTTGATGTCCTGCAGCGACACCTCCATGCCGGACGCGACGCACACGCCGGCGATGTCGGCGCCCATCGTGCCGGCACCGATCACGTGCACGCGCAGCGGCTTCCAATGCATGTTCTTGGGCGCCTGCGCCTTCATCATCTCCGACAGCTTGAACACGCGGCGCAGGTTTTTGCGAGGTGTCGCTCAGCATCAACGGCGCGAAGGCTCGCGTCTCGGCCACCTTCATGCCGTCCAGGTTGCCGGCGTGCTGCTCGAACAGATCGATCAGGCGGAACGGCGCCGGATAGTGCTCCTCGCGCACCTTCTTGGCCGTCTCGCTGCGCAGCTTCTTGGCCAGCAGATCGCGCGCCGGCCACTGCCGCGCCAGGTCCTTCCAGAACGGCGCGTCTGCGGACCGGCGCTTGCGTTCGATCGCCTTGCGCGCCATCCAGCGCAGGTTGAGCGGGCTCGGCGCCAGCTCGTCGATCAGCCCCATGCCGCGCGCCGCAGTGGCGCGGATGAACGATCCCGTCAGCATCAGCGGCATGGCGGCCAGCGCGCCGGCCTGGCGGATCGAGCGGGCCGTGCCGTTGAAGCCCGGGAACAGGCCGAGCTTCACCTCGGGGAAGCCCAGACGGGTGTCGTCGTCGCGCGTGGCGATGCGCCAGTGGCAGGCGAGCGCCAGCTCCAGCCCGCCGCCCAGGCAGTAGCCGTGGATGCAGCACACCACCGGCACCGGCATGCGCTCGATGCGGTTCAGGTAGGCATTGACCAGCGTGACGCTCTCGCTGACCTGCTGCTCGGTCTGGATCTGCTCGAATTCGCGCACGTCGGCGCCGACGATGAAGCCCTTCTCCTTGCCGGACATGATGACAAGGCCGCGGATGGTCTTGTCGCGCGTACCCTGCTCGACGCGCTCGACGATGGCGCCCAGTTCCTCTAGCGCCCGCCGTGACAGCGAATTCTGGCTCTCGCCCTCGCGATCGAAGGTCGCCCAGGCGATGCCCTGCGGATCGATCGAAAACCGCCAGTCCTTCAGCCCAATCATGATGTCTGCCATGGCACTACCTCGCTGGCCCCGCTGATCTCAGCTTTACTCCGCCGCCGCGCTGTGCGCCGCACGCGCGTTGTGGCCCGGCGTCATGAAGTGCGGTCGCACCTCCGCCGGGTCGAAATGATCGACGGCGATCACGCGTGCCGTCAGCGCCTCGAGCTCACGCAGCATGTCACCTTCGGAAGCCGTGATGATGCCCTGCTTGACCGCCTCGCCGAACCAGTCGGTGCCGTGCACGCGGTGCACGCGGCCTTCGCGAATGGCGCGGTTGAGCTTCTTTTCCACAGCCTCGGCGGCGACCGCCTTGACGAACGCGAGCTCCAGCGCGCCGGTCGCATCCTCGGGATCGTTCGACACGAAAATGTAGCGCGTCAGCCGGTCACGCACCTCGCCCGGCACCAGCACCAGCTCGACCGCCTTGTGGCCGAGCCAGTCCGGCGCCGGCTTGTAGTGCGCGCCGAACGGAAACACCGCCAGCCGCATCAGCCAGCGCACCGGCGCCACGGGGAAGTTGTCGATCGTCCCGCGCAGCGCCTCCTGGAAGTGGAACAAGCCATTGCGCGCGGCAAGCGCCACGATGTGCTTATCGTTGGCCGGCTTGCCGTCGTCCTCGTAGCGCTTCAGCACGCAGGACAGCAGGTAAAGCTCCGACAGCGCATCGGCGAGCCGCCCGGTCAGCTTCTGCTTGGTCTTCAACCCGCCGCCCAGCACCGCCACCGTCAGGTCGGCGACCAGGGCGAAGTTGCGCGAGGCGCGCCACAGCTGGCGGTACCATTCGGCCGTGCCGTAAGCCTTCTCCGGCACGTGCCCGAACATGCCGAACGTGATGTTGTGGAAGAAGGCGCCGAACATGTTCGACAGCGAGAACGACACGTGATTGCGGAACGCGACATCGAACGCGTTGAGCCCGCGCTCCTCGTCGAAATCCTGGCAGGCCTGGATCTCCTTGTAGAGGTAGGGGTGCGAGCGAAGCGCGCCCTGCGCGAACGTGATCAGCGAGCGCGTCAGGATATTGGCGCCCTCGACCGTGATGCCGACCGGCATCGCCTGATAGGCGGCCTGCAGCCAGTTGGTCGGGCCATCGCACACGCCCTTGCCGCCGTGCAGGTCCATGGCGTCGTTCAGCGCCCGGCGCAGGCGCTCGGTCGACTGATATTTCATAATGGCCGAGATCACCGACGGCTTCTCGCCGCGAGAGACCATCGCCGCCGTCACCCCGCGCGCGGCCTCGTTGACGTAGGCCACCTCGACCATGCGGGCGAGCGGCTCCTCGAGCCCTTCCATCTTGCCGATCGGCAGGTCGAACTGCTTGCGCACGCGCGCATAGGCTGTCGAGTTGCGCAGCAGCGACTTGGCGCCCGCCGCCGATGACGACGGCAGCGAGATCGAGCGGCCCGCCGCCAGGCATTCCATCAGCATGCGCCAGCCCTGGCCGACCATCTTGTCGCCGCCGATCACCCAGTCCATGGGGATGAACACGTCCTTGCCCCAGTTGGGCCCGTTCGGGAACGCCGAGCCCGACGGCAGGTGCCGCCGGCCAATGTTGACGCCCGGGTGGCTGGCCGGGATCAGCGCCAGCGTGATGCCGATGTCGGGGCCGCGGTCCAGGATGTTGTCGGGGTCCATCAGGCGGAAGGCGAGGCCGATCAGCGTCGCGTTGGGCCCCAGCGTGATGTAGCGTTTGTCCCACGACACGCGGATGCCCACCACCTCCTTGCCCTCGTGGCGGCCGCGCGTGACGTAGCCGACATCGCGCATGGTGGCGGCATCCGAGCCCGAGGTCGGTCCAGTCAGCGAGAAGCACGGCACCTCCAGGCCCTTGGCGAGGCGCGGCAGGAAGTATTCCTTCTGCTCGGGCGTGCCGTATTTCTCGATCAGCTCGCCGGGGCCCAGCGAGTTCGGCACCATCACCAGGGTGCACACGTCGGGCGAGCGCGAGGCGATCTTGCCGAGCACCAGCGACTGCGCCTGCGCCGAGAAGCCCAAGCCTCCGTGCTCCTTGGAGATCAGCATGCCGAGGAAGCCGTGCTTCTTGACGAACTCCCAGATCGCTTCGGGGATCTCATGCTGGTCGTGGCGGATCGACCAATCGTTGACCATCCGGCACAGCTCGGTGGTCGGGCCGTCGAGGAAGGCTTTCTCTTCCTGAGTTAGCGTGATCGGCGGAACGGCGCGCAGCTTCTCCCAGTCGGGCTTGCCGGAGAACAGCTCGGCGTCGAAGCCGATCGTGCCGGCATCGAGTGCCTCCTGCTCGGTGGCCGACACCCTGGGCAGCACGCCTTTGACCTTGCGGAAAACGGGCTCGATCAGAGCCGCGCGACGCAGCGGCGGTATGCTCAAGCCGACCAGCACAGCCACCGGCACCCAGGCGAGCAATTGCAGGATTGTGAAGTCGGGCTCCTCGAAGCGGCCGTGCAGCAGCTCCGTCTGCCAAATCAGCGTTGCAGCGGCGAGCGCCGCAGCCCACAGCCACAGCGACGCCCGCTGCATGGCGAGCGCGAATACAGCGATCAAGCAAAGAATGAAGAATACCGGCTCTGCCATGGTTTGCCGCCTCTCAGCGGCGCCGAACGGCGCCATCCCAATTGAAGTAATTTCAGGGCCTTATACCTAGTCAGTGTTGACGTAAACGTCAACTTGTGCGACCGCGGGCCGTGCAACGCTGTCATCCCCTCCACCCGCTAGAGCGACCCTAGCTCGCAGTGTTCGCCTGATTATCCAACGCCAACAACAGGTTACGAGAGCGTCTGTGCCGATGCTGGTTCTGCCTTATGTAAAAACGATGTAAAAATCTGCGGCCAGATCAGGCAGACGAGGCCGGTCGCACTGGTAATGTATCGCAGAATTGCGAGACATCCCACCAACGCCCTCCAGCGGGCTGTGGTTGCTGCAGCACCTCAACTTTCCACCGCTAAGATTTCTGCCCGCTCGCTTGCTGCTGGACACCACGAACCCCCGCGAAAACCCAGCAATTGCAGCGCTTTTGGCGTGCGGCTTCGTTGACAGTCATCAACGACGCGGATCATCTAAGCCCTTGATTGACATCGAAAATAGGCCCTTCCGCCGGGGCGCCTCACCTGCTCTAACGCGCGTCGAGCTACGACGAAATCGAGGAGCGGACAGATGAGTACGATGGGTTCCAGTGTGGCGGCTCTGGCGGCCGTATCGGACGAGGTCTCGGCCGACGCGGGCAAGACCTACGTCGGCGCACAGCGCGTCAGGGAGCGCTACGGCAACGTCTCGGACATGTGGTTGTGGCGGAAGCTCACGGACCCCGACAGCGACTTTCCGAGGCCAATCCTCGTCGCGGGGCGCCGGCTCTGGGATTTGGCGGAATTGGACGCATGGGACGCCAAGCAGCCCAGGTGGCAGCCGCCAGAGCCGCTCGACAAGAATGGCAAGCGCAAGGGCAACCCCGTGGCTGAGCGGCGGCGCGTCAGGGCTGCCATGGCTGCGGCCGAGGCGGTCAAGGCCGCTGAGCTTGCCCTGGCTAATGCCAAGCAGGCAGCTGAACGCGCCATGAGGCCCAGCAAGACCGAACAGATCGAGGCGCCGAGCGCCTGAC
The DNA here is from genome assembly GCA_963840445.1 of uncultured Alphaproteobacteria bacterium. Classification (GTDB taxonomy): domain Bacteria; phylum Pseudomonadota; class Alphaproteobacteria; order Rhizobiales; family Hyphomicrobiaceae; genus AWTP1-13. The sequence continues at coordinate 202,652 of CAWIZC010000010.1, read as the reverse complement.
GAGAAAGCCTGGCAGGCGGGCCACTGGCCTCTCGGCCCAGAGCGTGCTTGCCCGCCCGCCAGACCTCCTAAACGCAAAAGAGGCTGCCCCCAGCAAGGAGCAGCCTCTCGAATTTCACAGGCGGCCCGACCAAAAGCCGCCAACCACAAGGAACCTTCAAACCTAACAGGCCCGCACCACCAGGCCCGATAACCAGCGCAGCCACAGCAGCTACAGCCAAGCAACTACAGCAGTTACAACAAGAGGGACTAAAAATACATGCAGCCGCATGGAAGTCAAGCCGCACACGACGCGGCACCCGACCAACCCACACCGCAGCAGAAGAAGCCCGTCTGGACGTGGACGGGAGCAGTTGCTGCTGCCGACGTGCCGCCGCTCACTAAGCTCGTCTGCCTCAACATCGCGCGCTACCTATCGAGCGCCGGCAAGGGCTGGCGGCTGTCGATCGAGCAAATGATGCTCGACACCGGGTTGAGCAACCGATCGCTGGCCACGCACCTTCAGAAGGCCAAGGAGGCCGGCCTCCTGGACATCAAGCGCATGCCCGGCTCGAAGGGCCAACGCGGTGTGACGCTCTATCGGCCGCGCATCCCCGATGGCGTCGAGCTGGCGCGCGAGCCGGCCGAAATGCCAGGTGAAGGCGAACCACCAAGTGAAGGAGGTTCACGTGGCCAACGTGAAGGAGGTTCACCTAGGCAGGGCTCGCCACGTGAAGGAGGTTCACGCGGTCCACGTGAAGGAGATTCACGACAAGTACCTTTCCACAAAGAAGAACCTTTCCAAGAAAGAGGGGGCGCTAACGCGCCCACCCCCGAGGAGGATGATCCTTCTGTTGCTGAGGTCTTCCATGGCAGCAAGCAGACGCGCCGTCGCCGCAGCACCACCCTGACCGATGCCATGGAGCAGGGCTGGTCGCCGGGTGAGACTGGCCGGCACTACGCCAAGCAGCAGGGCCTGACCGAGCAACAGACTTTGGCTGCTTTCGAGAAGTTCAAGGCGCACCACCTGGCCAAGGGCAGCGCCATGGCCGACTGGAACGCAGCGTGGCGCACCTGGGTGCTCCGCGAGGTGGAGTACGCCACCAAGGCCTCAGCAGCCCCTGGGCGCGGTCGCTCTCGCTTCAACGTCGCCGACTACGTGAGCTAGGGGGAAGCGCAAATGAACACCATCATCAAGTACGCGGCGGCGACCCTGCCGTCGATCATCGACGCTGGCGGTGGCTTTCCAGTACTGCCGCAACCCATCCGGCTGGGCATGGCCAAGTTGCTCGTTGCCTTCCCCGCTGGCAATCAGGCGACCAGCGCCGAGGAGGGCGCGCTCCGCATGGAGGTCTACGCGGAGGCGATCGACGGCTTCCCGCCCGTCGTGGTTATGCGGGTGCTGAGGCACCTGCTGCTGCACAACCCGCGCAGTCCGTTCGCACCCGTGCCTCAAGACGTCTACGAGGAATGCAATCGAGGCTACGGCGCGTGGCGCGCAGCCGTTGTGCACTACGCTGGCGACGGAGGGTGGCGCACTCCGTCCGTCTACAATAGCAAGCACTCCTACCTGTTCGACCCCTGCCCGCCGCCCTGGGCCGAAGGCCACCCACTGGCGCCCAAGGTCATCAAGGCCATCCTGCTCTCGAACAACCGCTGGCAGGAAAACCTGACATGCGAGTGGAGCCTCCCGCCCGATGAGGTGTTCAACCGCATCCCGCACGACTGCTTCAAGCCGGGCGAGCGCGAGCGGGTCCTGGAGAACCGCAAGGGGTCCAAGGAGCGCGCTGCGCGCCGGGCTCTTGCGGAGGAGTGACGCGGTGGACGACACCCAGCGGATGTGGCCCGGCTGGGCGCAGGTGATGCACTGACGGTGCGGGCCAGAGTTCCCCGTGGAAACAGGTTTATTGAGTGAAATCAAGGGGGTAGGTTCAACATGAGCATGAGGCGTCCCAGTGATGACGGATCATTGAGGCCGTGATCGAGAAGCAAGTCGAGTTCGAACGGCCGAATCTTCCTGGCGATTGCCGAGTTGTCCACGCTAAGCCCGGGATTGATCGAGGGCGCACTACATGCAGGAACTGAGGTTGCATCTCGGGTAACTTCGACACTGCGCTGATGTCTGCTCAAGCCTTCTAAAGCTGCCGTTGGATGACTAGGCCGTGAACTCATAAAACAGCGACATTGATCAAGGCTCTAGCAAAGCGCCAGGTTGGGGCGAATCTTCAGTCCGCTCTTGCCCTAGGATCGGACATTAGCGCGGCCGGTCGCAATGTCGCAGAAGTGCCAGAAGCGGTCGTCGCTATCGAGCGCTCGTTGGGTAGCGCTCCACTTGATCGTTGGTCGCTATCGTCCTGCCCCCCGATCGCTAATCTGCTTCCAGGTTCCGTCGGCGCGAATTGCGGCGATGCCCTCGTTCAGCTTGCTCAGAAGGGGGCCATTTTTCCCTTTGGCGACCGCCACCGCCAATGGCGCCTCCACGAACATCTTCGGCGACCGAGATATCAAGCCAGGATATAGGCGGTCTGCGAAGCGTTGGCCCACATGATAACTTAGAAGCGCCGCGTCGGCCTCGCCGCGAACAAGGGGTCCGAGGCTATCCTCGTAATCGACTGTCATGACCAGCTGCACGGTCGGCGCTGTTCTCTTCGCAAAGGCAGCGAAGGGACCGGTTTGTGGGGTGACCACAACTTTGCCAGCGAGCGCATCAAGCGCGTCGGGTGGCACATTGGGAGCGCGCACGAACACAGAGCCGCCCGTGAGAACGAGCACGTCACTGAAATCAAAGGACTGAAGGCGTTCCGGGTTGATTGAAAGCGGAAAATAGGCTTCGGCGCGCCCATTCTCCAGAGCCGCTTGCCTTTGATCAAAAGGCACCGGCACAAAGATCATCTCAATCCCTACGCGCGCGGCGGCAGCGCTAAGGACGTCCACGGCAATTCCTTCCGACTTGCCGTCGTTAGACATAGAGAAAGGAGGAAAGTTCAGATCGTGAGCTATCCGCACCGGCTCAGCCATGGCTTGACTAAGAAGGCTTACGCAAACCAATGACAAGCTGACCGCTCGCGCAAGCATTGTGGTCTCCTCCCTCAGCCGCGATCCTCGTCGAAACGCTTAGCTGCGTCCAAGGGGTCCAGGCCGCGACCGGCACCGCCAATACGCGCAACCCCCGCCGTCACATCCGCGCCCCTCACCTACGATGAGGCCAGACTACCAGATGATCTCAATCATGGCGCTCTGGCAATTGTTGCCGTGCGATTGGAGCCTCCGCACCGGTAGGTCATCACCGGTTGGAGACATAGCGGCCAAGTGGAGAGCGCGACCATCCCAGCCCTAATCTCGTGTTCGACGATCGCTATTGGTCGCAAGTTAGAGAGCTAAGTCGTGAATGTTCAATTATGACCTCGATTGGGCGGCCCTTTCTTTCGTGCCACATATATAGAGTGCCTTTGACTATATCGGGCTCTCCGAGCTGAAAATAGACCTCGGAAATAGTATCGTTGACTTTAAGCAGATGGCACCTGGCAGCTGGATTGGCCCAATAACCACAGGTGCCGGACCTATAGCACAGGCGTGTGACGCAGCTGCTCGGAACGCTTGCCCACTTACCACCCAATTTTTCGCACAGTTCGCCGTAAGGATTGGTGTACGTAAACGCGTACACTATCAGAGCTGCAAAGGGCGCAGCCACGAAGATGATGATCTTGGTTCGCATTTACATCATAATATAGCGCGGCTCCGCTGCTGAATAGGCGATCGTAAATTCACGGAAGGGCGATGCTGCAGCACCGCGATTGCAACACCACCATCAGCAGCATGAGGGGCCATGCCGAAGCCCGGAGAGTGTCGTGCAGCCTTTGCCCTGCTCATGGAGCCCGAATGGGCGGCGGAGGACGGCATGCGTCAGCTGCAACTACGCGATGCGCATAAAGGGCTCGTCGCTGATCCGTTGCGACCGCCACGACGTGCGGATGGGGCGCGAGGAGTTGTGCATGGACTACGTGCCGGCGCCAGAGCTGAAGGAAGCCAGAAAGATTTGGAAGATGGGCAGCGCCGCCTAGTGACTCAAGTGTCCATCGAGCGGCGCGTGGCCTGCGCCGACAAGGCTAGTGCTGAGGTAATGCCGTGATCTGGTTCCTCCTCGTCGTCTTCGGCCTGATGATGGTCGCCGTGCCCAGTATGGTGTTCTACGGCCGGCATGTGCTGCCCTTGCGGGGGTGGTTCGTTGCACTGTGGCGATTTGCGTTGAGGGCGGTTAATTCGCCAGCAGCGCGATCAGCGTCCCGCGGCTGGTGCTGAACAGGTTAGAGGGGGCTCAGTTGGCCGGGCTGTACACTTTTCGGAAACCAGAATCACGGCATGCAGGGTGTACGGAGCGCGAGTTGGTATCCTCCGCCAAGGCCGCGGCAGAGATCACGGCATTCGCCGCCCGGCCGAGTGCCAGCATCACAGTCCAGCGCTAGGCGAGGCCGCTCCGACCAATTCTTCGCAACGCGAATCAGGCACCCGAAAGATGATGCAATACGAGGCCACGCTAGTGGACTTGGACGCCAATCTGCAGCGTCAGGCGAAACGCTTTGGCTTCGAGCTAGAGGTCCGCCCCGGTCGCGGGCGCAAAACCAGCTACGCGCTGCTCGATGCGTCGGGCCTGCCCGTCCATGAGTTTTCGAGCGCCGATCGCCTGGGCTGCATATGGAAAACCCAGGCATTCTTCGATTCAGGAGCGCCGTCACCGCACGGCTGAGTTTCACCACCGCCGACGCCAAACAGAAGCCCAAGGCGCAACAGGGCTGTTCACCCGCGTCACCTTAGCCAATCTCACGGCGCCAACGCTCGCCAGCCGATGGCACTCGATGCCCCGATAAGCGCATGGGCGTAGGTATGCGCGCTCGACCATCCAGGAAGCATCCGAATGGTGGCCTCGGCGCTTGTTGGTCAGTGGACTTGCCGATCTGGTTGGCATCGCGGGGGGCTGCTTCTTGCGATTAGTCAAAGCACTTTGCCTCCCCGTTGCTGAGTTCAAAGGAGGTCATGAGGGTCTTTGACATCTCGCGGGCGATTTCGAAGGTCGCACCCGTGGCGTTGGCGGCATTCTTGACCGCCCTTATTGCTGCTGCCTTATCGGCGCAGGCGACGTACCAGACCCTGACGATTGGGCCACCGATGCCTGCCGTCGTGACGGTGACGACCCAGCCTGATGCTTTATCGGTCATGCATGGAAGATGACAGCGTTCGCGCCGCGCATCAACTCCGGGTCAAGACGCCTTATTTTCAAACTGACCCACTACCATGTCACGGCCTACACCCCATGCCGCACGGCGGCGCGACCACGATGGTTCTGAATGCCCGAAACGGAATCCTTCGCGATGCGCACATGCCGGAAGGTATCCGTTATGACCGAGCAGTCTACAGAGACCAGGGAGCGGCTCGAACGAGCAGAGAGAAGCGGCGGGTTCTGCGCTGACTGCTCTGCATCACTTGGACCCAAGGCTTCCGTGACCATGGTTGTTCGAAGGGTCCACATTCCCGCGTTTCAGCACGTCACTGCCGGATCGACCAAGGCGCACGATAAGTGGCTGAGTGTGGGCATCTGCCTTCTGTGTAGCTTTCTGCCGGCGGAGCGCACCCAAGGGCGATGGTTCCAGGACAGGTTCCGATCGAGGAAGTGACGCGCCGTTGCCGATGCGAAGGCTGCGGGCGCCCTATGCGCCTCCGCACCCGGCGACGACTTACGCGCAGCGTTCGCTCGTGCTGCACCGATTGCTACGGCACCGCCGTCTTACGCCAGGACCGCGAGCGGCATCGTGTCCAGCACGAGCCCAGGCCTTGCCCCGTCTGCGATGAGATGTTCACGCCGAAGCGTTCCCACCAGGTCACGTGCAGCAATGCCTGTCGGCAGCGTCTGTTTCGGCAGCGCCGACACTCCCAACAAAAGTAGTCGCTTAGCCTCTCTTTGGCGGAAAAAGCTCTGACTGCTCGCGTCGATTGAACATTTCCAGAGCGGCGGTCTTCAATGTCTGGACATCGCGCTCGCCATCCTTGGCAAGTTCCAGGACGACGCAAGCCAATCTCTCGCGTTTGGCTTGCATGTTGAGATAACCTCGGCATCGGCTTGCAACCGATGGCCATGCTTCATCAAAGGCGCGCGTCAGAATTTTCAATGTCGCGGGATCGAACGAATTGCAGGCGTCAAGTGGCGTGCGCTGCCGCTGCATGGACACTCCCCAAGTGGCCGCATGGCATGGAGATGATAGTGCATGAGCGCCGAGCCTTGCGAGGGCCAGGTCTGTACGATTTCGATCTGAGGGTTAAGCGACCAGCAGGCACTCTTGCGGTCGCCTAATTTCGCGACGAAACGGCGCCGCTCAAGGTACGCGAGATTGCTGCGCGAAGCGGTGGCTCAAAGGGCAACTCGTAACTCGTGGCGCCACTTGGCCATTCGGCGAAGCGCTTCGGCCTCGATGATCTCTTGCTCCCTCATCCCACGTCGACAAGCTTCGTTTATGAGTTCACGATGGCAACCCCGCGCGTCATCTAGGGCGATGAGGCACGGCTGGTCGCCTGAGCCTTGATCTCAGCTAAACCGCTCCCATGCGGATTGACGAGAGATGCCCAACGCTGCTCCGATTACAGCCCAACTCACCTCGCGTGATCGAAGGAGACCTCCAGCCTGCGGAGGATTGGGAGCGTTGCGTTGCTGGCCAGGCTCGCACCTGGGCGCGAACGATTAAGCGAGACACATAATCACCGAGCCTGCGCCGACGATCAACACGCCTTTGCCGCGGATATGGCGGCCTGGTCCGAAAAAGGGTCGCTCTTGCAAGCGACCCTGAACCGAGCCAAGCGTAATTCCTACTATTTGATTGGGGCGGGTGCCTCGGGGCGCCCGAATTTGTAGACCAGCACCGCGCGCACCGAATGAACATCGATGTCGCGATCGAATTCGAGGCGTCTGTTAGAGTCCACAGTCTCGTCGAGCGTGAGTCTCCGGTTGTCGTCGTTGAGCCGCGTGAAACGATACTCACCGCGCAACGAGAAGCCACTGCCCAGCCATCCCAGTTGAGTTTCGACGCCCGCGCCCACGAACCAACCGTCGCGGTCTTTGTTTACCGAGAGACTGCGTTCAGTACCATTGAACACGAAAGAAAGGTCGGCGTCGGTCGAAACTTGAGTCCAGCCTCCTGAAATGAATAAGAGTGTGCTCGGGCTCGATAGGACGCCGAGCCTGCCGCCGATCGACCAGGCTTGTCCGTCCTTTTGCGAAAGGCGGACGTCGGAGAAGTTAACGGTATCAGCAAACCTGGTATGGTCGTTCCTATTGCCAAAATCGTAGTCGACAAAGGCGCCGGCGACCCAGAGCCCGCTGAACCGATAATCATAACCTAGGGTGACCGTGCCGAAGGCGTGGGATTGGCCATGGTGGTCGTCCCATAGTCTTGTGGCATCCACCACCGTTCCGTTTAGTTCATCGACGTCCTTGGCCGACCGATCGTGCGTCGCGAAGGCACCCCCGACGCCCACGCCGATGTAAGGGCCAGTCCAGTTGGGCATCCACACCACGCTCGCCGCAGGCGCGCCCCCCCTGGGCATTCCATCTGCGACAGCATGGCTCGTCATGAACACAAGGGCGGCCGCCCCGCCCGCAAGCAGAGTTTTTAGCATTTGGAGATCGATCCTGTTTGGTCGTACGCAGCACGCGGCGCCGCACTTAGCGGCAAATCGTCGACGGGCGAGCGATCAAAACGAGGCACGAGATTGACAACAACGCCTGCAAATAGTGCCGGGAAATACTTAACTAACTTGCGTGTCGCGTAAAGACACGCCGAACAATTCGATTCGCTGTGCGGCAATGCAGCCACTTCAATTATCGGATATAGTGCAAACTCTGTGTGGCTTACTATGGTTTACTCCAGACCGCTGACGATGAGGGAATTGGCGACATGCGAACCTAGGTAAAATCGGTTGTGCACGACCAACTAAACGAGCCGCCGGTACCTCGGCGGCGATTTTGCATCTACTACCGTCATGCGGGAGCTGGCTATGAGTAGGCGTGATACCTTCGCAGTCTCCTCGACCACGACTTCGAGGACGATCAGCAGCGAGCATTGTCCGACTTGCGATGGCACAACCTTCGTCACAAGGAGCAATGATCGCGTCGCCTGCGCTACCTGCTCACCCGCGGGTCAGAGAAGCGGGCTACATGTTCCAGACCGCAACCATAGCCGAGTGAGAGCATCGCATATTTTGCGGTGGGCGATGTTGTTCGCGGGAGTTGCGATCCTAGTTGGGTTCATCGCTCTTTGGGCAAATGGCGCAGACGCTTGGCGCGAACTTCTCCATATCTGAGGTTAAGGTGTGCGTACTGTTCCGCGCCAGTCGCGACAGCCAGGAAGGGGTTGGCACCGAGGACAAAGCCACCAGTCCGCGGAAGGGTCTGCCGGGAAAAGCCGATCACGGGGTTCTCGGCGCAGTGTCAAACACGTATTTGCCGAGTTTGACGGACGTTCCTGTCCTTTTCTAAGCACGATATTGCGATGGCATTTTTTGAAGGTTTTCCCGGTATTCCAATATTCGGTTATTGACGGCGATCCCATAAACTGATAATTAGTTTTGGCAGCATCGAAGATTGCGACCCGGGACGCCTAGCGCCGCCGGGTTTTTCATTTCTGCACCCCTAGCGGGCGTGCGCGTGGTTCTCGACCTTCTTGCTGAAGCGTTGGCGCTTTTCTGTGTGTGCTCATGCTGGCTTGACCTCCCCGGCCTTGAGGCGTAGCGCGTCAACCTCTGCTGACGACAGCTTCCTGACGGTGCTTGCGCCTCCAACCCCCGCATCGGCCTTGATCTTAGCAAGATACTTCGTAGTGGCCTCGATGGCTTGGTCGGGATTCACAATGGCCACGTTGAAGTATTCGAAAGAAGGTGCACCCGGCATCTTGTCACCAACCCACCGTGCGCCCTCCTTGGACGGCGGGGGAGGAGGTGCGGCTAAAGTCACTTGCACGACCCAGCCGGCAGGTGATGCTCTATCGGTCATGCATGGACGATGACAGCGTTCGCGGATGCGTTCAACCGCTGGTCAAGAGGTAACCGCTCAAACTGACCCACTACCGCCGGCGGCGGTCGTGCACATTGACCAGGGCCGGCTATCGCCACGTTTGCAAATGATTTCGAGAACCCCGGAAAGGTGACAATCGATGGCCCGGCCAGTCACATCGACAACCCCCAGGACCGATGATTTCCGTGTGGTGGACCTGGCCAAATTTCGGCGACATGGTGGCCGACGTGTCGGCGTCAGCGGCACCCTCACCTGGCGACACCGCGGCGAGTTTCAGGCCTCGATCGCCTATCGCCTTGAAAGCAGGGGCTTGCGTCTGCTGTACCGTACTACACTTCGCAGCGGCGCGGTGCGGGATGTCAACGAGCTGATCCGGCTCGTCGCGACGGAGCTGCACTTCGGTGGCGTACGCCAGTGGTTCTTGTGTCCCTCCTGCGCCCGGCGCTGCCGGCTGCTGTACGGAGGCACTTACTTCCGCTGCCGCCTTTGCGTTGGCGCCTACTACGAGTCGCAATACGAAACCGCGCCCTATCGCGCCCTTCGGCGCCGCTGGCGCATCCGGCAGCAAATCGAAGATCGGTCAGGTGATGAGTGGGCGTTCGGGCTCGATGACGGGTTCCCACCCAGGCCGCCGCGCATGCACGGAAAAACCTATCGGCGGCTTGAGGCGCTGGACGCTGAGCTTGATGGGCGCTGCACCGAGTACGAAAAAGGAATGACTGTCTATGCCCGCGAACGGCGATCACCGCGTCCAGCGGGTGCCCGACGCCGAGCAAATCAGGGGATGCTCCGGCAGGCACCGGCCTACGGATCTGCACGGCTTAGAATACCCGGTGAGTTGGAACAGATAGTGTCGGGAGAATGATCGTCGGAACGAGAGAAGCAGAACTCGCCGCTAGCGAGAGAAACGGTTCAAGGGCGCGGACAGGGAAAGGCTTCTTTGAGAGCTTCAGCAACGAGGATGACTGCCAGCACCTTCATGCGATCGGGGTTCTTCAAGAGATAGGTCGCGTCCCTTGGCGCCACTGATGCCCTGGTCCTCGTAGACCTTCACCACCGTGTGGCCAGCGCGTTCGGCCCAGGCTTCGAGCTCCTGGCGCTGGCTATCGGTGTTCTGGGCATCGGTGGAGACGCGCAGGTAGAGCGCGGCACGCTTGGGTTTCATCGGGATTGGGCTTTTCGGGAAATCCACGGCCGACCAAGTAGCCGAACTTGAGGCTTCAATGGTCGATTTTGCGGCACTTCCCGACGACAGGTTTCGATGGAGTTTTTTGTATAGGCGGCGGCGCGGGCGATCGGCGAAGGTACGCCTGATGAAGTCCAGCTGCCCTTCGGCGAACACGCGGTGCCAGGTCAGCGCCGGCGACCCGCTATCTGATCGGCGTGGTAGCGGATGGGGAGCACGTGTGGGCCGTGCTCGACGCGGCGTTTCGCGAGTTCGGGCTGCCCAAACGATACGCTCCGAGGCTCGCCGACGCCTCCAGCGCGTGTTTGGTGCAGCCGCTGAAATCCGTGCGAAGTCGCTGCTTGGGCCTTCCCCGTCAGGCGGCAGCGGGTAGCGCGACCGCTGTCGGCAGATCGTGACCAGCGACCTTTTCGAGCGGGAACTCGATCCGGCACTGAACGCCGTCGGTCATGTAGTTGATGTCCACCGCACCGCCTAGCTCGTACGGAATAAGTTCGCAGATCACACTCGTGCCATAGCCGCGCCGGGTTGGAGCCCTGACCGGCGGACCATCGATCTCCTGCCATCGGATCGTAAGTACGGATTGCGAGCCCCCATTAGACCGACATCCCCAGTGCACACAGACACGACCACGAGGCGTCGATAGCGAGCCGTACTTGGCAGAGTTGGTGACCAGCTCGTGCAGCACCATTGCCAGCGCCTGTGTGGCCTTTTCGGGAAGCGAAACGTCGGGGCCCTCCACTGTTGCCTCACATACGCCAATGCATGGTTCCAACTCACGGCGCACGAGGTCCGCAAGGTAGACCCCTTTCCAGCGGCCACGGCTCAGCAGAGCATGTGCATTCGCCATTGACCGGATACGCCCATCAAGGACGTCGAGGAACTGATCCATCGAGCAGCTGCCTTCGCGCGAACGCTGCGCGACCACGGCCACACAGGCGAACACGTTCTTGACACGATGGTCGAGCTCGGCGATCAACAAATTCTGCTGCTCTTCTGCCTGCCTCGCTGCGGCGATATCGCGAACATAGGCGGCTGTCCGTCGTCGGTCCCGTTGGTCGAGTCCAACGCCAACCAGTGTCAGCGTCAGTATGGCGAGACACGCTATCGCGACGCCGACCGCCATCCAACCCGGTGGTATGGCGGACCCGGCCACTATTATCGTCGGATCGCGCACGATCGATGCTGCCCCCATTGCGGTGAAGTGGAGGCCGAAGATCGCGAGCGTGAGGAAAAGCGCACCCTGGAGGCGGTGAAGGAATGTGGTGTTGCCGGCTCCGACGACCATCGCGGCGGCGCCCAACCCGCAACCGAGTGCGATCGACACCGCAACCAATGTCTCGTCCCATACAATGAATCCGGCGACGCTGAACGCCGCCATGCCGGTATAGTGCATGGTGGCGATGCCACCGCCCACGAGAGCCCCGCCGAGGGCCCTCATTCGCAAGCCCCCGTCGATCGCCATAAAGTACGCGAATCCTGTGACGGCAATGGCCGCGACGAGTGACAGGAGCGTGAGGGCGAGATCGTATCCCGTTGGCCCGTCGGGACTGAAGGCAAGCATCGCAATAAAATGCGTAGCCCAAATGGAAAAGCCGTTGGCCACCGCCGTTGCGGCAAGCCAACCCCAACGGCTACGCCCTTGCGCAAAGTGTACGTGATTGAGGAGAGTGATCGCGCCGTAAGAACCGAGCGCGCACACACCAAAAGCGAGCACTACAAAGCGATAGTCGTGCTGCTGCGTGAGGCAATCCAGTACTCGGAGCACAACTTCCCCTAACTTGAACTACACCTGTGTCACGGATGGCTCAGTTAGCTCTATAGCAGCGCGTTGTGGTTCCCCGATTTAGGGGAGCCATACACTCGGCGTACGCACCGCCCAACCTTTTTTTGTAACGCGCTGCCGAATCTTGGGTTCACGGTTTCACTCACCTGCGGTTAACCGAAAGTAAAAAGAGGCGCATCGATCTTCTTTGTGCGATTTAGGACATTCCCCTCGCACCATCGTAAAATACCGCACGTTTCGTCCTAATGCGCCGCACCGTCTCAAGGTGCCGCAGTTCGCCGTTATTGGCGGCCACCCGATTCAGCCAGCGCACCCAAGGACGGTAAGATGCCGAGGCGCGATACCCGCCAGCGGCAGCAAGTGAGGGGCAACATGCTGCAGAAGCTAGGCGAGCAGCTCAAGAACAAACCCACCGTCGGCAGCGGAGCGCGACGGCGGGTTGGGCATCGGTATCGCCTTCGCGGTCGGTATCGCCTATTGGCCGCGCGGTTGGGTTTCGCCCTCCTAACTGATCCCGAGCGGGTTGCTGTTTTCTGGCCAGCCGCGGGTGTCGCCGCCGGCACCCTCGTGGCGCTCGGACGTTGGGCGCGCGCGCCGGTTGCGGTGGCCGTGAAGCCAAACGCATCTCATCGCGAGTGGGTTCGAGGTCCTCGGGATAGATGAAGTCCGCGCCGCTGCGCCCGATCATCTCGTCGGGTCGATAGCCCAGGATGGCTTCGCTACTCGGGCTGATATGGGTGAATGTGCCGCGCCGGTCGGTAGTGAATATCAGATCGGGCGATGTCTCAAACAGCCAGCGGAGGTCGTCGATCTCTTGTCTGAGCGCTGAGTTATCCACGTCTACTGTCCAGTCTCGTTCGGCCCAGGGGTGGGCAGGGTTCCTAGCGCGCACCGTGCGGTGGCTACGCAAATCGGTCGGACGCTGGGGTAACCGTGGTCTGGCGAGCCTGCGCAAGGTGGGCGAACCGCTCCGCGAGTTCCGCGCGCCGGGCAATTATGTCTGTAGCAAAGCTGCCGGGTGGCATGGCTTTCGCGAAGATGTATCCCTGGGCCGTGTCGCAGCCCATACGGATGACCGCCATCAGATCTTCGACCTTCTCGACGCCCTCAGCGCAAACGCGGCTGCCAACGCGATGCGCCAGATCAACGACAGTTTGACACACCGCATACTTTAGGGGCTCGAACGCACAGTTGGCGACAAAGCTGCGATCCAATTTCAGCTCGACACAAGGCAGTTCGAGCAGTCGCGACAGCGACGAGTGAGCAGTGCCAAAATCGTCGACGGAAATCCCGACATCATAGAGTTTCAGCTGCGTGGACACCTCGCGGATCCACTGCAGGTCCCTGATTACCTCGTCCTCGGTGACCTCGATGATCAGCCCCGGAAACTGCGTGTCCGTCGGCAGTTGCTCACGCAGGCCGCTCATGAAGTCGGGGGCGTTGATGACGGAGACGGGCAGATTGATGGACAGTTTCAGCGGCATGCCGCAGCCGGCAAAGAACCGCCAATCCTGCATGGTGCGGCGGATGACGAACTTTGCGAGCGGCTGATGCAGGACGCTGCCGGCGGGCGGAATGAGCGCTGCCGGCGTCAGTATTTCGTGCACCGGATGTCGCGCACGCAACAGCGCCTCGGCGCCGCAGACGACAAAGGACTGGAGATCGACTTTTGGTTGGTACCACAGCTCCAGCCAACCGGAGTCGATCGCTGTCAGCAGGTCCACGGTGATCTTCTCGCCCGGCGTGCGTGTCGGGGCCTGGTCCACAGCCACGGTCCGAGAGCTCAACCGGCTCGTGAGTTCGGCCGCGCGAAATGGCTTGCGCAGCGAGGGCAGCATCGAAAGTCCGTGCCGTTCACCAATGCCCTGGATTTCGTTCAAGGTGATTTCGTCTCGCCCGCTGATGAGCAGGATTTTGCCTGCAAACTTGAGGTCCACCAGGTGACGCATCACGTCGACGGCGTCCGATTTGCCGAGCGCCAGGTCCAGTACGATGATCTCGGGGACGACCAACTTGAGCTGCTCAAGCATGGGTGTCGGTTCCGAGAACTCAACGGGTTGGTAGCCGCCGTCGGCCAGAATGTAGACGACGGAGGAACGCACGCGGGCATCGTCATCAAGAACGTAAACCGCGCGCGCGCCAGTCTTCCCGTGGGGAGCTCGGGTGCTCATACGCCCTATTCTACATCCATTGCGAAGCGTACGTTGGAACAAGCAAGGTGCTCATCTGCTTAACTATGTGTTACCCGTGACCCCAATACGTGGACACCAACTGCAATTAGTTCCCGCAAGCCTGAGCCATCGCGCGATGGCGGGATGTCCGGTTCTGCAGGCGCTGAAACGTTGGCCCAGCGCAAATCCGCCGTCCCGTGAAGATGCCATTCAGGTGGCATTTTGCTTTCGGGCTGCCTTCTGCCGACCGTGCAGTGAAAGGAGCAATTGCTCGATCTCATTGGCCGGAAGGGCCTTGCTGAACAGGAAACCCTGCATCTCCCCGCAGCCTTCAGATGCGACCGTACTGCGTTGCTCCATGGTTTCCACGCCCTCTGCGGTTGCGGCCATACCAAGGCCCTTCGCCAATGCGGTCACGGCACGCACGATGTTGAGCGAACCTGTGCTTTCGGCAATGTCCTTGATGAAGGAGCGATCGATCTTGATCCGATCAAATGGAAAACCCTGCAGACAGTTGAGCGAAGAGCAGCCTGTGCCGAAGTCGGCGATCGCCACGCATACACCAAGCTCGCGCAGCTGATAAAGGATCGCAAGCATCGCATCGCTGTCCTCCAGCAAAGTGCCTTCCGTGATCTCCAGCTCCAACCGATCGGGCGACAGGCCGGACATTCCCAAGGCTTCGGCGATGCAACGCACCAAGCCGGGGCTACGAAACTGGATCGGGGACAAATTCACCGCAATTCTTAGATGGTTGGGCCACTTTGCTGCGGTTGTGCACGCCTCACTCATGACCCACTCGCCGATAGGGTTTATCAGGCCGATTTCTTCCGCGAGCGGGATGAAGGCGTCCGGGCCGAGCAGACCCTTGTCGGGATGATGCCAGCGAATGAGAGCCTCGAACCCTGTGATTGCGTTGGTGACGAGATCGACCAGCGGCTGATAGTGAAGCTCGAATTCGCGCGCGGCCAGCGCGTTGCGCAGGCTTTGCTCAAGGTTGCGCCGCTCCTTCACCTGTGCATGCATCTCGGCCTCAAAGAAGCGGACCGTGCCACGGCCGTCGGCCTTGGCGCCGTACAGGGCAAGATCCGCATTACGAACAAGCTGGTCGGGCGTCGAACAGCCATCCTGCCCAATGGATGTGCCGACGCTTGCACCTATCACCGCTTGATGGCCGTCGATCGCGTAGGGCTCGCTGAGGCGGGCGATGATGCGATGCGCCAGCGACGCCGCATCAGTCGCATCGGCGAGACCCACCTGCACAATGGCGAACTCATCGCCGCCCATGCGTGCAATAGTGTCGGTACCGCGCACTAAACTGCGCAGACGGTGCGCCGCCATCTGCAACAGCTTGTCGCCAGCGGAATGGCCAAGCGTGTCGTTGATGATTTTGAAGCGGTCGAGATCGAACAAGTGGACAGCTACCATCTCGCCACGCTCGGTGCGGGTCAGCGCCTGGGCCAAGCGCTCACCGAACAGCACGCGATTTGGCAAACCCGTAAGCGCGTCATGGCGTGCCATGTGCACGATCTTGGCGTCCGCACGGCGCTGCTCGGTAATGTCGCGATGGGTTGCAACCCAGCCACCATCCGGCATGGGGCGATGGTGGATCTCGAAAATGCAACCGTTGGCCAGCTCAACCACCGAATCTGTCGGCTTATCCGACACGGCCACCCTATTGCGCCAAGCGTGGTATTCCTCCCTGGTCATTAACGGGCCACTGCCGGCCTCGAAGCGCAGATCGATGATCTCGCGCAGCGTCGTGCCAGGCCGCACGCGGTCGGGATCGAGCCCGTACATTTCAGTGTAGCGCCTGTTGCAAACAATAAGGCGCTGGGCACCGTCGAAGAAACATAGACCCTGCGACATGTTGTTGAGCGCTGCATCAAATTGCAGATTGCGGATGCTCAGTTCCTGCCGTTGCTGCTTCACAAGCCGGTGCTGCTCCGCAAGCTCCGCGTGCAATCGCTCGCGCTCGGTGATGTCCTCGTGCGTGGCGACGCCGCCGCCGTCCGGCATGGGCCGGATCGCATAGGCAATTACTCGACCATCGGCCAATTCCTGGATGGCGTTAGACGCCGTCACCTCGTTGGAGATACGTTGCCGCACATACTCTTCGGGATTGTCGGGCACCTTAAGGCCCAGTTCCAGCCGCCGTTTGATCAGCTTGCTAGTCGGCGTTCCCGGCGCGACCTGATCGGCCTCCAGGCCATAGAGTTCGCGATAGCGCGTGTTGCAAAGGACGACACGACGATCTTTGTCGAAGACGACGAGCCCCTGAGACAGCCTATCAACGACCGTGGCGAACCAGGCCTCGCGCGCTTCTAGGTCCTCGCGGCGAAACCTGCGGGACGCCCCGCCGTTCAAGCGGGCGGCAAGGTCGTGCAGTTTGGTTGACGCAGCGACCGCACGGTTGGCTATGGTCCCCAACCAGGAAGGCATGCCACTCACACCGGAACTCCCCTCGGTTAACAGGAACGGATTCTCGTTATGAATGAGTACCGTTCGGGGTGAGGGTCAGGATCAGCCGGACCGCCGCTCGTGCAATTTCAGATATCGCAGAGAGCGGATTGTCGGCTCCAGCATGAAACCGTCAACCTGGAGCGTTCAACGTGCGTGCCCAAGAAGCCTCAAATGCCCGAAGGGCATAAGTGGCAGCAATTTCTCTGTCGACACATCCCCGATCTAGGGGAGAGCTGGGTCGCCTGGGAAGAAGCAAATCTGGCGTATCGATGTCCTGCCTGAATTTCTCAAGGATCCTTCACGCGGGGCTGAAAGGCTTCCCAGCGCGGTCCTGGAACATTCCACACGTGAACGTATCATTGACCAAAGTCAGCGCGGGCGATGGTGCCGTCCGCAACGCAGTCTCATATGCCTGGTCGGGTGCGTTGCAGCCGCAAGTGCATGTCATAGGTTGTGGCGCTCCTGTTCAGCATTGCATGACGTGTCAACAGCAGCGGGGGGCTAAACCCTGCAGATGCTTGTGAACCAGGCGGGTGGCCAGCGGTTCGTCGGCAGTGTGTTGGTTGGTGGCATCGGGCTCGCTGTCGCGGCTGGCGTTGTTTTTTTCCTGGCCGCACACCTGGGACTTGCACTCCTCACCACGGCCGAGCGTGTGGCCGTGTTCTGGCCGGCCTCTGGTATCGCGGCCGGTGCCCTGATCGCGCTAGGGCGCCGGGCGCGAACGCCGGTTGCGGCAGGGGTGATCGTAGCGACTGTCGCAGCCAATATCATGGGCGACAGAAGCCTTTGGGCAGCTCTTGCGTTTGGCCTGTGCAATGCGGGTGAGGCGCTCTTGGTGGCGTGGCTGATCGAACGCTGGTTCGGTCCCGCCTTCAATCTCGACAATCTGCGCCGCGTGCTGGGATTTTTCGCATCTGCTGCCGCCGCAACGGCGACCGCCGCCGCGGGTGCCGCGTTCGCGATGAAGCTGTTCGGCCCCTCGACGGCGGCGTTTTTCGACGTCTGGAAGGTCTGGTTCGCGTCCGCCGCGCTCGGCGTCATAACGGTTGCGCCGCTGCTGATTGGGATCGCCGCGGCCGTCCGCGATGCGCCATCCGCGCGTGAGGTCCTAGAGGGCACATTGGCAGTCGTCGTTGTGTCTGTAGCAAACGGATTTGCGTTGGCTCTGCTCACAGGCTCCTGGTCGCTGATGGCGCCGGCTGTCTTCCTGTTTCCCCTGCTGCTCTGGCTCGGCTCGCGCTGCCGCCCTGTATTCGCCGCCGCGGCCGTATTCACCATCTGCGCCGCCATTGTCTGGACGACAATCAACGATTTATCGGTGTAGACCTTCCGTCAAGAGACCGTCAGCCAGACGGGGAAAATTGACCCATTCCGGCCCTGAGGACTGGGCATCAGTTGCGGCGCAGCAAGTAAGCCGTTTGCTGCAAGGACGTGAAATAAGGGGCACCTTCGAAGCCGTGACACGATCGCTGGACGATTCTGCACAGCACAGCCGACGGTGTTGCGTATTCTATTTGGATAAGCCAATGGGTTCGCCAGGGCTCTTGGTCTGAGCCTGCCCGTTTGACCGAGATCAATGCTCGTCGGTCGCCTTAACGCGCGTCTACACTTGGCTCGAAAGTGCGTTCGCCAAATTTCTGTCCGAGCTCGCATCTCAGTAAGCAGATCGGCAAGGTCTGACCCAAATCGACCGTGTGGCTTGCGCGCTCGACACGTTGCTCGTCCGCCACGCCATAGGCAGCAGTGTCCCGGTATTCGCGGAGAGCCGCACGGCGTATGATCAGGTCTCCCCCAAAACGGGGTATAAAGAAGGTGAGAGTGCGCACAAAATTAGGAGTCGCCCGGCAGCGAGAGACGCTCGGGGACAACGTCTCAACTGTGTGGTGTGGTATCTAGCGGGTGGAGTTCAACACTGGCACAGCCAATGATTTCGCCCGCATCCAGCAGCAGGCCACACCCCAGTATCTTGGGTGATGTCAACGGTCTGTCCTGGGAAGCGATCGAGGCACTTCCTGCTGGCCCCTACCAGTCATGGCTTGGCACGGTCGGCCTCGCCGTCGCGGTTGGTATCGCCTATTTCATGGCAGCTCTGTTCGGCCTAGCCCTTCGCGCCCACACAGGAACGTCCATCTTCTGGCCAGGTGCGGGCATCTCGGTGGCTGCGTTGATCGTGTGGGGGCCCACGGCGCGCGTGCCAGTGTCAGCTGGCGTAGTGGTCGCAACCGTTGTCTCCAATCTCATGATCGGCAAGAACTCCTGGCTCGCCGTCGCTTTTGGCTTCGTAAATGCCGGTCAGGCACTTCTCGCGGCTGGGTTAATCGAACGCTGGTTCGGGAGGTCACTTAAGCTAGGGGATGTGTCTCAGTCACTTGGGTTCTTGGCGGCAGCCACGACTGGAGCGGCTGTTGGTGCTCTAGGCGCGACAATCGCTGTCGGCTTTATCGAACCAACCGCGTCCTCTTTCACAGTGTGGCGATTTTGGTTTGCATCCTGTCTGCTGGGCATGGTCACGGTCGCGCCGCTGCTAGTCGGATTCGCCGAAGCTGTCCGCAACCGCATCTCGTCGCGCCGTGAGCTGGTCGAAGGCGCGGTAGGTGTCGTGGCGTTAGTGGCGTTGAGTGTATTCGTCATTTCACTGCCATCGGGACCTTGGTCGACAGCGTTGCCCATAGCCCTGGTATTCCCGGTCTTACTATGGGTCGCCGTACGCTGCCGGCCCGTGTTCTCCGCCGCAGCTGGGTTCGTTGTCGCTTTAACCGTCATTTGGTCGCTAACCTTCAGCGTAGGGCATTTCGGAGACACGAGCATCGCTCTTACAGACCGCATACTTGCTGCACAAACCATCGTCTTGACGGGCGCGGTGCTGGCCCTCGTTGTTGCCGCGCTGTTCGACGACAGGCGCCGCAGTGAAGTGGTGCTCAAACAGAGTAATCAGCGCCTTCAGCTGGCCCTCAATGGTGCCGAGCTCGGTGCGTTCAGCGCGGACTTTGCCACCGGGCACCTCGAGTGTGATTTGCGCACTGCCACGATGCACGGACACAACGTACCACCCACCACGATCAAAGAGTCCAGACGCTTCGTCCACCGGAACGACCTCGCTCATATAGATGCTGCTTTCGCAAAGGCGCGAGCCACCGGTAGGGTCTGGAACGCTGAATACCGGGTGGTGCATCCACCAAATCACCCGCATGCTGGCGAGACTCGCTGGGTTGTAGTCGAGAGCTCCATTGTGCTCGATGCCCGAGGCATGCCTACGGGGCTGCTTGGCGTCACCCGCGACATCACTTCCCGGAAGCTGGCAGAGCAGGCTCTGGCCGAACGCAACCTGCAGCTTGCGCTTGCAGGAAAGGCGGGCCGCGTCGGCAGCTTCGCGTATGATATCGACACGGAGAGGATGCAAATCTCTGCGGGTTACGCGGCCATTCACGGCTTCCCCGATGGGACCACCGAGATTGCGCGCAGCGAATGGCAGCTCAGTATGCACCCTGAGGACCGCGTGCGATGGGAAGCGCTCCGAAGTCGCGCCTACCGTGAGCGGTGGGATGAATATACTGGGGAATATCGAATTGTTCGACCTGGGAGCGAGCATTGTTGGATCGAGGCGCGTGTTTTCGTTTCGTACGACGGCGACGGCCGCCCGCGACGCGCAGTGGGCGTCGACATTGATGTCACCGCCCGCAAGCGCGCAGAGGAACACCAGGACACACTGAATGCTGAGCTGGACCATCGCGTTAAGAACGCACTCGCGACTGTGAGCGCGATCGCCGCCCACACAAAGGCCGCCAGCAGCTCGGTCGATGACTTCGTGGCGGCGCTCGATGGACGCATTCGCTCGATGGCAACGACACACGAGCTGTTGAGCGCCCGACGGTGGCATGGCGTGTCGCTGACAGAGCTGGTCCGGCGCGAGCTCGCACCGTATGCCACCCGCAACAACACCGAGATCGGTGGTCCCGAGGTGACTCTCAGCGCACATGCGGGCC
Organism: uncultured Alphaproteobacteria bacterium; assembly: GCA_963840445.1. GTDB lineage: Bacteria > Pseudomonadota > Alphaproteobacteria > Rhizobiales > Hyphomicrobiaceae > AWTP1-13. The sequence goes on along the minus strand of CAWIZC010000010.1, from coordinate 182,033 downwards.
AAGTGGTCTCAATGGTGCTGCATGAGTTGGCAACCAATGCTGCAAAACACGGCGCGCTTTCCGTCCACGATGGACGGGTTTCCGTTCATTGGAGGAGTGGAGTGAACGGGAAAGCGGATGCTCCAGTTGTCATCGAGTGGCAAGAGAGCGGTGGCCCCACCGTCCGGTCTCCCGACACACCCGGATATGGAGCGGAGGTCATACGCGATCTCATCCCTTACGAACTCGGGGGAACGGTCGACCTTGCATTTGCTTCTGAAGGACTTCAGTGCAAGGTGGAGATACCTGCGGAGTGGGTGGGTGACGGCACTCGATCGTGCGGTACGCTCAATGCAGCCGAACGGCCGTTGCACACAGCATCGTGATCAAATCATTCTCGCTGAATGGCTCTTGCAGGAAAGCGGCAACCGTTCCCGCTCGCACCCTCCGCTTCGGCAAGAGCGCATCGGTCGTTCAGCGTAAAGAGGAGATATGCCAGGCTTGCATCCGAGCTGTCGCCTTGAACCGGCGGTGCCGAGGCCGCGACTGTACGCCGGCGCCGACCAACCGGCGCGACTGAGCCTGGAAATCGGAGCCATCAAGCATCACGGAAGGCTTCTCCCGGTCGTCTCGCAAGAGATCTTGCAGATGCCTTTCTGCGCACTTACGAGCTTCGCGCCCCCGAATGGAATGCACTTGCCGAAGGTCCTTGTCGTTGCCCCTCTCTCCGGTCATTTTCCCATACTCTTGCGCGACCTCGTCATCGGACTGCTGCCTGCATTTCAGGTTTTCATTACCGATTGGGTCAACGCGCGTCATGTCGCTCTGGAGCAGGGTCCTTTTGATCTCGCAAACGAACGTCTCCTACGTCATCGAGATGATGGAGCGACTGGGCAACGGGCTCAACGTGATAGCCCTTTGCCAAGGCGCCCTACCAGCTCTCCTTGCTACAGCGTACCTCGCCGAGAAGAGCCAGGAGTCCGCGCCGCGCACTCTCGTGCTCGTGGCAGCTCCTGTAGACCCTGCGGAGAATCCCACGCGCGTCGCTCGCCTGATCACGGCGCGATCCCTTTCGTGGTCCGAGCGCAACGTCATTGCTCGGGTGCCGCACCCATGTCGGGGAAGCGGCCGTCTCGTCTACCCTGGTTCTGTCCAGCTATTGGGCCTGCAGAGCTACCTAGTCCGCCACCTGTATCAAGGCGGCGAGCTCCTCAGAAAGACGCTCCACGACGATGGCGAGGATCCCCTGCGATTCCCGTTCCTCGATCTCTATTCGACGCTGATGGACCTTCCGGCCGAACTCTTCCTCGACATCGTTCGCCACATCTACCAAGAACGCTCGGTCTGGAAGTGCGAGCTATTGGCGCGCGGTCAGCAAGTGGACTTCACCGCGGTCCGGTCGACGGCTCTCATGACCGTGGAAGGCGAGGACGACGACGTTGCGGCACCGGGCCAGACGCGGCGGGCACACGACTTGTGTCCATTGGTGCCTACCGAAAGCCGCTGCCAGCTTGTCGTGCCAGCTTGCGGACATTTCTCTCTTTTTCATGGCGGCGTTTGGCGCACCCGCGTTCTGCCGGAGGTGCGGGCCTTCATGGACCGATTTGGGCGCACTGGAAGTGGCGTTAAAGGTTGAACGCTTATCCAGGCATAGCGATGCCGAGATTCGCGATAGCAGTACATGTGATCTGCCGCGGTGCACGAGTTTGAACATGGCACGGAACGGACTACTTCCGCGCTGCAGCGCGTCGTCCGGAATCGGGGGATGAACTGACGGTCAGCGGACGTGTTCGCGAGGACGGTTCATGAGATGACGTTCTTGCCGTTGGCAAGATTGCCCACCTTACTTCGCGTCGCCCACGTCGTCCAAAAACGTGCGCACCAACGTCATGAGTAGCTCCTGAGAGCGCGGGTTGATCTTGGTATACTCGAGCCAAGCTGTCTGCTGCGCCAGCTGCAGCCAAACTAAATAATCCTCCTTCGTCATTCGGCGCACCTCCACGCCAGCATTGCGCAGCGTCGTCACCATCCGGCGCTCGACGTCGCGCTGCGCCAAGTCATAATATAAATCTGCAATCGCCGCTGCCTCCTCTACTGCCGTCTGCTGCTCCTCAGTAAGTTTTCTCCATGTGCCCAGCGACATCACCAGAGGCGAAAAGCCCATGAACAGGGAAGGGCTGCCGACCGTTGCGAATTTTGCCTGCTCATAGATTTTGTGGGAGAGGATGGTCTCATAGGTGGTAACGACGGCATCAAGTGAGCCCGACTGCATGGCAGCATAGATCTCGTTCGATGGAATAGTCGTAACCGACGCGCCGGCACTCTTGAGCATGCGCCCGAACAAATGGTCAGACACCCTCATCTTGAGGCCCTGAACCGATTTCGGGTCCGAGATTGCGCGGCTCTTGGATAGGAACCCACCTGGGTTCCACAGCAAAGCTAGAATCCGAATGCCGTTCTCCTCGGCAATCGACCGCAGCATGTCATAGACCTCGGAGCTCTTAAGTGCTTGAGCAGCCGCAAAATCGGGCACGAGGCCGGGGAGTCCTGCGAGCGAGAACTCCGGCACCTTCGGCACGCCCAAGACGAGCGGGTAGACCGCCATCTCCAGCTTCCCTTCTTGCAGGGCTGCAAGCACATCACCCGGCTTTATGTTAAGCGACGAATTTGGGTAAATGCGGAATTTCAGGTCGGGCGCGCGCAGTTCTGCTTCCTGCGCGAAGATACGTGCAGCACGATCCCGCGCATCCGTGCCTTCGGCCCATTGATGCGAGATTCGCATTTCCTGGGCGAGCGCCGTGCTTGGCATCGGCGTCTGCGCGACGAAACATGTGAGGCAAACGACGTGGGTCAACCGCATGTGAACCATCAACGTGACATTCAGCAGCAATCAGCTGAATGAGCTTACAGAATCACGCACCGCAAGCAACCGCGTCTAGAATGATTGGTCGTGAGTTGCGGCAGGCGCGGACGTGTCCCGGTTTGTCCGGTGCTGACGTGACGGGCATACGATCGATTTCCGCCCTTCCCTCGCGAGCGGAGGTGCCCGCCCGTCAACGCATCCGTTCGTTTTATGCCAGGACCGGAAGTGCTATATGTCCGGGCCACCATGTCCCCGAATGCGGAAGTAGGGTTATCGACGGAGCAACGGTAGCCCTCACGCTTCGGCCAGCCGTGCGAATGCCGATCCCATGCGTTCTACCCGTCCAAGTCCGGGAAACGGGACATGATAGCAAAGGACGAAGCTTGTCCGTCGCCGGATTGGTATCCGCGCGCAGACATGGACGGCGGCCGGGCTGCCAGCAGCCGGCACCAGCTGCTCGATATGGTGTGGCTGAGATGATGAAGATGATCGCGCTCGAGCTGCCGGACTTGAGGCTGCACATCATTGCCCACAGCATGGGTGCCGAAATCGGGCTCAGCGTGCTGGCCGAACTGGCACGCAGAGGCCCAACCGCATCCCAAATTCGGCGAACTCATTCTTTCACATGCGGACGTGGATCCGGGACGCTTGGCTCGTGTCATGCCCGACATCAAGACACTCGGAGTTTGTGTGACCTCCTATTCAAGCGCCGAGGAGAGCTGGCCGATTTCGGAGGGATGCGCTGGGTCCGCATCCTTACCGTTCAGCAAACATTAGAACCCTACGGCGACGGGCGCCCGGAAGTAACAGGCCCTCCCAACTGAATGGCGGCGGCGCTTGCGCGCCACCGCCACCATCGCCACGCGGGTTACAACCAACAACTGGTTAACAGGTTGTTCGCGAAGGTTGTACTCACATTGTCCGTATTACTCCGCTTCTTGCCCAATGATGTGGCACCCTGGACACCCCGCGGATAGCAATTTTGGCGGTTGCTGAACAGTTCCACGCGGTGGATTTGTGGAACTGGCACGGGACGGCGCGGGCCCCAATAAAAAACCCCGGCCTGGTGAGGGCCGGGGTTCAACATCAGGCACTATTCAGTCTCCGCCACGCTGTGGTGCGCGACAAACCAAAGTTCACTTGCACTGCGCTGATGCTCGGGTTCCGTCCATTCCGTCGACGAAATTCCCTGCACCAGTCTACCACCCGCTGTGCTTCATCTGGCTCGGGCATCGATGCTGCGACGACCTTTGCCACATGCTCCTTTTCGGAAGCCGGCGGCGCTGGCGCATCAGGTCGCGACTTGAAGCCCGGTCAGGCGATGAGTGGCCGTTCGGGCTCGATGACGGGTTCCCACCTAGGCCGCCCAGGATGCACCGGCGGACCTTCGAGCGCCTAGAAGCGCTCGATGCCGAGCTGGCGTTCGATGCTGAGCTGGCTCGCGCTGGCAAGAAAGGTTGGTAGCTGAAAAAGGAGTGACCTCAACATCAAGCTCGTCGTGGATGGATGTCAGCAGCCGCTCGCACCTAGCAAGGGCGCTACGGGCAGAGCGTGTCCGTGGGGCAGTGCGCATCGGATGACCTTTCGTCAGTTGGCCTGATTCCCGTGCGGGCCTTCTTCAGGTTGGTGGCGGAGGCCAGAGCATGAGCCGAGGTCCTGGACGCTGGCAGCGAGCGATCCTCGACGCTCTGGAGCAGCATGGCGCCGTCTGGATGCGCGACCTGCTGCCGCCGGAGGCGCCTTGCGCGTATCAGTGGGAGCAGCTCGCTGCTCAGCGGGCGCGTCGGGCGCAATACAGCGCGCTGCACCGAGCGGCGTGCCGTCTGTGCGACGCCGGGCGCATCGAGATGGCGTTCCGTATCCCGTACGAGGCGTGGGCAACTACTACGGCGGCACCGTGCTGGTGTCGCCAGGCAAGGCAGTGCCCGACGCCAAGGAGATACCCCGGTTAAGTGTTGACCAAATTCCAGACGAGAACTTAGTCAACACTTAGGTAAGTGTTGATAGGGTCCGCGTCGTGGACCTCATCAACACTTAGGCTGGCCGGCAAGCGGAGGAGGCCGGTCGCGCGGCTCGCATGAAGGAGGCCGACGTTGACGCTGTATCTCGACACAGAATTTAACGGCCACGGCGGCGAGTTGATCTCGCTGGCGCTCGTCTCCGATCGCGGCCCCCATCACTTCTACGGCGTGCTGCCGCTGCCAGAGCGCATCCATCCATGGGTGGCCGAGCGTGTCGTGCCGCTCCTCGATCAAGAGCCGGAGCCGCATGATGTGTTCCGCATGCGGCTGCATCACTTCCTCGAAGAACACGGTAGCGAGGAAATCATCGCGGACTGGCCCGACGACTTCGCCTTGCTGCTTCGCGTCATGAGCGGCCCCGATTACGAGCGCAGTTGGATGGTGCCGTGCGAGATGCGCCTCGTTGTGTCCGGCGATGTGAAGCCGGAGCGGCCACACAATGCGCTCAGCGACGCCCGCGCGCTCATGCACTGGCACGCTGCACACAGTTAAGTGCCGGGGCTGGCCTTCTCGGCATCATCGCGTACCTTGCGGGCCTTGTGCACAACCTTGCTGTTGAGGTCGATCTCGGTGACGGTGACGGAACTATTCTCCTTGGGAATAATTCCGGATTGGTTCTTCCCGCTACGGCCTACCTTCTTCACCTCGCCCCGCACCTGCGCCGCATCGTACTCGTCCACCCTCAATCGCCGAGGTCCGGGGCCTTGGGGATCGGGTGGTAGACAACGGCCAGCTCGTACACCAGGGGGCGCTGCGGACTGGCCTGCTGGCGGACGCTGAGAGACGTACTGGCAATCGACGCGATACCCTCCTGACCCGCCCATGTGTCGAAAGCCGCCTGCAGGGTGGCTGGGTCCGAACCGTGGAGAATTTTGAGCTTCATAGCGGCTCGCTACTTTCTGCTGTCCGTGACTGTCGGCACGTCTCGCCACTCAATCTGATTTGTTTGCTCGCATTGCCACATCTGCTGAAGCCTCGGCGGGTTGGTCGACGTGTGGGGCGATACGAGCCAGCGGATAGGCGGTAACGGCTTCCAGCTTTCCATGGCTACTACTCCTCTACCTCCGCAAAATGTGAATCGTGCGTACTCCCAGCGCAAGAATTGTCGCGCAAAAAAAACCCAAGCAGGTTCCACGCGGTGGAATTTGTGGAACTGGCAGCGGGACGCATGGTGGTTAAACCTTGATATCCGTTTGGCAAAAAAAAGACCCCCGGCACCGAAGCACCAGGGGCTTGTCAGGTCAGGCTTTCCGCAGCGGCACGACATTGGACCGCTGCGACGGCTGCGGCGCGGCTGCCTTGCGGCGACGGCGTCGCTTCCTCTTACCCACCTTGCTCTGCGCCTTGCGCGCCGGCGGATGGGCTCCTGCCGCGACCAAAAGCAAGCCAATGGCCGAGATCGCAACAGGCAGAATGAGAGGCGCGTAGAGCGCTACTGCCTCTTCGGTGACCGGCAAGATGGCGGCAAGCCGCCGAGCCTGCGGATCAGTGTGGATAATGCCGGCTTTCGCCAACACCTCCCGAGCCGCTTCCAACCGCTGTCGGCTGTTATCGGCCCGCGCTTCGGCACCGTTGCACTTGGTGCCTCGACCCGTCGCGCATTCGGCCCTTGCCGACGCCTCGTCAGCGTCAGCAAGAGCCTTGGCCTCTCGCTCAGCGGATCGTTTCAGCTCGATCCGCAAAGCGATTGCCTGGCGGTCCTTGTTGGCACCATCTCTTGCACCGCCGGTTCGCTCAACCGCAGCCAGGAAGATGGTGGCCATCGCTGGGACCAGTGCGGCCCAAAGCAGTAGGGCCAAGACGTATCGCCGATCCTGCCAGCAGCGCCCAGCGAAGATCGGAAGACCGGCTGCCGCCAGTGTGACGACAGCCCCGCCTGCGACGAGATAGGATGGTTGGGCCTGGCCGATCAGGTAGCCAACCGCCCCAACGATCTCGATCGCCGTGAGCGCCATGCCGCCAGCAATTGCGGCGCAGCGCCACTTGGAGTAACCAGAATGCGCCATAACGGATTGTCCTCCGTCGATGGTTGAACTGCCGGCCGCGGGTGTTGTGAGCACTCGCGCCGGCGACTACCCCCGAAGAGAGCAGCCGTTCCTGGCCTGGCGCTTCAAGCAGCCGGGCCGTTTGCTGTTCGGGGATGAAGGGGGTTGCGCCAGGGAATGCTGGCACCCTCTACATATAGCACACGAATATACGCGGCTCTACGCGAATATTCGGCGTGTCAACGGGTAATTCGATCAATTCTACGTGAACATACGAATATTGACCAGTGTATACCCGTATGCGATAGGTTGGCATGCGCAAAAAGGTGCCAATCGCTGTGAAGCTCGACGCCGACCTTCTGGACCGGCTCGACAAGTATCAGTCCAAGCTCTCGCCCCCCGTGACCCGCACGGCCATCATCGAGACTGCAGTGCAGGAGTGGCTGGATCGCCGCGAGGGCAAAAAGCCCCGGCCTTGAGGGCCAAGGCTTCGTCGGGTTGGGCACTCGCGGTTGGGGCCTTTCGGCCAGACCACCTTTGGCCCGCCGTCGACCATTTCTATGTAGCAGCAGCTCTGGCGCAATCGGCGCGACGAGGATTGGGTCGGCTGGATGTTGCTGGCCGCCGTGCTGCTTGGCGGCCTTGGCCTGGTGCTGCTGCTGACCTGAAGGAGACGGTGCCGTGAACTGGCGGCAGATTGATCTAGGCGACGCAAACCTCGATGTCTTGCGCCGGTTCTTTCGCGAGCACCTGTGCGCCACGCAGGTGGAGTGCGCTGAGGCACTCGGGCTCAGCACCATGGCCGTCAATCGTCACGTGAGGACAATCCGCGCCGAGTGGTGCGCGCGGAAGTCAGCGCCACGCCGGTCGTGACCGGCGGCGCAAGGCATTTCGCTAGGCTCGTTTTCGGTCGCTCTGGAACGGCGCGACGCTGAAGCCGTCTGCCAGTTGACCGATGGTCCCAACCTTCTGCGTTGCCAAATCCAGCAACGCCGGCAGATGTTTGGCAACTTTGCCTGGCCCAGCATCGTAGCAATTCACGGCGTAGTGCCATGAATAAAACGCCAAGAAGTCGGCAAGCTGGATAGCTGAACAATCCTCTTTCGCGCACTCGCCGATGTCACGAAGTTCTTTCTCGTAGCCTCGCTTTTCTCGCACGCCATAAAAGAATTGCTTCAAACCTTCGTTGTTCTTGTTGCCTAACTCCAGCACAACGGTGAGGCCTTCGGCCTTCGCGAGCGACCACATTTCATGGTCGTCCTTGATTTCGCAGAGCACGCCATTGAAGCATTGGCCATAGACTGAGACGTTCTGGTTCTTCCTCGTCTCTTTTCGGAAGTCGTTGTAGACGAGCTTGGGCAACGAGATGGTGATGCCCCGCATGACATGGTCGGCAGCAATTGAGAACCAGCCATCGGCGAATGCTAGCTGCTTGGGCAGGCTCCAATTCTTGAATGGCGCCTGCTTGGCCTTGTTGAACACCTTTGCGTGGAACACCGGCACTCGGTGCTCCTTCAGGAAGCGATTGGATTTGCGCTCGAACTCCTCCCATTCACGCGCAGAAAAGACGTACCCAGCCATCGTTATGATGGGGGTGTCGCCATGCGTTCCGCTGTCATCTAGGTAGACTACAGCCACTGCGACGAGCCGGTTCGGGTTGATGCCCACGATCGGGGCAAGCGGGCGCACCCCTCATCAGGAGAGGCATTGTCTAGCCCTCCCCGCTACAACGAGTTGCCGTGGGTACGCAAAGCGCTCACCGCTCACTTCGCCGTCCATCTACGAGCTGAGCGGCTTCCGCGTGCCCACCGGAACGTTCTACGAGCACGCCAAGGCGGTCATGCTGCAGCGCGCTAGCTCAAGCAGGTCTCAGCGCCACGCCGGCAGCGATCAACCGGCCGCGCTCCTCGGTAACGGCGATCCCCACCTCCTCGAACAGCTCGGCCAGTGCGTCGCTGATCTGAATGGCCGACAGTGGCTCCATGCCCTTCTCTGCGCACCAGGCCTTGTACCGCTTGTGGATCGCGCGCAGCTCGACGCCATCGTCGCCAGGGTGCAGGCAATCGACGCCGAAGCGGGCAGCGTGCTGCTTGGCGGTTTGTTGCCGCCGCTTGGGTGCGATCGAGGAACTGGCCCTAGGCCGCTTGCCCGCTGCTCGTGTCGCTGTCATCCAGCGATCTCCTCTCGATCGGTTTGATCCACCTGCTCGATCTGCTCGATCACCTGCGGCGCCTCGGCGGTACGAGCAGCACGGACAGCCTGTAGGTCGACGACATCGGCGCTGACACCTACCTGGCCGGGGGCCTGAGCTGCAGCCTGGGCATCCTTCTCTGCCTTCTTCCTGGCGTACCGCGCGGCCTCGTCCACCCGCTTGCGGTGCAGGTAACCTTCTAGGTCCTCTGCCATCAGCCTGTCGCGGTATCGAGCCTGGTACTCCGCACCCTTCGACACCGGCGCTTTGCGCCGCCGCTTGCGGGACGATACCGGGACGCGCTCAGCGCGCAGGGCCTTGCGGCGCTCGGCCTCGGCCTGCGTCGCCTCTGCTGTCTGCGGAGCCTGGGTGGTTGGCGGCAGTCGGGTCTGGGTGAGATTCTGGGTGAGATTCTGGGTGAGGTCCGCCGCCGGCACGACCTGGGCCGTAGTCCTCACTACGGCCGGCCCGGCGTCAGGCTCGTCGCCCCGCCACCACTGCCGCAATTTCGTGCCCCAGGCCGCCATGGGCGCAGATTATCATGGCCGAGTCGCCTGTGCGGCTGGCCATCCCAAACCAGGGTGTGCAGGGGCTCGCCGCGCGGCATCTTCGCCACAGCATTTTGGGGCGTAGTCTACGCGGTTAGGACTGCAGCTCAGGCCTCCACCTTCTCCCGCATGACGTGGGCAGGAGTTGGTGCTGCACCCCGCACGATCTCGTCGACCAGCTTGGCGAGCCGCTCAAGCGCATCCCTCTTCTCCGGCAGGTACTCGTACTTGTCGTAGACGCCGCGTATCCCTGGGATGGCATGGCCGACCACACGCTCGGCATGGTCCCAGGGGACCCCAGCCTTCGACATGATGGTGCGGGCGGTCCGTCGTAAATCGTGCAACTGCCACTGCGGCATGGGCCCCCGGCCGTCAGCCTCGCGCAGCTCGGTGATCTTCTGGTCGAGCAGCCCCTTGGACCGGCTGAAGGCCTGGAACGGCTTGTCGGTGGCCGAGAACACGTGACCACCCTTCGCCTTGCCCAACAGCGCCAGCACGGCCGGCGTCAGCGGCAGCAGCTTGTCTCCTGTCTTCTCGCCGGTCTTGTGCCGCGCGGCTGGAATAACCCAGACGTCATCCTCGACCTCGCGCCAGGCCATGCCCGCCACCTCCTCGCGCCGCGCGGCCGTGAGTAGAAGCATGCGAACCAAGGCCGGATAGCTGGCCGGTACGTTCGCTACATCGAGGGCGCGCCACACGTCCCGGATTTCCTGCTCGGTCAATGCGCGCTCGCGCTTCGTGTCTGTGCCCTCTACAGGCAGGCCGGCCATCGGGTTTACCGCGATGTGCTGGCGATACTTCTTGACCGCCCAGCCGAACAGGTTGTGCAGATGTGCGTGGCACTTGCGGGCGAGCGAGGGCGCGCCTCGATCGACGATGCCGTCAATAAGACCCGCGAGCTGCTCCCGCGTGATATCGCCGATGCGCAGCTGACCCAGCACCGGCAATGCGTCCTTACTCAGGACGCGCTCGGTCTCGGCGCGGGTGCGCTTTTTGCCCTGGTCTCGCTGGAGCCAATCCTTCATCACCTCCTCGAACGTTTTGCCGGTCTTGGCGGTCGCGCTCGCGCCCGGGTCCTCGCCATTCAACAGCTTCAGGCGCGCATCGAGGTAAAGCTGGCAGGCGGCGGCGAGCCCCACCACCGGATACCGACCCAGCGTCTGCCGCTTCGTGTTCCCCTGGTGGCGATAGAAATGGGCCCAGGTCCGGGCACCGCCGTAGGACACGCGCAGGAATAAACCTGGGTAGTTGGCGACGCGCACCTCGATCTGACCCTTGTCCTTGGTCGGTGGTTTCACCTTGCGGACCTGCACATCGGTGCGGATTGCCTTTCGGCGGGTGCGGGGTTTGCATGTTTTGCTCATGAGAAGCCCCCGTAGGTAACGCTAAGGTAAAAAAAAGTCTGATAGGCCGTGTGGTCGGTTGTGCGGGATCGTTATGGCATGCCGGGCGGAAATGCAAGCCTGGCAGCGAGTTATCGTCGAAAACGTTCTTGTTCGTGAGGGAGCGTTATTCCTGCCTGCCCTCCACCCGCTAGAGGGGTATACGAGCTATCTCTATTTTTTAGTATAGCGATGTGATCTCTCGGCGAAAATCACGAGTTGCTGCATCAGCCGGACGCGCATGGCCACCTCGAAGTTCGCAAGCACGTTGTGCAAACCCGTGCATCTCTGGCTGGTTCCACTGGGCGTGGCCATCGGCCTGCTCAGCTGTGTCGCGGCCCGCGGCGCAGACGAGGCCTGGCTCAAAAGCTACGGCCAACATTTGGCCCAGGAGTGCACGTCCTGCCACCGCCCGGACGGGGCCAACAACGGCATCCCCTCCATCGCTGGCTGGCCGGCCGACATTCTCGAGCGCACGCTCAGGTTCTACCAGCAGGGCGCGCGCACCAATCCCGTGATGGTCTCGGTGGCAAAATCCCTCGACGACGAACAGGTGCGCGCGCTTGCCCTCTACTGGTCGAGCCTGCCGCGCGTCCTGCCCAAGGCGCCACCGAAAGCTAAGAAGTAACGGCTGCGCGTTTCCGCCAGACATCACCTGATCTCGAGCTCAAACCGGAGTGCTGAGCTTGTCGAAGCACGGCTTGGCGGACTCAGACGCCCTTCGACGGGCTCAGGGCGGGGTAGGCGCTTGCCGCGCGATCATCGTCCGAGAGGCCGGCGGGGACCGCCTACCACATCGTCTCCTTGGCCCGCAGCGGCCAGACGCGATCGTATTCCTCGCCGCCGACGCGCGCGTTGGTGATGCTGGCCAGGATTTGCCCCGGTGTGGGCAGGTCCTTGGGGTCGACGTGCTTGGCCGGATTCCACAAATCCGAGCGGATTATCGCCCGCGCGCACTGGAAATACACGCTCGTCACTGCGATCACCGTGACGCTGCGTGGCGCCTTGCCCTCCATGATGAAGGTCTCCAGCAGCGCCGGCTCGGTCGACAGGTGGGCGCGGCCGTTCACCCGCAGCGTGCTGCCGGAACCCGGGATCAGGAACAGCAAGGCGACACGCGGATCGCGCACGATGTTGCGCAGCGAGTCGACCCGGTTGTTGCCGCGCCGGTCAGGCAGCATCAGCGTCCGCTTGTCGTGGATGCGCACGAAGCCGGCCAGGTCCCCGCGCGGCGAGCAGTCGAGCCCCTCCGGTCCCATCGTCGCCAGCGCCACGAACGGTGAGGCGGCGATCATGCGGCCGTACTCGGGCGTAACGTAGTCCGTCTCCTTGACCAGCGCCGGCTCGGCCGGGTCCTTGTAGATGGTCTCGAGCTGCTCGATGCTGCCGATGATGTGGGACTGGGCGGTCATTGCGGGGAGCCTCCGGCAGGGTTCGAACCGTTCCCCATCGTGCCACAGGCGCCCACCCGGCGCGACCGTCGCGGCGACGCAGCTGCGTTGCGAGCGGCGCGAAGCGGTTCTGCCCCCTCCCGACCGACGTCAGGCGTTGCAGCGCGCGGCCCGCTCGACCCTGAGCTCGGCCTCGACCTCGTCGCTCAGCGTGCGTGCGCGCGCGGCCTGCGCCGGCGTCACGCCCGGCACGGGACCGCTGAGCGGCTTGCGCGCGGTCTCGATCTCGCCCAGCGCCATGATGAGCTCGCGGCAGGTAAGCTGGGCGCGCAGCGCGCGGTAGGCGAACAGCCGCACGCCGCGCGCGTACTCGGTCGGCGGCAGCGGCTTGCCGATCCAGCTGCGCTGCGGATCATCGATCAGCGACTTGAGCTGCGACAGGCACGCGGCGTCCGGGCCGCAGTCGAGCTGGCTGCCCTGCGGCCGCGCCTCGGGGCGCGCGGGCGCACGCGGCGGCTCCGGCGCGGGGCGAGGCTCGGCACGTGCGGCGGTCTTCACCCGCGGCCGGGCGGGCGGCATCCGCTTCACCTCCGGCTCCCAGCCGTCCTTGATCGAGACCATAGTCTCGGGCGCATACCCGTAAACCGTCTGCGGCGGATACCGGACGCACCCGGCCAGCAGCAGCGTTGCGGCAAACAGGCAGGTCGGTGCCACGGCGCGCAGGCGCGCCGGTCGCCACGGAAGGGAGGTGGGCATGGGTCCTAGCGGAATCTGGCCGGTCGCCTGCCATATTCCGCCACGCACGCTAAGATTGCGTTAAGCGTGAGGTCGGCCGATGGTGCATCCCGTAGGTTGCAGGCCGTCATCGAGGGAGATGCCTATAACCGTGACAGACACAATCAGCATCCGCGATGTCGCCCCGTCCGACTTCGAGCAATGGCTGCCGCTATGGGAAGGCTACAACGCCTTCTACAAGCGGGTCGGCCCGACGGCGGTACCGATGGAAGTCACGCGCACCACATGGGCACGGTTCTTCGATCACTATGAGCCCGTCCACTGCCTGGTGGCCGAGGCATCCGGCCAGCTGATCGGCACAGTGCACTACATCTTTCATCGCAACACGACCATGCTCGGGCCGACCTGCTATTTGCAGGATCTGTTCACGCGCGAGGACGCACGCGGCAAAGGCATCGGCAAGGCGCTCATACTTGCCGTGTACGATCGCGCCAAGCACGCCGGATCGACGCGCGTCTACTGGCAGACGCACGAGACCAACGTCACCGCGCAACGCCTCTACGAGACTATCGCGCAGCGCTCGGGCTTCATCGTCTACCGCAAAGACCTGTGACGAGCGGCCCAGTTCGGTCCGTAGCCCGGGTAGGTTGGGTTAGCGCGACAGCGCGTAACCCAACACTGGCCACGCCTTGGAAGGTTGGGTTACAGCCTGCGGCCTAACCCAACCTACGCATCCTAGGCCCCTCACGCACTCTGCTGCGCATGCAGCCGCCCGCGCCGCGCCTGCAGCTTGTTGAGCGCGCCTACGTAAGCCTTGGCACTCGCCACCATCGTGTCCGGATCGGCAGCCCGTGCGGTGACCGCGCGGCCCTCCTCCTCGTCTTCCAGCCGCACCGACACCTCGGCCTGCGCGTCGGTGCCCTCCGTCACCGCGTGCACCTGGTACAGCGCCAGCTTGGCCTGGTGCGGCACTAGCTTGTGGATGGCGTTGAAGGTTGCATCGACCGGTCCGTTGCCTGTCGACTGCACGGTGACGTGGTTGCCGTCGATGTCGAGCGTCAGGGTCGCCGACTGCGGACCCATGGTGCCGGCGATCACGGTCAGCGCTACCACCTTCATGCGGTCCTGCTGGGTGGCGATCTCCTCGTCGACCAGCGCCTCCAGATCCTCGTCGTAGACGTGCTTCTTGCGGTCGGCCAACGCCTTGAAGCGGTTGAAGGCATCCTCGAAGGCGTTCTCGCCGAGGTCGTAGCCCAGTTCCTTCAGCTTGGAGCGGAAGGCGTTGCGGCCCGAGTGCTTGCCCATCACCAGCGAGGTCTTCGACACGCCGACCAACTCCGGCGTCATGATCTCGTAGGTCTGCGTGTGCTTCAGCATGCCGTCCTGGTGGATGCCGGACTCGTGCGCGAACGCATTCCGGCCGACGATCGCCTTGTTGTACTGCACCGGGAACGAGGTCGCCGCCGACACCAGCCGCGAGGCGCGGTTCAAGCAGCTTGGCGTCGATGCCGAGGTGATAGGGCAGCACGTCGCTGCGTGTCTTGATCGCCATCACGATCTCTTCCAGCGCCGCGTTGCCGGCCCGCTCGCCGATGCCGTTGATGGTGCATTCGACCTGCCGCGCGCCGGCCCTGACGCCCGCCAGCGAGTTCGCCACCGCCATGCCGAGATCATTGTGGCAATGCACCGAGAAGATCACCTTGTCCGCGCCCGGCACGCGCTCGCGCACCGTGCGGAACATCTGGAAGTATTCCTCGGGCGTGGCGTAGCCGACCGTATCCGGTAGGTTGATGGTGGTGGCGCCGGCCTTGATGGCCGTCTCCACGCAACGGCACAGGTAGTCGATCTCGGTGCGCGTCGCGTCTTCCGCCGACCACTCCACGTCCTCCACCCAGTTGCGGGCGCGGGAGACCTGGAAGTGCACCATCTCCAACACCTCCTCGGCCGACTTCTGCAGCTTGTACTTGCGGTGCACCGGCGAGGTCGAGATGAAGGTGTGGATGCGTGGCCGCTTGGCGCCCTTCACCGCCTCGCCGGCCCGGTCGATGTCTTTCTCGCCCGCCCGCGACAGCCCGCACACCACCGATCGCTTGATGCGCTTGGCGATCTCCGACACCGCCGCGAAGTCGCCTTCGGACGCGATCGGGAAACCCGCCTCGATGATATCGACGCCCATCTGGTCGAGGAAATCGGCTACCTCCAGCTTCTCCTCGAAGGTCATGGTGGCGCCCGGGCACTGCTCGCCGTCCCTGAGCGTGGTGTCGAAGATGTAGACGTGATCGTTGTCGGCAGTGCTGTGCCCGGCCTCTGCTCCGGGGATGGTCTTATCCGGCATGTGTCTGGTCCTTGTCAGCGGCCGCCTCAGTCTAGAGCGCGGACTCAAATCTTTAAGTGATGGCTGGCTGCAATCCCCTGAGCGACTGTCCGGATGGCCGGCGCGTCGAGGCTCAGGGGCTGGTAAGGAGGAGGGTCAGGAGGCCAAGCGCGGCCGCACCGGGAAGCGTTCCCAGCCGGATCAGCGCTGCCATGGAGCCGTAATCGCTCACCGGTCGATCCTGACGCTCGACGGGCCTACTGCCCATCTTCGGCGGCCAATAAGCCAAAATGCACTCGTCCTGGCAAGCAGAATTGCGACCCCCCGGTTGCGGGCCAACCATGCCGGCGTTCGCGGATGCGCCACTACAAGGCCCTGAGGGCCCGAGGCCGCATTGCTGATGCACGCCGATCGGGCCGCGCCCGGACAGGCCCTCGTCGTGTCGCGCAACGGGGTCTGGTGCGATGTGCGCCGCTTTGTCCGCCAGGGAGCTGCAAGGCTTCATGGACGAGCTGGCCCGTGCGACAAACGGCGATAATCCGCCGAGCCACTGCGGCGCTGGCGCCCGATTAACGGCGTCTGGGAAGTATTAGGTGACCATGTTCCGCCGGCAGCGTATGATGGGCGGTGCGTTCTGATTGAGCGCACCGCGCAACAGCCCATCGCTGATGGCATAGCGATTAGCCCCCGGCCCGTTCACTGCATGTTGCGCGCTTGGGTGTGATCGGGGCTTGAGACATCGCGATCGATCGCGGCTGACACCCGTCCTTTGATCAAGGTGACTTCGGCATATGCGCGTTGCCGCGCGCCGAGGACGATCTCGTGCTGCATCTCACCGGCGCCGACATCTCGAGTGTTGGGATGGAGGATGGGTCCGCGTGCGCAGCATGACCGCGCATCCCTTCGATTACGATGCTGCCGCTGAGATCTATCCGAGCCGCGCCCGAGGCTCCCGCCGGCATCCGGTCGGCTATAAGCGCTTCGAGAGCGCCGCCGAGGCCCTCCGGTTCGCCATCGAGCAGCTGCCTGCCGAAGCTCTGGTGGGCGCCTATCTGGAGATCGGCGAGGAGCGCTACGACGCGCGCGAGATGCGCGTCTTGTACGATGCTTCAGCCTATCCCCTGTCGCGCAGCCCGCCAGCCTCCGGCGCCGACGCTGTGCCCGCGCGCAGCGACAAACCCCAATCGTCTACCGCAAAGGCATCGCGAGGCGCGCGCTCATGAGCGACCAATCCATCGTGATGCCTTGCAACCACTTTCGCGAGGCCCAATGACCCAGCACAAGTTCAAGGTGGGGCAAGTCGTCGACTATGATCCCGGTCGGATGGGCATGCGGGCGTCGGCACGGGAATACAAGGTCGTGCGCCTGCTACCGCCCGAGGGGACTGATCTGCTGTATCGCATCAAATCGGTCGGCGAGACGTTCGAGCGAGTAGCCAAGGAGCGGGAGCTGTCGCGCCGACAGAACCGCTGAACGGCGGTCCTGTTGGATCGCCCATGCCGGAACCCGTGAGGAGGGGCGCATGCACAGCACTGCCCGTGTCTATTTCGACGCGACCGTTGCGCTCGCCACCATGGCGACCTTCGGCGTCATCGCCGGGTTTGTGGCGATCGCGGCCACCGGAGACCGAATGTTGGCGTTGTCCGCAACCCTGGTCGCGTTCGTTCTTGCAGGCATCGTCGCCGTGATTCGTCTTTGGCGCTCGATGCGCGAGCCCATGCGTCCGACCAAGCCGGGAGCCGCAGCCGAGTCGTGACAACATCGCCGGCGCATTCAACCGAGTGATCACGCAATGAACGAAGCCCTGGCAGAGATCCAGCGCCTGCTTCAGGAGATCGCCGCCCATCTCGGCGCCGGAACGCGCACCGAAAGTAGAAAAGCCGCCACCAAGTTGGAGCGCATTGCGGCTGTTGCTTCGACCTCGGCTCTGACCATCCAGGTTCGGCGGTAGCTCGGCGCGCGCGGCTGCGCAGGACGGTGGACAAGCGATACCGCTCCGACCAACGCGACGCAGATCCTCGTTGCGCAAGCGCGGCATAGCTGTCGGCTATCGGACAGCCGTCCTCACGCCGGCAAGGACGCGCTGCGCGTCGGCGTCGTGCTTGACCACGACAAGTCGGGCATCGTCGGGCATGTGCTTGGCCAGCATGGCTTCCACGCGCGGCCGGCTCCGCGCCGGATAGTTCCAGACCCAGCGAAAGAACTCCCAGTCGATCTTCTCGGGGCAACCCTCGCCGAGATCGGGCCGCACCCGTCCCGTAGGTGGTGGCAATACGCCAGGCGATCCTGCCCAGGCAGCGGCCGCGCGGATAATCGAACCAGAACACGGTGTCGGCACGCGGCAGCCGCAGATCGAGCGAGGCGCTGTAGCCTCCGTCGATGATCCAGGCATCGCGGGCGACTAGCGCAGCAACCTTGATGCGCCACTCGGGCTCAGGCGTGATCTTCCATCCCGGCTGCCAGAACTCTCGATCGAGGTGGATCAGCGGCAGGCCGGTGCGCTCCGCCAGCCTGCGCGCGAATGTGCTCTTGCCGGCACCCGAGATGCCGATCACCAGCACGCGCTGCATCGGATCGCCTCAGCCGTTTGCCGCCAGCCGCGCCGCCTTCAAGCGCTGGAAGTCGTCGCCCGCATGATAGGACGAGCGCGTCAGCGGGCTCGACGACACCAGCAGGAAACCCTTGGCCAGCGCGATCGTCTCGTAGGCCTTGAACTCCTCGGGCGTCACGAAGCGCTTGACCTCGGCGTGCTTGCGGGTCGGTTGCAGGTACTGGCCGATGGTGAGGAAGTCGACGTCGGCCGAGCGCAGGTCGTCCATCAGCTGCAGCACCTCGTCGCGCTCCTCGCCCAGGCCCACCATGATGCCGGACTTGGTGAACATGGTGGGCGCGATCTCCTTCACCCGCTGTAGCAGGCGCAGCGAATGGAAGTAGCGTGCGCCGGGCCGGATCTTCAGGTAGTGCGACGGCACCGTCTCGAGGTTGTGGTTGAACACGTCGGGCGCCGCCTCCACCACCACCTCCAGCGCGCTGTCCTTGCGCAGGAAGTCGGGGGTCAGCACCTCGATGGTGGTCTTGGGCGTCTTCGCCCGGACCGCGCGGATCGTCTCGGCGAAGTGACGCGCGCCGCCGTCGTCGAGGTCGTCGCGGTCGACCGAGGTGACGACGATGTGATCGAGGCCAAGCTTGGCGACCGCCTCGGCCACGTTGTGCGGCTCGTTGGCATCGAGCGGCCCCGGCAGCCCGGTGCGCACGTTGCAGAATGCGCAGGCGCGCGTGCAGGTGTCGCCCATGATCATCATGGTGGCGTGGCGCTTGGTCCAGCACTCGCCGAGGTTCGGGCAGCCCGCCTCCTCGCACACAGTGTGCAGCTTGTGCTCGCGCACGATGCGGCGCGTCTCGGCCAGCTCCGGGTTCGACGAGGGCACGCGGACGCGGATCCAGTCCGGCTTGCGCAGCACCGGCGTGTCCGGCTTGTTGGCCTTCTCCGGATGGCGCGGCGGGCGGTTGTCGAGGATGGTGACCATGGTCTTATTGTAGCGGCAGTCGCGCCCGCAGAAAACCAGTCGCTACACCCGGATCGGCATGGCAGGCAACCGCAAACCGCAGCTGCTGCAGCTTATGGCGTCAAATATTTGATCAGCATGTGCCAGGGAAAGAACAGCACCTCGAAATAGGGCTGGTTCTTGGCGCCCAGCGTGCGCCCCACGTCACCCCAGCGCGACAGCCCGAAGGCGCAGCCAATCCAGATGATACTGCAGAAGATCCACGCCTCGGCGAGGGCATCACGATTGATCGACAAGCCGAGCCGCGATAGCAGGTGTACCATCAGGATCACGATTGGCCCGAAGTTGGCGAAAATGCCGATCGCGAAATAGAAGAGCATCGGAAATACGACGAACGAGCTGACCAGCGTCACAAGCGGAAAAGCCAGTATGACCGACGCAATCAAAGCCACGCTCAAGCGCAATCGTGACATCGCCTAGTGCTCCGGAGTCGAAAAGACGCTCCGACGCTATCGCCCGCGATTTAAGGCAATGGAACACCGTCGTGCTTCGAGCACTGCTGGTTTAGAAATCCTTATCCACTGCAGCGCCCGCGCGCCTTGCAAGGCACGACTTCGGCGGCCAGCCCCTTCGCTGACATCGTTATTGACATTCTACCATCCTGCAGGTAGTCATCTACCTACTGGTAGAATGCCGCCATCCGGAGAACCAAATGACGACCGAGTTGTATTGGATGACCCTGACCGTGTTCATGACGGCCTTGTTCTGGGTGCCCTACGTGCTGGATCGCCCTGTCATGCGAGGCATCCGGCCTTGGCTACTCGACACCAAGCCCGAGGGCTCGGGCCCCCACTCCGTGTGGGCGCAGCGCGCGATCAGGGCGCACACCAACGCGGTCGAGAACCTCGCCATCTTCGTGCCCGCCGTGCTGACGGCGCATGTTCTCGGCATCTCGACGCCGGCGACCAGGATGGCGGCGGTCACCTACTTCTTCGCCCGGCTTGCGCACTTCCTCGTCTATACGGCAGGCATTCCAGGCGCCCGCACAGTGGCCTTCACCTTCGGCTGGTTAGCCCAGATCGTGCTACTGGCCACTGTGCTGCGGCTGATCTGAGCGAGAACCGCCATGAGCGCACGTCCCTTGGTGCTGATCGCAGGTATCGGCGAAGGCCTGGGTGCCAGCCTCGCCACGACGTTTGCAATAGCCGGCTACGACGTAGTCGGGGTGGCGCGATCCGATCAGGTGGCACGACTCATAGACGCCGCCGTGAGGGAGCAGCAGGGCGCCTACACGCACCTGCAAGCCGATCTCACGGACGCGGCGGGGCTTGGCGCCGCACTCCGCCCCCTCGCGCAGCGCGTCGACGTGCTGATCCAGGTCGCGCACCAACTGCTGATCAAGCCGTCCGCTGAAACCACGCCCCAGGAATTTGAAGCGGTGTGGCGGGCCGGATGCCTCAGCGCCATGCACGTGGCGAGCGAGGTGGCACCCGCGATGGTAGCCCGCGGCAGCGGCACGATCATCTTCACCGGCGCCACCGCGAGCACCAGGGGCGGTGCCGGCTTCTCGGCGTTCGCCTCGGCCAAGTTCGCGCTTCGGGGCTTCGCGCAGACACTCGCGCGCGAACTCGGGCCCCGTGGCGTGCACATCGCCCACGTCATCCTGGACGGACTGATCGATGGGCCGCAAACCACCGCCCGCTTCGGCCCTGGAAGCAAGCCCCGCATGCACCCGGACTCTATAGCCGCCGCATATCTCGGGCTCGCGCGTCAGCACTGGTCCGCCTGGTCGCACGAGATCGACCTGCGTCCGTTCACCGAGACCTTCTGAGGAGCTCTTCGATGGCCGCTGAACTCGTCAACGCAGATTTCTCCGCGCGCATCGTGATCGCCACCGGCGCTTTGCCATGGATCGCATCGCCGCAGCCGGGAGTGGAGCGCCGCCTGCTCGATCGCATCGGTGGAGAGGTGGCGCGGGCAACCTCGCTCGTCCGCTACGCCCCGGCGAGCGCCTTCCCGGCCCACGAGCACGCGCTCGGAGAGGAATTCCTGGTGCTGGACGGTGTGTTTTCCGACGAGCACGGCGACTATCCGGCCGGCACCTACGTGCGTAACCCGCCGCGCAGCCGCCATACGCCGCGCACGGCACCCGGGTGCATCATCTTCGTGAAGTTGCGGCAGATGCGGGATGACGAGACGCACCGCGTCGTGGTCGACACCGCTCGCGCAGCGTGGCAGCAAGGCCCTGTTGCCGGCCTATCGTTGGTGCCCCTGCACGCCGCAGCCGATGGCGAAACCGTTGCCCTCGAAAGGCTGCCTCCTGGCGCGCGACTCCGCGCCTACGAAGTTGCAAACGGTGAGGAAATCTACCTCCTCGAAGGGGATTTGGCGGACGGGCACGGCACCTATGGAGCCGGCACCTGGATGCGCAATCCATCCGGTTTGCGCTACGAATTGATGAGCACCGCTGGAGCGGTGTATTGGGTGAAGCGCGGACACCTGCCGCCCAAACCTTGAGTCGAGCCCGATGCCTGCGCATGCCCCGCAAACCCGCTCCACCACCGCAGAGGACATCCTCGACCGCGCCGAGGCCCTGATCCAGACTCGCGGCTACAGCGCCTTCAGCTATCAGGATATCTCCGACACGCTCGGCATTCGCAAGGCCAGCATTCACTACCACTTTCCGTCCAAGACCGACCTCGGCGTGGCTGTGGTCGAGCGCTACACGCAGCGCTTCGGTGCCGCTCTCGAGCAGATCGCCGCCGACGGAAAGCTGTCGGCGATGGGCATGCTCGATCACTATGTCGCGCCATACCTCGAGTTTGCTAAGACGCCGGACAAGGTCTGCCTGTGCGGCGCGTTGGCGGGCGAGATGATGGCGCTGCCGGACGAGTTGCGCATGCGTGTCGATGGCTTCTTCCGACAGCACCAGGCCTGGCTCGCACAGATTCTGGCAAAGGGTGCCGAACGCGGCGAATTCGCTCTAGTCGCCAAGCCCGCCAAAGTGGCGCGCGCGGTGTTCGGCGCCCTGCAGGGCGCGCTGCTGGTGAAGCGCACGACGGGCGACGCCTCGCAACTGAAGGATGTCGTCACCGTTCTCAAGGCGCAGCTGTCGGGCAGTGGCGATCGACCCTGATCGCCCAGGGCGCACCGCTTAGCGAGACTTCAGTTCGGCAACTCAAGCACCACGCGGCCGCGCACCTTGCCTGCCAGTATGTCGGGCGCAAGTGCCACCACGTCGGCGGCCGGCCGCTTGACGGTCATGGCGGCGAGCTTGGCTTTGTCGACATCGCGGGCAAGGCGGGCCCAGGCTTCCACGCGCGCCGCATTGGGCGCCATCACGGAGTCGACGCCGGCCAGTGTCACGGCGCGCAGGATGAATGGCGCCACCGAGGTCGGCAGGTCCATGCCCTGGGCGAGGCCGCACGCGGCAACGGCACCGCCGTATTTCATCATGCTCAGCACGTTGGCAAGCGTGGCGCTGCCCACCGAGTTGATAGCCCCAGCCCAGCGTTCCTTGTTGAGCGGACGCGGCGTGCCGGCCAATTCGCTGCGATCGATGACCTCCGCGGCGCCGAGGCCTTCCAAATATGGCCGCTCACTCACGCGGCCGGTCGACGCCGTGACCCGATAGCCGAGCTTTGCCAGTAGGGCGATGGCGACGCTGCCCACCCCGCCCGCCGCCCCGGTCACCAGCACCGGTCCGCTGTCCGGCTTGATGCCGTGCTTTTCCAGCGCCAGCACGCACAGCATGGCCGTATACCCTGCGGTGCCGATGGCCATTGTTTCGGCAGCCGTGAAAGCTGCCGGCTTCTTGACCAGCCAGTCGCCCTTGACGCGCGCCATCTGGGAATAACCGCCGAAGTGCGTCTCGCCGACGCCCCAGCCGTTGAGGATTACCTCCTCGCCGATCTTGAAATCCGGGTGCGTGGAGGACGTTACAGTGCCGGCGAAGTCGATGCCGGGGATCATCGGCCAGCGTCGCACCACCGGCGCCTTGCCTGTGATGGCGAGCCCGTCCTTGTAGTTGATGGTCGAATGGCTGACGCGCACCGTCACATCGCCTGGCATCAGGTCGGCTTCGGCCATCTCCTGCCAGGCCAGCGTCTGGCCTGCATCCCCCTTGGACATGACCAAGGCCTTGAACCGCTGCATGCATCACCTCCGCAAATCACTCCTACCCCGGACAGGGCTCGATTATGGCAACCCTCGGGCAGGGTTACCAACGGTGGGATCGAGTTGCCGGCGCGACGCGACATTTCCACGGCGGCGCGTTTCGTGCCTATTTCGCCACAGGGGCGTTCGAGCGGCTCGGAGTTTACCTGCGACATTCTTGCAGGCCCACCTTGATGATTACATCGGCCGTATTGTGGCTTAATTGCAGATTGGACAAGAACATCTATGTTAATAATTCATGAATACCAAATAGCCTGTAAGTGTTACCACTTCTACAAGACCTGTAAATTTGTGCTTTGCAAGCATCAAGCCATGAGGCAGCCGGGAAACTCCCATCTAGTCATCAATTTCCCGAGTGAAGCCATGAGTTTCCGCTTGGCAGCCGGCCAAGCGCCCGCATAGACTCTGCACGTCTTGGCAAGCGGGAAACCATATCGCCAAGGGCGCCGGGTCATCCGGCCAAGGAGGTGTCATGATGGAATTGAGGACGAGGCTGAACGTGCTTGCGGCCGTCATCTCCTTCGCCTTTCTCACTGCTGTCGTGTTCGGAATGTTCTGATCGTGGAAGCAAGCACTCGCTGATCGCAGGGAAGCAGGGATCAGCTCAGTCAACGGCAAAGGCGCGGGATCACTCCCGCGCCTTTGTGTTTGGCAGTTAGCTGAGACGGCCTATCGCTTGATCATGTAGCCGAGGATGGCCCCGGCCAGCACTGCGTATTCGGCCTGTATCTGGCGCAGTTGCGGCACGAACTGCGGTCCCCAAGTCCAGATCGCCGCAGCGACGAGTGCCAGGGCTACGGCCCATGACAGCGTATGGCTCGAGGGCTGGGCCACCTCGCGCAGTACCTGCGCGGCGATGACGCCCACCAGGAACACAACGATGGCCGCCACGACGGCGAAGATGAACAGGCGGAGGATGCCGCCCATCTGGATGTATTTCATGATTGCCTGGCTGCCGAACCAGCCGACAGCGATTTGCAGAAGCAGAAGAACGAGACGTCCAAGCATGGCGCGAGCCCCCCACAGGTGAATCCTGCCGGCGGCAGAGACCTCCGACTCCGGCAATGGGCAGGCTTAACACGCGCGAAAGCAAGCTGGAACCGACCGCAGGCTGCACCGCGCAAACGATCGCGTGGGGGCTTCAGAGCTTGCCAGTGACGCGACTCGGAGGCGCCAGTTCGGTGAACCAGGCAGGTAGGGCGTGACCCTTTCCCGCCGTGTCAGCGCTTGCTGCTCTCCGTGAACCCGCGCAGCAGCGAGTTCGAGCAGATCGCTCGCCCGAGGACTGATGGCGCGATAGTTCTTCCAGGACGTGTCCTTGGCGATCCGGAGCCATGCCGCATAGTCATCGAAGCTCAGCGGCTGCACCTTCACGCCTGCCTTGGTGAACGTCTCGATCGCGATCTCCTGGGCCTCGCGCTGGCTGGCCTCAAGATAGATTTCAGAAGCGGCCGCGGCCTCTTCGAGGGCCTGCTTCTCCGTGCCCTTAAGGCTGTCCCATGTGGCCTTGGAAATGAGCACCGGCGTGAACACCGTCAGCGTACTGTAGTCGCCAACCGTGACGTACTTCGCCGTCTCGTAGAAGCGATAGCTGACAAACGTCTCGAACGAGCTCTGCGCGACGTCCAGCTTGCCCGTCTCGATGGCGGAGCGCACCTCGCTGAGCGGCATCGCCACGATGCGCGCCCCCGCGGCCTTCAGCATGGCGTTAAAGTCGTTGCCGCCGCCGCTGCGCGCTCCCAGATCCCTGATGGTTCGCGGTCCCGTCACAGCCCGCGCGCGGCTCGCCATGCCGCCGTCGAGCCACCACCAGGTCAGGATACGGAACCCCTTTTCCTCGCAAACCAGCTGCAGCTGCTCTTCGAACTCCGTGCCCTTCAGGAGGCCCGCCACCTCGGCGTTGGCCGGTATACCAGGCAACGTTACGATGGACAGCTCGGGAAACTTGGCCGAGGCGTAGCCCATCGGATAGATCGCCATATCGATCTTCCGCTCCTGCATGGCCTCGTACTGCTTGGGAGGATCGCTCACTAGAGTGGCGTTCGGATGGATGCGTACCAGCAGATCGGGCACCCGCTTTCTGGCCTCGGCGGCGAGCACCTTGGCCGCGCGATGGCGCGCATCAGTTTCCGGGAGCTGGTGCGAGAGGGTTAGTTCCCGCGCACTGCTTTGTCCGGCGACAAAAGCCGCTGCACAAAGTACGCCGGCGCACAGCGCAAGGTTGCGAAACTGCATTTGCCCAACTCCCGCGAGTCACCTGATCAACGCTTGCCGCTGTCGACAAAGCTCTGCAACATTGCCGCGAACAGTTCCGCCGCGCGCGGACTGACGGCCTGGTACTTCTTCCACGAGCTGTCACGGGCGATGTGCAGCCAAGCCGCGTATTCCTCGAAAGAGAGCTCGTGGACTTTGGCGCCGGCCTTGGTGAAGACCTCAACGGCCGCCTCCGACGCCTCGCGCTGTGTCGCCTCGAAGTAGATGTCGGAAGCTCTGGCGGCCTCCTCGAGTGCCTGGCGCTCATCGTCGGCAAGGTCGTCCCAGACGGTCTTGGAGATGATCACCGGACTGAACGCCACCCAGATGCCATAGCCACCGAACGTAGCGAACTTGGCCAGTTCGGTTACGTGGAAACTCATGAAGGACTCGAACGAGGACAGCACGACATCGAGCTTGTTCGCCGCCATCGCCGTTCCGACCTCGCTGGAAGCCATGTTCAGCGCGCTTGCGCCGGCGGCAGTCAACAACGTGTCGAATTCGCCGCCACCCCGCGCCCGCAGACCTTTGATGCTGGCCGGACCGGTCACCTCAGTCGAGCGGCTCGCCACCCCTCCATCCACCCACCACCAGGTCAGGATGTGGAACCCCTTCTCTTCGCAGAACCGCTGCAGCTTTACCTCAAACTCCGTTCCCTTGAGGAGGCTCGCCGTCTCCACGCTCGACGGAACGCCGGGCAGCAGGCCGATGGACATCTCTGGAATCTTCGCCGATGCATACGGAATTGGGTAGACCGCGAGTTCGATCTTGCCTGCGAGGATCGCCTCCAGCTGCTCGATCGGCTTGATCTTGAGGGAAGAATTTGGGTGGATGCTGATCGAAACATCCGTGCCCCGCTTCTTGAGTTCGGCCTTCAGGACGCGCGCGGCCTTGTGACGGGCGTCGGACTCCGGCCACTGGTGAGACAGACGCAATTCACGACCATCACTGCGCTCGGCGAGAACCAGCATCGCACAACACAACAGACCGGCGCACAGCAACGCATTCCGGACCATCATCGAGCAACTCTCCGCACCTCAGGCATGCCCGTCCCGTCACAGAGCGCCGGGCCTCAGCGCTTGCCGCTGTCGATGAAGCTCTGCAGCATGGCGGTGAACAGCTCTGCCGCCTTCGGGCTGACGGCCTGATACTTCTTCCACGAGCTATCGCGGGCGATGTGCAGCCAAGCCGCATATTCCTCGAACGTCAGCTCCCGCACCTTGGCACCGGCCTTGGTGAACGCCTCCTGGGCCGACTCCAAGGCTTCGCGCTGGGTCGCCTCAAAGTAGATGTTGGAGGCTCGGGCGGCGTCCTCCAGAGCCTGGCGCTCGTCGTCGCTCAGGCTGTCCCAGACGGCCTTCGAGATGATGACCGGCGTGAAGGTCACCCAGATGCCCTGGCCGCCCAGTGTGGAAAACTTGGCCTGCTCGGTAACGCGGAAGCTCATTAGAGACTCAAACGACGTCAGGGCGACGTCCAGCTTGTCCGTCTCCATGGCCGTGCGGATATCGCTCGATGGCATAGTCAGCGTGCTGGCACCGGCCGCGGCCAGCATCTCGTCGAACGCCCGATCACCGCCGCGCGCTCTCAGTCCCTTGACGCTCTCCGGACCGCCAAACTCCTGGGCACGGCTGGCGACGCCTCCGCCCACCCACCACCAGGTCAAGATGCGGAACCCTTTTTCCTCGCAGATGTGCTGCAGCTTATCCTCGAACGGCGTACCCTTGAGCAGGCTCGCCGTTTCCGCACTCGACGGCACGCCAGGCAGCAGGCCGATGGAGAACTCCGGAATCTTCGCCGACTGATAGGCGATCGGATAGACGGTCATCTCGAGCTTGCCCTCGAGCATCGCGTCGTACTGTTCGACCGGCTTGAACTTGAGCGAGGAATTCGGGTGAAGGCTGATTGTCAGGTTGGTGCCCCGCTTCCTAAGCTCGGCCATCAGCACGCGGGAGGCCTTGTGGCGGGCGTCCGACTCAGGCCACTGGTGGGACAGGCGCAACTCGCGCCCGGACGCCTGTGCCAAGCCGGCGAATAACGCTAAAGCAGCCACGAACGAGCGCAGAAGCAGTCCAAGCATGGTCGGAATCCCCCGTAGTCCCGCAATATCTTTCCGGCGGAGAACCGCACGGAAGAATATCCCCTGTCGGATAGACAATGCATGAAATGAGGCTAACCCGAGGCGTGAGTCCAGCCTTGCCGGCAAGGCTGCACTGAACTGTGCTCAGGCGGCCTCAGTGCGGGCGGGCTTGGGATCGTAGTTCAAGACCGGGCCGAGCCATCGTTCCGCTTCCTCGACGCTCCAGCCCTTGCGGACGGCGTAGTCTTCGACCTGATCCCGCTCAACCTTGCCAACACCGAAGTAATGGCTTTCCGGGTGCGCCAAATAGAGCCCCGAAACGGCAGCTCCCGGCCACATGGCAAAGCTCTCCGTGAGCTGGATGCCGGCTTGTCGCTCTGCGTCTAGCAGTCGGAAGATGGTGGCTTTCTCGGTGTGATCGGGCTGAGCCGGATAGCCGGGCGCAGGGCGGATGCCGCGATACTGCTCAGCGATCAGTTCCTCTTTGCTCAGCCGCTCGCCCTTGGCGTAGCCCCAGAACTCGCGGCGCACGCGCTCGTGCATTCGCTCGGCGACGGCTTCCGCGAGGCGGTCGGCCAGCGCCTTCAGCATGATGCGGCTGTAATCGTCGGTCTTGTCGATGTACTTGGCCATCGCCTCGGGCTCGCCGATGCCGGTGGTGACAGCGAAGCCGCCGACGTAATCGGCGATGCCGCTATCCTGCGGCGCGATGAAATCGGCCAGCGCGGTGTTGGCCCGGTCGCGCCGGTTCTCGCGCGCCATCTGCTGGCGCAGCGTGTGCAGCGTGGCGAGCGGGGCCGATCGCGTGTCATCGGCAAACAGGTCGATATCGTCGCCCACGGCGTTGGCCGGCCAGAAGCCGATCACCGCGTTGGCGGTCAGCCACTTCTCGGCGACGATGCGCTTCAGCAGCGCCTGCGCGTCGTCGAACAGCTTGCGCGCCTCCGGACCCACGACGTTGTCGTCGAAGATGCGCGGATATTTGCCGACCAGCTCCCAGGTCTGGAAGAAGGGCGTCCAGTCGATGTAGGGCACCAGCTCGGCCAGCTTGTAGCTCTTGAAGGCGCGCGTGCCGAGGAAGGTCGGCTTGACCGGCTTGGCCGCCGACCAGTCGATGGCGAAGCGGTTCTCGCGCGCCTTGGCCAGGCTCATGCGGGTCTTCTTGCTCTCGCCGCGCACGTAGGCATCGCGGATCTTGACGTATTCGGCGCGCACCGTATCGGTGTAGCCCTTGCGCTCGGTATCCGACATCAGCGTCGACACCACGCCGACGGCGCGGCTGGCATCCGTCACGTACACGGCCTGGCCACGCACATAGTTGGGCGTGATCTTCACCGCCGTGTGCACGCGGCTGGTGGTGGCGCCGCCGATCAGCAGCGGCATCGAGAAACCCTCGCGTTCCATCTCGGCGGCGACATGGCACATCTCGTCGAGCGACGGCGTGATCAGGCCGGACAGACCGATGATGTCGGCCTTCTCGCGCTTGGCCGTCTCCAGGATCTTGGCCGCTGGCACCATCACGCCCAGATCGATCACCTGGTAGTTATTGCACTGGAGCACGACGCCGACGATGTTCTTGCCGATGTCGTGCACGTCGCCCTTGACGGTGGCCATCACCACCTTGCCTGCCGCCGGTTTCTGGTCGAGGCCGGAGGCTTTCTTCTCCGCCTCCAGGTAGGGCTGCAGATAGGCCACCGCCTGCTTCATGACGCGGGCCGACTTCACCACCTGCGGCAGGAACATCTTGCCGGCCCCGAACAGATCGCCGACCACGTTCATGCCGGCCATCAGCGGGCCTTCGATCACCTCGATCGGCTTGTTGAGCCCGCGGCGCGCCTCCTCGGTATCGGCCTCGATGAATTCGGTGATGCCGTGCACCAGAGCGTGCTTGAGACGTTCCTCCACGGGGACGTCGCGCCAGGCCAGATCCTTCTCCTTGGACTTGGGCCCGGCCTCGCCCTTGAACTTGGCGGCGACTTCCAGCAGGCGATCGGTGGCGTCGGAGCGCCGGTTGAGGATCACGTCCTCGCACAGTTCGCGCAGCGTCGGCTCGATGTCATCGTAGATGGTGATGGCGCCGGCGTTGACGATAGCCATGTCCAGACCCGCGGCGATGGCATGGTACAGGAACACCGAGTGCATGGCCTGGCGCACGGTCTCGTTGCCGCGAAACGAAAAGGACAAGTTGGAGACGCCGCCCGACACGTGGCAGTGCGGCAGCTTCTGCTTGATCTGGCGGGTCGCCTCTATGAAGGCGATGCCGTAGCCGTTGTGCTCCTCGATGCCGGTGGCGACCGCGAAGATGTTGGGATCGAAGATGATGTCTTCCGGCGGGAAGCCGACCTTCTCGGTCAGCAACTTGTAGGCGCGCTCGCAGATCGCCACCTTGCGCTCGATGGTATCGGCCTGGCCCTGCTCGTCGAAGGCCATCACAACTACGGCAGCACCGTAGCGCAGCACCTTGCGGGCATGCTCTAGGAAGGCCCCCTCGCCCTCCTTCATGCTGATCGAGTTGACGATCGGCTTGCCCTGCACGCACTTGAGGCCGGCTTCGATCACCGTCCACTTGGACGAGTCGATCATGATCGGCACGCGGGCGATGTCGGGCTCGGTGGCGATCAGATTGAGGAAGGTCGTCATGGCCTTCTCGGAATCGAGCAGGCCTTCGTCCATGTTGACGTCGAGGATCTGCGCGCCGTTCTCCACCTGCGAGCGCGCGACGGCCAGCGCTGCCATGTAGTCATTGGCCTCGATCAGCTTGCGAAACTTCGCCGACCCCGTGACGTTGGTGCGCTCGCCGATATTGATGAATGCAGATGCGGCGTTGGTTGTTGTTGTGGTCATTGTTTCTTGAACTCCAACCGCGCGGCAGCGTCGCCTCCCCCTTGAGGGAGGCGGAGCGCGCGACGCATGCCGCGTGTTGTCATCCTCGGGCTTGTCCCGACGATCCAGCTCTCAGCGAACACCGGAGCAAGCGGATGAATGGATGGCCGGGACAAGCCCAGCCATGACAACCAAGTGGTGATTGCTGCACTCATACATATCACCCGTGCACGAAGGGTTCGAGGCCGGAAAGGCGCATCTTGCGCTCGATCCTGGGCACTTTGCGCGGAGGAAACTGGCTGGCGTGGCCGGCGATCTCGGCAATGTGCTCGGGCGTCGAGCCGCAGCAGCCGCCGACGATGTTGACCAGGCCCTCGCGCATCCACGGCTCGATAAGGCCCGCCATCTCGCACGGACCTTCGTCGTACTCGCCCATGGCGTTGGGTAAACCCGCGTTCGGATAGGCGATCACCCGCGTCTCGGCCACCGCGGCGATCTCGGCGATGTAGGGGCGCATCAACTCGGCGCCGAGCGCGCAGTTGAGGCCGAGCGCGAACGGCTTCAGATGGCGCATGGAGAAGTAAAACGCCTCCGGCGTCTGCCCAGACAGGGTGCGGCCCGAGCGATCGGTAATGGTGCCGGAGATGATCAGCGGCAGCTCGACGCCCATCTCGTCGAACACCGTGAGCGCAGCAAAGCCCGCGGCCTTGGCGTTCAGCGTGTCGAAGATGGTCTCGATCAGCAGCACATCCGCGCCGCCTTCGATCAGCCCGCGCGCCTGCTCCGAATAGGCTTCCACCAGTTCGTCGTAGCTGACGTTACGGAAGCCCGGATTGTTGACGTCGGGCGAGATGGAGGCGGTGCGATTGGTCGGGCCCATGGCGCCGGCCACGATGCGCGGCCGGTCCGGCGTCTCGGCCGTGGCGGCATCTGCAGAAGCGCGCGCCAACTTCGCGGCGACAACATTCATCTCGAACGACAAGTCCTCCATGCCGTAGTCGGCCAGCGAGATGCGCTGGGCATTGAAGGTGTTGGTGCAGATGATGTCAGCGCCGGCCTTCAGGTAGCCGGCATGAATGGCGCCGATCGCCTTCGGCTGCGTCAGCACGAGCAGGTCGTTGTTGCCTTTGACGAGCTTGGCATGACCCGCGAAGCGCTCGCCGCGATAGTCGGCCTCCTCCAACTTCAGGCGCTGGATCATGGTGCCCATGGCGCCGTCGATGATGAGAATGCGCTGATCGGCGGCCTTCTTCAGCGCCGCGATGCGTTCGCTACGGGTCATGCTCGCGTTCACCGCCTTTGACTGGACGACAGGTTCGGGCCGCAGGCCTAACAAGTGGCAAATGGCATAGACGAGGTCGGCGCGGTTCAGAGTGTAGAAATGGAACTGGCGGATGCCCTGATCGACCAGGTCCATGACCTGCTCGGCGGCCATGGCGGCGGCCACCAGGTGCGTGGTCTGCACGTCGGCGTCGATACCGTCGAAGCGGCGTGCCAGCCAGGGCGGTATGGTCGCGCCGCAGCGCCCGGCGAAGCCCGCCACCTGCTTGAAGTTGTGGATCGGCACGATGCCCGGGATGATCGGCGCCCAGATGCCGTGCGCGCGCGCCGCCTCCAGAAAACGCAGGTAGTGCGCATTGTCGAAAAAGAACTGAGTAATGACGCGGCTGGCGCCGGCATCGACTTTGGCTTTCAGGTTGTCCAGGTCTTCGGCAACCGAGCGGCTGTCGGGATGCTTCTCCGGATAGCCGGCAACCGAGATGTCGAAGTTGCCGATCCTTTTCAGGCCGCCGACCAGATCGGCGGCATTGTCATAGCCGCCCGGATGCGGAGCGTAGCTAGTGCCGGCCCCGGTGGTGGGATCGCCGCGCAGGGCTACGACGTGGCGCACGCCGGCAGCGAGATAGTCGCGCGCCACCCGGTCGACCTCCGCCTTGGTCGCCTGCACGCAAGTCAGGTGCGCGGCCGGGACCAGCGCTGTCTCGCGCACGAGGCGCGTGACGGTGGCGTGGGTGCGCTCGCGCGTCGAGCCGCCAGCGCCATAAGTCACCGAGACGAAGCGCGGCCTGAGCGGCTCGAGGCGGCGGATGCAGGTCCACAAGGCCTCTTCCATCTTCTCCGTCTTGGGCGGGAAGAACTCGAAGGAGACGTTGATGTCGCCGTTGCCGACCAGCCGGCTGCGGCGTTCCTTGGGAAGATCCATCTAGGTTGCCCGCTCCAACTTGCGCTCATCGGTGATGCGGGCGGCCGCAGCGGTAGTGCCGGGCCGGCCGGCAAGCCACATCGACACCGTCAGCTTACCCTCGGCGGCGTCTCCAGGGGGCCTGAGTTCGCGCGTCTCCAAGACCTCCAACCCGCAATCGGCGAGCCACTGGCACACCTGCGCCCCGGCGAATCCCAGGCGCTCGTGCGCGAACTGCTCGCGCAGGAATTCCAGCTCATGCGGGGCAAAGTCGACAATCAGCAGGCGACCGCCGGGCGCCAGCACGCGAGCGGCTTCGCGGATGGCGCGCTGCGGATCGCTCAGGAAATGCAGCACCTGATGCATCACGACGGCGTCAGCGACGTGATCGCCGAGGGGCAGGTCATAGATGTCGGCCTGGCGCACCTGCACTTTCGCCAGCCCGGTACGCTCCAGCTTGGCGCGGGCATAGGCAAGCATGGCCGGGCTCATGTCGAGACCGAGACCGCGGCGGAAGCGCTTGCCGAACAGCTCAAGCATGCGCCCGGTGCCGGTGCCGAGATCGACGAACATGTCGAACGGGCCGTCGCCCAGCGCACTCGCGACGGCTGCTTCCACCTCGGCCTCGGCGACATGCAGGGCGCGGATGCTATCCCACTCGCCCGCGTGCGACTGGAAGTAGGCCTGCGCCGCGGCCTCGCGCTCGTGCTGCAGGGCCTCGGCGCGGCGCAAGTCGCGCACGATCAGCGGATCGGCACGGTCGATGCGCTCCAGCACCAACCGGGCGAGCTCGCCGCCTTGGCCGGTCTCGGCTAGGCGGAAATACACCCAGCTGCCTTCCGGCGAACGCTCGACCAGCCCCGCCTCGGCCAGCAGCCTAAGGTGCCGGCTGATACGCGGCTGGCTCTGGCCGAGGATGCGCGTCAGGTCTTTGACGTTCAGCTCGCCAGCCGACAGCAGCACGAGTACGCGCAGGCGAGTGGGCTCGGCCACCGCCTTCAACGCTCCCACTGCTGTTTGCACAGTAAGCCGCACACCATCACCCCAGGGGTTGGTTGATCTGCCGCCAGAATGATATAAACATATCTTTATGTGTCAAGGACGGAGTGAGCGTGACGCTGCCGCTTTAGATGCGTTGGCCGGGGCCGGTGGTCAGTGCCACTTTCGCCCGAGGCCATCCAGCAACTCGAAGCTTAGGCTTCGCGTTAAAGAGTAATCCATAGCCGATGCGCGCGCTCGTACTCTGTTGAATGCGCAATTGCCTCTTTGGGCCAATCAAAAATACGGCAATTTCGTGATGGTCCCCCAACTGTTTCTCTCGCGATCACGCCCGCGTGATATCCCATTTCTTGTGCCGAACTTGTCGGGCTCTCAAGTGTTTCTTATCCGACGGTCGGCCCATGGCCAGTTATTCGATGGGTCGACCGACAGCACGCCATTGGAAGCGAGCAAGGAACACAACGAAGAGGAGTTCGACCCCATGTCGATTAGTAGACATACTCGTACGCTGAGTGTTGCCGCGCTGTTAGCGTGCAGCCCGCTGGCGGTTTACGCCCAGACCACCACCCCAGACACCACTGACCGCCCACAGCTAACCGAGCCGCCGCGTCCGGCTGAACCTGCCATGAAGCCGGCAGAGCCAACCCGCCCGGCCCTGCCGCGTACGACGGAGCAGACCGCGCCTAAGGTGAACCCGTTGGTCGGCTTGGCTGTTTTCTCCTCCGACGGCAGCAAGCTGGGCAACGTGCACAGCGTCAACGTCGAGCCCGATGGCAAGGTGAAGGCCATCCATATCAAGACCGGTGGCTTCCTGGGTATCGGCGGCAAGCTGGTCGCAATTCCGGATAGCAAGTTCACGCGCTCCGGTGAGAACATTCAGCTCGGCTTGACCTCCGACGAAGTGAGCAAACTTCCGGAGGTCAAGGAGCAGAGCTAGAGCTAGCGTCTTGAAATCGTGCGGTGCGACGGGCTGCCCTTTCGGCGGCCCGTTTGCATATGCGCCGTCCCGTGCTCGACACAATTGTCTTCCAAGTGTGGCCGCGATGGCGCGTGCGGGCACAAGCGCCATTAAGGGCTTTGACGCAAGTCACGGTTCGTGTTCATAAAAAGACACAGCGCGCGAACAGTCGCGAGGGGCCACCCTGCATGCGCGCTTCTGCAATACGAAGGGGCACAGCAGCGTATGACCCAAGTCCTCAGCGCGTCGACCGCAGGGACCCTCGCCTGGCGCCGTCGTGCCGGCATCATGGCAGGCTGCCTGGTAGCCGCCCTGGTGGCCCTGTGTACCCTGCTGCCGGCCAAGCCCGCCGCCGCTGCCGACCCGGCGGTGGTGTTTATGGCTCAGGTGGGTCGTGAGTTGATGGCTGCCGCGCGCACCCGCTCACCCGGCGTGATGGCCAACGTGATCCAGAAGTACGGCGATGTCCGGTATATCGGCGACTACTCGCTCGGCAGCTACCGGTCGCGGCTCGCCGAAGCCGATCGCGAAGCCTATCACAACGGCATGATTCGTTTCATCGCCCGCTATGCGGCCTCAGCGGCGCCCAAGGTCAATGTAACGCGTGTGGAATGGTCGAACATCAGCACGCGTGGGTCGGGCGGGATCAACGTCGACTGCACCGTGACACTCGGCAATGGCACGTCGTGGGATGTGCGCTGGGTCCTGCGCAAGATCGGTGACACCTACAAGGTGCGCGACGCGGAGGTGCTGGGCGTCAACGTCGCCTCTTATCTGCGGTCCGCCTTCGAGGAGTACCTCTCCCAGAACGGCGGCCACACGCGCGCTCTCGTCACGGTGCTGAACCGGTAGAGACCCTCGGTCCTGGCTGCGCGCTTATGCGCGGCTCGACCTAAGTGTGTTCGCGCTCAGACTTTGCGTGCCCCCGACAGCGAAGTGAGGGCGCCGCCCACCGCTGCACGCACATCGCGCGGCCGCCAGGCTCCGCGCTCCACCTCGACCAGGAACTGCTCGGTCAGCTGATTGAACAGTGCCGGCTCCTCCAGGTTGATGGCGTGGCCGGCGCCCGGCAGCATGGCGAGGCGCGCCGACGGCATAAGGCGCTTCATCCACAGGTTAACGTCGAGGCACGGCTCATCCTCGTCGCCGACCAGCAGCAGCACCGGCGCGGCGATGCCTTTCAGCCGGCCCTCCAAGTCGTAGAGCGAGGCCCGGCCCGCTTGCACGGTGCGCAGCGTCTTGGCGGCAGCGTCGGCCGGATGCTCGGCGACGTGGGCGACGGAGCGCCGCCAGCCGATCGGATCCTTGTTCTGCAACTGCACGCGAGTCGGACCCAGCCCCATCGCCTCGGCGTCGATCTTGCCTGCTCGCTCGAACTCGGCGGCCCGGTTGCGGCATTCCTCGATGAACTGCGCCCGCGTCGTCTTGAGCGCGCCTGACCCTGCACCCGCCGCCGTACACGATAGCACTCGCGTGGGATGCTCGGCCGCCAGCATCAGCGCGGTGAAGCCGCCCATGCTGAGGCCAACGATGTGCGCCTTCTCCACCTTGGCCGCGTCGAGCACGGCGATAGCATCGCGGTTGAAGAACTCCTGCCCATACAGCTTCTCATCGCTCGGGCAGTCCGAGGGCGGATAGCCGCGCGCATCCCAGGTGATACCGCGCCAGCCGCGCCCGAAATGGCGCATCTGGTCCGCCCAGCTACGGTGATCGCCGCCGAACTCGTGGATGAACAGGATCGGCGTGCCCTTGCCCGTCTCCTCGTAGTAGATGCGCGCGCCGTCCGATGGGGCATAGGGCATGGGCGTCCTCCGCTGCTTGTGCCGACATCATGCCCGTGCACGGTGAGTAGCACCAGATGTGCGGGCGAATCCGCCGATTCCTGCCGCTAGCGCCGCTCGAACCTCTTGAATTTGATGCGGTGGGGCTCGACGGCGGCGTCGCCGAGGCGGCGCTTCTTGTCCTCCTCGTAGTCCTGGAAGTTGCCCTCGAACCACTCGACGTGGCTGTCGCCCTCGAAGGCCAGGATGTGGGTGGCCATGCGATCCAGGAAGAACCGGTCGTGCGAGATGACCACGGCGCAGCCGGCGAAATCTTCGAGCGCCGCTTCCAGCGCCGACAGCGTCTCGGTGTCGAGATCGTTGGTGGGCTCGTCCAGCAGCAGCAGGTTGCCGCCCTCCTTCAGCATCTTGGCGAGATGCACGCGATTGCGCTCACCGCCGGACAGCAGGCCCACCTTCTTCTGCTGATCTGCACCCTTGAAGTTGAACCAGCCGACGTAGGCGCGGGAAGGCATCTCCATCTTGTCGCCGAGCTTCATGATGTCGAGCCCGTTCGACACCTCCTCCCACACCGTCTTCTTGTCGTTCAGGTGATCGCGGCTCTGGTCGACGTAGCCGAGCTTGACGCTTTCGCCGAGCTTGATGGTACCTGCATCCGGCTTCTCCTGGCCGGTCATCATCTTGAACAGCGTGGTCTTGCCGGCACCGTTGGGGCCGATCACGCCGACAATGCCGCCTGGCGGCAACTTGAAGGTGAGGTTGTCGATCAGCAGCCGGTCGCCGAAGGCTTTGCTCAGCCCCTCGAACTCGACCACATTGCCCCCGAGGCGCGGACCCGGCGGGATCTTGATCTGGGCCTTGCCAACGTCGTCGCGCGCGGCCTCCTCGGCCAGCTTGTCGTAGGCAGCGATGCGGGCCTTGGACTTGGCCTGGCGCGCCTTGGGCGACGACCTGATCCACTCCAATTCCCGCTTGAGCGTGCGCTGCTTGGCTTCCTCCTGCCCCTTCTCAACCTCGAGGCGCTTGGCCTTCTGCTCCAGCCAGCCAGAGTAGTTGCCTTTGTAAGGCACGCCCTGGCCGCGATCGAGCTCCAGCGTCCACTCGGTGAGGTTGTCCAGGAAGTAGCGATCGTGCGTGACCAAGATCACGCAGCCTGCATACTCCTTGAGGTAGCGCTCCAGCCAGGCGACGCTCTCGGCGTCGAGATGGTTGGTCGGCTCGTCCAGCAGCAGGATGTCGGGCTTGGCCAGCAGCAGCCTGGTCAGCGCCACGCGCCGCTTCTCGCCGCCCGACAGCTTGGTGACGTCGGCGTCGCCGGGCGGGCAGCGCAGCGCGTCGAGGGCCTGCTCGACCTGCGTATCCAGGTCCCACAGGTTCCCCGCCTCGATTTCGTCCTGCAGCTTGGCCATCTCGTCGGCGGTCTCATCCGAGTAGTTGGCGGCGATCTCATTGTAGCGATCGAGCAGCGCCTTTTTCTCCGCCACGCCCAGCATGGCGTTGCCCAGCACGTCGGTCGAGGCATCCAGCTCAGGCTCCTGCGGCAGGTAGCCGACCTTGATGCCGTCAGCCGGCTTGGCCTCGCCGACGAAGTCCTCGACCTGGCCGGCCATGATCTTGAGCAGCGTCGACTTGCCCGCGCCGTTCAGGCCCACCACGCCGATCTTGGCGCCGGGGAAAAATGACAGCGAGATGTCTTTGAGCACCTGCTTGCCCCCCGGATAGGTCTTGGAGAGCTTGTGCATGTGATAGACGTACTGTGGGTTCGCCACTGGCGACTCCTAGGGTGGAAGCTGAATGGGGTTGGCGCCTTGTAGCCCATGCACCCACGTCGCCTCAAGTGTTTGCCTAGTCCTCGCCGCTGCGATAGATACAGCCCATTGCGGGTGCGGATATACG
Source organism: uncultured Alphaproteobacteria bacterium (assembly GCA_963840445.1). Classification (GTDB taxonomy): domain Bacteria; phylum Pseudomonadota; class Alphaproteobacteria; order Rhizobiales; family Hyphomicrobiaceae; genus AWTP1-13. Next base: position 143,970 of record CAWIZC010000010.1, on the reverse strand, counting down.
AGGACGGATTATGTCTCGCGTATTGGGTGCCCTCATCCTCGCGCTGGCGACCGCGTTCGCGGCCTCTGCGCAGACCCCCAAGCAGGCCGACGCGCGCAAGAGCATTTGCGTGATCTCCCACATCGGAGCCAAATTTGCGCTGAAGAAAATCGGCTTCACCGTCTTTCAGAATTCGCTTAACGAAGTAAGCATCGAAGCCTGGGGCATCGACGACGCCGTTGCGAGCAAAGTTGCGGCCTCGCTGGGCGGTCGCTACGCGGTGCACAAAATCAGCTTCGCCAGAACCGCGTTCTCCGACTTCGAGAAGGAGGGCGGCCTTTTTCGCGATCAGGAAGGAGAGCTCGCAACAGCCGTGCGCAGGATCGCGGCCGGATCACCGCAAAGATGCGACATCTATCTGGTGGCATTGCGCTCGACGAGCGCCTTTAGTGGCACCAACCAAGTTTTGGCAGGTCTGGGATTGGTCGAGGCGTCCAACCCTTTCGCCGCAACCTATAATCTGCACGCACTCTACAGCCTGCGGCTTTATGACGGCCGCACGTTCGCGGTCCGCTCTACCCAAGCCGCCACGCTCGGCCAAGGCCCCTTGTTCACGATCACGTCAGGGCCACACCGCCAGGTGGACGCGACATGGTGGCCCGCCTCGGCCAATATTGCGGGCCACGAAAAACTGCGGGCAGCCACGCGCACGCTGGTGGAGCAAAGCTTAGCGACAACCCTGCCCCAACTGCTGCGCTCCAATTGAACTCCCCTACAGTCCGTCGCATGGAGCACTTGCTTCTTGGCAAGCGGCATGCCGGGGTGTTCCGCATCCTCGACATACTTCCAGGGCATGCACGAAAGTCGAAGGGCACCGCCCCCGGACAAAAAGAGCGAGACCGCACCTAACCATGTACTACGGACCACCGTTCGCTGCGCTTCGTGGGCTAGTTTCGCTCGCGCTTGTTTTCTTATGCTTGAACACCGCATCTGCGCAGACCCCGCCCAGTACCGCGGAAATCGCCGTTTACGAAGGCCTGCACGCTGCGGCGGCCAGCGGCGACGTCGGCGAGATCGACAGGCTCGTGAAACAAGGCGCCGAACTCAATGCGCGTGACGGCAACGGCCGCACGCCGATGATCGTAGCTGCCTTTCGGCAAGACGACGCGGCCGTCCGCGCCCTGATCGAGGCGGGCGCCAACGTCAACGCACTCGATTTCCAAAGCTACGACGTCATCACCATTGCCGCGGTGCAGAACGACATGGGCACGCTGAAGCTGGCGCTGGCGGCCGGTGGCAACGCACGCGCCATCACCAGCCCCTACAACGGCACGGCGCTGATCGCAGCCGCGCATCTGGGCAACGCTGAGGTGTGCGAGGCGCTGATCCAGGCCCGCGCCCCGCTCAATCATGTCAACAACCTTGGCTGGACGGCGCTGCTCGAGGCGATCGTCCTGGGCGACGGCAGCTGGCGCTATCAGAAGACCGTCGACGCACTCATCAAGGCCGGAGCCGACGTCAACCTCGCCGACCGCCAGGGCGCGACCCCGCTCGCTCTCGACGCGCCAGAAGGGCTACCGGGAAATTGTAGCGCAGCTGGAGCAGGCCGGCGCCAAGCCATGAACTATCCGGGGCTTCTACCGCCGACGCGAGATCTCCCAGGGGCCGCCATTGTAGAACAAGGCGGAGGCCGCATGCGCCGGCTCAAGCAGGCGCAGCATGACGATGCCGGCAAGGAAGCCACCGATGTGCGCCCACCAGGCGATGCCACTGCCGCCGTACGGATTGAATAGGTCGCTGGCGCCCTGCACGACCTGCATGAAAAACCAGATCCCCGCGAACACCAGCGCCGGAATGTTGAAGAACAGCGGGATGATGACGATGATGAACAGCACCCGCACCCAGGCGTAGGGAAAGCGCACCGCATAGGCAGCGATCACACCCGCGATGGCACCCGAGGCGCCGAGCAGCGGATAGGGCGAGCCGGAATTGACGACGGCATGCGCCAGGCTCGCTATCACCCCGGCTGACAGATACAGGGCGAGGAAACGCATCGGCCCCAGCCGGTCCTCCAGCGCAGGCCCAAAGATGTAGAGCGTCCACAGGTTGAGGGTGATGTGCAGGAAGCCGCCGTGCATGAAGGTGTTGGTCACGAACGGCGTAAGATCGGTTGGGCTCAAGCCCACTTCCCAAGCCCATGACGGAACGAAATAGCGGGCCGGCACCAGCGCGTGCTGGTAAATGAAGGATTGCTCTGCCTGCGGGCTCAGGGTGAGCTGGTACAGAAACGCAGCCACGTTCAGCGCGATGATCGTCATGACGACCACCGGCGGATGGGTGCGGATGACATTGTCGCGCAGAGGAAACAGGGGGTTATCTCGCGGTTGCGCGGCTAATCCTTACGGCCTACAGGTGGGAACGGGTTGACTGCGGCGCAAGTTCCGCTGCCGGGTGCAACTGCGCAGTTCGGAGGCAGTTACGAATGCCGGACAGGAACCTCGTGTATTTCGCTGATCCGATGTGCTCGTGGTGCTACGGCTTCGCCCCGGTGATCGCCACCTTGGCCGAGCGCTTCGAGGATCGCATGCCGCTGCAGGTCGTGATGGGCGGACTGCGCGCGGGTAACACCGAGCCGATGACCGACAAGGACCGGGAGTACATCCGCGGCGCCTGGACGCGGGTCGGCGCCGCCACGGGCCAGCCCTTCGACATGTCCTTCTTCGACCGTCCGAGCTTCACATATGACACCGAGCCCGCTTGCCGCGCCGTGGTGACCGTGCGGCGTCTGCGGCCCGATATGACGCTGCCCTTCAAGGCGCGCATCAGCCGCGCCTTCTACGCCGAGAACCGCGACATGACCTCGGCCGATAAGATCGCCGACGTGGCCGCCGAGGCGGGTTTTGACAAGGCCGAGTTCGCTGCCGCCTTTGCATCGCCAGAGACGCACAACGAGACGTTCCGCGACTTCCTTTCCGCGCAGGAGATCGGCGTCCGGGGTTTCCCCACCCTGATCGCCGGCAACAACGAGGAAGGCTACGCCCTGCTCACCAACGGCTATCAGCCGCTGGAAAACTTGCTCGATCCGCTCGAGCGCTGGTGGGCGGCTGGTGCGCCGGTCAAGCCCGAGCACGCGCAAGGGTGAGTGCGGCGGCACATCATCCTGCGAACGCAACCATCCACGGTCAGCGCCGCACGCCTGGACCCTCTATCGGCAAACCTTCGCCGCGCCAGGCCAGGTACAGCTCGAGCGCCAGGTATTCCGGCGCACCGTAGTCGAGCACCTCGGCGCGCACGCCCAGGCTGCAGGCTCGCAAGCGCCGATGCAGAGAGCCCAATGTCTGCCACTCGAGACGATAGGCAGGCCAGCCGTCGCTCTGGCCCTGGCTGATGATATCCCCGCGCAAGTGCTTGCCCCAGTTGTCATTGTGGCACTGTGCGCAAGCCAGATTGAGCTGGCCCTGCCGCGCCTCGTAGAAGGCGCGCCCGGCCTCGAAGTACGGCTTGGCCGCGCCCTCAACGGAAACCGTGCGCGGCACCCCGCGCGACTGGTGCGTGACGAAGGCCGTCAGAGCCAACAGTTCGTTGCTCTCGTAAGCGAACGGAATGGCGCTCATGCGCTCCTTGCGGCACTGGTTGATGCGGCCCTCGATGTTGAGCAGCGAGCCGCTCGCAGCGTCGACCAGGGGATAGCGGGCGGCCGCGCCTTTCATGCTGACAGCCGCAGACTGGTGACAGCTCGCACAGGAGCGCTGCGCCGGACCCTCCGGCCTCTGCCACAGCGCGGCACCCTGCTCCACCCACAACATGCCGGGGCTGGCGCCGTCGTCGCCTTGCATCCGCCGGGTCTCGGCGGATTGGAAGTCGAGGCCCGGGCGCGGCGGTGATGGCCGCTCATCCGCGGCGGCGGCCGATAAAGCCAGCGACGCCAGCAGGACGGACAGCAGCACGCGCATCAGGTGACCGTGATGTTGCGCCGCTCGGTCGTGACATCGCCGCGGTCGTCGGTCCACCTGAACACGACCTCGCCCGTTTCAATCGCAGTCGTGGTGAAGCCGAAATAAGGGTTGGCCGCCACGCCGGGAAATAGATCGGCGCGGAATATCTCGGCGCCTGCGTAGGTCACGACGAAACTGGTGATGATGTGGCGCGGGATCGCGAGCCCGTTGCTGTCGCGGCGAAAGCCGCTCTCCATCTCGTGCTGCACGATGCTCTTGATCTGGAAGACCTCGCCCTTCTTCGCCGAAGCGGGAACCACAATGCGGGTCGGCTGCGGCATTGTCGCTCTCTCCTCAACCGCCGTCGATGCAGGCGGCAATGGTTACGACGACGCGGGCCTCGCCCGACCAGAAGCTGCCGTCGCTCATGGCAGCTATGGCCGTCACCCGCTGCGAGTCGGCGAGGCGGATATTGGTCAGCAGGGTAGGATTGGGTCCGGCCCGCCGCGAGACGTGGAAACGCACCAGGGTGGTGATTGGGTTCAGCTCCGAGAAAATGTGCACCGCCTTGAGGTGCTCCGTCTCCGACATCGGGCTGTCGACGGTGACCGCAAGCGAGACGATGTTGCCGTTCTCGGCCAGCTCGGGCAGCACCAGCGTTACGCGACCGGGCTTAACCGCCGTGCCACTGGTCAACTCGCGAATGGCATCCGCCATCTCAGCCGGCGTTGCGTGCGCCGGCCGACCCAGTGCCGGCATCAGGGAAATCGCCAGGCCGCCGCAGACGACGCGGCGCCGGGTAAGACCCAGATCGTCCGTCATAGCGGCGTCGCCCATTTGCCTGCCTTTGCCCTGCACGCTCAGCTCCTCAGAGATGCAAGATAGGCGACGACATCTTCAACCTGCTGCGCATTCAAAACCGGCTTGCCGCGATAGCGCTCGGCAACCCGCGACAGTCGATCGACGCGATAGTAGGGCGGCATCACCGTCCTCGCATTGAGCAGGCTCTGGTCGACCACGCGCAAACGAATTTGCTCGGGCGTCAGCCGCGAGCCGATGCCTGCCAGGTCCGGCCCGATCTCGCCCATGAAGCGCTCCGCGGGCTCCGGCGCATGATGGCAGATCAGGCAGTTGCCGATGCTGCGATCGAGCACGAGGGCGCGGCCACGCAGTGCGTCACCCCGCAATGCGCCGAGCGGGTCGGGTATCGCATCGCCACTGACCCGATAGGGAACCAGCGCGCCACCCTGCTGGGCATCCGCCCGCCAGGCGGCCGCAGCCAGCACGGCTGCGGCCAACACCAGCACATATGGCAAGACATGTAGCGGGCTTGGCATCACGCCCTGAGCTTCACGTCCTTCAACGGCAGGGAGCGTACCGGCGTGCCGGTCGCCGCGAAGATCGCGTTCAGCACAGCCGGCGCCGCCACGCAGATGGTCGGCTCGCCGACGCCGCCCCAGAAGCCGCCGGATGGTGCCAGCACCGTCTCGATCTTTGGAAACTCCTCGAGCATCATCGAGGGATAGGTGTCGAAGTTCTCCTCGACGACGCGGCCATCCTTGATGGTGATCTTCTGGTGCAGCGTGCCGCCGAGGCCGTAGGCGACCGAGCCCTCCACCTGGGCGATCACCTGGTCGGGATTGACGACGTAGCCGCAGTCGGTGCCCATTACCAAACGATGCACCTTGAGCCGGCCGCGGCTGCTGACCGAGACCTCCGCGGCAGCAGCGACATAGCTGCCGTACCCCATAAACTGGGCGATGCCGCGGGACTGGCCATCCGGCGCCTTGGTGCTCTCCCAGCCGATCTTGTCGGCCACCGCGTTCAGCACCCCCAGGTGCTTCGGATAGTTGGCCATCAGGGCGCGGCGGAATTCCAGCGGGTCCTTGCCGACCGCCTTGGCCACCTCATCCATGAAGCATTCGACGAACACGGCGTTCTGGTTGGTGTTGACACCGCGCCAGAAACCCTGCGGCACATGCGAGTTGCGCATCGCATGCTCGATCAGGATGTTGGGGATGCCGTAGCCGAATTGCCCTTCGGCGCCGCTTGGATTGAGACCCTGGAAGGCGATCGGGTCCATGCCGCCCGGCCCCATGCGCTGCGGGAAGGCAGAGGCCAGGATCGACGGCGAGGCCATGCGCATCTTGAAGGCAACGACATTGCCCTTGTCGTCGAGACCCGCCTCCATCTTGCACTGCCCGACCGGCCGAAACCGGCCCTGCCGCATATCTTCCTCGCGCGTCCAGATGGTCTTCACCGGCACGCCCGGGATCTGTTTGGCGAGCAGCACGGCCTTGGTGGTATAGTCCTGGAAGCCGCGCCGGCCGAAGCCGCCGCCAAGGTGGTGCTTGTAGACCTCGCATTTTGAAGGCGGCAGACCGGCAGCCTCCGAGCACGCAGCCAGCGACGCCTCGCCGTTCTGCGTGGCAACCCACACCTCGCACTTCTCGGGCGTCCACTTCGCCGTGCAGTTCATCGGCTCCATGGTGGCATGGTGCCAGAAGGGGTTCTCGTAGATGGCCTCTACCTTCCTGGCCGCGCCACCCATCGCCGCATCGGCATCGCCGGCCTTGTTGCCGACGAATACGCCGTCCTTCGAGGTCAGGCCCTCGCGCAGGGTGGCGGCGATGGTCTCGCTCGACACCTTGTTGTTGGGACCTTCCTCCCACTTGGGATCGAGTTGATCGAGGCCCTGCTTGGCCTGCCAGAAGGTGCTGGCCACCACCGCCACCGCCGTGTCGCCGACGCGGTAGACGCCCTTCACGCCGGGCATCGCCTTGACCTTCGCTTCGTCGTAGCTCAGCAGCTTGTTGCCGAACACGGGCGCATCCATGATGGTCGCCGTCAGCATGCCGGGCAGCTTGACGTCGATGGCGTAGACCTGCTTGCCGGTCAGCTTGTCTGCCGTATCGAGCCGCTTCATCGGCTTGCCGGCGATCTTCCAGTCCTTGGGATCGCGCAGCTTCATGCTCTTGAGATCGGGCACCGGCAGCTTGCCGGCCGCATCCGCCACCTTGCCGTACGTAGTCTGCCGCTTCGACGCCTCGTGCGCGATAACGCCCTTGTCGACCTTCAGCTCCTCGACCGGCACCTTCCATTCGTTGGCCGCAGCCTGCAGCAGCATTTGCCGTGCCGCCGCGCCGCCCTGCCGCACATAGTCCTGCGAGCCGCGGATGCCGCGCGACCCGCCAGTCGACATGTCGCCCCAGGCGCGGTTGCGCGCCAGGTTCTGGCCGGGTGTCGGATACTCGGCGGTGACCTTCGACCAGTCGCAGTCGAGTTCCTCGGCGACGAGCTGCGCCAGGCCGGTCAGCGAGCCCTGCCCCATCTCGGAGCGGGCGACGCGGATTACGACATCATCGTTGGGCTTGATGAACACCCACACGCCGAGCTCATTGCCGGGGCTCGTGCCACCGATGGCGATCTGGCCGAGCGCGGTGCGGATACCGCCGGCGTCGATGCCAAGGGCAAGACCGCCGCCGGCTGCGGCAGCGGTAGCGAGGAATTGGCGACGGGAGAGTTTGCTGATCGTGGTCGTCATGTGCGTCTCCCTTAACCCTGCTGCTTATTGCCGGCCGCGAGATGGATCGCCTGCCGGATGCGCTGGTAGGTACCGCACCGACAGATGTTGGTCATAGCCGCATTGATGTCCTCGTCGGTGGGTTTCGGCTTGCCCCTGAGCAGGGCGGTCGCTGCCATGATCTGGCCGGTCTGGCAGTAGCCGCACTGCGCGACCTCGAGTTGAAGCCAGGCCTTCTGCACCGCGCGGCCATTCTCATCGGCCAGCCCCTCGATGGTGACGACCTGGTCGGTCGGCTTGACATCCTTCACCTGGATCAGGCAGGAGCGCTGCACCTCCCCGTTTATGTGTACGGAGCATGCTCCGCACTGTCCGACACCGCAGCCGTACTTGGTGCCGGTGAGGTCGGCGTGCTCGCGGAGCGCCCACAGCAGCGGCGTGGCGCCGTCCACCTCGAGATCGAGTGTCTTGCCGTTGATATTCAGTTTGGCCATTGAGGTTACCCGAAAGCTATTGGTTGCCGGGACGGCGGTGGAAGGAGAGCTGGATTGGTGTTTCAGGATGAAGCATCTAGGCGTGCCTCGCGCGACAACCTGTCATCACGGCCGATCACATCTCTGCGACGAAGGTTTCGTCCTTCAATCCAACCCGTTGAGCTGACGTTCGATTGTGCTGCAACGCGAAAACGGAGGAAGCATCAGGCAGCAGCTGCGAGCGCTCCGCGACGACGGCGCTGCAGCCAAGCAATCGCGCCGAGCACCAGGATCGCAGGAATAGCGAACAGGAAGGAACTTGGACGATCCGCCGGAACATTGATCCCCTCTATGGTGTCGCCCGGCCGCAGCTTCTGACGCGCCGCTTCTGAGCCTGGACGCACGGAAGCAATACTTGGCTTGTCTCCGGGCGTCAGAACAATGCCAGTCGAGGCAAGGCGTTCCGCCGTGCTGCCTTTGTCACCGAAGTTAAGACGGATGGTCTTTGTCACGTCATCGCCGCTCATATCCTGGGTGGCAACGCGCAGACGCAGAGCGCCGGCGCCTTTGGTCTGATCGATCACGGACGTGACCTCGGATGCCGGCACCATATGGAACGGCGGGATGACGCGATCCATCCAGAAATTGGGCCGGAACAGGGTGAAGCAGATGATCAGGAGGACCACGGTCTCCCACCAGCGGTTTCGACTGAAGAAGAAGCCCTGCAAGGCGGCTACGAAGGCCATCATGGCAAGCGTTGCGCAGGCAAGCACGACGAAGAGATGCACCGGCCCACCGATGTCGATCAGCAGGATCTCCGGATTGAAGATGAAAATGAACGGCAGCAGCACCGTGCGGAACTCATACCAGGTGCCCTGCCAGCCGACCCGCATGGGATCAGCGCCGGCAATGGCGGCGGCGGCATAGGCGGCAAGCCCGACCGGTGGCGACACGTCGGCCATCAAACCGAAGTAGAAGACGAACATGTGCACGGCAATCAGCGGCACGGCCAGATCGTTCTCGGCCGCCAGTTCGACCACTACCGGCGCCATCAGGGTCGCCACGACCACGTAGCTGGCTGTCGTCGGCAGGCCGGTGCCGAGGATGATGCAGATCACGCCGACCAGCACCAGCATGATGACGATGTTGCCCTGCGACAGGAATTCGACGATCTCGGCCATGACGAGGCCAATGCCGGTGAGGGTGACTGCCCCGACCATTATGCCGGCCGTGGCGGTGGCAATACCGACGGCGGCCATGTTGCGCCCGCCCAGTTCCAGGCCGCCGACCAGATCCCAGAAACCGTCACGGCAGCGCCCGACAATGTCGCCCTGCCGGCGGAACAACGCGGTGAGCGGCTTCTGCGTCAGCACCACACCGCCCATGGCGATCACGCCCCAGAAGGCAGCGAGGCCCGGCGACATGTCTTCCACCATCAGGCACCATATCAGCACCGACACCGGCAGCACGAAGTGGATGCCGGTGCGAGCCACCTCGTAGAAGTCCGGTACGTCCCTGACGGGTTTGCTCAGATCGTCGAGGGCAAGGTCAGGGAAGCGGGCTCGGTTGGCGATCAGGGCGACGTAGGCAACCGCAAGGAAGGCAATAGCCCCCCAACCAGCATTCTCGCCGAACACATCGCGCGTCCAGCCGAGCCCCCAATAGATGGCCGCGCTCAAGATGATGAGGGATGAGATAGTGATGGCTGCCTTGATCAGGCCCTGCTGGAGCGTGCGCCGACGCGTGCGCGCAATGCCGGACATGCCGGCTTTCACCGCCTCCAGGTCGACCACGTAGAACAGCGCGCCGTAGGTCAGCAGCGCCGGAATGATGGCGTGCTTGACCACATCCGCGTAGGTGATGCCGACGTACTCGGCCATGATGAAGGCCGCCGCGCCCATCACCGGCGGCATCAGCTGGCCGTTGACGCCGGCCGCGCATTCGATGGCGCCGGCCTGGGTCGGGGAGTAGCCGACCCGCTTCATGAGCGGAATGGTGAACACGCCGGTCGTCACCACGTTGGCCACCGACGATCCGGAGATCATGCCGGTCATGCCGGAGGAGACCACAGCCGCCTTGGCGGGCCCACCGCGGAACTGGCCGAGCAGCGAGAAGGCAAGCTGGATGAAGAAATTGCCGGCGCCTGCCTTCTCCAGCAGGGCGCCGAACAGCACGAACAGGAAAATGAACTGCGTCGACACGCCGAGAGCGACACCGAACACGCCTTCCGAGGTGAGCCAGAAGTGCGAGGCAGCCCGGCTGACGGAAGCACCCTTGTGCGACATCAGGCCGGGCAGGTAGGGACCGAGGAACACGTAGGCCAGCATACTGAGCGAGATGACCGGCATCCACGGCCCTTCGGCACGCCGCGAAGCTTCAATCAGCAATGCCACGCCAACCACCGACACCAGAATGTCGGCGAAGGTCGGAAGGCCGGGCCGCATCGCCAGCGCCCGATAGAACACCACGAGATAGAGCACGCAGGCGATGGCCGCGGCAGCCAGTGCCCAGTCCACCAGAGGCACGCGGTCGCGCGGCGAGGACTTAAAGGCCGGATAGCTGGCGAAGGCGAGAAAGAGCGCGAAGCTTAGATGGTAGGCGCGCGCCTCGGTGTCGCTGAAGATTCCGAAGCCGAATACGAAAGGCAGCGGCGAGGCATACCAGAGCTGGAACAGCGACCAGCATAAGGCGACCACCATGATCGCCCGGGCAGCGCCGCCGGACGGCTTGCGACCACCGGTATCGGCTTCGGCGACCAACTCCTCGAGCTCGACCTTGCTTGGGCCGGCTGCCGCAGTGTTCGCCATGTCCAGTTCCCGTAAGGAAGCGGGGCGCCGATCACGCGGCGCCCCGCTATAATGTCTTTGCTAGTGCCGGATGCTTATTTCACCCAGCCCTTTTCCTTGTAGTATTTCTCCGCGCCTGCGTGCAGAGGCGCGGACAGGCCGTCCTTGACCATCTCCTCGGCCTTCAGATTGGCGAAGGCCGGGTGCAGCTTCTTGAACTCTTCGAAGTTGTCGAAGGTGGCCTTGACGAGCTGGTAGACCACGTCGTCGGGCGTTTTTGCCGAGGTCACCATGGTGGCCAGCACGCCGTAGGTCTCAGTACTCTGCGGGTTGTTGCCGTACATACCGCCCGGGATGGTGGCCTTGGCATAATAGGGCTTGCCGCTCAGCAGCTTATCGACGGCCGGCCCGGTGATCGAGACCAGCTTGGCGCCGCAGCTGGTGGTCGGGTCCTGGATGTTGGCCGACGGGTGGCCGACACCGTAGTAGAAGGCATCGATCTTGTTGTCGCACAGCGCCGGGCCGTGCTCGTCGGCTTTCAGCTCGGAGGCGAGCGAGAAGTCGGAGATCTTCCAGCCCAGCGCATCCAGCAGCTCGTCCATCGAGGCGCGCGTACCCGAGCCAGGATTGCCGACGTTGACGCGCTTGCCTTTCAGGTCCTCAAACTTGGTGGCGTTGACCTCTTTGCGGGCGACCACCGTGAACGGCTCGGGATGTACCGAGTAGACCGAGCGCAGATCGGCAAAGGCACCGCCTTCCTTGAACTGACCTAGACCCTTGGTGGCGTTGTAGCCCACGTCGGACTGCGTCATGCCAAAATCGAGTTCGCCGGCCTTGATCGTGTTGATGTTGAAGGCCGAGCCGCCGGTCGACTCCACCGAGCAGCGGATGCCGTGAGTCTTGCGTTCCTTGTTGAGCAGCCGGCACACCGCGCCGCCGACCGCGTAGTAGACGCCGGTGACACCGCCCGTGCCGATGGTGACGAACTTCTGCTGGGCCTGCGCGGTTGCGCCCATGCCGGCCAGCATCGCCAGGCCAGCAGCAGCGGCCGCCGCATGCTTGAATGTTGTCATTACCCTGAACTCCTCATCTGCTAGGGGCGGCCCTTGCTACGATGGGCAGAGCACGGATGCAACCACCGTTGGGAGGAGGAGTTTTTCGCCCTGCCGCAATTGTCTTTCGCCTGATCGCGGAGGGTGGTGCGGCAGCCTATAGCAGGCCCAGCTCGGCCAGCTGCTTGCGCATCTTGGGAGGCATCGCGACGATATCGTTACCTGCGCCACGCTTCAGGTCCTCGGGCGCCTCATCGGCATCGAGGTAGCGCCAGCCCTGGAAGGCGCGGCGGGGCACGGGACGCACGGGCACCAGCTCGTTCTTGAAAATCAGCATGCAGCAGGGCGTGCCATCGTCCTTGGTGCCTTCGGCGATGTCGAGCAGAGGCTGACGCACCTGCACGATGCCCTTGATCACCCAAAAGAGAGAACCGCCATCGAGCAATTCCTCGCGCCGCTTGGGCATCTGGAAGGTGCGATGGAACAGACGCGTCTTCTTCTCCCCGGCCTTGCGCATCTGCTTGAGTCGCTCGGCCTGCCACGACGCCAAGTCCTCGATCGAGTCGCAGCCGACGCACAGCTTGATCAGATGCAGGGTCAGGGGTGCCTCCTTGGCGCCGCAGCAACGGGACCAGATATCTTACATGACCCGGGCGCTCCCGGCGACCATGGCCGCTGATGTAAGCTGGGGGAAACCAGGATGGGTGGCCTCGAAAGAAGAGCATGACCCATGCCAATGACAAATCGCGAAGATGTGGCGCTGATCGTCGTCGACGTGCAGAACTCGTTCCTGCCGGGCGGCAGCCTGGCGGTGGCGAGGGGCGATGAGGTGATCGCACCTATCAACCGCCTAGCCAGGGTGTTCCGCAACGTGGTCCTGACGCAGGACTGGCATCCTGCGGGGCACATCTCGTTTGCCAGCTCGCATGCCGGCCGAGTGCCGTTCGACCGCATCGAGTTACCGTATGGAACGCAGATCCTGTGGCCCGACCATTGCGTGCAGGGCAGCGATGGCGCCGCCATTCATCGCGACATCGACATCCCGCATGCGCAGTTGATCGTACGTAAGGGGTTCAACCCATTGGTCGACAGCTATTCGGCGTTCATCGAGGCCGATGGCACGTCAAAGACCGGGCTCGACGGGTATCTGGCGGCGCGCGGCATCCGCAGCATCTATATCGCCGGGCTGGCGACGGACTTCTGCGTCGCATGGTCGGCCATCGACGCACAGAAGCTCGGCTTCGAGGCCCACGTCGTCGAGGACGCCTGCCGTGGCATCGACACCGGGGGCTCGCTGGCGACGGCTGGGGCCGACATGAGCAAGTCTGGCGTCAGGCGCGTGCAGTCGGCCGATTTGGCGTAAAAATAAATCGCCCTTGGCTTCAGCGCGGCGCGGGAATGATGCGCGTATCGAGCTGGTTGACGGTGCTCAGCGACCGCACGAAGGCGTCGCGAAAGTCGTCGGGAGCCTCGAAGCGTTCGGCGCGCGTGACGCTGCCGCCGGGGTCCTTCAACTGGGTGTTGCCTTGGGCGATGAGCGTGTTGGCGCTCTGGTCGTAGGTAACCTGATCGGCCGTCAGGATGTAGTTGTTGTAGTACACCTCGACACTGACCCTGCGCGATTACACGGCTGCCGCGCGTGTCGTAGATGAGCTGGTCGGCCTGCATATACAGAGGCGCCGCGCGTTCAGAACCGGGCAGTTGCCGTGGCAGCAGAAGCTCACTCTTGGGGCTCTCCTGCGCGTGCGCGGCCGGCGTCACCAGCGCGACCATCCCCAGAACAGCAACGACACGGCACCAACGCATCGCAAACTCCGTCGCTGAGACAAGCTCCTTCGTTTCCACGACAAGCTGGGCGCAATTCAGGCCTGTGTAGACATCATTTGGAACGGGAGGCGAGGTGTGGGCGACGAGGCCATCGACACCTGGGCTTCACCCTATCCCTTGCCCGCACGCGGGGTGCTATGCTCGCACTCGACCTGTCGGCTGAGGAGATCTGCCATGGACGAAACCACCATCGACCGCGACGCCATGGGCAAGCTGGCACAGGCTCTGGCCTTCATCTGCGGCGCCGAGCATCCGACCACAGTCGCCCTCAAGACTGCCGCCGAAAGCGGCCTGGAGCGCGACATCAAGACCGCGCGCACCCTTTTCCTGCGCCTGAAGCAAAGCGACCGCCGCGCCGCCCTTACCATGCTGCAGGATTGAGGCGCCCACCTACTCTGCCTCCCGATCCAGCTTGCGCAGGTCCACGCGACGGATCTTGCCGGTGATGGTCATGGGCATTTCGTCGAGGAAGCGGATCTTGCGCGGGTACTCGTGGGCGGCGAGGCGCTCTTTGACGAACTGGGCGATCTCGGCGGCCAGCTCCGGCGTCGGCGCAACGCCGCGCGCCGGCACAATGAAGGCTGCCACCACCTCACCGCGCACGGGATCGGGCGAGCCGATTACGCCCGCGAAGGCAACTGCCGGATGGCGGGTGAGACATTCCTCCACCTCGCCGGGGCCGATGCGATAGCCGGCCGAGCTGATGATGTCGTCATCGCGGCCCTGGAACCAGAAGTATCCGTCCTCGTCCTTGACGGCGATGTCACCCAACAAACACCAGTCACCACGAAATTTTTCCAACGTTGCTTCGGGGCGTTTCCAATATTCGAGGAACATCACCGGGTCCGGCCGACGCGCGGCAACGGTGCCGGGTGTCCCTGAGGGCAGCACGTTGCCGGCGTCATCCACCACCTCGACGATATGGCCGGGGACGGCGCGTCCCATAGAGCCCGCGCGTACGGGAAACAGCCTAGGCGAGTTGCTGATGACCAGGTTGACCTCGCTCTGGCCGTAGAATTCGGCGAGCTCGAGATCGAAAGTCTCGCGGCCCCACGCCATCATGTCCTCGCCGAGCTTCTCGCCGCCGGTGCCGATCGAGCGCAGCGCGTAGGCGTGCCGCGAGCGCGGATCGGGCACCTGGCGCATCAGGCGCAGCGCGGTCGGCGGCATGAAGATGTTGCGGATGCCATGCCGCCCCATGAAGGCGAACGCCCACTCGGGATCGAACTTGGTGCGCACCGACCCCACCACGGGAACGCCGTGATAGAGCGACGGCCATAGCACATCGAGCAGGCCGCCGGCCCAGGCCCAGTCGGCCGGCGTCCAGAAGCGATCGCCCGGCTGCGGAAAGAAGTCGTGCGGCATGATTACCCCCGGCAGGTGTCCGAGCAGCACGCGGCCGGCATGCAGCGCGCCCTTCGGGTTGCCGGTGGTCCCTGAGGTGTAGATCAGCAACGCAGGATCGTCCGGACCGGTATCGGCCGTCTCGGCGTGCGAGCCGCCTCGCTCCACCAGCTGCCAGAAATCCTGCGCTCGCGCCGGTCCGGCGCCACCGACGCTGATGACATGCCTGAGTGTTTCGATGCCGCCGAACGCAGCGGCGTTGCGCTCGAGCGCCTCCGGCGTCGAAATCAGCACGCGCGCGCCGCTGTCGCCCAGGCGATAGGCGATGGCGTCAGGCCCGAACAGGTTGAACATAGGCAGCGCAATGGCACCGCGCTTCTGGATGGCGACGTGTGCGATCAGGCTTTCCGGGCACTGCGGCAGATGGATGCCGACGATCGTTCCGGGTCCGGCGCCGAACGCGCCCAGCACATTGGCAAGGCGGTTGGCCGCCGACTGGATCTCGGCAAAGCTCCACGCCCGCAGCTGGCCATCCGCCTGCTCATACAGCAGTGCCGTCGCTTCGGGCGCGCGCGCCGCATGCTCGTCGCAGATAGCCTGCGCGATGTTGAACCGCGCCGGCACCTCCCAACGAAAGGTGCGATAAGCTTCCTCGTAGGTCGTTCCCGCGAGATGCATGGCCTGCAGCTTCGTTGCTCCCGTACCATCATGGCAGAGGATGCAGGATGTCGCCACGCCGTGGTCGCGTGGCGCGCATCAGTCGGCGATCCGCGAGCCGACCGAGGCACAAGCGACGGAGACGAACCTTCCGTCTTGTGCCACGAGCAAGAGCCGGCGCGGTCCCTGAGGCTGAAGCCTCTCGGCTGGCGACATAGCCGCGCCTAGCCGCTACGGCGCTGCCCTTTCAGCAATATCACCGTTGGAATGAACACCAAGAGGCCGATCGCAATCATGATCAGCCCGTACCAGGGGTCCCTGATACCGCCGTCGTCGAGGAGTTGGATGGCCGTCATCCACGCCGCTCCGAGCGCGCCGCCAGTCATGGCCCATATGCGATAAAAACGAGCGTCCTGTCGCAAGCCCGCCGTGGCTGTGCCAAGTCCTTTCAGGTTGAGTTTGATGCCGACAAACACGACTGTCGCCATGAAGACCGCGCCGCCGACAAAACCCGCGAGCGCCAACCCGAGCAACCACAGTGCGGACATCTTGAACGGCCTCTAGCCCGTTGCGCGCCACAGAATGCGGCTTGGGCGCAATGCAATCGAACGACCTTCGCAAACCGCTTCGCGCTATGGGGTCCGCGGCCATCGCGCCGACATTCAACCATGGCAGGGCCGTGTGGCAAGCCAACGACAGCGCCGCGAGAATTGGCGAGCGTTTCGCGCCCGCGCCCTGAGCTCGTCGAAGGGCGAATGAGTTTGGCGATGCCGTGCTTCGACAAGCTCAGCACTGGGCAGTATCTGCTGATCGCGATTCGATCTGGGTCGGAACAAACTCTAGCCAGGCTATCGCGTGTCATCCGCAAAATGCGGCGCCCGATACCGGGATCGAATTCACGCCAATCCCGCCCGTTTCAGGTGGCCCTGGAACTTGCCGCGCACGCTGGGATCGATGCGCACGCGCAGAATGACGGCGCCTGTCTCCTCGCGCTGCTGTTCCAGCACCTCGGCGTTGTCGTGCAGCCAGCTCAGCAGGCGTCCCTGCGTGGCTGGGATCTCGAGCGTCAGGATCTCGTCGCGCTCGCCGAGACGCGCATCGATCGCCGCGAGAAGGGCGTCGATCCCCTCCCCTGTCGCCGCCGAGACCAGCAGCAGGCGGCGCCCGTCCCGCTCGGCCGACCGCGCCCCCTCCTGCCGTGCCGCCGCATCGAGGCGATCGACCTTGTTGCCCACCTCCATGATCCTAGCGTCGGCGGCTTCGGCATCGATGCCAAGCTCGCCCAGCACGCGCTCGACGTCGCGGCGCTGCGCGTCGGTCTCGGGATGGCTGATGTCGCGCACGTGCAGCACTAGATCGGCGGCCAGCACCTCTTCCAGCGTGGCGCGGAACGCCGCCACCAGCGTGGTCGGCAGGTCGGAGATGAAGCCTACGGTGTCGGACAGGATCATGCGCCGGCCGCTGGCGAGCTTGACCTCGCGCATGGTGGGATCAAGCGTGGCGAACACCTGATCCATGGCCAGCACGCCGGCGCCGGTGATGCGGTTGAACAACGTCGATTTTCCGGCATTTGTGTAGCCGACGATCGCCACCGTCGGGTAGGGCACGCGCTTGCGACCGGCGCGATGCAATTCGCGCGTGCGCACCACGCCCGCTAGCTCGCGGCGGATGAACTCGATGCGCTCCTGGATCAGGCGCCGGTCGGTCTCGATCTGCGCCTCGCCGGGGCCGCCGAGGAAGCCGAAGCCGCCGCGCTGGCGCTCGAGATGGGTCCAGGTGCGCACTAGGCGGCTGCGCTGGTATTCAAGATGTGCCAGCTCGACTTGCAGACGCCCCTCTCGCGTGGCGGCGCGCTCGCCGAAGATCTCCAGGATCAGCCCGGTGCGGTCGAGCACCTTGCAGTCCCAGGCCTTCTCCAAGTTGCGCTGCTGGATGGGGCTGACCGCGTGATCGATGATTGCCAAGCCCGCCTGCTTGGCGGCGATCAGCAGGCCGATCTCGTGCACCTTGCCCGACCCCAGCAGCGTGGCCGGGCGCGGCCTCACCAGGGGCACGATCTCGGCGGCGCGCACGTCGAGGTCGATGGCTCTGGCGAGCCCGACGGCCTCATCGAGTCGGTCCTGGGCCGAGCGCGGCTCGGGCCGCCGCGCAGGCGCGTTGCCGTCGCCGGCTGCGACCCGCCGTTCGCCCGGACGCAACGGGACGATAACGATCGCGCGCGTCACGGGGCGATGCCGTTCGACCGGCATCCGCCGCTTGCGCGCGCGCTTGGGTTCGGTCAGTGGATCCGAGATGACTATCCCTGCTGGCCTTCGGCCGGATCAGAAGTCCATGAGGTGCACCGGCTGACCCGGCATGATGGTCGAGATGGCGTGCTTGTAGACCAGCTGCGAGTGTCCGTCACGTCGCAACAGCACGCAGAAATTATCGAACCAAGTGACGATCCCCTGCAGCTTCACACCATTGATGAGGAAGATCGTAAGCGGCGTTTTATTTTTACGCACATGGTTCAGGAACGTGTCCTGAAGGCTTTGGGCTCTTTCGGCCATTGTTGTAGTCCGTTTTTGTTATCTTGTGGCAGGACCGTAGCGCCGGCAGCCTACCCCCAACCGACATAAAATGCAGCGTTGCAAGCCTCCGCACAAGCAGATTCGCTGCACATTTGCAGGCAAACTGCCTGTTTGCAAATCATGCGAGGGCAATTTCCGCCGTTGAATGAAATTCGGCCCTCAACTTTTGTGTCAACAGCCCCGGAACGCCGTTGCCGATCGCCTGTCCGTCGATACGCACCACCGGCATGACGGCATTAGTTGCAGAGGTAATGAAAGCCTCTCGCGCGGCCTTCGCCTCCGCCACGGTGAACGGCCGCTCGATGAGCTCGATGTTCTCCCGCCGCAACAGATCGATCAGCGTCGTGCGCGTGACGCCACGCAGGATGGCATTGTCGATCTGCCGCGTAATGAGCCGGCCTTGACCATCGAGGATCCAGGCGTTCGAGGACGCCCCTTCGGTGACATAGCCCTTGGCATCGACCAGCCAGGCTTCCTTGGCGCCCTCTTTCTGCGCGGCCTGTTTGGCCAACGCTGCCGGCAGCAGCATCACCGTCTTGATGTCGCAGCGCCCCCAGCGCATGTCCGGCATGGTCTGCACGCCGATGCCCTTGGCGGCGCTCGCCTCCTGCTTGGCCGGCGAGGCGTTGCGCGCCAAGACCACCAGCGTTGGCGCCACGTCCTCGGAGGGGAACGTAAATTCGCGGGGACCGGCGCCGCGCGACACCTGCAGGTAGACCGCCCCATTGCGCACCCGGTTACGACGGATGGTCTCGCGGATCACGCGCGACAGGGAAGCGTCCGGCATCGGTGGTCGCATGGACAGCTCGCCCAGCGAACGCGCCAGCCGCGCCAGATGGCGCGTCTCGTCGACGAGCCGGCCGTGCCTGACCTCGCACACCTCATACACGGCATCGCCGAACTGGAAGCCGCGATCCTCGGCGTGCACGCCAGCCTGACCGTAGGGCAGATAGCGGCCGTTGATGTAGATTACTCGCGTCATGTCCGGCTCGCGCTCACGGTTGCCGCACCGCTTCGTTGCCGCGCTCCTGCGAGCTGACACCCAGGGCGCGCAACTTGCGATGCAGCGCCGAGCGTTCCATGCCGACGAACTCGGCAGTGCGCGAGATGTTGCCGCCGAAGCGGTTGATCTGCGCCAGCAGGTACTCGCGCTCGAAGATCTCGCGCGCCTCCCTGAGCGGCAGCGACATCAGGTGCTCGGCTCCGCCGTTGACGGGCAGCGGCACATTGGAGCCGATCTCGTCGGGCAGCATGTTGGCGGTGATGATCGCGTCCGGATCGCCACCCGACAGGATCATCAAGCGCTCGAGGTTGTTCCTGAGCTCACGCACGTTGCCGGGCCAGTCGTGCGCCTGCAGCACGGCGACGGCGTCCTCGCCGATGCGCCTCGGCGCCAGCCCGGACGACTGCGCGACCTGGCCAACGAAGAACCCGATCAGCTCCGGGATGTCATCGCGCCGTTCGGCGAGGCCCGGCACCCGCAGCGGCACCACGTTGAGGCGATGATAGAGGTCTTCGCGGAAGCGGCCTTCCTGCATCTCCCGCTCGAGATCCCGGCTGGTAGAGGAGATTATCCGCACGTCTACGGACACCTTGGGACCGCCCCCGACACGCTGGAATTTCTGCTCGACCAGCACGCGCAGCACTTTGCCCTGGGTCTCGAGCGGCATGTCGGCCACCTCGTCGATGTACAGCGTGCCGCCGTGCGCCTCCTCGAGCGCGCCGACCTTACGCGGGCCGGAATGATCCTCGGTGCCGAAGAACTCCTCCTCGACACGGTCAGGCGCCATCGCTGCCGCGTTGAGCACGACGAACGGGCCATCCTTGCGGTGCGAGGTGCTGTGCAGCACGCGCGCGCACAGCTCCTTGCCGGAGCCGGCGCCACCACGGATCAGCACGCGGCTGTTGGTGGGCGCCACCCGCTCGATGGAGCCGCGCAGCTGGTTCATGGCCGTCGACTTGCCTATCATCTCGAAGCTGACCACCGAGCGCTCGCGCAGCTCGCGCACCTCGCGCTGCAGCTTGGAGGCTTCCAGTGCCCTTAGCGTCACCAGCAGTAGGCGGTCGGCCTTGAACGGCTTCTCGATATAATCGTAGGCGCCGCGCTTGATGGCGGTCACCGCCGTCTCGATGTTGCCGTGGCCCGAGATGATCACCACCGGCAGGCCGGGGTGGGCCTTCTTGATGATGTTGAGCACCTCCAGCCCGTCGAGGCGGCTGCCCTGCAGCCAGATATCCAGAATGACGAGCTGTGGTCGGCGCTCCTCGATGGCCTTCAAGGCCTCATCGGAGTCGCGCGCCAGACGCGTGCGGTGCCCGTCGTCCTGCAGGATGCCGGCGACCATCTCGCGGATGTCCGCCTCATCGTCGACGATCAGGATATCTGAAGCCATCTGTTACTCCCTCAGTCGTTGTCGATCACGCACCACCGCGCGCGGCGGCTGATGCGGGCTGTCGGTGGTCGGTGGTCCGGCCCTCGGAGGCCGAGATTGGCAGGGTGATGCGCAGCAGCGCGCCGTGAGTGCGGCCCGGGCCCGTCGGGGCGTCCTCCAGCGCGATCGAGCCGCCGTGCTGCTCCACGCTTTTCTGCACGATGGCGAGGCCGAGGCCGGTGCCCTTGTGGCCCTTGGTCGTGACGTACGGCTCGAGCAGACGTGTGCGGTTGTGCTTGGGTAGCCCCGGGCCGTTATCGATCACCTCGATGTCGACGCGCGTGCCGTTGCGGCGCACGATCGTCTCGATGCGTCCGCGCCAGCCTGGTTCCTTGTCCGGGTTCTCCGCGTAAGCCTGGATCGCCTCCTCGGCATTCTTCACCAGATTGTGGATCGCCTGCGAGATCAGCCGCCGATCACAGGACACGATGATCGGCTCGTTGGCGAACTTCTTGTCGAATGCCACGTCGCCGTTGGCCATCTGGCGATCGAGCACGGAGGCGCGCACCACATCGCGGATGTCGTGCTCCTCCATCTGCGGCTTGGGCATGCGCGCGAAGGCCGAGAACTCGTCCACCATGCGCGTCACGTCGCCAACCTGACGGATGATGGTGTCCGTGCACAAATCGAACACCTCGCGATCCTCGGTGATCACTTTGCCGTACTTGCGTTTGATGCGCTCGGCCGAGAGTTGTATCGGGGTGAGCGGATTCTTGATCTCGTGGGCGATGCGCCGGGCCACGTCGGCCCACGCGGATGTGCGCTGCGCCGAAACCAGCTCGGTGACGTCGTCGAAGGTCAGCACCGAGCCTTCGTCGCCCTCGCCCTCGGCCTCGTGCGTGACACGGATGGCGAAGCTGCGCTCGTCGCCCCTGATGGTGAGCGTAACCTGGCTCTGTGGCCGGCCGCGCGCGTTGGGGTCGGTGCTCTCGACCAGCAGGCCGGCGAACTCCGGCACGGCGTTGGAAAGATGCCGGCCGACCAGCTGGTCCTCGCTCAGGGCCAGCAGCTTCTGCGCCGAGCGGCTGGCCAGCGTGATGCGCCCGCTGCGATCGAGGCCGAGCACGCCTGCCGATACGCCCGACAGCACCGCCTCCATGAACCGGCGCCGTTCCGTGAGCTGGCTGTTGGCGGTCACCAGATCGGTCCGCTGGCGCTCGAGTTCTTGCGTCATCGTATTGAAGTTCATTGACAATCGTCTGAGATCGCCTTCACCGCGGCGGATCGGCAGCTGCACCGAGAGATTGCCCTTGGCGACCTGCTGGGCGGCGCTGATCAGACGCCGGATCGGCGCCACCAGCAGGCCGGCAAACCACAGCCCTACCCACACCGCCGCCAGCAGCGCAGTCAGCGAGATCATGAAGTACATCAGGCCGTGCGCGAATTTGAGACCGCCGCGGCGCTCGCGCAGCTGTTCGTACTCGGTGACGCCGCGCTCTGTGTTGCGCAGATGAGTGACGACCTTGGGGCTGACGCCGCGAGCGACGTAGAGATAGGAGTCCGGATAGTTGTGTAGCTTGGCAATCGCCGCTACGCGGAAGGTGCTGACTGGCATCAGCAGCGGCACATGGCCAGCCTCGGCGACGCGGATCAGATGTTCGGGCGGCGCAATATAGGGGATGCGCTCATCCTCGAGCGCCGCCACCTTCACGTTACCCTTGGCATCGACGACGTAGGCGACCGGCAGGTCGCGTAGACCCGCCTGCGCGAACATAAGCTCGCGGAACTTGCGCGGGTCGCTGCCAACCTCGGCCGCCGCATCGTCGAGGTCTTTGCCCATGTTGACGATGTCGGTGCGGATGACCTGGCCATGCTCCTCGAGGTAGGCGTGGGCCACGTCCAGCGAGTTCATGACGATGGTCGTAGTCTGGCGGTTGAACCAGTTGTCGAGCGAGCGAGAAAACGTGGTGGTGGCAGCAACCGCGAGCAGCAGCGCCGGCAGCGCAGTAATGAGGCTGAACAGCAGCACGATGCGGACATGCAGGCGCGCGCCGGCCACCTTCTTTCGCCAGGCGCGCAACAGGTCGATGGCCTGCACGGCGATCACCGCCACCATGGCGATGACCAGCAGGAGGTTGACGAACAACACGCCGAGCACGATCTCGTTGCGCGGCATGATCGGCGTCAGCCCGGTCAGGATCAGGTAGGTGGCGAGCCCTGAGACGAGCGACAGGCCGACAATCACAGAGCCGACCCAGAACGCCCGGCTGCCCGTGCCCGGAAGGCGTGCGCCGCCGTCCTCAAGCAGCGGGTCGGCCGGAGCCTGGGCATCGATGTTGGCGAGCTGCCGCAGCCGCTCCAGACTGCGGCCCAAGACAGCCTGGGCCTGACGGCTCCGATGCCGCATCGCGGCAAGGGTCCGGCCCACCATCTGGACACCTGTTTCGATAAGCGGATTCATGCTCACGGGATCGCGGCTCTCATGCAGCAAAGCGATCACACACATCAACGACAGTGTGGCATTTTCGCGACAACATTGGGTTACCTATTTGCCCCGCGAGCGTCAAGTCACACACGCGGCATGTCGGCCACACCTTTGTTGACACCGGTCCTATAAGCTTTATCGGGCCACCTTTCCGCCACCAAGCTATGGAAACCCCTTGCGGATCGCTGCTCTGCTTCGGCCGGTGAAGTTCTGCCGGCATTGAGGGATGGGACGGCGCCGGGGGAAGGACACGCATGGGGCTCCTCAGCCGATACGTATTTCGGCAAACGGCGGGCGCGTTGCTGCTCATCCTCATCTCCCTGACGGGGGTGACCTGGATCGCCATCGCCTTGCGCCAGCTGGAGCTGATGACGACGCAGGGCCAGGACGTGCTGCGCTTCCTTGGCATGACGACGCTGGCCATCCCAAGCCTGATCGCCTTTATTGCACCGGTGGCGCTGCTGATCGCCAGCATCCACGTGCTCAACAAACTGAACGGCGACAGCGAGCTGATCGTCATGACCGCCGGCGGCATGCCGGTGTGGTCCCTGGTCAAGCCGCTTGGCCTGCTGGCACTGCTGGTGTCGCTCTCGGTCGCGGCCGTCAATCACATCGCCGGCCCCTGGAGCCAGCGCACGCTCAAGGACCAGGTGGTGCAGGTGCGCTCCGACTTCATGAGCCAGGTTTTGCAGCCCTGGCGCTTCAGCTCGCCTGAG
This sequence comes from uncultured Alphaproteobacteria bacterium, assembly GCA_963840445.1. Lineage (GTDB taxonomy): Bacteria > Pseudomonadota > Alphaproteobacteria > Rhizobiales > Hyphomicrobiaceae > AWTP1-13. The sequence continues at coordinate 120,251 of CAWIZC010000010.1, read as the reverse complement.
GCAAATCTCACCGTGCACATCCGAGACCGGGCGCCGAATGGCGACCTGCTCGGCCTATTGCTGCACGATTCCCGCGATCCCAAGCAGGTCGTCACGTATCTTGCCGAGCGCGGCCAGATCATCAAACAGGGTCCGTCCGTTTTTCTGCGTATGGAGCGAGGCCACGTGCTGCGCCGCCTCGAGAACGACCCGGCGCCACAGATCATCTCCTTTCAGAGCTACCCGGTGGACCTGAACCGGCTCGAACAGCGTGTCGACCAGGTTCAGGTTCTGCGGCCGCGCGAGCGCTACACGAGCGAGTTGCTACGGCCCGACAAGGACGACCCGCAGTACAAGGCCGGTCCCGCCCGGTTCACTTCCGAGTTGCACGAGCGCCTGTCCAACCCCTTGTATGCTTTCACGTTTGTGTTGATCGTAGTGGCCTTCGCGGGGCAGGCACAAACCACCCGCAGCAACCGCATGCAGGCCCTCGTCACCGCGTTCAGCGTGGCGATCGGATGCCGTATCCTCGGCATTGCCGCCGCCAACGCCGCAGCTGTCCGCACCTCAGCCACTTACCTGCTTTACCTCGTGCCGGTTGCCGCCGCGATGGTCTCTCTCCTGCTGATCCAGTGGCGCATCTATCCTCGCCGCCAGACCAGGCTTGCCCGCAGTCTTGAAGCCTCCGTCGACGGCCTGCGCTCGCTGTTGACAAACCTCAGGCCACGGCGGCGGCGGGCCGCGGGCGCACCCATCACTACCAGGAGCTGAGCGGTGCTGCAGGGACGGACATTACGCCGTTACGTGGCCAAGCGCTTCCTGCTGACCATCATCGGTGCTTTCACCGTGTGCGCGGTGCTGATCTTCATGATCGACATGGTCGAGCTCTTGCGCATGTCGCGCCGAGCCAACGATCTTTCGGTCGCCTCGCTGCTGTGGATGGGCCTGCTGCGGCTGCCCGCTTTCTCGGAAATCCTGTTATCGTTCGCGGTGATGGTCGGCAGCATCGGCGCCCTGCTCAGCCTCAGCCGCAAGTCGGAGTTAACGGTCATGCGCGCCGGCGGCATGTCGGTCTGGCAGTTTCTGCGCCCTGGCGTAACCGTGGCACTGCTGCTCGGCGTATTCGCCGTCACCGTCTACAACCCGCTCGCCGCCGCCGCCCGCTCGGAATCCGAGCGCTTGGTCGCCGAGGCTTTCGGCAAGGAAGCCGGCCTGATGGCGTCACCCGGGGGAGAGGGGTCCTGGCTGCGTCAGGACGGGGCTGATGGCCAGTCCGTTATGACGGCCCGTGCTTCGGCTAACCAAGGCATGTCGCTGAGTGGCGTTACCGTCATTCAATTTGATACCAAAGGACAATTCGTCGAGCGCATCGATGCGGACAAGGCCACGCTCGGGGATGCCGTGTGGGAGCTGCAGCGGGCTCTCGTTTCCAGAGCCGGCCGCGAGGCCGAGCGGTTCGAGACGTACACGATCAGCACCTACTTGACGCGCGAGCGGGTCGGCGATGCTCTGGGATCGGAGATCGCCGTGTCCGTCTGGCAGCTGCCGGATCTCATACAACTCGCTGAAAAAACGGGCCTTTCCGCGGGGCGTTACAAGATGCAGTACGCCCTCCTGATATCCCGTCCGATGCTGCTGATCGCCATGGTTATTTTGGCCGCCACTGTGTCCCTTCGGTCATTCCGCTCCGGCGGGATACAGACTATGGTTTTGGTGGGAATGGTAGGGGGGATCGGCTTCTTCCTGCTGACAGAGGTGTCGAGGCAGATCGGCATGGCCGGTTTGATCTCGCCGGCAATGGCAGTCTGGGCGCCGATCGGTCTTGCATTGCTTGTTTCGCTAACGGTGCTGCTACACCAGGAGGACGGCTGAGTGATGCGTCGCGCGCCGATACCGCACTGTGCGTGCGGCAGAGCGCCCGCCCGCGGACGTCGTGCAGACGGACGTCGGGGGATGCATAAACTCGTGTGTTCGGTCTCGGTGGCGGTAGTCCTGCTGCTGCCGCTCGCCGCTGCCCTTCCCCGCGCCGCGCTCGCCCAGGATCCGAGCAAGCAGATCGATGTCCCGTCTGCCAAGGCCTTCCCAAAGAAAGCCGGCGGCATGTTCGGGCCGCGCGCGAAGATCGATCGCGCCGAGCCGCTCTATCTGCAGGCCGATCAGCTGATCTACGACACGCGCGGCAACCGTGTGATCGCGCAGGGCAACGTCGAGATCTACTACAACAACTACATCCTCACCGCCGATCAGGTGATCTACGACCAGGGCAGCAATACCCTGACGGCGGAGGGCAACGCCCAGCTCAAGGATCCCAACGGCAGCATCACGCGCGCGGACCGCTTCGAGGCCTTGGACGATTTCCGCGACGCGTTCGTGCAGTCGCTCAGCGTGGTCACGCAGGACGACACGCGCATCGCTGCGGAGCGGGCCACCCGGCGCGAAGGCAACATCAACGAGTACGAGGGCGCCAAGTTCACGCCTTGCAAGAACGACCCTGGCAAGCCGCCGCTGTGGTGCATCGGCGCGGCGCGCATCATCCACGACCAGCAGGCTGCAACCATCACGTATCAGGACGCGCAATTCGAGCTGTTCGGAGTGCCGGTCCTATACGTGCCGTACTTCCAGCACGCCGACCCGTCCGTCAAACGCCGCTCCGGCTTTCTCGCGCCGACCTTCAGCAACTCCTCCACGCTCGGCGCATCGGTCGAGATTCCCTACTACTGGGCGCTGGCGCCGAGCTACGACCTAACCCTGCATCCACGCTACTTCAGCAAGGAAGGCGTTCTCTGGCAGGGCGATTGGCGCCAGCGGCTGTCCGACGGTCAGTACTCGGTAAAGATCGCGGCGATCGACCAGGACAGTGGACCTGAGGCGGGATGGCGCGGCTCGATCGAGACGAAGGGCCAGTTCGCTCTATCGTCGTGGTGGAGGTTCGGCTGGGATGCGACGCTGGAAAGCGATGACAGCTTCCGCCGCTTCTACAAGCTCGACCCCATCATTCAGACCGATCGCGTCAATACCGCCTATCTGCAGGGCATGAGCGAGCGCAACTATTTCAACGCCAGCCTCTATCACTTCGGCGGGCTGCTGCTGAACGACCCGTCCTACGCCGACTCCTACGTCGCGCCTGTGATCGACTACCGCTACATCGTCGGCACGCCGATCCTCGGCGGCGAGCTGACCTTCAGCGGCCACGCCCGCTCCATGACCCGCTCCGGCGATCCGCTGACCAATACCGACTCCAACCACGCGCTGATGGAGGCTAGCTGGCGGCGCAAGATGATCGATCCGATCGGCCAGGTGTGGACGCCGTTTGCCAGTGCGCGCGGCGACGTCTACAGCTACCAGAACGCCGTCGACCCCGTTACGCTGCTGCCGATTCCCGACGATACCGTGTTGCGCGGCCAGGCCGTCGGCGGCGTCCTCTACTCCTATCCCTTCGTTGCCCATACCGCCAACGCATCGCATGTCATCGAGCCGACGGCGCAGATCATCGCGCGGCCGAACAATGTCGATCAGCGCCGGCTCCCCGATGAAGACGCCAAGAGCCTGATCTTCGACGACACTCTGTTGTTCGACATTGACAAGTTCTCAGGCTACGACCGGTTCGAGACCGGCACGCGCGCCAACGTCGGCGTGCAGTACACCTTCCAGGCCAACAACGGGGTGTATGCGCGCGCCGTGTTCGGCCAGAGCTACCATTTGGCCGGAACCAATACGTTCGCCGACCCGGGCCTAGACCCGACCGGCAAGGCCAATTTCTCGCCCGTCAGCGGCCTGGAGACGGACCGCTCCGACTACGTAGCCGGCGTTTACCTGTCGCCGATCTCGGGTTTGGCCCTGATCGCTCAAGGGCGCTTTGACGAGCGTGACTGGACGCTGCGCCGGCAAGACACGCTGCTCCGCGGTACATACGGGCCCATTGCCACCTCGATCGGCTACTCCTACTCGCTGTTCGATCCCACGACCGGCCTGATCGACAAGCAGCAGGACATCCTGTCCAGCGTCGGCCTGCGTTTGACCGACAATTGGAGCGTCGCTGGCATGTTGCGCTACGACATCGATGCCAAGCAGCGCATCCAGGATCAGCTTCAGCTGAAGTACGCTGACGAATGCTTCGTGCTGACGGCGAGCTATACCGAGACCTTCGTGGAGAACGCGGCCCTGGACCTCAGGCCCGACCGGACCCTGATGCTGCGCTTCGAGCTTAAGTATCTCGGACAATTCAGCTACAAGACGGATACCCTCGACCACGTATTCGGCGACACCAACAGCGGCGTGCCCAAGTAGCCTCCGCGTGTGTTGTGTGGGAAGGGCGGGCTGCCGTTCCCCGTTAACCGTTCCCCTGCCGCCCCGGACGCGCTAGAAATCGGGGCTGCCACGACCCTGCCACGTGTTCTGCGGATAAGCGGGTCATCGCCGGTGCAGCGAGGCCAAGGTCGCGCGCAACGAAATCGTCCCTTTCAACACGGCTCACTTGTCATGCTACCGCCCGCCGCACGCCGCCGCTGCCTCGCTGGTGCAGCCGCCATCCTCACGGCCAGCCTGGGCGTGACGGCAATGCTGGGCGACACCGCCGTACTGGCGCAGACGGCGAAGAAGCCGCCTGCGGCAACCTCCAAGCCCGACTCCGATGGGCCTGCGCCAAAAGGCACACAGGCGATCGTCGTGCTGGTCAACGATGAGCCAATCACGGCCTGGGAGATCGAGCAGCGTGCCGGCTTCGTGGCGGCCAATTCGGGAGGCAACCCGCGCGATATGAAGGCCAAGGCCGAGGCGCGCTGGGCTCAGATCGTCAAGGACCCCAGGACCAACGAGCGCTTCCAGGAATACATGAAGGGGCACAATGTGCAGTCGCAGGAGCAGGCGAAGGCCCTGCAGACGGAGTTCGTGAAAAAGCTCCAGGCGGACATGATCGACCAGATCCGCCATGAATCCCGGGCGGGTATGGCCTCGCAATTCCGCAAGCAGGCGCAGGAAGAGCTGATCGAAGAGCGCCTCAAGCTGCAGGAGGCCAAGAAGCTCGGTGTCGAGATCAACGACGATGACGTCAAGCGCATGCTGCAGGGCATCGCCGATCGCAACAAGATGACCATCGACCAGTTTGCCCAGCAGGTGAAGAGCACGGGCTTCGATATCTCCACGCTGCGCGAACGGCTGCGCGGCGAGCAGGCGTGGCGCGAAGCCATCCGCCGGCGGTTCGGGGCGCAGATCAACATCACCCAGAAGGACGTCGACCGCATGCTGTCGGCGGCGGCCACCGAGACTGGCGAGGACGCCTTCGAGCTGCAGGTGCAGAAGATTACGCTGCCCATTCAGGGCCGCGCCGATCAGTCCACGCTGGCGCGGCGCTACTCGGAAGCCCAGGCCCTGCACAGCAAAGCCGACGGCTGCAAGAACATGGCGGGTCTCGTCAAGGAGGCGACCGACGCCAAGTTCGAGGATTCAAAATACGTGCGTCCGGCCAACCTGCCCGAGCCGACCCGTTCCATGTTGCTGCTCGCCAAGGACGGCGACGTGCTGCCGCCGGCTACGCAGGCCAACAGCATCGACATCTACGCCGTGTGCGGGCGCCGCCCCGTCAAGGGCGACGAGAAGACCCGTGACAACGCCCTGCAGGAACTGCAGCAGAAAGAGTTCAACATCGTCGCCAAACGGCACCTGTTCGATCTGAGGCAGGAAGCCCACATCGAATATCGCTGAGCCGCCAATGACGGCCTCGCCCCGCGCGCCCGAGCCTGCCGAGCGACATTCCCAGGTCCTGCCGCTGGCCGTGACCATGGGTGACCCGGCCGGGATCGGCCCCGATATCACCCTTGCCGTCTGGCTGCAGCGCGTCCGGAACGGCCTGCCACCCTTCGCCGTGTTCGGCGACCCGGGCACGCTGTCCGAGCGTGCGCGTGGCCTGGGCCTCGACGTGCCGCTCGCAGTGGTGGATTCGGTAGACGAGGCCAGCACCACGTTTGCCGACGCTCTGCCGGTCGTGCGCCCCGCTGCCGGCCCAGCCAGAGGCGATACCGCCGTCCTCGACAGCATCGTGCAGGCAACCGCCAGCGTGGCCGAAGGGCAGTGCCTGGCGCTGGTCACCAACCCCATCGCCAAGCGTTCCCTGCAGTCGGCCGGCTTGCATGAACCGGGTCACACCGAGTTGCTGGCGGTGCTGGCGCAGCGGCACCACTCGGGCCGCGCCTTCCACCCCGTCATGATGCTGGCGGCCAAGGAACTGAAAGTTGTGCCGACCACTGTGCATATGCCGTTGTCGGCGGTACCGGGCGCCTTGACCCGAGCGCTTCTCCTGAAAACCATTCGCATCACAGCAGCAGCGCTGCAGGAGGACTTCGGTATCCCGCGTCCGCGCCTGGCCGTGGCCGGTCTCAATCCTCATGCCGGCGAGGGCGGCCTGCTTGGGCGCGAGGACATCGATATCATAACCCCGGTAGTCGCCGAGCTTGCCGCCGAAGGTCTGGCCGTGACGGGACCGCACTCGGCCGATGCGCTGTTCCACGCCGAGGCCCGCCGCGGCTACGATGCCGCCATCGCCATGTACCACGACCAGGCCCTCATCCCGCTCAAGACGCTGGCCTTCGATACCGGTGTCAATGTCACGCTCGGCCTGCCGTTCGTGCGTACCTCGCCGGATCATGGCACCGCATTTGCCCTCGCCGGCACGGGCAAGGCGCGTCCCAACAGCCTGCTCGCCGCGCTCGAGCTTGCTGCCGAGATCGGCCGTCGGCGCGCTCGCGCGTCTCAGTTGGCGAGGCCATGAGCGCGCCCAGCGGAGGCGCGAGCCCAGACGGGCTGCCTCCCCTGCGCGAGGTGATCCGCGATCTCGGCCTCGCCGCCAAAAAAAGCCTCGGCCAGAACTTCATTCTCGATCTCAACCTGACGCGCCGCATAGCCCGAGCGGCCGGGCCGCTGCCGGGTCGCACCGTCGTCGAAGTCGGGCCCGGGCCGGGCGGCCTGACGCGCGCGCTGTTCCTGGAAGGGGCCGAGCACGTCACTGCCATCGAGCGCGACGAGCGCTGCCGGCCGGCGCTGGAAGCGATCGAAGCGCGCTATCCGGGCCGGCTAACGATCGAATTCGGTGACGCACTGCAAGCCGACTGGACTGGGCTGGCAATCCCGGGCCCGCACAAACCCCTCATCGCCGCCAACCTTCCCTACAATGTGGCCACCCTGCTGCTGGTCGGCTGGCTGGAGAGCGAGCCCTGGCCGCCCTGGTACGCGCGCATGGTGCTGATGTTCCAGAAGGAGGTGGCGGAGCGCATCGTCGCCGAGCCTGGCAGCAAGGCATACGGCCGCCTCGCCGTGATCGCGCAGTGGCGCACGCGCCCTCGGCTGCTGTTCACGCTGAAGCCGGAGGCGTTCACGCCCCCGCCCTCGGTCGCCTCGGCGGTGGTCGAATTCACGCCGATCGATGAGCCGAGCCCGGCCTGCTCGGCCAAGACGTCTGGGCCTCGTCACGGGAGCGGCTTTCGGCCAGCGCCGCAAGATGCTGCGCCAGAGCCTGCGCTCCCTGCTGCCGGAGCCGGAGCCGCTGCTCGATGCGGCCGGCATCGCCCCGACCTTGCGCGGAGAGGCTCTGTCCATCCGCGACTTCGCGCGCCTTGCCTACGTCTTCGAGCGCTGGGCACCCGCGCGCGGCTGACGCTGGCGCAAAGTGCGCCGAGCCGCGTGGAAGCTTGGTCTGAATTGGTCCCGGCCCGCGCCGTCAGAGGCCGCCCAGGATGCCGGCGACGAAATCAGCCATGCCCGTCTGCCGCTGGCGCTTGAGCCGCTCCGCGGCAAGGATCGCCTGCAAGGCGGCAAGGCTGGCATCGAGATCGGAATTGATGAGTACATAGTCGTACTCCGACCAATGCTCGATCTCGGTGGCTGCCGCCGCCATGCGTCGCGCCATGACCTCTGCGCTATCGAGCCCGCGCGCCCGCAGGCGGCGCTCCAGGGCCTTGCCGTCGGGTGGCAGAATGAAAACGCAGGCGACATCCATCGGCAGCTGCCTCTTGAGCTGGCGCGTGCCCTGCCAGTCGATATCGAACAGCACGTCCCGCCCGGCCGCCAGCGCGGCCGTTACCGGGGCGCGCGGCGTGCCATACGACCGGTCGAAAACCTGCGCCCATTCCAGCAGCTCGTTGGCGCCTCGCATGCGCTCGAACTCGGCGGCGTCGATGAAGGAGTAGTCCTTGCCGTCCACCTCGCCGGGACGCGGCTGCCGTGTCGTCACCGAAACTGAAAGCTCGAGATCCGGATTGGCCTCCAGCAGCCCTTTCGCCAGCGTCGTCTTGCCAGCCCCGGATGGTGAGGACAGCACGAGCAGCAGGCCACGCCGCGCGATCAATGACCTGGTGCTGTAGCCCGCGTCACTCAATGTTCTGCACCTGCTCGCGCATCTGATCGATAACGGCCTTCAGCTCCAGGCCGGCCCGCGTCGTCTCGGCATCGTTGGCCTTCGAGCACAGGGTGTTGGCCTCGCGGTTGAACTCCTGGGCCAGGAAGTCCAGGCGACGCCCGGCCGGCTCGCTCGATGCCAGCAACTCGCGCGCGCCGGCGATATGTGCGGCGAGCCGCTTCAGCTCCTCCTCGACGTCGGCGCGCGTGGCCAGCAACGCCGCCTCCTGGTAGAGCCGAACCTCATCGAGCGGCACACCAGGTTCGAGCAGGCGCGCCAACTGCTCCTTGAGCCGCTGCCGGATGGCCTCGGGTGTGCGGGCCGGAGAGCGCTGCACGGCCCCCACCAGCTTTTCGATGGCGACCAGCTGCGCGACGATCACCTCTTCAAGCCGGCGCCCTTCGCTGGAGCGCGCGGCCACCAAGCCTTCCAGCGCCTGCTCCAGGCTCGCCAGCATCGTCTCGGTGCGGGCGCGTGCCTCGCCTTCGCCTTCCTCGGCCTCGGCGAACTCCAACACGCCGCGTATGCCGAGCAGCCCGTCGGCGCGCGGGGCCTCTACAGTGGCCATCGCCTGCAACTTGTCGAGCGCGGCCAGCACCTGGCGCAGGGCCGCCTCGTTGAGGCGGATCTGCGACACGCCCTCGCTGCGCCTGACGTTGAGGTTGACCGACAGGCTGCCGCGCACGAGTCGCTTGGCGACAGCCTCGCGAATGCGCGGCTCCAGACCCTCGAAGCCGGGCGGCAGCCGCAGCCGCAGATCAAGACCACGTCCGTTAACGGAGCGCACCTCCCAATGCCAGCTGGTCGAGCCGGCCGACCCGTCGGTACGGGCAAATCCGGTCATGCTCTTGATGGTCATGCGAGGGCGTTTCTGCGTGGCTGCCGGCGCAAGGCGCGCGATTCGATCGACGTTTGCGCGGAGTCTAACTGCAGATCACAAGGCCAACAAGGAGCCGCAGGCTGCCGGGTGCGGAGGGAGCTACCCTTACTTTTTGGTCGGATCCTGCGTCGCCCAAGGCAGAACCTCCTTGGGCGGGGCTTTCTTGGCCGGAGCCGCGTCTTTGGCCTTGTCGGGCGCCTTCTCCGCGGCCTTTTCAACGGGCTTGGCCGCGGGCTTCTCGGCAGGCTTCTCCGGCGCTTTCTCGGCTGGCTTCTCTGATGCTTTGTCGGCTGCCTTTTCGGCTGCCGCGTCGTTCGGCTCTCTCGCTCCGGGAATACGAATGATGTGGCGGCCACTGCCCGGCGCGTTCGTATAGGGCAGCGTCGTCGAAGGAATGGGGCCACCTTTGGCCTTCTCCTTCTCGGCCTTTATGTCTTTCTCCGTGGCGCGCCACTTGCTGACGTTGCTGTTGTGGTCCTTCAGCGTCTCGGAAAACAGGTGGCCGCCGGAGCCGTCGGCGACGAAATAGAGCTCCTTGGTGTCGGCCGGATTGAGGACCGCCTCGATGGCGCGCCGTCCAGGGTTGCAGATGGCCGTCTGAGGCAGACCCTGCATCTGGTAGGTGTTGTGGCTCGTCTTCTGCTCGATCTCGCTGCGCATAATCGGCCGGCCCCACGCGACCTTGCCGCCCTGCAACCCGTACAGGATGGTCGGGTCGGACTGCAGGCGCATGTTCAAGCGCAGCCGATTGTGGAAAACCGCCGCCACGCGCTGGCGCTCGTCGTTGCGCCCGGTTTCCTTCTCGACGATCGAGGCCAGGATGACGGCATCCTCCCACGACTTGATCGGCAGGTCCTTTTTGCGCTGCGCCCACAACCGCTCTTCGAGCTGCTTGGACTGCGCCGCCATGGTGTCGAGGATGACCTGGCGCTCGGAGCCGCGCTGCACGACGAAGGTCTCCGGCAGCAGTGAGCCCTCGGCAGGCACGGCCGTGATCTCGCCGGTCAAACTCTGGTCCGCCTTCAGGCGCTCGACGATCTGGTAGCTGGTGAGGCCTTCGGGGACCGTCACCTTGTAGGTGACGGTGCGCCCCTCGTTCAGGGTCTCGACGACCTGCTTGATGCTGGCGCCCTGCCGCACCTCGAAGTCGCCGGCCTTGAGCTGGACTGCCTTGTCGCCGTCCATCCAGGCGGTCAACTTGGTCCACAGATAGCCGGCCACAAACAGACGCCGATCGCCGATGATGCCCTCGCGCTCGAGCCGCGCGGCAATCTCTTGCGTCCCCTCGCCTTTCGGGATCACCACGAGCTTATTGCGCTCGAGCGGTCCAGGCGCCTCGATCTGGCCATTGAAGATGTAGGCGGCACCGCCGATCGCCACCATCATCACCAGGACCAGAGTAAGTATAGCGTTCAAGAAGCGCATGAAGGGTCGCATCCTGCGCGGTTCGTGGTCGCGTCGGCCGCGACGCGGCCTGGCGGGTGCCCGCGTCGGCTCCAGCCTCTCCAGAGGACTGTGCGCCAGGCGGCCCGCCGTACGACTGAACGACGGGTCCAGATCCCGGCCTGCCGGCTGGCGATTGCTCATTCCTGGTTCCCAATCGACACGCCGCCCGTGCCTGCGGAGCGCACTTGCGCGCCCCTTTGTATCGGCTGGCGAATCCTACGTCGAACCTAATTGTAAATGTGGCGAAAGGGCGAAGGGTTGCCGATACTAACACCCACCGGCGCAGCCGCGCGGGCTGCGAAATACCCGTGGTCGCGACAGATCGGGGCTGGCGGACCAGGCGATCTGACATGTGCTCCCAGTTAGTATCTGCCGGTGGCGATCAAATTGCGCCTGGCTCAGACCAGAAGCCTGCGTGAACTCCACCCCAGCGCGAAGCCTGTCGAAGTGCGGCCACAGCGGAACGGCGCCCGCCCTTCGACAAGCTCAGGGCTCGAGCGTGGCAGCCACCGAGCGCGGCAGCACGACGCCAGTCTTTCTCGAGAAGACTTCAGCCCGCGTAGCGGCGCAGCACCACGGAGGCATTGGTGCCGCCGAAGCCGAACGAGTTGGACAGCGCCACGTCGATGGGACGCTTCTGCGCCTTGTGCGGCACCAGGTCGATTGCCGTCTCCACCGACGGGTTGTCGAGGTTGAGCGTCGGCGGTGCAATGTTGTCGCGGATGGCGAGCACCGAATAGATTGCCTCCACCGCGCCGGCCGCGCCCAGCAGATGGCCGACGGCCGACTTGGTCGACGACATGGCGAGCTTGCCGGCGGCGTTGCCGAACAGGCGCTCGACCGCCTTCAGCTCGATCTCATCGCCCATGGTCGAGGTGCCGTGCGCATTGACGTACTGGATATCGCTCGGTTGCAGGCCGGCCCGCTTCAGCGCCATACGCATGGAACGAAAGGCGCCATCGCCGTCCTCGGACGGAGCGGTGATGTGGTAGGCGTCGCCGGACAGACCGTAGCCGATCACCTCGGCGTAGATCTTGGCGCCGCGCGCCTTGGCATGCTCCAACTCCTCCAGCACGACGATGCCGGCGCCCTCGCCCATCACGAAGCCGTCGCGATCCTTGTCATAGGGGCGCGAGGCCTTCTGCGGCTGGTCGTTGAAGGTCGTACACAGCGCCCGGCAGGCGGCAAAGCCGGCCATGGCGATGCGGCAGATCGGGCTCTCGGCTCCGCCCGCCACCATCACGTCGGCATCGTCGAATTGGATCAGCCGCGCCGCGTCGCCGATCGCGTGCGCGCCGGTCGAACAGGCGGTGACGACGGCATGGTTGGGACCTTTCAGGTCATGCCGGATGGAGACATAGCCGGACGCCAGATTGATCAGCCGTCCCGGAATGAAGAACGGGCTGACGCGGCGTGGCCCCTTCTCCTTGAGCAGGATCGAGGTGTCGGCGATGCCCGACAGACCGCCGATGCCGGAGCCGATCAGGACGCCGGTGCGCTCCTGCTTCTCCTGCGTGTCTGCCTTCCAGCCGGCATCGTCCAGCGCCTGCGTGGCGGCCGCCATGCCGTAGACGATGAAGTTGTCGACCTTGCGCTGCTCCTTGGGCTCCATCCAGTCGTCGGGATTGAACTTGCCCTCCGACTGGGAGCCGCGCGGAATGAAGCACGCGACCTGGCAGGCGAGATCGGAGACCTCGAACTCTTCGATGCGGCGGGCGCCGTTGCCTCCGGCAATCAGCCGCGACCAACTCGCATCGACGCCGCTCCCGAGCGGCGTCACGAGGCCGAGCCCGGTGATGACGACGCGTCGCAACATGCCTGATCCTGAACCAGCTATTTTGGGCTATCTCTGCAGAGCGAGGTAACTCTCGCCCGACACACGCCTCGCGGAGGTCCGACTTCAGGCCGCGCTGCTGGCGTTCTTCTCGAGAAACTTCACCGCGTCGCCGACGGTCTGGATCTGCTCGGCAGCATCATCGGGAATCTCGCAGCCGAACTCCTCCTCGAACGCCATGACGAGTTCCACGGTATCCAAGCTGTCCGCGCCCAGATCATCGATGAAGCTGGCGTTGTCGGTGACCTTGTCGGCCTCCACACCAAGATGCTCGACCACGATCTTTTTTACGCGCGCTGCGACATCGCTCATTGGTTTATCCCCTCGGCTGTTTCGCTGATCCAAGCTGTTGCGGTTTGCTTCTCACCCGTGGGGGGCGGGCCAAGGGCCCCAACCAACGCCACGCGAACAAGCGGCACGGCGCCGTCAGGCATCCGGCCGATCCGGTTTTCTTCCCAGGGTTGAACGCACAAAATCACGGGCTCGTTAACACACTTCCTAGGGCTTGGCCAGCACTCCAAAAACACCGGCCCAGCCCGCGTTTACCATGGGCCTGGCCGGCCCTCAGATCATAACCATACCGCCGTTCACGTGCAGCGTCTGACCCGTCATGTAGCCTGCTTCCGGGGAGGCCAGATAGACCGTCGCGGCGGCAATGTCATCAGGGCTGCCGAATTTCTGCGCCGGGATGGCCTCGCGGATGGTTGCTACCTGCTTCTCGTTGAGGGCATCGGTCATGGGCGTGGAGATGAAGCCCGGTGCGATGCAGTTGACCGTAATGCCGCGCGAAGCGATCTCTCGGGCGAGGGACTTGGACATGCCGATCATGCCGGCCTTGGAAGCGGCATAGTTACCCTGCCCCGGGTTGCCGATGATGCCGCTGACCGAGGAGATGTTGACGATCCGGCCATAACCCGTCTTGGCCCGCATCATGCCTCTGGCGGCCGCCCGCATCAGCATGAAGGTGGAGGTGAGGTTGACGGCGATCACCTCGTCCCACTGCTCGTCCTTCATCACCATGAACAGGTTGTCCTTGGTGAGCCCGGCGTTGTTGACCAGGATATCGAGCCGCCCGAGCTTGGCCGTCGCCTCGTCCACCAGCTTGGCGACCTGAGCCTTGTTGCCGAGGTCGCAGGTCACGACGTGCACCTTGGTGCCGAGCTCGGAGGCGAGCTTGTCCAGCTTGTCCTGCTGACGGCCGGAGATGGCAACCGTTGCGCCCTGCCTGTGCAGGGCTTTGGCGATGGCGCCGCCGATGCCGCCGGTGGCACCGGTGACGAGCGCGGTCTTGTCGGTCAACTCGAACATCTGATCCCTCTATTGTGCGAGCGAAGGCAGCGCGGCTTCGATATCCTGCGGCGTGCCGATCGAGAAGGCATTGAGCGTCGGCACGATGCGCTTGGCGAGCCCCGCCAGAACTTTGCCGGCGCCGATCTCGTACATGTCGGTGACGCCGGCCGCGGCCATTGCCATCACGCATTCGCGCCAGCGCACGGTGCCCGTCACCTGCTCAATGAGGCACTTCTTGATCTCGGTCGGATCGGAGATCGGCGCCGCCAGTACGTTGGCGACCACCGGCACGGCCGGCGCTTTGATCGCGACCTTGGCGAGCGCCTCGGCCATCGCGTCGGCCGCCGGTTGCATCAGCGCGCAATGGAACGGCGCGCTGACGTTGAGCGGCATGAAGCGGCGCACGCCGTGCCCCTTGGCGAGTTGCCCGGCGCGGTCGATGGCCGTCTTGGCGCCGGAGATGACGGCTTGCGTCGGCTCGTTGTCGTTGGCGAGCTGGCACACCTCACCTTGCGCCGCATCGGCGGCCAGCTTCTCGGCGACTTCCTTGCCGACGCCGAGCAGAGCCGCCATCGCACCCTCGCCAACCGGTACGGCGGCCTGCATGGCCTTGCCGCGAGTACGCAGCAGTCGCGCCGCATCGGCAACGCTGAAGGCGCCGGCTGCGGCGAGCGCGGAATATTCGCCGAGCGAATGTCCGGCCACGAATTTTACCCTATCCGCCAGCCGGAAACCGCGTTCTCCTTCCAGCACCCGCATTACCGCCAGCGACACGGCCATCAGGGCCGGCTGGGCATTCTCGGTCAGGGTCAGCGTCTCGATCGGGCCCGCGAACATCAGCTCGGACAGCTTCTGCCCCAGCGCCGCATCGACCTCGTCGAACACGGCACGCGCTGCGGCATGGCCTTTGGCCAAGTCGGCGCCCATGCCGACTGCCTGGCTGCCCTGCCCTGGAAAAACGAACGCGATAGCCATCTTGTCCTGATCAAGTTGCATCGCTGACGATCAATCGGCGCTTAGATACGGCCCCGGCCCGCCCTGTCAAGCGCGCCGGGAACTGCCGGCCAGCGCCGCTCCAGGGCCGCTCCAGGCTTGCCTGCCCAAAAAAAGCGCGTATAAGTCGCGCCGTTACCCGCTCCGGTTGGAGGCTGAACGGGGGGCTGTCCTGGCAACAGGCGGCAGGGCGGCAACGCCCGGCTCCCGGTGTCTTCGCTCTTTCGGGTCCTTTGGGCCTTTCCTCGCAGCACAGCTGCGCCAGGCCCAAAAGGGGCTATGCGCCGGAACGGACAGCAACGGTAGAAGGAAAGGCACCGCATGCCGCTCTATGAGCATGTGTTCCTGGCGCGCCAGGACATTTCGCAGGCCCAGGTCGAGGCCCTGACGAAGGAATACACCACAGTCATCGAGGAAGGCGGAGGAAAGGTCGGCAAGACCGAGTACTGGGGCGTCAAGACCATCGCCTTCAAGATCAAGAAGAACCGCAAGGCCCACTATTCGCTCCTGAACATCGAGGCCCCACCTGCGGCGGTGGCCGAGATGGAGCGTCGCATGGGCCTGTCGACCGACGTCATCCGCTTCATCACCGTGCGCGTCGACGAGCACGAGACCGAACCCTCCATCCAGATGCGCAAGAGCGACCGCGACGATCGCGGCGACCGCGACCGCGGTGGATTCCGCGGCGGCGACCGGGGTGGCTTCCGCGGCGGCGATCGCGGCGGCTTTCGCGGCGGCGGCGGTGGCGATCGCGGCGGCTTCCGTGGCGGCGGCGGCGGTGGTGGCGGCTTCCGCGCCCGCGAGGAGGGCGACCGGCCGCGCGGGCCGCGTCCACCGCGCGATGGCGAAACTCCGTCCACTCCAGACACGCAGGAGAGCTAGGCCATGGCCGAGGTTGCGACCATTCCCGCCAAGCGGCCATTCCACCGCCGGCGCAAGACCTGCCCCTTCTCGGGCGATAAGGCACCGAAGATCGACTACAAGGACGGCCGCCTGCTCGGCCGCTACGTGTCGGAGCGTGGCAAGATCGTGCCGAGCCGTATCACAGCGGTGTCAGCAAAGAAGCAGCGCGAGCTGGCCAAGGCCATCAAGCGCTCGCGCTTCATCGGCTTGCTGCCGTACGTGATCAAGTAAGGCTGCGCCGGCCATCCGGCGCAGCAATGTCGCAAGGTTGGGGCGGGCTCGTTCCCGTCTCTAACCGCCAAAGGCGGGACAGCTCGGACATGCGGTACGGTCTCATCATCGGTCTGGGCGCGGGCCTTGCCTCCGCGATGCTGTTCTATTCGGCGGCACGCGGCTCGCCGCTGCTCGGCACGGTGCTGGTGCTGCTCACGCCTCTGCCGTCGATGCTGGCCGGCCTCGGCTGGGGTTGGCTGCCGGCAGCCCTTGGCGCCTTTGCCGGCTCTGCCCTGATGGCAGGCGTTGCCAGCCTGCCCTTTGCGGTGGGCTATTTCCTGGCACTCGGCGCCCCGGTGGCGATGGCGGCTTACCTCGCTTATCTGAGCCGCCCACATCCCCACGATGCGGCCCAGCGCGAGTGGTATCCGGCCGGACGGCTGGTGGCGGCGCTCTCGCTCTATGGCGGCACGCTGCCGGTGTTGATGTTGCCGCTGATCGGTGGCACCTACGAAATTCTGCATGCGCCCATGGGCGAGTTCCTGCGCCGCCTGTCTGCGCGTGCCACGCCCGATCTCGGCATGCCGCAGCTGACCGACGTACAAGTCGACGCGCTCGCCGAGCTGTTCATCTTTGTCCTGCCGGGTGCGGTGGCGGCCTACTGGCTCGGCATCTTCGCGCTCAATCTCTATCTCGCCGCTCGCGTCGCGCGGGCTTCTGGGCGGCTCGGGCGTGACTGGCCGGATCTACCATCGCTAGCCTATCCGGTGGGATTCCAACTGGTGCTGGTCGTCGCGCTCGCCGCTACCTTCGTGCCGGGCGTGATGGGCGTGGCGGGAGTCGGCCTGTCCGGCGCCCTGCTGCTCGCCTACTTCTTGGCCGGGCTCGCCTTGATGCACCACATCGCCCGAGCCCGCGCGCCCTGGATCCTCTGGCTCGTCTATGTGGGCGTCCTGTTCATCGAGCCCTACACCTTCGTCCTGCTCATGTTCGCCGGACTGCTGGAGCCCGCCGTCAAGCTCAAGCAGCGCTTCGGCAAGGCGCCGCCATCCACGCCATCCCCCTGAAACCTTCAACCACGGACACGGAGTACCACCCTATGCAGGTCATTCTTCTCGAACGCATCGGCCGCCTCGGCCAGATGGGCGACGTCGTCACCGTCAAGGACGGCTTCGCCCGCAACTTCCTCCTGCCGCAGAAGAAGGCCCTGCGCGCCACGGAGGAGAACATCGCCCGCTTCGAGGGCCAACGTTCCCAGCTCGAGGCGCGCGATCTCGAGCTGAAGAAAGAGGCCGAAGCGGTGGCCGGCAAACTCGAGGGCAAGAGCTTCCTTGCTATCCGCCAGGCCGGCGACACCGGCCAGCTGTACGGCTCCGTCACCTCGCGCGACCTCGCCGAAGTCATCACGGCCGGCGGCTTCAGCATCGACCGCCGTCAGGTCGTGCTCGACAAGCCGATCAAGACGCTCGGGCTCCACACCACCCGCATCGCTCTGCACCCGGAGGTAGTGGTGCAGGTCACCCTCAACGTCGCCCGGTCCGAGGACGAGGCCGAACGGCAGGCGCGCGGCGAGGACGTCACCGTCATCAAGGAAGAGAAAATCGAGCTCGAGACCTTCGACGCCGACGCCGTGTTCGAAGACGAGGCGTTGGCCCGCCAGAAGGCGGACGACGGGGAGGAGCCGACGTCCGACAAATCCCCCGCCTAAGAATTTAGTATTGCATCCGCAACGCCCTGGCCTGGGAACCTTCCCCGCGCCGGGGCGTTGCTTTGCCGCGAGCGCTCTGCGCACGCCGGATCATTGCGGCCATTTGACTTTAGTATGACAGTCCAAAATAATCAGGTGGGGCCGCAGGGTTCGTAGCCGCACTGGGTCGTGCGTCATGTTCGCCTTGCTCGACGTTCTGCTGCGCCGCATCGTGCGGCACGGCGACCTTACTGTGACTGATGCCGGAGGCGTCGCACACCACTATGGCGACGGCAGCGGGGTTGCTATTGCCCTGCGCCTCGCCGATCACCGGATCGAGCGTCGCCTGGTCCGCGACCCCCAACTGGCTTTGGGCGAAGCCTACATGGACGGCCGGCTGGTCATGCAGCAGGGCCGTATCTACGACTTGGTGGAATTGGTCCTCAGCAACGCGCAATGGCAGCAATTTCCGCGCTGGACCAAGGGTCTCGACGCGACCCGCTATCTCGTACGCCGCATGCTGCAGTTCAATTCGGCGCCGCGTTCGCAGCGCAACGTCGCCCACCACTACGACATCGACGGTACTATCTACGATCTGTTCCTCGACAGCGACCGGCAGTACTCGTGCGCCTATTTCGAGGACACGGACGATCTCGACGCCGCCCAGTTGGCCAAGAAGCGGCACATCGCCGCCAAGCTCGCCATCGAGCCGGGCCAGCGTGTCCTCGATATCGGCTCCGGCTGGGGCGGTCTCGGGTTGTATCTGGCCAAGACCGCCGACTGCCATGTGACCGGCGTGACACTCAGCAACGAGCAGCTGAAAATCTCACAGGAGCGCGCCGCCAAGGAGGGCCTTGCCCGCTCTGTCCATTTCGAGTTCAAGGACTACCGCAAGGTCACCGGCCGGTTTGACCGCATCGTCTCGGTCGGCATGTTCGAGCACGTCGGCGTCAATCACTATACGACTTACTTCCGCAAGGTGCGCGAGCTGCTCGCCGACGATGGCGTGGCGCTTATCCACACCATCGGCCGCTCCGAGCCGCCGTCGACCACGTCGGGCTTCATCGCCAAGTACATCTTCCCGGGAGGCTACATCCCCGCGCTGTCGGAGCTGGCGGCGGGCGTCGAGCATTCCGGCCTGATCATCTCGGACGTCGAGATTCTGCGCCTGCACTATGCCAAGACGCTGCGCGCCTGGCGCGAGCGGTTCCTTGCCAACTGGGACCAGGCGGCGGCCATCCGCGACGAGCGCTTCTGCCGGATGTGGGAGTTCTACCTCGCCGCCTCCGAGGCCGCCTTCCGCTATCAGGGGCTGGTGGTGTTCCAGGTGCAGCTGGCGCGTCGCATCGACGTGCTGCCGCTGACCCGCAACTACATGTACACCGATGAGCACCGCCTGCTGGAGCGCGAC
Organism: uncultured Alphaproteobacteria bacterium; assembly: GCA_963840445.1. GTDB lineage: Bacteria > Pseudomonadota > Alphaproteobacteria > Rhizobiales > Hyphomicrobiaceae > AWTP1-13. The sequence goes on along the minus strand of CAWIZC010000010.1, from coordinate 101,229 downwards.
CGCGTAACCCAGCGCCCGCTGATGGCCGGCGAGTAGCTCGCCAAGTTTGTCATCCCGGAATTCGCGCCAGCGAATATCCGGGACCCAGGATTACCAGCGGCGCAGCGCCTCGCACTGGGTCCCGGCTCTCCGCGCTTTGCGCTCCGGCCGGGATGACAACCGTATGATTCGCACTACTCCAAACGAATAGTTGGGCGTGTGTGCAAAACGGGGTGAACGGGTACCCCTAACATCTTGTGCGCGGCGGAATCGGCTAAGCCAGCCGGCATGAACGCACCCGCTCGCAAGCCCGCCGCAGCAGCGCCGGAGGCCCAACCGGCTGACGCGCTGCCCTTCCGCACAGCCCCCCACAACATCGAGGCCGAACAGGCGCTGCTCGGCGCCATCCTGGTCAACAACGAGGCGCACGACCGTGTATCGGGCTTCCTCGAGCCCGAGCACTTCTACGATCCGCTGCACCAGCAGATCTACGAGACCGCCGCCAAGCTGATCACCTCAGGCAAGCAGGCGACGCCCATCACACTCAGGACCTTCTTCGAGAAGGCCGAGCCGATCGATGCCGGCCTGACTGTGCCGCAGTATCTCGGGCGGCTGGCCGCCAACGCGGCGACCATCATCAACGCGCGCGACTACGGCCGCACCGTCCACGACCTAGCGACCCGCCGACAGCTGATCCTGATCGGCGAGGACATGGTCAACGTCGCGTTCGATTCACCCGTCGACTTCCCGCCCAAGGAGCAGATCGAGGACGCCGAGTCGCGCCTGTTCGGGCTCGCCGAAACCGACAAGTACGGCCAGGGCTTCCTCGGCTTCAACACGGCGCTGACCAACGCCATCGACATGGCCGGCAATGCCTACAAGCGCGACGGCAACCTGTCCGGCATCTCTACCAAGTTCGTCGGCCTCGACAATAAGATGGGTGGCCTGCAGGCTTCCGACCTGATCGTCCTGGCCGGTCGCCCCTCGATGGGCAAGACCGCGCTGGCGACCAACATCGCCTTCAACGTGGCGCGCTCGCGATTGCGCTCGTTGACGGAGCGCCCTGATTTGCCGCCCGACGACCCCAACCACGACGGCGCGGTGGTCGGCTTCTTCTCGCTGGAAATGTCGGCCGAGCAGCTCGCCACACGCATCCTCTCCGAGCAGGCCAGCATCGGCTCGGAGAAAATCCGGCGTGGCATGATCTCCGAGCCGGAGTTCAAGCAGCTGGTGTCGGTCAGCCAGGAAATGGCCGCCATCCCGCTCTACATCGACCAGACCGGCGGCATTTCCATTGCCCAGCTGTCCGCTCGCGCCCGCCGGCTCAAGCGCCAGCACGGCCTTGGCTTGGTGATCGTGGACTACCTGCAGCTAATGACCGGCACGTCCGGCAAGAGCGACAACCGCGTGCAGGAGGTGTCGCAGATCACCACGGGGCTTAAGGCCCTGGCCAAAGAATTGAACGTGCCGATCATCGCCTTGTCGCAGCTGTCCCGCGCGGTCGAGAACCGCGAAGACAAGCGCCCGCAACTCGCCGACCTCAGAGAGTCGGGCTCCATCGAGCAGGACGCCGACATCGTCATGTTCGTGTACCGCGAGGAATACTACGTTGAGCGCACCAAGCCGGCCGAAGGCACTGCCGAATTCCAGGAATGGCTCGCGAAAATGAGTATTATCAACGGCAAGGCCGAAGTGATCATCGGCAAGCAGCGGCACGGTCCGATCGGCACCGTGGGCATGCAGTTCGACGGCGCCGTCACGCGCTTCTCGGACTTGGCGCATGATCAGTACCTGCCGGAGCGCAGAGAGTAGTGTGATGATCGAGAAATTCGCCGGAGTTCGCGGCTTGGTTCGGAGCGAATTTCTCGATCTGAATCACACTACTGAAACTATGATTCTAGTGTCCCTTATGATTCCGAAGTTCGCTCGGGACCCTGGAATTGAGCACAGGCGAACTTCGGAATCGGGACACTAGTGAAAGTAAAGGATCAGCACGGCCCAGCCACAGCTCGCGCACGGCGCGCTGTTCCGCTGTCGGCGCGTGCGGTTCTGACCGTCGACCTCTCCGCCCTGCGCGCCAACTGGGCGCGTCTCAACCAGGCCTCGGGCCGCGCCGAGTGCGCCGGCGTCATCAAGGCCGACGCCTACGGCCTGGGGCTCGGCCCGATTGCCAAGGCGCTCACCAACGAAGGCTGCAAGACCTTCTTCGTGGCCTCGCTGGATGAAGGCCGCACCGCCCGCGAGGTGCAGCCTGGCGCCACCATCTACGTTCTCGATGGCCTGCTGCCCGGCGCCGAGCCGCACTACGCCGGCTTCGATCTGCGCCCTGTGCTCGGCAGCATCGCCGAGGTGCGCGACTGGGCCGCCTACGGCCGCGCACGCGGGCGGCGCCTGGCCGCCGCCATCCACATCGACACCGGCATCAACCGGCTCGGCATGCCGGACTACGAGGTCGAACAGCTGGCCGCCGAGCCGTCGCTGCTGGAAGCGTTCGACCTCACGCTGGTGATGAGCCACCTCGCCTGCGCCGACACGCCCGACAGCCCGGTCAACGCGCTGCAGCGCCAGCGCTTCGAGACGCTGCGCGCCAAGCTGCCGCCGGCGCCGGCCAGCCTCGCCAATTCGGGCGGCCTGTTCCTCGGGCCGGCCTATCACTTCGACCTGGTGCGGCCCGGCATCGCGCTGTACGGCGGTCGCGCGCACGAGGGCAAGCCCAACCCGATGCAGACGGTGGTGCGGCTGGCCGCCAAGATCCTGCAGGTGCGCGAACTCGCCCCCGGCGCCACCATCGGCTACGGCGCCACCTTCCGCGTGTCGCGCCCCTCGCGCATAGCCACCATCGCCGTGGGCTACGCCGACGGCTTCCTGCGCGCCTTGAGCGTGTCGACGGGCGAGGCCGGCCCGGTCGGCTTTATCGGCGACTATCCCGTGCCGATCGTCGGCCGCGTGTCGATGGACTTCATCACGGTCGACGTCACCGATGTGCCTCCCGAGCTGACCCGCCGCGGCGCCTGGGTCGAAGTGATGGGCGACCGCGTCACGGTCGACGATCTGACCGACCGGGCCGGCACTATCGGCTACGAGCTACTCTCCCGCCTCGGCCCGCGCGTCTATCGCGTCTACGAGCAAGCGGAGAGCTAGACCCTTGGCCAAGGCCGCGCGCAGCAACTTCGTTTGCCAGAACTGCGGGGCGGTGGCGCCGCGCTGGACCGGTAAATGTGCATCCTGCGGCGAGTGGAACACGATCGTCGAGGAAGCTGACAGCACGCCCATGCCGGGCTCGGGCTTGAGCAAGTCCTCCAAGGGACGCGTCGTGGTGCTCGAGAAGTCTTAGCCACGCCGGCGATGAGAGGATTGCGCGGCTGGCAACTGGCCTCGCCGAGCTCGATCGCGTCACCGGCGGCGGCATCGTGCCGGGCTCTGCGCTGCTGATCGGCGGTGAGCCCGGCATCGGCAAATCAACCCTGCTGCTGCAGCTGGCAGCCGCCTTCGCCAAGGCCGGACGGCGCGCCGTCTATTTCACCGGCGAGGAAGCGGCCGCCCAGGTGCGTCTGCGTGCCGACCGGCTCGGGCTCGCCAAGGTGCCGCTGGCGCTCGCCAGCGAGACCAACGTTTCCAACATCCTGGCGACGCTCGCCGACGGGCCGCGTGCCGACCTCGTCGTCATCGATTCCATCCAGACGCTGTGGGCCGACGCGCTGGAAGCCGCACCCGGAACCGTCAGCCAGGTGCGCGCCGCCACGCAATCTCTCGTCCGCTACGCCAAGGCGCAGGGCAGCGCGCTGCTGCTGGTCGGCCACGTCACCAAGGACGGGCAGATTGCCGGCCCCAAGGTGATCGAGCACATGGTCGACACGGTGCTTTATTTCGAGGGCGACCGCGGTCATCCCTACCGCATCCTGCGTGCCGCCAAGAACCGCTTCGGCGCCACCGACGAGATCGGCGTATTCGAGATGGCCTCCGACGGCTTGCGCGAGGTGACCAACCCGTCCGAGCTGTTCCTGGGCGACCGGTTGGCGTCGGCGCCGGGATCGGCGGTGTTCGCGGGCATGGAAGGCACGCGCCCGATCCTGGTCGAGATCCAGGCGCTGGTGGTGCCATCCGGACTCGGCACGCCGCGCCGGGCCGTGGTCGGCTGGGATGCCAACCGCCTGTCCATGCTGCTCGCCGTGATCGATGCGCGCTGTGGCGTGAGCTTTGCCCAGCACGACGTTTATCTCAATGTTGCGGGTGGTTTGCGCATAGCAGAGCCTGCCGCCGACCTCGCTGCGGCAGCCGCCCTGCTGTCGTCAATTTCGGGTGTTGCGCTCGATGCCGATCGCGTCACCTTTGGGGAGATCAGTCTGTCGGGAGCAGTGCGGCCGGCCGGCCACATGCTGACGCGTCTCAAGGAAGCCCAGAAGCTTGGATTCAAGCAGGCCGTCATTCCAGCCGCCGGCGAGCTTGACGGCGGGCAGGTCAAGCTCACACTTGCGCGCATCGATCACGTGAAGGGGCTGTCCGCAGCGCTCGGGGTATGATTTCCGTGCCGACATGCATCGACACCCCTGGCACCCCGGCCGAACTTGGGTTATCGGCCTGTTGCGAAGAGGGAATAACAACAAAGCCGGGCGAGATGCGGGCTCGTTGCAACCGAGGAAACAGACGATGAGTGGTTTCGGGCTCACGCTACTCGACGTTGCCCTGCTGGCGATCCTGGCAATCTCCGGGCTCGTGGCCATGTACCGCGGGCTGACGCGGGAGGTGCTGTCCATCCTGTCCTGGGTGATTGCCGCCGGTGCTGTGGCCTACTTCATCAAGTACCACCGGGGGGTGGCCGAAGAGTTGGCCAAGCAGTTCTCAGATCCCGTGCAGACCTCGCATATCTACATCGCCCAGGTGGCGATTGGCGCGCCCCTGTTCGTGGTCGTCCTGATCATCGTTCATCTCATCACCTCGCGCATTTCCGACACAGTGCTGGACAGCAGGGTCGGTGCCATCGACCGCATCCTGGGTCTCGCCTTCGGCGTCGTGCGAGGGTTCGTGCTGGTGGTGATCCCCTACATGTTCGCCGTGTCGTTCGTGTGCAAAGAGAGCGTTTCCCGTTCAACAACTCAAGGTTGCAGGCCCGGCGAGCTGCCGGTGTGGGTGGAGAACGCCAAGTCGCTCACCCTGATCAGCCAGACCAGCAGCACGCTGTTCTCGATCCTGTCGCGCTATGCGCCGCAGCCCTCGATTGGGACTGGTGAACAACAGCAAGGCTGATTCTTTGCGAAACATAACAGTCGGATGACCGCACCCCGTGGCCAGCGGTCGCTTCGTGCCCTATATCAGCTGTGCTTCTGGGCTGCGACCGGAGTCGCAGGACCCTAGCGTGGCGTGCGCGGGCGAGCGGGACGCAAGAGAGGCTGGTCATGATGCTTGGACCTGACGAGGGTGCTGCGGTGTCGATGACCGGCGGCGATCGCGCTGGCGACGACCGCCTGCGCGAGGAGTGCGGTGTGTTCGGCATCTTGGGCAACGACGATGCCGCCGCGCTGACGGCGCTCGGCCTGCACTCCCTGCAGCACCGCGGCCAGGAAGCAGCGGGCATCGTCACCTACCAGAACGGGCAGTTCCACTCCGAGCGGCGGCTGGGCCTGGTCGGCGACAACTTCAACAAGGCCGACGTGATCGGCCGACTGACCGGTAGCAGCGCACTAGGCCACGTGCGCTACTCCACCACCGGCGACACCATTCTGCGCAACGTGCAGCCGCTGTTCGCTGACCTCGACACCGGCGGCTTCGCAGTCGCCCACAACGGCAACCTCACCAACGCGCTGACCCTGCGCAAGGCCCTCATCTCGTCGGGCGCCATCTGCCAGTCGACCTCCGACACCGAGGTGATTCTGCATCTCATGGCCCGCTCGCAGCGCCGCCGCATCATCGAGCGCTTCATCGAGGCCGTGCGCCAGATCCAGGGCGCCTACTCGCTCGTCTGCCTCACCAACGACATGCTGATCGGCGCGCGCGATCCGATCGGTATCCGCCCGCTGGTGCTGGGCCGCCTCGGCTCCGCCTATGTGCTGGCGTCGGAGACCTGCGCACTCGACATTGTCGGCGCCGAGTTCATCCGCGAGATCGAGAACGGCGAGATCGTCACCATCACCGCCGACGGCGTGGAGAGTCACCGGCCCTTTCCGATGCGCCCGGCGCGGCCCTGCATCTTCGAGTACATCTATTTCTCGCGGCCCGACTCCATTGTCGGCGGCCGCAATGTCTACGACATCCGCAAGCAGATGGGCATCCAGCTCGCCAAGGAAGCGCCGGCCAACGCCGACGTGGTCATTCCCGTGCCGGACTCAGGTGTGCCGGCGGCCATCGGCTTTGCCCAGGAGAGCCGCGTGCCGTTCGAACTCGGCATCATCCGCAATCACTACGTCGGCCGTACCTTTATCGAGCCCGAGCAACGCATCCGCCAGCTCGGCGTCAAGCTCAAGCATTCGGCCAATGCCAGCGCCGTGCGCGGCAACAGCATCGTGCTGATCGACGACAGCGTGGTGCGCGGCACTACGTCGAAGAAGATCGTGCAGATGATGTTTGAGGCCGGCGCGCGCGAGGTGCACATGCGCATCTCCAGCCCGCCCATCACGCATCCGGATTTCTACGGCATCGACACGCCGCGCAAAGACGAGCTGCTCGCGTCGAACATGAGCGTGGAGGAGATGCGCCAGTTCATGCGCGCCACCAGTCTCGCCTTCCTGTCGGTGGACGGCATTTATCGCGCGCTTGGCCACGAGAAACGCGATGCACGTGCGCCGCAGTTCACCGACCACTGTTTCACGGGCGACTATCCGACCGACCTGGTCGACCAGCACGGCCGCGCCAGCACCGACCAGCTGTCCTTCCTCTCAGAGGTTCGCTAAGCGCGCCAACGTCTGTTCTTGCTCCCTGCCCGCCTGAAGGCGCTGGGACCGTCGGCCGTGCCTCAACCGGCTCGGCCTGGAGATACGGCAAGAGCCCGCGCGGCATGACTTTTCGGTAACCTTCCCAGCCCCGCGCATTTGCGCCACGGTTGTGAGGCTAGCTGCGCGCGGAAGTTGGCTCACAGGGTCTGCCATGTTGCAGGAGATGCTGCCGTGACATCCGCCGCTTCGCGCCTCGCGCTGGTCGCAGGCCTCGTTCTCTTCGCATTGCCGGCCAGCGCCGCCCAGCTCAACACGGGTGGGTCTGGTGGCGCCTACGACGCGAGCTTCTGCCCAGCCGTGGTCGGCCAGCTCAAGCTGGCGCAGTTCGACTATCAGTGCACCCCATCGAGCGGCGCGCGCGAGAACATGCAGCGTGTGCTCGCCGACCCGCGCCAACTCGGCTACGGCCAGCTCGACGTGTTCGTGCTGGAGGCCCGCCAGCTCAAGGCGGACACCGCATTCGTCATCGCCCGCCAGGATGACGTGCGCGAATGCGTGTTTGCCGTCACGCGCAACCGGGACATTGGCAACTACGGCGAGCTGGCCGCCTACGCCGACAAGCTGCGCTTCATCCTGCCGCCGCCCGGCTCCGGCAGCGCCGGCACGTTCGAGTTCCTGCGCGGCATCGATGCCGACGGGCTCGGCAAGGTCAAGTCCGTCGGCAATGCCGCGTCGACGGAGGACGCCATCCGCGAGGCGCTGTCGGCCGACGATACGGTCAGCCTGTTCGTGCAGTTCGCCGATCCCGACAATGCGCTGTTCGAGCTGGTGCGCAAGCTGGACGGCCACCTGGTGCCCGTCATCGATCGCAACATCCTGCGCCAGGAGGTCAACGGCAAGAAGGTCTACTTCGCGCAGGAGACACAGGTGGAGAATGCGCAGTGGATCAAGCAGGGGCGCAAGCTGGTCACCGCCTGCACGCCGGTGGTGCTGTTCACCGGTCACCCCGAGCGCGTGCAGGGCGAACAGGCCAGAAAGGACCACGAGGATCTGATCCGCACCATCGGCGACCTCAAGCCTGGCGCGCTGCTGCCGAGCGAGTCGTTGTTCCAGCGGCTCGTCAAGCGCACCAAGGAGCTGTCTGCGGTCAGCACGGAGAAGCTGCTGGAGGCGACCGAGGAGGCACGCCAGAAGGCCCGCCCCTACACAGATAAGGCGCTGGAAGCCGCCAAGGAGACCGTCGAGCAGGCCAAGCAGGCGACCGAGCGCGCGACAGAGGCCGCCAAGCCTTACATCGACAAGTCCAAGGAAGCCGCGCAGAAGGCCTACGACGACGCCATGAAGGCTGCCAAGGATCTGATGGACAAGTCCAAGTCCGATCCGGCGAAGAAGAACTGAGGCGCCCGGCGGGTCCGCCGCTTGACTGCGGGGACCAAGTCCAGCGCTTCGTTTCCAGCCATGCGCTCACCCGTGCGCGGATGCTACGCCCTTGCAGCATGCAGCGGGCAAGGCTAACCGTGAGGCCATGGAACAGCAAAAACGTCTCGCCGGCCGTCTTGCGCTGGTCACCGGCGCCACCCGCGGCATCGGCCGCGCGGTCGCCTGCGCCTTCGCCCGCGAGGGCGCGCACCTGATCCTGGTCGGGCGCACCAGCGGTGCCCTGGAGGAGGTCGACGACGAGATACAGGCTCTGGGCGGCACGGCCACCCTGCTCACCCTCAACCTCAAGCACCAGGACAAGATCGACGCACTCGGGCCCACCATCTACCAGCGCTGGGAGAAGCTCGACATCCTGGTCGGCAATGCCGGCATCCTGGGCCCCCTTTCGCCGCTCGGCCACGTCACGGCGGATGCCTGGGACGACGTGCTGGCGATCAACCTCACCGCCAACTGGCGCCTGATCCGCACGCTCGACCCGCTGCTGCGCCGCTCGGACGCCGGCCGCGCCATCTTCGTGTCGTCGGGCGCCGCGGTGAGCCGCCCCGCCTATTGGGGTCCCTACGCCGTATCCAAGGCCGCATTGGAGGCGCTGGTCGTCACCTACGCGCACGAGATGGAGAACACGAAGGTGCGGGTCAATCTGGTGAACCCCGGCCCGACCCGAACCGCCATGCGCGCCAAGGCGTTTCCGGGTGAGGACCCGCTCAGCCTGAAGGCGCCGGAGGACGTGACGCCGACCTTCGTGCGACTTGCCTCAGCCGACTGCGCGGACAACGGCCGCGTCTTCGACCTCAAGACCGGCGAGGCGCGCTAAGGACTGCTCTGTTTGTCATCCCGGAATTTCGCGAAGCGAAATATCCGGGACCCAACGCGCACAATCCTGGGTCCCGGCTCTCCGCGCCAACGCGCTGCGGCCGGGATGACAGGCGGATGCCGTCACTCACCGCCACGCATCGGCAAAGATAGGCCACAGCGAGGCGACCAGCAGCACGGCCATGCCGATGTTGACGGCGCGCACGGTGCGGGGGCTCTTCAGCAGCCGGCGCAGGCTCGTGCCCAAGCCGAGCCAGGTTGCGCTCGACAGGATGCCGAGCGTGCCGAACAGGAAGGTGATCAGCAGCACGTTGCCCGGAAAGGTCGCCACGGCCGCGTAGGTGGAAACCGCGCCGACCGCCATCACCCAGCCCTTCGGGTTCACCCACTGAAATGCCGCGCCTTCCAGAAATGTGATGGGCCGGCCGTGCGCGGCGCCCTCCTGCTCGGGCGGGCCCGCCGTGGCGATCTGCCAGGCGAGGTACAGCAGGTAGGCCGCGCCGACATACTTGAGCACGGTGTAGAGCGCCGGAATGGCCTGGAACACCGCGCCCAGTCCCAGGCCCACGGCCAGCACCATCACGGCGAACCCGAGCGCCACGCCCCATAGATGCGGCAAACCCTGGCGGAAGCCGAAGTTGAGGCCGGAGGACATCAGCATGGTGTTGTTGGGTCCGGGCGTGAACAGGGTCACGACTACGAAGCCCAACAGCGCCCATGCCAGATCAGAAGCCATCGCGTGCGCTCCGTTTGAGGGCTGCCGTGTCGCGGTGGAGGTGCAGAACGGGTGCCGCCTCACATCCCCTTGGGGCCGCGGGCGATGGCGGCGATGCCGGTACGGGACACCTCGGTGAGGCCCAGCTCCATCATAATGGAGATGAACTGCTCGATCTTGCTGGTGCGCCCCGTCAGCTCGAACACGAAGTGCTCGGTCGACGCGTCGATCACATCGGCGCGGAAGATCTCGGCGAGCCGCAGCGCCTCGATGCGTTTCTCGCCTTTGCCCACCACCTTGAGCAGCGCCAGCTCGCGCTCCAGCGGATCGCCGGCCACGGTCAGGTCGACGACGCGGTGCACGTTGACCAGCCGCTCAAGCTGGCTCTTGATCTGGCCCAGCACCATCGGCGTGCCGGTGGTGACGATGGTGAAGCGCGACAGGTGCTTGGCGTGCTCGGTTTCCGACACCGTCAGGCTGTCGATGTTGTAGCCGCGGCCGGAGAACAGCCCGGCGATGCGCGCCAGTACGCCCGGCTCGTTGTCGACCAGCACGGACAGCGTGTGTGCCTCCGACTTGTCGTGGCGCTCCTCGATGAAGTAGGCGGACTTGGGCTGGGTGTTGGGCATTGGCTTGCTCGTGTTGCGGGTCGCCGGTATTCCCTCTCTCCACTTTTCCGTGGGGAGAGGGCTAGGGTGAGGCTGTCACGGGGAAGGAGCAAGCGGCTGCCCTCACCCCGACCCTCTCCCCGAAGAACGGGGAGAGGGGAGTGCTACACCAGCACCTTGCCTTCCTTGCCGATCGCCTTGTCGATCTCTTCCTCGGTGACGTCCTCGCCCAGCAGCATCTCGTGATGCGCCTTGCCTGATGGGATCATCGGGAAACAGTTGGCGAGCGCGGCGACACGGCAGTCGAACAGCACCGGCCTGTCGTTGGGCGCGTTCAGCATCTGCTTGATGCAGTCATCGAGATCGCCGGGCTTGTCACAGCGGATGCCGATACCGCCGTAAGCGTCGGCCAGCTTGACGAAGTCGGGCAGCGAGTCGGTGTAGCTCTCGGAGATGCGGTTGCCGTGCAGCAACTGCTGCCACTGCCGCACCATGCCCATGTACTGGTTGTTGAGGATGAACACCTTCACCGGCAGCCGGTATTGCACGGCCGTCGACATCTCCTGGATGTTCATGAGGATCGAGGCATCGCCGGCGATGTCGATGACCGTCGACTTCGGATGCGCCATCTGCGCGCCGATTGCGGCCGGCAGGCCGTAGCCCATGGTGCCGAGGCCGCCGGAGGTCATCCAGCGGTTCGGCTCCTCGAAGCGGAAGAACTGCGCTGCCCACATCTGGTGCTGGCCGACCTCGGTGGTGATGTAGACGTCGCGGTCCTTGGTCAGCTCGTACAGCCGCTGGATGGCGTACTGCGGCATGATCACGTCTTCGAGCGGCTTGTAGGTCAGGCATTTCTTGGCGCGCCACTTGTCGACCTGCGCCCACCAGGACTTGAGCGCCGTCTTGTCGACCGTGGCGGCCTTGGCCTTCCAGGTACGGATCATCTCCTCCAGCACATAGGCGACGTCGCCGATGATGGGCACGTCCACCTTGACGTTCTTGTTGATCGAGGACGGATCGATGTCGATGTGGATCTTCTTGGAACGTGGCGAGAAGGCGTCGATGCGGCCGGTGATGCGGTCGTCGAAGCGCGCGCCGATGCACACCATCACGTCGCAATCGTGCATGGCGAGGTTGGCCTCGTAGGTGCCGTGCATGCCGAGCATGCCGAGCCACTCCTTGCCGGCAGCCGGGAAGGCACCTAGGCCCATCAAGGTCGAGGTGATGGGAAAGCCGGTCAGCCGCACCAGCTCGCGCAACAGCTGGCTGGCCTTGGGTCCCGAGTTGATGACGCCGCCGCCCGTATAGAGCACCGGTTTCCTGGCGTGCGACATCAGCTCGACGGCCTGCGCGATGGCCGCCGGCTCACCCTTCAGGCGTGGCTGATAGGTCTTGTGCTTGACGTCCTTGGGGCCGGTGTAGGTTCCGGGGGCGAACTGCACATCCTTGGGGACGTCGACCACCACCGGACCGGGCCGGCCCGTGCGGGCGACGTAGAACGCCTCGTGCAGCACGCGGGCCAGGTCATCGACGTTGCGGACCAGCCAGTTGTGCTTGGTGCAGGGCCGGGTGATGCCGACCGTGTCGCACTCCTGGAAGGCGTCATTGCCGATCAAATGGGTCGGCACCTGGCCCGTTATGCAGACCACGGGAATCGAATCCATCAGCGCATCGGTGAGGCCGGTGACGGCGTTGGTGGCACCCGGACCCGAAGTCACGAGCACCACCCCGACCTTGCCGGTCGAGCGCGCATATCCCTCGGCGGCGTGCACCGCACCGCCCTCCTGGCGCACCAGGACGTGCTTGACCTTGTCCTGCTGGAACAGCTCGTCATAGATCGGCAGCACCGCCCCGCCGGGATAGCCGAACACGTGCTCGACCCCCTGGTCGGCCAGCGCCCGGATGACCATTTCGGCGCCCGACATCTTCAATGTCATGTCACGAACTCCACTCGGCGGCCGGTTACGGGCCGCATTCGGCGCGACTTGTATCGGGGGGACGAAGATGGGTCAACGACTAAGGATCAATAAGTGCCAAGTCTCCGCGAGCAATGTTTTCCATTTGTTGCGTATCGATAGGTTTCCAAGAACGCATATTTCTCCGCAGCCACGTCGCCTGCCGTTTGGCGTATTGCCGCGTTTCGGTCTTGGCAGTTGTCGCGGCGGCATCCAGTTGCAGCTCGCCGCGCACATGGGCGGCGAGTGGCGCCACTCCGAGCGCCCGCATCATCGGCAGTTCGTCTGAGAACCGGCAGGCCAGCGCCCGGCGCACCTCTTCGACCGCGCCTCCGGCCAGCATGGCATCGAACCGGGCATCGATGCGGGAGCCGACCACATCGCGGTCGGGCAACACGAGCAGGCGCACGGTCTCGTCCTCGCTGAGCACCGGCGTGCCGGGCTCGCGCTGCCAGGCCGCCAGCGACCGGCCGGTGCTTTCCAGCACCTCGAGCGCGCGTACGATGCGCTGCGGATCGGTCGGCATCAGGCGCGCCCCCATCTCCGGATCGCGCTCAGCCAGCAGCGCATGCAGCTCCGTCGCCGGCCTCTTGGCAGCCTGGCCGCGCCAGTAGGCGCGCACCTCCGGGTCGGCTGCCGGGACCGGCGAGAGCCCCTCCAGCAGCGCCTTGAAGTAGAGCCCGGTGCCGCCGACGACGATCGGCATGCGGCCCTGCGCGCGCGCCTCGGTGACGGCGTGCGCGGCGTCGACGGCATAGCGGCCGGCGGAATAGGCCTCAGCCCCGCTCACGAAGCCGTACAGCGCATGCGGCGCCCTTGCCAGATCGGCCTCCGAAGGCCGCGCGGTCAGGATCGCAAGCTCGCGGTAAACCTGCATGCTGTCGGCATTGACGACGACCCCGCCGACCCGCTCGGCGACTGCCAGGGCGAGAGCCGACTTGCCGCTGGCCGTCGGCCCGGCAATAAGGATGGCGGTCGCATCGGCCCTGCGGGACATGGATCCAGTTACTCCCGCGGCGCCCGCAAGATCAATACGGGCGCGCGCAAAGCGCGGTTGTCCTTCACGGAGCACAGTCCATGCGCATCGATGCCATCGCGGTCGGGATCAATCCGCCCGACGACGTCAACGTCATCATCGAGGTGCCGATCGGCGGCGAGCCTATCAAATATGAGATGGACAAGGCGGCGGGCACACTGGTGGTCGACCGCTTCCTGCACACGCCCATGCGCTATCCGGGCAACTACGGCTTCGTGCCGCACACCCTGTCCGAGGACGGCGATCCGATCGACGTGCTGGTCGCCAACACGCGGCCCATCGTGCCGGGCGCCGTCATCAACGTGCGGCCGATCGGCGTGCTGAAGATGGAGGATGACGCCGGCGGCGACGAGAAGATCCTGGCGGTGCCCGTGCCCAAACTGACCAAGCGCTACGAGCGGGCGTTCAACTACACCGACCTGCCGCGCATTACGCTGGAGCAGGTGCAGCACTTCTTCGAGCACTACAAGGACCTGGAGCCCGGCAAGTGGGTGAAGATGCACGGTTGGGGCGACGCCGCCGAAGCCAAGCGCCTGATCAGCGAGGCGATCGCCCGCGCGGAGAAAGCTGGATGATCATCGCTCGTTGCAATCGCCCTGAAGGCTACAGGCCATGAAGCAACCCCTGACGGCGCTGCTGAGCTTCAATGCGGGTTTCGTCGATACGGTGGGCTTCCTCGGATTGCAGGGCCTGTTCACCGCGCACGTCACCGGCAACTTCGTCACGTTTGCCGCGGCGCTGGTGCTTGGCACGCACGGAGCCGTCGGCAAGATGCTGGCACTGCCGGAGTTCGTGGCGGTGGTGGCTTTGGCGCGGCTCGCAGGCGCCGAGCTGACCCGCCGGCAGATGCCCACGCTGACGCTGCTGCTGGCGGCCAAGACGCTGTGCCTGCTGGCCTTCCTGATGCTTGGCGTGGCGTTCGGCCCCTTCCCCAATAGTGATGTACCGACGGCGTTGCTGGCCGGTCTTGCCGGCATTGCCGCCATGGCGCTGCAGAATGCCATCCAGCGCGTGCATTTTGCCAGCGTGCCGCCCACGACCATCATGACCAACAATACGACGCAGGCTGTCCTGGATGCGGTGGACCTGCTGCGCGGCGTGGCGCCACCTGAGGTGCGCGGTCGCTTCGAGCGCATCTTCCGCAGCATCGCCGCCTTCGCCTTCGGCTGCGCAGCGGCGGCGCTGCTCTACTATCTGACCGCGTTCTGGAGCCTGCTGGTGGCGGTCGTGGTTGCCATCGCCGTGGTGTTCCTGCAGCTGCGGGCCGATCCTGGAAGCGGTCCCCACTCGCAACAGGCAGGCTGAGCCGATGTCCAACGTGCAAAGCTACGCCCTGGTGTTGACCGGGCCAGTCGGAGCCGCCGCGCTGGATGCGGCGGCGGTCGAGGCCGCCCGCCTGCTGCTCACCGGCCGCGAGATTATCCGGGAGCGCTGGCTCGCGCCGGGCGATGCCTGGGAAGCCCTGCTCATTGCCGAGGAGGCCGAGGATGTGGCGCCGCTCAGGAGCCGCATCTCCGCAGCGTTGGCGCCAGGCCCGATCGACGTCAACATCGTCCCCGACGAACCTGCGCACCGGCGCAAGAAGCTGCTGGTCGCCGACATGGAGTCGACCATCATCGAGCAGGAATGCCTGGACGAGCTGGCCGAGTACGCCGGCCTGCGACCCGAGATCGCCGCCATCACCGAGCGGGCGATGCGCGGCGAACTGGACTTCGAGGCGGCCATCAAGGAGCGTGTCGGCCTGCTCAAGGGGCTGGACGCTCGCGTACTCGACGATCTCTATGCGCAGCGCGTTACGCTCATGCCAGGCGCACAAACGCTGATCGCCACCATGCGCAAAAACGGCGCCTATTGCGCGCTCGTCTCCGGAGGGTTCGACTTTTTCACGCAGAGGGTCGCGCCGCGCCTGGGCTTCGACATCGAGCAGGCAAACCACCTCGACATCGCCGACGGCAGGATCGCCGGCACGGTGGCCGAACCGATCCTGGGTCGCGAGGCCAAGCTCGCGGCGCTCGAGCGGCTGGCGCGCGAGCGCGGTCTGGCCCCGGCCGATGCGCTGGCTGTAGGAGATGGCGCCAACGATCTCGCCATGATCGGCGCCGCCGGGCTCGGCGTTGCCTTCCGCGCCAAGCCGGTGGTCGCCGCTACGGCCCCGGCCTCGATCAGGCACGGCGACCTCACAGGCCTGCTCTACCTGCAGGGCTATCACTGGGAAGAGTTCGCAACACCCGGATGACGGGTATCGATCTCAGAACTTCTCCACCACCACGGCCTCCTCCGCCTTCCTGGGCGGCTCGGCGGCGGCGTGGATGGTGGGCAGCACGTCCTCGACGCGCTCCACTCGACGGAAGGTCACGTCCATGTTGGGGCGGATGAAGGATTGCGCCTTCATGTGTCCGATCAGGTCCAGGAATGGCGTCCAGAAGCCTTTGACGTCGACCAGCACGATCGGCTTGGCATGGCGGCCGAGCTGGGCCCAGGTCAGCTGCTCGACCAGCTCCTCCAGGGTGCCGATGCCGCCCGGCAGGGCGACGAAGGCGTCGGATCTGTCGAACATCAGCTTTTTGCGCTGATGCATGTCCTCGACGACGATCAGCTCGTCGGCATCGCGCAGCATGCGCTCACGCTCAGACAGGAAGCCCGGGATGATGCCCGTCACCCGGCCGCCGTGCTCGAGCACCGAGCGGGCCAGCTCGCCCATCAGCCCGAGGCTGCCGCCACCGTAGACGAGGCCGACATGACCCTCGGCAAGCAGTTGCCCAAGCTTGCGTGCGGCTTCCGCATACGCCGGATCGGCACCGGAGTTAGAGCCGCAATAGACACATACGTTGCGAATCTGGGGCTGGGAGCCGGCGGTCTTGGAACTCCTCTGTTGCATATGCGCCTTACGTTGCTGACGACGGTCTCCCATTCTCTATCCTTGTTCTCGTTGCTTTCATCATATGGGTCCGCACGTTCCCAAATCGTAGGGCCCGGGCCGCGGCCAAATTGGGGCATAGAAGTGCTCATCCAGCATCGCTTCTGCCGGCTGGTAAGCATGCCACGCAAGAGCAATTTGCCCGCGGAGCCGTATCTGGTTAAGTTTAACGCGCGTGATTAACGGGCACTCGTAGCATTCCGGCACAATGGCCGGAAAAGATTGCCGTTTAGGGGCAAGGCGACGAGGGAGATGGGGAGGCAGCGCGTCATGAAGGTGGCTCGTCTTGGTGCGACCGCGGCGGCCGTATTGGCCATGTCGGGTGCCCTGGCTTATGCGCAGACCGGAAACAGCGTCGGTGATCCGTTGCGGCAACGCGCGGAAGAACTCGCCCAGGCCGCCTCCGAGCGCTTTGACGATTTCGAGCGCCCGCAGCGCGTGGCGCAGGCGGAAGGCTGGATCGAGCATGCGGGCCGCGAGTACCGACATCTAATGCAGCGTCTAGCGCAGGTGCAGGAGCCGGCCAAGAAGCCGGCGACGACACTCACAGAAAAGGCGACGGCGCCAGCCGAGAAGAAAGTCCCGCCCAGCAACACAGCTGCGGAAAAGAGCGGCCAGAGCGGCAAGGGCAGCGACTGGCTGACGCAGTCGAGCGAAAAGTTCCAGATGCTGGTGCGCAAGCTCGCCGAACGCGCGGCGCCGCCCGACGCCAAGGCCGACGCCGACAAGCGTCGCGCCCAGCAGGCCCAGGCACTGGTCAAGAAAGACGAGGTCAAGGATCCCCTGCCGGGACCCAAAGTGCCGTCGACAACGCCTGGTGCGGAAAAATCCAAACCGACCGAGGCACCCAAGACCGAGGAGGAGCGCCGGCTCGCGGAGGCCCGCCGTGCCGATGCGGCCAAGCGCGCCGAGGAGGTCCGCATCACCGAGGAGGCCTTGAAGGTCGAGCAGGCCAAGAAGGCGGAAGAGGCCAAGAAGACCGAGGCTGCAGCCAAGGCCGAGCAGGCCAAGAAGACGGCCGAAGCCAAGAAGGTTGAGGACACCAAGAAGGCCGACGACACGAAGAAGGCGGAGGACGCCAAGAAAGCGGATGACGCGGCCAAGGCCGACCAGGCCAAGAAGACTGCCGACGCCAAGAAGGCCGATGACGCGAAGAAGGCAGAGGACGCCAAGAAAGCGGATGACGCAGCCAAGGCCGACCAGGCCAAAAAGGTTGCTGACACCAAGAAGACCGAAGACGCAAAGAACGCGGAAGACGACGCAAAGGCCGGTCAAGCCAAGAAGATGGCCGACGCCAAAAAGGCGGAGGACGACGAGCGCAAGCGCGTCGAGGAACGACGCATAGCCAAGGAAAAGTCGGACGCGGAAAGCAAGCGCCTGGCAGAATTCGCGGCCCGGCTTGCCGAGGAGAAGCGGCTCGCGGACCAGACGGCGCGCGCCGTCGACCACATGGCCGCCTCCAAGCGTGCCAAAGAGCTGTCGCTGCTACCGATCGACGATGGCAAGAGGGGCGAGCCCTTCAAGAAGGCGGAGGTCAAGACGGCCGAGGCTACCAAGAAGCCCGAGGACGCAAAGCAAGCCGAGGACGCGGCCAAGGCCAAGGAGGCTGCTGAAGCCAAAAAGGCTGAGGACAACAGGAAGGCAGAAGCGGCCAAGGCCGAGCAGGCCAAAAAGGCCGCCGAAGCCAAAAAGGCTGAGGACGACAGGAAGGCGGAAGCGGCCAAGGCCGAGCAGGCCAAAAAGGCGGCCGAAGCCAAGAAGGCTGAGGACGACAGGAAGGCGGAAGCGGCCAAGGCCGAGCAAGCCAAGAAGGCCGCCGAAGCCAAGAAGGCCGAAGACGACAGGAAGGCAGAAGCGGCCAAGGCCGAGCAAGCCAGGAAGGAAGCGGAGGCCAAAAAGGGCGAGGACACCAGGAAGCTCGAGGACGCGGCCAGGGCCGAGCGGGCCAAGAGACTGGCCGAGGCCAAGCAGGCTGAGGAGGCGAGGAAGGCTGTGATTGCCAAGGCCGAGCAGGACCGCAAGCTCGCCGCGGCCAAGAAGGCTGAGGATGAGGAACGCAAGCGCATCGAGGATCGCCGCATCGCCAAGGAGAAGGCGGACGCAAAGAAAGCGGAGGAGACCGCCAAGGCAGAGCAGGCCAGGAAGGTCGCCGAATCCAAGAAGGCCGAAGATGCAGCCAAGGCCGAGGAGACGAAGAAGCAGCGGATGGCCACCGCCACGTCGAAGCGGCCGGACCACCGCGACGCCGGCTCATCTCGCACCTGCGAAGCCGCTGGCAACGACGTGGCGCTGCCCGGCTGGTACGTGGTGAAGCAGGGCGACACCCTGTGGGGCGTAGCCGAACGGCACTACAAGGCCGGCTGGCGCTACAAGCGCATCTTCGCCGCGAACCGGAAGACGATACGCAATCCGCACCGCATCTTCCCCTGCCAACGCATCTATCTGCCGCCGGCACCGGGCAAGGCCAAGGCTTGACGGCGCGTTTGTGAGGGCACCGCACAGTCGACACCGTCCACTGCGAAGGCTCGAGCAGGATCGCTGCGGCTGGAATGACCTCGCCCTGATCGATGCGTGGTGGCCGAAGCGTAAATCCTGCTCTGTTTCTCGAGTGAAGAGTGGGATTCACGTTCTGATGGAAGCCAAAGTGCTTCCCTTCAGGACGATCTGGCTCTAGAGCCTCGCGCATGCAACGACCGATCCCTCCCGCCAAGGCTGGCGGCGTGGCGGCACGCGTGACCGGGCGGCTGCGCCCCAGCCCCGAGCAGCTACGTGTCCTGAAGGGCCTCGCTCCCTACGTGTGGCCAGCGGACCGACCGGATCTGCAGCGCACGGTGATCATCTCGCTGCTGCTGATGCTGGCGGCCAAGCTCGTCACCGTCGCCATGCCCTTCACCTTCAAGTGGGCGACCGACGCGCTGGTGGCGGCGGCAGGTGGCCACGTGCCAGTCTCCGAGACGCTTCCCTGGCTGCTCGGAGCGCCGGCGGCGGCAATCATCCTCTACGGCCTCACGCGCATTGCCATGACGCTGCTCGTGCAGGTGCGCGAGGGCATGTTCGCCAAGGTCGCCCTGCACGCCGTGCGCAGGCTGGCGCGCAGCACCTTCGAGCACATGCATCGCCTCTCCCTGCGCTTCCATCTGGAGCGCAAGACCGGCGGGCTGACCCGCGTGCTCGAGCGCGGCCGGGCGGGCATCGAGAACATCACGCGCATGACGCTGATGACGTTCGTGCCGACCATCGTCGAGTTCGCCCTCGTGCTCGGCGTCTGTGCGTGGTCGTTCGACTGGCGCTATGTGCTGACCGTCTCGGCGATGATCGTGCTCTATCTCTGGTACACGGTGCGCGCCACCGATTGGCGCATCAGCATCCGCCGCGCCATGAACGAGAGCGACACGGACGCCAACACCAAGGCGATCGACAGCCTGCTCAATTACGAAACGGTCAAATACTTCGGCGCCGAGCAACGCGAGGCGCACCGCTACGACCGCTCGGTGGCGGCCTACGAGCAGGCCAGCATCAGAAGCTACACCTCGCTCGCCGTCCTCAACACCGGACAAGCCGTTATTTTCATCGTGGCGCTGACGCTGTGCATGGTGATGGCCGGACTGGACGTCGCCGCCGGTCGCAAGACGGTCGGTGATTTCGTGCTGGTCAATGCCCTGCTGCTGCAGCTGTTCATCCCGCTCAACTTCATGGGCATGGTGTACCGCGAGATCAAGCAGTCGATGATCGACATCGAGCGCATGATGGACGTGCTGGAGCAGAAGCCGGAGGTGGAGGACCGCCCCGGCGCCCAGCCGCTGGTCGTCGCGGGCGCAACCATCCGCTTCGAGAACGTGCGCTTCCACTACGACCCTGAGCGGCTGATCCTCGACGGCCTGTCTTTCACGGTGCCGGCCGGCAAGCTGGTGGCGATCGTCGGGCCGTCGGGCGCCGGCAAATCGACGGTCTCGCGCATCCTGCTGCGCTTCTACGATGTGGCCGGCGGCCGCGTCACCATCGACGGCCAGGACATCCGCGACGTGACGCAAAGTTCCCTGCGCGCCGCCATCGGCGTGGTCCCGCAGGACACCGTGCTGTTCAACGACACCATCCTCTACAATATCCGCTACGGCCGGCCCGAGGCGAGCGACCAGGAGGTGCGCGAGGCCGCTCGCCTCGCCCAGATCGACGAATTCATCAGCCGGCTGCCCGAAGGCTACAACACCATGGTCGGTGAGCGCGGCTTGAAGCTGTCCGGCGGCGAGAAGCAGCGCGTGGCCATCGCCCGCACCATCCTCAAGGGCCCGCCCATCCTGATCCTCGACGAGGCGACCAGTGCGCTCGACAGCCACACCGAGAAGGAGATCCAGGACGCCCTCGACAAGATCGCGCGCAACCGCACCACGCTGGTGATCGCGCACCGGCTGTCGACCATCGTCGGCGCCGACGCCATCCTGGTGCTGGATGCCGGCCGCCTGGTCGAGCAGGGCACGCACGCCGAGCTGCTGGCCAAGGATGGCCTCTACGCCAGCCTCTGGAACCGCCAGCGCCAGGCCGAGAAGGCGCGCGAGGAACTGGCGCAGGCGCTGGAAGCCGAGCAGGCGATCCAGCGGCCAAAGATCACCGGCGGACGCCTCGACCCCGCCGTCGCGGCCTCAGGCGCAGATGACGGTGAGCCGGACGGCCCGCTCAAGGTCGGCGAGGTCCTGCCGCGCAGCTGACGCAAGAAAGGCATCGGCTCGGCCAGCCATCGCCTCACTCGCGTTCCAGGTTGCATCTCCTCTTAACGCTGAGCGAACCGGCACGCGGTACCGTCCTCAGCGAGGAGAGAACCAAGCGCAATATGGACGACGGCCCAAGACCATCCCCGACCACCCACCAGCTGCCGCGCACCCTGCGCCGCGCCGGCATCGGCTGGTTGCGTCTCATGCGCGAGGCCATGCGTCACCTCGGTCCGGCGCTGGCGGCTTTCTGGAGCGTCGCCAAGCCAATCCTGCGCAGCATCCTGCAGATGCTGCTGGCCCTCATCATCGTGTTCGAGGAGTGGGGCTGGCAACCGCTCGCAAATCTGCTCGGCCGGCTGGCCAGGTGGCAACCGTGGGCCGCCGTCGAGACGGCCATCGCCCGCTTGCCGCCCTATGCCGCGCTGATCGTGTTCGCACTGCCGACGGCGCTGCTGCTGCCGCTCAAGTTTCTCGCCATATTCCTGATCGCACGCGGCCAGATCGTGCTGGCCACGCTGCTGTTTCTGGCCGCCAAGGTGGTGGCGACGGCGCTGATCGCCCGCCTGTTCCTGCTCACCCAGCCGGCTCTGATGCAGATCGGCTGGTTCGCGAGCGGCTATGACACCGTCATGCCGTGGAAGGATGCGCTGGTCGAAAGCGTGCACAATTCGTTCGTTTGGCGGGTCGGCCGGATCTGGAAGGAGCGCGCACGCCGGCTCATCATGCGCCAATGGTGGCAGATGCGTCCGACGCTGCGGCTGTGGCGACGGCGCCTGCTGGTCACCACCCGCGCCGCGCGTGCGCAGGCCCAGCAGCTCGCGCAGGCAGCGAGACAGCGCATCAGCACCTTCCTCGCACGATAGTGAACTTCCACAACCGCTCGGCAATACCCATACTCTGAGGGCACGGTCGCCTCGGGGACCGACGCCTTGATTGGGGAGCTTCGGTCGCCATGCTCGACGCCAGCCGCCGCCGCGCGCACAAGGCCCGCAACGTCCGGCAATCGCTGCTGCTGGTCGGCGGATTGACGATCGTCACGGCCTTCTCGGCGTGGCTGCTGTGGTCGTGGCCGGGGGTGATCGTGACGATGGTGTGGATCCTCGGCCTCTACCTGTTCGCGCCGCGCGTACCACCCGAGATGGTGATGCGCATGTACCGGGCGACCAGGCTCGACCCGCGCGGAGGTGATCAGATCACGCCGATCGTCGCCGCACTCAGCCGTCGTGCCGAGCTGCCCGCGGTGCCGGAGGTCTACATCATACCGAGCGCGACGCTGAACGCGTTCGCCACCGGGCGGCCCGAGAAGGCCGTAATCGGCATCACCGAAGGCCTGCTGCGCCGGCTCACCCCCGACGAGCTCGCCGGCGTGCTGGCGCATGAGATCAGCCACGTGCGCAACAACGATCTGGCGGTGATGGGTCTCGCCGACGTCATGACGCGCTTCACGCAGATGTTGTCCTACCTGGCGCTGTTTCTTGCCTTCTTCCACCTGCCGCGCATCCTGGCCGGCGAAGGCGACCTGTCGCTGATGGGCCTGCTGATCCTGTACCTGGCGCCCAGCATCGGCAGCCTGTTGCAGCTGGGCCTGTCGCGCACGCGCGAGTACGACGCCGACCTCGAGGGTGCATTCCTGGCCGGCACGCCGCGCGGGCTCGTTTCCGCCCTGCGCAAGCTCGAGCGCTACCAGGGCCGCTTCTGGGAGGACCTGGCGTTTCCGGTACCGGGCCGGCGCATCCCGCAGCCGTCGCTGCTACGCTCGCACCCGACCACCGAGGAGCGCGTCGCGCGCCTGCGCGATGCGGAGGGCCGCCAGACGCTGTCGCCGATCGAGGTGGCGCCGGAGCCGTTTGCCGCACTCGCCGGCGCCGCCGCGCTGCGGCCCCGCACCCGTTGGCCGGGGGTCTGGTATTGAGCCCTACCGCGTCGTCCAGACGGCGCGCACGAACTGCAGCCGCATGCCGGCCCGCTCCATGTTGCGATGGCTGGCCGACAGGAAGTCGGCACCGCTGCAGATGAAGTCCACACCGGCGGCGCTGGCATCGGCGATGCGCCGGTGCAGCAGCGCCGTCTGCAGGCCGCGGCCGCGGAAGGCGGGGACGGTCGCCGCATCCGCGCAGTAGCCAGCCTTGTCCTTGACGTAGAGGATCCCTGTGGCGGCGGCCTTACCTTTGATGCGGCCAAGATAGAGCGACCAGCCCGGCTCGTTGATCCAGCCGCGCGTGTTGGCTTTGAAGCCCGCGGCGTCCGGGATGTTCCAAGCGGCGGCATACGTGTCGAGAAACTCGTCGAGCCCCGTGCGCGTCACGCGCTCGATGGCGAGCAGCTCGTTGTCGGCCATCGCAACATCGGGCTCGCAGAAGAGCGAGCAGTGGAAGTCCGACTGGAAGCAACCGAGCCGGGCCAGCTCACGGCAGAGTTCGATCGTCGCCACGCCCGGCACCACCTCGAAGCGAGGCGCCACGCCGTGCTCGCGATACCAGGCCAGCAGCGGCTCGATATGCGCCTCGTGCCCCGCCCCGAGACCGAACACGCCATTGAAGTACGGCACCGGCAGCTGGCGCGCCATCAACGCCGTGACCCCACCTTCCAGGCGCCGATGGCCGATGCCGACCGGATTGCCGATCAGCCGCTCAAGAACCTGCAGACGCGACAGGACGCAGGCCGCCTCCACGTCGAGCGTGCGACGAATCAAGTCGAACGAGGGAGTGAGCATGTTGCGCCCGTGACCTGTTGCCTTAATCCACACCTTCTGGTGGAGCTGAAGATTGACCACCCGTCAATGGGCGTGCAATTGGCGTGATCGTGGAACCGACGCGTCGGAGCGTGGTTGTCCGACGTGCAGCGATCACCTGCGCCGGGGACTGCCATGATCGACAACCGCATGCTGGGAGCTTTGGCCATTGCGTTGGCCGGCGTCCTGTTCGGCTTTGCAACCGGCAGGTTCTCGGCCTGGCTGGTGCCTCCTTCCGGGCCGGCGTCGGTAAGCTCGACTGCCAAACCCTCGGTTCCCCTGCAGCCGGCCGCTGCGCAAAAGCACGCCGACAGCCTGTCGAAACACCCTCTGAGCACGTCCTCCATCGCCGATATCGCCCTGGATCGGTCCAAGTCGGCTGACAGCGCCGCTGCGCAAAAACCGGCCGGCTCTCCTGCCGAGCCAAGGCAGGCGGGTGCGCCTGATGATGCCAAGCTCGCGCCCGACGTCACGTCACGTGCTCTGAGCCCGGGCGAGTTGCCGGCCGGTACGGGCAGGCCGGATGCCAGGGTCATCAACTCGGGCAGCGCCGACAAGCCGGAACCGCAGGAGCCAGGCACGGGAACTGCCGGAGGCAACCTGCGCATGCTAACGGCAAGCCCCGACGCTCTCGAGCTGTGCCGGCGCAAGTTCCGCTCCTTCGATCCGACGGACGGCACCTACAAGCCCTACGGCTACGACACGCGTATCCCCTGCCCGCATCTTAGCCGGTGAGCTGTCCCATACTGGACGGCCGGACGTTCTCTCCCGCCCTGAGCTTGTCGAAGGGCACCCGGTCTACCAGACCGTGCTTCGACAGGCTCAGCACGCGGTTCGACATCGGCGCTAAGCCGCCTTCTTGCCTTGCCCGGCGATCTCCGCCAGCTGCGCCACCAGCGCACGAACGCCCTTGAGCCGTGTCTCGGGCAGGTCCCAGTCGGCCTTGAACACCAGCTTGTGGTCGGCCTGCATCTTCACATTGCCGCGCGACTTCTGCATGAAGGCGACCAGCCCCTCGGGATTGGCGAACTGGTTCTTGCGGAAGCCGATCACTGCGCCCTTGGGGCCAGCGTCGACCTGCGCCAGACCGGCGATCCGCGCCAGCCCCTTGATCTCCATCACGTCGAGCAGGTGGGTGACCTCGGTAGGCAGCTCGCCGAAGCGGTCGACCAGTTCGTCGGCGAAATTATCGATATCGGCGCGCTTCTCCAAGAGCGACAGGCGGCGATAGAGTCCCAGTCGCAATTGCAGGTCGGCGACGTAGCTCTCCGGGATGAGCACGGCCGCACCGAGCGAGATCTGCGGGCTCCACTGATCCTGCGTCTCGCCGAGATCGCCGCCCTTGAGCGCCGCCACCGCCTCCTCCAGCATCGACTGGTAAAGCTCGAAGCCGACCTCGCGGATATGGCCCGACTGCTCCTCGCCCAGCAGGTTGCCTGCGCCGCGGATGTCAAGGTCGTGGCTGGCCAGCGAGAAACCCGCGCCCAGCGTGTCGAGCGACTGCAGCACCTTGAGCCGCCGCTCGGCGCCGGCCGACAGCTTCTCGCCGTTGGCCGTGGTGAAGTAGGCGTAGGCGCGCGTCTTGGAACGGCCGACGCGGCCCCTGAGCTGGTAGAGCTGGGCGAGGCCAAACATGTCGGCGCGATGCACGATCAGCGTGTTGGCGTTGGGAATGTCGAGGCCCGACTCGACGATCGCCGTCGACAACAGCACATCGTACTGGCCGTCGTAGAACGCCGTCATGACGTCCTCCAGCGTGCTCGGCGCCAGCTGCCCGTGCGCCCGCCCGATCCGCAGCTCCGGCGTCTGCTCGGCGAGGAACTCCGCGACATCCTCGAGGTCAGAGATGCGCGGCACCACGTAGAAGCTCTGTCCGCCGCGATAGCGCTCACGCCGCAGCGCCTCGCGGATGATGACCGGGTCGAACGGCGAGATGTAGGTGCGCACGGCCAGCCGGTCGACCGGCGGCGTGGTGATCAGCGACAGCTCGCGTACCCCCGACAGTGCCAATTGCAGCGTGCGCGGGATGGGCGTGGCGGTCAGGGTGAGCACGTGCACGTCCTCGCGCAGCTGCTTCAAGCGCTCCTTGTGCGCGACGCCGAAGTGCTGCTCCTCGTCGACGATCAGCAGGCCGAGGCGCTGGAAGGCGATCGACTTGCCGAGCAGGGCGTGCGTGCCGACCGCGATGTCGATGGTGCCGTCGCGGATGCCGGCCTTGACGGCTGCCAGATCCTTGGCGTTGACGAGACGTGAGGCCTGCCCGACCCGGATCGGCAACCCCTTGAAACGCTGCTGGAACGTGGCGAAGTGCTGCCGCGCCAGCAGGGTGGTCGGCACCACCACCGCCACCTGGAAACCAGCCAGCGCGGCGATGAAGGCGGCCCGCAACGCCACCTCGGTCTTGCCGAAGCCGACGTCGCCGCACACCAGCCGGTCCATCGGCTTGCCGGAAGCAAGATCGTCCAGCACCGTCTGGATGCTGGCCGCCTGGTCGTCGGTCTCGTCGTAGGGGAAGCGCGCCACGAACTCTTCGTAGGAGCCGTGCGGCGGCGCCATGCTGGGCGCCTGCCGCAGCTGGCGCAGGGCCGCGATCTTGATCAACTCGGAGGCGATCTCGCGCAGGCGCTGCTTGAGGCGCGCCTTGCGGGTCTGCCAGCCGGCCCCGCCCAGCCGGTCGAGCTGCGTGCCGGACTCGGCCGAGCCGTAGCGCGTCAGCAGCTCGATGTTCTCGACCGGCAGATAGAGCTTGTCGCCCCCGGCGTAACCGATCTCCAGGCAGTCGTGCGGAGCGCCGAGCGCCGTGATGGTGGTGAGCCCGTCGAAGCGGCCGATGCCGTGATCGGCGTGCACCACGAAGTCGCCGACGTTCAGACTGGTCGCCTCGGTGATGACGTCGGCCGCACGCCGCGCCTTGCGCCGCGGCCGCACCAGCCGGTCGCCCAGGATGTCCTGCTCGGCGATGACGGCGATGCCCGGTGCCTCGAAGCCCTGCTCCAGCCCGAGCACGGCCAGCGCCGTCTGGCCCGCCGGCAAGTGCCAGCACCTCCACGTAGCTGTCTATCTTGCGCGTGTCGGTGAGCTTGTGCTCAGCCAGCAGGGTCGCCAGGCGCTCGCGCGCGCCCGCCGTGAAAGCGGCGATCACCACACGCCGCTGCTGCGCCAGCAGATTGCGCACATGCGCCGCCGTGGCATCGAACACGTTGCGGTCGGCCGCGGCGCGCTCGGCCGCAAAATTGCGCCCAGCCCGGCCCTGGAACGAACGCACCACCCCGCGCGAGGCGTCCGGCGCCTGCTCGAAGGCCGTCATGCGTCGCACGGTGCGCTCGCCCAGCAGCTTCACCCACTCCTGCTCGCCGAGAAACATGCTCGCCGCCGGCACCGGCTTGTAGGGTGGCGCACCGAAGCTCAGCGTCTCCAGGCCTTTGACACGCGCCTCGTAGTGCTCAGCGATCAGGGTGAGCCGCTCCCCTACCGCCTCGTCGGCCAGGTGATCGAAGCTGACGGCCGCCTCAGGCATGTAATCGAACAGCGTCTCCAGATGCTCATGGAACAGCGGCAGCCAGTGCTCCAGGCCCGGATAGCGCTGGCCGGCGCTGATCGCCTCGTACAGCGGGTCCTCCGCCGTCACCGCGCCGAACATCTCGACATAGCCGCGCCGGAAGCCCTTCTCCGCATCGGGCCCGAAGGCCGCCTCGCTGATCGGCATCAGGGTCAGCTTCTGCACGATGCGCGAGGTGCGCTGCGTGTCGGGGTCGAACGCCTTCATCTGCTCCAGCGTGTCGCCGAAGAAGTCGAGGCGGACCGGCGTGATGCGGCCCGGCGGGAACACATCGACGATGCCGCCGCGCACGGCATATTCGCCGGGCTCCATGACGGTGCCGGTGCGCTGGAAGCCGGCCAGGTTAAGCCGCTGCAGCAGCCGGTTCATGTCCATGCGCTGCCCTGCGGCGATGGTCTTCAGCGACTTGCGGATGAACTCGCGCGGCGGCAGGCGCTGCAGGACGGCGTTGACGGTGGTCAGCACGACGGTCGGGCTGCTGCGCGCTCCCACCGCCAGTCGGGCAAGCGCGGCGATGCGGGTCGCCACGATCTGCGCGTTCGGGCCGATGCGGTCGTAAGGCACCGTGTCCCAGGCCGGGAAAGCGATCACCCGGACCGGCGGGGCGAAGAATTTCAGCCCCTCCGACAGCGCCTCCAGCCGCCGGTCGTCGCGGGCCACGTGCAGGAGGAGGGGCGCCGCTCCAGCGCCGGCAGTTTGGGCCTCCGCGATCAGCTGGGCCAGCACCAGCGGCCCGAGCCCGTCCGGCACGCCGGTCAGGATCTCGCGGGTGTGTTCTGTCTTGGCCGGCGGTTTGTGCGTATCGTTCATTGGCGGACTCCTCCTCCCCCTCGAGGGGGGAGGACGGAACGCCACGGGCTTAGCTCGCCCATCTGCAACGGATCATCAAACGCCACAGGCGGGCCAAGTCCGACTGCGTTCCTGGTGGAGGTGATGTCGACGCGCCTGCCCGCTGTCACCCCCACCTGATGCGTCCAGCGGCTTGGCCTGGCCGTTGGAGTGTGAAGCGCGCGCAGCGTTAGCCGGTCCAAACCTCGGACGCCTCTTCCTCCCCCCTCTTCGCATCGAAGGCGCACCTGCGATGCCGGAGGAGGCAAATGAGTTGCTCTTGGAGGCCTCACGTCTTTTCCCCCAGCCCATGAAAGGCGCGGATCTCGTCGACCAGCGCGGCAATCCTCTCATCCGCCACCGGCGCCCCGTCGACCACCATCTCGTGCAGCACCGGATCGGGCAGCCCCAGCAGCTCCTCGAAGGCGGCCAGCCGCGCTCCGTCGAGGCTCGCCAACGCCTGCTCGGCAAAGCGCCCGATAACCCAGTCCATTTCCTTGGTCCCGCGGTGCGTCGCGCGATAGGCTGCACGCCGCCGGCGCGTTTCTGCGTCGTCGGTCATGAAACTTCGGCTTTGATATCCGGGCCCAGCGCTTGACGGTTGGAGTTGCCGCCGCCACCTTCGCCAGCTTACGGCCGTCATATAGGCCGATAAACGCGCTTCGCAAAGTGCGTTCGTGCGCTGAGTTCCATCGCCGCAGGAGCCTATCCCCGCCTGATGCGCCCCCTCGAGCTCATACCGCTGTTTGCCTCGGCCAAGAGCCTGACCGGCATCGGCCCGCGCATGGAGATTCTATTGCGCAAGGCGCTGCGCATGCCGTCGGGCGTCACCGAGCCGCGCGTGGTGGACCTGTTGTGGCATGCGCCTGTCGGCGTCATCGACCGCCGCGCGACGCCGACGGTCGCCGCCGCCGTGCCCGGCACCATTGCCACGCTGGAGGTGCGCGTCCTCAAGCACAAGCCGGCGCCGCGCGGCAACAGCAAGGCACCCTACAAGGTGACCTGCGAGGACGACACCGGCCGCATCGACCTCGTGTTCTTTCATGCCGAGCGCAAGTTCATCGAGCGGCAACTGCCGGTCGGGGCGATGCGCTGCATCAGCGGCCGCATCGAGGCCTACAACGACGTCAAGCAGATGGCGCACCCCGACTATATCGTGGCGCCGGAAGCACGCGCCGACCTGCCGTTGCTGGAGCCGGTCTATCCCCTCACCGCCGGCCTGTCCGGCAAGGTCCTCCTCAAGGCCGTTCGTCAGGCTTTGGAGCGGGTCCCAGAGCTGCCCGAATGGCAGGACCCGACCTGGCTCAAGCAGCAGGCCTCGCCCGATTTCCGCGCAGCGCTTACCAGCTTGCACCGCCCGCAGGACGCCGCCGACGTCTCGCCGGCGTCCGCCCCTTGGATGCGGCTTGCCTATGACGAACTCCTCGCCGGACAGTTGGCGCTCGCTCTCGTGCGGCAGAGCTACAAGAGCCAGCGCGGGCGCCCCATCAGCGGTGACGGCCGCATCCGCGCACTGATCGCCGATGCGCTGCCCTTCGCGCTCACCAACTCGCAGCGCCAGGCGCTCAGGGAGATCGCCGAGGACATGGCCGCCCCGCACCGCATGCTGCGGCTGCTGCAGGGCGACGTCGGCTCGGGCAAGACGGTAGTGGCGCTGATGGCCATGGCCGTGGCGGTAGAAGGCGGCGCGCAAGCCGCCCTGATGGCGCCGACCGAGGTGCTGGCCCGCCAGCATGCCGACACGATAGCGCCACTCGCCGAAGCCGCAGGTCTGCGCATCGGCCTCCTCACCGGCCGCGAGAAAGGCCGACCGCGGACCGAATTGCTCGAACGCTTGGCCGCCGGCGAGATCGACATCCTGGTCGGCACGCACGCGCTGTTCCAGCAGGACGTCGCCTTCCGCGATCTCGCCTTCGCCGTCATCGACGAGCAGCACCGCTTCGGCGTGCACCAGCGTCTCGCCCTGCAGACCAAGGGTGGCAGCGGCGGCGCCAACGTCCTCGTCATGACCGCGACGCCAATTCCGCGCACGCTGCTGATGACCCATTACGGCGACCTTGATGTCTCGCGCCTCACCGAAAAGCCGGCCGGCCGCAAGCCGATCGTCACCAGGAAGACGGCGGTCGACAACATCGAGCGCCTGATCGCCCGGCTGCGCGCTCAGCTCGCCGAGGGCGCCCAGGTCTACTGGGTGTGTCCCCTGATCGAAAGCTCGGACAAATCCGAGCTGGCCGCCGCCGAGGAGCGCCACGCGCACCTGGTGCAGCTGTTCGGTGAAAGCAATGTCGGCCTGCTGCACGGGGCCATGGCCGACAAGGCCAAGGACGCCACCATGGCCGCCTTCGCCGCCAATCGTCTCAAGATCCTGGTGGCGACCACCGTCATCGAGGTCGGCGTCGACGTGCCGAACGCCAACATCATGGTGATCGAGCACGCCGAACGCTTCGGTCTAGCCCAGCTGCACCAGCTCAGAGGCCGCGTCGGCCGCGGCTCGCGCGAGAGCTTCTGCATGCTGCTGCACGCACTTCCCCTCGGCGAGAATGCCCGCAAGCGGCTGGAGACGATGGAGGCGACGGAGGACGGCTTCAAGATCGCCGAGATGGACCTGGAGCTGCGCGGCGGCGGCGAGGTGCTGGGCGCTCGCCAGAGCGGCATGCCCGAGTACCGCATCGCCGAAGTGCCGGGCTTCGCCGATCTGCTCACCGCCGCCCGCGACGACGCCCGCCTCATTCTGAGCCAGGACCCGCAGCTCTCGACTCCGCGAGGCCAAGCCCTGCGCGTCCTGCTCTACCTGTTTGAATGCGACGAGGCCGTGCGCCTCTTCCACGCCGCCTGATCCGCCGCCGGAACGCCGACTCGAGTGGGCGCCACCGGCGCAGGTCGCCGTTACTTCGCCGGCGAGGCGAGCGGTTGTCCCTTCTCGACGGTGTAGGCCACGATGACTTTGGCCCCCTCGCCCCCGGCTTTCGCATCGTGCACGACGCCAACCGGGAGCTGCCAGGACTCGCCCACCTTGTACGCGTTGTCCGGCTGCCCCTCGACCATCAAGACCAGCTCGCCCGAGATCACCGTGCCCTGCTCGATGCCCGGATGAAAATGCCGGCCGATGTTGACGCCGGCCGGCAGCTCCGCCAAGCCGAGCACGACCTCGAACTTCTTGCCGTCCGGCACGTCTGCTTTCTGCAGCACCTGCCGCTTGATGGTCGGTGTCTGCTGCGCCTGTAGTGTGCCTGCGAAGCCAAACCGACCAGTGCCGCGCACATAACCAGTTTCCTGCTTCTCTCCCTTGCCATTTTTTGAAGCCGTGATTTTCAGACGTCACCTTTGTGCCGGCCGAGCATGACGCCAGGAAGGCACCGCCGAAAACTCTCTTACGAACTGCGCGGCCCCTTGCGCACCGGCACGGCGCCCTTGCCGGCGGTCGTCGCGTAGCGCGGCAGGTGATCGGTTACCTCGAACCACGGCAGCTGCTCGGTGATATAGCCGTGTGCGGTCGGCGGCCACTGCGATGGGTCGGCCAACGTGCCGTGGAACAGGTGCACCTCCCCAGGCCAGCGCTCGCCGGTGTAGGCCATCGGCGACCCGCAGGTGGCGCAGAAGTAGCGCTTCACGCCCGGTGAAGATTCGTAATAGGTCGGCTCTCCCTTGAGGTAGCGGAACTGCTCCAGCCGGACCCCCAGGTAGGTGGCGACGGCCGAGGATACTGCCCGCCGGCAGTTCTCGCAGTGGCAGTGCATGACCCAGCGTGGCGCGCCTTCGAACTCGTAGGCGATGGCGCCGCACTGGCATCTGCCCTTGGTCGTGGTCATGCTGTTTCCCCACCGTGTTTGGCCCGCACCCAGCCACTTTAGCCGTCCTGGCTCGGCTTGCCAGCCTCTGCCTGCCGTGGCCCTAAGCATCAGAAACACTTGGCCTGCGGGCATTTGTCCACTCCGCCTGCCCCATAACCGGCCCCACATTGACCGACTGATAACCGCTGCAGGGGCTCCACCGGCGGACCCGGTGGATTAGCCTTCGATACGCCAACACGTGCGTGTTCCTGCAGCAAAATATGTGCTAGTTCGCTCGTTCCGATTCAGAGAGGGAGAGCCCCATGTCTACCAAAGCCACTGCCACCAAAGTCGAAACCGTCACCCTGCGCCACCTCAGCGAGACCCTTTCCGAGACGCACGAGCTGCCCAAGAAGCAGGTCAACGCCATGCTCGAGGAGATGGTGTCGACGATCACCAAGCATCTCAAGAAAGGCTCGCGCATCCGCATCGGCGGCCTCGGCATCCTGCAGGTGCGCAAGCGCGCCGCCCGCATGGGCCGCAACCCAGCCACCGGCGAAGCCATCAAGATCAAGGCCAGCAAGAAGGTGGCGTTCCGCGCCGCCAAGGAGCTGAAAGAGTCGGTCTAGTGTCCTGATCTCGAGATTCGTCTCATTGTGCGGCGGGCTCGGAACGAATTTCGTGATCTGAAGGACATTGGAACATCCGTCTACTTAGTGTGATCTGGTCGAGAAGTCCGCTCACGGACTCAGCCGAGCACGATAGTGCGGACTCTCGATCGTCACGCTTAGGCTGGCCCACTCCGGGCGATGTGCAGCCGCGCGGGCATGCCTCGCGCGGCTTTGTGTTTGAGATGCGATGCCGCTGTTCAAGCTCTGCATACGGGTGGCAGATCTCGACGCCGGTCGATCCGTATCGGGATTGCTGGGCGAAGTGGTCGAGCCGAGCGCTCTGGCGGTGACGCTGTTCGAGGACGAGGCTGCAGCCTTCGTCGTCGAGGCCTACTACGAGCAGGAACCATCCGCACCCGATATTGATCGCGCGCTTTCCGGACTCGGCACGCGCGTCGGCGGGGCAACGATCGAGACCGTTCCCGACGCGAACTGGGTCGCCATCTCGCAGGCCGCCCTGCCGCCGATCCTCGCCGGACGCTTCATCGTGCACGGCAGCCACGACCGCAGCCGCGTCGGACTGCGTCCGCTCGCCATCGAGATCGAGGCAGGCGAAGCCTTCGGCACTGGGCACAACGCCACCACGTCTGGCTGCCTCGAAGCCATCGATGCGCTGACCCGGCGGCGGCGCTTCGCGCGCGTGCTCGATCTCGGCTGCGGCACCGGCGTGCTTGCCATCGCCGCGGCGCGGATTCTGCCGCGTGCCCGCGTAGTGGCAAGCGACAACGATCCCGTCGCCACTGATATCGCCAAGGCCAACGTGCACCTCAACCGCGTCGAAGCACGCGTGCGTGTAGTGACGGCCGCGGGCTTCGCGCACCCGCTGCTGCGCCGGCCGCACTCGTTCGACCTGGTGGTGGCCAACATCCTGCCGCGCCCGCTGATCGCCCTGGCGCCGGCCATGCGCCGGGCGCTGCGTCCCGGCGGTGTCGCCGTGCTATCGGGCCTGCTGAACAATCAGGCGCATCAGGTGCGCGCTCGCTACCATGCCGCCGGCTTCCGCCTGCTCTCAGCTCGCCGCCACGCCGGCTGGACGGTGCTGGCGCTGCAGCGGGCTTAAGGAACCTTAGAACGGCTCGAAGTCCCAGTGCTGAACCTGTCGAAGCACGGCATTTGTCCACTCAACGCCCTTCAACAAAGGCTCAGAGCTGGCGGCCGTAGATCGCCTGCGCCGCAGCTGACATAATGCGTCGTCGAACCGCTGCACACACGGCGGCACCACTAGTGTCCTGATCGCGACATTCGTCTCGGCGTGCGGCAAGATTGGAACGAATTTCGCGATCTGAAGGACACTAGCCAAGTTGATTGTTCTGGTGTGATTCGGATCGAGAAGTCCGTGTCACCACCCGGCCGATTGCGATATGGCGGACTTCTCGATCATCACACCAGAGGGAGCACCATGAAGGTCATCGCCATCGAGACGATCCGGGTCGACGAGTTCCCCAACCTGCTGTGGGTACAGGTGCACACCGACGAGGGGCTGGTCGGTCTCGGCGAGACGTTCTATGGCCCGGAAGCCGCCGAGGCGCATATCCACGGCATCATCGCCACCGCTCTGCTCGGCCGCGACCCGCGCAACGTCGAAGGCATGCAGGGCGCCCTGACGGGTTACGTCGGCTTCTCGTCTGCCAGTGCCGAGATGCGCGGCCGCTCGGCCATCGACATCGCGCTGTGGGACATCCTGGGCCAGGCCGCCAACCTGCCGCTGTGCGATTTGCTCGGCGGGCGCGTACGCGATCAGATCAAGGTCTACAACACCTGCGCCGGCTACTCCTACGTGCAGACCAGGCCGACGCAGGGCACCGACAACTTCGGACTCGACGCCAAGAAGGGCCAGTACGAGGACCTCGACGCGTTCCTCAATCGCGCCGACGAGTTGGCGCTCTCGCTGCTCGAGCAGGGCATCGACGCCATGAAGATCTGGCCGCTCGACTACGCAGCCGAGGCTTCGCAAGGCTACTGGATCTCTCCCGCCGACCTGAAGAAGGGCTTGCTGCCCTTCGAAAAGATCCGCAAGGCCTGCGGCGACAAGATGGACGTCGCCTACGAGCTGCACTCGCTGTGGAGCCGGCCGCAGGCCATCAAGATCGCTCAGGCGCTGGAGGAGTACTCACCCATGTGGGTGGAGGACCCAGTGTTCATGGAGCACATGGCCTCGATCGGCGAAGTGGCGCGCGCCACGCGCTCACCCATCGCCGTCGGCGAGACACGCGGCGGCCGCGCCGACTTCCGCTACCTGCTCGAAATCGAAGCCCTGTCGATGGTGATCATGGACGTCACCTGGTGCGGGGGCGTCTCCGAAGCCAAGAAGATCGCCACCATGGCCGAGCCCTATCAGACGCCGGTCGCCTTCCACGACTGCACCGGGCCGGTGGCGCTGACGGTGTCGACGCATCTGGCGCTTAACACGCGCAACTGCTGGGTGCAGGAGATGGTGCGTGCGTTCTATTACGGCTGGTACCACCGCTTCGTCACCGAGCTGCCGCCCGTCAGCAACGGCATGATCACCGTGCCCAAGGGACCAGGTCTCGGCACGCGGCTCGATCCCGGCGTGCTGCAGCGCGCCGACGCCAAGGTCCGTCGCACGACAGCTAAGGACGTCTAGAAGCGCTCTGGGCAGTTCCTCCCCCTTGAGGGGGGAGGGCGATGCGTCCGCGGCTTAGGCTGGCGATCGCCAACTGCCCGACTTGCTCCGTCGCCAGCCTAAGTCGCTGGACGCATCGGGTGGGGGTGACCGGCCAGCATGTGCGGCAATCTCACCCCCACCAGGAATGCCATCGAGCTTAGCTCGCCGGTCGCGTTCCCGGATCGCCTGCACATCGGCGACCTAAACTCGTGGCATTCCAACCTCCCCCCTCCAGGGGGAGGCAAATCACACGGGGCTATCGGATGCCCCCGCCTAAGCCACGCCGTTCAACACAGCATGGAAAATATCAAAGTTACGCAACGGCTTACTGGCTGCGGCCAGATAGTCAGCCCGCAGCGGATGCGACACCAGGAACGGCACCTTCTGCTCGCCGAGCCCACCGTGCGAGCGCAGGCGATGGCCGGCGAGAGCCGACAGGTCATGCTCGGCGCGGCTCGCACCAACCACCGTGTTGGCATCGCCCAGCACGACGAAATCGCCCTCGAGGTCCAGCGGCAGCCCGTAGCGTTGCGCTGCCTCCTTGCCCTCCACGACCACCTCGATGCCTGGCAGCGCCGCGCTCGCCGCCATCAGCGCGGCCATGTCGGTCGCCTTGCGCAGATAGACGCGCACGAACGAGCCGAGCGCGCCGTGATGACGCACGAACGGATCGGTGATCGGGCAGATCACCCGCACCGCGCCGTCGCCGAACCGGCGACCCAGCTCCTCCTCCAGGAACACCACGTTGGCCGAACCGTCGGCGCGCGACTTGTCGTTCATGCCGTGGTCGGCCACCACACCCACCACTGCACCCGCCGCCATCAGCGCGGCGATGCGATCGTCAACGGCGCGATTGAACGCGTTGGCCTCGGCCTCGCCCGGCGCGTGTGCGTGCTGCACGAAGTCGGACAGTGACAGATAGAGCAGCTGGGCCGCGCCGCGTTCCAGCAGCCGCAGACCCGCATCCAGCACATAGATCGACAGGTCCGCCGAATACTGGTCGGGCTTGCCTCGGCCGACCATGCGCTCGACATCGGCAATGCCGTTGTCGGCCAGTGTCACCTTGTCCGCCTTCTCCGAGGAGAAGGCGATGCCGTCGAGGCCGCGCGCCAGCATCAGTCGCAGCTTGTCCTTGGCGGTGACCGCTGCCGTCTTCACGCCGGCCTTGGCCATGCCGGCCAGGATGGTGCCGCAGCGCATCAGCGCCGCGTCGGTGATCATGCGCTCCTCGCCCGTGGCGCGGTCGAGGTAATAGTTGCCTGAGATGCCGTGCACGGCCGGAGGCACGCCGGTGACGATCGAGGCATTGTTGGGGTTGGTGAAGGTCGGCACTACGGCCTCGGCCGAGCCGAAGAAGCCGGTTTCACGGAACTTGGCGATGGTGGGCAGGATGCCGTCCCTGATGCCGCGCTCGACATAGGCCGGATCGCATCCGTCGAAGCAGATCACCACCGTCGGCCGCTCGGGCGTGCGATAGCTCCGCCCATTCACCTCTACCGTCGCCATGTCACCCCACACCACTCGTATCGCCGGTTGCACCGCGCCGGTCCGCTCGCGCATCCTACCCGATCTTCCGACCTCGTTGCGCGTTCTTTAGCCGAGATCGGAGCCGGCGCAAGCTTTGCTCGCAGCAGATTGATGGGCATTACCAGGCTTCAGGGCGCACCGAGAAGATCTACAGAACCGGGCCATGATCTCTTCCAACCATGCGCCGCAGGCGGGATTTCATATCACGCTGCATTCACGCCAGGCGACGTGGCATCGGTCCGCCGCTGACCACATACACACCGATTGAAATCAGCATGATCGCGACCCAGTCGATGCGGGTCGGCCATTCGCCGAGGATTGGAATAGCCATGAGTGCCGTAATCGCAGGGCAAGAGGCGGCAAAAGCTGCACCGCTCGACGCGCCGAGGATGCTAACGGCACGCCCATAAACGATGTAGGAGATGACTGCGGTGAGCAGCCCTGCACGAGCGCCTGGAGCCCTATCGCGCTCATGGATGCATCAAACACGCTCGCCCCAGCCACCAGTGAATAGGGTGGGAGGAACAGAAGCATTGAGCCGACAGCAGAGATGGCCGCTGCGTGAAGGCCGTCGAGGCGAGCCCATCGCAACGCAATCGTATAGCAGGCAAAAGCCAGTGCGGATCCGAGAAACAGGACGTGGCCGATCGTCTGCGAGGTTGCGAACGAGATACCCGATCCCCAGACGATCAACACGATACCGCCCACAATGAAGGCGAAGCCCACGCGCTTCCGAGGCGTGAACGCTTCTTTGAGGATGAGCGCCGCGAGAATGGCGGTCATCAAAGGCATCACACCAGGAAAGAGCGCTCCCGCATGTGCCGCAGGCGCGAAGAGCAAGCCCGCATTCGCCAGTAGGACGGTGGGTGCTCCGCCGAGGACAAGCGCGGCGACCCCTAGCCAACCCAGGCGATCGAGTGCCAGTCCCGAGCGGGCCAGCAGCGGGCCAAGCAGCAAACCGGCGACAGCGAACCGAATGGCGGTGATATCCCATGCCGTCAGGCTGGATCGCAGGCCTAGGCTGCCGACGATGATGTTCCCGGCCCAGATGCTGACCGCAGCAAGTCCGCACACCGCACCATGCGCATATCCGGCGGCACTGCGTTCCCGTGTCACCGCTTCAAGCATGAATGCCCCACTGCCATCTTGAGATCGGCGCCGGCGCTCAGCCACAATGTGAGCCGCAGCCTTCCGATAGCGCGCACACGACCTGGCATCGCCTCACTGACCGCGCTCCCGGCGCAGCTTGGCCCAATGCTCGAGCCGCTTCTTCAGCTCCGCCTCGAAGCCGCGCCCCGGCGGCGCATAGAATTGCTGCCGCTGCATGCCCTCGGGAAAATAGTTCTGCCCCGAGAACGCTTCCGGCGCGTTGTGGTCGTAAGCATAATCCCGGCCGTAGCCTTCCTCGGCCATCAGCCGCGTCGGCGCGTTCAGGATGTGCTTGGGCGGCGCCAGGCTGCCATGCTCCTTGGCCGCACGCAGCGATGCGTTGTAGGCCATGTAGGCGGCATTCGATTTCGGCGCCGTGGCGAGATAGACGGTGGCCTGCGCCAGCGCCAGCTCGCCTTCCGGCGTGCCCAGGAAATCGTACACGTCCTTGGCGGCCAGGGCCTGCACCAGCGCTTGCGGATCGGCCAGGCCGATGTCCTCGATGGCCATGCGCACCAGACGCCGGGCGATGAACAGGCGATCCTCGCCGCCGTCCAGCATGCGCGCCAGCCAATAGAGCGACGCGTCGGGGTCGGAGCCGCGCACCGACTTGTGCAGCGCGCTGATCAGGTTGTAATGACCGTCGCGCGACTTGTCATAGAGCGGCGCGCGCCGCTGCACCAGGCTGGTAAGCGCCTCCCGGGTGAGCGCTTCTTGGCCGGCCGGGACCGAGCCGAACACCTCCTCCACCATGTTGAGTGCGGTGCGCCCGTCGCCGTCGGCCATGGCCTTGAGCGTCTCGCGCGCCTCGGCATCGAGCGGCAGCGCGCGCCCTTCCTCCTGCTCGGCCCGCTGCAACAGCTTTTCCAGCGCGGGATCATCCAGCCGATGGAACACCAGCACCACAGTGCGTGACAGCAAGGCGCCGTTCAGCTCGAAGGATGGGTTCTCCGTGGTGGCGCCGACCAGCGTGATCGTGCCGTCTTCGACGTAGGGCAGGAAGCTGTCCTGCTGCGAACGGTTGAAGCGGTGGATCTCGTCGATGAACAGCAGCGTGCCGGTGCCGGTCTCACGCTTGACCTTGGCGCGGTCAAAAGACTTGCGCAGGTCCTGCACGCCCGAGAAGATTGCCGACAGCTGCTCGAAGGCGAGCTTGGTCTCGTCGGCCAGCAGGCGCGCCACGGTGGTCTTGCCCGAGCCCGGCGGGCCCCACAGGATCATGCTCTGCAGGCGCCCGCTGCGCAGCATTCGCGTCAGCGTGCCCTCCGGCCCCACCAGATGATCCTGGCCCACGACCTCGGACAGCCGCTTCGGCCGCAGCCGGTCGGCAAGGGGCCTCGGCGCCCCCTTCTCTAAACCGGCGGCTTCGAACAGATTGGTCATGGCCCGATCATAGCCCGGGCCGCCCAGTCAGGCGACCATAGCTACATTAGAAACAGCTCAGCTTGGAATTTGCAGCTGCAGCGATTGCGCGCCGCGCTTGACCACCACCTGCCAGAGCTGCGGCTTGTCCTTGAGCGCGCTTTCCAACTCGGTGACGGTGGCAATCTTCTGCCGCCCCACCTGCACGATTACGTCGCCCTGCTTGAAGCCGAGCCGGCCCGCTGTCGAGCCCGCTCGCACCGACAGGACGACCACGCCGTCCTCATCCTCCAGGCCAAGCTCGTCAGTCACGCCTGGCAGGATATTGCCGACCCGCGCGCCGTCGAAGGGATGCTGGCCGGCCAGGTTGCGCACGTCATCGCGTCCCGGCGCGGGAGCCGGCCGCAGCGCGATGTCCACCGTCGAGTGCTTGCCTTTACGCACGACGTCGAGCCGCGCGCGGTTACCGACGCCGCGTGTGG
Source organism: uncultured Alphaproteobacteria bacterium (assembly GCA_963840445.1). Taxonomy (GTDB): domain Bacteria; phylum Pseudomonadota; class Alphaproteobacteria; order Rhizobiales; family Hyphomicrobiaceae; genus AWTP1-13. The sequence continues at coordinate 61,489 of CAWIZC010000010.1, read as the reverse complement.
TCAGTCGGTACTGCGCGGTGCGTGCATCGGTGACCTCGTAGCCGTCGATCGCCACGATCACGTCGCCGGCCTGCAGCCCGGCCTCCGCTGCCGGCCCCTTGGAGTAAAGGCGTGTGATCACGGCCCCGCCGACGCGGTCCAGTCCCAGCCCTTCAGCCAGCTCGCGCGTCACGCCGTCGAGCTTGGCGCCCAGCCAGGGCTTTTCGATCTTGCGGCCCGTCACGGCGCTGTCCACGTACAGCTTGACGAGGTTGGACGGAATGGCAAAGCCAATGCCGTGTGAGCCGCCGGAGCGCGAGAAGATCGCCGTGTTGATGCCGACCACCCGGCCGGCCATGTCGACCAGCGCGCCGCCTGAATTGCCTGGGTTGATGGCCGCGTCCGTCTGAATGAACACCTGGGCGGCGGATTTGGCGATCTCAGTGCGAGCCAGCGCCGAGATGATGCCGCTCGTCACGGTCTGCCCGACGCCGAACGGATTGCCGATCGCGAGCACCAGGTCGCCGACCTCGAGCATGTCGGAATTCTCGAACTCGAGATAAGGGAAACGCCCATCGCCGCCTTCCATCCTCAGCACGGCAATGTCGCTGTTCTCGTCCTGCAGAATGACCTTGGCATCGAACTCGCGCCGGTCGGCGAGCACCACACGGATCTCGGCTGCCCCGCCCACCTTGATGACGTGGTTGTTGGTCACGACGATGCCGTCCGGGCTGACGATCACGCCCGATCCCAGCGAGTTCTCTATGCGCTCCTGCGGCATGCCGAACGCCTCGCCGAAGAAGCGGCGGAACAGCGGATCGTCGGCGAACGGCGACACGAACGTCTGCACGCGCGCCCGCACGTACACGTTGACCACGGCCGGCGCCGCCTTCTTGACGATCGGCGCGAACGAGTACTGCGCGGCCTCCCGTGACGGCGGCACGTCCTTGCGCTGCGCTGCGACCGGGACCGCGCCTAGGGCGACCAGCACGCAAGCGGTCACCAAGCCTGAGAGAGCCTTGGTCAAATGGGAGATCCCACCGTTTCGCGAAACCGGCAAGTTATGCCTCTTTTGCGCTGCCCCAGCGGCCTGCAATATACGGCACGAAGCCCGCGCCTTGAAGGTTCCGGTCCGCGTCAGCGCCTATCTTGAACGCATTTGCTCGTGACAGACGCACTACCTAAAGTGCGACCTATTGCGCCACACGGCCATTTGTGCGCCCAGATGTCTTGAGGCGAACCCCATGTTGAGCATGCGCCGATCCACCAAGCTGTACGAGGACTGGCTGGCGGCGCAGCTGCATGGCGGCATGATGCGCGCCGACCTTCGCGAGAAGCATGAGAAAATGCGCGGGGACGCGTTCTCCTTCCTGCGCGCTACCTACTGGCGCTGGGCGGAGACGGTTCTGGAAGTCTGCCCCGGCCTGAAGACCGCGCCGCAGGTGCTGGCCGTCGGCGACATCCATCTTGAGAACTTCGGCACCTGGCGGGACGAGGAGGGCCGTCTGATCTGGGGCATCAACGACTTCGACGAAGCGGCCGAAATGCCGTATGTGCTCGACCTGGTTCGTCTCGCCACCAGCGCTCTACTCGCCCACGGTAAGCAAGGCGCCTCGGCCGCGGCCACCGCCCGCGCCATTCTGCGCGGCTATCGGTTGGGCCTCGAAGACCCCTCGCCTACCGTGCTCGACCGTCGGTATCGCTGGCTGCGCAGGCTGGTCGTCGTCTCCAACACCCGGCGCCGGGATTTCTGGAGAAAGATGGACGCAGGCAAATCCGGGCAGCCGCCCCCGCGCTACCGCAAGGCGCTGCAGGCCCGCATGCCGAAACCGGGTCTCGAGCTGCACTTCAGCCGCCGCACGGCCGGGGCAGGCAGTCTTGGGCGGCCACGCTGGGTTGCGATCGCCGATTGGAAGGGTGGCAAGGTGGTACGTGAGGCCAAGGCGCTGGTGCCGTCTGCCTGGTATCTCGCTCATAAAGTCGCCGACGCGCGCATCCGCTGCGGCGACATTGCCGACGGTGCCTATCGCGCGCCCGATCCCTGGTATGCGGTCGCCGACGGCATCGTCGTCCGCCGCCTGTCGCCCAACAACCGCAAGATCGAGGCCGATGACCCTGCCATGCAGACGGTGTCTGACCGGCTGCTCGCCAGCATGGGCCGCGAACTGGCCGCAGTGCAGCTGGGTGTCACCGACCGCCGCCGCTTGATCGTGCGCGATCTCGACAAGCGTAGCGGCGATGCCTGGCTCGCCGACAGCGCCGGCCAGATGGCCGAGGCCACGCGCAGCGACTTCAAGGCTTTTCGCGGCCCCCTGCGCTGAAGCCTGGGAAGCAGAGCAACCTCAGGCGTTGGCCTGTTCCTTCATGGCCTCGGCCCGCTCCTTGTCCTCCTTGCCCTTCACCGCCTCGTCGCGATCGACGAACTCGATGACGGCAACGGGGGCCGAGTCGCCATAGCGGTAGCCGGCCTTCATCACGCGCGTGTAGCCGCCGGCGCGATCCTTATAGCGCGGCGCCAGCGTGTCGAAGAGCTTCTTGACCATCGCCTCGTCGCCCATGCGCGAAGCCGCGATACGCCGCGAATGCAGGTCGCCCTTCTTGGCCAGGGTGATGTACTTGTCCATCACACGCCGCAGATCCTTGGCCTTGGCCAGCGTAGTGACGATCTGCTCGTGCTTGATCAGCGCGGCCGCCATGTTGGAGAACATGGCCTGGCGGTGTGCGCTGTCGCGGCTGAAGCGCCGCCCCAGTTTCTTGTGTCGCATGTCATATCCCTTAGGTTGTTTGGCGGGGAGGTTCTATGGCCTCGCCTCGCTGTAGATAGGCAGCAGGCACTCGGCAGTAGGCGCTTTGCCCACGGCCTAATGCCCATTGCCTCAGTCTCAATACTGGTCCTCGAACCGCTTGGCCAGATCCTCGATGTTGTCCGGCGGCCAGTTCGGCACCTCCATGCCGAGGTGCAGACCCATGCTGGCCAGCACCTCCTTGATCTCGTTCAGCGACTTGCGCCCGAAGTTCGGCGTGCGCAGCATCTCGGCTTCGGTCTTCTGGATCAGGTCGCCGATGTAGACGATGTTGTCGTTCTTCAAGCAGTTGGCCGAGCGCACCGACAGCTCGAGCTCGTCCACCTTCTTGAGGAGGGCGGCGTTGAAGGCGAGCTCGGGATGCTTGGTCTCTTCGGTCGGCTTCTTGGGCTCTTCGAAGTTAATGAAGACGGCCAGCTGGTCCTGCAGGATGCGCGCGGCGAGCGCCACGGCGTCCTCGGCCGTCACCGAGCCGTCGGTCTCCACCGTCATGGTCAGCTTGTCGTAGTCGAGGATCTGGCCCTCGCGGGTGTTCTCGACCTTGTAGGAGACCTTCTTGACCGGGCTGTAGAGGCTGTCGACCGGGATCAACCCGATCGGCGCATCGTCGGGACGATTGCGCTCGGCCGCCACGTAGCCCTTGCCCATGGTGGCCGTGAACTCCATGCGGATGTTGGCGCCCTGGTCGAGCGTGCAGATCACGTGGTCGGGGTTGAGGATCTCCACCTCGGAGCTGGCCTCGATGTCGGAGGCCTTCACGGGGCCCGGGCCTTCCTTTTTCAGCACCATGCGCTTGACGCCGTCGGAGTGCAGGCGCAGCGCGATCTCCTTGATGTTGAGGATGATGTTGGTCACGTCCTCGCGCACGCCGGGGATCGAGGAGAACTCGTGCAGCACGCCATCAATATGCACGGTGGTGATGGCCGAGCCCTGCAGCGAGGACAGCAGCACGCGGCGCAGCGCATTGCCGAGCGTCATGCCGAAGCCGCGCTCCAGCGGCTCGGCGACCACGGTCGCGATGCGGTGCTTGGCGCGGCCGGGTGCGATCTCGAGCTTGCTCGGCTTGATCAGGTCTTGCCAGTTCTTTTGCAGTACGTTTGCCACGGGGTTGGCCTCAAGTTCGTCAGTTGGTCGAGGATTGAAAGCCGGCGTCCCGGCTCCCGCATCCCAGCTTTCAGGCACCGGCTTCGGCCGATGCGGATCTCACACGCGGCGACGCTTGCGCGGGCGGCAGCCGTTGTGGGGAATCGATGTCACGTCGCGGATCGAGGTGATCTGGAAGCCGACCGCCTGCAGTGCGCGCAGCGCCAACTCGCGACCGGAGCCCGGGCCCATCACCTCGACCTCGAGGATCTTCATGCCGTGCTCCATGGCCTTCTTGCCGGCATCCTCGGCAGCGACCTGCGCCGCGTAGGGCGTCGACTTGCGCGAGCCCTTGAAGCCCATGGTGCCCGACGACGACCAGGCAATGGTGTTGCCCTGCGCGTCGGTGATGGTGATCATGGTGTTGTTGAACGAGGCGCTGACGTGCGCCACGCCCGAGGTGATGTTCTTGCGCTCTCGCCGGCGCGGTTTTCCGCGCTGGACTTGGGCTTGCTCTTTGGCCATTTCAATTCAGCTCCCGAACCGGGTGAATGCGTGCGTTGCGTGCCGGCAGCTGCGTCTCGCGCCTCTGCCGCGGATTGCCAGGCTGCGCCTTAGGTCGCCTTCTTCTTGCCGGCGATCGGCCGCGCGGGACCTTTGCGGGTGCGGGCGTTGGTATGCGTGCGCTGGCCGCGCACGGGCAGGCCACGCCGATGGCGCAGGCCGCGATAGCAGCCCAGATCCATCAGCCTCTTGATGTTCATGGCCACCTCGCGCCTGAGGTCGCCTTCAACGGCATAGTCGCGATCGATGGTTTCGCGGATCTGCAAGACCTCGGCATCGGTCAGCTGGTTCACGCGGCGTGCCTCGGGGATACCGACCTTGCCGCAGATGTCCTTGGCGAACTTGGGACCGATGCCGTGGATATATTGGAGCGCAATAACGACGCGCTTCTGCGTCGGAATGTTAACGCCAGCAATACGAGCCACGTGTGTCTCCCAAAGCGGCGCCGTTTTCCTCTGCCGGGGTCGCCGCCGCCTCGACCAGACAGGAAATCTCAAAAACGCGCACAAATCGGGCCCGGGCGTTGACCGCCAGACCCGATCGCTCTGTTCGCGTCCCGAATTTGCGGCTCTTTTAGATGAGGTCGCGCAGCCCGTCAACTACCGTGCCAGCCGGTAAGGCTATAGAGGCAGGTCCAGCCTTATGAATGACGTTCAGGAAGCCAGCGAGCCGAGCTTGGCCTCGATCGCCTTCAGCGCTGCCTCGGCCTTGGAGCCATCCGGGGCCCCGGTCTGGGCAAAAGTTGCCTTGCCGCCCGCCCCCTTGGCGCCCAGCGCCTCGGCTCCGGCCTTGATCAACTCAAGTGCGCTGATACGCCCGCTCAAGTCGTCGGTCACGCCGACCGTCAGGTTGGCCTTGCCCTCCTCGGTTACCCCGACGATGGCCACCACGCCGGAGCCGATCTGCGCCTTGCCGTCATCGACCAGCCCGCGCAGATCGCGCGGCTCGAGGCCCTTGACCGCGCGCGCCATGAACTTGACCTTGCCGACCGTGCGCACGGCCTGTTCGGCGGCCGCGGCTGCTCCGTTGCCCGCGGCACCACCGCCACTGAGCGCCAGCTGCCGCTTGGCGTTGGCCAGATCGCGCTCCAGCTGCTTGCGGCCCTCCAGCAGTTCCTTGACCCGGTCGACCACTTCCTCCGGCCTTGCGCGCAAGGCGCCAGCCAGCTCGCGCACGCGCGCGTCCTGTTCGGCGAGATAGGCGCGCGCACCCTGCCCGGTGAGCGCCTCGATGCGGCGCACGCCGGCGGCGCTGGCTGCTTCAGCCACCACCCTGACCAGACCGATGTCACCGGTACGCTTGACGTGCGTGCCGCCGCACAGCTCGACCGACCACGCCTTGTTGGCCTTCTTGCCTTGTCCGCCACCGGCAGAACCGAGCCCGGTCTCGCCGACGCCCATCGAAACGACGCGCACTTCATCGCCATACTTCTCGCCGAACAGGGCCATGGCGCCTGTCTCCATGGCGTCCTCGATGGCCATCAGGCGCGTCTCGACCAGCGCATTCTGCAGGATGATGGCATTGGCCATGTCCTCGACCGCCGCCACCTCCTCCGCACTCATGGGCTTGGGATGGGAGAAGTCGAAGCGCAGCCGCTCAGGCGCGACCAGCGATCCCTTCTGCGCCACGTGGGTGCCGAGCACCTGGCGCAGCGCCTCATGCAACAGGTGCGTCGCCGAGTGATTGGCGCGCGTCGCGGTCCGGCGGGCGCGATCCACCACCAGCTCCACCGCATCGCTCTGCTTGAACGATCCCTTCTCGACCGTACCCAGATGTACGATCAGGTCGCCCAACTTCTTCTGCGTATCCGTGACGCGGAACAGCGCGCCCTTTGATCCCTTGATGACGCCCTGGTCGCCCACCTGCCCACCGGACTCCCCATAGAATGGCGTTTGATTGAGGACGAGCGCGCCCTCCTCGCCGACCTTGAGGACGTTGGTCTGCTTGCCGAGCTTGACGACGGCGCGGATCTGGCCTTCCGCGCTCTCTGTTGAGTAGCCCAAGAACTCGCTGGCCCCGACGTCGTCCTTGATCGCGAACCACACGCCTTCGGTGGCCGCCTCGCCCGAGCCCGCCCAGGCCTGGCGTGCTTTTTTCTGCTGCTCCTCCATGGCCGCGTTGAAGCCCGCCGCGTCGACAGTAATGCCGCGCGGTTTCAGCGCGTCCTGCGTAAGGTCGAGCGGGAAGCCATATGTGTCGTACAGCTTGAAGGCCACGTCGCCGGCCAGCATGCCGCCCTCCGCCAGGTCGGCACTCGCCTCGCCGAGCAGCCCCATGCCGCGCGCCAGCGTTTTGCGAAAGCGCGTCTCCTCGATCTTCAGCGTCTCGGTGATGAGCGGCTGGGCGTGCACCAGCTCCTGATAGGTCTCGCCCATCTGTTGCACCAGCGCCGGCACCAACCGATACATGAGTGGTTCGCGGCAGCCGATCTGGTGTGCATAGCGCATCGCGCGGCGCATGATTCGGCGCAGCACGTAGCCGCGCCCCTCGTTGGAAGGCAGCACACCGTCGGCGATCAGGAAGCCCGCCGCACGCAAGTGATCGGCGATCACACGCCGTGCAACCTTGACAAACTCGGGACCCCCTTCAACCCCAGCTTCCTTTGCTCCTGCCTGCTCGGATTCCGTCCTGATGCTGGCGATAAGGTTCTTGAACAGGTCGATGTCGAAGTTGGAGTGCACGCCTTGCAGGATCGCCGTCATGCGCTCCAGGCCCATGCCGGTATCGATCGAGGGCTTCGGCAGGTTGACACGATCGCCAGGTCCGCGCTGTTCGTACTGCATGAACACGAGGTTCCAGAATTCCAGGAACCGGTCGCCGTCCTGGTCGGGACTGCCCGGCGGACCGCCCGCAACCTTGTCGCCCTGGTCGAAGAAGATCTCCGAGCAGGGGCCGCACGGACCCGTGTCGCCCATCGCCCAGAAATTGTCGCTCGTGGCGATACGGATGATCTTGTCGTCGGAGAAGCCCGTCACCTTCTTCCAGATGCGGTAGGCATCCTCATCGTCGTGATAGATGGTGACCAGCAGCCGCTTGGCATCGAGGCCGTACACCTTGGTGACCAGGTCCCACGCCAGCGGGATGGCCCTGTCCTTGAAGTAGTCGCCGAAGGAGAAGTTGCCCAGCATCTCGAAGAACGTGTGATGCCGTGCCGTGTAGCCGACGTTATCAAGGTCGTTGTGCTTGCCGCCGGCGCGCACGCACTTCTGCGAGGTCGCTGCCCGCGAGTAGGGACGCGTCTCCTGGCCCGTAAAGACGTTCTTGAATGGCACCATGCCGGCCGAGGTGAACATCAGGGTCGGGTCGTTGCGCGGCACCAGCGGCGCGGAGGCCACCACCTCGTGGCCGTTCTTGCGGAAGAAGTCGAGGAAGGTCGACCTGACCTGATTGACGGTCGTCATAGTGTGCTCGCATGGCTACCCGCATGGGCCCAAGCAGCTGCGTTTGCGGGAGTTTCGGCCTCGCAAGTCTTCTAACGGCGCGGATACGACTTGTCATCCCGGGCCTTGTGCCCGGGATTCGTGTCACCGATTGCCTAGGAACCGACTGATGCTGGCCGCATCCCGGCAAAAAGCGCCGGGACGACATCTCATCTCTTGGCGCGCGCACCCTTCTTGCCGGGCGCCTCGTCGTCGTCCTCGACGAGCCCGTCCGGACCCTCTGCGGCGTCGGCGGCTTCCTCGCCTTCCGGCGAGGCCTGCAGCATCTTGTCGACGATCAGGCCGGCGTTCTGGCGGATGGCCTTCTCGATCTGGTCGGCCACCTTGGGATGCTCCTTCAGGAACGCCTTGGTGTTCTCGCGGCCCTGGCCGATGCGCTCGCCGTTGAAGGAAAACCACGCGCCCGACTTTTCGACGATATTGGCCTTGACGCCCAGGTCCACCAATTCGCCGGTCTTGGAGATGCCCTCTCCGTACATGATGTCGAACTCGACCTGCTTGAAGGGCGGCGCCACCTTGTTCTTGACCACCTTGACGCGCGTCTGGTTGCCGACCACTTCCTCGCGCTCCTTGATCTGGCCGATACGGCGGATGTCGAGACGCACAGAAGCGTAGAATTTCAGCGCGTTGCCTCCGGTGGTGGTCTCCGGATTGCCAAACATGATGCCGATCTTCATGCGGATCTGGTTGATGAAGATCACCATGCACTTGGACTTGGAGATCGAGGCGGTGAGCTTGCGCAGCGCTTTGCTCATCAGGCGCGCCTGCATGCCGGGCTGCATGTCGCCCATCTCGCCTTCCAGCTCGGCCTTGGGCGTCAGCGCGGCCACCGAGTCCACCACCAGCACGTCGATAGCGCCAGAGCGCACCAGCGTGTCGGCGATCTCCAGGGCCTGCTCGCCGTCATCGGGCTGCGAAATCAGCAGGTCAGCGACTTTCACGCCTAGCTTGCCGGCGTAGACCGGATCGAGCGCATGCTCCGCATCGACGAAGGCGCAGATGCCGCCCTTCTTCTGGGCTTCCGCCAGCACCTGCAGGGAGAGGGTAGTCTTGCCGGACGATTCCGGCCCGTAGATCTCGATCACCCGCCCGCGTGGCAGGCCACCGATGCCGAGCGCGATATCCAGGCCCAGGGACCCTGTCGAAATGGCCTCGACCTCGATGCGCTTATCGTTCGCACCGAGCCGCATGATGGAGCCCTTGCCGAAGTTCTTGTCGATCTGGGCGAGCGCGGCTTCCAATGCCTTCTGCTTGTCCATGCTACCCCCATCGACCACCCGCAAATTCGGCTTGTCCATCTGTGAATCCCTTATTCCATGAGTTGCACATGGAGCCAAACGCGACTCGCCCCTTAACCACAATGTACACGTTTTGTTCTGGGTCAGCAATACTTGGCGCGAACGTCGGGTTTGCGGGCTTGATGCAATCCATTCAGATTGGCGCATGGCACCCGACCGCGCACATCCGGCCCTGGCATTCTGCCTCACGCTGCCTTGGCTGTTTCTGGCCTGCTTCGGCATCTTTCTGGCGTCCGTCACGCTCAGCGTTGGCCATTTCCCGAGCTACTCGGATCCCGATCCCAAGCACATCGACGGTCTGGCCCCGCTCTATCTGCTCACCATGCAGCTGCTGCTAGCGACCGCCGCCTCGCCATTGATCATCTGCGCCAGCGCCGTCTATCGCCGCATCATGGGTGGTCCCGTGGTCCGCGAAGGCAAGGCCCTCGCCGGCTACGCGGCAGGCATGCTTGCGGCCTCGCTGTTGATCTTCGGCAACGCGCTCGGCTTAGGCAGCTGGCTGTTCGATTGAGGCGGCCCTGATCAGCCTTCGAGCTGTTCCTTCACCTTGGCCGCCAGCTGGGGCAGCGTGAAGGGCTTGGGCAGGAAGGCGTAGGCCTCGTTTTCGTCCAGCGTCTTCTTGAAGGCATCGTCGGGGTAGCCGGATACGAAGATGATCTTGAGATCGGGATTGGTCTTGCGCAGCTCCTTCAGCAGCGACGGCCCGTCCATCTCCGGCATCACCACGTCGCTCACCACGATATCGACCCGGCCCTTCTCCCGCGACATCACCTCCAGCGCCTCGATGCCCGTGGCTGCTTCCAGCACCTCATAGCCCTGCCGCGACAGGGCCCGTGCCGCGAAGTTGCGCACCGCGTCCTCGTCCTCAACCAGCAGCACGCGGCCCGTACCGGTGAGATCGCGCGCGGGGATTTCTTTGCGCTTCTCAGGCCTATCCTTGGCCAGCTCATCCTCGTTCTCGACGATGTGGCGCGGGAGGTAGACGCGGAAGGTCGTGCCGCGGCCGACGTCGCTGTCGGCGAACACGTAGCCACCCGTCTGCTTGACGATACCGTAGACCGTCGAGAGGCCCAGTCCCGTCCCTTTGCCCACCTCCTTGGTGGTGAAGAACGGCTCGAAGATCTTGGCCATCACCTCCGGCGGCATGCCGGAACCGGTGTCCTCGACCTCGATCAGCACGTATTCGCCGGCCGCCACGCCCGATCCCGATAGTTTCAGGCTCTCCCGCTCGCTGATGTTGCGGGTGCGGATGGCGAGCGTGCCGCCGGCCGGCATGGCATCACGGGCATTGACGGCCAGATTGATGACCACCTGGGCGAACTGCGTCTTGTCGGCCTTCACGTACCAGAGATCGCGCCCCGACAGGATCTTGAGGTCGATCTTCTCGCCCAGCGCCCGGTTCAGCAGCGCGGCAAGATCGGTCAGCGTCTCGCCCAGCTCCAGCACCTCGGCCTGCAACGTCTGGCGGCGCGAGAAGGCCAGCAACTGGTGCACAAGGCCCGCCGCGCGATGCGCGCTCTGCTTGATGTTCATAATATCGCGATAGGCGGCATCCGTCGGCCGCTGCTTCAACAGCAGCAGGTCGGAGAAGCCGATGATCGCTGTCAGCACATTGTTGAAGTCGTGCGCCACGCCGCCAGCCAGCTGGCCGACTGCCTCCATCTTGTGGCTTTGCGCGAACTTCAGCTCCAAGGCCTTCTGCTCGGTCGCGTCGATGACGTACAGGATGGCGCCTTCGCGACCGCGCGTACCGGTGCCGAGCGGACTGACATAGATGCGCCGCGCCAGCTCCCTGCTGGCCCCTAGGGAGATCTCGATCGGGGCGGCCCCGGTGCGGCCTAAGACTGCCCGCTGCAGGGCCTTGGCGAGCTCCCGGCCCGCCGGCTCGTCGGCGTCGGGCAGCAGGTCGGCGACCGACTTGGGCACCTGGCCGTCTTTCTCCTCCGCGAACATGCGCACGAAGGCGGCATTGCTGGTCACAATGCGGCCGTCCGCATCGACCGTGGCGATGCCGAACGGAGCCGACTGGAAGAGCCGCGAGGCGCGTACGTCGGCTTCCGCGCGCCCGACCTCCAGGCCGGTCTCGGTGCTGCCGTCGAGCACCAGAATAGAGGTCACACCGCCTCGACCCTGCCCGCGGCAAATGAGCTGCGCCGGGAATGCGCGGCCATCCTCACGCAGCAGATCGACATCGAGCTTGCGCACGCGCACGCCGGCTGAGCGCATGGTAGCCTTCACCGAGGCCGCGGCATCGGGCGACAGAATGTCGAGCAGGTTGAGCGGGCGGGCGGGCTCTGCTCTCAGCCCCAGCCAGTGGCTGAGCGTGGTGTTGATGTGGGCGATGCGCCCGTCGGCCATCACGGCCAGCAGGCCCTGCGGCAGCCCGTCATAGAAGGCGAGCGTCGCCTCCAACCCACCCACGGTCTCGATCTCGCGCAGCCGCTCCCGGGTGACGTCAGCAACCTGCCAGATGGTCAGCCGGGACTCGGCACCGTCGCGCTGGGCCAGATGCGGGCGTACCGATACCTGCAGCCAGCGCCCGCTCCGCCCGCCATGCGCGTCGGTGCGTACGTACAGCACCTCGTCGCGGGATTCCGAGCGTTCGGCTGCCCGGTTGAGGCGGAAGAACGCCTGCGCCGACTCGGGTTCACCCGCCAGCAACTCCTCGAGCGTGGTATGGCGGCCCGGACGCCGGCCCGTCAGGCGCTGCAAGGCGCGATTGCGATAGATGACCTCGCCCTTCGCATCGACGATCTGCAAAGCGCTGTCGAGGCCGTCAGCGACCGTTTTGAGCAGCTCGGCCTCGGCAACCCGCTCGCTGAGCCTCAAGAAGCCGGACAACAGCCCAAAGATGAGAAAGACGCCGCCCACCGCCAGCAGCGCCAATACGGCAAGCACCACGGGCTCGGCAATGCCGCCGGCCAGCAGCACCATCCCGGCAAGGCCGCCTGCGGCCAGCACGCCGGTGGCGAGGTAAACCCCGCCCGTCCCTTGCGCCCGTTCCGGCGTCTCGGCACGTGCCCCCCATGTCGCCATGCGTGGCAGTCTTAGCTGATTCTGCGCGAGCAGGGCGCGCAGCGCTTGTAGGCTCTGCGCAAGGGGATTTCGCAGCAGGTGGATAAGGTCGGCATCCGGACGCATTACTGGCTAGTACCCCGATGTTGGTCGTCTTGCAGGGGAACGCCGCCACACCTCAGGCAGTCTAGGGGTCGGCGCACTTCAAGAAAGCATCCATTCAGGTTAAGATGCGGTGAAGGCCGGGCCGTCCAGCCATGTGGAAAGGCGGGGGTGCGACGGCGGTTTGGCCTTGTGAATGTCCTCTTGGGGGAACTTCGCTTCGGCCTGCGCTATGCAGGCACAAACTCTGCAGGCCGCCCGGCTTGGTGCCGTGGCGCGCTTGGCGATCGGGCAAAACGGGTGCAGTCTCCGCGCCGTATTCGATAGGATCGTGAGGCATGACGACGCTTCTGGTATGGTTGTTCGTGCTGCTGGTGCTCGCCGCCGCGGTCGTTGTCGGGCTGTGGGGCTATCGCGCCTATCTAACCGGCGACACCAGCCTGACGTGGGGCAACTGGTTCGGGCTGCCGCCGGAGCCACGCCTCAGTGTCACCGAGCAGGCCAACGTCGATGGCCGGCGCAAGCTGCTGCTGATCCGCCGCGATGACGTCGAGCACCTGATCATGACCGGTGGCCCGGTCGACATGGTCATCGAGACCAACATCGCCGCACCGAGAGTGGAAATAGAGCCTGAGGCCACCGTCGCCGAGCCGGAGGAGCGCGGCCCCCCGGTGTTCAGCCGTCAGCCACGCAGCTTCGGACAAGCCGTCAACGAATGAACGTGCCGCGCATCCGGCGCACCCTGCAGATCTTGCTCGTTGCCGTGCTGCTTGGCGCAGCGACGCTGGTGCCCATTTGCCCCGCGAGCGCGCAGACGCAGCCCACGGCGCCTGGCGACCAACAGGGACAGGCTGGGCAGTCTACGCAAACTCCGGGTCGGGGCCAGTCGCAGATCGCCTTGCCCGAGGAGATCAAGGCGCCGATCGCCAAGCTGACGGCCGCCATCGAGACTGCCGAAAAAGCCCTGCAGCACCTGAGCGACCTCGAGGATGAACTGGGGCGCCTGAGGCTCGACGTCGAGGAGATCCTCGCCGAGTTGGTCGACACGGCGGAGAACCTGCGGCCTCAGCTCGCCGCCGTGCGGTCGCAGATCGAGAAGCTGGGCCCGGTGCCTGGCAAGGATGCGCCGCCCGAGGCACCGGCCATTGCCGCCGACCGCGCACGCCTCACCGCGCTTGCCTCAGAGCTCGACGGCGGCATCAAGGCCGCCGAGCTGACCTGGGTGCGCGCCCGTCAGCTCATCGAGCGCATCACGGTGCTCAGGCACTCGATCTTCACGCGCAATCTGCTGGAGCGGCTGCCCAGTCCACTGCTGCCCGGCGTGTGGCATGATTTTTCCAACGAGACGCCGGCAGTGGGCCGTCGCCTGCACTATCTGTCCGAAGACTGGCTGTATTGGGCCAGTTCCAAACAACCCGAGTTGATTGGGCTCGGGCTTGCCGCGCTCGTGCTGTTCCTGGGCCTGCGCCTGCTGGTAGGCCGGCTCACCGCCTACCGCCAGGTCACCCGGGAGGTTCCCCCGACCTTCTTCGAGCGCGCCTTCGCCGTGTCCTGGACGGCGCCACTGCGCGCCCTGCCAGTCGCAGCCGTCGCGCTGCTACTGTACACCGGCCTAGACACGCTTGATCTGCTCTATACGCCGTGGGGCCGAGTTGCTGCGGCCGTTCTCAAGGCGGTCCTGGTGCTCGCCGCGGTCACCACGCTGATCTACATGGTACTGGCGCCTTCCGAGCCGCAATGGCGCTTCGTCCTGCTGTCCGACCGCGCCGCGCGCCGCATCGTCTGGCTGCTGTACGGCATCACCGCAGTCTATGCCGTCGACGTGGCACTGACCGAGATCAGCCGGGTGTTTTTCGTGCCGTTGCCGGTCAGCGTGGTGCAGTCGTTCATCGCCAGCATGACGTTCGCGGTTCTTCTGATCGGCCTGCTGCTGACACCATTTGAGCCGCGCCCCCGCCACAGTCCGCGCTGGCTGAAGGCCCCGCTGTGGGCCATTGCATTTGCCATCGTCATCGCCGCGCTGCTCGGCTACGTGGCGCTGGCGCGTTTCATCGCCCAGCAGCTGGTGATGACCGGCCTGGTCGTCGTCATCGTCTGCCTCGGCTATCTGGCGATCCGCGCCGTCACCCGCGAGCCGCAGCACACGGCCTACCCGGTCGGCGAACTGCTCGAGGCCCGCTTTGGCCTGGACGCACCGCGCCGCCACCAGCTCGCTCGCCTCATCGAGCTTGCCCTGACGCTGGCCCTCATCATCTGCGCCATACCTTTGCTGATGGTGCAATGGGGCTTCCAGAGCGCTGATATCCGGGACTGGTTCAAGTCGCTGGTGTTCGGGCTGGAGATCGGCCAGTTCCGCATCTCGCTTGCCCGCATCCTGATCGGCATCGTGCTGTTCATTGCCCTGCTGTTCGCGACGCGGCTGTTTCAACGCTGGCTGCGCGAGCGCGCGCTGCAGCAGACGCGCATGGATCCCGGCATCGTCAACTCCATCGACACGGTGGTGGGCTATGCCGGCATCGCGCTCGCCAGCCTGCTCGCCATCTCCTACGCCGGCTTCGACATCACCAATCTGGCCATCGTCGCCGGCGCCCTGTCGATCGGCGTCGGCTTCGGCCTGCAGTCGATCGTCAACAACTTCGTGTCGGGTCTGATCCTGCTGATCGAGCGCCCCATCAAGGTCGGCGACTGGATCGTGCTCGGCGATCAGCAGGGGAACGTGCGCCGCATCAGCGTGCGCGCCACCGAAATCGAGACCTTCGACCGCGCCAGCCTCATCATTCCGAACTCGGAGCTGATAACCGGCCGTGTCTTCAACTGGACGCACCGCGACTCGCTGGGCCGCATCGCGATCAAAATCGGTGTCGGCTACGACTCCGATCCCGAGCAGGTGCTCGCCATTCTGAAGAAGTGCGCCGACGACCATTCCCAGGCGCTACGCACGCCGCCGCCCTTTGTCACCTTCGACAACTTCGGGGCCAGCTCACTGGATTTCACTCTGCGCGTCTGCCTGGCCGACGTCACTCAGGCCGGCTCTGTGCAGACCGAATTGCGTGTCGCCATCCTGAAGGCGCTGCGGGAGGCCAACATCGAGATCCCCTTCAACCAGGTCGATGTCAACCTGCGCGATGCGGACGGGATCAAGCGCTACATCGCACACCAATTGGAGGAAAGGGCCGACCGAGCCGATGCTCCAACCAGCAACGGCAAGCGTGCGGGCCTGCCCGATAGCTAGTCTGTGGTCGCGTCGCAGCTCTAACGGATTGGCGTCAGTCTTCCCGGAAGACCTTTTCGCGGCGCTCGTGCCGCTCCTGCGCTTCCAGCGATAGGGTGGCTATGGGACGAGCATCGAGGCGCTTCAGCCCGATCGGCTCGCCCGTCTCCTCGCAGTAGCCGTACGTGCCGTCCTCGATGCGCGCCAGCGCGGCATCGATCTTGGCGATCAGCTTGCGCTGACGGTCACGGGCTCTGAGTTCGAGCGCGCGATCGGTCTCCGAGGTGGCGCGATCGGCAAGGTCGGCATGCTGGGCAGAGTCCTCGTGCAGCACCTGCAGCGTCTCGCGGTTCTGCCGGATGATCTCTTCTTTCCAAGACACGAGCTTGTTGCGGAAATACAGCCGGTGCCTGTCATTCATGAACGGCTCGTTCTCGGACGGCTGGTAACCGTCGGGCAGAACAATCGCGCTCGGCCGTCCGCCTGATTTGGGTCGCGGCTTGGTTGCGCCATTCTTGTGAACGTCGTTGGGCCGGCCCTCGGCCCGCCCGTTGATCGCGGGCTTCGCAGCGGGTTTGGGAGCGGCTTTTTTTACGATCTTTCGCTGATCCACTTTGGACATGCGCGCTTCCCGACGGCTCCTCGGCTTTGCAATCATCGCGCCGCGAGCCGACCTGGCGCGATTTGCGTGCCCGTATTTAAGCCGCTGTTATTCCAAGTCAAGCGGTTGCAGAGACCCCCGACTACGACCAGCGGCAAAAGCCGAGTCAGGGCTAATACCAGGCTCGTCTACACGCACGAAAGCTCCATTGCATCCGCTATTCTTCATCCGTCGTCATCTATGTAAAGTAGCGATCATTGTTTCATACACGTTTACCGTGCATTCATTTGTCTCAGGCATGATCATTTGCGAAACGACGAAATTGGGGCCTAGCAGCGCGGCGAACTAGGCGATCGGAACCAGTAGGGAAAAGTTGCCCCTCCCCCGCAACTTTTCTCCACCACTCGATCGCTGATGCCGGGCCCCGACAAGCGACGCTTTTCCCTGCGTTCTCCCCCCCAAGCGTCGCCGCGCCACTTCCAAACGCCGCCTGGAAGTGGCGCCTTTCTTTTCCCCCTCCCGCATCCCTGCGTCAGGTCGCTTGCTTGAAGCGCGCGCCGGGCACCCCTAATGTCGCCCGTTCGTTTTTGGGGCTTGGGAGCACGCGCGCGGCATCATGCGATTCAAAGGCACGAAGGATTATGTAGCCACCGATGACCTCAAGGTCGCCGTCAATGCCGCCATCACCTTGCAGCGGCCCCTGCTGGTGAAAGGCGAGCCGGGCACCGGCAAGACGGTGCTCGCCATGGAGGTGGCCAAGGCCGTCAAGGCGCCGCTCATTGAGTGGCACATCAAGTCGACCACCAAGGCGCAGCAGGGCCTCTACGAATACGACGCGGTGAGCCGACTGCGCGACAGCCAACTCGGCGACGAGCGCGTCAAGGACATCCGCAACTACATCCGCAAGGGCAAGCTGTGGGAGGCCTTCACCTACCCAGAGCGCCCCGTGCTGCTGATCGACGAGATCGACAAGGCCGATATCGAGTTCCCCAACGACCTGTTGCAGGAGCTCGACCGCATGGAGTTCTACGTCTACGAAACGGGCGAGACGATCAAAGCCATCCACCGCCCAATCGTGCTCATCACTTCCAACAACGAGAAAGAGCTGCCCGACGCCTTCCTGCGCCGCTGCTTCTTCCACTACATCAAGTTCCCCGACGCCGAGACCATGCGCTCGATCGTCGAGGTGCACTTCCCCAACCTGAAGGGCCGGTTGGTGTCGGAGGCGATGAAGATTTTCTACGATGTGCGCGAAGTGCCGGGCATCAAGAAGAAGCCCTCCACGTCCGAGCTGCTGGATTGGCTCAAGCTGCTGCTGAACGAGGACATCTCGCCCGAGACGCTGCGCGAGAACGACACGCGCAAGCTGATACCGCCACTGCACGGCGCGCTGCTCAAGAACGAGCAGGACGTGCATCTGTTCGAGCGCCTGGCGTTCCTCAGCAAGCGCCAGGGCTAGGAATAGCGGAGCGAACATGATCAACGAGGCACCGCTGGCCCGCTTTGCTCCGCTGGCCGGCGGACTCGTCAAGCCGATCTATGCCGATTACTCGTTCGGCAATATTGCCGACACCATCGAGTTCCTACTGACCGGCAAGGCCGGTCGCGGCCCACTGCTGCCGCCCGACTGTTTCGGCGGCTCCTATCCGCAGCCGCGCAAGGTCGTGCTGGTGTTCGTCGACAGCTTCGGTTGGCATTTCTGGCGCGAGCACGCTCACCGCTTCCGCGCCACCAGCAGGGTCGCCGAGCACGGCACGCTGAGCCCCATCTCGGCGCTGTTTCCCTCCACCACCGCGGCCTCGGTCTCGACCCTGAACCTCGGCGTGTTGCCGGCTGCGCACGCCCTCTACGAGTGGAACATCTACATCCCCGCCTACGGCGAGGTGATCCAGTCGCTGGCCTTCACACCGCTTGGTCGCCACCCGCGCGACGCCTGCCTGAAGAAAGGCTACGACCCGGGTGCAATGCTCGAGGTACATGAGACGCTGCACCAGCGGCTCGGCCGGCACGGCGTCCGTTCGGTCCAATTCTCGCACGCCAACTACGCGGGCTCGGCCTACAACCGCGTCGCCAGCGCCGGTGCGGAGGTGGTGGTGCATGGCACGCCGGCCGAGGCGCTGGTTCAGCTACGGGAGGCATTGCTGCAGACCAGCGGCAAGGCCCTGCTCAGCGTCTATTGGGCGGCGATCGACACCATCGCCCACATTCACGGGCCGGGCACGCCCTACCATGCCGCCGAGATCGCCAGCTACTGGCACACCTTCGATGCCATTATGCGCGACATCGACAGCCCCGATACGCTGTACCTGTTTATCGCCGACCACGGCCAGGTCCAGACCGATGCGCGCGAGACCATCTATCTCAACGAACGCATCCCGGAGCTGGCCGACTGCCTGCCCGTCAGCCCGGCGGGCAACACGATCTACCCGAACGGCTCGCCGCGCGACGTATTTCTGCACCTGCGCCCCGAGCGCAAAGCCGAGGCGCTGACCTTGCTGCATCAGAATTTTGAGGGCGACGCACTCATCCTACCCATCGAGGATGCGCTGGCGCAGGGCCTGTTCGGGCCGGGCCCCTTCAGTCCGGAGCTGCTGCGGCGGCTCGGCGATGTGCTGATGCTGCCCTACCGCAACCGCTTCATCTGGTGGCGCGAGAAGGGTCGGCTGCAGAACACCTTCCACGGCCACCACGGCGGCCTGCTGCCCGAGGAAGTCATCACGGTGCTGGGGGCGGTCGACAGCCTGTGACGCTCAATCCGGTGCAATCGGCATGAGCGTCTACTATGCTCCGAGCAGACAGCGAGACCCGATATGTTCGCCACGTTCTTCTATGAGCTGAAATCCGCCAGGGTGCCGGTCACCTTGAAGGAATACCTGACCCTCATGGAGGCGCTGCAGGCCGACCTTGCCGACCGCAGCGTGGAGAACTTCTACTACCTGTCGCGCGCTGCCCTGGTGAAGGACGAGCGCCACCTCGACAAGTTCGATCAGGTGTTCGGCCACGTCTTCAAGGGCCTCGAGCTGATGAGCGAGGCGGTCGAAGCGGCCATCCCCGAGGAATGGCTGCGCCTGGTATCCCAGCTTTACCTGTCAGACGAGGACAAGGCCAAGATTGAGGCGCTGGGCGGCTGGGACAAGATCATGGAGGAGCTGAAGAAGCGCCTCGCCGAGCAGAAGGGCCGCCATCAGGGGGGCAGCAAGTGGATCGGCACCGGCGGCACCTCTCCTTACGGCGCCTACGGCTACAACCCGGCTGGCGTGCGCATCGGCCAGAAGGAGAACCGCAACAACCGCGCCGTCAAGGTGTGGGACAAGCGCGAGTACAAGGACCTCGACGACAGCATCGAACTCGGGACGCGCAACATCAAGGTGGCGCTGCGACGCTTGCGCAAATTCGCGCGCGAAGGTGCGCCCGACGAACTCGACCTCGACAACACCGTGCGCGGCACCGCCCACAAGGGCTATCTCGACATCCACCTGCGGCCGGAGCGGCGCAACACGGTCAAGGTCTTGATGTTCTTCGACGTGGGCGGCTCCATGGACTGGCACATCAAGACCGCCGAGGAGCTGTTTTCCGCCGCCCGCACCGAGTTCAAGCACCTGGAGTATTTCTACTTCCACAACTGCCTGTACGAGTTCGTCTGGAAGGACAACGCACGCCGCTGGACGGAGCGCACACCGACCTGGAACGTGCTGCACACCTATCCGGCCGACTACAAGGTGATCTTCATCGGCGACGCCTCCATGAGCCCCTACGAGATCTCAGTCCCGGGCGGCTCGGTCGAGCACATGAACGAGGAGCCGGGCGCACTGTGGATGCAGCGCGTCGCCGACATCTACGAACACTGCGTGTGGCTGAACCCGGTACCCGAGCACCACTGGGGCTGGACGCCCTCGATCAAGATGATGCGCAATGCCGTGGGAGGGCGCATGTACCCCCTGACCCTGGGCGGCCTGGACGGCGCCATGCGCGAGCTGATGCGCTAGAGCGAGGCGTGGCCCAATAGCCCCGGTCAAGCTCGCACCCGTCTCCTTGTGGAACACGGGGAGCCGCTAGGCTATGTTGGTTGCGCCATATGCCCTATCTGCCATTGTCTGGTCGCGAAGGGGGGCTAATTCCGGCCTCAAGTACGGGAAGACGACGCCGCGAGGCTTTGTGCCGGCGTCCGGAGGGGGTGCGATGAACCGCACGACCAAGGGTCTTAGCGCAGGGCTGCTGCTCGCCCTCACGGCGTTGCATGCAGGTTGCGGCAGCGGAGCCAGCGGGCTCACTACTGCCAGTGTTGCAGGCGACTCACCCGGCATCGCCAACGAGGACCCCATGGCCCGCCCGATCCAGGTGGCCTGGACCTCGGCACGCGCGCAACGGTGCGGTTTCAACTTCGATACGGTCAAGCTGCGTACCAGCTATCTGGGCTACGAGCAGCGGCAGGGCACGGGGGGTGACCAGTTCAACAAGATCCAGAGCACGTACGACACGACCTTCAAGACCATCTCGGGGCGCGTCTCGTCGGATCCCGACTACTGCACCGACAAGCGCAGCACCCAGATCAAGGCTGACCTGCAGCGTCATCTGGCCGGCGACTACACACCGAATCTGCCGAAGCCCAAGGTGGAAGTCCAATGCGGCGGCTTTTTTGGTGGCTCCTGCGATAGCGGTGCGTCGGATAAGAAATTCGAGTCCAAGGAATTCTACGACGAGCTGGAGAGGCGCAAGAAAAGCTAGCCGCTGCTCCGCACCCCGCGCTCCGATCAGCTGACGCCCAGCTTCTTCTGCAGCGACGAGGAAGACGTCGTGTACTGGAACAGCAGCTTCTTGCCCGGGTAGACGATTTTGTGTGCAGCCTGCGCGGCAAGCGCCACCTCGTGGAAACCCGACAGGATCAACTTCAGCTTGCCCGGATACCAGTTGATGTCGCCGACCGCGAAGATGCCGCTCTCGCCCGTCTCGAACTTCTCGGTATCCACGCGGATCAGGTTCTCGTGCAGATTGAGGCCCCAGTCCGCCACCGGCCCGAGCTTCATGGTGAGACCGAAGAACGGCAGTAGCCGGTTGCAGGGATGGCGCACCTCCCCATCCTTGGTCTTGAGGGTGACAGCCGCGAGTTCGCCGGCATCGCCTTCGAGCGTGGTCATCTGGCCGATCACCAGGGCGACCTTTTGGTCCGCCACCAGGGCGCGCATCTGATCAACCGAATGGGGCGCACCACGGAAATCGTCGCGCCGGTGCACCAGCGTCAGCGACCGCGCTACCGGCTGTAGGTTCAGGGTCCAGTCGAGCGCACTGTCGCCGCCGCCGACGACCATCACGTCCTTGCCGCGGAAATCCTCCATGCGCCGCACGGAATAGAACACGGACTTGCCCTCGTAGGCCTCGATGCCGCCCAGAGGCGGGCGCTTGGGCGTGAACGAGCCGCCGCCGGCCGCGATCACCACCACCTTGGCTGCGAACTGCGTGCCGATGTCGGTGACCAGACGGAAGCGGCCGTCGTCCATGCGCTGCAGGGCATCCACCCGCTGCCCGAGATGGAAGGTGGCGTTGAACGGCTTGATCTGCGCCAGCAGGCTGTCGGTCAGGCCCTGGCCGGTGACTATCGGCAGACCTGGAATATCGTAGATCGGCTTTTCGGGGTACAGCTCGGCGCACTGACCGCCTGGCTTGTCCAGGATGTCGATGACGTGCGCCTTGATGTCGACGAGCCCCAGCTCGAACACCGCGAACAGCCCGACCGGACCGGCCCCGATAATGACCGCATCCGTCTCGACGATCGGCGCGCCCGTTGCACCTTCAGCTGCCATCGCTAGTGTCCTAGTCCTGAATTCCTGCTCATTGCTTCTTGCCGTTGCCGGCTGACATATAGTGCCGCAGCGTGCAGCTGCTATAGCCCGCGTCCGTGAGGTTCTTGCGCACGCTCGCCTGCGCATCCTCACGCGATTCGGCGGCCGCCACGGCGCAGCCGAGCTTCGGTCGCGCGCAGCACATCACGGCGAACACGTCGCCCATATCGTTGGTGGTGGCAGGGCCGTTGGCACACGTCTTCGACACCTTCTCGCAGGCGTCGACAGCACGCTCCTTGGCTTGAACCTCCGAGGCCCCCCACACGACGGTCGAGGACACCTCGCGATTTGGATCGATCGCGGCCCAGCGTTGCTGCTGCGCCCATGCCATACCGGCCAGGCCCGCCGCAGCGGCGAGTGCGATGGCGAGGGCAGCGGCAGGCAGAGTGCGCATTGTTTGGACCCCAAACCAATCTCGGCACGATAGCGCGCCCGGGGGAAGGCCGTCCAGCGACGCGGTAGACCTCGGCTAGAACTGCTTCTCCGGTACGCTCACCACCAGGCCGTCCAGCTCTTCACCGACCTTGATCTGGCAGCTCAGCCGGCTCGAGGCGCGCACGTCAAAGGCGAAATCCAGCATATCCTCTTCCATCTGCGAAGGCGGTCCCACCTTGTCGCGCCAGGCCTCGTCGACATAGACGTGGCAGGTGGCGCATGAGCAAGCCCCTCCGCACTCCGCCTCGATGCCGGGCACCAGTTCCTTGCGCGCAGCCTCCATCACTGTCATGCCGGGTTCGGCCACGACCTCCTGTCGCGTGCCATCTGGCTGAATGAACGTGATCTTGGCCATGTGCAGGCTGGGCCTCGCAGAATTGTCCTGGATCGGCCGGCCGACCGCGGCCGAGCGCCGGCCGGGCGCGCCCGACGCGGCGGCGGAGTGTTACCGGGGGCGGCCCGTGACTTCAAGCGCCACGCCCGTTTGCGGTCTGGCGCTGGCTGGAGTGCTCACTCCGGCGCGACCAGCCGGGCAATGCGATGGCAGACTTCCTCCAGCGCTCCAGCGACCGCCTCAATGGCCTGGTCGCGGAAACC
Source organism: uncultured Alphaproteobacteria bacterium (assembly GCA_963840445.1). Classification (GTDB taxonomy): domain Bacteria; phylum Pseudomonadota; class Alphaproteobacteria; order Rhizobiales; family Hyphomicrobiaceae; genus AWTP1-13. The sequence continues at coordinate 38,523 of CAWIZC010000010.1, read as the reverse complement.
CTCGCTCTGGATGTCGGCGCTGTCGATATCGAGGCGCTCCACCATCTCGGCCACGCTGGCCAGTCGGCGCGCGCCGATGGCGGCGGCGGAGCCCTTGATGGTGTGGGCGGCCTCGCCCCACTCCTTGGCCGACTTCGCATGGCGAAGCTGCTCCAAGTACAAGGGCGCGTGATCGGTAAAGAGCCTTAGAACTTCCTCTTCAAGGCCTGCGTTACCCAAGGTAAAGCGGCGAAGATAGTCGAGGTCTATCGCGTCCAAAGAAGAAGAACTCTCGTGCCTGTCGTTACCGGTCAACGGCTTCGCGGCGGCCAAATCTGCGCTTTTTCTCCCCACCCGCACCACTCCTCACGACGACCCTGCGGCAATATTGCCTTGCCCGTGGCGAACGCCACGCCTTCCCCGCGGCCACTGCCCCACACCCTTGGGCCGCACGGCGGCATCTTGTGATCCAACTGAATAACCCACCGTTAAGGCCCGTCTGCCGGACCCGGGTCGCTGGCAAATCATTTGTCGGCAGAAGGTGTTGGCACGCAACAGCCAATCTTTGTTTTGCCCCATTGCCTGCCTAGCTAAAAGCAGCAAAGGCGCGCGGGGGCTGGCAGCGGGCGCGCTGGCTCGTGGGGAGGGGCTGATCACCAGTTTTCCACGTTGCACGACTGTGCCCTGTTAGGGAAATGGGATATGTGTCGGCGCTAGGGGTTCGGGGCACCGCGTCGCGCCGCAATTGGACCGGGGAATGGCTCACGACGGTAAGACGCAACGGGAGGCGGCGAAACGCTCGCTAGGTCTCGCCACGCTCGGCCGTCCTCCGTCTCCCCCCAAGGACACCAAGAGCCAGCCAAAGTCGCTCGAGCCGCCACCCTTGCCGGCCGCAGCGCTGTCCTCAACGCCCGATGGTCCTGGCGAAGATGACGCTCCGCGGCGCGCAGCCAAGCGCCGGGCGGCCGGCCCGGCTCGTTCCCGCGTAGCCGCCAACGACGATGCGCCGTCCATCGGCGGTCTGATTTTTTCGCTTCAGCAGAAGCCATCGAACCAGCCGTTCATGATGGCGGCCGCCGCCTCGGGCGGGTGGTTTGCCATCGGCCTCCTGCTCGCCTGGGCAATGCTTGCTCCGGTGATCGCCACGGCCCCGAGCGCCGGTTCCGTCTTCACCAGCCCGATGATGATCGTGGTGCTGGCGACCATCGGCCTGCCCATCGCCCTGTTCTGGTTCCTGGCCATGCTCGCGTGGCGCGCCCAGGAGTTGAAGCTCATGTCCTCGGCCATGACCGAGGTGGCCGTGCGCCTCGCCGAGCCGGACCGGGGCGCAGAGCAGGCCGCCGCCTCGGTTGGGCAGGCGGTACGGCGGCAGGTTTCGTTCATGAACGAGGCCATCTCGCGCGCGCTCGGGCGCGCCGGCGAGCTGGAAGCGCTGGTGCACAATGAGGTTGCCGCGCTGGAGAAGTCGTACGGCGAGAACGAGCACAAGATCAAAGGCCTGATTCAGGAGCTGGTGGGCGAGCGCCATGCTCTGGTGAGCACGACCGACAAGGTCTCGGAAACGCTCAAATCCATGGGCAGCGAGGTGCCCAACCTGATCGAGAAGCTGTCGCAGCAGCAGATCAAGCTCGCCAAGATCATCGAGGGCGCGGGGCAGAACCTGATCGCGCTGGAAAACCAGCTCACCACCGCCAGCGGCAGCCTCGAGACGTCGCTGGCCAATCGCACGCAGCAACTGCAGGCCGTGCTGGACGACTACACGGTGGCTCTAGACGCCACGCTGGCCAGCCGGGCCGAAGCGCTGGACATGCAGCTGGTCGAGCGCACGCGCGCGCTGGATGCCGCTTTTGCCGAGCGGTTGACCCTGTTCGACGATTCCTTGCGGCGATCGACCATCGCCATCGATGGCGCCGTCAGCGAGAAGGCCCGAGCGCTTACCTATGCCATGGAGAACCACGTCAAGTCGCTGTCCGATACGCTCGGTCGCCAGGCCAACAACCTCGATGAATCGATGATGACCGGCATTGACGCCGTGCGCCGCACCAGTGACAGCATCACCCGGCAGTCGCTGCAGGCGATCGAAGGGCTGTCGAGCCGCGCCGACCTGCTGAAGAACGTGTCCGACAATCTCGTGCAGCAGATCTCGGGCGTCACCAACCGTTTCGACAACCAGGGCAATTCAATCGTGCAGGCCGCCAGCGCGCTGGAGCACGCCAACGCCCGTATCGATTCCACGTTGCAGAAGCGGCACAGCGAGCTGAACGACACGCTCAACCGGATGGCCGGCAAGGCTGACCAGCTCGACCAGGTAATGCGCGGCTACTCTCAGACCGTGGAAGGGTCGATCGCCAATGCCGAGGCTCGCGCACGCCAACTGCTCGAGCAGCTCGCCAACGGCACCGCCGCCCATTCCCAGGCAGCCCTCGACGAACTCGATCGCTTGCGCATGCAGACGGACGCGAACTCCCGCGCCGTGGTGGCCGAGATCGAGCGGCTCAGGAATCAGGCGGAGGCGCAGGCCTCACGCACGCTCGAGGACATGCGCAACAAGTTCTCCGGCGTTTCGCAGGAGGTCACGCAGCACCTTGGCAGTATCGCCAGCCGCTTCAACGAGACCTCCGACGACCTGCGCGCCCGCGCCTCGCGTGCTGCCACTGAGCTGCATATGGAGCAGGAGCGTCTGCGCGCCGAAGCCGAGCGTCTGCCCGTCGCTGCGCGCGAGAGTGCGGAAGCCATGCGCTCGGCGCTCAGCGATCAGCTGCGCGCCCTGGAGCAGCTGTCCTCGCTGTCCGCCCGCGAGCGTCGCGATGTCACCCCCCCGGGTGGCGGGCCTCTGCCGCACAGCAACACGCTGTCGCTGACAGCGGCCTACGCCGAGCAGCAGGGTGTGCAGCTGCCGGCCACGACACAAGGCGGAGCCGATAACGGCTGGTCGCTCGGCGACCTGTTGCACCGCGCCTCGCAGGAGGATGACGGCACGCATCGCAGCGGGGCACCGTCAATCAACACCGATGTGATTGCCAGGGCGCTCGACGCCACCACCGCGTCGGCCATCTGGTCGCGCTTCCGCGCCGGCCAGCGCGGCATCATGGTGCGCAGCATCTATACTGCGGAGGGGCGCGCCACGTTCGACGACATCAGCGAACGCTACAAGGCCGATCTGCCCTTCCAGCGCATGATCGATCGCTTCCTGCACGACTTCGAGCAGATGCTGCGCAACGTCGAGCAGAAGGATCCCTCCGGGCGCGGCGTGCACAACCACCTGATCTCCGACAGCGGCCGCGTCTATCTGTTCCTCGCCCACGCCAGCGGACGGCTGCGCTAGTGCGATGATCGGGAATTCGCCGGAGTTCGCGGCCTCGTTCGGAGCGAATTTCTCGATCTCAATCACACGAGCAAATGTATGACGCTTGTATCCCTCGTCATTGCGAAGTTCGCTCGCGGCGCTGACGGCGAGGTTTGGCCAACCTCGCTATCGGGACACTGACACCATGGCGCTCGGCGTCGAGACAACCGTCGAAACTTGGCCGATCGCCGGAACATTCGCGATCTCGCGCGGCGCCAAGCGCGAGGCGGCCGTGGTGGTGGCCGGCGTCAGCGACGGCCGCATCAGGGGGCGCGGCGAATGCGTGCCCTACGCCCGCTATGGCGAGTCGGTCGACAGCGTCTGCGCCCAGATCGAGAGCGTCCGCGAGCTGAGCAATCGCGCCGCCTTGCAGCAGCAGCTGCCGGCCGGCGCAGCCCGCAACGCACTCGACTGCGCGCTATGGGATTACGAGGCCAAGCGCGACGGTACCACTGCAGCGCAGCTCGCCGGGCGCACGCAGCTGCGACCGCTCACGACCGCCTACACGTTGAGCCTAGACACGGCCGAGGCGATGGCGGCCAAGGCCACCGCAGCTGCGGCCCGCGGTCTGCCGCTGCTCAAACTCAAGCTCGGGGGTGCGGGCGACGATCGGCGCATGCGCCAAGTGCGTGCCGCCTGTCCGAAAGCGCGCCTGATTGCTGACGCCAACGAGGCTTGGACGCCGGAGCTTCTGGCTGAGTTGATGGACGTTGCCGCCGAGACCGGCTTCGAGCTGATCGAGCAGCCGCTGCGCGCGGGCGCCGACGCCGCGCTCGCCCAATGTCCACATCCGGTGCCGGTATGCGCCGATGAATCGCTGCATACCCGCGAGGGCCTCGGCGAGCTGGCCGGGCGCTACGACGCCGTCAACATCAAGCTCGACAAAGCCGGCGGGCTCACCGAGGCGCTCGCGCTCGAGCAAGCAGCACGAGCCGCCGGCCTCAAGATCATGGTCGGCTGCATGGTGGCGACCTCGCTGGCGATGGCCCCGGCGCTACTGCTGGCACAGGACGCGGACTGGGTCGACCTCGATGGCCCGCTGCTGCTGGCCCGCGACCGCGAGGGTGGCCTGCACTACGATGGCGCGCTCGTCTCACCGCCGCAGGCGGCGCTGTGGGGGTGAGCACTGCGCTGCAAGGCGAGAGCGGCAACCAGTGCCATGGCAGCCATGACGGCCATCGCCCAATAGCCCCGGCCGCCGTAGCTGGCATACAGCGGCCCCGCGATCAGCATGGCGGCGCCGAGCCCGATGCCTCCGGTCACTGATGCGTAGAGCGCCTGTGCCGTGCCGCTCTGCCGGTCCGCAACCATGCCGCTCATGAAGTGGATCGCCCCGATGTGGGAGGCGGTATAGGTCAGGCTGTGCGAGACCTGCAGCAGCACGAGCAGCGCCAGGGGCGGATCGAAGCCCATTACCAGCCAGCGTACCACCGCTGCCGCGCAGCCGAGCACGATCAGCTGCACCGGCTTCGCTCGCCGCAACACGGCCGCCGAATAGGCAAACAGCGCGATCTCGCAAACGATCGCCACGCCCCACAGCGTCCCCGCCCAGGCGGTGTCCAGACCTTGCTCGCGCCAGTGCAGCACGCCGAAGGTGTAGAACATGCCGTGCGAACCCTGCACCAACCCGGTCGCGAGCAGAAAGATGAGAAACACGCGCGAGCGCAGCAGACCGAGGGCGTCCGCCACGCGCAAGCGGGGCGGGCTGGTTGCCGCCTTCAGCCGACCGAGCCCGGTCGGGCGCTGCAGCCCGTGCGCGGCAGCGATGGTCAGCACGACGCCGCCGACCATCAGCCAGATGGCGGCGCCGGCACCCAGCGGTTCGATCACCCACCCGCCACAGATGCTGGCGACGATGAAGCTGAGCGAGCCCCACAGGCGCATGCGGCCGTAGTCGAGCCCGGCCGCCTTCACACCCGTCATGGCCATTGTCTCGGTCAGCGGCATGATGGTCGAGACGGCGAGCGAGAACAGCACGCTCCCGATCAGCAGCGGCCAGAAGGTCGAGAACTGCGCCAGCACCAGCAGCACCGCCAGCCCCGTCCAGGCGAGGCCGATCAAGAAGCGACGGTGATCTCCGAGCCGGTCGGCGGCAAACGCGACCATCGGCGTCACCAACGCGCGTATTACCAGCGGCGCCGCGGTGATGATGGCGATCTCACGCGCACCTAGCCCGCGCCAGTCGAGCCACACAGGATAGAACGGCAGCTGCGTGCCGATCACCGTGCAGACGGCCGCAAACAGCAAGGAGACGCGCACGGCAAAGCCGCGCCAATCGCGCACCCCCGCCGCGCCGCTCATGGGCTCATGCCGCCTGGCGGCGACCCTGGATGATGTCGGAGAACAGTGCCGGATCGATATTGCCACCCGTCAGCAAGGCAGCGACCGTGCGGCCCTTCAGGTCGATCTTGCCGGCCAGAATTGCCGCCAGCGATACGGCGCCGCCGGGCTCCAGCACCAGCTTCAGCTCGCGGAATGCGAAACGCACAGCCTCCTCGGCCTCCTCGTCGCTCACCGAAAGCCCACCGGCGAGGTTGCGCCGCGCTATCTCGAAGGTCAGTTCGCCAGGCGTCGGCGCCAGCAGCGCATCGCAGATCGAGCCGGACAGCTTGGCGTTGCGCTCGCGCTGGCCGTGATCGAGCGAACGGGCGAGATCGTCGAAGCCCTCCGGCTCGACACTGTAGATCTGGGTCGCCGGGCTCTTCTCCTTGACGGCAATCGACACGCCGCTGATGAGACCGCCGCCGGATGCCCCAACCAGGACCACATCCAACACCGCGCCCATCTCCGCCGCCTGCTCCATCATCTCGAGGCCGGCGGTGCCCTGTCCGGCAATCACATCGAGATCGTCGAATGGATGCACCAGCGCTGCGCCGCGCTCATCGCACAGCTTGCGGGCGATGGCGTCGCGATCCTCCTTGACGCGGTCGTAGGCCACTACCTCGCCGCCGAACGCCCTGGTGCGCTCGATCTTCATGCGCGGCGCATCGGCCGGCATGATGATGGCCGACTTGAGCCCGCGCAGCGTCGCTGCGGCCGCCACGCCCTGGGCATGATTGCCCGAGGAGCAGGCGACCACGCCACCCGGATAGGCCGCCTGATCCACCTGCGCGATCTTGTTGTAGGCGCCGCGGAACTTGAAGGCGCCGACGCGCTGCAGATTCTCGGCCTTGAGCAGCACGCGCCCGCCCGTCACGGCGTTGAGCGCCGGATGCTCGATGAGCGGCGTGCGGCAGGCGAGTTCGCCGAGCCGGCGCCGTGCGGCCAGGACGTCCGCGAAAGTCGGCAATCGTGCGGCCATGGGAATCTCCAGGGTACGGGTGGTGATGGCTTATCTGCCAGAAGCGCCAGGCTGGCGCCGCCTGTCAAGCAACGGCCCTGACGCGGTCGAAGAAAAACCGGTCCGGACAGCGCCGGACCGGTCTTCACAACAGAGCCCGGTTTCCCTGGACGACCGGAACCCTGCTCTCCCCCGAGTGACCGCGCACACGACAGCCAAAAATAAACCTTCGGCATCGGTGAGAGCGCGGCCCGTCCCCCTCACAGAGATACTGTGTGCCAAATCGCACAGACTAGGCAACCAACCGGCAGTGGGTCGTACCTGGTGCGTGGCGTTGTTGCCACAGCGAACAAACCACGCCATTCACCGGTCGCGGCGAACCGCCTTCAGCACTTGCCCAGGCCGATGGAGATGCGCGTAACCTCCAGTCCCTGCGGGCTAATATTGATGCTTTGCTTGCAGTCCGACAGCGATACGTTCATGGCTGCCGAGAAATTAGCACCCTGGATCGACAGCACGAAACTGTTGTCGGAGAATTGGCCCGATACTGCCCCGGTTGCCGAATAGGTTTTTTCCTCCCAGCTGCCCGAGACCTTCTCGCCCTTCACTCGCAGTTCCGCGAGGGCATCGATCTTGTAGTCGGCGCTGGCGCAACGCATGGTCTGTCGGATTTGAGCGCCGCCGTCCGTGACCTTGTAAATCACGGAACATTTCACCCGCTCGGTATTGCCGTTGGACAGAACCACGGAGCCGTTGCCGGACCAGTATCCGTTCAGGTCCTCGATGGAATTTGCCGCGCCAGCCGCCACCGAGCCGGCAGCCACGAGACATCCGGCCGCGAACCAAGACAGCTTTGTCATGTACCTCACCCGGGCCAGCCACGCCGAACGCTCCGGCGTCCTACCAATCACGGCACGTAACAACTCGATCCGTCCTTTGCCAGGGGCGCATCAAGCAGAATCCAACCACTCCGGCAACTCAAATTGTATCGGTTACTGCAAGGACACGCCAGCCGTCAGGCGGGAGGCTCGCCGCGGCGGATAGAGTACAGAACATCGACCGGGCCTGCGCCAAGCCCGATCCCCCCGGCTCGACCCGCCTGCAGACCCTCCCAGACGAAGCTCTTTGCCCGCTCCACGGCCTTTGGCAGCTGCGCGCCCAGCGCGAGCAGCGCCGTGATCGCCGCCGACAGCGTGCAGCCGGTTCCGTGCGTATGACGCGTGTCCACGCGCGGCAGTGCGAAACGCTGCAGGCGCACGCCATCATAAAGGTAGTCGACGGCAGTCTCGCCAGCGCCGTGGCCGCCCTTGATGAGCACCGCCCGGCAGCCGAGCGCGTGCAGCGCCTTCGCCTGTGCAGCAATCTCGGCGTCGGAGGCGGCCTGCCCGGTGTCGAGCAGCCGCGCCGCCTCCGGCAGATTCGGCGTGATGAGCGTGGCGAGTGGCAGCAGTGTGCGCCGCACCGCATCGACAGCATCGGGCGCGATGAGGGCATCGCCACTGGTCGCCACCATCACCGGGTCGACCACCAAGGGTGGCCGGCGTCCGCTCGCCAGGCTGCGGCTGATGGCCGTCACGATCTCGGTGGTAGCCAGCATGCCGGTCTTGATGGCCCCGACGTCGAGGTCGTCCAGTACCGCATCCAGCTGCGCAACCACGAACGCCGGCGACACCGTCTCGAAGCTGCGCACGCCCTGCGTGTTCTGCGCGGTCAGCGCCGTGATCACCGAAGCCCCGTAGACGCCGAAGGCCGTGAACGTCTTGAGGTCGGCCTGGATGCCGGCTCCGCCCGAGCTATCGGAGCCGGCAATGGTCAGCGCGATCGGCACCTTGGCGTAGGTGGATGCCGCGGTCATTTGCGCATCCCTTCTTTCAGGATCTCGGTTTGCAGCTTGTCGGGTGTCGCCAGTTCCTCGATACGTCCAAGCACCGGCAGGTTGTCCAGAAGCCAGACGCCGATCACGTTCAGCGAGCCGGTCAGCATCAGCACGCCCGTCGCCACAAGCACGACCCCCATCGCCATCTCGACGCGCCGCAGATGGGAGCGGAAGCGCTGCAGGAAGCCCAGGAACGGGCCGATCGCCATGGCAGCCAGCACGAACGGAATGCCGAGGCCGAGCGAATAGACGAACAGCAGGCGCACGCCGGCGCCGAGACTAGCCTCGCTTGCCGCCAGCGTCAGCACGGTGGCCAGCACCGGGCCGATGCAAGGCGTCCAGCCGAAGGCGAAAGCCAACCCCATCACATAGGCGCCCGCCAGGCTGGCGCGTTCCACGTTGGCGCGCAGTCGCGCGTCTCGGTAGAGCAGCGGAATGCGCACCAAGCCCAAGAAATGCACACCGAACAGGATGATGATGATGCCCGCAACAATGGCGAGCTGCGCCTTGTAGGTCTGCAGCCACTGCCCGAACACCGAGGCACCGGCACCCAGCGCCACGAACACGGTCGTGAACCCCAGCACGAAGCACAGTGAGGCGAGCACCACCCGCCGCCACAGGCGCGCATCGACCCGGTCGCTGCCAGTCATCTCCTCGATGGTGGTGCCACCCAGATATCCGAGATAGGGCGGCACCAGCGGCAGCACGCACGGCGACAGGAAGCTCACCAGCCCCGCCAGCGCCACGCCCAGGTGGATGTAGATCTGCGTCAGCATCGCCGTTTTTACCAGATCGGCTTTGACCGAAGCAGTCCGCTTCGATCAAGGTCGGTGTGCCTATGCCATACCGGCCTTCAGGATCTACTTGCCGAGCTGACGCTCCACCACCGTTGCCAGTAGTGCGGCCCCATAGGGCGTGGCCTCGTCGTTGAAGTTGTAGGCCGGATTGTGCAGCCCGGCGCTGTCGCCGTTGCCGACCTGGATGTAGGCACCCGGCACCTTCTCCATCATGAAGCTGAAGTCTTCCGAGCCCATGCTGGGCGGCTTGGCGCGATCGACGTTTGCCTCCCCCGCCACGGCAACCGCCGCATCGGCCAGCACGTCCGTCTGAGCCTCCGCGTTGATCAGCGGCGCGAAGATGACTCGGAAATCGACCTCGGCCTCGGCGCGGAAGCCCTCCGCCACACCCTTGGCGATGCGGCGTATGCCGTCCTCCATCATCTGCATAGTCGCGGCCTTGAACGCGCGCGCCGTGCCCGACATCTTCGCGCTTTCCGGGATGACGTTGTAGGCATCGCCGGCGACGACGCGCGTCACGCTGAGCACGGCCGTGTCGGCCGGCGAGATATTGCGCGCCACGATTGACTGAAGGGCTGTAGTGATGTGTCCGGCCACCAGCACCGGATCAACGCTGAGCTCAGGGCGGGCACCGTGCGCCCCGCGGCCTGTGATCGTAATGTCGAAGAACGCACCGCCGGCCGACTGCGGGCCCTTGCCGATCGCGAACGTGCCGACCGCTTGGCCGGGCCGGTTGTGCAGAGCAAAGATCTGATCGCAGGGGAATTTCTCGAACAGCCCGTCCTCGAGCATGGCAAGCGCCCCGCCTACGCCCTCCTCGCCGGGCTGGAAGATGAAATGCACGGTGCCCTGGAAGGCCTGCGAGGCGGCCAGATACCTGGCGGCGCCCAGCAGCATGGTGGTGTGACCATCGTGGCCGCAAGCGTGCATCCGCCCTGGCTTGGTGCTGCGATACGGCAGGTTGGTCTGCTCTTCCATCGGCAGGCAGTCCATGTCGGCGCGCAGGCCGATCGACTTGCCGCCCGATCCGCGCTTCAACACGCCGACTACGCCGGTCTTGCCGACGCCGCGGTGCACCTCGATGCCCCATTCTTTGAGCTTGGCTGCGACGATCTCGGCCGTGCGGTGCTCTTCGAGCCCCAGCTCAGGATTGGCATGCAGATCACGGCGAAGCGCGGTGAGTTCGTCATGAAAGCCGCGGATCGCATCTATTGCCGGCGTGCGCTTATCCATCGAGTTTCACCTTGGCCAGACGTACCACCTCGCCCCACTTGGCAAGCTCCGCCTCCTGATAGGCGCGGAAGGCCGGCCCCGACCGCACGTTGACGGCGATGCCCTGCTTGACCGCATTGGCCGCCACCTCGGGCTTGCCGATTGCCGCCAGCACCGCCTTGGAGAGCGTCTCCAACACCGGTGCCGGCGTCTTGGCGGGCGCGAACAGAGCGAGCCAGGCATCCGCCTCGCCGCCCGTGACGCCCTGCTGCTTCAGGAGCGGCACGTCCGGCAGCTGCGGCGCCTTGTTGTCGGAAGCGATGGCGAGTGCCCGCATGTCGCCCGACTGGATCAATCCTAGCACCGACGGCAGCGTCGAGAATGCAACATCGATGCGTCCGCCGACGATCTCCATGGCCATCGGCCCGGCGCCGCGGAAGGCAACGTGCGTCATCTGCGTGCCGGTCTTGGCCTTGAACAGCTCCATGGCGAGGTGCGAGGCCGAGCCCGCCCCGGTGGAACCGTAGTTCAGCTTGTCCGGATCCTTCTTGGCGAGCGCGACCAGTTCGGCGACCGAGACCGCGGGCAGATCCTTACGCACCACCAGCGCGTGTTGCAGGTCGGCGAGGCCGGCAATCGGCACGAAGTCGGCCAGCGGGTCGTAGCCGGCGTCCTTCAGCAGGATGGCATTGGTGGCATGCGACTGGTTGGTGCCGAGTATGATGGTGTGGCCGTCGGGCTCGGCCCTGGCCACCTCGCGGCTGCCCAGCGCAGCAGAGGCTCCGGGTTTGTTGTCGACGATCACCGTCCAGCCGTTCGCGCTCTGCAGCTCCTGGGCAACGATGCGGGCCAGCGCATCGGTCGGTCCCGCCGGCGGGTATGGCACGACGATGCGGATGGTTTGCGACGGGAAGGCCTGCGCCCACCCCCTGCCCGGCAGGAGAATGGCGCCCGCCGCCATCCCCAGCGCCGCCCGGCGCGTGATCCTGGTTCTCGTCATGCGTTTCCTCTTGCGCGTCGTTGCTGCCACGCGCACTTGTCGCCGCGTCGACCACCCCTCGCGAGGCTATCGCCACGGCGTTGCGATGCAACCGGAGTTTGCAGAATAACTGCTCAGCGCCCGGCGAGCACCCGCGCCACGATAACCACGATCAGCGCGCCAATGGTCGAAATCAGGATCTGCTCGCCGTAGGGCACCTTGCTGGTAAACGCGAGCACGCTTTCCGGCAACTTCAGCCAGCCGAAACGGACCAGCGAGCCGCCGACGAACGCGCCGATCAGGCCGACGACCAAATTGCGGATCAGCCCGCCCCCACCCAGCAGCAGGCCGGCCATCCAGCCGGCGATCAGGCCGTTGAGAGCCATGATGATGATAGGCGTATACGGCTGGATCTGCTCCATAGTCGGCATTGCACTCTCCCCCGTTGCGAACACCCCGCCGCGGTCATGCTAGGCCAAAACGCGCCCCTCCGCCCGCACATTCCGCGCGCGGCATCCTTTGCGCGTCATACGGCCAGCGCCGCCACCGAGAAAGCTGCCAGCGCCGACAGACTGCCGATCACCAGCACCAGCCACACGATTTCCCGCAATTCTTCCCTTGCCGCTTTCCACATTGTCCCTGCTCCAGCACTCGAACTCGCGTCCTCCCTCCAGGAGCAAGATCGTTTCTGATCGAAGCACTTCGCTTCGATCATGGAACGTGAATCTTGCTCCCACACAAAGGATTCAGAGCAGGATCCACGCTTCGGCCGCTGTGTTCGCGATCGAAGTGACGTAGCCCAATCCGAAGCGACCCTGCTCTGCGTCCGTCCTCGAACGGACGACGCGCCGATTTCCGTTGCCGCGGCAAATCCCGGGCGGTCGCGCACGACTATGGTTGAACCTGATAGGCCCCCGGCCTCGCGACCAGGGGCCCGGCATATACTCCGCCGCATCAGTAGAGGCAGGCGTAGTATTTGTGCTTCCAGAACCTCAGGCCGGTGTTCTGCCACTTCCAGTAGTAGTAGCTGCAGCCACCACCGCTGTAGGTGACGACGGCCGGTCCATACCAGCGCAGGTGATGGCGATGCTTGCCGTGCGCCGACGCCGGCGCCAGCGCGGCCGCCATGACGACCAGGCCGGTCAGGCCACCAAGCAGCAGTCTCTTTGCAGACGATGCACTCATGTCTTCGCTCCTTTGCCGTTGCTCCGGCGTGGTGGTCCTCGACGGCGACTGGCCGCCGAGTGAGGCGAAGACGATGCGGGCAAAGCCAAGGCCTGCGCTGTTCCCGAGGGAACACGCGTGCCCAAAAGGCGATTGCGTGTATCTACTCCGCTGCCACCTGACGCGGCGCGGCGAGCCAGCGGTCGAGATCGGCGAGCGCCCGCGCCGACAGCGCGCGCTTGCGTGCGGCGCCGCGCTCCTTGCCTTTGATCTTGCGGCCCTGCGCGTCGTGCGAGGGCGTCTCCAACTCGGGGAACAGTCCGAAGTTCACGTTCATCGGCTGGAAGGACTTCGGTCCCTCGCGTGGCCCCTCATGCTCGACCGAGATGTGTCCGCCCGTGATGTGGCCGAGCAGCGCCCCGAACGCTGTGGTCGCCGGCGGCGCGATCCACTCCAAGCCGAGCCGCTTGGCCGCCGCCGCCCGCCCCGCCAGCAGCCCGATCGCCGCGCTCTCGACATAGCCCTCGCAGCCCGTGATCTGGCCGGCAAAGCGCAGCCGCGGCTCCGCCCTTAGACACAGGCCGCCGTCCAGCAGCTTCGGTGAATTCAGGAACGTGTTGCGATGCAGGCCGCCCAACCGCGCGAACTCGGCGTTGGCAAGGCCCGGGATGGTGCGCAGCACGCGCACCTGCTCGGCGTGCTTCAGCTTGGTCTGGAAGCCAACCATGTTCCACAGCGTGCCGAGCGCATTATCCTGGCGCAGCTGCACCACCGCGTGCAGCCGCTCGCCGGGTTTGTGGGGGTTGGACAGCCCGACCGGCTTCATCGGCCCGAAGCGGGGGGTCTCGCGGCCGCGCTCGGCCATCACCTCGATCGGCAGGCAGCCATCGAAGTACGGCGTGGATGCCTCCCACTCCTTGAACGAGGTCTTCTCGCCAGCCAGCAGCGCATCGACGAACGCCTCGTACTGCTCGCGGCTCATCGGGCAGTTGATGTAGTCCGCGCCACCACCGCCAGGCCCTGCCTTGTCGTAGCGCGACTGCCGCCAGGTGATGCTCTCGTCGATCGAGTCAAGGTGCACGATCGGCGCGATGGCATCGAAGAAGGCGAGCTCGCCTTCTCCGGTCAGTTGCCGGATGGCCGCCGACAACGCCGGCGAGGTCAGGGGTCCGGTGGCGATAATGACGCTGTCCCATTCGGCCGGCGGCAGACCCGCCACCTCGCCGCGCTCGATGCTGATCAGCGGATGGTCCGCGAGGTGCCGCGTCACATCCGCTGAGAACAGATCCCGGTCGACCGCCAGCGCGCCGCCCGCCGGCAGCTTGTGTCGATCGCCTGCCGCCATGATCAGCGAGCCGGCACGACGCATTTCCTCATGCAGCAACCCGACGGCATTGGTCTCGGCATCGTCCGAGCGGAACGAGTTGGAGCACACCAGCTCGGCCAGGCCATCGGTCTTGTGCGCCTCGGTCTGCCGGACTGGGCGCATCTCGTGCAGCACGACCGGCACACCGACCTCAGCCACCTGCCAGGCGGCCTCCGAGCCGGCGAGGCCTCCGCCGATGATATGGATGGGTGTGTGTGGCATGACCCGCAGTTTATTGCCAACCGCCCCTGACCTCAACGTCTCCAATCGCTTGGTCAGCTCAGCGCTCGGCTTCCCCCTCTCCGTTTGCCCGCGCGAGGCACAAATAGACGACCGGCCGTGGTGCCCGGGCGCGCGCAGATCGGCATTCACGCGTGCAGAGGCTTCGTTTCGATCATGACGATGCCAGACAACACGAGGACCGCACCGATGATCTGGGCACCCGACAGCGTCCGTGCCCGCGAGGCAACCGTGCAGGCTAGGCGGAGCGGTTTCCAGACCATGGTAAAACCGGTGTCGTGACGCACGCCATGTCCCGCTACCCGACGCACCTGATCGACGTGCTGCGCTCGCCGCGCACCGCATCGTCGTACGTCCCCCGTGCTGCCGCAGGATACGGATTTGCAGCGCGCCTTCTTCGCCGGATTGTCCGACGAGACCCGCTATTCCCGCTTCATAACGCGACTGCCCGGGCTGCCGGCTGCGCTCGTGAAGCGCTTTTCCGACGTCGGTCATGCCCAGCACGTCGCACGGCTCGCGGCATTCGTACGACGACGGACGAGACGTTGATCGGGGAAGCGCGATATAGTGTTGAGGTCCGACCCCGAAACCTACGAGTTTGCGGTCGCCGACGTCTGGCGCGGCGCGCGTCTGGCGCCTACACTGCTCGAGCGCCTGGCTGGTCATGCTGCCGCCGCCGGCTTGCCCATATCGTTCCGGCCAATGCTGCAATGGTCAAGTTGGCAACGCGGGCCGGTTTCACGATCAGGCGCAAGCGCGACGATGGGCGGCTCTTGCGCCTCGAGAAGTAACGGACCGCCACCAGCCGATCGCCGGTCACCGTCGGGCCATCGATCGGATCAAGCAAGAGCGCAGCCTGATCTGTAATTTTTCATCCAGTCATTCGAGGAGGATCAATCATGACATGGACACCCGATCCCAGTTTCTATCCCTCGCCGCGCATGGCCATGAAGGCGCCGCGCCGAGACGCTGGCCTACGTGGCGGCCTTCGATCCCGAGCGCAAGACGCCCGACGCCATCGCCGTCGTCGATCTCGATCCGAAGTCGAAGTCCTATGCCACGATCATCGGCAACGTGGCGATGCCAAACGTCGGCGACGAGCTGCACCACTTCGGCTGGAACGCCTGCTCGTCCTGCCTGTGCCCCAACGCGCCGCACGCGCACGTCGAGCGCCGCTATCTGGTGGTGCCGGGTTTGCGCTCCTCGCGCATCCACATCCTCGACACCAAGCCCGACCCGAGGAAGCCCAAGATCGTCAAGGTCATCGAGCCGGCTGAGCTCGCCGAGCAAGGCCGGCTACACGCGCCCGCATACCGTGCACTGCGGCCCGGAAGGCATCTACGTCGCCGCGCTCGGCAACCGCGAGGGCAAGGCGCCCGGGCGGCATCTTCCTGATGGACCACGAGACCTTCGAAATCCGCGGGCAGTGGGAGATCGATCGCGGCCCGCAGCAGCTCGCCTATGATGCCTGGTGGCACCTCGGCCACGACACGCTCGTCACCAGCGAGTGGGGCACGCCCGACACCTTCGAGAACGGCCTGATCCCCGAGGTCCTGCTCGGCGCCAAGTACGGCCGCAGCCTGCACTTCTGGGACCTGCACAAGCGCAAGCACCTGCAGACCATCGACTTCGGCGACAAGTACCAGCTGGTGTTCGAGCTGCGCCCCGCGCACGACCCGACGCAAGGCCTACGGCTTCGTCAACTGCGTCATCAGCCTGGAGAACCTCTCCTCGTCGATCTGGACCTGGTACAAGGACGGCGACAAGTGGGCGGTGAAGAAGATCATCGAGATCCCCGCCGAGCCGGCCGATCGAGGATGACCTGCCGCCGCTGCTCAAGGGCTTCAAGGCGGTGCCGCCGCTGGTCACCGACATCGACCTGTCGATGGACGACAAGTTCCTCTACGTCGCCTGCTGGGGCACCGGCGACCTGCAGCAGTACGACGTCTCCGACCCGTTCAACCCCAAGCTGACCGGCAAGGTGCGGATCGGCGGCATCGTCTCCAAGGCCACGCATCCCGGCGCCAAGAACGGCGCGCTGAGCGGCGGCCCGCAGATGGTGGAGATCAGCCGCGACGGCAAACGCGTCTACTTCACCAACTCGCTCTACGGCGCCATCGACCAGCAGTTCTATCCCGACGGCATCGAGGGCTGGATGGTGAAGCTCGACGCCAAGCCCGAGGGCGGCATCGCCTTCGATCCAGAAGTTCTTCGTACAGTGGCCGGCCCCGCACCGCCCGCATCAGGTGCGGCTCGAGGGCGGCGACTGCTCGTCGGACTCCTACTGCTACCCGTGAGGGAAGGCTGCGGCGGATCCGGCAGCAGGCTTGGGTCCGCTGACTTGCACGCCGCAGGAACATGACCGACGCTTGGCCATGGCTGACGTTTGCGGGGTTGGGCGCCTTCCATGGCCTCAACCCGGCAATGGGCTGGCTGTTTGCCGTAGCGCTCGGCTTGCATCGGCAGAGCCGGGCGATCGTGCTGGCCTCGCTGCTGCCGATCGCCATCGGCCACGCCGCTTCCATCATCGCCGTTGCGGGCCTGCTGGCGATGCTCGGCTACCTCGTGCCGCACAACGTGGTGCGTCTGGCCTCAGGCGTGCTGCTGCTGGGTTGGGCCGCCTACCATTGGCGCTACGGCCACCGCCATCGCGTGCGCTTCGGCATGCAGGTCGGGCTTGGCGGGCTTGCGGTATGGTCGTTCCTGATGGCGTCCGCCCATGGTGCCGGCCTGATGCTATGGCCGGCGCTGCTGCACACCTGCCTCGGCGCCGCAGGTGGGACGGAGGGCGAAACTGGACCGCTTGCCGCCACTCTCGCCGGAGTCGGCATTCACACCCTGGCCATGCTGGCCACCACGGCCATCATCGCTGCGCTGATCTACGAGTGGCTGGGTTTGGCCCTGCTGCGCCGCGCCTGGCTCAATGTGGACGCACTGTGGGTCGCAGCCCTGGCAACCACCGGCGCGCTACTGCTCGCCAATACCATTTGAGCCCGAGCACGGCCTGCCGCGATGAAGATGCGGATTGCCATCCCTCGCGCGGCCATGGCCGCATAGATCGACCCTCTCACCCGCTGTTCTGGCGCAAGCGACGGAACCTGTCGGCCTTCGGTAGCAAGTATGTTCGACCCTCGGCATTGCACTCGGTCCGGGGCTGTGAATGATGCCATCCCACCGACTAAGCATCGCGATCGGGGAGGCGCATGTCGGAAAGCACAGCAGGCGTAATCGTGGCCGACGGAGGCGCCTCTTTTTGGCGCGACCTTAGCCTTGGGCATGTGGCGAACGGGCTGGTGGGGTTTCTGTTCGCGGCCAGTGGCCCACTCGCTATCGTGCTGGCCGCCGGCACCAAGGGTGGATTGTCCGAGGCGGACCTTGCATCGTGGGTATTCGGCTCGCTGTGCGTCAACGGCATCGTCAGCATCATTTTCTGCCTGCGCTATCGCCAGCCGCTGGTCTTCTTCTGGACCATCCCCGGCACGGTGCTGATTGCGCCCGCGCTCTCCCATCTGAGCTTTGCAGAGGTGGTCGGCGCCTACCTGGTCACCGGCCTGCTGATGGCAGCGCTGGGTCTGGCCGGTTGGGTGCAACGGACCATGCAGGCGATCCCGATGCCCGTGGTGATGGGCATGGTTGCCGGCGTGTTCCTGGTCTTCGGTCTGGACTGGGTGCGGGCTTTCCAGGCCGATCTGGCAATCGCTGTGGCCATGACCGCCACCTATTTCGCCGTAAGTGCGATTCCACCGCTGGCCTCACGGTTGCCCCCGCTGATCGTGACGCTCGCCGTCGGCGCCGCCATGATCTGGCATTCGGGAACCATCGCGCTCGACATCGATGTTGCCTCGGCTGTTGCCGCCCCCCGCCTGCACGCGCCAGAGCTGTCGTGGCCGGCCTTGGCCGAGCTGGTGCTGCCGCTGGCCATCAGCGTGCTGGTCGTTCAAAACGGGCAAGGCTTTGCTGTGTTGACGACCGCGGGGCACACGCCACCCATCAACGCCATCGCGGTAGGTTGCGGCATCGGTTCGGTGGTCGGCGCCTTCGTCGGGGCGGTTTCGACGTGCCTGACTGGCCCGGTCAACGCCATCATCTCCTCCGGCGGCGCTAGGCAGGCGCAGTACACCGCAGGCGTCGTAGCCGGCTCACTGGCCATTGCATGCGGGCTGTTCGCGCCGCTGGTGACGCGTCTGATGCTGGCCACGCCGCCGGCCTTCATCGCAACGCTGGCTGGCGTTGCGATGCTGCGCGTGTTGCAATCGGCCTTCGCGGTTGCGTTCCAGGGCCGCTTCACGCTCGGGGCACTCGTCACATTTCTTGTGACCGTGGCCGGCATCCCGATCTTCGGAATTGGCGCGCCTTTCTGGGCATTGATTGCCGGTACTTGCACCTCTCTGCTGATGGAGCGCAACGACTGGCGCGCATCAACGGCCGGTTGAGATCGCCCCAAGAAAGGACACCATGCGTCTCAAGGACAAGGTTGCCATCGTCACGGGCGCGGCGGCCGGCATCGGCGAAGCGACGGCGAGGCTTTTCGCCGCTGAGGGGGCCTGCGTTGTGGTTGCGGACTGGAATGGCGATGGTGCAACTGTAGTGGCCGGCGCGATTGGTGATGCTGCGATCGCGGTTACCGTGGATGTCCGTGCAGATGCCGAAGTACAAGCCATGCTGGAGAAAACCAAGCAGGCCTTCGGCCGATTGGACATTCTGGTGAACAACGCGGGCAAAGGCCTGATCGGCGATGTGGTCACCACCAAGGAAGCGGATTGGGACGATATCATCTCGACCAATCTGAAGAGCGTGTATCTGTGCTCCAAGTACGCAATTCCTGTGCTGCGCATGGCTGGCGGCGGATCGATCGTCAACATCGCCTCCAACGTCGCGCAGGTCGGGATTCGCAACCGCGCCGCTTACGTTGCGTCCAAAGGTGGTGTCGCGTCGCTCACTCGGGCCATGGCGCTGGATCATGCGGGCGACAACATTCGCGTCAACGCAGTGGCGCCCGGCGTAATCTGGTCCAGCTACTACGAACGCATGCTCGAGACCGTCCCCGACCGCGATGCCTTCCTCGACGGGCTGAAGGCACGCGCTCCCATGGCGCGCATGGGCCAGCCCGGTGAGATCGCCTCTCTCGTTTTGTGGTTGGCATCAGGCGAGTCCTCGTTCGCGACGGGGGGACTATTCACAGTCGATGGCGGCATGACCGCCTGGTGAGCTGTGAGGCGCGTAGGCCGCATGAAACGGGAGTTGCACGAGCGACGGCCATGTATGGCCGCTCGCATCGCCGCGATTGGCGGCGGCTTGACTGCTAGCGCCAGTTCAGCGCCGGTGCCACGTGCTTCAGGATCGCCTCGATGACGTGGGCGTTGTAGTCGACGCCGAGCTGGTTAGGCACGGTCAGCAGCAGCGTGTCGGCCTCGGCGATAGCCTCGTCCTCGGCCAGTTGTTTGATGAGCGCGTCGGGCTCGTCAGCGTAGCTACGGCCGAAGATCGCGCGCTTCTCGGGCTCGATGTAGCCGAAATGATCCTCGTCCTGGCTGCCGCCGAAGTAGGCGCGGTCGCGGTCGTCGACGATGGCGAAGATGCTGCGGCTGACCGAGACGCGCGGCGTTCGCGTGTGGCCGGCTACGGCCCAGGCCGCACGGTAGGCACGGATCTGCTCGGCCTGCTGCACATGGAAGGGCTTGCCGCTCTCATCGAACTTCAGTGTGGAGCTTTGCAGGTTCAAGCCGAGCTTGGCCGCCCATTCGGCGGTGGCGTTGGTGGCGGCACCCCACCAAATCCTGTCGCGCAGGCCCCCCGAGTGCGGCTCGAGGCGCAACAGGCCCGGCGGGTTGGGGAACATGGGCCGCGGGTTCGGCTTGGCGAAGCCCTCGCCGCGCAGGATATCAAGGAAGATCTCCGCGTGACGCCTGGCCATGTCGGCGTCGGTTTGGCCCTCGGGCGGCACGTAGCCAAAATGGCGCCAGCCGTCGATCACCTGCTCGGGCGAGCCGCGACTGATGCCCAGCTGCAGGCGCCCGCCGGCGATAAGATCGGCTGCGCCTGCGTCCTCGGCCATGTACAGCGGATTTTCGTAACGCATGTCGATGACCGCCGTACCGATCTCAATGCGGCTGGTCCTGGCGCCGGTTGCGGCCAGCAATGGGAACGGGGAACCCAGCTGACGGGCGAAGTGATGCACGCGGAAGTATGCCCCGTCCGCGCCCAGCTGCTCGGCAGCGACGGCGAGGTCTATCGACTGCAGCAGCGCGTCGGACGCCGACCGCGTCCTCGACTGGGGCGAGGGCGACCAGTGCCCGAATGACAGGAAGCCGATTTTCTTTGCGGACAAATTTGGAACTCCGCGGCTATTTGCCGAATGCTTGCTGATGACCCATAGCATGTAAACTCGGAAGGCTCCTTGCTGTCCGAAGCTTCGCCGACACGGCCGGAACCGCGCAGGTTGCAATGAGGTTACCTGAGCGCTGCTGCACACGGAAAGGTTGTCGTGGGCACGTGGCAATGGCTTTTCGGAAACAGCGCCTACAACCGCGACCGGCGCAAGGAAATGCTGAGCGTAAGATCTCTGCCGCCATGCCGGTGGCTGGCGCCGGCGCCGAACTCGCCGGTGAGCATTTGCGCCGTGAAACCGAGAAGGAACTGCGCGAGACCGCGGGCGAGAAACCAACTCAATAGCTCTTTCTGCGGGGCGCGCGGCGAGTGGCGGCGAGGTAGTCTATAACTGTCCGTCTCGCGCTGCAGGGAACTAAAGCACCAGCTCTGCCGTTTGCGCGACGCCTCGCACTTGCAAAGGAGATCGCCATGCTTGCACCAGAGTCCATTCTTGCCTGGATCCTAATCGGCGCCATCGCTGGCTGGCTGGCCGGCCTGCTAGTCAAGGGGTACGGATTTGGCCTCATCGGCAATATCGTGATTGGCGTACTGGGTGCCGGCATTGCCGGCCTGCTCGCCCCGCGACTGGGCCTCTATACGGAATCGACCGGGGGCAACATCGTCGCCGCCCTGCTTGGCGCGTTGATCCTGCTTTTGCTGGTAGGACTCGTGCGCCGAACCTGACCGGCAAAGCAAACCTGGCGCCGACCACGTTTTTACTAACGGCTGCCGGATGAGTTGCCGTTGGGTTGGCAGCGATCTGGGGAACTGGAAGCGGCCCGGCACGAGCGAGTGGGTTCGATCGTTCGCGGTGATTACGTGTGCTGCGAACGAGATAATGGCCGAGATCCATGACCGCATACCGGTGATCATTCCGCCAGGGAGTTATGACCGTCGGCTTGGCATGCTTGACCCCAATCCGCTCAACTTGCTGACGTCATTCCCATCGGGCTTGATGACCGTGTGGCTGATCTCGACGAAGGTGAATAAGCCTGACAACGATGACGCCAGTGGTCTCGACGAAATCAGTCCGACGCATCGAGAGCCCGTGCGATAGGGGGTATCGCACGGGCTCTCTGGGAAGAGCGCTGTGTCTGGTCCCCGCCCAGACAACCAACACCACTCGAAATAAGCACGGGGTCGACTAGTCCGTCAAAGCTAGAGGACCCAACGCCGCGTGAACGATGCTCCGTTGGAAGATGTTTTTCTTACCGGCGATAGCTGCACAGTTTCATAGGCATAGCCCCACGCCCTGCGGTCGTGCGCAATCACTAGAAAACATCTGCTGACTTGCAATGAACCGTGTTGGTCCAGGCACAGAGGATCGCGATTAGCGCTTGGCGACGACGCCGATCTGCTGACGCCAGTGCGAGCTACTTTCTCTAACCTGGTGTCGTTTGACTGGTGAACGCACTCGGCGCGAGCCAAGCTTCCTCGACGGTCCAACGATGCTCGTCCCCACAAGATGGACACCGTAACCGTCCGGGCTCGGCAGAGAGGTTGTTGAACGTCGCCCAATCGTAGTGCACCCCACGGTGGCAACAGGATTGTTCAACACCGATCTGACTTTCGCGGCACTGAACTAGATCAGCTTCGCGATGAAAGGCCGCCGCTTGGACCCGCGAGAGAGTGCGCAAACTACCCAGCGCCGTCGCCAACGCTAAACTGAGGCGCCGGACCTGCTGGTTGGTTATGTCCGTCGCGAAGACGTCGGTTATCGCGAAGGCGGACCATAGAGCTGCTACCGCGTGATGGCGCCACGAGTGATGTCGTCGCCGACGGCTGCCATTGAAGAGCGCGTCTTTTAGACTTCGGACCAGTGTCCTAGTGGGCGCGGAATGGCTGGCGTTCTGTGTTCGCGCGGAAGCGGACGCGTAGACCGATCCTGCACACCGAGCTATTCTGGACAAGCTCCCGGCGGAGCAAACAAAGAAATCTATCAGGGAGGATCGCGCATGGGTTTCCTTACTGATGATGAGAGGGACGCGCTGTTACCGGCCGAGATGCTGCCGCACACGACGCCGATCCCCACACAGATTATCTCCAACGACGAGTACATTCCTGCACCGCAGAGTAAGCAGCAAAAGGAAGTCGAAGCCCGTCTGCTCGATTTGAGTGACCAACTCGGCAGAAACCAGGGCCTGGACCGACGTCAGTTTTTTCAGAGCGCGGCCGGGATGGCGGCGGCGTTCGTCGCCATGAACGATACCTTCGGGGTGATTTTTGACGTCAGCCGAGCGGAAGCCTCCACGCCGGCGATGGCGCAGGAGCGGGCCGATGCGCTTAAAGACCAGTTCATCATGGACATGCACACGCATTTCCTGCGTGACGACACCCGCATCCAGACCTTCGTGCGTCAGCGCGAGGCTGTGGGAAAGGCGGGTTGGAATCCGGAGCTGATCGGAAAGCCGCAGACCATCGAGGACCTGAAGTGGAACAACTACTTCAAGGAAGTCTTCCTCGACAGCGACACCAAGATCGCGTTGATCTCAAGCGCGCCGTCGGACATCCCTCAGGACTGGTTCCTGACCAACGAGATGACCATTGCTGCGCGCGATCGGGTCAACAAAGAGGCTGGGTCGCGGCGCATGATGGCACATGCCATCTTCACACCAGGGCAGCCTGGATGGCTCGAGGCGCTTGAGCATGCGTTCAGCATGAAGCCGGACTCCATCAAGGGCTACAGCATCGGCGACAACACCAACAAGGACATCAGCAAGTATCCCTGGCGCATGGACGATGAGCAGGTCACCTACAAGGCTTACGAGCTCTGCGTGAAGCACGGCATCAAGAACGTCTGTGTGCATAAGGGACTGTTTCCCTCCTCGATCGAGGAGAAGTTCCCGCATCTGCTCGCCTATTCCGACGTGCGTGACGTTGGCAAGGCGGCCAAGGACTGGCCGCAGCTGAACTTCGTCATCTATCACTCCGCCTACCGCCATGCCGGCGGCGGCACGGCTGCCGATGGGTGGAGGGAGTTCGAGCAGACCGGTCGCATCTCCTGGGTTAGCGACCTCGCTGAAATCCCGGCCAAGTTTGGGGTCACCAACGTCTATGGCGACGTCGGCCAGCTGTTCGCGCAGAGCGTGGTCGCCGAACCACGGCTTGGTGCCGCGCTGATGGGCATTCTGGGCAAAGGTCTCGGCTACGATCACGTCTGCTGGGGCACGGATGCCATTTGGACCGGCTCGCCGCAGTGGCAGATCGAGGCGCTGCGCCGGCTCGAGATCCCCGAGGACATGCAAAAGAAGTACGGCTTCCAAGCGCTTGGACCAGCCACCGGCCCCGTCAAGACCGCGATCTTCAGCGGCAACAACATGCGGCTCTACGGCATCCAGAAGCGTGCCGATCTGGGGGACCGGTTTGCCTCAATGAGGGAGGAGTATTTCCGGACTGGTGCGGCGCGCAGCAACCTGCGCTACGGCTACGCGCGCAAACCCGATGGGTCGGTAGGATAGGGTCAAGACCTTGAGGCGTCCGCTCAGCCAGCCCCGCCGCCGGCCGGAGGGAACCGGCCAGCGACGGGGTTGCTCGAGCGCGCGAGGCAACACGCCGTGCGGTCGACAGGGGAAGCTGCCGACCGCCTGGCGCGGGACGCCAGGATCTTGATGTCAGTTTCCGGAGATGCGTTCCGCGGGCCACAGCCACCAGGATAGGCAGCCAGGCCGAGGCCGCGAAGGCGACGGCCGAGAGGATGATGGCCACTCTTCATAGGGGAAGCCCGAAGCATTTCCGCCGCGGGGAACTCGCGGCAAAGCTTGCCGAGCCGGCCAGCGACGAGCAGGTCATATCGCTTCACCCGGCCGCACTCGATCGCTACCTGGGCGACATTGAGACCCTGCAGGCCACCTTGGAAAGAGACCGGGAGATATCCCACGCCCAGCTGCGCAGCCTGGTGCAAAGCGTGTGGTACACCCCGTTCCGGCCGGGGGCACCCCTCGATATCGAAATCACGGGATACCTCGCCAACCTGCTGCATGCACCCCAGCCGCCGCCAAACGGGCGCTACAGGCGGGGGGAACGATGGTAGCGGAGGGCGGACTTGAACCGCCGACCTTCGGATTATGATTCCGCTGCTCTAACCAACTGAGCTACTCCGCCGCAGCAAGGTGCGCGCGATATAAGGAGCGCCGCCGCGGAGTGTCAAGGCGAGCTGCGGCAGGAAACCGGCGCTACAGAGCTGCCGGTCTCAAGCGCCTCGCAGTGCGGCGCGCCGAAGGCCTGCCGATCACGCAGCAGCCTTGGCCTCCCTGGCCTTGCGGAAGCGGATCATCGTGAACAGACCCCAGGGCCGCAGACCACGCTTCTCCACCAGCTGGAGATCATCGCACACCAGCACACGGTCGATGTCGAACACGGGCCGCCAGCCGATCTTGTCGGCGAACGGCGCCATGCGACGCTCGACCCAGCCGAGCATGCTCTCCTCGGCAGCGCTGAAATGGTTGACCAGGATCACCTCGCCGCCCGGCCGGCATACGCGAGCCAACTCGCGCATTACCTTCTCCGGGTCTGGCACCACGGTCATTACGTACATAGCAACGACCGTGTCGAAAGACGCATCCGGGAACTTGAGGTCGCCTGCGTCCATCTCATGCAGGCCCGTGACGTTGGTGAGGCGTTCTTCGGCAACTCGCTCGCGGGCCTTCTCCAGCATCTCAGGCGAGAGGTCGATGCCGACGATCTCCAGTTGCCGGCGATAGGCAGGCAAGGACAATCCTGTGCCGACGCCCACCTCGAGCACGCGCCCTTGACCTTGGTTGATGATCTCGACGGAGTGCTTGCGCCCCTCCGAGGCGACGCGGCCGAACGTGTTATCGTAGACCGGAGCCCATCGGCGGTAGACGCTCTTGATCGCGTACTCGTCCAAATGCGGCTGCACGTTACCTTCTGCCCCATCCTTCAATCGTTTGAAAAATGTCGGCGTGCGCGACTCTTCGGAACGCAACGTCGGCCTCATGTCCCGCTATCTCCCTGGCTAAATCCCTACACGGCTCGAACAGGGCTCAGGCCGCTGTCGTGCCGGCTTGTTTCTTCTCCCCGGCGTCCGACCGCGTCGGTCCCGCCCAAGGTCCGTTCGATCCATCCGCCCCCGAGGACGCGCGCTCCCGAACTCGCGTCCGCGTAGAACACGCACGCCTGCCCGGCAGCAATCCCGTAGTCGCCGTCTTGCAGGAGCACTCTGGCATTTTCTCCGGACCGGAACAATGTGGCGGGTTGTGGCGCCGCGCTCGAGCGTATCCGAACGGCCACGTCCAGCCCGTCGGCGGGAATGGGCTCGTCGCCCAGCCAGTTGACGCCCCTCAGCATGATCCAATGCGCGCGCAGGCTGTCGCGCGGTCCCACCACGACGCGCCGATTGGCGGCGTCCAGCCTGAGCACGTACAGTGGTGCGCCACCGGCGATACCGAGTCCTTTGCGCTGGCCGATCGTGTAATGGACGATGCCCGCGTGCCGGCCTAGCACGCGGCCATCCTCGTGCACGATGTCGCCGGGTTCCACGGCGTCCGGCTTCAGGCGCTCGATCACATTCGTATAGTGGCCCTTCGGGACGAAGCAGATGTCCTGACTGTCCGGCTTGTCGGCGACGGGCAGGTCGAGATCGCGGGCAAGCGCACGGATCTCTGCCTTCGGATAGGCGCCAAGCGGAAACAGCAGCGAGGCCAGTTGCGGCATGGTCGTCGCAAACAGGAAGTAGCTCTGATCGCGGGCTGCATCCTTGGCGCGATAGAGTTCAGGGCCGCGCGCTCCCTGGCGCAGCTCAATATAGTGGCCAGTGGCCAGCAGGTCCGCGCCCAGCTCCCGGGTGGCGCCCAGAAGTTCGCTGAACTTGATCTGCTGGTTGCAGGTCACACACGGGAGCGGGGTCTCGCCGGCAGCATAGCTGTCGGCGAACGACTGCATCACGGTCGCCTTGAACCGCTGCTCGTAGTCCAGAACGTAATGGGGAATACCCAGCCGGTCGGCCACCCGGCGGGCATCGTGGATGTCCTGGCCAGCGCAGCATGACCCCCTGCGGCCGACCGCATCGCCATGGTCATAGAGCTGCAAGGTGACGCCGACGACGTCATGCCCCTGCCTCTGGAGCAGAGCAGCGGCAACCGAGGAGTCCACGCCGCCGGACATGGCAACGACAATACGTCGCGGACTCAAAGTGCGGCTCCCTGGGGAGATCTCATCAGGATTGGAGGACATGGCCGGGCGTTGGATACTGCCAAAAGCTCTAAAACACCAGCACTGCGGCCTTGCGGCAGGCACGCGCGAATATGCAGGCCGCCTGGGGCACAATCAAGGCTGGCAGCGGAGCCGCCCGACGCCTGGCGGGCGACGCAAACCATAAGATCCGTGCCGGAGCGGTACGCCGGAGCCCCGCTTGGAAACCCTTTGTGAAGGAATTGCCAAGGATCAGCTGGTACCTTCGGATGAACAGAGCGAGAATTAACCATGCTGTCGTCAAATATTGGGGCGCGGCTTCTTGATGTATTTACCTAGTCACTTAGGTCGATCTTAATGACAATCCTCTAGTGTCGTGCACAGGTCAGACAACGTGTATGAGTACCATGACCGATCAACAGTACAGGGCGCGTGTGCGCTACGTCATCGGGCCGGACGGAAGTCCCCTGACGGTGGCCGATCTTCCGCCCAAGGATACCAAGCGCTGGGTCATACGGCGCAAGGCTGAGGTTGTTGCCGCAGTCCGCGGTGGCCTGCTCAGCCTCGAGGAGGCTTGCGACCGCTACAAGCTGACGGTCGACGAGTTTCTATCCTGGCAGCGTTCGATTGACCGCCATGGCCTGCCTGGCCTGCGCGCAACGCGTATCCAAGACTACCGGGAGTAGTGTCGCCATTCAGCGCGCGCTCTTCGCACCGGTTTTGATGCTCGGCTTGTCGGGCGTCTTCTGAGCCGTCGTCGGCGGTTGCGGGAAGCTCGCGCGCAGTTGGCATCCAGCTCCGCCTTTGGCCCACACTTCCACATCGCGCGTCATGGGCTCGCCGTAACCGGGCGGGACCTTGAGAACTTTGACGCTCACGCGCGAAAGCCCGCCTGCGTTTTCAAAAGAGACGCGCAACGCCTGCGGCCCGCGCTGGTCCGTGAACGCCACATCGCGCTCGTGGATAATTATCTCCGCCTGACCTCCCTTGGTCGGAGACTGCGCCTCGGCGCGAAAGACATGCGTGTTCGTCAACGGGCCTCCGGCGCCGAACCAGCAGGCATGAATGGCGCGGGCTACCAGCGTGTAGGTGGCGGTGGGATCACCTGACGCCACCGTAGCGATTTCATATGAGGTCGAAACCGGATCGCTAGTGCCGCCAGCGGACGTCTCGATTTGACCAGCACCGCTGGCCACGTTCGGTAGGCCGCTCGACGAGCAGCCACTCGCCCCCGCAGCCAGGCTGATGGCGAGACAGAGCAGGCGCAATCGTGCTGCGGGCGCGGGCTGTTCGAGGTGATGTGAGCGCTGACGAACCACTGAAGGTCGCATGCTGCTTGGTGCGAGTTGGCCTGCCGGACGCCGGGACGTTGCCACAGCGGGGTTCGGCCTCGCAAGCAGCCTGGCCGCGCTCAGCCGATCATCGCGTCGTTTCGGTCGACCTTGCGCAGATGACGCTCGTGATCGCGGCTCTCGACCGGCTCGAGCTTCCCCAACTCGAGGGCTGCTTCCTCGTGCTCACGCCGGGCGATATCCAGCTTGGTGCGCAGATCGTTGATCGAGTTCATCTGGTTGGCGCGACGCAGCGCCGCCGCCTTGGCAAACGTCGAATAGGCAAAATGACCACTGTCCCGAACGCCGGTGCGCTCCTCCTCGGCCTGGATCTGGCGGTATAGATCTGCCGCCATGTGCTCAAGGTCGCGAATCATGGTTTCGAGGGAGGCCACCTTGCGGGCTTTCTCCGCAACGTCGAACCGCTTGGAGCGGAGTGAAATGTCGCGCGGCTTCATCGTCCGATAACCCCCTACGACTGCCAAGCGGTGATCTCCTGCGCCGTTTCGGCGTAGATGCTGCTGGCAGAGTAGCAAGCCACGTGCCACTCCGCCGTGGGTTCTCGCGATTGCGGCCATCCGCAACCGCCGGCCCACCCGACCACCGGTCTTAAGCAACTTTATATACGAGGCTTTAAGTTGCGGTAAAGCAACGCCTCTAGAGGCTTCGAGCGGCCCAGAGGCGCGAGCGCAATTTTTTTCCCGAAGCGGGCCTAGGGCACGAGTCGCAAATCAGATAGACACTACGTATGCGCCGCGTGCCCCCCGGTCTCAAGCGAGGACTGGGGAGTTGCAGTTACGGGGCAGGCAGCGCGTGTTGCGGGGGCTCAACTTAAGACTGTTCGAGGTGCCGGCTGGGGGGCGGGTACGCTGCGAAGCGTACTTTGGCCGCGCTCGATAGGTTGCGTGTGCGTACTGCTCTGTTCCAGCTAGTAAGGTTTGTCCCAGTTGTCCCGCGTTGTTCGGAAATGCGCGTGTTTGTAATGCAAAATTAGGCTTTGTTAACCTCTGGCGTCTAACTTGCTAAGAAATAGCTTAGTAAGAGCACCGGCGGTAGTCTCTTCAATCATCGGGCAGCCGACCTCGAATACGGGTCTGGGAAGAGAGGGATAACATGCAAGTCCTTCTGATCGAGGACGACAGCGCAACAGCGCAAAGCATCGAGCTGATGCTTCAGTCCGAGGGCTTCAACGTATACACAACGGACCTTGGCGAAGAGGGCGTTGATCTCGGGAAACTCTACGACTACGACATCATCCTTCTGGACCTTAACTTGCCAGATATGAGCGGGTATGAGGTTCTGAAGACGCTGCGTGTCAGCAAGGTACAGACGCCGATCCTGATCCTTTCGGGCCTGGCAGGCATCGAGGACAAGGTGCGCGGTCTGGGCTTCGGCGCAGACGACTATATGACCAAGCCGTTCCACAAGGACGAGCTGGTGGCCCGCATCCATGCCATCGTACGCCGCTCCAAGGGCCACGCCCAGTCGGTCATCGAGACCGGCGAGCTGAAGGTCAACCTCGACACCAAGACCGTGGAGGTCAACGCCCAGCGCGTGCACCTGACGAGCAAGGAATACCAGATGCTCGAGCTGCTCTCGCTGCGCAAGGGCACCACGCTCACCAAGGAGATGTTCCTTAATCATCTCTACGGCGGCATGGACGAACCCGAGCTCAAGATCATCGACGTGTTCATTTGCAAGCTCAGGAAAAAGCTACAGGCCGCTACCGGCGGTCAGCACTATATCGAGACGGTGTGGGGGCGCGGCTACGTACTGCGCGATCCGGGCGACGAGAACGTCGCCGCCTAGGCGCGGAGGCCTATCGCCTGAGTGCATTTTACTTTCAGGGAGCCTTTCACGGCTCCCTTTTCATTTGCGAGCAAACAACCGTTACTTGAACGGGCGCGAGGCGAGCGCGCGCGACAGGGGAAGGAGCGCGGCGCACCGGCTCGCTGAAGAACAATAGGGCTGCGACAATCACGACAGATAACAGATTGTTGCCTACGGCTGAGGCACCGAAGGCACATCGCAGCAGCACCAGCGACATGATGGCCGAGCGCGCCGGAGCCACCCGTGCGGTTGACAACGGTGAAGGGCTGCTTCAATTCGTTTTCAGCCCGGCCCCAGATACGGGCGGTTGCATCCGTGCCGCCTGCGCCCAACGGGCAAATAACCGAGGCGGGCCGGTTCGGCCAAGCCTCATCCCAAACCAGCGGCGAAGCTGCGCCACCGCACCACCTGCAAGCAAGAGGTCGCCGCGCGTGCAGTTCGGCACTATCGTTTTCCTCCGAGAGTGTTGTGCGGCTGATCCGCGCTCCCAACTCGGCCAGACAGAACATAGATCACGAAAGCCAAGACACACATGCCCATCAAAGCCGCCATCGTCCCCGTTACGCCGTTCCAGCAGAACTGCACACTGATCTGGGACGAGGAGAGCAAGAAAGGGGCAGTGGTCGACCCGGGCGGAGATCTCGACCGCATCGAGGCGGCCATCGGCAAGATCGGCCTGACCGTGGAAAAGATCCTGCTCACGCACGGCCACATCGACCACGCCGGAGGCGCCGCCGAATTCAAAGAGGGGCACGGCGGCCTGCCGATCGAGGGTCCACATGCGGCCGACAAGTTTCTGCTCGACGGCCTGGCTGAGCAGGGGACGGCGTTCGGCCTGAGCGGCGCGCGCAACGTCACGCCGGATCGCTGGCTGGCCGAGGGCGACACGGTGGCGGCGGCGGGAGCGACGTTCTCAGTGCTGCATTGCCCGGGTCACTCGCCGGGCTCGGTGGTGCTGTTCAATGCGCCACAGCGCTTCGCGCTGGTGGGCGACGTACTATTTCGCGGCTCGATCGGGCGCACCGATTTTCCGTACGGCGACCACGATGCTCTCATCGACGCCATCAAAACCAAGCTGCTGCCACTCGGCGACGACGTCGTCTTCATCTGCGGGCACGGGCCGATGAGCACGCTCGGTGACGAGCGCAAAAGCAATCCGTTCATCGCCTGACCGAATCCACTCTCCTCTGCCAAGACAACATCCTGAAATAACAGGGATAAGTGTCAGAAATCGCGCCACTGTACACCGCTCAGTATGTCGCACGAATCCGGCCTTGTCGCGCCTAGTATGGCCGTGTTGCAGGTGGTCTCGGCTGGTCCGTGCGACATGGATGCGACATGGAAGCCGTTCGCGACCAGGCGGGGGACCGGTCAGTAGGCGGGGAACCGTCAGCGATCCTGTGACGTGCGGGGTGCAGAGCCAGCTCCTGACCACGCCCAGCTGGAGACGGTAGGGTGAGCGGTGTTGCAGTCGCAACCGTCCCGACCCTGCGGAGGCTGTGGCCGACAAGCCGCTGGGCAAAGACTACACCGCATTTTTGAGGCGCCCGGCCGTGGCAGGAGCCTAGACCATGGTAAATTGCACCATGGTCTGGGGCTCCGAACTACCGTGGTGGCTGGGCGGCGGGAGCGATACCCAGCCGGGCATCCCACAGTCTACACCCCTGGACCAGCGGCTGGCAGTCGTGACTCACTCCGTGACTCACCGCGAGGCGGCCGAGACCGAGGCCAAGCGGCAGGCCGTGCTGGCCGAGCGCGTGGTGCTGCCCCTGCGCAAGCGGCACAAGAAGGCGCCGCTGTCAGATGCCGAGCGCCAGGCGCGCCGTCGAGCCAAGGACCGGAAGGGTAGCCGGCAGCGCCACGCCAAGTACATGCAGATGTGGCGGGCCAGGCAGAAGGCGGCGAAGGATGCAGCTGCTCAGGTAGCCCAGGCAGTAGCGGCCGGCGTCGTCGATCTGGGAGCTGTACGTGCTGCTCGTGCAGCGGAGGCGCCGCAGGCGGTTGTGGATGACGTGCCGGCGGTGCAGGAAGGTTGAGCGCCAGGCGTAGGGCTTTCCGCCCTGGCAGTTACGCGGAAATTCCGAATAACTGAATCACCGGGTTTTCCCCGGTAGTTCACCCAGCACGTCTTGGGCGTGCTCGTGGAAGGCCGGCGCTGTTCATGGCGGCGAGGATGCTTTGCGCCACTCGCTACGGATCACCCTGACGTGACGATTGACGGCCATTGTGCTGAGCCCGAGTGCCTCGGCGCACTCGATCTGCGTGGCGCATAGATGGTCGCGAAAGAACTGGCGCACGGCTTCCAGGTTGGCGTCGCCTAGATCAATCTGCCGCCAGTTCACTTCCGCCCTCCACCCTTCTTCTTCGCCAGCTCCTTCTTCGCCTCAGCGACCATCTTGCGCACGTACTCGGCGCGGCTGAGTAGCGGACGCTCCTGGGCGCGCAGATCATCCAGGTCGCTCAGAAACTCCTCGTCGATGCGCATGTGGAAGCCGATTTTGTATTTCAGGGGGGAGGTGTTGGGCATGGGTTGATCCGCCTTGGCAATTGGTCACCTGCCCTATGGCTAGCAATTTTCATGACGTGTATCAAGGGTAACGAAGAGTTGATGTGTGTTTCGATATCATGTATAGACATGGTCATTTTGACGTGCTAGATGGAGCAGTCCAGCACTTTCCGCGCGTGGGCTTCCCCGACACATCGAGATTTTGGATTGGCTGCCCGTCGGGCGACTAGCCCGTGACCAGGTTCGCACCCCGGCCACGGGCTGAACTCTAACCAAACAGTGAGGTTTGGCCATGTGGTTTTATTTCATCCTCCGAGGCGCGTCCATGCTCGGCGGACTCGTCCTGGTTGCAGTGGGGGCGTTCTTGAACGCTCACAAAGCAGTCGAAGTCGAGGACACTTTTTGGTCCCCCGTTCCTATCGCGATTGTAGCACTAGCCTTTGGTTCCGCCTTGGTCGTGCCGGTGATGGGAGCGTTATGGCGGCACGAGCGCAAGACCCTCGCGGTCTTCGCGTTCGTGGGTCTGGTGTGTGGGGAGACCTACTCATTGCAGATCAGCGCTGAGAGGCTTTTAGCCTCTCGCGAGCAGCGCGCGCTGCAGGTGATGCAGTCTGGCAATCCCTACGCTCTTGCGAAGGAGGCGCTGGATCGCACCCTAAAGGAACGTGAGGCAGAGTGCAGTAATGGC
This sequence comes from uncultured Alphaproteobacteria bacterium, assembly GCA_963840445.1. Lineage (GTDB taxonomy): Bacteria > Pseudomonadota > Alphaproteobacteria > Rhizobiales > Hyphomicrobiaceae > AWTP1-13. Next base: position 5,410 of record CAWIZC010000010.1, on the reverse strand, counting down.
TTCGGCAGCAAATGCTCGAAGCTCAGGGAGATCGAGAAAACCCAGCGTGCTGAGCTGGCAGCTCTCAAACCTCCCGGTAAAACTGCACTGCTGGCGGATGCCACTGGCCTGCCGGATTGGCTGGTGGAAATCATCCCGGCTTTATTGTTCTCGGTAAGCTTGCAGGTGCTCGGCTTTGTGCTCATCGGCTTCGCTGGGCACAGCTCCGAACAGGAGCATCTGGCCAAGGTTGTCGCAGCATCGGCACCTGAACCAGATGAGACCGAGCAGATGGTTGATTGGTGCAGGGCGTATCGCCAGCGGCATGGCAGAAACCCGAGCATCGCTTCAGTGCAGCAGGAGTTCAACCTGTCGCGCACCACTGCTTGGCGGAGACTATCCAGTGCCTGATGTTGAACCCCGGCCCCTCACCAGGCCGGGGTTTTTCATTGGGGCCCACGGTCGGCCCAATCCAATCCGGCGCCAGTCCGCGCCGTCCCGGCCAAATTCCACAAATTCCACGCGATGGAACCGTGTCAGCAACCGTCAAAGTGGCCATCCGTTGTCGGAGCAAGTTCGCTCCGCTGTCGGAGACGGTACGCTAGTGCTCCGCGTCTAGACGGATGCGCACCCCGGCCCCCAAAACAGTGTGAAGGCTGAAGCTCGCTGCCGAGGCGAAGGTGGGAGGCTGGGGACAAGGAGTAGTGTGGAGCAAGAAAGGAACGGGGTAAGGTTATGAGGCGACTACTTGCAAAGATGACCGTCGGAACTTGGGCCGCAGTCATCTGCCCTTTGGCGTTCTTCACAGGGATGGGCGCGCAGCGGACTCTTGAGCACATGTCGACCCACATGTTCCCGCTGTATTTTTGAAAGGGGCCCAGGAGATCTCACCACTCGCGCGCCCGCACAGATTGCAACAACACCCAGCACAAACGTAAGGGTTAGTCTGGCTCATCGCGCGAACCCCGCCTGGCAAGCGTTGTCGTTGCGTCCAGATCGTGGCGCTCAGTCGTGTTGCAATGTGTGCGCACGTGCGATTTTGCGCCGCGCGAACCCACAGCCCGATTGCTGGACACTATGGGTTCGCACGACGGCTTATTTCGCGTTTCAACGGCTCGCTCAGCATCCACACCCGAAGGTACGGCGCCGGTTGCGAAGCCTCCACGCTCAGCAGCGGGCGGTGCGCCCGCCGACAATCCTTTTGCAAGGATGTTGGTCGCGCCGACTATGTCGGCATGTTCGGTAAAGCCGCAGCCGCACGCGAAGTGCGCTTGTGTTTTGCGGTTCTCGCGGCTGACGTGGCCGCAGCTCGGGCAAGTCTGCGACGTATAGGCCGGGTCAACCTCACGCAGCTCGCCGCCAAATTCCTCGGCCTTGGTCTTGAGGCGCTGGCGCATGGTGCCCCAACCGCGCGCGAGAATGGCGCGGTTCAAACCGGCCTTGGCGCGCACGTTGCGGCCCGGCGCATCCGTGGTGCCCGCCACGCTCGCGCTCATGTTCTTGATGTTCAGCGCTTCGACAACCACTATCTCGCTGTCGCGGACAATCGCGAGCGCGCACTTGCGTTGCCAGTCGGCTCGATATCCGATGATCTGGCGATCAATCTTGGCCTGACGCGCCATGCAGCGGCGCATGCGGTTACTGTTCTCGATCTTCACGCCCTTGCGGATACCGCCCGACGGGGTGAGCGCGCCGGCACGTTTGGCGGCATGGCGCAGCTTGCGCGCATAATGGCGCTTGCAGCGCAGCTTGCGACGCTCCAATCGACTGAGCCGCGCTCGGATATCATGGCCTTGGTGATGCGTGACCAGTTCGCCGTCGCTGGTAGCGAGCGGGTTGGCCACGCCCATGTCGATGCCGACCGCTACGCCTTCGGCGATGTGCGCCGCAGCCGGTTGCAGCCCGCGCACAGCGATGCACGCATAATAGTGTTCCCCCTCGCGTTTGACGGTCATTTCGCAGGCTTCGACGCCTGCGGCCGTGTAGGCGCTGAGCTGGCGCCCTTTGTCCTGGAATTTCACCGGGCCGAGCACCGGCACGTTGACGACGCCAGCCGCGATCAGGTTCGCCAGCTGACGCCCGCCCAATGGGGCACTGCCCTGCAACTGCCACTCTAACCCTTGCCGGCAATCGTCTCGGCGCGCACGGAACTTCACGCGACCGAGCCGCGCCTTGCGCTTGGTGCCATTGCGCGTCTGCCCGCGGCTTGCCTTGACCGCGTCCACGAAGCTGCGCGCTGCGCGATAGAACGGAGTTTGCAGCGCCTCACCGATCCACTCGCGGCCGGCGCCAGGTGCCTGCGCCATTTTCCGAGCGTGGCTGTACGCTGTCTCGGTCGGGTCGGGGTGGAGCTTCCACGCGGCTTTCCAGGCTTCCGGTGTCTCACCATTGGCCTTGGCGTGCTCGCGCCGCGCTTGTTCCGCGGCTTGCAGCATCGGCAGCCATATGACGTTCCACACATGGCGCATGGCGCCTATCGTGCCATTGATGCGCTTGGCTTGGTCGGGAAGCGGATAGAGCCGCAGCTTGATGGTGCGCGACAAGCCGGCACGCGCCTTGCGCTCGGCTTTCACTGCGGCCGCCGCTTGTGCTTTTTCCTTTCTGACTATCTGATCGACAGCAGCCATGCGTATTAGCGCATCCTTGATCCGATATTCTGCAAATCACCTATTATTTTTCATGGTGGCCTTGCCCCACGTCGCTGCGGCGAGTGGGGCCGCTGGTTTCTACGCACTGCTACAAATTGGCATTGTCCGCTTCGTCCGTATCCCCCCGTTCAAGCTGGGAGCAATAGACTCGCTTCTGGCATTACCTGGTCTGAGAAGAAAGGCGTGTGGGATACACCGTGCCGCCAACCACAAGCGCATCGATAACCGCCCAAGCAATCGCATTCTCAGGGTCTTCACGGAGCCACCGCAGAAGCGCAAATCGCGCCCAAGGCGGCCTCGCCACGATTTCAAAGGTGTAGCCAACGGCAGGTCCGGTTACTGCCCCCGACAAGCATTGAAACGACTAACGCGACTCCATGTTCAGCTTTCCAGCGAAACGGGTTCATGGGTGTGTTCCTTCGCTGGGGCGCGGTCATGACGTTCGACGTATTGCATGTGGGCGTTGCGGGTTTGCTGTTCGTAGATGCGAGTGAGCACGGCTCCGTTATCAATGAGGAAACTCCAGGCCAGCACGCACGCGCCGGCCACGGTGACAGCGATCATCTCCAGACCTCCCAAGCTGAAGAACAAGCCGAGAGTGAATAGCAGCGTGCTCCCGTAGAGCCCATTCCACCGCCGCGCACGGCGAAGGGCCGCAACTTCCTTCTGTAGATCAGGGTCGAATCTCATGCCCGCTTTCCTTTGGATTGACGCACGCTGAGTGGCCTTCGCAAAGCTGCACACCAGCCCAGTAGAGCTTGCACCGCTCGATAGCACGCGAATGCCAGCCGCTTCGGCGAACGCCTTGGCTATGCACCGAAAATTTCAACGCCAGCGACTTCGGCCCCGCACGACTTGCAGGCCGCCACATACGCGGCGAGCACATCGGCGATTTCCACGCGCTGGCGACGGTCGGCACCACCACGTTCGGCTACTACCCTGCTATCGCAGGCCCCGCCGGGTTCAATCTGGAAGTCGTCATTGTGCCGAGCCGCTGTTACCGCGCTGACTTGAGGCGCACCCCCATCAGATACTTGTGCGCGCCGACACTCTTGATTTGGCGTCTTTCGGCCCGTTGCGCATGTGCACCTCCTTCCCATACCGGCTGTGGCCATCGGTAGTTGAGGACTTGTGTCAATCCCGAAGTGACCGGATGATTCAACCATGGGTGTGATTCGCTAACTAACTCGCGGGGGCCACATGGGTCGGTTGCGCACACTGGCGGTTACAGTTGTCGCACTGTGGGCACTGGGTGCGCAGTGCGCTCCAGCAGGGGCGGATGGTCCGATCGGCAATCCCGACGACCCTTACCGCTACACGCCTTACAATCCTGCTCCGAACTTCCTGCCCTTCGACTGGAGTGGCTTCTATATCGGTGGCCAGCTCGGATGGGGCTTCGCCAGCGCCGAGTCGAGTGACTCGGTTTTTGATCCGTTCACTCCGCTCAACCGTGAATCCCTGAACTTCGGCCAGGCCGGTTCATCCGTCACTGGCGGTGTGCAGGGCGGCTGGCAAAGGCAGTGGGGGCATATGGTCGCCGGCGCCGAGGTTGCCTTCACGTCGCTTCGTTTCGACGGCAGCAAACTGTCGCCGCTGTTTGCCGACGTCTCGCGCTCGGTCGAGTTGCGCGACATCTTCACGCTGACGGGCCGCTTAGGATACGCCGACGATCGCTGGCTGGCCTATGCCAAAGGTGGCTGGGCCAACGCCGAAGTAAGCGCCTCCTATAGCCAGGCGGGCACGGGCATCGTGACGTCCTCATCGAGCGGCAGGGAAAATGGATGGACGGCCGGCCTGGGCGCCGACTACGCGCTGTTACCGAACCTGTTCCTGGGCATCGAGTACAACTACATGAACGTCCCGACCGGTATCCATGCCCCGTCGTCCATTGCGGGCCGTCAATTTGGCGACGTCACTGTGGATGTCCAAACGGTGGTGGCCCGGCTCAATTATAGGTTCGGAGCGCGGCCGTAGCCGGCGCCCAACCTGTGCAGCCACGTCCAGCGGAATTCAGTCGCCTGCTTGCGCTTTATCGGAAGCATGATCCGGCTTGCGCTGCACTGGCCGAGGCAAACGGTTGGGTGGCCATATGAGCCGCAGCGGTCGTGCCCGAGTTAATTGATTGGCGGCGGGAGTTCCGCCGACGGCATGGCAAGAACCCACGCGTCAAGCTTCCGCCGAGCCTAGACCTTCACCCGTACTGGGATTACCGATCTGGAGCGCGCCTGTCGCGGGACACCGACGACGAGGAGGTGATGCGGATGTACGCCAGGTACCAGCGCAAAGGCTGCGATGCGGCGGAGCCGACGCCATCGACCGCGGCTGCGCGGCGCTTTGCGCAGGCCAACACCTTGGCCGAAGTCCTGGCATTGGCGCTGGACGACTTCGAGAGTGTGCTCGATGACCTACGCTACGCCATTGACTTGGAGAACTGGCACCGGCCCGTCGAGAACGACAACCGCTGTTTCGTGTGTCTGTCCGGCGCGGTAATGGCTCAGCGGCTGGACGCCGACATCGAGCACTGCCGAGCCCCCGAGGACTTCGAGACCGAGCTGCAGCTGGTGGCGCTGGATGATCTGCAAAAGGGCAGCGTCGACACCGCCGCAGACCGATTGGAGCGCTGGTCGGCCGACGTTGGCCTGGTCAAGGCCCTGACTGCGAAGTGGCGGCCGATCCTGATTTTGCAGTACGAGGCGCGGCCCATTCTCACTCCGGCGAGGGCGCGCCTGTTCATGGGCGCCATGCGTGCCATGCAGTGTGATCTGAAGGCGGCGGAGCTGTGA
>CAWIZC010000009.1:0-227937 GCA_963840445.1 uncultured Alphaproteobacteria bacterium | reverse complement strand
ATACGGTAGATCATTTGGCGAGACATAGTGGGACACTGTATTTCCGCTATCGCATCAGCGTCGGAGCGGCTGTTTTCCACGCGAAGATAACGCCCGTTACTTCCTGTCCTATTAGATGCGCCCTCGTCGCATCCGGGCGCTGCCGAGGAGGCCGTGCACACTAGCGCGCCCCTTCTCCGACCAGCACAAAGGGAGCCCAAAAGGCTGGGTGGGCTCTGCCGTCGCGGATAAGTGTCAGCATAGAGCGCCGAAGCGCTTCTGCCCGGCCAAGAGCGGGGTCAAGCCGCAGTTCATCGAAGGCCTTGGTTATGAGCTGCACGGTGGCATCCGAGTTGACCGCCCAATGCGATACCAGCATCGAGCGGGCTCCTGCATAAAAGAAGGCCCGCGCCGATCCAGACAGTGCCTCCGCGTCGGGGGTTCCGCCTTCAGCCCCGGCTGTATTGCACGCCGACAGAACAACCCAGTCGGCATCCAGATGAAGCTGCGCGATCTCGGATGCGGTGAGAAGACCGTCGTCCTCCTCAGTGGCGGTTTCCGGGGGAGTGAGGAGCAGCGCCGGTTCGGCCCTCGATGAGGCAAATTGCTCGGTCTCACCGGCTAGCAGGCCATGCGTCGCGAAGTGCACGATCCGCGCTTTAGCGAGCGACCCGTCGGTTGAAAGTGCCTTGATGGCTGCTTCGGTGGCTTTGCTACCGAGATACACCGTGTCGTCGCCGGCGCCGCTGGCCCGCGCAACCGCGCAGAGTTCATCTGCTGTCTCGGGCAACGGTTGCTGCGCACGCACCTCAGCGACGTCCGCCAAACCGCGCCGAAAGAACTTCGTGATGGCTGAGCCAGGCCTCCGACTTGCCATCTGCATCGGCGCTCGCTGCGTCTGGCAGCTTTGTCGGTCCCAAGCGCGACGGTCGTTGCCTTAGGACCGAGAATAAGTGGATTGCCGAAGCCGATGTAGGGCTGCGACTCCGGACTGCTCCTGGCGAGCTCACGCAATGCTTTCAGGCTTGCAACAGACGGGAGAATGGAAATGGCGTGCTGCTTGGCTAGCCAAGCAGCATTCGCATATCCGGACGGATCGGGCGGAATCGCTGTTTCAGGCTTGTCAGTCACCAGCACCTGGAATGGCACCTGGGTCAATGGTCCGGCGGGGACGATCAAAAGGCGCTTGCCATTGAGTTGTTCGGCAAATTTACCGAACACCGACATATACACTTCATGGGCAATCTGTAGGTTGAATGGCAGCTGGCCACGCAAAGCAACGTCGGGTGCAATGCCGAGCCGCTCAGCACAGCGTGCCGCTCCTGCATCGATCCAGCTAAACTCATCCAGGCCGCAGCGCAAAGCATCAATCTTTTTGCGGATGTCGAAGTCGGCTATCGACCGCCAAAACACGTCGTTTTTCGTCACCAACCAGGCCAAGCTCCCTGGAGGCACGAAACTGTAGAAGACCAGCGCTTCGTCTGGTCTGAGCAGAGCTTGGATCTCTTCGAAAGTCAGTGGTCCCGGACGGATCAATTTTGCGTAGTTGGGAAACGACTGAGCAATCTGGTCGTCGAGGCGCTTCATGCGCCCCCCCAACGCAGTTTGCCGATTTTTCAGATCGGACTCTCTGGCATCGGTTGCGTTGTTCACGGGGTCCGCGACTAGAGCAATAAGCGCTTTGTCGACAACGTCCCAATCGCGCGTCGCGTCCTGCCGCGCGCGCACCAGCTCGGCAAGGCCGGTATCGCCCTTGGCAAATCGCGCCGACATTTGCGACAGCGCCGCTCCGGCATTGTCCACTTGCGCCAACTGCGCAGCTTTGAAGGCTTCCGCCCATAGTGGAGCCTGCGGCTCTCTCGGATCGGAGCCGAAGTTGCCAGGCTGCATTCAAAAACCAACCAATTACAGTTTTCTTTTGCGTCTCTGCGCTGGCGATGCCGCCTGCTGTTCCCGTCTCCGCAGCTCTGGCGGCACGATCTATCAGACTGGGCAAGGCGGCGCGCGCCACCGCCAGCACCTGATCCCATTTGCGCAATTGCGAGTAGAGGGCACACAGTGAGACGACGGTGCTCGAATAAGAGTGATCATCGATACGTTGCGACATCTCGAGTGCAGCGCGGAAAAGCCGCTCCGCTTCGTCATAGCGTCCATTAGCCTGGTTGACGTTTCCCATCATATTCAACTGGTTGACAACCATGCCGCTCTCGGCGCCGAACTCCTTCTTTACGATCTCGAGCTCGCGGAGCTGAAGGGCTTCGGCGTCGGCGAGCTTTTTCTCGCTACTGTAAATCAGCGCCAACCTGCCGAGTTCGGAGGCTACTTCATAGCTGTCCTTGCCAAAGAGCTGCTCATTGACCTGCAGCAACTCCTTTTCATGCTTGATCGCTTCGTCGTTCCGGCCCTGCCAAGCGTACTCATGCGCCAGCGCTTGGAGGGACAAGGCGGTCAACTGGTGAACTGTGCCGTGTGCCTTCGTGGCGACCTCAAGTCGGCGCCGATATGTGGCGAGCGCTTCTTCTTTCTTGCCGACGGAATAACGGTAATGGAACGCGAGCTGTTGCAGGGGGAACCAAATTTCGACCGTCTCTTCGCCATGCTTTTGCTGCAACGACACAATCAAGTTCAGCAATCGTTGGCCATCATCCTCACCGCCGTGACCCAAGGTTTTTCGCAATCGGCCGAGGGTGGACTGCAGAACGAGAACGGAAGGGTTTGCTTCCCCGTTGGTTTTCTCGAGGATCTCTAAGGCCCTCAAATACAAGGGCTCCGCTTCCGGATAGCGACCCAAGCTTTCAAGCTGCAAGGCAATCAGTTGGAGATTGCTGGCCATCTCGGGACTTCCGTCCCCGTATCTCTCCCTTATCAGCGCGACGCGCTGCCTGCTGTTCGCCAAAACATCGGCGCGTTCGCCACGGTTGGCGAGCTGTTTTTCCTTCTCCAGCGATGCTGCAATCTCGCGCTCCATCTCAGGCAGGCGCGCCTGATAGCGCTGAGCGTTTGCCCGAAATCTCGGGAGCGCGGGCCAGCAACTTGTCGGCCTCCGCCGAGCGGCCCAGGCGGCGATAACAAGCGTCAAGACGCGAGTAACTAGCGCCAATATCGCCATGACCCTTTGGCAGCGTCTGCTCACGGATCGCTAACGCTTTGGTAAGCAGCGGCTCGGCCTCGGCAGGTCGGTTCTGCTGCATGTAGAGATTGCCCAGATCCGTGATGCTCTTTGCAAAATCTGGGTGCCAGACTGGAAGAAAGATTTCGAACATGGCTGCCGCACGCTGCATAGGGGACACCGCATCAGCCTGACGGCCCTGCCGCTCATAGAGTTTGGCGAGGTTGGCCAGGTTGCGTGCAGTTGCAGCACTTCCTTTCGGGTAGGCCTTTGCGTTCGACTCCAGCGCCTTGACGTATAGCGCTTCCGCTTCCGCATATTTTCCTTCGCGCGACCGCAGGTTAGCCATATCCTCGAACACAGCGCTGATATCAGGATGACCCTCAGGGAGAGAATTCTGACGCAGCAGCAATGCCCGGTTGAGCGCCTGCTCGGCGTCTCCAAACCTGCGTTGATCTTGATAGAGGTTCGCCAGCCTGATCAGGCTCGTCGAGATTTGTGGGTGACGCGCGGGAAGCGCCTCCTCCAATAGCGCCAAGGCCTTTTGGCTCGCCACGACAGCTTCGGGAAGCCTGCCTGCACGAGCGAGTTGTCCGGCCTCACGCTCCAATGCGGTCGCTTCGCGCGTCTTCGGCAGAATTTGCGCGTGCACGTTCGACGGAACAATCAGTCGAGCGATGCAAATCGCAGCTAACAAGCACCTGGCTCGCAATCGCATGACCTGATAACTTCTTAAAATCAAGAGAGACGCACTGGTTGCATTGTTTCATCGGCCAAATAGCCGGTCAACCGACGAAGTTCGCCTCTGATGTCTGTTCTTCTGGTCCTTGCCGTCAGGTTTGGGCTCGGCTCGCTTGCCTCTTGCAGCGGCTCGGTTTTCGTTCACCGACGGTATTATCGGTTTCGTGAACACAAAAGCGCGATTGGAGGTCTTGTACTGCGGTGTAAGCACCCGAACTGCGCTGGAGCCGGATGCCGACCTTGGATTGCGCTGGAATGATATCGGGTCGCGGGTTCTCACCGCCTGGCTTCCCCGACAATAGGATGGCTCGACCGGATCGTTCACGACTTCCGACGTTGTATCGAAGCGCATCGTGGCCCAGCGGGCGGGATCGTGCTTGGGCCAGCCGCAGTCGCCGTGCACGGCGAAGGTCATCCAGGCCCGATGCATCGCTCCGCCAGCGATGGGTGGATTATCCCAGCGCTGGCAACGTCACCATCTGCGTTCGACGTGCATGTTCAATTGCGAAGTGCTGACTACACGCACTTGTTGGAGGGCCTGCGTAAGGCTGGTTGGATGGTGTGAAACAACTTCTTCCGGAGAGATTTAGGTGCACCGCACGCGCAAACCCTGCCAGTCTTTGCGGACGTGTGATTTGCAACTGCACCCCGGCTCTCCGCGCTTGCCATTGCAGATGTTTAGAGGGCTGAGCGCCGCAAGCTCGCCGCTGGTGACACGACTTCCTCCGAGAACCTGCCTCTAGAAGGCACTTCCGGATTGCGTCGCGACGCTGGCTGGCCAAGATGGCAGAGAGTGAGACCGCTGCGAACCGCAAGACGGAGTATGGATGGACCTTCTTCCCAGTGCCTGAGTTTCGCGCTATGCAGCACACATTGACGGTCCGCTGATGGGTACTTGCATGTATAAGAGACGAATTGCAGCGACGCTAATAGCCGTTCTCTTCGGCGATGTCAGCCGGCGTAGTGCGCGCCATCGCACAGTCCGACGCCAACTTGTCGGCTCTCAACGAGCAGATCGTCAAACTGATGAACGCAGGCCGATATGAAGCGGCTCTACCGCTGGCACGGAAATCGCTCGAACTGGCTCAGCGTATTCACGATCCAAGCGTGGCAACATCTATGTCCAACCTGGCGAACGTTTACGAAAGCCTAGGCCGTGACGCAGACGCCGAATCCCTACTTAAGAGCGCCCTGGCGTTAGAAGAAGCCAGCCTGGGTCCGCTGCACGTCGATGTCTCAATCACGCTCACGAGCCTTGCCACGATCTATCTTTACAGGCGCCGCTACGTCGAAGCCGAGCCGCTCTTCAAGCGTTCGCTTGCCATCAAGGAGAATGCGATCGAGCGAAAAGCTCTGAGTTCCCAACGATCCCTCGCTGGCGAAAGCAATCAACAATCTTGCCCTGTGCTACAAGGCGCAGGGTCGCGTCGCCGACGCAGAGCCTCTGTACAAGCGCGCCATCGCCATCCATCAGGCGGCCAAGGATGATCTGTTGACCGCAGGGGCCCTCAACAATCTCGCCGCCCTGTACTACGAGCAAGACCGCTACGCCGAAGCCGAGCCGCTTTACGTGAAGGCACTGGCCATTCACGAACGGAAAAGGCATCCCGACTTGGCGGTCGACCTGAACAACCTGGCCAATCTCTATTTGGCAGAGGGTAAGGACGCCAAAGCGGAGCCGCTCTACAAACGCGCGATTGCAGTCCAACAGCGCGCGCTGGGGCCAGACCATGCGGCACTCGCGGCCACGATCAGCCATCTCGCCGCATTCTACTTCGGGCAAAAGGAATGGGCGAAAGCTGCCGACCAATGGCAGAAAAGCACGGACATCATCGTTCGTCGGGTCAAGCGAGGCACGGATTTCACCGCCAGGGGCACCAGCGAATTCGGAACGCGACCGCAAACACTTTCTGGGGCTCATCAAGGCAGCCTACCGCTTGGCCGAAAAACAATCCGGTGGCGCCAATGAGCTTGCCGCACAGATGTTCGGCATGGCGCAATGGTCGCAGGGCTCACAAGCTGCGGTCGCTCTGGCGAAAATGGCAGTTCGGCAGGCGTCGGGCAACGCCGAATTGGTCGGTCTCGTTCGCGAACGCCAACAGCTGGTCGATGAATGGCAGCAATATGACAAGCTACTGCTTGCCGCAGCGTCTCAATCGCCGGAGCAGCGGGATGCTGCCACTGAGAAGCAGCACCGTGACCGCGTCTCCGCGATCGACCTGCGCATCGCAAGCATCGATCGGACTTTTGCTGACCGCTTTCCGGATTATTCGGCGCTCGCCAGCGCGCAGGTGCTATCGATTGGCGACGTGCAAGCCCTGCTCACAGACGGGGAAGCGCTCGTGCTCTTGCTCGATACGCCGCAATGGGGGCCAACGCCTGATGAGAGCTTCATCTGGGTTGTCACCAAGACGCAAGCACGCTGGATCCGCAGCGATATGGGCAACGCCACCCTGTCGCGCGGTGTGTGGGGGATGCGTTGCGGCCTCGACGGTGCGCTATGGGACAACGATGCAGATGCCGCAGGTTGCCGCAATATATTGGGGCGCGAACCTCAGCGTGATGTCTTTGGCAATATCCGTGCTGAAACGATGCCCTTCGATCTGGCCGGCGCACATGCGCTGTACAAAGGACTATTCGGCCAGGTGGAAGACCTCATCCGCGACAAGCACCTGCTGCTTGTTGCGCAGGGGCCGCTGACGCAGCTACCGTTCCAGGTGCTGGTCGACGCGCTGCCGAGCGGAGAGGAAGCCGGCGCAAGAAGCCGCGTGGTGACCCGGCTCGGAACTGAGTTTGCCGCTATCCCGAATGATATGCGCGCTCAGCTGCAGTTGAGAGCCGGGAGCGGCGTTCGCATCGTTCGTTCGCTACCTGGCACCCCCGCCGAGGCTGCAGGTGTCCGGGCCGGTGATATTCTTCTTGCAGTCGACGGTGTCGAGGTTGGCGGTGTGCAGCAGGCGATCGCCGAGATCCGCAAGCATGCCTCTGGAAGCAGGGTGCCGCTCAGCCTTCTGCGCGATGGCCGCATTGTGGAGCTGACGGCGACGGCGGAGACGACGACCATCCAGGAATGGGTCTATCGGTTCCTCGATCCGGCATCCGATCGCGACATCCGGTGGCTGGCGAAGAGCCACCCCATTACTGTCCTGCCTGCCGTGTCCTCGCTGAAGGCCCTGCGGCGAGTGGCCAAAGCTAGCAGTGCAACACAGCCCATGCTGGGCATAGGCAACCCCCTGCTCGATGGCTCGCCCGCCGATGCCAAGTGGGCTGCGCTTGCCCGCGCAAGGCGAACCTGCAAAGACGTCGAGCAACGGCAGGTGGCGGATGCCGGCCGCAAAGTGCGGGGAATTGCACGCGTCGCTACGCGTGGCGGCCATGCCGATCCGGTCGAGCTGCGCGCCCTGACGCCGCTGCCCGACACCGCCGACGAACTGTGCGCGGCAGGGGCTGGCTTGCAGGTTACTCCCGACGACATCCTGCTCGGCGAGCGCGCCACTGAGACGACCCTAAAGGCGATGAGCGGCGACGGCCGGCTCGCGCAATACCGAGTTCTGCACTTCGCCACGCATGGCGTCGTCGCCGGCGAGATCGAGAGCGCCACCGAGTTCGGGCTGGTCCTGACCCCGCCGGCGGAGGCAAGCGATACGGATGACGGCTATCTCGCAGCTTCCGAAGTGGCAGGCCTCAAACTCGATGCCGGCTTGGTGATCCTGTCCGCCTGCAATACGGCGGCCGGCGGTGCGAAGGGGGCGGAAGCCTTGTCGGGCTTAGCGAGGGCCTTCATCTATGCGGGAGCGCGGGCGCTGCTGGTGTCGCACTGGTCGGTCGACTCGGCGGCGACCGTGAAGCTGATCACCTCGACGGTCGGCAGCATCACGCGCAACAACGCACTTGGCCGGTCCGAGGCCCTGCGCCGCGCCATGGTGGACATGATCGACAAGCCAGACCCTCGGGAAACTCATCCCGCGTTCTGGGCACCGTTTATAGTGGTTGGTGAGGGAGGAGCACGCTGATGAATACTCTCCGGTAGAGGCACCGAACTGACTACTTCCCGCGCAGCAGCGCTTCGTTCGGAAGGTCAACAGGCGGGCAGCGGACGTGGCCGGGAGGACCGCCTTTGACCCAATGAAGCCGCGCTTGATAGAGGGCCCCATTGTCATTGAGAGGCCACGCACCGCCACCTCGTGACGTGGTGGCGGGCTCCCGGCGGGCTGTTTGCGAAGGGCCGGCAGATCTCCGATCCCGCTTCCGTGCGTGGTCCCAGCATGCGCGGTGCTGATCCCGGTGTTCTCAACTTTGGCTCTGCGGGGTCGGGACCGCAACCCTACCTAGGCGACGTGGCTTGCAACGATCACGGCAACTCGGCTCGGCTGCCGGCGACCAGCTTGCCTTGCTTCTCCAGTTCCTCGTTCTGGGCACCAGTGATGAAGTCCGGGCAGTCCGACCGGGCGCTCTATCTGCTCAAGCGCTTCATGGCCTGGCGGTTGCCCCGGACGCTCGCCTCGACATACAACGCGGCGCAACCCGACGGGTCCACGAGACAGATGGGGGAGGCCTGAGGTTGGCGCGCTGGGAACCGCTCCTGCGGATGACGCGCAGACCGCCTCTCTTTCCTGTGAGGTCAGCTTAAGGACGGCCGATCGCGAGTTGGCCGCTACCCTGGCCTAGGTCGGAACAAGCGACCGTCTACGGACAGTTTTCAGAGTTGATGCAACTCAGGCGGGACCTCCTCTAGACTAGGGCGTGAACTCAGAAACGATGGCCAGATAGCACCTGCCCATGAGACTGCTTTCGGGGGATAAGCGGACACGAGCTGGAACCGCAGAGTCCTTCCGGGTTTGATGCTGTGGACGGCGCCCACTCTGCGGCATCGAGGTGCCATAGGGTGGTTGCATCGAAGCGAACCACTTGAGGAGAGCCGTCCATGGGCGAAGTTATCACGATCGGCTTGGATATTGCGAAGTCCGTGTTTCAGATCCACGGCGTGGATGGTGATGGCGCTGTGGTGATCCGCAAGCGTGTCAGCCGCGGCAAGGTCCTTGAGTTCTTCGCCGATCTGTCGCCCTGCCTGGTGGGCATTGAAGCCTGCCCAACAGCACATCATTGGAGCCGTGAGCTGCAATCACTGGGGCACACCGTGAAGCTGATGCCTCCGAGCTACGTGAAGGCTTATCTGAAGCGCGCGAAGAACGACGCCAACGATGCGGCTGCGATCTGCGAGGCCGTGACGCGGCCCTCGATGCGATTTGTAGCGACCAAGAGCAAGGAGCAGCAGGGCGCTCTCATGCTGCACCGAACCCGTCAGTTGTTCGTGCGTCAGCGCACGATGCTGAGCAACGCTATCCGCGGCCAATTGGCCGAGTTCGGGATCATCGCACCCGTCGGCCGCCTCGGCTTTGCCAGGCTTCTCGAGATGATGGATGGACCTGAGGAACTCGGCGTCCCCAAGACGGCTTGGGTCTGCCTGATGGGTCTTGCCGAGCAATATCAGCGCATCCAGGGGGAGATCGGCAAGCTCGAGCAATGCATTCAGGCCTGGCATCGCTCGAGCGAGCTCAGCCGACGGCTGGAGGAGATCCCGGGCGTTGGTCCGATCGTAGCAACCGCGCTGGTTGGCACCATCACCGACCCGCATGCCTTTGCATCAGGTCGCCATATGGCGGCCTGGATCGGGCTGGTGCCGCAGCAGAACTCGACCGGCGGCAAGGATCGTCTGGGCGGCATAACCAAGCAAGGCAATCGCTACTTGCGATGGCTGCTTGTCGCCGGCGCGATGGCCGTGATCCGCTACGCACAGAAGCACGGCACGGCCAAGCGGCCATGGCTGGCGCGCTTGATAGAGCGCAAGCCGACCAAGGTTGCGGCCGTTGCGCTCGCCAACAAGATCGCGCGCATCGCCTGGGTGATCATGGCACGTGGCGAGCGCTATCGCGGGCCAGCGCCGCTAGCTGCCTAATCAGCCGAGCGCCCAAGAACGGAATTGGGAGGGGCTAAAAGACGTAATGCAGACATGGCGGATCCACGGATCGGATAAGCCCTCTCGGGTCAATGCACCGTCGAGTGCTCGCTTTCGATTGGGACCCGATCTGCGGAAAGCATTAGGGCCAGCGGTCATCAGCGCCGCACCAAAAGGCCGGACACGTGACCGCACCCGCCCATATCTGCATCCGTCAAAAAGCTCTTGCCAAGGCGCCGTCCACACGTGACCCAGAACGGACCTCGATGAGGCGACGGCTGCAGCTCCGATGCAAGGGACTCCCGCCGAGCCGCTCGGCAGCGTGTCACTTCCGCTCTTCGAGCGGCGCGGGTGCGCCTGCTCTTAGCGCGCGCGGACGATCTGTCCCTTCGCGGTTCATGGCCGCTTCCTCGGGAACAGCACCCGCGACGATCTGTTCAGCATAGGCTAGGAATCTAAGCCGGTCCGGGTGTCCGAGGGGCAGCTCATCAACTAAGTTGAGCCAGCGGTCGACCTGCTCCAGCCGGGCCATCTTGGTGTTCATTTCCTGGCTCTCTGCGATCATCATTGCGCGTCGCGTTGATCGGGATCATGCGTTCCGTCCATCGGGATCGGATTCGCCTTTCAGATCAAGCCCGCTGGATTCAAACCGAACGCAGTCACGCGCCTCGTTGATTGCGCGCCACTGCTTGGATGCTCTTGCCGGAGCTCGCCGTGGCGCTAGCTGGGAGCCGACCGTTCGAGGAGCGCGTGCCGCTGCAACCTGAAACGACTCCGCAAGGCCCCAAATTTGCGCGCCTGAGCCCGTGCTGAAGGAGGCAACTAGGCGCCCGAACCCGGCGGTCGGATTGTCCACCCTGCCAGCCGCGGCGTTGGGCCATTTTCTGCTGGTCCGAGCCAGCCGTATGCAGCCCTGGCCGGCTGTCTATCAGATTGGAGTCAGGTGGCCAGCGGTTGCCGCCTGATGATGTCCATCACGGTGTTCTTGCTCAAGCCGACGTTGCGGCCGATCAGGCGGTAGCTGAGCCCGTCCTCATGCAGCTTGAGCACCTCTTGGCCTTCTTGTCGCTGGGACGCTGGCCTTCTTGGCGGCCCAGCACGACACCACGGGCTTTGGCGGCCGCGAGGCCGGACTTGTAAGGCAACACGCTTTGCTGCTTCGCTTGTGGAGTGCCGAGGTTGTGATGAATGAACTGCCGCCAAGAAACGCCGTTCGTATGTAGGCTGCTCTGCAACAAAGAAGTTTTGAATCGGATGCGAATGATGAGACCTTTCCGAGCTTGCGTCTGGGCTTTCAGCCTACTCGCCATCGTTATCATGCAACTCGGTTGGGCGGACGATGTTGCTCCGGCGCCGAAAGGAGCTGCAGATGCGATCCTCCTAGAACGCCAACCGCACCTGCTGGACCAGGCCCTGGCGCAGCTAGAGGCAATTTCGTCCGAAAAGGGAAGGCTCCACTTCGTTGGCTTTGCGGGCTACGGCAGAGAAGCCGTCTTCAAGCGTGAAGTGCTCGCCGTGCGCCAGTTGTTCGATGAGCGCTTCGGCACCAAGCATCGGGCAGTGGTGCTCATCAACCACCCGAGTACGCAAGACGAGATACCACTGGCTACGCTGCCCAACCTTGATCGCGTGCTCCGGCATATTGGGCGAATGATGGACACGCGCCGCGACACCCTCTTTCTGTTTCTCACCTCCCACGGCGAGGAAGGTCGTATAGCGGTTGACATGCCCGGAGTGGCGGCTCGGCCGCTGCGACCTGAACAACTTCGAGCAATGCTGGATCGGTCCGGCATCAAGAGGCGAGTGATTGTCGTCTCAGCCTGCCACGCCGGGAGCTTTATTCCGGCTCTCGCAGGTCCGACCACCCTCGTCATCGCCGCAGCGCGTGCCGATCGCAGCTCGTTCGGTTGCGAAGATCGGCGGCGCTGGACCTACTTCGGAGATGCCTACTTCAATCGTGCTCTTCGACAGGAGACGTCGTTTCGCCGAGCGTTCCAGCAAGCGAAGCGCCTGATTGCGCTGTGGGAGAAACGGGATCGTTTGATCCCGTCGCTGCCGCAGATCGCCGGTGGAGAGGACTTAACCGGGATCGAGTGACGACTCTTTTGCGAAAGGCGCATTCGGTAGAGGGGTAGGGCTGCTAATGCTCGACCCGCCGGCCGATGATGCCGGCTCTAGATATTCCAGCGCCCGGCCGTGCGCTGGGGAAGAGTGCCAGGAGCCAACATGCGCGGAGTGTCGCGCGAACTACCCACCAATCACAAGACACACTCAGGGTCTGCAACTTGCGCACTGCGGGTTTGTCCCCATTGATAACGTTCCCGCAAGGCTGCTGACCTTCTCCGGCGAAAACTTGGGTGCGATACGGTTCGAACAATCGCTGTGCCAGGGGGACCATCGTGCCTTCAAGGGGTCCGGAGGGCCGCAGCGTGTCAACGGCAGTTAACAACCTTAACCTCGGGAGAACCTGGCTTATGCGCGTGGCAATGGTGCTCGGTCTTTGCTTATCCGGGTATCTCGCGCTGGCTTACCTGATCCTTCCCGCGCTCTGGTCGCATTACGAGCACCAGCCCAGCCTGCAGGGCCGGCCTATGACGACAGTCACGGCTCAGGGAATCCCGGGCGGCCCGCTGAACATTGGTCTCGTCGGCAGCAGGGACGATGTTGTCAGGGCTTGGGGGTTGGCTGGGTGGTATCCCGCGGATCCGATCACATTGAAAACGAGCCTGGAGATCGCGGAGAGCGTATTGCTGCACAGGCAATATACGGACGCTCCGGTCAGCAATCTCTTTTACGACGGTCGCCAACAAGACCTTGCATTCGAGAAGCCTGTGGGTGGCAGCGCCGACGAACGTCATCATGTTCGGTTGTGGATGACGCTCAAGAACGGCGCAGAGCAGCGGCCGGTCTGGCTGGGTTCCGCGACCTTTGATCGAGGTGTCGGCATCAGCCGCTACACCGGTCAGATCACCCACCACATTGCCCCCAATATAGATGCAGAGCGCGATCTGGTGATCGCGGAGCTCTCCCGCGCCGGCGTACTCATGCAGATCTACCAAGTCAGCGGGATCGGTCCCACGATCAACGGTCGTAACGGCGAAGGTGACCGCTATTTCACCGACGGTGAAATCACGGTTGGCGTGATCCGTCCGCAAGCGATGGCAAAGGATGGTTTGCCCGATAGAAAGCCCAGCCCGATCGCTATTGAACTGAAGAATTCAATCTGGTCCAGCTTCAGAAATGGTCTGCGCGGGCTCTTCAATTGAGCAGGTTCAAGCCTACGGCGTGCCGTTGCCACAGAATCTTGTCGAGTTCGAACGCGACCCCTGGAAGCCGAATTCGCCGCCGACGTCGTCGACAACCGGCGCGCTTATGAGACGGTCGGCTATGTGCTGTCCGGACGTGCCGAGCTCACCGTCGAGGGACAGACGGTCAAGCTCGGTGCGGGCGATTCTTGGTTGGTTCCGGCAGGGGCCGAGCACGCCTACCGGATCCTTGAGACCTTCACTGCC
The DNA here is from genome assembly GCA_963840445.1 of uncultured Alphaproteobacteria bacterium. GTDB lineage: Bacteria > Pseudomonadota > Alphaproteobacteria > Rhizobiales > Hyphomicrobiaceae > AWTP1-13. The sequence goes on along the minus strand of CAWIZC010000009.1, from coordinate 214,640 downwards.
GTAGAAGCGACCTCGCCTCCCGCCCAGGTGCACGGTCGAGACGCTCCCTAGGGAGCCATCGTGCCTTGAGACGTCATAACGGTCCTGACTGTTGCGCCGCAGGCCCGCGTTTGTAGCGCTCCTCATTGAGCCGCGTTGGTGCTGGAATTGCGCCCAGCCGGCTCAGCGCCGGCGACCCGCTATCTGATTGGCGTGGTAGCCGTGCATCGCATGGTGGGAGCACGCGTGGGCCGTGCTCGACGCGGGGTTTCGCCGAGCTCGCTCGCCGACACCTCCAGCGCGTGTTTGGTGCAGCCGCTGAAATCCGTGCGAAGTCGCTGCTTGGGACCTTCCGTCAGGCGGCAAACGCTGTCGGCAGATCGTGACCAGCTACCTTTTCGAGCGGGACCTCGATCCGGCACTGAACGCCGTCGGTCACGTAGTTGATGTCCACTGCACCGCCTAGCTCGTGGGGAATAAGCTCGCAGATCACGCTCGTGCCATAGCCACGCCGGGTTGGAGCCCTGACCGGCGGACCACCGATCTCTTGCCACCGGATCGTAAGTACGGATTGCGAGCTCCCATTAGACCGATATCCCCAGTGCACACAGACCCGACCACGAGGCGTCGATAGCGCGCCGTACTTGGCAGAGTTGGTGACCAGCTCATGCAGCACCATTGCCACCGCCTGTGTGGCCTTTTCGGGAAGCAAAACGTCGGGGCCCTCCACTGTTGCCTCACATACGCCGATGCATGGTTCCAACTCGCGGCGCACGAGGTCCGCAAGGTAGACCCCTTTCCAGCGGCCACGGCTCAGCAGAGCATGCGTATTCGCCATTGACTGGATACGCCCATCAAGGACGTCGAGGAACTGATCCATCGAGCAGCTGCTTTCGCGCGAGCGCTGCGCGACCACGACCACACAGGCGAGCACGTTCTTGACACGATGGTCGAGCTCGGCGATCAGCAGATTTTGCTGCTCTTCTGCCTGCCTCGCCGCGGCGATATCGCGAACATAGGCGGCTGTCCGTCGTCGGTCCCGTTGGTCGAGTCCAACGCCAACCAGTGTCAGCGTCAGTATGGCGAGACACGCTATCGCGACGCCGACCGCCATCCAACCCGGTGGTATGGCGGACCCGGCCACTATTATCGTCGGATCGCGCACGATCGATGCTGCCCCCATTGCGGTGAAGTGGAGGCCGAAGATCGCGAGCGTAAGGAAAAGCGCACCCTGGAGGCGCTGAAGGAATGTGGTGTTGCCGGCTCCGACGACCAGCGCTGCGGCGCCCAACCCGCAACCGAGTGCGATCGACGTCGCGACCAATGTCTCGTCCCATACAATGAATCCGGCGACGCTGAACGCCGCCATGCCGGTATAGTGCATGGTGGCGATGCCACCGCCCACGAGAGCCCCGCCGAGAGCCCTCATTCGCAAGCTCCCGTCGATCGCCGTAAAGTACGCGAATCCTGTGACGGCAATGGCCGCGACGAGTGACAGGAGCGTGAGGACGAGATCGTATCCCGTTGGCCCGTCGGGACTGAAGGCAAGCATCGCAATAAAATGCGTAGCCCAAATGGAAAAGCCGTTGGCCACCGCCGTCGCGGCAAGCCAACCCCAACGGCTACGCCCTTGCGCAACGTGCACGTGATTGAGGAGAGTGATCGCGCCGTAAGAACCGAGCGCGCACACACCAAAAGCGAGCACTACAAAGCGATAGTCGTGCTGCTGCGTGAGGCAATCCAGTACTTGGAGCACAACTTCTCCTAACTTGACCTACACCTGTGTCACGGATGGCTCAGTTAGCTCTATAGCAGCGCGTTGTGGCTCCCCGATTTAGGGGAGCCACACGCTCGGCGTACGCCACCAACATTTTTTGTAACGCTCCCGAATCTTGGGTTCACGGTTTCACTCACCTGCGGTTAACCGACAGTAAAAAGAGGCGCATCGATCTTCTTTGTGCGATTTAGGACATTCCCCTCGCAACAGCGTAAAATACCGCACGTTTCGTCCTAATGCGCCGCACCGTCTCAAGGTGCCGCAGTTCGCCGTTATTGGCGCCACCCGATTCAGCCAGCGCACACAAGGACGGTAAGTCCGAGGCGCGATACCCGCAGCGGCGGCAAGTGGGGGCAACATGCTGCAGAAGCTAGGCGAGCAGCTCAAGAACAAACCCACCGTCGGCGGCCGAGCGCGACGGTGGGTTGGGAGCATCGGTATCGCCTTCGCGGTCGGTATCGCCTATTTTCTGGCCGCGCGGTTGGGTCTCGCCTTCCTAACTGATCCCGAGCGGGTTGCTGTTTGTCTACTGTCCAGTCTGGTTCGGCCCAAGGGGTGGGCAGGGTCCTAACGCGGACCGTGCGGTGGCTATCCAAATCGGTCGGATGCTGGGGTGACCGCGGTCTGCCGAGGCTGCGCAAGGTGGGCGAACCGCTCCGCGAGTTCCGCGCGCCGGGCAATTATGTCTGTAGCAAAGCTGCCGGGTGGCATGGCTTGCGCGAAGATGTATCCCTGGGCCGTGTCGCAGCCCATGCGGATGATCGCCATCAGATCTTCGACCTTCTCGACGCCCTCGGCGCAAACGCGGCTGCCAACGCGATGCGCCAGATCAACGACTGTTTGACACACCGCATACTTTAGGGGCTCGAACGCACAGTTGGCGACAAAGCTGCGATCCAATTTCAGTTCGACACAAGGCAGTTCGAGCAATCGCGACAGCGACGAGTGAGCAGTGCCAAAATCGTCGATGGAAATCCCGACATCATAGAGTTTGAGCTGCGTGGACACCTCGCGGATCCACTGCAGGTCCCTGATCACCTCGTCCTCGGTGACCTCGATGACCAGCCCCGGAAACTGCGTGTCCGTCGGCAGTTGCTCACGCAGGCCGCTCATGAAGTCGGGGGCGTTGATGACGGAGACGGGCATATTGATGGACAGTTTCAGCGGCATGCCGCAGCCGGCAAAGAACCGCCAATCCTGCATGGTGCGGCGGATGACGAACTTTGCGAGCGGCTGATGCAGGACGCTGCCGGCGGGCGGAATGAGCGCTGCCGGCGTCAGTATTTCGTGCACCGGATGTCGCGCACGCAACAGCGCCTCGGCGCCGCAGACGACAAAGGACCGGAGATCGATTTTTGGCTGGTACCACAGTTCCAGCCAACCGGAGTCGATCGCTGTCAGCAGATCGACGGTGATCTTCTCGCCCGGCGTGCGTGTCGGGGCCTGGTCCACAGCCGCGGTCCGAGAGCTCAACCGGCTCGTGAGTTCGACCGCGCGAAACGGCTTGCGCAGCGAGGGCAGCATCGAAAGTCCGTGCCGTTCACCAATGCCCTGGATTTCCTTCAAGGTGATTTCGTCTCGCCCGCTGATGAGCAAGATTTTGCCTACAAACTTGAGGTCCACCAGGTGACGCATCACGTCGACGGCGTCCGATTTGCCGAGCGCCAGGTCCAGTACGATGATCTCGGGGACGACCAACTTGAGCTGCTCAAGCATGGGCGCCGGTTCCGAGAACTCAACGGGTTGGTAGCCGCCGTCGGCCAGAATGCAGACGACAGAGGAACGAACGCGGGCATCGTCATCAAGGACGTAAACCGCGCGCGCGCCAGTCTTCCCGTGGGGAGCTCGGGTGCTCATACGCCCTATTGTACATCCATTGCGAAGCTCATCTGCTTAACTATGGGTTACCCGTGACCCCAATACGTGGACACCAACTGCAATTAGTTCCCGCAAGCCTGAGCCATCGCGCGATGGCGGGATGTCCGGTTCTGCATGGCGCTGAAACGTTGGCCAAGCGCAAATCCCATTGCGGTAGCCGCCGTCCCGTGAAGATGCCATTCAGGTGGCATTTTGCTTTCGGTCGGCCTTCTGCCGACCGTGCGGTGAAAGAAGCAATTGCTCGATCTCATTGGCCGGAAGGGCCTTGCTGAACAGGAAACCCTGCATCTCCCCGCAGCCTTCAGATGCGACCGTACTGCGCTGCTCGATGGTTTCCACGCCCTCTGCGGTTGCGGCCATACCAAGGCCCTTCGCCAATGCGGTCACGGCACGCACGATGTTGAGCGAACCTGTGCTTTCGGCAATGTCCTTGACGAATGAGCGATCGATCTTGATTCGATCAAATGGAAAACCCTGCAGATAGTTGAGCGAAGAGCAGCCTGTGCCGAAGTCGGCGATCGCCACGCATACACCAAGCTCGCGCAGCTGATAAAGGATCGCAAGCATCGCTTCGCTGTCCTCCAGCAAAGTGCCTTCCGTGATCTCCAGCTCCAACCGATCGGGCGACAGGCCGGACATTGCCAAGGCTTCGGCGATGCAACGCACCAAGCCGGGGCTACGCAACTGGATCGGGGACAAGTTCACCGCAATTCTTAGATGGTTGGGCCATTTCGCTGCGGTTGTGCAGGCCTCCCTCATGACCCACTCGCCGATAGGGTTTATCAGGCCGATTTCTTCCGCGAGCGGGATGAAGGCGTCCGGGCCGAGCAGACCCTTGTCGGGATGATGCCAGCGAATGAGAGCCTCGAACCCTGTGATTGCGTTGGTGGCGAGATCGATCAGCGGCTGATAGTGAAGCTCGAACTCTCGTGCGGCCAGCGCGTTGCGCAGGCTTTGCTCAAGGTTGAGCCGCTCTTTCACCTGTGCATGCATCTCGGCCTCAAAGAAGCGGACCGTGCCACGGCCGTCGGCCTTGGCGCCGTACAGGGCAAGATCGGCATTGCGAACGAGCTGGTCGGGCGTCGAACAGCCATCCTGCCCAATGGATGTGCCGACGCTTGCGCCTATCACCGCTTGATGGCCGTCGATCGCGTAGGGCTCGCTGAGGCGGGCGATGATGCGATGCGCCAACGACGCCGCATCAGTCGCGTCGGCGAGACCCACCTGCACAATGGCGAACTCATCACCGCCCATGCGTGCAATAGTGTCGGTACCGCGCACTAAACTGCGCAGACGGTCCGCCGCCATCTGCAACAGCTTGTCGCCAGCGGAATGGCCAAGCGTGTCGTTGACGATTTTGAAGCGGTCGAGATCGAACAAGTGGACAGCTACGATCTCGCCACGCTCGGTGCGGGTCAGCGCCTGGGCCAAGCGCTCACCGAACAGCACGCGATTGGGCAAACCCGTAAGCGCGTCATGGCGTGCCATGTGCACGATCTTGGCTTCCGCACGGCGCTGCTCGGTAATGTCGCGATGGGTTGCAACCCAGCCACCATCCGGCATGGGGCGATGGTGAATCTCGAAAATGCAACCGTTGGCCAGCTCAACCACCGAATCTGTCGGCTTATCCGACACGGCCACCCTATTGCGCCAAGCGTGGTATTCCTCCCTGGTCATTAACGGGCCACTGCCGGCCTCGAAGCGCAGATCGATGATCTCGCGCAGCGTCGTGCCAGGCCGCACGCGGTCGGGACCGAGCCCGTACATTTCAGTGTAGCGCCTGTTGCAAACGATCAGGCGCTGCGCACCGTCGAAGAAACACAGACCCTGCGACATGTTGTTGAGCGCTGCATCAAATTGCAGATTGCGGATGCTCAGTTCCTGCCGTTGCTGCTTCACAAGCCGGTGCTGCTCCGCAAGCTCCGCGTGCAATCGCTCGCGCTCGGTGATGTCCTCGTGCGTGGCGACGCCGCCGCCGTCCGGCATGGGCCGGATCGCATAGGCAATTACTCGACCATCGGCCAACTCCTGGATGGCGTTAGACGCCGTCACCTCGTTGGAGATGCGTTGCCGCACATACTCTTCGGGATTGTCGGGCACCTTGAGGCCCAGTTCCAGCCGCCGTTTGATCAGCTCGCTGGTCGGCGTTCCCGGCGCGACCTGATCGGCCTCCCAGCCATAGAGTTCGCGATAGCGCGTGTTGCAAAGGACGACACGACGATCCTTGTCGAAAACGACGAGCCCCTGAGACAGCCTATCAACGACCGTGGCGAACCAGGCCTCGCGCGCTTCTAGGTCCTCGCGGCGAAATCTGCGGGACGCCCCGCCGTACAAGCGGGCGGCAAGGTCGTTCAGTTTGGTTGACGCGGCGACCGCACGTTTGGCTATGGCGCCCAACCAGGAAGGCATGCCACTCACGCCGGAACTCCCCTCGGTTAACAGGAACGGACTCTCGTTATGAATGAGTACCGTTCGGGGTGAGGGTCAGGATCAGCCGGACCGCCGCCTCGTGCAATTTCAGATATCGCAGAGAGCGGATTGTCGGCTCCAGCATGAAACCGTCAACCTGGACCGTTCAACGTGCGTGCCCAAGAAGCCTCAAATGCCCGAAGGGCATAAGGGGCAGCAATTTCTCTGTCGACACATCCCCGATCTAGGGGAGAGCTGGGTCGCCTGGGAAGAAGCAAATCTAACGTATCGATGTCCTGCCTGAATTTCTCAAGGAATGCTTCACGCGGGGCTGAAAGGCTTCACAGCGCGGTCCTGGAACATTCCACACGTGAACGTACCATTGACCAAAGTCAGCGTGGGCGATGGTGCCTTCCGCAACGCAGTCTCATATGCCTGGTCGGGTGCAATGCACCCATAAGTGCATGTCAATAGGTTGTGGCGGTCCTGTTCAGCATTGCATGACGTGTCAACAGCAGCGGGGGGCTAAACCTGCAGAAGCTTGTGAACCCGGCGGGTGGCCGGCGGTCCGTTGGCAGTGTGCAGCAATGGGTTGGTGGCATCGGGCTCGCCGTCGCGGCTGGCGTTGTTTTTTTCCTGGCCGCACACCTGGGACTTGCACTCCTCACCACGGCCGAGCGTGTGGCCGTGTTCTGGCCGGCCTCCGGTATCGCTGCCGGTGCCCTGATCGCGCTCGGGCCCCGGGCGCGAACGCCGGTTGCGACAGGGGTGATCGTAGCGACTGTCGCAGCCAATATCATGGGCGACAGAAGCCTTTGGGCTGCTCTTGCGTTCGGCCTGTGCAATGCGGGTGAGGCGCTCTTGGTGGCGTGGCTGATCGAACGCTGGTTCGGTCCCGCCTTCAATCTCGACAGTCTGCGTCGCGTACTGGGATTTTTCGCTTCTGCTGCCGCCGCAACGGCGACGGCTGCCGCGGGTGCCGCGTTCGCGATGAAGCTGTTCGGCCCCTCGACTGCGGCGTTTCTCGACGTCTGGAAGGTCTGGTTCGCGTCCGCCGCGCTCGGCGTCATAACGGTTGCGCCGCTGCTGATCGGGATCGCCGCAGCCGTCCGCGATGCGCCATCCTCGCGTGAGGTCCTTGAGGGCACATTGGCAGTCGTCGTCGTGTCTGTAGCAAACGGATTTGCGTTGGCTCTGCTCACAGGCTCCTGGTCGCTGATGGCGCCGGCTGTCTTCCTGTTTCCCCTGCTGCTCTGGCTCGGCTCGCGCTGCCGGCCTGTATTCGCCGCCGCGGCCGTATTCACCATCTGCGCCGCCATTGTCTGGACGACAATCAACGATTTGGGCCGCTACGGTGACCCGAGCCAGCCAATCGCAGACCGTGTGCTCGCCGCACAGGTCGCCATGCTGGGAACCACCCTCGCTGCGCTCGCTCTCGCTGCACTGTTTGCCGAGCGGCGCCGGCATGAAGCGACCATTGTCGCCAGCGAAACACGAATTCGATCGATCCTGGATGCAGCCAACGTGATTGCATGGGAGGTTGATCTGATCCGCGACACCGTCCACACGGAAGGTCCAGTAGCGCGGTTCCTCGACAAGCCAGATGGCATGCCCACCGGCGGCTTCGCGGCATTTGCGGCCACCATCCATCCCGAGGACCGGGACCGCGCGATGGCCGAATTCCTGACAGCCTTGAAGACCTCCACCAACTCCCAATTGGAGTTTCGTGTGCCGTCCTCCGGCGGTGACGCGCGATGGGTCACGGCTGAGGGTGCGATCGAGCGCGATGACACTGGTCGACGCGGTGTCCATTCGAGGCATCACCCGTGACATCACCGCGCGCAAAAAAGCCGAGGAGACGCTGCAAAAGAGCGAGACGCAAATTGCGCGAGCTACTTGGGGCGTTGCCCGCGGCCATCTACGTGACGGATGCAGCGGGGCACATAACCTATTGCAACCAGAGCGCCATCGATCTGTGGGGGGCTGAGCCCGCACTGGGGAAGGATAAGTGGTCTGACTTCTCAAAGTTTTACTATGCCGATGGCTCACCAATGCCACTGGCAGATTGTCCGACCGAGATTGCATTGAAACAAGGTCGGATCGCGCCGAGCCGAGAAGCGATCATCGAGCGCAAAGACGGCACGCGCATCCCCATCTTGCCTTACCCCACCCCCCTACGAGATGAGACGGGCGCGATGGTGGGTGTCGTGAACATGACGGTTGACATCAGCGAGCGCAAGACAGCGGAGCTGGCGCTGGCTGAACGCAACCTGCAGCTTGCGCTTGCGGGAAGGGCGGCCCTCGTCGGCAGCTTCGCCTATGATCTCGACACGGAGAGGGTGCAAATCTCTGCGGGTTACGCGGCCATTCACGGCTTCCCTGATGGGACCAACGAGATTGCGCGCAGCGAATGGCAGCTCGGTGTGCACCCTGAGGACCGCGTGCGATGGGAAGCGCTTCGAAGCCGCGCCTACCGTGAGCGGTGGGACGAATATAGTGGGGAATACCGACTTGTTCGACCTGGGAGCGAGAATGGTTGGATCGAGGCGCGTATTTTCGTTTCGTACGACGGCGACGGTCGCCCGCGACGCGCTGTGGGCGTCGACATTGATGTCACCGAGCGCAAGCGCGCAGATGACCACCAACGCATGCTGATTGCCGAGCTCGACCATCGCGTGAAGAACGTGCTGGCGACAGTGAGCGCTGTCGCCGCCTGCACACTGGACACCAGCAGCACGATGGACCAATTCGTGGCCGCCCTCGACGGTCGCATTCGATCCATGGCAACGACGCACGAGCTGTTGAGCGGTCGTGGGTGGAAAGGCATACCGCTGGCGGAGCTGCTAAGACACCAGCTCGCACCTTACGCGACGACCAACAACATGGACGTCAAGGGCCCCGATGTGCTCCTGAGCGCGCGCGCGGGCCAGACGATAGGAATGGTATTTCACGAGCTAATCACCAACGCCGCCAAATACGGCGCGCTGTCCACGCGCAATGGGCGGCTATCGGTTCGGTGGGACTGGCCCCGGAACGGCAAAGCGGCTGATCGGCTGGCCATGGAATGGCGAGAAATCGGCGGCCCTGCCGTCAAAGCTCCAGGCCGAGCTGGCCATGGCATGGAGGTGATCCGGGATCTCGTCCCCTATGAACTTGAGGGCAACGTCGACCTGGCGTTCGCTTCCGAGGGCGTTCGGTGTCGCTTCGACATTCCTGTCTTCCGGCTTACCAACGGTGATCCGTTAGGCAATGAACTCCATGGGTCCGATTTAGCGCAACCCGCTCATGACAGCTCTTCAAAGGCCAAGGTGCTGGCCAGCTGACAGGACCGCGACTTCTCCTATTGGCACCTAGCGTCGTGCCTTTGGATCGCGATGTCGGCTTCGCTCCCATAGCGGACTAAGGCCTTGCGACGCGATTGACCCTCAACGGACTCTCGTCGCGGTCGTCACCCGATCAGGAACGCGGCCATACACGTGCCATCGCATATAAGGCGATGCTCATGTCGGTCTCCGGCGGGATCGAGGCCAAGGACGGCTGGCCGGTTCACTGAGGTGGCGTGTCGGCCTTGCTACCAAGGCGCACGGGCGCGTTCAGCTTCTCCAGATAGAGCAAAAAGGCGCTGTGGTCCCAGCGCTCGTAGCCCTGGTCGTAGAGCCCCTTGAACACGTCGCGCACCGCCTTGACGATCGGTAGCTGCGGCAGGCCGATCTGTTCGGCCGTGGCCAGTACGGTGTCGAGGTCCTTGACGAAGTTGCGTATTGGCGCGCCCGGGCGGAAGTCGCGGTTGATCATGCGCCGGCCGTGCTCCTGCAGCGCACGGCTGTCGGCATGGCCGCCGGCCAGCGCAACCGGAATCTGGGCGGGGTCGGCACCGCCGGCTCGCGCGAATAGGAGGCCTTGCGCCACGCTGGCTATGTTACACGCAACCATGATCTGGTTGGCGAGCTTGGCGATCTGGCCACTGCCGGCGGGCCCGATGTAGCTCGCTCGGCCCATCGGTCTCCATACGCCGTCGCGCTCGGTGCGACCGAAATCGGCCTGCTCGCCGCCGGCCATGATCGCCAACGAGCCCTCCGCGGCGCCGAAGCTGCCGCCCGAGACCGGCGCGTCGAGATGGCCAACCCCGCGTTCCTTGAGCCAGGCGGCGTGCTCCTGGGCCATCTTCGGCGGGATCGAGGCCATGTCGATGAACACGGCGCCGCGCTTCATTGCATCCGCCGCGCCACTGTCGAAGAACACCTCGCGCACAACAGGCCCGCTATCGAGGATGGAGAGGATGTAGTCGGCGCCCTTCACGCAGTCGACCGGGCCGTCTATGACCCGGGCGCCCTGCACGGCGAGCGGGTCGGTCTTGGAGCGCGTGCGGTTCCACACCGCGGCCTTGAAGCCAGCCTTAATCAGGTTGGCGGCCATCGGTGCGCCCATGATGCCAGTGCCGAGAAAGGCGATGTGGTGGGTCATTTGAGGGTCCCCCCTTGGCTGACCGGTACGTGCTTGACGGTCTACGGCGGCGGCGCCGGGATGACAGTGTTGCGCTCTACATCAAGGATGGGTGAACCGTTTGGCGTCAACGCTCCATGGCCCCGGACCGGAGAACATGAGGTAGAGGAACACAAAGCAATAAAGGATCGCCAGATTGCCACCGTTCTGGATCGGATAAATCGAACGCGGCGAATGACCGATGAAATAGGCGAAGGCCATTTCGCCCGCCACGATGAGCGCCACTAGGCGGGTGAGCAGTCCGAGTATGAGCAGCACACCGCCGACGATCTCGATGAGTCCCGCATACCAAATCAGGGAGCCCACGGCCGGCGGGGTCGGCGATGCCATCGGAAAAGCGAACAATTTCACCAAGCCGTGTTGGAAGAACAGTAGTCCCACGACGATCCGCAGAAGGCTGAGAGCGTGCGGCGCCCAATTCGTCAGAGTTGCGTTGATCCGGTTCATTGTGTTGTCCTCCCCTTTAGATTCTTTTTCGGCTTGAACTCCCGGCGGCATGTTCATCCCACATGACCCACATAGTCAACGCCATCGGAAGCCTGGCACTCGTTGTGAGTTCTGTGCAGCGCGGCAAATCGATTGCAATCGATGGGATGGACCGACTAGTCCGTGCTCATAGTTTGCTGAGCTGCGTGAGTGGCACATCTCGTTGCTTGCTGCGCTCAGCAAATCGACGGCGAAAAAGGAGAGAGAGGAGACTAACCGCGTGCACCACGAAGCCATTCGCAGGGCCTCTCAACGCCCTGCGCTTGGTTTTGTGAACGCAGTATGAACTCCCTGTTTCGTTCTCCTGCCACCTTTTAGCTTCCCCGCAGTTCGCGCGCACACGCGCGTAGCCGATAAGCAACCTTTCCGATTGAGGAAGGTCATTATTCAGGCGGCTGCCTCCATGTCGCGCTTAAGCCGCTGGACTGTACCGGTACCCAGTCCGGCGAGCTTGGCGGTCTTGAGCACGCCGGCGCCATTGGCGAGCGCCTGTTGGGCGAGCTCGACCTTCTTAGTATCTGCGTTGGGGCGCCCCAGGCGCTTGCGGACCTTGCCGGCCTTGGAGGTAAAGCGCCCGTTACGTTGGATCTCGCCGCGAACGCGCTCGATGCCGGCGACGACGCGGGCATGGATCATCTCGCGTTCGAATTCCGCGAAGATGCCGAGCATACCGAACATGGCGCGGCCGGCGGGTGTCGTGGTGTCGACTGCCTGGGTATGAATGTACAGCCCTGTGCCGGTGTCGCGGATGATCTCGAGGACCTCGACTAGGTGCTTTAGGGAACGCCCCAGGCGATCGGACGACCAGACCGCGATCATTGTTGATCTCGCGGCGCACGGCGGCCTTGAGCAGGGCGTCGAAGGCCGGCCGCTGATCACGTCCCTTGGCGCCGCTGATGCCCTGGTCCTCGTAGACCGTTACCACCGTGTTGCCGGCGCGCTCCGCCCAGGCTTCGAGCCGAAAGGTCTCATCTCACCGCGGGGCCGTGTGGGGGCACTGCAATGGGGTGGGAGTGCGTCGCTTGGCTCCGTCGACCGCTTCGGGCGCCACATGGCGCGGTGACGAGACCACGCCATTCTCTTTAGAAACTATAAACATTTGATCCATGTTTAATAAAGGTTTTGAGAGTTTAATTGCGCGTCCAACGTCCAACTCACTTGCAGCCGGAGAAAGTCAAATGTCATTCAAGAAATCACAGGACCAACTTCAGAATGGTCAGTCGACGGTATTCCAGAAAGCAAGCGGGCGGTCGGCAATCACTCTTCAGTTGCGCAGCTCGGCGACAAAGTCGCGCAAGCTAGCTACCACAGCGACCCGTTCCGTCATTGAGGCAATCACTCTTATGTCGCGCAGGGCCGCGACAAGGTCGCCCAAACAAGGCACCACAGCGACCCGTTCGGTCATTGAGTCCTGGTTGATGATGTGTGGGAATATACAGAGTGAGGGTGAGATCCAGATCGACGGTAAGATCAAAGGGAATATCCGGTGCACGCGGCTCATCGTCGGGAAGGACGCAACAATCATCGGCGACATAGTGGCTGAAGAGATTGTTGTGCGCGGTTGCGTTAAAGGCACCGTCCGCGCAGATCGCGTCATCCTTCAGAGCACCGCTTGTGTTACAGGCGAAATCTTCCACAAGCTGTTCTCTGCCGAAGAGGGAGCCGCTTTTGACGGCCAATTCCACCGCACGGCCGAGCCTGTGAAGGCCACCGGCAAGGCGGAAAAATGGCTGACAGAACTCCAGGCGATGGCACAGAAGTCTATGGATAGGCCAAGCGGCGAATTGACCGAGGCCACCACAATCTCCGTCGCTGCCTGACGTATTCGTGTTGGACCCAGCTTCCAGGCCGCTCGATCTCGCACCAAAGCGGCGTGTCCGACGAGAATGATCTCCACTACGACCAGCCGGACATCGCCGCTCTCGTGGTGCACCGTGTCGCCCACACGGATCTGGCCAACCGGATTGGTCAGACGAGTCGCACCCGCAGCGCCCTGACGTTATCGATGCTCATTGACTGGAATGACCGTAGGCGACTTCAGCGATACTCCTAGCATCTGATAGTCAAAATTGGCCTACGGAGCAGCGCGGGCGGCGCCGCCCAGCGTAAAAGGACCAACGAAGGCCGTACATCCGAACACACGCGTCATGAACCCTCGCTCACTGGTGGCCCGCGCCGCGGCGCTACCTACCGTCACCGCAGAGAACCCAGCAACCGCGCTCTCAAGCATGCAGCCCACCGCTCTCGGTCGCGCGCTTCTGGAGGCCATCAGCGAATATCATGCTGCTTTGGCAAAGGGCTCGCTACCTGACGCCAAGTCCGACGAAGCCAACGAACGCCTATTCCTCATGCTTGGGGCGTTGGCGATGAGGATCGAGGCTAGGCCGGTCACGTCCCTCGCGCGCTTGGTGGACCGCGCCATCCTCGCTGTCGCGTGTGAGGATGGGGAACTTGAAACCGAGCGAATTATGCGGCTTGTGGAGGCCGTCTTCTCAGGCTGGCCTGAAGCCGAGAGCCTGAAGACCTAACCAAGCTGACGCGTATCGTGTCCGCCCAGGGGGCTGCCTTCGGGTCGCCCTTTCGCATCATTTTGTCCGCACGCTTCAATTGCTCCCTATTTGCGAACGATTTGAGTAGCCGCAACAGCCGCGTTGATGGTCGACAGCGCCGCTCCGGCATAAGCCCGTAGCCGGAGCGGTCGGCATAGCCACAAGATGGCGAGCGGCGCATCAAGCCTCAAAGCGCGCCCAAGCTCCGCGGTAGGCCCGCCGGGTGTTCGCGGCGCGCGAGGCACGGGCACGGCCTCCGTCTTTGTTAAGCCTTGTTTGGGCTGTGTCTTCATAGACGTGGGGTGTGCCCCGTCCGATGCGGCGGGGAGACGAGGGATGCATGCTGAAGCGGGCACGCTGCAACGTGCTGATGATCTACCCGCGCTTCAGCGCGGGATCGTTCTGGAATTATTCCATCACCGCCGAACTTCTTGGTGCTCGCTACCCGACCATCCCGCTGGGCCTGGTGACTCTTGCCGCCATGTTGCCACGAGAGTGGACGGTCCGGCTCGTCAATCGAAATACCGAGACCTTGAACGATGCCGATCTCGACTGGGCCGACCTTGTCATGACCGGTGGCATGCTGTTTCAACAGGCTGATAGCCTAAAACTCATCGGCATTGCCCACGCCCACGGCAAGCCCATCGCCATCGGCGGTCCGGACGCCACCTCAAGCCCTCACATCTATGCCAGCGCAGACTTTCGCGTGCTGGGCGAAGCCGAGGGGATCATCGAGGAGTTCATTGCCGCCTGGCAGGCAGGCGCGCGCGCCGGCTTTTTCCAGGCGCCCAAGTTTCAGGCCGACGTTACCAAGTCGCCGATCCCGCGCTTCGATCTTCTGAAGTTCCAAGACTACCTGTTCATGGGTGTGCAATTTTCACGCGGATGCCCCTTCACCTGCGAATTCTGCGACATCATCGAGCTCTATGGACGGGTGCCAAGGACCAAGACGACGCCGCAGATGCTGGCTGAACTGGATGCTCTCTACGCGCTCGGCTATCGCGGCCACGTTGATTTCGTTGATGATAATCTTATCGGCAACAAGAAAGCCGTTCGTGCCTTCCTCCCGCATCTGAAGGCCTGGCAGGAGGCACATGACTTCCCATTCGAGTTCTCGACCGAGGCCTCGATCAATATCGCGGACGACCATGAGCTGCTGGTGCTGATGCGCGAGTGCGGCTTCTTCACGATCTTCGTGGGGATCGAGAGCCCCGACCCCGATACGCTGGTGGCAATGAAGAAAAAGCAAAACACCCGCCGCAGCCTGACCGCGAGCGTGGAGAAGATCTATGAGGCGGGAATGTTCATCACTGCCGGTTTCATTCTGGGCTTCGACAGCGAGGCAGGCTCGGTGGCTAAGCCGATGGCCGACTTCATCGAGGAAGCCGCCATCCCGGTGGCGATGGTGGGGCTCCTCTCCGCGCTGCCGAACACGCAGCTAACGCGCCGTCTAATTAGTGAGAGCCGCCTTTTCGAAGGCTATGATTTCCATCCAGAAGGCAGGGGTGACCAGTGCGTGCAGGGTCTCAACTTTCAAACCGCGCGGCCACGGCGCGAGATCCTTGAGGACTACCGCCAGGTCCTTAGCCGCATCTACGCTCCGGTCGTCTTCTGCGCCCGCCTCGAGCGGCTGATCGGCAGGCTCAAGTGGACCGGGAAATCCCAAGAGCAATATGCCCTCCACGACTTTCGTAGGCGACACGGCATCGAGGCCCTACAGCGCATTGTCAGCCGGTTTCCCGAGTGGCGTGATCTGCTGTGGGGAACCTTTTTGCGCTGCTACGAGACCAACCCGGCCGCCGTCCGGCAGACGGTGTCCCTTCTTTCGCTATTTCTGCATCTTGGGCCCTACGCGCGCCAAGCGATCGCGCAAACCGAAAAATCTATTGCCGACATCGACGCGGGCGGGTTAGCGCTGCCGGCCATGGTTTCGACACCTCGCGCGATGGAACCCTTGGCGCTCTCTGGCTGATGCCTGTGGTGCCGGTGGCCGCGGCGTCCCTCGCCGTAGACACCAATGACCACTAGGTCAAGATTGCGGAGCGCATGCGGGCGGGTGAGAGTGCCCGTGCCATCGCCATGGCGGCATCGGCGCCGGAAGGTGCGCTTGATGACCGGGATTTTTGCTCGGCCGCAAAGCAGTTCGCCGTAGCAGCCGAGCAAGATGTCGGTCTTTGGCTGGACCGCGTTACCCGCAACGGCGGCATGGAAGTTTGGTGCGACCGAAAGATGGTGGTGTTCAAACGCTTCACCTATGCGCCGTCCGCGTCGATGACGGTTGAATGGAAGGCGCAAGGCGGCGGAGTGGAGTGCGACTCACTGCGGCAGCCCGCTGTGGGGCGAAGCCATTCGGCAGGGCTGGAAGGTCGATTTGAGTGTGACGGCTGCCGATGGAGGTCAAGCTAGGGGTCCCAGTCCCAGCTAGGAAATTCAAAGCGCGCGACGCGGCTGGGCATGATATTCGCCACAGCGCGCGCTTCGGGCTCGAACAGCTCGAGCGCCAACTTCTGCGCCAGCAGAACATCGCCGACGACGAGCCCTCCTTGGGGCATGAAGCACAGCACGCCAGCCCGCTTGCCATGCTTGTCCAGCTCCTCGACATTCATCTGGCGGCCATTTCTGATGCGATAGCGCTTACCAGTTGTCCCGCCGACGACTTCGAAGTATCCGCGCGTCTCGTATTGGTCACGCTGGCTCGGAGAGAGGTTCTGCGTCAGAAGGTGCCGTCCCCGTTTATGAGCCTCACGATTGGTTTCGAGCAGATGCATTCGCTGGGGGACGGTACGCTGCCACCAGCTCCATAGGGTGCGGCGCAGGTTGCTCTCGGGATATGCGTGACCCGTTGGTCGCATCGTGTTGCGAATACCCTCCGGTTCGAGCGCGTGCTCCCCCGCCAAGTGGTTCTCCTGCATCTGTTGATAGATTGCACGCCCTTCGCGCAAGAGAGCGATGCGTAGGGTCTCCAAGTCCCACGACGAGTGTCGCTCGCAAAATGGGTAGAGATCCGCTGGACGGACGCTCACGGAGGAGCGCTGTCCGTTCAAGAAATGCGCGACAACGCGGGGCAAGAAACGCGCAGACGCTCTTTCGATCGTGACGTCGTCGAGGGTCGGCGCTTGTCGCCCTCGCTCGCGCAGGACCTGACCAAACAGGTCCATCAGGATCTGGCGAAAGGGCCGCATCAACCGCATCAACCGCCTTGGAGCTGCGGAATGAAAAGCGTCTCCTCGACGTTCGGATCGAACGCCTTGAGAAGCTCGCCGGGAGCACCGTCCTTGCCCAGCGCGACGGCGCGGAAGCCCTTCCCGGTAAGCTCGCTAAAACTTTGCTCCGCGCGCGCAACTGCCGCGGCATCGGACGCGTCGAACTCGTGCCGCGTGTCGCCGTTGCGATCCATTACGATCTGAACGCTCATGCCTGAGCTCCTCAATGTTGCCTATTAAAATCAATGCTACATCCAAGAGGCAGCTGCGGGTCCATCCGCAATTCCATTTATTTTGTGCGCTGACAGTACCTAAGGAACCTCTGAACAACCCCGCGAGCATGGCACAGTGGTGTCATTGATTCGAGGGTGCACGCCATGGACCAGTTTAGCTTCGCGTCGCTCGACTTTGCGGCGAAGAAGAAGCGCACGAAGCGCGATGTGTTCCTTGCCGAGATGGCAACTGTGGTGCCGTGGGCGGGGCTCGAGGGCGTGATCGAGCCGCACTATCCCAAGACGGGCACGCAAGGGGGGCGGCGGCCGTTCCCGCTGGCTGTCATGCTGCGCATCTACTGCCTGCAGCAGTGGTACATGTGTGGACGACGCCCACGTTGCAAGAGAAATCTGACGTTCAGCTAGCGGTCGGGTGCAAGTCATGTGTCCGGCCTGTTCATGCGGTGCTGTCACCGCTGGCCCTGATGTAGTTCGCTGATCGAGATCCCAATCAATCTGGCGGGCTGCTTGCCCATGTACCACTGCGGGATTTCCCGATCGACAGATCGACCACTTCGCATCACGCCATCATCACCCTCGCAATTGGAACGCGCCTGCCGACGCGAATTCTACTTCTTTATCGCCAAGCCTCTTAAACGGGTACCGCAAGCGCCGGCGCGCGATAGGTTTCGCCCCTAGCCAACACCGCCCAGGCGATGCGTGCCATCTTGTTGGCCAGCGCCACCGCTACCACCTTGGCTGGCCTGCGCGCCAGTAGCTGAATGAGCCAGGGATGCTTGTCGGCGCGAGCGCGTACGCGCCTTATGACTGCAGTTGCGCCGACGACAAGCAGCCGACGCAGGTAGCGATTGCCCTGCTTGGAGATCGCGCCCAACCGCTCCTTGCCACCACTCGAGTTCTGTCTTGGCACCAATCCGATCCACGCCGCGAAATCGCGTCCCGATCTGAAGACTGTGGGATCAGGCACCATGGCAGCAATCGCCGTCGCACCGATCACACCAATGCCTGGTATCGTCTGTAGACGCCGACTCGTGTCGTTCGATCGATGCTCAGCAAGGATAGAGTTCGTTCGATGTCGCTGATCTGCAGGCCAAGCGCATCAGGCCGAACTCGGCCAGATGCGCTCGCATTGCATTGATCAGCTGCGTGCGCTGACGCACCAGCAAATCGCGCGTTCGATGCAGCATCAATATGGCTTGCTGCTCGGTAGTCTTGACGGGAACAAACCGCATGCTCGGCCGGCTCACCGCTTCGCAGATAGCGGCCGCATCGGCGGCATCGTTCTTGTTGCGCTTGACGTAGGCCTTCACGTAGCCAGCCGGCATCAGACGAACATCGTGTCCAAGCGCCTTGAGCTCGCGTGCCCAGTGATGGGATGTGGCACAGGCCTCCATTCCGACGAGGCAAGGTGGCAACTTCGCGAACAGCGGTAGAACCTGCGAGCGCCGCAGTTTCTTGGCGATGACTACCTTGCCGCCAGCGTCGACACCGTGCACCTGGAACACATTCTTGGCGAGATCGATCCCGATCGTGCTGACTTGCATATGGACGGCCCCTCATGTGATTCGTCGGATGACGATCATCCCACGGCACTCGACGCCGAAGTGGGCGTCGTCCACCCCATCAACCTCTCAGATCCCGGCGCCGAGGAAGCGCTCTACGACATCCAGTCGATGCGCACGTTCTGTGGCTTGGAGGGCGCGACGCCATTCCTGACGAGACGACGATCCTCAATTTCCGCCATCTGCTCGAGCGCCACGCTCTGACGAAGGCGATCTTTGCGGCCGTGGCCGAACACCTCGAGGCCAAGGGCGAGATGCTGCGCGGCGGCACGATCGTGGATGCGACGCTGATCGCGGCCTCGCCGTCGACCAAGAACGAGCAGCAGCAAGCGCGATCCCGAGATGTCGTCGTCGAAGAAGGGAAACCAGTGGTATTTCGGCATGAAGGCGCACATCGGCGTCGATGCGCAGAGCGGCCTCGTGCATGCTCGGCGTGCGTCGATCCGGCGTCACGACCGCACTCCAGGAGCTTGAGCGCACAGGCCTGATCGCCCATAGACGGGGCTTCGTTACCATCCTGGACCGTGAAGGGCTGGAAGAGATTTCCAACGGCATCTACAGCCCACCAAGGGGCAAGTAGGAACTGTCCGTTTTCGAACAAGTTCGCGATTGGAGAGGTTTTGCGCCGAACTTACTGTTCGGTACCGTACGCCGAGTTTCTGGTTCGGCGTCCCGCTCGTGGGGTTGGCAGCCGTGAATATCCCCATCTGCAGGTCGAAGAGCGCATGCAACACTGCCCCGAAGACCACTCGGCCGGGCTCAGCAAAAGCACATATCGCTCTACGGATTTCTACTGATCGACGTGGTGGTTAAAAGACAGCCGCTTTGTCTATACCCCACCGTCACCGAGTTGGAAGCGGACTTTGCTGACGCTGTGGGTCAGGCGAGAAACATACGGCAAGCGCCTGGGAATGGCGCTGGCCGGTCTGATCGCGATCTTCGCTGGCTATCATCTGCTGGTGACACGGCCGGCCAAGCTCGCCGAAGAGCGCAATCGCATCGAGATTACAGAGACGCTGCCCAAACACCTTCGGCAGGTCCACGCGGATGTGCTGGCTGCCACAACCGACGAGGTTGCCAAGCAGAAGGCTGCGGCGCTCCTGGGCGACGGCGAGCGAGCCATCCGCTCTGGTGACCGGGCCGCCATGGCCAAGATCGGCAGCGAACTTGTCGCGCTCCATGACGAGGTGACGCGCGAATACACCCTCACCATTGTGTCGAGACCCGGCGAGAGCACCGGCATATGGCGCCGCCCGCCCCAAGGCGGCCAAGCGCGCAACTACTACCTGATCGTCGAGGCCGTCGCGCCGGATGGTCGCAAGCTGGCCCTCCCCGTTCGCAATGAAGAGACCGGAGCCGTCGAAACCGTCTCCAAGTTCGGCGTGCGGGTGCCAGAGACAACGTTCGAGACCGTCGCCCGCGACAAACGCGACGACGGCATCGTCCAGAAGAACCGCTTCGGCGTTAAGCGGCGCGGCATGCTGACAGCCGAATATGCGATGCCGTTCGAAGGTGGTTTCATCACCAAATGGTAAGGCCTGTCGATGTGGACCGGACGGCAAACCCTGGCGTCGATCGAGAACGCGATTGTCCAATTGCACGGCGAGGAAAATCAACTCGACCACGCTCTGCGTTCAGCCGTCAGCGACACTGAGCGCTTGCGAACGCAACGCAGTCAAAGCTTGCGGGAGCTGGCGCGCATCAAACTCGGTGAGATGGCGGCCGGCCGACTGGTCGGTAACCTCGATGCCGGCGAGCGCCGGGCCCTCAAGATCCTCGACGACTACCGCTTTCGCATCACTGCGGCCGTAGAGCAGTGCGAAGCTCTCCAGAAGGAAGTGACCGGTGCGCAAGCTTACCGGCACACTGCGGCCGCGGCCGTCGAGGCAGCACTCGACACGGTCGATCAAGTCCGCGCCGAGGCGGAGAAAAAGGTGCAGACAACACCGTCCTGGCGCGAAGCCAAGGCTACACGCGATAGAGCAGATGCGGTTGCCGCCGAGGCGGAAAAGAAGGCCGAAGCTTCGGCAGCCGAACTTGGTGCCAAGAGAAAGCCTTACGACGAGGATCCGCTATTTGCCTACCTCTGGCGGCGCCGGTTCGGAACCGCCCAGTACGCCGGCGGCAACTTTACGCGTATCGTCGATCGTTTGGTGGCCGATTTCATCGGCTACAGCAACGCGCGGCCCAACTACACGGCGCTGATCGAGATTCCGCTGCGGCTCAAGGAGCACGCAACGGCCAGGCGGGAGGCGGCGGCAGACCCACAGGCCCTGCTCGCGCAGATCGAACGGAATGCCATGCTCGAGGCAGGTGTTGATGCCAAGGAGCAAATCCTCGCCGAAGCCCGTCACAAGCTGGCAGTTGTGGACGATACGGTCGAGCAGAAAAGCGAGATGCTGCGCAAGGTCGACGAAGCACGCGCTGCACTAGTGGCTGGCGACTCCAATCCAGCCTACAACGACGCGCTCGCCACCATCGCCTCTGCTGATGCCGGCGACAGCCTCGCCAACCTCTATGCGGAAGCACGGCGAACGCCCACCGGTGCGGATGAGGCCCTTATCGCACAGCTGGAAAGTATCGATGCCAACATCGCCCGGACGGAGGCGGAGATTGCCAACCTTCGCCGCGCAGCCATCGACTTGTCGCGCCGCCGCGCGGAGATGGACGAAGTTCGCAAGAAATTTCGCGGGACAGGCTATGACCACCCGCAGAGCAGGTTCGAAAACGACGGTGACATCGGTAGGGCTCTCGGCAGCGTACTCGAGGGCGCTGTCCGCAGCGGCGTGCTTTGGGATTTGCTGCGACAGGGCCACCGAGCACGCCCCAGCCGCGGCAGCACCGATTTCGGCGGGCCTGACTTTCCTTTCCCGTTTCCGAATTCCGGTGGCGGGGGTGCGAGAGGCGGAGAATGGCGCAATCCGTCCTCACGCGGCGGCTGGTCGTCCGAGCGGTCAGGATCCCAGCGTGACAGCGACGGTTTCTCGACCGGCGGATCCTTTTGAGTGACAACGCCAGTGAGGCCACCAGGCTCTCGTCGGCCTGTGGCGCTTTCCCATCTCACCTCCAGCTGCCTCAGAATGGACCCGTACCTAGCATTTTTGCGATTGGCACCACGCAAATAGGGCGTCGCGAACCTTCGTATGCCGTTTGAAAGATGTTCGCTGTGCCTTGTCGGTTTGAGGCCAGGACTTGATCGCTCAAGACGGGTCGATGGTGAGCTCAGCTCCCTGCAGATGCCGGAAGCGGCGTACCAGCGGATTGGATGGTTGGTTAGTTAGCGTGCGAAAAGCAATGCCTGGTGCTTGTCGAGCGACCAATAGGCGGTTCATTCGTGCGATCTCGTGGCGGTATCGCTCCCGAGTCACCTCAGTTTCGTTTCGGACAAGAGCCATCCATGACGCGTTGAAGCGCATGTGGGCGGCGCGAAGCATTGTATCAAGCCGAGATTCATCCATGGCGTATGAAGTAATAGTCTCCGATTCGTGGCAACGAGCACCAAAGGACCTTGAACAGCTTGCTGCGGGTGGCGGGCTGGCTTATTTGGCGAGCGAGCAGGCTCGGCATCAGATTGCAGGCGGCCAAATCGCCGAATGTGAAGGCGTGGCGCACCCGCGTGAGGCCGCGCACTGTCACTTTTGCTGCTCCAGCTCGATCACCAGCGAGCGTTTCATCTGGCTCACAGCGTAGCCCAGTGCTAGGTCGTGTGAGCCGGCTGAACCCTTGATCTTTTGCGCCGCATGCGGCGTCACGCATCCCCCGCGCATTCGGAACGTGCACCAACCGGTGTCGCTGGCCCAAGGCAGTACCTGGCCCCACGAAACCGCTCCAAACTTTCGCCGTCAGGGACTGAGTGGTTGGCCCGCCCGAAACCAGTGAAGTCACTGATTGTCCGGCCAACCATCCCCCGTGCAGGGTGCCGCATGCGGTGGTCCGAGCAGGGTGAGCCTAGGCCGATCGCCAACTTCCTCAAGCCAATCGTTGGAAGATCGCATGAGATACGCATCAGGCGGGAGAAGCTTTGCCCGGGCTCCGGTCCAGGTTAGGAGCGGCAATGACAAGCACCCAAGATCCACAAACGCGACTGCACTTGCGGCAAGTAGCAGCTCGTCTCGGCGCGCTGCTGGGGCAAGGGCGTATTGCGCAATCTGGTTCGACTGCCATTGAGACAACAGCAGGTGGCGGAGCTGTAACATCACCCTGACCGCATCTAACTGCTGTCCCACCGGAGCCACGACCGGGGATACGGTACTACTCAAGACCCAAGGCATGGAAGTACCGCTTGCGGGGCGTCCTGATGCGGTTTGGGAAATGTCGATCAGACCGCTCATCGAACTCCAATTGTTACCCCCTTTTCGGCAGACTTTTATCGCAGTCCCGTGAACTTTACGTGCCGGAAGCACACCGCTGCCGAAGCCGGATCGGTTCGTGCGTCTGCGGAACGGCCGACCATCGGCGCACCGCCTATGCGATTTGGCTTCATATGAATGCGAGTGCTTTCCAGCTGATTGGCGATTAGCTGTGCTTGCGTCAACACGGTTCGCTGCTGATCATCCAACATCAATTAGCGAACAGATAGAACCGCAAGTTTGCGCTCTATCTCATTGAATGTCTGAAGCAAGCGCTTGGCGCGGGGAGCGATCAGCCGAGAGTATAGGACAAGGTCTTTGCCAGTTCCCTCGTTTTGACCCATCGGTCGAAGCAGAGCAAAGTGCTGCTCGTCGAGCGGCCGACAGAGCGTTGCCGGCTCTTATTTTGTGCAAGATCGCCGCCTTCGATCGGCGGATACATGCAGGGTGTGAGTTCACTCCACATCGTCGCAGCTCGTTGGAAAAGTCCAACATACTGCCGTGATCCGTTTTCCGAATGGATGATAGGACTGAGGGTGATTCAATCCCTCGGGAGGGCTGAGCGACGTGCGGCTGGTGGGGCAAATACATGCAGCGAGTTGTTCATTGCTCTCAGGGGCCGTTGGCGCGACTCATTCTTACAGTGTCGTTGGGCGCAACCCTGGCGATGCCCTTGGCCGCTCGTGTCGAAGCGGGCGATGGCAACTATGAACGGCCGCGCCCCCCTCGCATCATCTCGGTAAGTCCCGAGGCCAAATCCTTCTACATCGACATCCGAGCGCGCGAAGAGGCTGGCGGCTTTGGCCACACTTATGTCGCGCTTGGCTCCATCGATCAAAGCGGTCATGAGCAACAGACCGTCTTGGTTGGCTTCGTCCCCAGGAGCGCTGACGACGACCGTTGGAGCCGGTTTGGTATACCGGTCACAGGATTGGTTGGTGTGACACGATCGGATTTCGTTCAGCAACCTGCTGCTCGCTTTCGCGTGACAATTAGCCGAACGCGTTATTTTCGAGCCGTGAGCAAGATCTACAGTTTGCGCAGCACTTGGAAAACGTATGATCTGCTCGTGCACAACTGCAACGGCTTCGCGGGCCAAATCGCCAACTCGGTTGGCCTGCGCACCCCCGTGATAACCGCGCAATATCCTATGCGCTACGTGGCAGAACTACGGGCGCTCAACTACCGCTAGGCGTTCGGCAGCCCACGCTCAACTCATATGCGCGGCCAGCGCTTCGCGGGCAATCCCAGCTAGCCGTGGTTTCCATCTTTCTGCATGAGCTCACGTAGTGAGCTTGCCCTGGCGCTCAGCATGTCCAGCGCCCTCACGATTTCCAGGGTTGTGACATCCGGGAGGTGAGAGCGGACGAGGTCGCAGAGAAAATCGGCGGAGTATTCCATCGACAGCGCCTCAGGCGTCTCTTCTAAAACTTCGACAAGCGCATCGAACACGCCGTCCTCACGATGGCTTTGCCTCAGTGCGAGCTCACGTTCGGTTGTCCCTGACACCTTTGGAAATTTAGTCATAGTCCCTGTTCCCCCGTGCCTCGCCCCATAGTTGCGCCCGCCTATTGCATCAATAGACATGATGACGACGGCTTCAAGCGCCCTTCACTGCCCATCGTACGCTTAGCGGTCGCCTGTCTCTTTTCGGGCAGCCACGACCCATCTTGTCGAGCTGGTCGGTCCAATGTGCCGGGTTTTGCGGGGCCGATGGTGCGTACACCGCAACGAAGATCACCAGCGGGCCTAGCGCCTACGGAAAGGATCGTCGTGCTCGAATTGCAGACGCCGTTTCTGGAGGCGGAAAGCCTACCGATCAGGATCGAGCCTCTCGCCCCTGAGGAGCGCGTCGTCAGTCTCGCCTACCCCAGCAATCGTCTGCGTTTCGCCCGGGGGCGCTTCGTGGAGTATGGGGATAGCGACAAGCTCGCGGGCACGGCGCTGCTCGAGCTGTACGACGGAGATGACCGTCTCGTGCTCGATCACGGCGCGTCTGGCGCGCCGGTGCTGGATTGCCAGGGCCGCGTGGTTGCGGTTGTCAGCAATCTCTTCACGCAAACAATGCAGTTCCTGTCGAAGCCGATCCGGATCTCGACGGCCTGGGGGCAGGCCAACGTCGCTTCCGTGCCTATTCAGGTGCTGAAGGACGTTGCCATGGCCAAGTGACTAAACGCATACGACCGAGCAAACGCGTGAGGAGCGCGTTGCCCGGCCGCGCGTGACCTATTCACTTGGAGTGAGACAAAGCGGTCGTTTGGAATGCGCGTGTCCTGGGTTAATCCCCACGACCATCCGAAAGCTGGTTGGCAAGCCGGTCAGACAAACCCTCGCGAACCTCGGCCGCGAGTCTCTGCCTAAGGGCGGTCCGCAGTGCGTCTCTCTGCTCAGGCGAAAGCTGGGAGAGCCCGTCGGCAACCCTGTCCGCGAGCCTCTCCCGCAGCTCATCCGCAATTCTTTCCTTCATGACGGTGCGGACGGCTGCCCGTTGCTCCGGCGTGAGCTGGGCAAGCCGCTCCGAAAAACGGTCGCGGACCTCACCCGACACCCTTTCACTAACGATACCGGATGATCCTGCACTAAGCTTGTCTGAGATCCGGTCGGAAAGCCCCTCGCGGACTTCTGCTGTAAGTCTCTGCTTGATGGCGCTTCGGATGGCTTCCCGCTGCTCGGGTGCAAGCTGGGAGAGCCGGTCGGCTATCCTGTTTCCAACCCTATCCTGTAGCTCGTCTCTGATGACATCACGTACGATCGCCCGCTGCTCAGGGGTGAGCGTGACCGCGCTGTCCCCGTCGCGTTGCGACTGCGCAGATGCCGCCCCGATTGAAAGGGCGAGAGTGGCAGCCGCCACTGAACCAAGCATGAACGTCTTCATCTTGCGTCCTCCATCTGACTTGTGTGTAAGGCTCCGTATCCCAACCACGTCGCGGGATCCGGTGGGCGAAGAGACGATTGTCGTAATTTCCATTGCAGGCTGCTGAGCGGGGATCGCCCAATCCTCGAGCTTCCAAAGGCATCAAGCGCGTTGCTTGTGCAATTAGGGGTTTCCAGGAAATAGTGCAGGGGCAACCACCTACAGGCGCTCCGAATTGCACGGCCGTCGGCCGGCGATTTCGAAGCGCCGGATCGACCTAAATCGATCCATTTCTCCTGCTCACCGTTGTCTCCACGGTCGCGCATCATTGCAATGACAATGAGCCGTCGACTGATCAACGCAACCGAGCACTCGTTGGCCCGGTGCCGATCAGCCGAAGTTCATCGGTGTTATCCCGCGGCGCTTTTGGGTGGTTCACCGGATTTCCAGTGCGTCCATCCGAGCTTGATCATCCCGCCACTTCCCTGCGGCAGAACGAGTGATGCCCGTGGTTGCGTGGCGGATAGGTTTGCTGGTAGTGGGCCTTTCAGGCGGGATTGCACTTGCCGAGCCTGGCCAACGGTCAAAGACTCCAAGCCCGTTGCCCATAGCGGCAGGGGGAGCGTCACAAGACAGCCAGTCGGTCGGCGAACGCGTTGCCCAATGGCTCAAGACGTGCCTCGAAGATTGGGACGCCGCTACTCATATGTCGCGAAAGGAATGGCGGACGACGTGCGAGCGCGTATCTCAGGAGCGCGGAAAATTCTTGCGCGAGAATCCCAGCTCGAAGCCCGCCATAGGAGACACGCTGCCCTGAGGGCCCATTAAGGCCACGCATCAAATCAAGAAGTCGTCCTTCTTGGCCTTGCTGCCCTTCGTAGCAGCCACCATCCAACGCGGCATACGACCACGCCCTGTCCAGGTATTGTCGGGGTTCTTAGGATCACGATACTTGATCGCGACGCTGCCTTTGCCCTTGCGGCGCTTGCCGAGCACTTCTTCGAGCGTCAGCCCGTGCTCTTTGGCCATGTCTGAGAGCTTTTGGCGCAATGCGGTGCGCTCTGCAGCTTGCTTCTCGACCATCATGCCGTCGACTTGCGTGCGCAGCGCCGCCAGTTGTGCATAGGACATTTTATCGAGTGAACTCATCCGTGCCATTGCACTCTCCGCAGGTGAAAAATCCCCGCGTAATGTCAATTGCTTCGATTGATAAAGTATTGCAACTGCAATCTACTAGTAATCCTGAGATTGCGAAGACAAGCTTTTGCTCGGAAGACCCAAAGCCGACGCAGCCGCACTACTACTTCTCAGTTTGATCTTGTGGGTCGTGGCTGTGCAACCCACGTCTTTTGTTGCGGCCGCAAGACTCGCCCGGCGCGCTACCACCCGCAGCCACGAAAACCCTGATATCCGTAAACAAGCGGGCTGGAGTAGCCATAGACCCTTGGGCGGTAATAGCTGGAGTAGCCATAGACCCTCGGGCGGTAATAGCCGGCGTGACGGTAGCCGTAGACTCTCGACCGATAATGGCCGGCGTGACGATAGCCGTAGACTCTCGACCGATAAACGCCAGCGTGACGGTAGCCATAGACTCTCGACCGATAAACGCCGCGGTGCCGCAAGTATACCTGCGTGACACTGGCCTCGGTGGCTTGGGCCATTGGGAGGCTCAGGCCCGCAGGCACTGCATCAGCTCCCGTGCACAGTCCGGCAGAAGCCATCGCTGCAAAGACAGCGGCAATCATCGATCTACGCATGCTCAACTCCTCAACACTCGACGTTTCCCTGTTGCACGCTCCGGCGGCATTCCGCCTGTCCGCGCCAGCAGTGGGAGCTCTTACTCAACTTCTGGACTTACTCAACTTCTGGAGTTTCAGCTTCCTCATACAGTTTCAGAAATTTAGAATTGATCGAACAGCGCATCAAATCAATCGGTAGAATCCCCTATTCGAGACGGCGCAACTGCGCGATTTGATCAATTATCAGCGGTCGGCAGAATACGTTAAATGATTACGTGGCGTAGTCGTTCGCGTCGCGTTCAATTGTACGGATGGTCGACCGTGGCTACTCCACGGGCTCATTGTAGTGTTGGAGCAGCAACTCGAGCTGCTGGCGCGCCGACCGAGCGGACTTCGAGTCCTGCGAAGTACGTCCGCTGCCCGTCGTGACCACCGGGCGGAACCGGAGTTCGGGCTCTGTCGGAGGCAACTTCAGTCGAGCGCACCAAACTACCCGAGGGGTCACCCGGGAAAAGCCTACACCAACGCATCCATTGCAGCGTCGCCTCAAGCATACACTACCGTAAATTGCGGGCGCACCCTGGGAGGCCAGGTGAAGGAGGCCAGAAAGGATGCGTACCCATCGAGACCCCGCGCGGCAAGCGAGTAAAGACCTATACCCCACGAAGACGTGGCTTGCCTTCCGCATCAGAGGCTCAAGGTCTGAGCGACCCAGGGGCGATCTACGCCGACACCCAGCGGGCGGCTGAGCAGGAGGCATTCAAGCTCTTCAGCGCCAGCAGTGAGATGGCCAAGCGCAAGATTTACGTGAGGCAGCACCCCTAAGGGTCACCGCGAGGGACCGCGATGATGAGACAAGCAGGTCGCGGTAGGCACGCAGTGAACGCGTTCGAGTTTGGAGATCAAAGGCCTCCTCGGCTCGGTCGTGAGCAAACGCCGTTTCAATTTTGAGGCGTTGGATAAGGTTCATCGGCTTGTCCGCTCGATGATGAGTTCCTCGTAAGCGGCACACTAAGGACGATTGAGGTTCCTCGCGTGCTGGCCGCAACTTTGATCTCTCCTTCAAGTTGATCGATCAGACCACGGACGATCTCCGATCCAAAACCGGCTTTGGATGGCTCTATGGCGATACCGGCGCCCTGGTCTTCCACGGTAACACGCAGACTGCTGGAAGTTTCCACCAGGCTTACGTCGATCGGCCCCGGTCTCCCCCCGGGAGACCTGACAAAAGGCGTTTACTCCCAGCACATAAAGAATGAGCACGACGGCCGCTGGAGCGCCAGCTAAGCCCAGCACGGGAATGGCCTGGACGAGGTAAACGTGCGCTGAGCGCTAGCCCATCTTCATCGACGACCATGGAAACAACGAAACCATCAAGGCCGCCACGAGCAGGTCTGGCCATGGCGAGGCGGTGAGCCACATGACGCCCGCCACCAACATTACAGCGAAGTCTCCCATCGCGTCATTCCGCGTCTCCGACCCGCGGTCACGTCTGTCGGTCAGATCGCTGAGGAACCCGCCGCATACCAGTGTGGTGCGACGAAGCCACACTTTGACTGGCTTTTATCCCTTTGCTTGGAATTGATCTTGCGCAGGCGTGCATTTCAGGTTAGCCAGCCGTTCGTCTCGGCTGCATCAACACTATGGCTGTCCCGGACGCTCTCCAGACTTTCAATATCCCAGACGGGCGCCATCGAGCGTCCGCTAAGGTTGATCGTGGTCGGTAGAAAACGGCAGCGCGATCGATAGCGACGGTGGCTACTGTGGGGATCGGCCCGAGCCACAAGGTCAGTCCGTAAGGCGTATGACCTAAGCCGACGGGGGCACCCCCGTAACCTAAGTACGCCAACTCCAGACGCGGTGCAGACGAGGCAGCCCTGAGCGACGCTGGCCACTATTGGCCCCAAGTCGCGGCAGCGGCGTCCTCTCGCGACCTGGAGGCCCCGCGGGGAGACCCGCCTCCGAAGCTCGTCACCTTTTGTTGCCTGTGTCGTGAATCTTGCGCCAATGATATCCTATTTTAGCGTTTGGTGGCAACGCTGGGTCAATTTCGGTTTCGATAAACTGTATTTGGGCGGGTAATTTAATATTGCGCCAGGCTGATCCAAGAAATCCAGCTTGCTCGCGTGCTTCGCGTTCCGGAATTATCCGCAATATGGTATTCAGAGCAGAATTATCGTGTCTCTTAATATGACCTGCCTCCACACATGCCGAACGCAGCCTTAATTCGCGACGACAGACCTTTTCAAAAAGAGCAGGTTGGTGTCGGTGTAGCCATAACACCATGTTGATGCGAGTGTGTACCCCTCTTTTCACCTCAAAAAACCGAATATTCTCTCCATTGGAGTCATTATTCGGGGGGCGGCCCGGCGATCGCGCGATGTGCTCTAGAAACTGTGCGGCTTCTAGGTACTGACCCTGCCAGAGCAACTCCTCGGTGAGAAGTTCAGCTTTTTCCTGGGTATTGGCTGCAAGACCCTTAGGGGAGACTGCAAAGGCGGGGAATTGCTCATCTCCCCGACCATTCTTCCAGAATGAGCCTTCCATTATTGGCCGAAGGGCGGCCCTGAAGTTGAGACGCGACATTGCAGCAAGTGTTTCCCGCGCAGTGTCTACGGGAGTATGGATGCGTTTGAAGAGGTTCACGGAGCCTCCATAGGTGTGCGTGCGGTGGAGGATCCGTTCTAGGGCGGCCGAGCGTTATTGCATAAGGCTCACAAATCACCCCTTTTTGTACAAATGTTCTAAATTAAGCATCGCTGATGCTCTCGCCTCATTGAGACATTGTTGTAGGTCTGCCACCAACGATGGGATGCGCCCAAACTCCACTTCATGTTGAATCACCTTTGGTGCTCGGCCATTCGCAATATCGTCCAAGTATTGATCAAATGCCTTTTCTGAATCTAATTCTTCCACTTTGATGCGCTTCAATTGATATTCGAGATCTCCCAGCGTCACCTCATATATATCAATGATTGCGACGAGCAAATCGTAGAATCGTGTCTTGGGTGCATACGGGAAGTGGTCGTTGAAAGCTTCCCTGAGCATGTCAACGGTATCCGAGGCCTGAGTTCGTAGGTTGCCGCGCGGCCGACGTTTTGGAGTGAATTTGTGTAGCGAGGAAAGCCAGTAGCGCCTTTTGGGCGGCGATATTCGGATAGAGAGCCGGGTCTAACGCCTTCAGACTTGGCGAACTTGGGATGCAGTGCTGATTTACGTTGAAGTCGAAGGTGAGCAAGGAACGATTGGGCCAGGTCCTGCACCAACATGCAAAGTCTGTTGCGGAAATGCCGGATTCCTGGCCCGGCTCCGCGTCAGCCAAAGCAGCATGGGTCCGTGCAATGGACGCAGAGGGGTGGATCCTCGCAGACCAGCCACAGTACGTGTCGGGCGTCGATCCCATATTGGAGGTACAGCGCGTTGAGATGGAGTAGATGCTCGTCAACGAGCGTAGCGAGATGAGTTTGTAAGTCGACGAGCGCAGCGCGGTATTCCTGACGCCTCAGCGTCCGTTGGCTGCGCAATCGCAGAGCTTTCTTGGCGCTACGGTACACGCGGTATGCATTTTCCGCGTTCTTCGTCTCAGCCTCTTGCCATTGCGCTGGAAACTCAAGGGCATGTCTTACTTTCTGTACGAAGCGGACAACGCCTGAGCCAAGCCCCAAGCGCTTGCACTGTCCAAGGAGGGCTACGCGTGCCCTTCGTTCCGCTGTAGGAGGGCCGCGCTTTAGGAAGTCAATATACTTGTCAATCTGGTCGGTCATCTGCGTGTCAGCTTGAAGGCCATCGGTGAAGTGAGTTTGTACAAAACGGCGCCATTTGAGGGGGTCCCAAGTTTTCGCGCGATCGTCTGTAGTCCACCGATGACACCACGCATCATTCGATTTCGGGATGCTCCCCGCTATTTGGGTATGGACCGAAATCGGTTCAACACCGAGGTGCGACCAGCCCTGACTGAAATTCCAATTGGCAAGCAGGGCGTCGGCTTCGACCGCCTTGAACTTGACGCCTGGGTCGACCACTATGTTTCCTGCAACGGGCGTCCCAAGAGATCGAAAGGAATGACTGCATGGGACGCAAACGAGTACCCGGTCTCATCACGCGAGCCGGGATCTGGCACATCGACAAGCGCATCCTCGGGAGGCGATTTTGCCAAAGCACTGGCACTGATCAACTCGAGGAGGCGGAAAGGTGCTTAGCGAGGGTGATGGAAGAATGTCGGCAAGCGCACGTGTATGGGGTCCGACCGCCTCGAACCTTTGAGCAGGCGGCGGCCAAGTTCGTTCTGGAAAATCAGCACAAGCGCAGCATCAGGGACGATGTGTGTCGCTTGAAGGACCTGATGCCTTTCATTGGACAAGTTCCGCTTGATCGAGTTCACATAGGAACGCTGCAACCGTGGATCGAACACAAACGCCGACAGGGTCGACAGGTTGGCACGATCAATAACGGCATTCAAATCGTGCGCCGCATTGTCAATCTCGCTGGCAGCGAGTGGATCGATCAGCGGGGACTAACTTGGTTACAGTCCCCGGGCAAGATTCGGCTGTTGTCCGTTCCGACACGAAGGCAACCGTATCCGTTGTCTTGGAACGAGCAGTCGGCATTGTTCCACGAACTTCCGCCGCACCTTGCAGAAATGTCACTGTTCGCGGTGAACACAGGTTGTCGAGCATCCGAGATCTGCGGGCTGCTCTGGAATTGGGAGCTGCCAGTTCCGGAGCTTGGCACATCAGTGTTCATTGTGCCGGGACAGCATGTAAAGAACGCCGACGATAGGCTCGTGGTTCTCAACCGCGTAGCTCGATCTGTGATCGCGGCGCGTCGAGGGCAGCACCCCACGCACGTTTTCACTTTCAATGATAGGCCTGTATCGTCGATGTTAAACTCGGCCTGGAAGAAGGCGCGCAAGCGCGCCGGCTTGCCAAGGGTGCGAGTTCACGACCTGAAACATACCTTCGGCCGACGTCTGCGCGCGGCCGGAGTGAGCTTCGAGGATCGACAGGACCTTCTCGGGCATCGTTCCGGGCGGATTACAACGCATTATTCGGCGGCCGAGTTGTCGCGGCTGGTTGAGGCGGCGGATAGTGTCGTTGAGCAGAACGGATCGCGGCCCGAGTTGGTCATTTTGCGGGGTAGACCGGTGATGGGTCCCGCAAAGCTCACGCAAGAAAGGTCGTCAGCGGCGGGGTCAACGACTGAAGTCGCTGAAACTACTGGTGCCGGCTGAGGGGATTGAACCCCCGACCTTCGGTTTACAAAACCGCTGCTCTACCGCTGAGCTAAGCCGGCGTACCCTTGCAAATCAATCACTTGTCGGAGGTAGCGCTGGAACAAACCGAGGATTTGCCACCGACCCTGGCCTCGTCGCCGCATCACTATCCCATCACCGCATCAATTGCCATGGCCGCTGCTCCGTCATCTTTTTTGAACGGATACGCGTAGGTATCGAGTGTCACTTCGGGTTGGTATGCCCGAGGCGCCGACTGATCGCCACCACATCGAGGCCAGCCGCGACGAGCGCGGACGCGTGGGCGTGCCGCAGGGCGTGGAAAGATACTCTATGCAACTTCAGAGTCTTGCAAGCCGAGCGCCACAGCCACGCTTAGCAGCGTATCGTTGTCTGGTTTGCCAAGTCATCGGGACCGCGCTCGGACTGGTCTCGGTCGGGCCAATTCTCATTGTCATGCCACGTAGGCTCAACGATGGCGTTGATCCGCTTCCAATGGTGAGGGCGTTTTCGCGAGTCTTTGATGTTCTCTATCATCAATCCGTACCGTTGGCCGGATGGGCGGCCCGTTGGTTCGATCTTCCGTGCAATACGCGGGCACGCGCGAGGTCCTTCAGATGGTATCGCCCCGAACTCTGGGTCGGTCAGCCGCGGGCTTTGCTTAAGTAGTAAAAAGTAGCAACGCTGCGGCTCAGAACCCGACCCCCTTGAGGCCGCTATCCGTCCAGTCGTCGGCCGCACATAGCCCGCGAACCTCTCGGCGAAGTGATGTCGGCCGCTGCGCCGCGCTTTCCATTCAGGAATGCCCGCCATCGCGGAGGCAGTCCAGTATCCGGCACGTAGGCTATGGCCTCTGCAGAGCCCGGCCAGCTCGGTTGCGTCCGCATCGCTGCGGCCAGTGGCGATGGCGCAGGAGTGCAAGCTCCAACAGTACTAAGGTACTGGCCGATCGAACCATCCGGAATAGCCCGAGGCGAGAACTTCTCGTCTTTTTCACAGCAAGTAGCGCCAGTTCGCGGCGTGATGAGACGCCGGGGCAGTACTTCCGACTGATTTCCGAGCGCCTGCAAAATGTGATTGATCATGCGCCAATGGAGCGACGAATTTTCGCTCCAGCGATTGACCAGAAGCGATGGCCGACACAGCGTCCGCGACTATGCTTTTGCTGCGGGTGCACGTGGGCGGCGCATCCAGAAGGATTGGAGTGTAGACAATATGAAGCGAGCGATTTTGGTAGTGGCGACCACCCTAATTCTTACCGCCAGCCAGGCTATGGCAGAAGGGATCACTCCCCCTCGTCATGTGAACGGCTCGTCCCCCGGCATGCGGCCAATATGCATCTGCACCTGCCTCGACAAACCATGCGAAGAATGCTTCGAGTGCTTTGAAGTCGGGGCTGCAGACGGTCGTCCGCATGTAGTGCGGACAACGAATTGGCATTCGTCCACAATACCCACTGCCACATACCTATCAGTGCTGCCGCGGTCGGCTCGTTGCGGCGGTGTTTGAAATCGTCCGGGGCCACTCCCTAGGGGCCTTGGACGGGCGCTCTCCATCCATCCCTAGTGTGTGGGGAGCGCCTCAACTTGTTTTCCCGAACGCGATCCCACCGCAACGCTTGCAGGGCGCCGGGACGGGGATCGGCTTGCCTCTCACGACCATCTCCGAGCAGGTGCTGCACAGCCAAATCTTAGATGTCATACGCTCGGCTCCGGTGACGATCTGGTCGGGGCTCGCCCAGCTGGCCAGTGCCGTCTACCGGCTTCGATCCTCTCAGGCGCTTGGTCGTCTCATGGGCCAGTGGGAAGCGTGCCTCTTCCTCCGGTGTCGGTATCGGTCCAACGACCAGGAACTTCCCAAGCTGGAAGCAGCGCACTTACTCATCCTTGGCCCGGCGTTTGGAGTGCACCCCCACGGGTGGACAGGTGAAGGTGTGAGAATTGGACTATCTGGACCGGGCTTTCGAGGAGAAAGCCATGACCACGCAGCGCAGATATTCGATCGAGTTCAAGCGGCAAGTTGTCCAGGAGTACCAAGCCGGCGAGACCCTGCACGGTCTTGCCAAGCGTCATGGCATCAGCCGCAATCTGATCCGCATCTGGGCTGCCAAGGCGGAGGCCGGCGAGTTCGACGACGACCTCGCGGCAGCGAGCATTCTGCAGGAGTACGAAGCGCGCATCAGTGCGCTGGAACGGCTTGTCGGCAAGCTGGCGCTCGAGAACGAGTTTCTAAAGGGGGCTTCGCGGCACAATCGCCCGCCGATAAGCGCGACTACGTCCGTCGTTGCCGGCCCCGTGGTCTCTCGGTCGCAGAAGGATGCCGGCTGATGGAGCTCGCGCGGTCGACCTACTATGACGAGCCGCAAGGCCAGCCGGTCGAGGAGGCGCGGCTCGTCGAACGCATCAAGCATATCTGCGCCGAATGGCCGTCGTACGGCTATCGGCGCGTGACTGCGGAGCTGCAAGCCACTGGCTGCCTCGTCAACCACAAGAAGGTGATGCGCCTCATGCGGGAGCACGCGCTAACCGTGCGTCCCCGCAGGCGTTTTGTGGCCACCACCGACAGCGACCACGACGGGCCGATCTTCCCGAACTTGGCGAAAGACGTCGTGCCGACTGGCGCGAATTCAGCTCTGGGTCGCCGACATCACCTACATCGCGATCGAGGTCGGCTTCGTCTATCTGGCAGCCATTCTCGACGCCTGGTCGCGCCGCGTGGTGGGCTATGCGATTGGCCGGCGCATCGATGCGCGCCTGGCACTCGCCGCGCTCAAGGCGGCGATCGCGGCCCGGCAGCCGCCCGCCGGCTGCATCCATCACTCCGATCGCGGCTCGCAATATGCTGCCGAGGACTACCGTGCCGAGCTCGAGAAGCACGGCCTCAAGGGGTCGATGGGCCGGCGCGGCAACCCCTATGACAACGCCAAGGCCGAGAGCTTCATGAAGACGCTCAAGGTCGAGGAAATCTACCTGATGGAGTACGATACCTTCGAGGACGTCACAGCTTCATTGCCGCGCTTCATCGACGAGGTCTACAACAGCAAGCGGCTCCATTCCGCGCTCGGATATCGGAGCCCCGTCAGGTTCGAACAGGAGCACGCCCGGCAGATGGTCAAATCCGCAGCCTGACCTTGTCCACTCGCGGGGGTGCACTCCAGTTCGCGCAGATCGGTGAGCATGCCGAGCCGACCTGATAGCTGTCCAGGCCACGCGCGGTAGCGAGGCGCTCCAGTTCGTCGTCAGATATCAGTCACATCATGAAAGCTTGCGCCGTGTCACCTGATCTCGACAACCGTGCAAAAGTCGTGAGCTGGCGCTTGAACTGGATCGGCGTAACTTTCAAAGATGGGACGGACCCGGAGAGTCCGTGGTCGATTTGAAAACGCAGGCTGGCAATGCCAACGAGCCATTATCGCGGCTACCGGATATGGCATGATCGGACACATCGAAAGCTCTTTGCGGTCATTTGGCCGCCAGGGCCGCCGCTCGCGGTACTCAAAATAATCAACGCGACGCCCCGTGAAGGCGAGCACCTGCTGTTGCGAAAGGTTCGCGCCTTTATTGATTTTGAAGAAGCCAAGGATCGCCAATTGGCCGCGTATAAGGCGAAGTGAACTGTCGCGATCGGCCACGAGCGCCAAGCCGGCCAACTTCGTGCTAGGGCTCCAGTCCGTAGGGCCACGCATTTCATACTTCTCGACGTGCGGGATGGTCGCTCCGGACGGATCGGCCGTCCTGGCTCAAATTTCTTTTGTGCACGTTAACGTTGGCCTGTCGGCCAGCGCCCCACCGAAGTTTCTAGGCCTTATTCCGGCGGTTTGTAGAAGGCTACACCAGCCTGGAACGTTGCCGTGTCCGAGCGCGTTTTCCCTCCAACAAGGAGGCGCGCATGCTCAGACCGATCCTTATCCTTTCCGCACTCGTGATCGCCGTGGCGCTACAAGCTTCATTGTTCGGTTACGTCGGTGCCCAGTCGGCATCGTCCGGCTCAAAAGACTGCGTTGACGCAACCAAGAAGCCCGCCACTGACGATGCCAAGGGACCGGACTCGGGCGGTAAGAACATGGGCGTTACAGGATGGTCGGGCGGCGATCGCCAACCGAGTGCGGGCAGCAAGGCCGAGCGCAACGACACCGGAACGACACCCGACAGCCCTGCGACAGCCAAGGGTCTAGACCCGACCAAGGACAAAACCGGGTCCTGTTAGGGCCTACGGTCGCCAACAAAGCAGAAAGTCTCATCTCACCTCGAGGCGATGATCAATGTGCCAAGCGTGGAAGGAGAACTAGCGTGCTCGAAGATGCGCAAAAGGCCCTCGACGCGATGAACGCTGCTTGTTCGGCGATGGAGGCCGGGCAATGGGGTGAAGCGGAGCGGAGCTTGCACCAAGTCCAGGAGACTGTAGGACGCCTGCTGCGCGAGGTCGGGGATAAGAGCCGAGAGGTCATACTTGCCCCGACACCGGATAGAGGTGACCGCGGCTAAAGCAGCGGCACCCTCAACAAATCAGGAGGGTCTCATCTTATCATGTGGCGGATGCGTCGGTTTACACCGGAGCACACCCGAAGCCGAGGCAGCGCCAAAGCTGGCGCGCTAGATTCCAAGAAACAGGACAAAGCGGACAAGTGCGCAAATCCGGTCCTGGGTGCCGCCGGGCTGGATCGTCAACGCTGCCTTTTTCGGGTTCTCTAGTGCTTGCGCTTGGTCGGCTTTCGGTTCTGTGCCGCCGCCAAGTCGGAATTGACCGTGGCAACGGAAAGGTAGGCATCACATTCCGCGAGAAGGACAAAGGTCACACGCAATTCGGCGACGGAGGCGGACGCATAGTCGAGCGTCTCCAGGAAGGATTGGTCCGCGTTGGGAGAGAATTCAACGGTCTTGGTCGTTCCGTTGACGCTTATGAGTAGCGTCGCCCGCCCCGCCGGACCACTGGCAACATAGCCCGAGACGATGAAGGGCATCTTCACTTGGCCAGCGCTTCTCAGTGGCAGGACCACCGTGGAAACCTGTGAGACGACTGGGCTAGTCGGGTGAATAGGCTCGGTGTGCCCCGGTGTGGGCGCGACATTGCACGCGTTCACCTCGGCCACGAGGTCGCCGTAAGACAGCGTGAACGTCTTACCGTCGGTACTCGGAGCGTAGTCATATCGGAGTAGGGGGTAGCTCGCCTTATCGCTCAGCAGCGCCCCATCAGCTGCGAGTGCGGACGAGGTGCAAGCGAGAGCCATCAACGCGCCAGCAGCGCACGACAATCTGATTTTGTTGAGCAATTTTGCCTCCACAATAACCTGTCACCGCACAATGAAGGAGAGAACCTCTAGTTGGTTTGTGGAAAGTTTGAGGCAAAGGCGACAGCGAGGAACTCTGTTTGCCGCATAGACAGCAATGGGTCGACCTCAATCGTCGTGACCTGGTTCCGATCGATCAGCGGTCGAGCCCGCAAGGTCCGCTCGCTTGATCGGACTGGTCGCTCCTGGCAGAGGGCGGACTGATTGGCCCACACGCCGTGCCGTCTGTTTTTTGGAGCCAGAACGGATGTCCCCATGGCGCGGTTAAGGGTCTGCTTGTGAGCCCACTCCGGGGAGGCGATCGCCATCATGAAGCGTGCGAGGTGGCATTGGGCCAGCCTATCCGTCGCTATAACAGATCTATGCTGCTCGGAGCGTTTCGCGCGGCTCCGGGCCGGCCGAGCCCACTAGCCGATGCCTCAATAAGAGATTAAGCCAACGCTCGATCCCTTCGGGCGCTGTTTGTCTGCATTGGTCTATTTACTCACCACCCGGAACCGGATCCCTCTGAACGCGTGATGCCGGGATCCTGATGGGCACTTTGCAATTGGTGACGTGACCGTACGGACTGCACCGCCACGATCGCGCGCGCATTCAACGCGCGGAGACAATCTTCTCAGATTCCATCCCGGTGACTTGGCGAAGAAGCTCTCGCTCTTTTTTTACTCGCCATGCGTTATCAAAGCACAGCCCAGGGTGGTTTGCGGTGTGCGCTACAACTGCCGCTAGCCGCGGACTCACCTAAGTTTGAATCCTTGGGCGACGAGTCAGTCCACGAACGAAGACGGGGAATGTCTATTATGTACGGCAGAGCGGACGACCGGTGTCTGGCGTTGGACCGGCCGCGGTGGCGATGCAATTGTGCAACGGGTGCGCAGGCAAACTGCCAATACCCGCAACCGCGCCCACATTGTCGGCGTTATGTGGTTTGGCTAGGTATTTTCTGCATCCAAAATTCGGTCGGGGGGCCCATGCACCAGCGAGGCATAATCGTCGCTCGGCATCTGCATAGCGGAAGGGTCCGCATCGCGGCGGTCATCGCATCGATATTTCTAGCGTCTGCTCCACCTGCACACGCGCAGGAATGGGGGTTCGGCAATTCCACGCCGTCGCCGCGTCGCGTGATGAGTACGCCGCGATACTCTGTCGCGAAGCGAGAGAACGACGATCGAGAGCGTCAGCAGAAGAACAAGGAATCTGCGGTTCCCGAGAACAAGCCTACGGGCCCGCTCTTTGCCATCCTCTCGATCTCAAACCAGCACATTTCCGTCTACAACAGCAGCGGTCTGGTGACCCGCTCCAAAGTGTCGACAGGAATGCCGGGCCACCGGACACCGATGGGTATCTTCACCATCATCGGCCGTGAGAGGTATCACAGCTCCAACATTTACAGCGGCGCACCGATGCCGTTCATGCAGCGCATCACTTGGTCCGGTGTGGCCATGCACTTGGGCGTCGTACCGGGCTACCCCGCCTCGCATGGCTGCATCCGTCTGCCTGCTCGATCCGCGGAGCGCATGTGGGGCCTTACTAAAATCGGTGAGCGGGTGGTGATCGCGCCTCATGAGGTGGCGCCGTCCAAATTTGTGCACGCGCTCTTGCCCGTGCCTAAGCTGCAGCCGTCGCCTTTGACCGTCGCCAACAATCAGGCACCGCGGCTCACGGAGGTCGCGTCTGCGGGCGACGATCACGTGTCCGCCGGGTCGCCCAAACTATTGAATCCCTATGAATATGCGCAGGTACTCAAGGGTCGTGCTGCGACCGACATTGGCGCGATCACGAAACTCCAGAACCGGGGCGGTCAAAGAGAGGAGGCGGTTCCTGATGCTGTCGGCAAGGCGCTCTCCGAGCTGCGCGCTGCCGAGACCGCCCGCAGCCAGGCAGAAGCTAAACTCACCTTCCGCACCGAGGTACTGACAACAAAGCGTGACGCGCGCGACATACAGCGGGCGCAGGCGGCGAAGGAGGCTGCAGAGTTTATCCTCGCCGAGGCCACCAAGAGGCTTGAGGCCGCATTCGAGAACCCCGCGTTCGCCACGCCAGAGGGGCAGTGCGGTGCTCGAAGCCCAACGTAGCCTCATGGCGCTCCGCTTGTCCCTCGCCAAGGCGCAGGTCGCCGCGAAGGAGGCCGAGCGCCGGCTGTCGCCAATTTCGGTCCTGGTAAGCAAGAAGGACAACAAAGTCTATGTTCGCCAGGCGCTTGCGCCACTGTTTGAGGGACCGATCACCATCCGGGACCGGGGCGCTTCCCTCGGCACCCACGTCTACATCGCGACGTCCCACGCCGATGGTTCGTCGCTCGACTGGACCGTCATCTCGTACCCAACGTCGCGCAAGAATGTTGATGGCACCGGTTCCCGGCGCTACCGGGAGGCTGGCGAGCACACAAAGTCCGATACGGAAGAGACCGCTCCTGATCCGGCCAGGGCGCTCGAGCGAATTGAGTTCCCGGTTGAGGTTTCGACCCTGATCTCAGAACGATTGTGGATCGGTGGGTCGCTCATCATCACTGATGAGTCCCTGAGCGATGAGACGAGCGACGTCGGCACCGACCTGGTCGTCACCATGCGCTAATCGCGCGTCCCACGGCTTCGCTTGGTACGCCTCACGCCGGAGGTCGCGGGTTCAAGTGGCGTGTCTGGCGCCAGGTTTACTGCGGTGCGGTGGCTACCGTTCGCGTGAGTTGGGCGCCCGCGAAGACGCCGCCGAGGGGCGACGCCTCGACCGCCAAGCGGCAGGGGGTGCGGCAGGTCATGTCCCTGACCATCGACACCTTACGCGCAAAGTACGAGATGCGGCACCGACTTAGGGTTAGCCCTGGCTCACTTCTCGGGAATCTCCCCATATCGTCTCGGCATAACGCCCACGAATATGTGGCAGCCAGCTGTCGCGCTAACGCTGGACATGTGGTCGTGAGCCCGCTTCGCGAGGGGCTTCGCCTGACCATGAGTTCCGTCATCGCCGCAACGATTGGCCGAACGGATCGCCGCCCCGTTCCATGAACCAAACGCGAAACCGAGGGGACGCGCTTACTGATGGCGAACGTTTCCAGTGAGCATGGTTGGACCCTTGGGAGGCCGTCGGCAGGACTGAGCCAGCGCATGAGCAATGCGCTGGCCGCCGCCAACCTGCCACTGCTCTTTGCATTGCGACTATGGGCTTCTGTCTGCCTCGCGCTCTACGTCGCATTCTGGCTCCAGCTCGATAATGCTGATTGGGCCGGAACCACCGCTTTCATCGTCTGCCAGCCGCAGCTCGGCGCTTCCTTGCGCAAGGGCTGGTACCGCATGATTGGGACGCTGATCGGCGCCGTCGTGGTCGTGGTTATCACCGCGCTATTTATCCAAGATCGCGTGGCCTTTCTCGGCACCCTCGCGCTCTGGGGTGCTGTGTGCGCATTTGCGGCGACGGTACTGCGCAACTTCGCCTCCTACGCTGCAGCACTTGCCGGCTACACCACGGCCATCATTGCGGCCGACACGCTTGGCGCCACCGGTGGGCCCAACCCGGATGTCTTCATGCTGGCAGTCATGCGTGCCAGCGAAATCTCGGTGGGAATTGTATCTGCCGGCATCGTGCTCGCAGGAACCGATCTAGGACGCGCGCCCCGGCAGCTGGCGGCGCTTATCGCTGAGCTCGGAGCAGAAATAGCACGCCGATTTGCAGACATGCTGGCACGCGCAGGGGCAGAGCTGCCGCCAACCCGGGCTGTGCGGCGCGAGTTCACCCGTCGCGCCATAGCGCTCGAACTCGATCATCGACCTGGCGATCGGGGAGTCCAGCCAACTGCGCTACCACTCGCCGTACACTGCAGACGGCCCAGCACGGCCTGTTTGCGGCGCTTGATAGCTGGCGCTGCGTTGCGACACGCCTGGAGCAGATGCCGCTCGACGCTGCGCGGCACGAGGCAGAGACCATCCGACAAGGCCTCCCACTCCAGTTGCGGTCGCCGTTGGAGGTGGCAATACCTGCAGCTTGGACCGACGATCCCGTGGGCCTGCAGCGCGGCTACGAAGATGCAGCCCGCGCCATGCTCGCGCTGCCTGCCGCCACTCCATCGCTGCGTCTGCTCGCCGATCAGACAGCCAAGCTGCTGGCAGGCTTTGCAGATGTCTTCACCGGTCTGGCATTGCTCGTCGACGCTCCGGGACGGCCTCAGCAACGCGGCCGAGGCTTCAGGCTGAGCGTGCCCGATTTCCTGCCCGCGCAAATTAGCGCGATACGAGCATTCCTCGCTATCGGAGCGGTTGAGCTTCTGTGGGTCGTGACGGCATGGTCGAGCGGGGCGGTAGCACTTCTATTCACCGCAGTCCTGGTGCTCCTGTTCTCACCAAGAGGAGACGCCTCCTACGCCGCCGCCTTCACGTTCACGATCGGCACCATCATCGGCATCAGCTTCACCGCCACCCTGAAGTTTGCCGTTCTGCCGAACTTCGAGTCCTTCGCGGGCCTTTGCGCCGTCATCGGGCTTTGCATGGTACCGGTCGGCTTCGGTCTGGCCCGCAGCCGGCAGCCAGTCGTCTTGTCGATGTTGACCGCGGTCGGCATCGGCTTCGTGCCGCTGCTACAGCCGGCAAACCCGATGGTCTACGACACACTGCAATACTACAACACGGCGCTGGCGCTGTTCGTTGGCAGCAGCGCTGCTGCGCTTGCGTTTGCCTTGCTACCCCCGCCGTCTCCGTCACTACGGACGCAGCGCCTGCTCGCTTTCGCGCTGCGCGATCTTAGACGGTCGGCGATCGCGCCCCGCCCGCCCCGGCCGGACGATTGGGAAAGCCGCATGTATGGCCGGCTCACGGCATTGCCTGACCAGGCAGAAGGTGCGCAGTTGGCCCAGCTTCTGGCCACGTTCTCAGTGGGCAGCGAACTGATCCGCGTTCGCCGCGCCGCGTTGCTTCTGCCGCCCGGCCCGGAACTCGACGCTGCCCTTTCCGCCTTGGCGCAGGGGAACAGCTCCACTGCGCGAGCGTGGCTGACCCGGTTCGACGAGCGCCTCGCGAGCCTTGCTGGCGCGGAGGCGCAACCGTCCATCGCTCTGCAGGCGCGTGGCAGCATACTCGCAATCTCCGGGGCCCTAACCCGGCATGCCGAGTATTTCGATTCTGGAGCTCATGCATGAGGTTCACGGAGATCAATCTGCTCGGGGTCTACGTTGCACCGATTAGTGTGCTGATGGTGGTGGCTTGGGTCGCCACCATCTGGTTGCGCTGGGTCGCCGCCCGCTGCGGTCTGCTCAGCTATGTATGGCATCCAGCTTTGCTCGTGTTCTCCATCTACCTGATGGTGCTCACCTCGCTCGCGTTCGTCGTCGCATCCTGACATCGCCATGACCGAAGCCGAAACCCGATCGCCCGATGCCAGGCCCGCAGAAGTCACGGCGCGCGATATTCCTGCAGCACCGCTCGATCCCGCTCCCAACGGCGCGGGCGATGCAGCGCCCCGCGGCTTTGCGGTGCGACTGTCGCGCATGTTTCCGGAGGGCTTTCCCTTCCGCACCCTCCCGGTCTTGCTCACGCTGTTGGCGGTCGGGATTGCCGTGCTCTTCACCTGGAGGCTGTGGAACTTCTACATGGGTGCGCCCTGGACGCGCGATGCCACCGTGCGCGCTTATGTGGTGACGATGGCGCCGGAGGTCGCCGGCCGCATTGTCGGTTTGCCGGTCGTGGACAACCAGTACGTGCGGAAGGGCGACCTGCTGGTGGAGATCGATCCCACCAACTACCAAATTGCGGTGAGGCAAGCGGAGGCAACGGTACAGCAGACCGAGGCCAACGTGCAGAGCATCGAGGCGCAAGTCGCGGTGCAGCAGGCCCAGATCGAAGCCAGCAAGGCACAAGTGGATCAGGCGCAAGCCGCGCTGTTATTCGGCCAGCAGCAGGCGGCGCGCTACGAGGACTTGGCGCAAAAAGGTGCCGGCACCGTCCAAAATGCCCAGCTGTGGGCGTCGCAGCAGCGCCAGCAGGAGGCCGCGCTCAGGAGCGGACAGGCGTCGCTCCAGCTTGCGGAGCGGCAAGTGGTGGCGCTGAACGCGCAACGCCGCAGCGCTGAGGCAAATCTTGCGCAAGCCAAGACCCAGCTGCGCCAGGCGCAGGTGAATCTCGAGCGCACGCGTATTGTTTCCCCGGTGGACGGCTACGTAACAAACCTGCTCGCGCAGTTCGGTAACTACGTCAATGTCGGTGTCATTACCATCTCGGTGGTCAACGCCAACTCCTACTGGGTTGACGGATACTTCGAGGAGACGAACCTTGCTCCGATCCGCGTTGGTGATCCGGCCCAGATCAAGCTGATGGGCTACAGTCAGGTTCTGCAGGGCCACGTCGACAGCATCGCCCGCGCGATCAACGTTTCGAACGCGCAGCCCAATGGTCAGGGGGTCGCTACCGTCAACCCGATCTTCACCTGGGTACGGTTGGCCCAGCGCATACCTGTCCGCATCCATGTGGATCATGTCCCGCCGGAGGTGCTCCTGGCGGCCGGCATGACGGTCACAGTTCAGATCGACGCTGGCCGGGCAGATAGAGAAAAAGTTCTGCGCCGAGAATGAGGAGCCAAATGTGTTATCATAGCGCGTGCAAATTAGGCTTCCCGATGGGGCACAGCAGTCGCCGCCTGAATAGCCCGTCACGACAAGACCGAACCGCCTGCCAAATGCACAAGGTCGTCCTTGCGAAGGTCGTAGTATGCCCATTCGTGGGTGTGCTCGTAGATGATCCTGGCCTTGCGGGCGATGGTCTGGCCTAGGAACGCCGCCGTCCAATCGAACTCCAACTCGCCTCTGAAGCCGGGAAACTTATGCGAACATGGACCGGCATCCCGAGGAGG
This sequence comes from uncultured Alphaproteobacteria bacterium, assembly GCA_963840445.1. Lineage (GTDB taxonomy): Bacteria > Pseudomonadota > Alphaproteobacteria > Rhizobiales > Hyphomicrobiaceae > AWTP1-13. The sequence goes on along the minus strand of CAWIZC010000009.1, from coordinate 169,774 downwards.
TGATTGTCTGGCTTGATGTCGACTGGATCCCGCCTCGGCAGCTGCAGAACCTGCGAGGGTACGAGCGCAACGATTACTACGAGCACGACTTGAATGCCGTTCCGTTCGGCAGCTGAGTGTGGTGGGAACTCAAGCAGGGCGAGCTCCCGGTGAGCGCCTTATCGCCCGCCATTTGCTGCGCGACGACCCAACCGTGTCAGCCCGTGCGCAGCCGTCGCGGTGGGTACGCTGTGGTGTCGAGGCTGGTTGCGGCTGCCCCTTGCTGCTAAAACGTCGCATTCCAATATGCCGTCCACTGAGTTAGGAGGCCGTCGCTCGCGCCGGACCGCGCGGCGATTGAGCGGTTCTCTGGGCGCTGCCTTTGCGCGAACCGCCACACAGATCGTGTGATCTGCGACACCTGATGGATGGTATGGCTCTACCCGACGATCAACAGCGGGCGGCTCTTGCTGCGCGCATGCACGAATTCGAGCAGGCCCTGGATCAGCTGTCCTACAGCGCCGACGCCCAGGACCGCTGCCTGTTGGCGGCGCGCAATCTCATGTCGACGCTGCAGGCGCTCATCAACCGCATGCGGCGGCGCTAGGCGCATCGGCCACTGCCGCAGCAACGCTCCAGTTCAAGGCGTCGCGGTGCGCACGTGGTTCGTTGGGAAACCACTAATTACCGGTGGAATACTTCACCTGGCGGGTTGAGTGGTGCGTTTGTGCCGCATACGCTGCTTCGGCAGCCCGCCATGTCCGCGGCGGAACGAAACCCTGCCGCGGCCGTTTCCCGATTTGGCGTACGCAGGAGGGCTCGATGTCCAGACGAACAAAGCAGTGCGGCAGCCTCCCCCGCCCAGACGGCAAAGCCCGCCGCCTGTTCCAGCTCATGCACCAGCGCCAGCTCCGCGACGCACAACGGCGCAATGGTCCGTTGCACCGGGAAGGCGATGGGCTGCCCGACAAGCAGCAGCAGACCCAGCACAACGCGGTGAGCGAGGGCTTGCCGTTCGACCTGTTCACCTCCGAGCAATAGCCCCGGGCAGGCGCCCTTCACAAGGTGTGGCTTTTTGATCGCCAGGACAGAGGCTTGAGCGAGCGCAGCACGCGCGCAGCTTGCATGGTCACGAGCCATTAGCGCAGAATCGTGCAATATGCTGCGCGCACCGCCGGTCGGGACAGGCCGGGTTGCCGCGTCGCTGAAGGAGACCATCATGCCCCGCCCCCTGTCGCTTCTGGCGGCGACTGCCGTGCTCGGCCTGTTGGCCGCATCAGGGCCGGCTTCGGCTGGTGCGCTCAACAATCGCGACGGCTGCGGCATGTATTCGCCGGAACCGCGCGTACGCGGTGCGCCCAGGGAATACCGGTACGATCCTCGTTCCTGGTGCTATGGTGAACGCGGCTACTATGGCTATTACGGATCGGGCTATTGGGTGCCGCGCGTGGATATGCGCTACCGCTATCGCTACCAGTATCGCGGGCCCACCTACACCTATTATCCGGCCTGGGGTTGGTAAGCGCGAAAGCGTCGTAGCCATCTACTGAAGGTGCGTAGGCACGCGATTGCGCGTGTGGCCGTATCCGTCCCGCGGGTGGACGTGGATGCAACCTTAAGCCTTGCTTAGACTATCGAGCGCTTCCTTGGGACGGCATTGGTGATCTCGAGGGAGTTCGATATGCGTTCGATTGCCGTCGCGGGTGCGGCGCTCGCTGCCGTGGTTGGCCTTGTCGCGACTGAGCCGGCCGCAGCGTTCGATAATGGCCATAATTACCAGGGCACCGACATCTACGTGCACCACTACGTGTATGGTCCGCCTGGTCGGATCAGGCACGTCTACCACTTTCAACGGCAGGGCCCCTACCACGTGGGTTTCGTGCACGGCGCGCCCTATCCTTATGCGTGGGCTAGCGACCGCGGCGGCTACTATTGGCAGTGGCGCGGTGCTTACGGGCGTTGGTGAGGCATTAAACCGGTCGCTTTACCGGCGACTATCGTCGTCGGCGTCGGGCCGTCCGCTGTTGGTCGGCGTTGTTGCTTGAGCGCGGGACCCTGCTTTTTTCGACCGCTCACGCGCGCGCCTGCGTGCGGCGCATTGCGCCCAGGTGCAAAGCAACGGCTGCGGCATTCGAGACGTTGAGGCTGGCCAGCGGACCGTCCGTGGCGATGCGGACCAGCCGGTCGCAGCTGTCGCGCGTCAGCTGGCGCAAGCCCTTGCCTTCCGCACCCAGCACCAGAGCTGCGCGCTCGGGCCATTCGATCTGCTCGAGCTGGTCCGGCGCTTCTCCGTCGAGACCGATCACGATCAGGCCGAGTTCCTTGAGCTCGGCCAGAGCACGGGCCAGATTCTGCACCAACGCCACCGGCACGTGCTCAAGCGCGCCGGAGGCTGATTTGGCGAGCGCTCCATCGAGCGGCGGGCTGTGCCGGCGTGTCATGACCAGACCCGCGGCTCCGAACACGGCAGCCGAACGCAGGATGGCGCCGACGTTGTGCGGATCCGTCACCTGATCAAGCACCACGACAGGGCGACCGGCGGCATCTTGTGCCAGCTCGGCGAGGTCTGGCTCCGGCAGCGGCACTGTTTCCAGCAGGGCACCCTGGTGGACAGTGTCGGCGCCGAGCCGGCGGTCGAGGTCCTTGGGCAGCGCGTGCTCGTGCGCCAACTGCCGAGCCGTCAGCGTCGGACGCAGTCGGTTTTCCGCATTGTCGGTCAGCCACAGGCGCTGCACGGTGCGCTCCGGATTGGCCAGGGCCGCCTCCACGGCATGGATGCCGAAGATCAATGTTTGGCCGTCCGGGGCGCCGCCAGGACGATGCCGTTTTGGCGCATGCTGGCGGCGGCGGTCGGGCATGATGCGGGCTTTCGTGCTGGTCGGTTCTGTCGCGCCGCCACCCTTGCCGGTTTATAGTTGACAGGGAATAGGGCGGTCACCATATAGGCGTGCATTGCCCCTGCTGGCGACGGCGGGGCGATTTTGTTTGGCATGAGGGGGTCAGACCCCTCGTTTCTGCCATTGGTCGCAGCGCATGGTGAGGGGTCTGACCCCCTGTGATGGAGGGGTGCCCGAGTGGCTAAAGGGGACGGACTGTAAATCCGTTGGCTTCGCCTACGCTGGTTCGAATCCAGCCCCCTCCACCAGAGACCGAAGCCAGCGACGGACGTGGCGCGAGCGGGTGTAGCTCAATGGTAGAGCAACAGCCTTCCAAGCTGATGACGAGGGTTCGATTCCCTTCACCCGCTCCAGGCGCCAGATAGACGTCGCATAAGCGAGCAGAGCAATGACCGGCGCAGGCCGCGCCGGCGAGAGACGAGCAACACGCGAAGAACACGAATAAGGACTGTCCATGGCGAAGGCGAAATTCGAGCGGACGAAGCCGCACTGCAACATCGGGACGATCGGGCATGTTGATCATGGCAAGACGTCTTTGACGGCTGCGATCACGAAGGTTCTGGCTGAGACGGGCGGGGCGACGTACACGGCCTACGACCAGATCGACAAGGCTCCCGAGGAGCGCGAGCGCGGCATCACGATCTCGACGGCTCACGTTGAGTACGAGACCAAGAACCGGCACTACGCGCACGTGGACTGCCCTGGCCATGCCGACTACGTGAAGAACATGATCACGGGTGCGGCGCAGATGGACGGCGCCATCCTGGTTGTGTCGGCGGCCGACGGTCCGATGCCGCAGACGCGCGAGCACATCCTGCTGGCGCGCCAGGTGGGCGTGCCGGCGCTGGTCGTGTACATGAACAAGGTCGACATGGTCGACGACAACGACCTGATCGAGCTGGTGGAGATGGAGGTTCGGGAGCTTCTGACGTCGTATCAGTTCCCCGGCGACAAGATCCCTGTGATCAAGGGCTCGGCGCTGATGGCGCTGGAGGGCAAGGAGCCCAAGCTCGGCCACGACTCGATCATGGAATTGATGAAGGCGGTGGACGAGTACATCCCGCAGCCGCACCGCCCGAAGGACCAGCCGTTCCTGATGCCGATCGAGGACGTGTTCTCGATCTCGGGGCGCGGCACGGTTGTGACGGGTCGCATCGAGCGCGGCATCGTCAAGGTTGGCGAGGAGGTGGAGATTGTCGGCATCCGCGACACCATCAAGTCGACGGTTACGGGCGTTGAGATGTTCCGCAAGCTTCTGGACCAGGGCGAGGCTGGCGACAACGTCGGCTGCCTGCTGCGCGGCATCGAGCGCGACGGTGTGGAGCGCGGCCAGGTGCTGTGCAAGCCGGGCTCGATCAAGCCGCACAAGAAGTTCAAGGCTGAGGCCTACATTTTGACGAAGGAGGAGGGTGGCCGTCACACGCCGTTCTTCACCAACTACCGTCCTCAGTTCTACTTCCGGACGACGGACGTGACGGGCATCGTGCACCTGCCTGAGGGCACGGAGATGGTGATGCCTGGCGACAACGTGACGGTGACGGTGGAACTGATCACGCCGATCGCGATGGAGGAGAAACTTCGCTTTGCCATCCGCGAGGGCGGCCGCACCGTCGGTGCCGGCGTCGTCGCCAGCATCATCGAATAGAGGGGAGAGCAGGCGGAGTTCGACCGGCAACAGGGGCGCTTTCGACTCGGGTATCGGGCGCTGCTTGCCGGTTGAAAATATGGGCAAATTCAGGGATTGCCGGCCGCCAAGCGGCAATCCTTAGAATTTGTCAAGAAAAAAGTGACAAGCCGGTCGAACTGAGCTATGTAAGCCGTCCCGCGAGGTCGGCCCAGGCTCAAGGGGTGTAGCTCAATTGGCAGAGCGTCGGTCTCCAAAACCGAAGGTTGGGGGTTCGAGACCCTCCGCCCCTGCCAAATATTGGCTGGCTCTTTCTGAGGCAGAGGCGAGCGCGGCGCGCCATCGGTGGATCGCAGAGGCAGGACAGCACGTGTTGGGCCACCGGCGCGTGTAAGAGTGAGGATCGCGGGCAGAGCATGAAGAACCCCCTACAATTTATTGAGGAGGTGCGTCAGGAGACTTCGAAGGTAACGTGGCCGACCTGGAAAGAGGTGTGGATCACCACGATCATGGTGCTGATCATGGTGGCGTTGACGTCGACGTTCTTCCTCCTAGCCGATGTGGTGATTTCGAGGGTCATTAGGCTGGTGCTCGGGCTTGGCCACTAGAAACCGAAGCGAGCGAGTACGCCGGCAATGGAATTGAGGGCAAGAGACGCAACTATGGCCAAGCGCTGGTACATCGTGCACGCCTACTCGAACTTCGAGAGGAAGGTGGCTGACGCGATCAAGGACCGCGCCAAGGCGGCGGCCCTGGAGCACCTGTTCGACGAGGTGCTGGTGCCGACCGAGGAGGTCGTCGAGGTGCGGCGCGGTCGCAAGGTGCAGGCTGAGCGCAAGTTTTTCCCGGGCTATGTCCTGGTCAAGATGGAGATGACGGACGCGGCCTATCACCTGATCAAGAACACGCCGAAGGTGACTGGGTTCCTTGGCGCCGACAATAAGGCGATCCCCATCACCGAGGACGAGGCGATGCGCATCCTGCATCAGGTCAAGGAAGGCGTGGAGCGGCCCAAGCCGATGGTCACCTTCGAGATCGGCGAGCAGGTTCGTGTTGCCGACGGTCCGTTCGCCTCCTTCAGCGGGCATGTCGAGGAGGTGGACGAACAGCGCGCCCGGCTCAAGGTGGCGGTGTCGATCTTCGGCCGGCCGACGCCGGTGGAGCTGGAATTCGGGCAGGTCGAGAAGGTCGCCTGAAAAGGTTGCCGAGACGGACGGCGGGCAGCGGATGCCCCTCGCAGTCACGGTCGTGAGTAGGCAGAGGGCTGGACAGAAATGGCGAAGAAGATCGACGGCTACATCAATTTGCAGGTGCCGGCGGGGCAAGCCAACCCCTCGCCGCCGATCGGCCCCGCGCTTGGCCAGCGCGGCTTGGCGATCATGGAGTTCTGCAAGCAGTTCAATGCCAAGAGCAAGGATCTGGAGCAGGGCGCCCCGATCCCCGTGAAGATCACGGTCTATTCGGATCGCTCCTTCACCTTCGAGATGCGCACGCCACCCGCGTCGCACCTCCTGAAGAAGGCGGCGAAGATCAACGGCGGCTCCAAGGAGCCGGGCCGTGCCAGCGCCGGCACCATCACCATGGCGCAGGTGCGCGAGGTCGCAAAAGTGAAGATGAAGGACCTGAATACGGACGATCTGGAAGCGGCGGCCAGGACGCTGGCCGGCTCGGCCCGGTCGATGGGCCTGCAGGTCGTGGAGTAAGGACGATGAGCAACCCCGGTAAACGCCTCAAAACCGCCCGCGAGGGTGTCGATCGCGAGAAGGCCTACGCGTTGGACGAGGCCGTCAAGGTCGTCAAGTCGCGCGCCAAGGCCAAGTTCGACGAGACGGTCGAGGTCGCCATGAACCTCGGCGTCGACCCCAAGCACGCCGACCAGATGGTGCGCGGCGTGTGCACCCTGCCGAACGGCTCGGGCCGCACGCAGCGGGTGGCGGTGTTCGCCAAGGGTGCCAAGGCCGAGGAGGCCAAGGCTGCCGGCGCCGACGTGGTGGGCGCGGAAGATCTGGTCGAGCAGGTCTCCAAGGGCACCATCAACTTCGACCGCTGCATCGCCACCCCCGACATGATGGGTCTGGTGGGCCGCCTCGGCAAGGTACTGGGCCCGCGTGGCCTGATGCCGAACCCGCGCGTCGGCACCGTCACGATGGACGTCACCGCGGCCGTGCGCGGCGCCAAGGGCGGTGCGGTCGAGTTCCGCGTCGAGAAGGCTGGCATCGTGCAGGCCGGAGTCGGCAAGGCGAGCTTCACCGAGAAGGCGCTGGTGGAGAACATCAAGGCGTTCGTGGACGCCGTGGTGAAGTCGAAGCCGCCCGGTTCGAAGGGGAATTACGTGCAGAAGATTTCGCTCAGCTCCACCCAGGGCGTGGGCGTGAAGATCGACGCGGCAAGCGTCGGCTCTTCCGGTGCGACTGCATGATGGAAGGCATTGCTGGAGTATTGCGAAATTCCGGGCGATGAGCCCGGAGTAGTGGGCGGAGGACCGTGAAAGGTCCCTCGCCCAAACCTGTCCGAGATTGCCGGTGCCGGGGTTACCCGGCTTAAGCCTCTGCGGAGGGCCTGCATGAGACGGGAGACAGATGGGCCGAGTGCGATTTTGGCCGGTCTGAACCTCTTGGGTCTGCACCGTTGCGTCAATGACGCGAGGGTAGGACGGGTTCCGAAGCGTCGTGGAGGGCCAGTAGCCCGAGACGGCAAGGTGCAACCCCGCGGACAAAACGCCCATCAGAGGCGGGTCCGCAAGATGGAGTGAGCATATGGATAGAGCCGAAAAACGCGAGCTCGTATCGACGCTCAACGAGGCGTGGAAGGACACCGGCGTGATCGTCGTTGCCCACTACGCGGGCATGACTGTCGCCCAGATGACCGAGTTCCGCAAGCGGGTCAAGGAAGCCGGCGGATCGGTCAAGGTGGCGAAGAACCGGCTGGCAATGCTGGCGCTGAAGGACACGGATTCGTCCGGCATCACAGGGCTGCTCAAGGGGCAGACCTGCCTCGCCTATTCCGATGATCCGATCGCGGCGGCCAGGATCTCGGTCAAGTACTCCAAGGAGAACGACAAGCTCGTGATCCTTGGTGGGGCCATGGGCAAGACCATGCTCGATGCCAATGCCGTCAAGGCGTTGGCCGATCTGCCGTCGCTGGACGAGCTGAGAGCCAAGATTATCGGCCTCGTGCAAGCGCCCGCGACCAAGATCGCCCGCATCCTCAAGGAGCCGGGCGCCCAGCTGGCGCGCGTCATCCAGGCCAAGAGCGCGCAGGCAGCACCGACCGCCTGAGTCGAAACCGAAACCAATCCTGGGGCGCGAACGCAGCCCCGTAATGCAACACGACGATCAAACGAAGGAAGTTGAGTTATGACCGATCTGGCAAAAATCGTAGACGATCTTTCCAAGCTGACCGTTCTGGAGGCCGCCGAGCTCTCCAAGCTGCTCGAGACCACGTGGGGCGTGTCGGCTGCCGCCGCCGTGGCTGTGGCTGCCGGTCCTGCCGCCGGTGGCGGCGCTGCCGCTGCCGAGGAACAGACGGAGTTCGCCGTCATCCTCAAGTCTGGCGGCGACAAGAAGATCAACGTCATCAAGGAGGTCCGCGCCATCACGGGTCTCGGCCTGAAGGAGGCCAAGGACCTGGTCGAGGCCGGCGGCAAGACCGTCAAGGAAGGCGTCAACAAGGACGAGGCCGCCAAGATCAAGAAGCAGCTCGAGGATCAAGGCGCGAGCGTCGAGGTCAAATAAGCATGTCTGCCCGTGTCTGCGGAAAGGCCGGCAAGTGCCGGCTTTCCGTGGGCCGGACGGTTCTGTCTACCTCGCGCGGCTTGCCACGGCCCGCACGAGTGAACGTCGAGCACTGCCGGCGGGGCGCTGAGGTGTCCCGCAGGCCGCAAACCCAACAGCCTTCGCGCGCGAAGGACTAGGAGCCCAAATGGCTATGGCTGAGACCTACAACGGCCGCAAGCGCATCAGAAAGCAATTCGGGTCGATCGGCGAGGTTGCCGAGATGCCGAACCTCATCGAGGTGCAGAAGAGCTCCTACGAGGACTTCCTGATGGTCAAGGAGCCGCCAGGCGGCCGGCTGGACCAGGGGTTGCAGACCGTTTTCAGGTCGGTGTTCCCGATCTCCGACTTTTCGGGCCGGGCGACGCTCGAGTTCGTGCGCTATGAGTTCGAACCGCCCAAGTACGACGTCGACGAGTGCCAGCAGCGCGACATGACCTTCGCGGCTCCGCTGAAGGTGAAGCTGCGCCTGATCGTGTTCGATGTGAACGAAGAGACCGGTGCCAAATCGGTCAAGGACGTCAAGGAGCAGGACGTCTACATGGGCGACATGCCGTTCATGACGCCCAACGGCACCTTCATCATCAACGGCACCGAGCGGGTCATCGTCAGCCAGATGCACCGCTCGCCGGGCGTGTTCTTCGATCACGACAAGGGCAAGACGCACGCCTCGGGCAAGTACCTGTTCGCGGCCCGCATCATCCCGTATCGCGGCTCGTGGCTGGACTTCGAGTTCGACGCCAAGGACATCGTCTACGTGCGCATCGATCGCCGGCGCAAGCTGCCGGTGACGACGCTGCTGTATGCGCTTGGCCTCGACGACGAGGATATCCTGTCGACCTTCTACAAGTCGATCATCGTCAAGGAGAGCAAGCGCGGCTGGAAGGTACCCTTCACCTCCGAGAAGATGCGCGGCATGACGCCGTCGGCCGACCTGGTCGACGCCAAGTCGGGCGAGGTGGTGGCCAAGGCCGGCGAGAAGATCACGGCACGCCGCGCGCGCGAGCTGGCCGAGGGCGGCCTCAAGGAGGTTCTGTTCAGCGCCGACGACCTGGCCGGCAAGTATCTGGCCGAGGACATCGTCAACCTCGGCACGGGCGAAATCTATGGCGAGGCCGGCGACGAGCTCGATGCCAAGCTGCTGGAGACGCTGCACGAGGCCAAGGTCAAGGAGTTCCCGATCCTCGACATCGACCACGTCCAGGTCGGCGCCTTCATCCGCAACACGCTGAACGTCGACAAGAACAGCAACCATCAGGAAGCGCTGATGGACATCTACCGGGTCATGCGCCCGGGTGAGCCGCCGACGCTGGATGCAGCCACCGCCCTGTTCAACGGCCTGTTCTTCGACTCCGAGCGCTACGACCTGTCCGCGGTCGGCCGCGTCAAGATGAACATGCGCCTAGACCTCAAGGTCGAGGACACCGTGCGCACGCTGCGCAGGGACGACATCATCGCGGTCATCCGCACGCTGGTCGACCTGCGCGACGGCAAGGGCGAGATCGACGACATCGACCACCTCGGCAACCGGCGTGTGCGCTCGGTCGGCGAGTTGATGGAGAACCAGTATCGCCTGGGCCTCCTCAGGATGGAGCGCGCCATCAAGGAGCGCATGAGCTCGGTCGATATCGACACCGTGATGCCGCAGGACCTGATCAACGCCAAGCCGGCGGCGGCAGCAGTGCGCGAGTTCTTCGGCTCTTCGCAGCTCAGCCAGTTCATGGACCAGACCAACCCCTTGAGCGAGATCACGCACAAGCGGCGCCTCTCGGCGCTTGGTCCCGGCGGTCTGACGCGCGAGCGCGCCGGCTTCGAGGTGCGCGACGTGCATCCGACGCACTACGGCCGCATCTGCCCGATCGAGACGCCGGAAGGCCCCAACATCGGTCTCATCAACTCGCTCGCCACCTTCGCGCGCGTGAACAAGTACGGCTTTATCGAGAGCCCCTATCGCAAGGTGGAGAAGGGCAAGCTCACCGACGAGGTGGTCTATCTGTCCGCCATGGAGGAGATGCGCCACCACGTTGCCCAGGCCAATGCCGAGGTCGACGGCAAGGGCAAATTGACCGGCGATCTCATCATTTGCCGCCACAACGGCGACGTGGTGCCCGTGTCGGCCGACGTCGTCGACTACATCGACGTGTCACCCAAGCAGCTCGTCTCCGTCGCAGCCGCACTCATCCCGTTCCTCGAGAACGATGACGCCAACCGCGCGCTGATGGGCTCCAACATGCAGCGACAGGCGGTGCCGCTGATCCGCGCCGAGGCGCCGCTGGTCGGCACCGGCATGGAGGAGGTGGTGGCCCGCGACTCGGGCGCTGCCATCGCCGCGCGCCGCACCGGCATCGTCGATCAGGTGGACGCCACCCGTATCGTCATCCGCGCCACCGAGGAGACCGACCCGTCCAAGCCCGGCGTCGACATCTTCCGGCTGCGCAAGTTCCAGCGCTCCAACCAGAACACCTGCATCAACCAGCGGCCGCTGGTGACGGTGGGCGATCACGTCAAGGCCGGCGACATCGTTGCCGACGGCCCCTCGACGGACCTGGGCGACCTGGCGCTCGGCAAGAACGTGCTGGTCGCGTTCATGCCGTGGATGGGCTACAACTTCGAGGACTTCATCCTGCTCTCCGAGCGGGTCGTGTCGGACGACATCTTCACCTCGATCCACATCGAGGAATTCGAGGTGATGGCGCGCGACACCAAGCTCGGACCCGAGGAGATCACCCGCGACATCCCCAACGTCTCCGAAGAGGCTCTGAAGAACCTCGACGAGGCCGGCATCGTCTACATCGGCGCCGAGGTCAATCCGGGTGACATCCTGGTCGGCAAGATCACGCCGAAGGGCGAAAGCCCGATGACGCCGGAGGAGAAGCTGCTGCGCGCCATCTTCGGCGAGAAGGCCTCCGACGTGCGCGACACGTCGCTGCGTTTGCCGCCGGGCGTCAACGGCACGGTGGTCGAAGTGCGCGTGTTCAACCGCCACGGCGTCGAGAAGGACGAGCGCGCCATGGCGATCGAGCGCGAGGAGATCGAGCGCCTTGCCAAGGACCGCGACGACGAGCTGCAGATCCTCGACCGCAACGTCTACGCACGCCTGAAGGTCGCCCTGCTCGGCAAGGAAGCCGCCAAGGGTCCCAAGAGCGCGCGCAAAGGCACGCAGATCAGCGAAGAAGTGCTGGCCGACGTCCCCCGCAGCCAGTGGTGGGAGATCGGGCTGACCGACGAGTTCGCCATGGCCGAGGTGGAAGCCATCGGCAAGCAGTACGAGGACGCCAAGAAGAGCCTGGAGCGGCGCTTCGTCGACAAGGTCGACAAGCTGCAGCGCGGCGACGAGCTGCCTCCCGGCGTCATGAAGATGGTCAAGGTCTTCGTGGCCGTGAAGCGCAAGATCCAGCCGGGCGACAAGATGGCCGGCCGGCACGGCAACAAGGGCGTCGTATCGATGATCGTGCCCTGCGAGGACATGCCCTACCTGGAGGATGGCACCCACGTCGACGTGGTGCTCAATCCGCTGGGCGTGCCGAGCCGCATGAACGTCGGGCAGATCCTGGAGACGCATCTGGGATGGGCCTGCCGGGGTCTGGGCCGCATGATCGACGAGGCGCTGCAGAAGTTTCACGAGAGCGGTGAAATGAAGGAGCTGCGCGAGACCATGGTCGACATCTACGGCCGGGACGACACGGTCTCCAGGCTCAAGGACGGCGAGATGGTGCAGCTGGGCGAGCGGCTCAAGACCGGCGTGCCGGTGGCGACGCCGGTGTTCAACGGCGCCCGCGAGCCCGACATCGTCGCCATGCTGGAGAAAGCGGGCTTCGACACGTCGGGTCAGGTCACGCTGTTCGACGGACGCACGGGCGAGCCTTTCGATCGCAAGGTGACGGTCGGCTACAAATACCTGCTGAAGCTGCACCACCTGGTGGACGACAAGATCCACGCCCGTTCAATCGGCCCCTACAGCCTCGTCACCCAGCAGCCGCTGGGCGGCAAGGCGCAGTTCGGCGGGCAGCGGTTCGGCGAAATGGAGGTGTGGGCGCTGGAAGCATACGGCGCGGCCTACACCCTGCAGGAAATGCTGACCGTGAAGTCCGACGACGTGGCCGGGCGCACCAAGGTCTACGAGGCAATCGTCAGAGGCGACGACGCCTTCGAGGCCGGCATTCCGGAGAGCTTCAACGTGCTCGTCAAGGAGATGCGCGCGCTGGGCCTCAATGTCGAGCTGGTCAACTCGGAGGCAGCTCGTTCGATCGAGGAGGCGCCCAAGGAGCCGGTCGAACGACCGCAGCTTCCGCCCGCCGCGGCTGAGTGAGCGACATAGACGGCCACCCCGGGCAGGGGGTGGCCGCCGGCCCGTCAGGGCAGAAACGAGACTTAGCGGTTGCCGGAGGCCCGGCGCCGCCAGGAGAGAGAGCCGATGAACGAGATCACCAACCTCTTCAAGCAGCAGGCGCAGGTCCCGGCCTTCGATCAGATCCGCATCTCGATCGCGAGCCCGGATGACATCCACTCGTGGTCGTTCGGCGAGATCAAGAAGCCCGAGACGATCAATTACCGCACCTTCAAGCCGGAGCGTGACGGCCTGTTCTGCGCGCGCATCTTCGGGCCCATCAAGGACTACGAGTGCTTGTGCGGCAAGTACAAGCGCATGAAGTACAAGGGCCTGATCTGCGAGAAGTGCGGCGTCGAGGTGACGCTGGCCAAGGTGCGCCGCGAGCGCATGGGCCACATCGCGCTGGCCGCGCCGGTCGCGCACATCTGGTTCCTGAAGTCGCTGCCGAGCCGCATCGGCCTGCTGCTCGACATGACGCTCAAGGACCTGGAGCGGGTGCTCTATTTCGAGAACTACATCGTGCTCGAGCCGGGCGTGACCACCTTCTCCGAGAAGCAGCTGCTGACCGAGGAGCAGTTCAACCAGGCGATCGAGGAGTTCGGCCAGGACAGCTTCACGGCCGGCATCGGCGCCGAGGCCATTCGCGAACTGCTGACGGGTATGGACCTGCCCAAGCTTGCCGCTGAGCTGCGCCAGGAGATTGCCGAGGCCACGACCGAGCTCAAGCCCAAGAAGCTCGGCAAGCGCCTGAAGGTCATCGAGGCGTTCCTCGAGTTGGGCAACAAGCCGGAGTGGATGGTGCTGACCGTTGTGCCGGTCATCCCGCCCGAGCTGCGTCCGCTGGTTCCCCTCGACGGCGGCCGCTTCGCCACGTCCGATCTGAACGATCTGTATCGCCGCGTCATCAACCGCAACAACCGCCTCAAGCGGCTGATGGAGCTGCGCGCGCCCGACATCATCATCCGCAACGAGAAGCGGATGCTGCAGGAGTTGGTCGACGCCCTGTTCGACAACGGCCGGCGCGGTCGCGTCATCACCGGCGCCAACAAGCGTCCGCTGAAGTCGCTGGCCGACATGCTGAAAGGCAAGCAGGGCCGCTTCCGGCAGAACCTGCTCGGCAAGCGCGTCGACTATTCAGGCCGCTCGGTGATCGTGGTCGGCCCCGAGATGAAGCTGCATCAGTGCGGGCTGCCGAAGAAGATGGCGCTCGAGCTGTTCAAGCCGTTCATCTATGCGCGCCTACAGGCGCTCGGCCAAGCCGCCACCGTCAAGCAGGCCAAGAAGCTGGTCGAGAAGGAGAAGCCGGAGGTCTGGGACGTCCTCGACGAGGTCATCCGCGAGCACCCGGTGCTTCTCAACCGTGCGCCGACCCTGCATCGCCTTGGCATTCAGGCCTTCGAGCCAGTCCTCATCGAGGGCAAGGCCATCCAGCTGCATCCGCTGGTGTGCGCGGCCTTCAACGCCGACTTCGACGGTGACCAGATGGCGGTGCACGTGCCGCTGTCGCTGGAGGCCCAGCTCGAGGCGCGCGTGCTGATGATGTCGACCAACAACATCCTGCACCCCGCCAACGGCTCGCCCATCATCGTGCCGAGCCAGGACATCGTGCTCGGCCTCTACTACGTGTCGATCATGCGCGACAAGCAGCCGGGCGAGGGCACCATGCTCGGCTCGATCGCCGAGGTGGAGCATGCGCTCGCCAGCGGCGCCGTCACGCTGCACACCAAAGTCAGGGGCCGCTATCACGCCGTCGATGCGGACGGCAAAGAGGTCATCGAGGTGCATGAGACGACGCCTGGACGGCTGCTGCTCGGCGAGTTGCTGCCGCGCAAGCCGGGCGTGAAGTTCGCGCACGTCAACCAGCTGCTGACCAAGAAGAACATCTCCGGGCTGATCGACGCGGTGTACCGCAACTGCGGTCAGAAGGAGACGGTGATCTTCTGCGACCGCATCATGGGGCTTGGCTTCTACCACGCCTTCAAGGCCGGCATCTCGTTCGGCAAGGACGACATGCTGATCCCCGACACCAAGGCCAAGATCGTGGAGTCCACCCACGAGCTCGTGCGCGAGTACGAGCAGCAGTACAACGACGGCCTCATCACGCAGCTGGAGAAGTACAACAAGGTGGTGGACGCCTGGTCCAAGTGCACCGACCGGATTGCCCGCGAAATGATGGATCGCATCTCCACTGCGCAGCCCGACGGCAAGGGTGGCTTCAAGCCCGTCAATTCGGTCTACATGATGGCCCACTCCGGCGCGCGCGGCTCCGAGAAGCAGATGCGGCAGCTGGCCGGCATGCGCGGCCTGATGACCAAGCCGTCCGGCGAGATCATCGAGACGCCGATCATCTCCAACTTCAAGGAGGGCCTGTCGGTGCTCGAGTACTTCAACTCGACGCACGGTGCCCGCAAGGGTCTGGCCGACACCGCCTTGAAGACTGCCAACTCCGGCTACCTCACACGCCGCCTGGTCGACGTGGCGCAGGACTGCATCATAAACGAGGAGGACTGCGGTACCGACGGCGGCATCAACGTGCAGGCGGTGGTGGACGCGGGCCAGATCATCGTGTCGCTGGCGCAGCGCGTGCTCGGCCGCACCGCGGCGGAGGACGTCAAGGACCCGGTCTCCAAGAAGGTGCTCGTCAAGTCGGGCTCGCTGATCGAGGAGAAAGAGGTCGACGCCATCGAGAAGGCGCAGATCCAGGAGGTGCGCATCCGCTCGGTGTTGACCTGCGAGGCCACCAACGGCGTATGCGCCAAGTGCTACGGGCGCGATCTGGCGCGCGGAACGCCGGTCAACATCGGCGAGGCGGTGGGCGTCATCGCCGCCCAGTCGATCGGCGAGCCGGGCACCCAGCTCACCATGCGCACGTTCCACATCGGCGGCGTCGCGCAGACGGTCGACCAGTCCTTCATCGAGTCCAACTTCAACGGCAAGGTGAAGATCAAGAACCGCAGCGTCGTCAAGGACAGCCAGGGCCGCCTGATCGCCATGGCCCGCAACATGGCCGTGGTCATCGTCGAGCAATCCGGCAAGGAGCTGGCGACGCAGAAGGTGCCTTATGGCGCACGCCTGCATGTCGACGAAGGCGACGAGATCAAGCGCGGCACCAAGCTCGCCCAGTGGGACCCGTACATGCGGCCGATCCTCACCGAGGTCGACGGTGTCGCCGACTTTGCCGATCTGGTCGACGGCGTGTCCGTGAAGGAGCAGACCGACGAGGTCAAGGGCACCACCAACCGCGTCATCGTCGACTGGCGTGCGACGCCGCGCGGCTCGGATCTGAAGCCTGCCATCGTCATCAAGGAGTCCAAGGGCGGCAAGCCGGTGCGCGTCGCGCGCGGCGTCGATGCGCGCTACCTGCTGCCGGTGGAAGCCATCCTGCAGGTGGACATGCACGCCAAGGTGAAGGCGGGCGACGTGCTGGCGCGTATCCCATTGTCCAGCGCCAAGGCCGGCGACATCACGGGCGGTCTGCCGCGCGTGGCGGAGCTGTTCGAGGCGCGCCGTCCCAAGGACAACGCGATCATCGCCGAGATCTCGGGCACGGTGGAGTTCGGCAAGGACTACAAGAACAAGCAGCGCATCATGATCAAGCCGGACGATGAGAACGGCGAGACGAAGGAGTATCTGATCCCGCGCGGCAAGAGCATCGCCGTGCAGCACGGTGACCGCATCGAGAAGGGCGACTTCGTCTATGACGGCCACCCGGCGCCGCACGACATCCTGGCCATCAAGGGCGTCGAGGAACTCGCCAACTACCTGATCAACGAGATCCAGGACGTCTACCGTCTGCAGGGCGTGACCATCAACGACAAGCATATCGAGGTGATCGTCCGGCAGATGCTGCAGAAGGTGGAGATCGAGGATCCGGGCGAGACCGACCTTCTGAAGGGCGAGCAGATCGACAAGATCGAGTTCGACGAGAAGAACCTGGAGTTCGAGAAGGCTGGCAAGCGGGTGGCAACCGCCAAGCCGGTCCTGCTCGGCATCACCAAGGCCTCGCTGCAGACGCGCAGCTTCATCTCGGCGGCCTCCTTCCAGGAGACCACCCGCGTGCTCACCGATGCCGCCGTCAACGGCAAGGCCGACACGCTGGAAGGCCTCAAGGAGAACGTGATTGTCGGCCGCCTGATCCCGGCCGGTACGGGCGGCATGTTGCGCCGCATCCGCAAGGTTGCGGCCAAGCGCGACGAGCTGATCGCCAAGGAGAACGCCAAGGCGGACGGCGACAAGGCGCTGGCCGGCCCGGCCGACGCTTCGGGCATGCGCTCGCCGGAGCGCCGCCGCCGGCGCACCGAGGCGGCAGCCGAGTAGGCTGCGGGCTCGTTCGCAGGGACCAAGAACAACGGCGGCCGCCTCCGACCGGGGGCGGCTGCACCTTTGCAATCAAGCTGCCAACGGCCGGATCGAGATACAACCGAGGCACCGTGCCAGATCGCCGCCGCGGCCCTGGGCAAGGCGTGCAGCTGACGTCCTTGCGAGCAGGTCTTGCTGCGCTGTAGGGTGCTATGCTTGCGCTGCGACCCAAAATCGACCGTGCGGTGACGAAAATATTTCCGGCCACGGGGTAGCGGGTGTTGACCGTGTGAGAGCCTTTGTAATATAAGGCGCCCACTCTCGCGGCAGGTGGTAGGCCGTTTTAGTTTGGGTTGGGGTTAATCCCCGCCATGGCCTAAACGCTGCCGTCGTCAAGCAGAGGACATTTTCGGACCAAGATCCACGGTTGCCGCGCGAGCGGGCCGTTTGGATCCTCTGGGTGTTCGAGCCGAGCGCGGTAAACGCGCCTCGGCGGCTGGTTTTGGCGCACGGAAATGTTTCCGTGTGCCGGTGGATGATGCCTGAACAAGGTGGAATTGGGCGCATGCCGACGATACAGCAGCTGATCCGCAAGCCGCGGACGCAAAAGACCTACCGCGAGAAGGCGCGCCACATGCAGGCATGCCCGCAGAAGCGGGGCGTCTGCACGCGCGTCTACACCACCACCCCGAAGAAGCCCAACTCGGCGCTGCGCAAGGTGGCCAAGGTGCGGCTCACCAACGGCTTCGAGGTGATCGGCTACATCCCGGGCGAGGGCCACAACCTGCAGGAGCACTCCGTGGTGATGATCCGCGGCGGCCGCGTCAAAGACCTCCCGGGCGTGCGCTATCACATCATTCGCGGCGTGCTCGACACGCAAGGCGTAGCAGACCGCCGTCAGCGGCGCTCCAAATACGGAGCAAAGAGGCCCAAGTAGTGGGCCTTTTTGCGTGAGGGCCCCGCCTAGGCAGGGTTCGAGCAGCAAGTCGAAACGTAACGAGACGCTTAGAGGAAGTCGCACATGTCGCGCCGGCACAAGGCTGAGAGACGCGAGGTCAATCCGGACCCGAAGTTCAACGACCTGGTGGTGTCCAAATTCATGAACTCGATCATGAAAGAGGGCAAGAAGTCGGTCGCCGAGCGTATCGTCTACGGCGCGCTCGACCGCATGCAGAGCCGTGCCAAGTCCGACCCGATCCAGCTGTTCCACACCGCGCTCGACAACGTCATGCCGGCCGTCGAGGTGCGCTCGCGGCGCGTTGGCGGCGCCACCTATCAGGTTCCGGTCGAGGTGCGCAACGAGCGCCGGCAGGCGCTGGCCATTCGCTGGCTCATCACGGCCGCACGCGGCCGCAACGAAAACACCATGGAGGAGCGGCTTTCGGGCGAGCTTCTCGATGCCGCGAACAACCGCGGCACGGCGGTGAAGAAGCGGGAGGATACGCACAAGATGGCCGAGGCGAACCGCGCCTTCTCCCATTACCGCTGGTGATCAGGAACACAGTCCATGCCGCGAACGCACAAGATCGAGGACTACCGCAACTTCGGCATCATGGCCCACATCGATGCGGGCAAGACCACTACGACCGAGCGGATCCTCTTCTACACGGGCAAGAACTACAAGATCGGTGAGGTGCATGACGGCGCCGCGACCATGGATTTCATGGAGCAGGAAGCCGAGCGCGGCATCACCATCACGTCGGCAGCCACCACCTGCTTCTGGCTGGGCAAACGGCTGAACATCATCGACACCCCAGGCCACGTCGACTTCACCATCGAGGTGGAACGGTCGCTGCGCGTGCTCGACGGCGCCGTATGCGTGCTCGACAGCAACCAGGGCGTGGAACCGCAGACCGAGACCGTCTGGCGCCAAGGCGACAAGTACGGCGTGCCGCGCATCATCTTTGCCAACAAGATGGACAAGACCGGCGCGGATTTCTTCATGTGCCTCGACGACATCAAGGAGAAGCTGGGGGCGCGCGCGGTCCCGCTGCAGCTCCCGATCGGCGCCGAAGCCGGCTTCAAGGGTATCATCGACCTGCTGAAGATGAAGGCGATCGTCTGGGACGGCGACGACAAGGGCGCCAAGTTCACCGAGCAAGACATCCCGGCCGACCTGCTGGACCAGGCCATGGAGTTCCGTGGCCGCATGATCGAAGCCGCCGTCGAGATGGATGACGACGCGCTGGGCGCCTATCTCGATGGCAAGGAACCCGACATCGACACGCTGAAGCGCTGCATCCGCAAGGCGACCGTCACGCGCGCCTTCTACCCGATGCTGTGCGGCTCGGCCTTCAAGAACAAGGGCGTGCAACCACTGCTCGACGCCGTGGTCGATTATCTTCCCGCGCCGTCCGATCGCGAAGCCTACCAAGGTATCGACGTCAAGACCGACAAGCCGACCGAGCGCAAGCCGCTCGACAACGAGCCGCTGTCGATGCTGGCCTTCAAGATCATGAACTTCGAGCACGTCGGCTCGATCACCTTCTGCCGCGTCTATTCGGGCACGATCCATTCCGGCATGGCGCTGATCAACACCACCCGCGACAAGAAGGAGCGCGTCGGCCGCATGTACCTCATGCACGCCGACCAGCGCGAGGAGATCAAGGAAGCCTACACCGGCGATATCGTGGCGCTGTCGGGCCTCAAGGACACCCGCACCGGCGAGACGCTGTCCGATCCGGCCAAGCCCGTGCTGCTCGAGAAGATGGATTTCCCCAACCCCGTCATCGAGATGTCGATCGAGCCGAAGACCAAGGCCGATCAGGAGAAGATGGGCCTCGCCCTGCATGCCATGGCGCTGGAAGATCCTTCGTTCCGGGTCGGCATCGACCAGGAGTCGGGCCAGACCATCCTCAAGGGGATGGGCGAATTGCATCTCGACATCAAGGTCGACATCCTGAAGCGCACGCACGGCGTCGAGGCCAACGTCGGCGCGCCGCAGGTTGCCTATCGCGAGACCTTGGCGCGCGCCGTCGACTACGACTACACGCACAAGAAGCAGACCGGTGGTACCGGCCAGTTCGCCCGCGTCAAGCTCAGGCTGGAGCCGAACGAGCCTGGCAAGGGCAACGAGTTCGAGAGCGAGATCGTCGGCGGCGTGGTGCCCAAGGAGTACATCCCGGGCGTCGAGAAGGGCGTGCAGAGCGTGTGGGACGCCGGCGTGCTGATCGGCTTCCCGATGGTCGACATGAAGGTGACGCTGTTCGACGGCGCCTATCACGAGGTGGATTCGAGCGCCATCGCCTTCGAGATCGCCGCGCGCACCTGCATGAAGGAAGCCTGCGCCAAGGCCGGCGTGAAGCTGCTCGAGCCGATCATGGACGTCGAGGTGGTGACGCCCGGCGACTTCGTCGGCGGCGTGATCGGCGACATCAACAGCCGGCGCGGCCAGATCCGCACCCAGGAGATGCGTGGCAATGCCACGGTGGTGCGCGCCTTCGTGCCGCTGGCCAACATGTTCGGCTACGTCAGCCAGCTCAGGTCGATGAGCCAGGGACGCGCCATGTACACAATGCAGTTCGCGCACTACGCCGAGGTGCCGCGCAACGTGGCTGACGAGGTCAAGGCGAAGTACGCCTGAAGGTAATAACTGTTCGACCCGCGCCGAGAGCGACGGGCCGGAGGCAAGCAGAGAAGTAGGAGAGCCGGTCATGGCGAAGGCGAAATTCGAGCGGACGAAGCCGCACTGCAACATCGGGACGATCGGGCATGTTGATCATGGCAAGACGTCTTTGACGGCTGCGATCACGAAGGTTCTGGCTGAGACGGGCGGGGCGACGTACACGGCCTACGACCAGATCGACAAGGCTCCCGAGGAGCGCGAGCGCGGCATCACGATCTCGACGGCTCACGTTGAGTACGAGACCAAGAACCGGCACTACGCGCACGTGGACTGCCCTGGCCATGCCGACTACGTGAAGAACATGATCACGGGTGCGGCGCAGATGGACGGCGCCATCCTGGTGGTGTCGGCGGCCGACGGTCCGATGCCGCAGACGCGCGAGCACATCCTGCTGGCGCGCCAGGTGGGCGTGCCGGCGCTGGTCGTGTACATGAACAAGGTCGACATGGTCGACGACAACGACCTGATCGAACTGGTGGAGATGGAGGTTCGGGAGCTTCTGACGTCGTATCAGTTCCCTGGCGACAAGATCCCTGTGATCAAGGGCTCGGCGCTGATGGCGCTGGAGGGCAAGGAGCCCAAGCTCGGCCACGACTCGATCATGGAATTGATGAAGGCGGTGGACGAGTACATCCCGCAGCCGCACCGTCCCGAAGGACCAGCCGTTCCTGATGCCGATCGAGGACGTGTTCTCGATCTCGGGGCGCGGCACGGTTGTGACGGGTCGCATCGAGCGGGGCATCGTCAAGGTTGGCGAGGAGGTGGAGATTGTCGGCATCCGCGACACCATCAAGTCGACGGTTACGGGCGTTGAGATGTTCCGCAAGCTTCTGGACCAGGGCGAGGCTGGCGACAACGTCGGCTGCCTGCTGCGCGGCATCGAGCGCGACGGTGTGGAGCGCGGCCAGGTGCTGTGCAAGCCGGGCTCGATCAAGCCGCACAAGAAGTTCAAGGCTGAGGCCTACATTTTGACGAAGGAGGAGGGTGGCCGTCACACGCCGTTCTTCACCAACTACCGTCCTCAGTTCTACTTCCGGACGACGGACGTGACGGGCATCGTGCACCTGCCTGAGGGCACGGAGATGGTGATGCCTGGCGACAACGTGACGGTGACGGTGGAACTGATCACGCCGATCGCGATGGAGGAGAAACTTCGCTTTGCCATCCGCGAGGGCGGCCGCACCGTCGGTGCCGGCGTCGTCGCCAGCATCATCGAATAGAGGGGATCGTAAGGGGCGCCCGCATCACATCCGGGCGCTTCCTGCTTTTGAGGACACGATGCAAAGTCAGAACATAAGAATCCGGCTCAAGGCGTTCGACCATCGCGTGCTCGATGCCTCGACGCGTGAGATCGTCAACACGGCCAAACGCACCGGTGCCGAGGTACGCGGGCCGATCCCGCTGCCGACGCGCATCGAGCGATTTACCGTCAACCGCTCGCCGCACATCGACAAGAAGAGCCGCGAGCAGTTCGAGATGCGCACCCACAAGCGGCTGCTCGACATCGTCGATCCCACGCCGCAGACGGTCGATGCTTTGATGAAATTGGACCTGGCAGCCGGCGTCGACGTCGAGATCAAGCTGTAAGGCTCGAAGCCTAGGAAGGAATACGGAACATGCGTTCCGGAGTGATAGCGCAGAAGATGGGCATGACCCGCATCTTCACGGAGGCCGGAGAGCACATCCCGGTCACCGTGCTGAAGCTCGAGAATGTCCAGGTGCTGGCGCACCGCACCGACGAGAAGAACGGCTACACCGCGCTGCAGCTTGGCGCCGGCACCCGCAAGGTGAGCCGCGTCACGCGCGCCGAGCGGGGCAGCTTCGCCATCGCCAAGGTCGAGCCCAAGCGCAAGCTCGCCGAGTTTCGCGTCAGCCCCGACAACGTGATCGAGGTCGGCGCCGAGATCACCGCCGACCACTTCGTCAAAGGCCAGATGGTCGACGTCACCGGCACCAGCCAGGGCAAGGGCTTCCAGGGCGCCATGAAGCGCTGGAACTTCGCCGGCTTGCGCGCCACGCACGGTGTCTCGGTTACGCACCGCAGCCACGGCTCGACCGGTCAGCGCCAGGACCCCGGCAAGGTCTTCAAGGGCAAGAAGATGGCCGGCCACATGGGCGACACGCGCATCACCACGCAGAACCTCGAGGTGGTGCAGACCGACAAGGATCGCGGCCTGGTGCTGGTGCGCGGCGCGGTGCCGGGCAGCAAGGGCGGCTGGGTGCTGGTGCGCGACGCCGTAAAGCGGCCGCTGCCCAGCGACGCGCCCAAGCCCGGCTCCTTCCGCAAGGGCAGCGCTGCGGCCGAGACCGCTCAAGCCAGCGCGGAGCAGAAGTGATGAAAGCCACCGTCAAGACGCTGGACGCGACGAGCGCGGGCGAGGTCGATCTCGACGATACGATCTTCGGCCTCGAGCCGCGCAAGGATCTCATCCATCGCATGGTGCGCTATCAGATGCTGAAGCGCATGGCCGGCACGCATCATGCCCAGGACCGCTCGGAAGTCACCGTCACCGGCAAGAAGATGTACAAGCAGAAGGGCACCGGCGGCGCCCGGCACGGCGACAAGTCGGTGCCGCAATGGCGCGGCGGCGGCAAGGTGTTCGGCCCCAAGCCGCGCAGCCATGCCATCGAGCTGCCGAAGAAGGTGCGCGCGCTGGCGCTCAGGCACGCCCTGTCCGCCAAGGCCAAGGCCGGCGAGATCGTCGTGCTCGAGAAGGCCCATTTGGCCGACGGCAAGACCAAGGGCCTCAAGGAGCGTTTCGGCAAGCTCGAGCTCACCAACGCGCTGATCATCGACGGCGCCGAGATCGAGCCCGGTTTCGCCCGTGCTGCACGCAACATCCCCAACATCGACGTGCTGCCGGTGCAAGGCATCAACGTCTACGACATCCTCCGCCGCAAGAATTTGGTGCTGACCAGGGCGGCGGTCGAGGCGCTGGAGGCGCGCTTCAAATGAGCAAGAAGAACAAGAAGAAAGACGCGCACGACATCATCCGCGCGCCGGTCATCACCGAGAAGTCGACGCTGGTTTCCGAGCACAACCAGGTGATCTTCAAGGTGGCGCGCGACGCGTCCAAGCCTGAGATCAAGGCTGCGGTCGAGACGCTCTTCAACGTCAAGGTGAAGGCCGTCAACACCCAAGTGCGCAAGGGCAAGCTGAAGACCTTCAAGAACATTCGCGCTCTGCAGAGCGACGTCAAGCGCGCGGTGGTGACCCTCGAAGAGGGCCATTCCATCGACGTGACGACGGGCCTGTAAGGGAGAAGCGGCCATGGCACTCAAGACCTTCCGTCCCACCACTCCAGGCCTGCGCCAGCTGGTGCTGGTCGATCGCAGCGGCCTGTGGAAGGGCGCGCCCGTCAAGATGCTTACCGAGGGCAAGACCAAGTCCGGCGGGCGCAATAACTTCGGGCGCATCACCACGCGGCATATCGGCGGCGGCCACAAGCAGGCCTACCGCAAGGTCGATTTCAAGCGCACCAAGCACGACATCTCGGCGAAGGTCGAGCGCCTGGAATACGACCCCAATCGCACGGCGTTCCTGGCCCTCCTGAAGTACGAGGACGGCACGCACGCCTATATCCTGGCGCCGCAGCGTCTGGGCGTGGGCGACAACGTCGTCGCCGGCGTCAAGGCGGACGTGAAGCCCGGCAACGCCATGCAGCTCGCCTCCATGCCGATCGGCACCATCGTGCACAACATCGAGCTGAAGGCAGGCGGCGGCGGCAAGATCGCCCGCTCGGCCGGCACCTACGGCCAGCTGGTCGGACGCGACTCCGGGTGGGCCATTCTGCGCCTCAACTCCGGAGAAACGCGCCGCGTGCGCGCCGAGTGCATGGCAACGGTCGGTGCAGTGTCCAACCCCGACCATATGAATGAATCGACCGGCAAGGCCGGCCGCACGCGCTGGCGCGGTACCCGGCCGACCGTGCGGTCGATCGCCATGAACCCGGTCGACCATCCGAACGGCGGCCGCACCAAGGGCGGCAAACATTGGGCTACCCCGTGGGGCAAGAGCACCAAGGGCGCCAAGACGCGCAAGAACAAGGCGACCGACCGGTTCATCATCCGGCCGCGTCACGCATCCAAGTGAGGAGCTGAAGGTGTCACGCTCAGTCTGGAAAGGCCCGTTCGTCGACGGCTATCTGCTCAAGAAGGCAGAGAAGTCGCGTTCGTCCGGCCGCAACGAGGTCATCAAGATCTGGAGCCGGCGCTCGACCATCCTGCCGCAGTTCGTCGGCCTGACGTTCGGCGTCTACAACGGGCAGAAGCACGTGCCGGTGAACGTGACCGAGGACATGATCGGCCACAAGTTCGGCGAGTTCTCGCCGACCCGGACCTTCCATGGCCACAGCGGCGACAAGAAAGCGGTGAGGAAGTAAATGGGCAAGCCCAAGCGCGAGCGCCAACTTCCCGACAGCCATGCCCAGGCCGTGGCGAAGAACCTGCGTGTGTCGCCGCAGAAGCTCAATCTGGTGGCGCAGATGATCCGCGGCAAGAAGGTCGACACGGCGCTGGCCGACCTCGAGTTCTCGCGCAAGCGCATCGCCCAGGACGTCCGCAAGTGCGTGATGTCGGCGGTCGCCAACGCCGAAAACAACCACGGTCTCGACGTCAACGAGTTGGTGGTGGCGGAGGCCTACGTCGGCAAGAACCTGGTGATCCGCCGCTTCCATGCGCGCGGCCGGGGACGCATGAGCAAGATCGAGAAGCCGTTTGCGCAGATCACGGTCGTGGTGAAGCAAAAGGCTGAAGAGTCAGACGCGAAAGCGAAGGAAACCGACTAATGGGTCACAAGGTCAATCCGATCGGCCTTCGCGTCGGCATCAACCGCACGTGGGACAGCCGCTGGTTTGCCAGCCGCGGCGAGTACGGCAAGCTGCTGCACGAGGACATGGCGATCCGCGAGCACATCATGAAGCAGCGCCGCCAGGGCGGTATCTCCAAAGTGGTGATCGAGCGCCCGCACAAAAAGTGCCGCGTGACGGTGCACACCGCCCGTCCGGGCGTGCTGATCGGCAAGAAGGGCGCCGACATCGAGAAGCTGCGCGGCGAACTCGCCAAGCTGACGGCCTCCGAGGTGCACCTCAACATCGTCGAGGTGAGGAAGCCCGAGATCGACGCCACGCTGGTGGCGGAGACGATCGCCCAGCAGCTCGAGCGCCGCGTCGCATTCCGGCGCGCCATGAAGCGCTCGGTGCAGTCGGCGCTGCGGCTGGGCGCGCTCGGCATCCGCATCAACTGCTCGGGCCGTCTGGGCGGCGCGGAGATCGCTCGTCTCGAGTGGTACCGCGAGGGTCGCGTGCCGCTGCATACGCTGCGGGCCGATATCGATTTCGGCTACGGCCTGGCGCAGACCGCCTACGGCGTGATCGGCGTCAAGGTGTGGATCTTCAAGGGCGAGATCATGGAGCATGATCCGCTCGCAGCCGAGAAGCGCGCGCTGGAAGCCCAGGAGGGCGGCGGTGGCGGCGGGCGCCGTCGCGATCGCGGCGACCGCGAGGGCGGCTGGTCCGGCGACCGGCAGGCCGAGCCGGCGAAAGCTTGAGGAAGGCTAGTGTGATGATCGAGAAATTCGCCGGAGTGCGCGGCTTGGTTCGGAGCGAATGTCTCGATCTGAATCACACTAGCAAGCCAATGATTCTAGTGTCCCTGATGATTTCGAAGTTTGCTCGGGATGCTGGCGGTGAGGTTTGGCAAACTTCGAAATCGGGACGCTAGAGAGCGATGCTGCAGCCAGCACGTACCAAATACCGCAAGGCCCACAAGGGCCGCATCCATGGCAAGGCCAAGGGCGGCACCGAGCTGAACTTCGGCTCGCACGGCCTGAAGGCCGTCGAGCCGGACCGCATCACGGCCCGCCAGATCGAGGCGGCCCGTCGCGCCATCACGCGCGCCATGAAGCGCGCCGGCCGGGTGTGGATCCGCGTGTTCCCCGACGTGCCGGTGACCAAGAAGCCGGCCGAGGTGCGCATGGGCTCCGGCAAGGGTGCGCCCGAGCTGTGGGTGGCCCGCGTCAAGCCGGGCCGCATCATGTTCGAGCTCGACGGCGTGACGGATGCGGTAGCGCGCGAGGCGCTGACGCTCGGCGCCGCCAAGCTGCCGATCAAGACGCGCGTGGTGGCGCGCCAAGGTTGAAGCATACGAGGAGCGCGCCTTGCGAGGCGCGGCAGTGAGATGAAGGCTGAAGAAGTGCGCGGCATGACCGCCGACCAGCTCGACGAGCAGCTGGTCAAGCTGAAGAAGGAGCAGTTCAATCTGCGCTTCCAGCGGGCGTCCGGCCAACTCGAGAACACATCGCGGGTGCGCGAGGTGCGCCGCGATATTGCCCGCGTGAAAACGGTGCAGTCGCAGAAGCGCAATGGTCAGGACAGCGGGCGTAAAGGGGCTTGAGATAGATGCCAAAGCGCATTTTGCAGGGTGTGGTGGTCTCGGACAAGAACGCCAAGACCGTGGTGGTCCAGGTGGAGCGCCGCTACACGCATCCGCTGTTCAAGAAGACCGTGCGCCGGTCGAAGAAGTTCCACGCGCACGACGAGGAGAACACCTTCAAGGTGGGCGACATCGTGCGCATCGAGGAGAGTGCACCCATCTCCAAGAACAAGCGCTGGGTCGTGCTGAAAGAAAAGGTTTGAGACGGGTCGGCGCGAGCCGGCTCTGATCAGGTACGGATTGAAACGATGACTGCAGTACAAGGACTGGTCCGATGATCCAGATGGAGACCAATCTCGACGTGGCCGATAACTCCGGCGCGCGCCGCTTGCAGTGCATCAAGGTGCTGGGCGGCTCCAAGCGCAAGTATGCCACCATCGGCGACACCATCGTCGTCACGATCAAGGAGGCGATCCCGCGCGGCCGCGTCAAGAAGGGGCAGGTGATGAAGGCCGTGGTGGTGCGCACCGCCAAGGGCGTGCGCCGTCCGGACGGGTCGCTGATCCGCTTCGACCGCAACGCGGCCGTGCTGATCAACCCGCAGGGCGAGCCGGTCGGAACGCGCATCTTCGGGCCGGTCACCCGCGAACTCAGGTCCAAGAACCATATGAAGATCGTCAGCCTCGCGCCGGAGGTGCTGTGATGTCGGCTGCCAAGATCAAGAAGGGCGACAACGTCATCGTGCTGGCCGGACGCGACAAGGGCAAGCACGGCGAGGTGTTCCAGGTGATGCCCAAGGATGAGCGCGCGCTGGTGCGCGGCGTCAACATGGTGCGCCGGCATCAGAAGCAGACGGCGCAGGACCAGGGCGGCATCGTGTCCAAAGAGGCCTCGATCCACCTGTCGAACCTCGCATTGGCGGACCCCAAGGACGGCAAGCCGACGCGCATCGGCTTCAAGACCCTGGAGGATGGGCGCAAAGTGCGGATCGCCAAGCGGTCCGGTGAAATGATCTCGGAGAAGAGATAGTCATGGCCGAGAAGGAAAAGCCGGCGAAGGCAGGCAAGGCGGAGAAGCCGGAAGGCGGCGCCGCCGGTCAGAAACCGGACAAGCAGGGCAAGCCCGACAAGGCCGCTGCCGGCAAGGCCGCGGCGAAGGGCAAGGGCGACAAGGGTGGCAAGGGCGAGACCAAGGCCGCTCCTTCGCCGCGTCCGAAGGACTACAAGCCGCGCATGAAGACGCACTACGAGAAGGTGGTGCGCGACGAGATGGCCAAGAGCTTCGGCTACAAGAACCACATGCAGATTCCGCGCGTCGAGAAGATCGTGCTGAACATGGGCGTCGGCGAGGCCGTTAATGACCGCAAGAAGGTCGATGCCGCAGCCAAGGACCTGGCCATGATCGCAGGCCAGCGCCCGGTGGTGACCCGCGCCCGCAAATCGATTGCCGTCTACAAGTTGCGCGACGGCATGGCGATCGGCGCCAAGGTGACGCTGCGCGGCGACCGCATGTATGAGTTCATCGATCGCCTGGTGACGATCGCGCTGCCGCGCGTGAAGGACTTCCGCGGATTGAACCCGAAGAGCTTCGATGGGCGCGGCAACTTCGCCATGGGCCTCAAGGAGCACATCGTGTTTCCGGAGATCGATTACGACCAGGTCGACCAGATCTGGGGTCTCGACGTGATCGTCTGCACCACCGCCAAGAACGACGACGAGGCACGCGCCTTGTTGCGCGGCTTCAATTTCCCGTTCCGCACCTAGGACTCGACACCATGGCCAAGCAGAGTTCGGTCAACAAGAACAACCACCGCCGCAAGCTGGTCGCGCAGTACGCGGCCAAGCGCAAGCGCTTGAAGGAGATCGCGGCCGATCGCTCCAAGCCCACCGAGGAGCGGTTCGCTGCCCGCTTGAAGCTGGCGCAGATGCCGCGCAACTCCTCGAAAACCCGTATCCGCAACCGCTGCGAGCTGACGGGGCGGTCGCGCGCCTACTATCGCAAGCTCAAGGTGTGCCGCAACATGCTGCGCGAGCTGGCCAGCCAGGGGCTGATCCCCGGCATGGTCAAGTCGAGCTGGTAAGAGGGACGACCCGTTATGAACGATCCGCTCGGCGATATGCTGACCCGCATCCGCAACGCGCAGATGCGGCGCCGGCCGAAGGTGACGACGCCGTCCTCCAAGCTGCGCGAACGCGTGCTGGACGTGCTCGTGGACGAGGGCTATATCCGCGGCTACGCGCGCGTCGAACACAAGGGCGGCCTGCCTGAGTTCGAGATCGAGCTCAAGTATGCCAACGGCCAGCCGGCCATTCGTGAGATCAAGCGCGTTTCCAAGCCCGGCCGTCGCGTCTACTCGGCCGTGCGCGATCTGACCAACGTCGCCAACGGTCTGGGCGTGTCGATCCTGTCGACGCCTAAGGGTGTGATGTCGGACTCGCGCGCCCGCGAGGAGAACGTCGGCGGCGAAATCTTGTGCAACATATTCTGACGAGCCCGGTGGGCCGCGGAGCTAGAGGTAGGAACTGACCATGTCGCGCATTGGCAAAAAGCCGGTTCCGGTGCCGTCCGGCGTGACGGCCACCGTGTCCGGCCAGACGGTCAAGGTGAAGGGCCCGAAGGGCGAGCTGTCGTTCACCTGCCCGGAGGCCGTCGGCGTCGAGAAGACCGCCACCGGCATCACCGTGACGCCGCGCGAGGAGACGAAGCAGGCGCGGGCCATGTGGGGCATGGCGCGCACGCAGATCGTCAATCTCATCGACGGCACCACCAAGGGCTACTCGCAGACGCTGGAGATCCACGGCGTGGGCTTCCGTGCGGCCATGAAGGGCAAGGACAATCTGCAACTGCAGATCGGCTTCAGCCACGACGTGGTGCACAAGATCCCGGCCGGCATCGAGGTGAAGGTGGCCGGCGCCAAGCAGGAGATCATCACGGTGTCCGGCGTCGACAAGCAGAAGGTCGGCCAGATGGCCGCAGATATCCGCGCCTCTCGCCCGCCCGAACCCTACCAGGGCAAGGGCATCCGCTATCAGGGCGAGTACATCCACCGCAAAGAAGGCAAGAAGAAGTAGGTCGCCATGCACGGCAACGTCACACAGTTCGATGGCCGCAAGCGCCGCGTGCGCAAGGCTCTGCGCGCCAACAGCACCGGGCGGCCCCGCCTCTCGGTGCATCGCACGTCCAAGCACATCTATGCGCAGGTGATCGACGACGTGAAGGGCTACACGCTGGCCGCGGCGTCGACGCTGGAGAAGGACTTGAAATCCAAGCTCAAGACGGGGGCCGACAAGGCCGCCGCCACGGAGGTCGGCAAGCTGCTGGCCGAGCGCGCGGTCAAGGCCGGTGTTGGCAACGTCGTGTTTGACCGTGGTGGCTATCGCTATCACGGCCGCATCAAGGCATTGGCAGACGGCGCCCGCGAAGGCGGCCTCAGCTTCTAACGGGAAAGGCAATCAGGTGGCTCGTCCGCAAAGAGACCGGGGTCGCGACCGCGAGGAACGCGACAGCGAGTTCAAAGACAAGCTGGTGCACATCAACCGCGTCGCCAAGGTGGTGAAGGGCGGCAAGCGCTTCGGCTTTGCCGCGCTGGTGGTGGTCGGCGACATGAAGGGTCGTGTCGGCTTCGGCCACGGCAAGGCGCGCGAGGTGCCAGAGGCGATCCGCAAGGCGACCGAGGCGGCGCGCCGCGGTCTGGTGCGCGTCCCCCTGCGCGAGGGCCGTACGCTGCATCACGACTTCGAGGGCAAGCACGGGGCAGGCAAGGTGGTACTGCGCTCCGCCCCTCCCGGCACGGGCATCATCGCCGGCGGCCCAACACGTGCCGTGTTCGAGATGCTCGGCGTGCACGACGTGGTCGCCAAGTCGCTCGGCAGCACCAACCCATACAACATGGTGCGCGCGACGTTCGATGCCCTGAAGGGGCAGGAGAATCCGCGTGGGGTGGCGGCCCGGCGTGGCAAGAAGGTGAGCGAGATCGTGGCCCGGCGCCGCGACGGCTCCAGCGACACCGACGCAACCGAAGCGGCGTGAGGAACGGGCCTTCGGGCTCGGCAGGGACACTAGTCATGGCAGCTAAGAAGTCGGGCAAGAAGGTGACGATCGAGCAGATCGCCAGCGCCAATCGCCGTCCGCAAGTGCAGGGGGAGACCCTGATCGGTCTGGGCCTCAACAAGATCGGGCGGCAGCGTACTCTCGAGGATACGCCTGCCGTGCGCGGCATGATCAACAAGGTTCGCCATCTCGTTCGCTTGGTCGACGAGAAGGCGAAGTAAGCGGGAGCACCTAGCTGCTATGCGGCTCAACGAACTGAAGGACAATGCCGGATCGCGCAAGTTCCGCTTGCGCATCGGCCGCGGCATAGGCTCCGGCATCGGCAAGACCGGCGGACGCGGCGGCAAGGGCCAGACGGCCCGCTCAGGCGTGCGTCTCGCCGGCTTCGAAGGCGGCCAGATGCCGCTGCATCGGCGCCTGCCCAAGCGCGGCTTCAACAAGCTGAACCGCAAGGTCTACAACGAGGTCAACCTCGGACGCCTGCAGGCGGCGATCGACGCCGGCGTTCTCGACGGCAAGAAGCCGGTCGACGCCGCTGCGCTGCTGGCTGCCGGCATCATCCGCCGTCCGCACGACGGCTTGCGCCTGCTGGGTGAGGGTGAGCTGAAGGTGTCCCTGCAGCTGACCGTCAATCACGCCACCGCGTCGGCCAAGGCGGCCGTGGAGAAGGCTGGCGGTTCGATCAAGCTGATCGAGAAGAAGGTGCTTGCCGCCGACGAGGCCAAGCGCAAGAAAACCGCCGCCAAAAAAGCCAAGGCCGTCAAGGCGAAGCCCGCGGCGAGCGAGGAATAGGGCTTTACGGAGGCGGGGTTCTTGCACCGCGCGCAGGCCTTGCCCGACCGGGCCGGACCCGCATCGGGCGCTTAGCCGCAGGTCTCCCGTCCGGCATACCGGCTTGCGCGTCGGGGTTGCCGGCCCCATGTTGGAGCAGCCTTGCGGCCCAGGCGGGCGGCCTTACGTTCCGTCACGCCCGGGTCAGGGAGAAATGCGATGGTTTCCGCCGCCGAGCAACTTGCCTCGAATCTGAATTTCGGCGCATTCGCCAAGGCCGAGGACCTCAAGAAGCGTCTCTGGTTCACGCTGGCGGCTCTGCTCGTCTACCGGCTCGGCACCTACATCCCCATTCCGGGCATCAATCCGACCGCGTTCGCAGACGCGTTCAAAGGCCAGGCGTCCGGTATCCTCGGCATGTTCAACATGTTCGCTGGCGGTGCCGTCGAGCGCATGGCGATCTTCGCGCTCAACATCATGCCCTACATCTCGGCCTCGATCATCATGCAGCTGATGACCAGCGTCGTGCCGACGCTCGAGCAGCTGAAGAAGGAAGGCGAGCAGGGCCGCAAGCAGATCAACCAGTACACCCGCTACCTGACGGTGGTGCTGGCCTCGCTGCAGGCCTACGGCATCGCCTACGGACTGCAGGGCTCGCCGGGTGTCGTGATCGAGCCGGGGCCGTTCTTCCTGATCTCCACGGTGGTGACCCTGGTCGGCGGCACCATGTTCCTGATGTGGCTTGGCGAGCAGATCACGGCGCGTGGCGTCGGCAACGGCACGTCGTTGATCATCATGTCGGGGATCGTCGCCGGTCTGCCCAATGCGCTGGCCGGCCTGCTCGAGCTGTCGCGGCAGGGCGCGATCTCCTGGCCGGTGGTACTCGGCCTGCTGCTGGTCATGCTGGCCACGGTGGCGGGCATCGTGTTCGTCGAACGCGCCCAGCGCCGCCTGCTGATCCAGTATCCCAAGCGGCAGATGGGCAACCGGATGTTCCAGGGCGATGCCTCGCACCTGCCGCTGAAGCTGAACTCGTCAGGCGTCATTCCGCCGATCTTCGCGTCATCCCTGCTGCTGCTGCCGATCACGGTAGCCCAGTTCGCCCAGGGATCGGGTGCCGAGTGGCTGAACACCATCGTTGCCTCGCTCGGCCGCGGCCAGCCGCTCTATCTGGCCATCTATGTGGCGCTGATCGTGTTCTTCGCCTTCTTCTACACGTCGATCGTGTTCAATCCGCAGGAGACGGCCGACAACCTGCGCAAGTACGGCGGCTTTCTGCCGGGCATCCGCCCGGGCGCCAAGACCGCCGAGTACATCGACTACGTGCTCACCCGCATCACGGTGGTCGGCGCCATCTATCTGGCGATCGTGTGCGTGCTGCCGGAGCTGCTGATCTCCTATGCCGCGGTGCCGTTCTACTTCGGCGGCACATCCCTGCTGATCGCGGTCAGCGTGACGATGGATACGGTGGCTCAGATCCAGAGCCATCTGCTGGCGCACCAATACGAGGGTCTCATCAAGAAGGCCAAACTCAGGGGAGCGACGAGAAGGTGATGAACCTGATCCTGCTGGGGCCACCGGGAGCGGGCAAGGGCACGCAAAGCAAGACCATCGCCGCCGAGCACGGTCTCGTACAATTGTCGACCGGGGATATGCTGCGTGCGGCCGTGAAGGCCGGCAGCGAGATGGGTCGCAAGTGCAAGGCCATCATGGACAAGGGCGACCTCGTCCCCGACGCGGTGGTGATCGGCATCATCGCCGAGCGCATCGAACGGCCGGATGCGAAGAACGGTTTCATCCTGGACGGGTTTCCACGCACGCTGCCGCAGGCGGCAGCGCTGGACCAGCTGCTCGCCGACAAGAAGCGCAAGCTCGACGCGGTGATCGAGCTCAAGGTCGACCACAACAAGCTGGTCGAGCGGGTGGTGGGCCGCTTCACGTGCGCCAAGTGCGGCGAGGGCTATCACGATCGGTTCAAGCGGCCGAAGGTGCGCGGCGTGTGCGATGTGTGCGGCAGCACCGAGTTCACGCGTCGCGAGGACGACACTGCCGAAACCGTGAGCAACCGGCTGCTGGCATACTATCGCGATACCGCACCCTTAACCGGATATTACTTCTGCAAGGGCAACTTACGCTCGGTGGACGGAATGGCGCCGATCGAGCAGGTTGCTCAAGAGATCGGCAAACTTCTGTCGGCGTCGAAAAAGGCGCGCTGATCCCCGCCTTTGCGTGTTGTCCTGCTTGCCTCCCATGCCGTTAAGCTATTGACTTGACGCATCAACGGGGCGTGCGTGCGATCGGCGCGGCGCGCGTCCCTACATCGTCAAGGGTCGCATGAGCCTCCATGTCGCGCTCACCCATCGCACATCGTATGCCTACGATCGTCCGGTAACGCTTGCCCCGCAGGTGGTGCGCCTGCGGCCGGCGCCGCACTGCCGCACGCCGATCCTGGCCTATTCGCTGAACATCACGCCCCAACCCCACTTCATCAACTGGCAGCAGGACCCGTTCGGCAACTTCCTGGCGCGCGTGGTGGTGCCGAACGAGACGCGCGAGTTCGGCGTCACGGTCGATCTGGTTGCCGACATGGCGGTGATCAATCCCTTCGACTTCTTCGTCGAGGAGGCGGCCGAGAAGTGGCCGTTCGAGTACGACCCGGTGCTGCTGAGCGAGCTCAAGCCCTATCTCGAGCCGCTCGGGCAAATGCAGCGGACGGATCGCTACGCGAAGGGCCTCGACGTTTCGGCCAAGGCAACCGTCGACTTCGTGACGGACCTCAATCGCCAGCTCAGCCGCGACATCGCCTACCGCATTCGCATGGAGCCCGGCGTGCAGACGCCGGACGAGACGCTGCAGATTGCCTCGGGCTCCTGCCGCGATTCGGGCTGGCTGCTGGTGCAGATCCTGCGTCGGCTGCGACTCGCTGCCCGTTTCGTTTCGGGCTACCTGATCCAGCTGCAGCCCGACGTGAAACCCCTGGAGGGGCCGGCGGGCGCCGCACAGGACTTCACCGACCTGCATGCCTGGGCGGAGGTCTACATCCCCGGTGCCGGCTGGATCGGGCTCGACCCGACGTCGGGCCTGCTGGCCGGCGAAGGGCACATCCCGCTGGCCGCGACGCCGAGCCCGATCAGCGCGGCGCCTATCACAGGCGCGCATACGCGTGCGGAGGTGCAGTTCGGCTTCGACATGCGGCTGGCCCGCCTCTTGGAGACGCCACGCGTCACCAAGCCATACAGCGACGAGCAGTGGGGCGAGATCGATGCAGCCGGCAAGGCGGTCGATGCCAGGCTGGCGGCGGGCGACGTACGCCTCAGCATGGGTGGCGAGCCGACCTTCGTTGCCGTCGACGACATGCAGGGGCTGGAGTGGAACCTGGCGGCGCTGGGGCCGACCAAGCGCAGCTATGCCGAGAAGCTGATCCGCCGTCTGCGCGAGAGATTCGCTCCGGGCGGCCTGCTGCACTACGGCCAGGGCAAGTGGTACCCGGGCGAGAGCCTGCCGCGCTGGGCCTTCGCCGTCTACTGGCGCAGCGACGGCGAGCCGCTGTGGCGCAACACGGATCTGATCGACCTGGAGACGCCGCAGGCGCCGGCGACGGTGGCCGACGCGGAGCGCTTCGCCGTCGCGCTCGGGCGGCAGCTGGGGTTGCCGCCGGGAGCGGCGATGGCGGCCTACGAGGACCCGGTCCACTTCATGCTGGCAGAGCAGAAGCTGCCCGTCGGCATCAATCCCGAAGACAACAAGCTTACCGATCCAGGCGAGCGCAAGCGGCTGATGCGCGTGTTCGAGCATGGGCTCGACAAGCCGGCCGGCTTCGTGATGCCGATCCTGGCGCGCAAGCCCGGCAAGAAGGGCAGACGCTGGCGCACACAGCGCTGGGTCTTCAAGCGCGATCGCCTGTTCCTGCTGCCGGGCGACTCGCCGATCGGCCTGCGCCTGCCGCTCGCTTCGCTGGTCGAGCTGCTGCCTCTGGAATTTCCCTCCGTGCTGCCCGATGACACCATGGGCGAGCATGTGGCATTGCCGCAGCGTCATGTGCTCGACGAGGAGCCGGCGCTCGATGCGGAGGCGGCCGAGGAAGCGGTGCGCACGGCGATGGCCGTAGAGGCGCGCAACGGCCAGCTGTGCATCTTCATGCCGCCGCTGGCCAACGCCGAGGATTTCGCGGTCCTAGTGGCAGCCATCGAGCAGGTCGCGGCAGCCAACAACAGGCCGGTGTACCTGGAAGGGCTATACGCCGCCGGAAGACCCGCGCCTCAGCAACATCAAGGTGACGCCCGATCCCGGCGTGATCGAGGTCAACGTGCATCCCGCCACCTCGTGGGAGCAGACGGTCAACATCACCGCCGGCGTGTACGAGGAGGCCGCGCAAGTGAGACTTGCGGCCGAAAAGTTCATGCTGGACGGACGGCATGTGGGTACGGGCGGTGGCAACCACATCGTGCTGGGCGGCATCACGCCCAAGGACAGCCCCTTCCTGCGCCGGCCCGATCTGCTCGCCAGCATCATCACCTATTGGCAGAACCATCCATCGCTATCCTACCTGTTCTCGGGGCTGTTCATCGGGCCCACCAGCCAGGCACCGCGTGTCGACGAGGGGCGGCACGAGTCGCTCTACGAGCTCGAGATCGCGCTCAAGCAGATACCGGATCGTGACGAAGCCATCACCATGCCCTGGCTGGTCGATCGGTTGTTCCGCAACCTGCTGGTCGACGTATCGGGCAACACGCACCGGGCCGAGATCTGCATCGACAAGCTGTATTCGCCGGAGGGGCCGACCGGCCGGCTGGGACTGGTCGAGTTCCGCGCTTTCGAGATGCCGCCGCATGCGCGCATGAGCCTTGCCCAGCAGCTGCTGATCCGCGCGCTGATCGCGCGCTTCTGGGAGCAACCCTACAAGCAGCCGCTGGTGCGGTGGGGAACGGCCCTGCACGACCGTTTCATGCTGCCGCGCTTCGTGTGGGCGGACTTCGAGGGCGTGGTCGCCGATCTGGCCGATGCCGGGCTCCCCGTTCAGGCTGAATGGTTCCTGCCGCACCTGGAGTTCCGCTTTCCGGTGCTCGGCGCCGTCGAGCGTTCCGGCGTGAGCCTGGAGCTGCGCCAGGCGCTCGAGCCATGGCCCGTGCTGGGCGAGGAAAGCTCAGCCGGCGGCACGACGCGTCCGGTCAATTCCTCGCTCGAGCGGGTTCAGGTGCTGGTCACGGGGGCAACGGGTGACCGCTACGTCATCGCCTGCAACGGCTACCCGCTGCCGCTGGCTGCCACCGGTACGCTGGGCGAGGCTGCGGCCGCCGTGCGCTTCCGCGCCTGGCAGCCGCCGCAGTGCCTGCACCCCAACATCGCCCCCCACGTGCCGCTCACGTTCGACGTGGTCGACACCTGGACAGGACGCTCGATCGGCGGCTGCCGGTATTATGTGGCGCATCCGGGCGGCCGCAACTTCGAGGTCCTGCCGGTCAATGCGCTGGAGGCGGAGGGGCGCCGGCGTGCCCGCTTCGAGAGCATCGGCCACACGGCGGGCGGGCTGCCGATCGGCCGACCGGGGGTCAATGCCGACTTCCCGCTGACGCTCGATCTGCGCCATGTGCCGGCGTAGCAGATTGGTTAACTCGCACTCCCGGCGTGGCATTCGCGCCACTGTCGTGAACGGATGCGCCGCGCAACCCGGAGTTGGACGGGCCGCTACCTGCCTGAGGTATCGGCAGGGGATGCGGGCGAGCGATTCGCCGTTTACGGTGCGGCCGGCACGACATGAGGAAGAGCGGTAGCGCGCAATGCTCAGCAGCCAGGCCCAGGTGCTGTCGAACGGCGATCTGACCGCGGGCTATCGCTCGGCCGTCTCGGGCTTCGACGAGCTGATGACGCCGTCGGGCGTCATCAAGGCGCAGTGGCTGCCGTTTCTTGAGGAACTCTCCGCGCTCGATCCGGCCACGCGCCTGGCGCGCATGGAGAACCTCAACACGCGGGTGCGCGAGACGGGTATCGCCTACGACCTGTTCTCCGACCCGGCCAGCATCGCCCAGCCCTGGCGCGTGGACTTGGTCCCGCTACTGATACCGCCCGATGAATGGCGCGAGCTGGAGCGCGGACTGATCCAGCGCGCCCGCCTGTTCGAAGCGATGCTGGCGGACCTGTACGGGCCGCAGCGCCTGCTGGCGACCGGCGCCATTCCGCACCAGCTGGTGTTCAGCGACCCTGCCTACCTGCGGCCGTGCCAGCACCTGCGGCCGGCCGGCGGCTACATCCAGTTCTTCGCGGCCGATCTGGCGCGTGCGCCCGACGGGCGCTGGAGGGTGATCGATACGCACACCGAGACGCCGGCCGGTATCGGCTACGCGCTCGCCAACCGCATGGTGCACACCAATGTCGCCGGCGACATCTTCGGGGCGTGCCATGCCCAGAGACTGGCGCCGTTCTTCCAGCAGATGCAGGCTGCCCTGGCGCGGCGGGCCAATCGACCCGACCCGAGCATCGCGCTGCTGAGCCCGGGCCCGCGCCACAACGACTTCTTCAGCCATGCCTATCTCGCCCGCTATCTCGGCCTGCTGCTGGTGGAGGGCGGTGATCTGCGGGTGGTGGGCGATCGCGTCTCGCTGAAGACGCTCGAAGGCCTGATGCCGATCGATCTGATCGTGCGCTGCATTGCCGGCGCCGTCGCCGATCCGCTCGAGCTCGATTCGTCGGCCTTTGCCGGGCCGGTGGGACTGCTGCAGGCCGTGCGCGAGCAGTCCGATCTGGTCGTCAACTCGCTGGGCTCGGCGCTGGTCGAGAACCGGGGGCTTGGCTCCTACCTGCCGCGGCTCGCCAATGAACTGCTGCGCGAGGACCTGGCCATCGCCGATGGGCGGCGATCGTGGCTGGGCGAGCCGGCCGCGCGGCGGTACGCCTTGGCCAACCTCGACCGCATGGTCATTCGCCCGGCGCACGAGAGCACGGCCCGGCCAGGCCGCGCCGTGCCTGGCCGCGATCCGGCGCGGCTGGGTCCGAGCGAGAGGGCGGCGCTGCTGCAGGATATCGAGCTGAGGGGCGCGCAGTTCGTCGCCGAGGAGAAGACCGGGTTCGGCACCACGCCGTCGCTCACCCCGGCCGGTCTGGTGCCCAAGCCCTATGCCGTGCGCCTGTTCGTGACCGCCACGGCCAACGGTTTCGTGGCCATGCCGGGTGGGCTCGCCATGACCGTCGACGAAAGCTCTGCGGTGGCGCTGAGTGCGCCGGACGGAGAATCGCGCGACGTGTGGGTGATCAGCGATGCCAGCCTGCCGCCGCACGTCAGCTTGTGGCGCCCGGCCATCGAGGAGGCGCAGGTGCAGCGGTCGCCGACCGACCTGCCGAGCCGTGCCGCGGACAACCTGTTCTGGCTCGGCTGCTATACCGAGCGAGCCGACTGGACCATGCGCGTGCTGCGCACCTGCCTCAGCCGCCTGCAGGAGGACAGCGGACCGCGCCAGGAGCTGCCGGCCAGCCGCATCGCCCTGGAGATCCTGCTCGCGCAGGACGAGGGCGAGATCCCGGCCCCCGGCGAGCCGACCGACGCAGGGCTGATCGAGCAGCTGGCACGCAACCTGATGACGTCGTCGGACTGGCACTACGGCCTGCCGCGCACGCTCGACAACATCCACCGGGTCGCCAGCCTCACGCGCGACCGCCTGTCGCTGGAGGCCTGGCGCACGCTGAACGACTTCTATGCCGGTCGGCGCTGGCAAGGCAGCGCCATGCCGAGGTCGATCGGCGACTCGCTCGGCCTGCTCGACGATGGCTTGCGGGTGCTGTCCGCCTTCCATGGCCTCACGCACGAGAACATGACGCGCAACTACGGCTGGTCGTTCCTGGACATGGGCCGGCGCCTGTCGCGCGCGGCGCACTTGTCGGAATTGCTGCTCGGCATCTTCGGCAAGGCCGGCGCGGGGGCAGACGACGTCGGCAACCTGGCGTTCGTGCTGGAGCTGGCCGACAGCTTCATCACCTATCGCTCGCGCTACCGCATGGCACCGGTGCTGCCGCTGGTGCTCGACCTGCTGCTGGTCGACGAGAGCAATCCGCGCAGCATCGCCTTCCAGCTGGCGGCGCTGTCGCGGCATATCGATTCGCTGCCGCAGTCGGGCGAAGGCGGAGGTCGCATAGACGAGCAACGCACGGCGCTGAGCCTGCTGACGCGGGTGCGCGTGGCCCGGGCCCAGGAACTGGCCAAGGCCGGGCCGGACGGCAAGCGTGCCGAGCTGGCGGCGCTGCTCGGCGAGCAGGTCGCCCTGCTGCCGAACCTGTCGGATGCGATCGGGCGGCGCTACTTCAACCTGGTCGAGAAGGACGCGCGTTGGGTGAAGGCCAGGTCGCGGGTGGACGGATGATCTTCGACGTCAGCCATCGCACCACCTATGCCTACCGCAAGCCGGTGCTGCAGTCGCAGCACCTCGTGCACCTGACGCCGCGGGGCGGCGAACGGCAGCTGGTCGACCGCCACAGCCTGCTGATCGAGCCGGCGCCGACCTCGCAGATCGCCTTCGACGACTATTTCGGCAACGGCGCATCGATCCTGACCATCGACGAGGAGCATTCCGAGTTCGTCATCCACGCGCGCAGCACGGTGGAGGTGTGGGCGCCGGACCTGCCCATCCTGGCCCTTTCCACGCCGTGGGAGCAGGTGGTCGGCAAGGCGGTGCGCAGCGACGGTACGCTCGACATCGGCGTGCTGCAGTTCGTCAGCACCTCGCGCCACACGCAAACCGTGCCCGAGGCGCTCGACTACGCGCGTCCGTCGTTTGCGACCGACCGGCCGGTGCTGGAGGCCGCCAACGACCTCACGCAGCGCATGTATGCCGACTTCATCTTCGACAGCAAGGCGACCGACATCTCCACGCCGGTGTCGCACGTGCTGCGCAACCGGCGCGGGGTGTGCCAGGATTTCGCGCATGTGGCCATTACGTGCCTGCGGGCGTTGGGCCTGCCGGCCCGCTACGTCAGCGGCTACCTGCTCACCCTGCCTCCGCCCGGCGTGGAGAAGCTGCAGGGCGCGGATGCCTCGCATGCCTGGATTTCGGTGTGGACGCCGGAGGTGGGCTGGGTCGATTTCGATCCGACCAACGGGGTGATCCCGACGGACAGCCACATCACGGTCGCCTACGGTCGCGACTACGATGACGTGAGCCCGGTCAGCGGCGTGCTGCTTGGCGGCCGCGACCAGCGCATGACCGTGGCGGTCGACGTGACCCCGGTCGGCTGAGCGATCACCGCGAGAGAGCGAGATGGCGATCTGCGCACCTCTTGCAGGGGCGCATGGAAGCGTCGATACTCGCGCCAGCTTCTTGCAGGCTTGGAATTGCTGTCCAGAGCGGCGCCATGGGGGTCCATCATGCGTATCTCGCTCAGTTCGGTGCTCGGCCTCGCTCTTGTCCTGTGGCCGATGGCCCATTCGCAGGCTGGTGAACTTCAGGTGTTGGCGGGAGCGGGCATAGCCGCTCCGCTGAAAGAGATCGCCGCGCAATTCGAGGCTGCCTCCGGCCACAAGCTCGTGATCCGCTACGGAACGACGCCCGAGCTGATCAAGATGGCGGCCAGCGGCCCTTTTGACCTGGGTGTCGTCCCCGTGGATGTGTTCAAGGATGTGCCCACCCGCGCCCAGTTCGTGCCTGCGCCGACCATCGATGTTGCGCGTGTCGGCATTGGCGTCGCCGTTCGCGCAGGGGCTGCCAAGCCGGACATCGGCACGACCGACGCGCTCAAACAGACGCTGCTCAAGGCGCAGGCCGTCGCCTCCATTCCCGCAAGCGCGACAGGCACCCTGCTTGTGGGCATTTACGAGCGCCTTGGCATCGGTGAGGAGATGAAAGCCAAGACCAAAGCGCAGCCGGGACCCGCGCAGATGATCGAGGCGGTCGTCAAAGGCGATGCCGAGCTCGCGGTCTTCCTCACCAACGTCCTGACCGACCCGCGTCTGGACATGGTCGGCCCATTCCCGGCCGAAATACAACGCGAATTGATCTACCAGGCAGGCGTGTCTGGGAGCAGCAAGGAGCCGGACGCTGCGACGGCGTTCATCGCCCACCTGATGTCGCCGGCCAGCGCCGCAGTGATCAAGGCCAAAGGCATGAACCCCGGCTGAGGCGCCGATCACTCTTGGCTTGGCCGCCGGGCGGCCTTGCAAAAGCAGCGTACCCGCCGCCGGAGTCTCTTGGCCGACGGTGCGGCTGCCTCGACCGCCGGCCTAAGTCGCTGGACGCATCGGGTGGGGTGACGGGCGTCACCTGCGGCGACATCACCCCCACCAGGAATGCCATTGACCTTAGCTCGCTGGTTGCAGGCGCGGATCGCCCGGAGATGGGCTAGCTAAGCTCGTGGCATTCCGTCCTCCCCCCTCCAGGGGGAGGCAAGAGCCGGAAGGCGGCGATGGCCAGCCTAAGTCGCTGACGCATCGCCCTCCCCCCTCATGCGCATCGAACGCCTTCGGTCTTCGCTGCAGGGGGAGGAAACGCAGCTGGTTCCCGGCTCCGCCAAGCCCGAGACGTTTCGATGAGGCGAAAGCTAGTCCGGCAGCTTGTGGTCGGCGAACTGGGCGCGCAGGTCCTTCTTGGAGATCTTGCCGGTGGCTGTCATCG
This sequence comes from uncultured Alphaproteobacteria bacterium, assembly GCA_963840445.1. Classification (GTDB taxonomy): domain Bacteria; phylum Pseudomonadota; class Alphaproteobacteria; order Rhizobiales; family Hyphomicrobiaceae; genus AWTP1-13. The sequence continues at coordinate 127,462 of CAWIZC010000009.1, read as the reverse complement.
GCAGGGCGTCGATGAACACGACATCGTTGGGCATCTGCCACTTGGCGATGCGGCAGCTCAGGGCCTCGAGAATGTCGCGCTTGGCCGGGTCGGCGCCCGGCATCTTGACCACCACCAGCAGCGGCCGCTCGCCCCATTTGGGATGCCGCACGCCGACCACCGCGCAGTTGGCGATGCCTTGGCAGGCGAGTGCGGCGTTCTCCACGTCGATGGAGCTGATCCACTCGCCGCCGGATTTGACCAGGTCCTTGGTGCGGTCGATCAGTACCAGCCAGCTGCCGGGCACGATCTTGGCGACGTCGCCGGTCGCAAACCAACCCTCGCCATCGATCTGCTTGGCGGACGCGTCCTGGTTCTTGTAGTAGCCGGACACGATGGTCGGACCACGCACGAACAGCTCGCCGGGCGTGTCGCTGCCGGGGGCGGCGCGCGCGCCTTTCTCGTCGATGATCTTGAGGTCCACCCCGAACAGGCGGCGGCCCTGGGTGGCGACCAAAGTGGCGCGCTCCAGCGGCGGCTTGGTGCGCTCCTCGGGGCGCATGATGGTCAGCGTGCCGATCGGGCTCATCTCGGTCATGCCCCAGCCGTGAATGACCTCAATGTCGTAGTCGCGCGTCAGCGTGTCGATCATGGCCTGCGGCATGGCCGAGCCACCGCACAGGATCTGCGTCAGGTTTTTCGGCTTGCGTCCTCGCTTCTTGAACTCGTCGAGCAGGCCGAGCCAGACCGTGGGCACGCCCCAGCCCGCATCGACGCTCTCCCCCTCCATCAGGTCGAAAAGGCTCGCGCCATCGAGCTTGGCCCCCGGCAGAATGAACGGGCAGCCGGTCAGCGGTGTGACGTACGGCAGGCCCCAGGCGTTGGCGTGGAACAGCGGCACCACGGGCAGGACCTTGCGGTTGTGCGCGAAGGTGTGCGGCTGGGAAGCAATGGTGGAGAAGGCATGCAGCAGTGTCGATCGGTTGGAGTAGAGCGCGCCCTTGGGCTCGCCCGTCGTGCCGGAGGTGTAGCAGAGCGCACTTGCCGTATGCTCGTCGAGCTCGGGCCAGATAAAGGCCGAGGGCTTTTCGGCAAGCAGGCTCTCGTAACATAGCAGGCCGGGCACGGATGATGTTGCCGGCATGTGCTCGCGATCCGTCATCAGTACGAAGGTGCGCGTGGACTTGAGGGCGGGGGCGAGCTTTTCCACCAGCGGCAGGAAGGTCAGATCGAAGAACAGCGCCGTGTCTTCGGCGTGGTTGGCGATGTAGGTGATCTGGTCGGGGAAGAGGCGCGGATTGATGGTGTGGCAGACGCCGCCGATGCCCGAGATGGCATAGTAAAGCTCGAAGTGGCGATAACCATTCCAGGCCAGCGTCGCCACGCGGTCGCCGGGCTTGATGCCGAGCCCGACGAGGGCGTTGGCGAGGCGACCGATGCGGGTGCGCGCCTGAGCGTAGCCGTAACGGTGCAGACCGCCCTCCACGGTTTGGGAAACCACCTGCACGTCGGGAAAGATTTCCGCCGCATAGTCGATGATGCTGGAGACCAGCAGCGGCCGGTCCATCATTATACCGCGCAACATGGCGCCTCCTCCCTGGATTGCTTTGTTGTTGCGGAAGAGTAACCTCTGCGCTCGCCCCAAGCCAAGCCGGGGCCGCCAAATCACTCAGATCAGATCGGGACAAGGAGGGCACGGTGGCCGTAGTCGAGACCGAAAAGCAAGGCGACGTTGCCGTCATTCGCATGAACAACCCGCCTGTGAACGCCCTGAGCCACGCTTTGCGCACCGGGTTGCAACAGGCCTTTGCCGAGGCCAACACCGATGCCGCCGTACAGGCCATCGTGCTGACGGGGACGGGCCGTTTCTTCTCGGCCGGTGCCGACATCACGGAGTTCGCCACTGGCATGAAGGAGCCGTTTCTTCCCCAGCTGATCGATGCGATCGAGGCTTCCGCCAAGCCGGTGGTGGCCGCCGTCAACGGCACCGCGCTGGGCGGTGGCCTGGAGCTGGCGCTCGGCTGCCACTACCGGGTGGCTGCCAACGACGTACGCCAGCTGGGGTTGCCGGAGATCAAGCTCGGCATCATTCCGGGTGCCGGCGGCACGCAGCGCCTGCCGCGTGCGATCGGTGTGGAAAAAGCTCTCGAGCTGATCCTGAGCGGAGCCTTCATCGACGCCAAGGCAGGCGCTGCCGCAGGCCTGATCGACAGAGTGGCCGAGGGCGATGTGGTTGCCGAGGCAGTGGCTTTCGCCAAGCAGCACGTCGGCAAGGCGCCGCGCCGCATCGGCGAGCAGACCATCAACGCGGCGGCCGTGCCGGCAGGCCTGTTCGAGAAGGCGCGCGCGTCGGTCGCCCGGCATCCGAGCGGGCCGCTGGCGCCAAAGTGTGCCATCGACGCCGTGCAGGTGGCGACGACCCTGCCGGCCTCGGAAGGCATCGCGCGTGAGCGCCAGATCTTCCGCGAGGCGGCGGCCAGCCCCTACGCACGTGCCCTGCAATATGCCTTCTTCGCCGAGCGCCAGGCGGCCAATCTGCCGGGCATCGGCGCCGACGTGAAAACGCGGCCGGTGGAAACGGTCGGCATCATCGGGGCAGGCACGATGGGGACCGGCATTACGCTGGCATTCCTCAACGCCGGCATTCCGGTGACGCTGGTGGAGACCACGGAGGGGGCGCTCGATGCCGGCGTGGCGCGCATCAAGGACACGCTGTCGGCCAACGCCAAGCGCGGGCGCATCACCGAGGCGCAGGCCGCCGACCGCCTCGCCAAGCTGACCCCGTCGCTGGAGCTGGAAAGCCTCGGCAAAGCCGATCTCGTCATCGAGGCGGTGTTCGAGAACATGGCGCTGAAGAAGGAGATCTTCGGCAAGCTCGACGGCATCGCCAAGGCGCGGGCGATCATCGCCACCAACACCTCCACACTCGACGTGGATGAGATCGCCGCCGTCACGCGGCGGCCGCAGGATGTTCTGGGCCTGCACTTCTTCTCCCCCGCCAACATCATGCGGCTGCTGGAAATCGTGCGTGGCGAGAAGACCGGTGATGACGTGATGGCGACCGCCATGGGGCTCGCCAAGCGCATCGGCAAGGTCGGCGTGCAGGCGGGCGTCTGCGACGGCTTCGTCGGCAACCGCATGCTGGCCGCCTACGCCGAGGAGGTGCAGGCCATGCTGCTGGAGGGCGCCACGCCGGCCGAAGTGGACGGGGCGCTGGAGGCATGGGGGATGGCCATGGGGCCGCTGGCGGTGGGCGACCTCGCCGGACTGGACGTCAGCTATCGCATCCGCAAGGAGCGCAAGCTGACCGGCGAGCGCGCGCAGTTGGCACGCGTTCCCGACAAGATCGTCGAGATGGGGCGGCACGGGCAGAAGACGGGGTCGGGCTTCTACAAGTACGACGGCAACCGCAAGCGCCAGCGCGACCCCGAGATCGAGGCGCTGATCCGCGCCGAGGCCGAGGCGTTGCAGATCAAGCAGCGACCGGTGCCGGCCGAGGAGATCGTCGAGCGCAGTCTGCTGCGGCTTGCCAACGAGGGCGCCAAGATCCTGGCCGAAGGCATCGCGCTAAGGGCCAGCGACATCGATACTATGTACTTGAACGGCTACGGCTTTCCGGCCTGGCGCGGCGGCCCGATGTGGCAGGCTGACCATATCGGGCTGGCCAGGGTCGCAGATCGCATCGGGGCCTACCATGCCACCTACGGCGACCGCTGGAAGATCGCGCCGTTAATCGAGAAACTGGCGGCCGATGGCGGCAGCTTCGCCGCCATGGATAAGAAGAAGCGGTGAACTGCACACCACCTCGCCCTGAGTCTGCCGAAGGACGGTTGGCTTCGCCAATGCAGGCCCCGACAGGCTTGCCACGGGGTCGGCGAGGGTGGCCGAGGTAAGATCTCAATTGTGGGGGAATGCACGCATGCTCATGAAGCCGCCTGCCAGCGTGGGCATGCGCCTGGCCGAAGTCGACACACCGGCGTTGCTGATCGATCTCGATGCGTTCGAGGGTAATCTGCAGCGCATGGCTGCCTTTGCCCGCAAGGCCGGCATCCGCATGCGACCCCATGCCAAGACGCACAAGTCGCCCGACATCGCCAAGCGGCAGATCGCGCTGGGGGCGGTGGGTGTGTGCTGCCAGAAGGTGTCGGAGGCCGAGGTGATGGTCGACGCCGGCATCGGCGACGTGCTGGTCACCAACGAGGTGGCGGGCGCCGCGAAGCTGGCGCGGCTGGCGGCGCTCGCCAAGCGCGCCACCGTCGGCGTGTGCGTCGATGACATCGACAGCGTCGCCGAGCTGGAGGCGGCAGCGGACGCGGCCGGCAGCATGCTCGACGTGCTGGTCGAGATCGATGTCGGCGGGCGGCGCTGCGGCGCGACGCCGGGTGATGCAGCCGCGCGCATCGCCGAGCGCGTCGCCGGCGCGCGGCATTTGTGCTTTGCCGGCCTGCAGGCCTACCACGGCTCCGCGCAGCATGTGCGTGCGGCTGCCGACCGGCGCGAGCGCATCGCCCATGCGGTGGCCTGCGTGCAGGAAACCCAGCGCGCCTTGCGGGCAGCGGGGCTGGAGGCGCGCATGGTTACCGGAGCCGGCACCGGCACCTACGAGAACGAGGCCGCCAGCGGCGTCTACAACGAGCTGCAGGCTGGCTCCTACATCTTCATGGATGCGGACTACGCCCGCAACCTGCGCGAAGACGGCGGCCTGTTCGACGCCTACCAGCACGCCCTGTTCGTGCATGCCACGGTAATGAGCGCGCCGGCATCCGATCGGCGCGTCATCGATGCCGGGCTCAAGACGTTCGCCATGGACGCTGGCATGCCCACCCCTTGGAAGCTCGACGGCGCCGTCTATCATCGGCCATCGGACGAGCACGGCATACTGGACGTGTCGGCCTGCGATCGGCCACCGGCGCGCGGTACGACGGTCCTGCTGGTGCCGGGTCACTGCGACCCGACGGTCAACCTGCACGACTGGTACGTGGGCATACGCGGCATGGCCGGCCACGACCCGCGCGTGGAATGCGTCTGGCCGGTGGCGGCGCGGGGCGCTCTGTTCTGAATTTGTTCCGGAGATGCTGCGCATTGCGGAATCGTAGCCTGCACACGATATGACGCTAGCAGCGGAATTCGGGAGGATCCCATGACGCCAGACGAACGCCAGCTGATCAACGGCCTGTTCGATCGCATGCGTGCCTACGACCTGCCGCAGAAGGACCGCGAGGCCGAGGCGCTTATCGGCCAGGGGGTGCGCGCCACGCCCGATGCCCCCTACATGCTGGTGCAATCTGTCCTGGTGCAGGAGCAGGCGCTGGAAGCCGCCAACGCCCGCGTGCAGGAGTTGGAAGCGCGGGTGCGTGAGCTGGAGGGCCCGCAGCCGCAGCAAGGCGGGGGCAGCTTCCTCGGCGGCCTGTTCGGTACATCGCGACCAGACCCGGAGCGGCGGCCGAGCAGTGTGCCGGTCATCGGATCACGCGCCGGCGGCCAGCCGTCGTCCATGTTGCCGGATCGCCCGCAGGCCGCACAGGAGCCGCAGCAGGCGGCTGGCGGAGGCTTCATGCGCTCGGCCATGACCACCGCGGCCGGTGTGGCCGGCGGCATGCTGCTGGCGGAAGGCATCCGCAACATGCTGGGCGGCGGCAGCGCTCACGCCGCCCCGTCCCTGGGCGAAGCCGAAAGGCTGAAGGCGCAGGATGCCGCCGACGATGCGCGCCAGGATGCGCAAGAGGCCGACGACCAGCGCCAGGACGCCGAAGAGGACGCCTACGACCCCAGCCAGAATGATGCGGTCGATTGGGGTGGCGACACGGACATCTGAGAAACCCGCTGGCAGATCACGGACTTTCCGGCTCTGCCAGCGCGACCATCCGCCCGCAACCCAAACAAGAAGTGCCTACCCAATAGGCAATTGTCGACCGTCTTGCGCGCCTCCTGCGACGGGTTGAGCAACGCCAACCGTTACCTGAGCCAGTCGCCGCGCACATCCGCTGTTCGGATTGCGGGGCTTGGTGGTGACGGCTGTTTTGCTATACAAATCAGTCGTCCAAGCGGGGAGCGGGCGAGAAAATGACAGATCACAATCGTCTTATCATCGATGCCATATACACATCATGGGAAGCGGGCGACCTGCCTTCGATGATGAGCCTTTTTTCCGACACCGTCGCATTTGCCGTGCATCCCATGTCCGCGGCCTCGTTCATTGGTCAAGGACAAGGCAGAGCCACGCTCATGGGTCGGCTGGAACGATTTTTGTCGGAGTGCGAGGTGGTCGACTACATGACGACGAGCATTACGATGCGCGCCGATTGGATCGATTGCCGGGTCTTCTATCACTATCGGCACCGCAAGACGCTGATGGAGATCGATGGCCGCCAGCGCCATCTGTGGCGCGTGCGCGATGGCAAGATCATCCGCCTCGATATCATCCACGATGCGCGGCGCTTCGAAGCTTTTTTCGATTTGGCGGCGCGAACCGCCGCCGTTGAGTGACATTGCGCTGGCGTCTGCTCTGGGCCTGGGCGCTGCTCGCTCTGGCCTGGATCGGAGGCATTGCCTACGGTTGCCTTGCGGCGTGGCCATCACTGCCGCTCGATGTCAGTCCCAACGACCCAGCCACACGTGCGGCGCTCGCCCGCGCGGTTGCCATGCATGGCGCGCGATGCGGCACCCTCGGGCTGGTGCCGCCGCTGGGGCTGCTGGGGCTGGGCTGGCTCGTCGCACGGCTGATGCCGGCGCGGTCGTGAACGCGGCCTGTCCTGACTGCTCCTGCTAGCGTTGCAATGCCGACAGCACGAGCGGCAGCACGCGCTCGGCGAGGATGGCGTAGCCGTTGGCGGTGTAGTGGATGCCGTCGGACTGCATCTCGGTATCGGGCAGCGTGGCAAAGACTGCATTGTCGATGATGATCAGCAGAATGCCGCGCTCGTCCAATCGGCTTTTGATTTTGGTAATATTACCGGCTGTCTCGGCCCCTCGGCCATGACGCGCGTCGTTGCCGCCGGGTTGCAGGATCAGCAGGTGGGTGCCATCGAGCAGGGAGGCATCGAGCCGGGCCAGCATGCCGGCCGTGGTGTCGCCGCTCAGCCCGGCGTTGATCACCTCGGCGTCGATGCCCCGCGCCTTCAGCAGAGCCTGCAAACGGACCGGATAGGCCTCCCAGGTGGATACACCGAAGCCTTCGGTGTTGCTGGCACCCAGCGCCACGATGCGCACCGGCGCCGTCTGCGCGGCGGCTCCCCCGGCCAGCGCAAGGGCGAGCAGGGCTGCGCCGGCGCGGCGGAACCTGGCTTTCAGCACGGCACGCCTCCGTTTGGACGATCTGGCAACGGGTCGAAAGGCATCGAACTCTTCACCCTGAGAGGCGTTTTATCACAATGCAATGGGGTGCCGACCCCCTGGTCCAACGCGCCAATTGCCGCTAATTCAGAGATCCCGAACACGCAAACGCGCCGCACGATGACAGGGAGAAATTGTCCATGAGCCAATCGCTTGCCGACGTCGCCCGGGCCATGGTCGCACCGGGCAAGGGAATCCTGGCCGCCGACGAAAGCTCCGGCACCATCAAGAAACGCTTCGATGCGATCAAGACGGAGAGCACAGCCGATACCCGGCGTGACTACCGTGAGATGCTGTTCCGCTCCAGCGAGGCGATGAAGAACCACATCTCCGGCGTCATCCTCTACGACGAGACCATCCGCCAGAACGCCAAGGATGGCACGCCGCTCGCAAAGATCATTGCTGCCAGCGGGGCGCTGCCGGGCATTAAGGTCGACGCCGGCACCAAGCCGCTGCCCTACTGCCCCGGCGAGGTGATCACGGAAGGCCTCGACGGCTTGGCCGGCCGCATCAAGGAGTACGTTGGCTTGGGCGCCAAGTTCGCCAAATGGCGGGCCGTAATCGATATCGGCAAGAACATGCCGTCCTACAACTGCATCAATGCCAATTCGCAGGCGCTCGCCCGCTATGCCGCGCTGTGCGTGGAGGGCGGCATCGTGCCGATCGTCGAGCCCGAGGTGCTGATGGACGGCGATCACGACATCGACACCTGCGAGAAGGTCACCGAGTGGGTGCTGAAGGAGGTCTACTCGCAGCTCTACTACGCCAAGGTGCCGCTGGAGCAGACCATCCTCAAGCCGAACATGGTGATCTCCGGCAAGAAATGCGCAAAGCAGGCGAGCCGCCAGGAGGTGGCCGAGCGCACCATCAAGGTGCTGAAGCGCTGCGTGCCGCCGGCGGTGCCGGGCATCGCCTTCCTGTCGGGCGGGCAGTCGGACGAGGACGCCACCGCGCACCTGTCGCTGATGAACAAAATGGGGCCGCTGCCGTGGGGATTGTCCTTCTCGTACGGGCGCGCCTTGCAGGCCGCCGCGCAGAAGGCCTGGAGCGGCAAGTCGGAGAACGTAGCCGCCGGCCAGCGCGCCTTTAGCCATCGCGCCAAGATGAATGGCGCAGCCGCGCTCGGCAAATGGACCGAGACGATGGAGAAGGCGGCCTGAGTGTCCGGAGGGGGTGAGGGCCCTCGTCGGGCGGTCTGAATGTGCTCATCGCGTTGGCCCCGAGGACGAACACGACAACCGTCAACTGTGGCCCAGACGCATCCCTGATGTCCCTGTTTCGCCCCATTGCCGCCAGATAGGCTGGAGCCAGGAAATGAGGTGTGCAGGGCGCGGGGTTTCAGGGGACAGCCGTGACGGACATGCAGCCGAGCTGCCTGCTTTTTGCCGTGGTCGAGGCCGGCCCCGGCGCGCCCGAGCGCCTCGGTGCGGCGCTGGCAGCCGTGCAGATCGCCTCCGTGCTGATCACGCCGGCGGGCGACGCAGTGCTCGACGCGGCCTCCGCCAAACCATTGGTGGAGCTGGCCCAGCGCGCGGGAGCGGCGGCCCTGATCGCCGACGACGCCGAGCTGGCGCGCGCCTTGCGCGCCGACGGCGTGCACCTCGGCATCTCCATGGATCCGGCCGGTGCCTATGCAGAGGCGCGCCGCGTACTGGGACCACGCGGCATCGTCGGGGTCGACGCCGGCATCTCGCGTGACGATGCCATGACGCTGGCCGAGGACGGCGCCGAGTATGTGGCCTTCGGCGCCCCTCTCGACCTCACGGATCTCGACAAGGCGCGTGCCCGGCGGGCCGACATGATCGCCTGGTGGGCCGAGATCTTCGAGGTGCCGTGCGTCGCGTTCGACGTGGAGTCGGCGGAAGCCGCCGAGGCGCTGGCGCGGGCCGGGGTCGACTTTGTGGCGGTGATGCTGCCAACAGCGGAGCCGCCGGCTGCCTCGCGCGATCTGGTCGCGGAGATTACGGGCGCCATCAGTCTGGTCGAGGCCACGCCATGAGCCCGCTGCGCAGCCTGCCCCTCGCGAGATTGCGCGGCGCTATGCTGGCCATCGCCGGGTTGCTGGCGGCCGGTCCGGCGGCGGCGGAGACGAGTTCGTGGTCGTCGACGGTCGAACGTCCCGACGCGCCCGTGCCGAAGAAGGCCCCGGGCCCCGCCAAGCTGCAGAAAGGCGAGCCGCCCAAGACGGTCCCCGAGGCGACCAAGCGGCCAGCCGCAACCGGCGGCACCGTCGCGGTGCCCAAGACGCCGGGTGCCTTGGGTGAGGATGCGGCCTACGAGGCCTTTGATCAGGGCCAATACCTGACGGCGCTCGACCTTGCCCTGAAGGCGGCCGCGAAAGGCGATCCGCAGGCGCACACGCTGGTGGGCCGCATCTACGCCGACGGGCTCGGCACGCCGAAAAATCTTGCCGCGGCCGCCCAGTGGTATGCCCGCGGCGCCGATCTTGGCGATCCCGAGGCGATGTTTGCCGTCGCGGTGATGCTGGCCGAGGGGCAGGGCGTGCAGAAGGATCGCGCCGAGGCCGCTCGCCTGTTCGAGATGGCGGCGACGCACAAGCACCCGCTCGCCAACTACAACCTCGGACTGATGTTCCTGACCGGCGACGGCAAGCCCGAGAACGCCTATCGGGCTGCCATGCACATACGCTTTGCGGCCGAATCCGGCGTCGCCGTAGCGCAATATGATCTGGGTACGCTGTACTCCACCGGCACCGGCGTCGAGGCCAACGCCTTCGAGGCTGCGAAATGGATCGGCAAGGCTGCTGCTTCCGGGCACGCCGAGGCCCAGGTCGACTACGCCATTATGCTGTTTCGCGGTCAGGGCATTCCGGTCGACCAGAAACGCGGCGCTGAGTTCTTCCGGTCTGCCGCTGAGAAGGGGCTGCCCTCGGCACAAATCCGTCTGGCGCGCTGCCTGGCGCAGGGCGCCGGCGTCCAGACCAGCCTGGTGGAGGCCGCCAAGTGGCACCTGATCGCCAAGTCGGGTGGGCTCAACGACGAGGGCCTGGAGAAGATTCTCGGCAAGCTGTCGAAGGCTGATCGCAGCAAGGCGGAGAAGGAAGCTTCCGACTGGCGTGATCGCGCACAGATCGGCATGCAGCAGCCATAGCGGCACACCCGCGTCCCTCTTCATCCTCTTGGGAAGAGGGACAGGCATGGGTCAGCCGCAGCGGGCCGTGATGCGCTCGTTCATCCAGCTCGCGGTGCGAGCGACCCCGCCGAAGCTGTAAAGATGCACGCCCACCACGTTGGTGGCGCTGCCGCTGCGGCAGTGGCGAGCCAGCGCCGCCAGCTGCTCGCTAGGATCGGCGTGCGTGATGAGCCGCACCGCGCCCATGCCTTGCGACTGCAGGGCGCGCAGGGAGGCGCCGACGCCGCAGCGCTGCGCATAGCGCAGCAGGGCGACCGGGTTCGCGGGTCCGGCCATGCCGACGTAGACAGGCACACCGGCGGCGCGGCGGGCGAGGTCGGCGCAGTACTCGACGATGCGATGCGGCGCAAAGGAGAACTGCGTGACGACGTAAGCGGCCAGGCCCTGCTCGCGCGCGAGCGCCAGCTTCTCGTCAAGGGCGGCGCGCAGGGTTGTGGTGGGGATGCGCGGGTGTCCCTCGGGGTAGCCGGCGAGCCCGACCTGCTGGATGCCGCAGTCGGCGAGCAGGCGATCGCGCAGCAACGCCGCGGCCGCTTCATAGGGACCGGCTGCTTCGGCCAAGTCACCGCCGATCAGCAGCACCTTGCCGACGCCAGCCGTCTTCACCGCGCTCTGCAGGAAGGACTGCACCTGCTCGCGCGAGGCGACCCGGCGCGCGGCGATGTGCGGCACCGGCTCCAGCCCGGCCTGGCGCAGGGCGGCCAGCGCCGGCAGCGAATCCTCGAGATCGCGGCTCGGCAGGTGATTGACATAAACCGGCGTGCCCGCCGGCAGCAGCTCGGCGACGCGGCGCGCGTCCTCCGGCGTGTCGGCGCCCATCTCCAGCGAGCCGCAGGCGACCAATTCGGCAGCGGTCGCGGCAATGCTCTCGGCCGTCGCCGAAGCGCCCGATGCTGCAGCTCGATCGGAGAGTGTTCCAGACGGCGGTGCGGGCATGGGCGTCTCCATCAGCCGCGCTTGCGCGAGATCACGTAGGACTCATCGAGGAACCACAGGCTGCCGTGCTCCTGCAGCACCTCGCGCGTGGCATCGAGATAGCGGCGTGCGCCCAGCACCTCGGCGAGACGCTCGTCGTCGATCTGGGCGACGTATACGGCCGCGTTCCAGGCCGCGAACAGCGTCGAGGTGCCGATGCTCTCGGCGATCTCGGAGGGCAGCGTGTGCATGTCGTAGCGGAACACGGCGCGGCTGTCGGCGTAGGCGTTGAAGTTGAAACGGCGGGCATCGCGGCCGAGCTCGGCGCGCGCCGCGCGCAGCAGGTCGTGTCGGCTGGTCTGGAACGGGTCCTCGTCCTTCCAGACCTTGCGGATGATCTCGAGGCCCGGATCGCGGCCGCAGGAGTGGATGCCGAGCAGGCGCCCGCCGGGACGCAGCGCTCGAGCCAGCGGCGCCACCACCTTGGCGGCCTTGAACTCGGCCGGCATGCGCGCCCGGTAGGGCTGCGAGGCGATGACGAGATCATAGTCGGCGCGGGCGCGGCCCTGGCGCGGGATGACATCGTCGAGCAGGAAGCGGAAGTCGTCGCGATAGATGACCAGCGCCGCAGGACGCTCGTAGATCGGATTGCCGGTCTTGGCCGAGTGGCGGGCCTGCCAGATGCGCGCCAGCATGGGCTCGAGCGCGGTGATCTGCTCGCTGAACTCGGCCGCCGTCGTTCCGGAGAGCGCCACCTCCTCCCAGGCCAGCGAGGTGGCGGCCGACACCGCCTTCGGCGCCAGCCACGGCGCTTCCGTGTAGTACATGTTGGTGACCACCAGCACGGTGGCCGGATGCTCGTGGAAGCGATCGGCCATCTTGTCGAGCGACAGCCGCGCATCTTCGAGGCTGATCTCCTTGCCGACCACGTAGAAGGGCAGGGTCGGGAACCGCCGGTGCATCTCGCGCATCACGCGGGTCAGCACCGTGCCGTCACCCATGCCGGCGTCGAACACGCGCAGCGCCGGCGGCTCGGGATGCAGATGGGCCAGCTCCATGCCGATGCGGCGCGCGATCACCTCCTTCTCGCTGCAGGTGTTGACGAACAGCAGGTATTTCTGCCGGTTGTCGAAGAAGCGGAAGTTGCGCGTGCGGTCTTGCCGGAGGGGTGGCTCGACGGCGTTTTGCGACGGCGCCGCCTGCGCGGGCGCGACCCGCAGCAGCGGTTTGAGTTCGCGCGGCGTGGCCGGGGCCTCGATGCCGCGGCTGGAGAGATAGGCGCTGACCCGTTCCAGCGTCTCGGGCGTGATGCGTGCGCCGTCGCGCAGCCGGGCCACGAACTTGCCGTCGTTGACGGCGTGGCGGCCGAACGTCGACTCGGCCATGCCGGCGCGACGGCAGAACTCCGAGATGCTGTCCAGCAGGCCGATTCCGGCTCCAGCCTCGATCATGGGATGTAGGTCCTCGGCGCTCCTAAAGCAGGCTGGTTCCCGCTCTTTTCACCGAGGCTAGAAGCCGAGTCAGTGGGAAGGCAACCACAAATGGTCCAACCATGAGCGTGGGATGAGTCCCACTCTGCGGACGTTGAACCAGGGTTTTGGAAAGCCGTAGGCGGCCGCTGCCCAACGGTCGTGCCCGCCGGCCACCAGTTGCCCCAGCGATCGCGGCCTAGTTGCCCACCCGCGGCTTCATCTCCGGCAGGGGTGGCAGCGTCTGTCTCGGCGTGCCGATCTCGTTCGGCGGCAAGCGCTCTGGGCGTGCTGCCGGTGAGCGGGGCGGAGCCCGGAAGATGTCCTGATCCCTGAAGATGATTTGCGGTCTCGACGCGGGTTCCCGGGCTTGTTGGGCACTCGCGCTGGTGACGCCGCCCAGCAGGGCAAAGGCCGTCACAGCAAGTATTACACGCATCATTGCCAGCCTCCATGACATGGCACTCCCGCCACATATGGGGCCGTGCAAGTGCAATGAAAAGAAGGCCTTGTGCCGACTCACTGACGCAGCTGGAGCTTGGGCGCGGATGAGCGTGGCCACTGATCGGTCCGCCAACTGCGGCATCTGAATATCCAAGCAACGCGTGGTTCATCCGGAGTGGGCGCGGTGTTGTGAGGGCCGGCGAACGGGCGCTGCCCGAAGCCGTGCAACGTCGCCACTAGGCACGCCGCATCCTGGGCAAGAAAGGCTGCCCGCCTTGACACCCCAGGCGAAGCGGCCCATCAGAACAAACCATGACCGACGACCGCCTCGTCACGGGCGCCAAGCACGATGCCGATGTCGTTGAGCCGTCGCTGCGCCCGCAGCGGCTGGCCGAGTTCATCGGCCAGGAACAGGCGCGCGCCAATCTCAAGGTGTTCATCGAAGCCGCCAAAGCCCGCGGCGACGCCCTCGATCACGTGCTGTTCGCCGGCCCTCCGGGCCTAGGCAAGACCACGCTCGCCCAGATCATGGCCCGCGAGCTGGGCGTCGGCTTTCGAGCCACCTCCGGCCCTGTGATCGGCAAGGCCGGCGATCTCGCCGCGCTGCTCACCAACCTCGAGGACCGCGACGTCCTGTTCATCGACGAGATCCACCGCCTCAACCCGGCGGTAGAGGAAATCCTCTATCCGGCCATGGAGGACTACCAGCTCGATCTCATCATCGGCGAGGGGCCGGCTGCCCGCTCGGTCAAGATCGATCTCGCCAAGTTCACGCTGGTCGGCGCCACCACGCGCACCGGCCTGCTCACCACGCCGCTGCGGGATCGCTTCGGCATTCCCGTGCGCTTGAACTTCTATACGCACGCCGAACTCACCACCATCGTCACGCGCGGCGCCGGCGTGCTCAAGGTTGCCATGAGCCCCGACGGCGCCGCCGAGATCGCGCGCCGCTCGCGAGGCACGCCGCGCATCGCCGGCCGCCTGTTGCGCCGCGTGCGCGACTTCGCCGCCGTGCAGGGCGCCAAGGTGGTGACCGCCGAGATGGCCGACGGTGCGTTGCGCCAGCTCGAGGTCGACAGCGAGGGACTCGACGCCCTCGATCACCGCTATCTCAACTGCATCGCCAGGAACTACGACGGCGGCCCGGTCGGCATCGAGACGCTGTCGGCAGCCCTCAGCGAGCCGCGCGACGCCCTGGAGGAGATCGTCGAGCCCTACCTGCTGCAGCAGGGCTTCATCGGCCGCACGCCGCGTGGACGAGTGTTAACCCTTCGCGCCTACAAGCATTTAGGACTGACAGGCCCAGCGGCGCGCACGTCCACGCCGCAGATCGGTCTATTCGACGAAAGTGCCAATGATGAAGATGCGGGCAAGGCGGGCACGGGTTAGCCATGCTGTGGCGCATTGGCTGGGTGCGGTTGAAAATCGCATCCCTTGCCCCAACTTCTCCACGCTTGCTCGCCAGACAGGCCAGTGCCGGGCGCGCACAGGGCTGGGAATGACCGTAAGATCATTGCGAATCTCGTCCGCAACGGACCACAAGTCCGATCGGGACGGCGCCGCTGCACGGCAAATTGGGGGCACGGCAATCTTGAGACGACGCGTATCCCGCCGCAGGTTTCTGAAAACCGTCGGCGCAACCGGGGCCGCCTTGTTCGGCTTCACGGGCTATGGCTTGGCCGTCGAGCCGATGTGGCGCCTGGCGGTGACGCGCTATCGCATTTCCCCCGCGCAATTGGCCGCGCGGCCTCAACCTCAAGATCGGCGTGATCGCCGACGTGCATGCGGGCGGGCCCATCATGCCGGCAGAGCGCATTGCTGCCATCGCCCAGCACACCAACGATCTCAAGCCCGACATCGTCGTCCTGCTCGGCGACTTCGCCGCCAGCCACAAGTTCAAGACCCGCGCCGTCGCGCCGGAGGCATGGTCGGAGGCGCTGGGCGAGCTCAAAGCGCCGCTCGGTGTGCACGCCGTCCTCGGCAATCACGACTGGTGGGACGACCTCAATGCTCAGCGCACCGGCAAGGGCCCCGTGCTCGGTCGGCGCATGCTGGAGCGCGTCGGCATCCCCGTCTACGAGAACGACGTCACCCGCATCAGCAAGGACGGCCACGCCTTCTGGCTCGCCGGCCTCGGCGACCAGATCGCCCTCATCACCAGCCGGCGCAAGAAGACGTTTCGCAAATTCGTCGGCGTCGACGATCTGCCCGGTACGCTCGCCAAGGTCACCGACGACGCACCCGTCATCCTGTTGGCGCACGAGCCCGACATCTTCTCCGAGGTCCCGAGCCGCGTTGCCCTCACCCTGTCCGGCCACACCCATGGCGGCCAGGTTCGCGTGTTCGGCTACTCGCCCATGGTGCCCTCGCGCTACGGCAACCGCTACGCCTACGGCCACGTCGTGGAGGACGATCGCCACCTGATCGTCTCGGGCGGGCTCGGCTGCTCCGTGCTGCCCGTGCGCATCGGCATGCCGCCCGAGATCGTGATGGTGGATGTCGCAGCCTGACGCATCACCCCACTGGCCCGATTTGGCCGGCCGCATTGTTGCCGACGCCGACGGCCGCCGCCACGTTCTCCCGATTCGCGTCTACTTCGAGGACACCGACTTCTCCGGCCTCGTCTATCACGGCTCCTACGTGCGCTGGTGCGAGCGCGGGCGCTCCGATTTCCTGCGCCTGATCGGCAACGACCACCGCGCTCTGATCGACGGCAGCGCCGGCCGCGAGCCTGCCGCCTTCGTGGTGCGCCGCATGCAGCTCGAATTTCTCAAGCCCGCCCGCATCGACGAGATTCTCGAGGTGGTGACCCGCGTCAAGGAGACCACCGCCGCCACCCTGGTGCTCGACCAGCGCGTCTCACGCGATGGCGTGCAGCTTTTTACCGCCGAGGTGATGGTGGTGCTCGTCTCCCAGTCCGGCAAACCCCTGCGCCTTTCCACCGCCCTGCGCGATGCCTTGCAGGACAGACATCGCTCCCCGTAGGTCAGCTTCGCGCGTCAGCGAATTTTGGTGGATGGACCTGGTGGGCTGCGAGTGTCGCTGAAGTCTCTCAGTTCGGCTGAGCTCCAGTCACAAGCCAGAACGTGAACTCACCGCTTGGCCTTTTTCTCCGCCGCAAGCAGGGTCCAAACCGGATTGAGTACAGCAGTCCCCGTCCGCCCACCCTTTTGAAAGGTCTCGTGGTAGCGCAACCGGCCTTGCTCGACGAGCGACAGCTCGATGTTGGACTCGTCCAACTTGTAAGACGCGGTGCTACCGGCAATGAGGCCGGTGAATGCGAGGACGGTGGCCGGGCTCTGGAACGAGTTCGGCATCGGCGGCCCGCGGGAGTGGTATCCGAACACCTTCCCCCCTTTGCTCACGCTGACGACGATGGTCATCCATTGGCGATCGGTGCCCTGGAAGCCCGAGTCACTGATCCAGATTCCCACGAAGCGGCGGAACTTCTCCGGCACATCGTCGCTCGGCTTGAAGATCTTGAATGCCGGCACGGGCAACTGTTTCTTGGCAGCCAAGGCAGTTGCGCGCAGTCGAGGCCAACTGGCGTCGCCAATTCTGCGTCGGTCGGAACCAGGTAATTGCGGCCGTCCACGGACAGACCGTGCCCGGCATAGAAGAAAACGCCGGTCTCAGCGCCGGTCAGTTCGTTGGCGAAGTCTCGGATCTTGCGATCGAAGGCCGCCTTATCGAGGTCGTAGCCTTCGAGAACCTTGAACCCGTGCTTGTTCAGCGCGGCCGCGACGTCGGTCGCGTCGTTCTTGGGATTTGGCAGTTCGCCGGTATGTTTGTGGCCGAGTTGCCGACGACCAGCGCGACGCGCTTCTGGGCCAGAGCGACGCCCGGTAATCCCATCGAAGCAATGGCAATGGCGACAATGGCCAGCAGCCTAGGCAATAGCCGAGACATCAAGCTTTCCCGCATGTCTCCGAACACGATTACATTCTAACGGGGCATGTGGCGGGGGCAAGGTGATCTCAGACTTGAACCCGCTTCTGGTTGCCGTCCGACAATCGCCGCCCTGGTGCTCGACCAGCGTGCCTCGTGCGTGCTGCTGTTCACCGCCGCAACCCAACGTCCTGAGCACAGGCCCAAGGCGCTTGACCAACAAGCCCGAGGCGCACAGATTGGGCTTGTTTCAGACGCCGTCTTGGTCATGCACGCCGAAACGAATGCCGCGCCACGGAAGTTCTTGAACGTCGGAGGTGGAAGCCGGAACACACCGCTTCCACCTTATTTGTCCGGCTGGACGCATCATCTCCTCGATATCGACGAGCGCGTGCGGCCCGACGTGCTCGGCGATGCGCGGGAGTTGGCAAGCCTTGTGCCCGCCGGCACCTACGACGCGGTTTATTGCTCTCACAACATCGAGCATTATTACCCGCATGACGTGCCCAAGGTGTTGCGTGGCTTTCTGCATGCGCTGAAGCCGGACGGCTTCGCCGAGATACGCTGCCCGGATGTTGGCGCCGTCATGCGAGACCTCATCGCCAAGAACATGGACATTGAGGACGTTCTTTATGTCAGCCCCTCGGGGCCGATAAAGGCGCACGATGTCCTGTACGGCTATGGTGTAGAAATCGCGCGATCTGGCCTCGACTTCTATGCCCACAAATCGGGGTTCACCGAACAGTCGCTCAGGCGGGCGGTGCTCAGCGCCGGGTTTCCAGTGTGCGGCATCGCCAACGGACCCTACGAATTGACAGCTTATGCATTCCGGGGACCGCCGACGGATGAGCACAAGCGCTTGCTGAATCTGTGATGTAGGCGACCGCCTGTGACACACTCCCCCGCGAACCGCCCTGCCATGCCAACACCCGAGCAACTGCAGCAGCTGATCGCACCCCTCTTCCCCGGCCTGATGGGCGTCGAGATCGTCGAGGCGACGACGGACAAGGTCGTCGCCACTCTGTTGGTGCGATGGGACCTGTGCACCTCGGGCGGCGTGTGCCACGGCGGCGCCTACATGGCCTTCGCCGACACCGTGGGTGCGCTCGGCACCATCATGAACCTGCCGGCCAATGCTCGCACCACCACCATCGAGTCCAAGACCAACTTCCTCGGTCCCGCTCCCGTCAACACGCGCATCACCGCCGAGGCGACGCCGCTGCATCGCGGCAAGACCACCCAGGTCTGGCAGACCACCATCCGCAGCGAGGCGGGCAAACTGTGCGCGGTCGTCACCCAGACGCAGATGGTGTTGACGGCGTGAGCCGCATGGCGTGAGCCGCATGGCACGAGCCGCCCCGCGGCTATGAGCGCTATCTGGTGGAAGAATACCGCAAGCTCGATGTGATGATGGTGCGGCTCGTATCGACCGTCACCACGCGTCGGCAGGGCGGCAGGTCCGGCACATAGGACAGCTGCAGGCTGATCTCGCGGTTCAAGGCTTCCCGCTCCGCTTCCATCAGCGTGCTGCCGGTCGTCATGATGCTGTGGTCGCCGCACAGATTGCCGATCGCCCAGCCGCCTCTGGTGGCAGCGCTCTGTGCGCCGCAGCCGTTCGAGGCACCGCCGGCCATGGCCACGCAGAACCGGATGGCTTCGGCCATGGCCTGTGATTGGGAACTGCGGCATGCAACGCCCCACGATCCGTCCCGCGCCATGGTGAGGACCGTCCAGTCGTCATCTGCCGCCATGCATGCGGGCATGCCGAGCAGGAGAGCGCAGAGCAGGACCGGCAGATGCCGGATTGAACCAGCCATCCGGCCGCTCCCGTGGCCGAAACTGCTGCGTCGAGGGCCTGACGCCCGCACATCGATCGTCGGCAGCATGACATCCTCCGACGGTTGCCGAGCTGACAACGATGCAGCCTTAGTGGGCTGACGGCGTTGGTGTTTCCCAATGGTCGCCAGGAAAATCAGCGACCGCGCAAGGTTACCAAGGGCTAAGGCCCCACCGCCGCCCGGAGCCCCAATCCCGCCGCATTACGCGGCAGTATGGCCCTGGTCCCACGGACCGGAAACGGGTACGCAAGGAAATCGAGTTCGGGCGCGGTTGCCGAGGGCGGCGGCCGGGTTTTTTGTGCTGCCTGACGTCGAGTAGAGGCCGCCGGTTTGATCCGGCCCGCGCAATGCAGACACCGCACCCATGAACCTCGCTCCTGTTGCCGACAGTTTCTCCTTCCTGCAGCTGTTCCTGCAGGCCCATATCGTCGTCAAGGCCGTCATGATCGGCCTGCTGCTGGCCTCGGTGTGGTCCTGGGCCATCATCATCGAGAAGGTGTTCGCCTTCCGCCGCGCTCGCCGCGAGGCCGATCGATTCGAATCGCAATTCTGGTCGGGCCAGTCGCTCGAGGAGCTGTACGCGGCGCTGGCGCGCGACCGGACCTTCTCCATGGCTTCGCTGTTCGTCGCCGCCATGCGCGAGTGGAAGCGCTCCGTGGAAGGCAACATCCGCGCGCTGGGCGGCATTCAGCTGCGCGTCGAGAAGGTGATGGACGTCACCATCAGCCGTGAGATGGAGCTGCTCGACCGGCGCCTGCTGTTCCTCGCCACGGTCGGCTCCACCGCTCCCTTCGTCGGCCTGTTCGGCACCGTATGGGGCATCATGTCGAGCTTCCAGGCCATCGCCGCGTCCAAGAACACCAGTCTCGCGGTGGTGGCGCCCGGCATTGCCGAAGCTCTGTTCGCCACTGCGCTCGGTCTGCTCGCGGCTATTCCGGCGGTGATATTCTACAACATGTTCGCTGCCGATTCTTCGCGGCTCGCGCAGCGACTGGAGGCTTTCGCTGACGAGTTCTCGGCCATCGTATCGCGTCAGATCGACGTCAGAACCTAGTGCGATGATCGAGAAGTCCGCTACCACGTCAGCAGCAAGGTTGAGAGGCGGACTTCTCGATCTGAATCGCACTAGCACATTGATTGAACTAGTGTCCTTCAGATCGCGAAATTCGTCTAACATCAGCCGCACGGGGCGACGAATTTCGCGATCAGGACACTAGCTGAACTGACAGGAGCGCGTCCCATGGCCGCCAGCGTGCAGAGCTCAGGAAGACCATCCGGTGGACGGCGCGGCCGCGCCCGCCGCCATGTCGTAATGCACGACATCAACGTCACGCCGTTCGTCGACGTGATGCTGGTGCTGCTGATCGTGTTCATGGTGGCAGCCCCGCTGCTGCTGTCGGGCCTGCCGGTCGACCTGCCCGCCGCCAAGGGCCAGTCGCTCAATCAGAACAAGGATCCGATCACCGTGACGCTCGACCGGGACGGCAAGATCTACCTCGGCACCCAGGAGCAGCCGCTTGAGCTGCCGGCACTGCTCGAAAAGCTCAAAGCGATCGTCAAGAATGCAGAGGAAGACCCGATTCTTTTTCGTGGCGACCGCGACGTTGCCTATGGCCGTGTGTCCCAAGTGATCAGCGCCGTGCGCGACGGCGGCTTCAAAAAGTTCACGTTCGTCAGCGGGCCCGAGGACATTGCGAAGGGGCCCAGCAAGCGCTGACTAGGGGCTCCAAGTGCGCGCAACCAGTCTGACCGGAGGGTGGGCGATAGGTGCAGGTTGGCCTTGTCATCTCCGTACTGCTGCACCTGGCGATCCTGGGATGGGCCGTGCTGACCATCCAGACGCAACGCGAATTGCGCTTGGCTGAGCCGGAGCCCATTGCCGTCGACCTGCTCACGCCCTCCGAGGTGACCAAAGTCCGCCAGGGCGTACGCACGGCCAAGCAGATGGAGGCGGAAGCCAAGGAGACTCCTAAGCCCGAGATCTCCAAGAAGGAGGCTCCCAAGCCTACCCCGGTCGCCACGCCCAAGCCCGAGCCACCCAAGCCTGAGCCTCCGAAGGAAGAGGTCAAGGAGGCGCCCAAACCCGAGCCGCCGAAGCCCGAGGCGCCCAAGGAAGTGGCCAAGGTCGAGCCGCCCAAGCTGCCCGAGCCTGCCAAGGACCCGATTGCCGAGAAGCTGGCTGCCGAGCGTCCGGACCCAGCCATCGAGCAGGCCAAGAAGCTCGAGGAGGAGCGCCAGGAGGAGGCGCGCAAAGCCGAAGAGCAGAAGAAGGCAGAAGACCAGCGGAAAGCCGAGGACGACCGCAAGGCCGAGGAACAGCGCAAGGCCGAGGAACAAAAACGGCTCGACGAGCAGCAGCGTCAGAAGGAGGCCGAGCTCAAGAAAAAGAAAGAGGAGGAAGCTAAGAAGCGCAAGGAAGCCGAGATCAAGAAGAAGAAGGAGGAGGAGAAGCGCCAGAAGGAGGCCGAGGCCAAGCGACAGAAGACGTTCGACGATCAGATGCGCGATATGCAAGCCCTGCTCAACAAGGTGCCGGACAAGGGTGCCCCGCTACCGAACACGCCGCAGGAGGAGCCGAGCAAGAACAAAGGCCCCGTCCTGGGCTCCAAGGAAGGCCGCGACAAGCAGCTGTCCGCCAGCGAAAGCGCGAGACTGGTCGGTCTGCTCATCCGCAAGATACAGGAATGCTATCGTCCACCTGTCGGCGCTGCAGCGGGGCTGGAAGGCCTCAAGGTGCGCCTGAGCTTCGATCTCAACCGCGAGGGCAGTGTGGTCGGAACACCGCGAGCTACCGGCGTCGACGGCGCTCCGGTCTCACGCCTCGCCGCCGAGGCGGCCGAACGCGCCGTGTTCGGGTGCCAACCATACGACATGCTCCCGCCGGATAAATATGAGGCATGGAAGGGAATTGATCTGATCTTCAATCCGAAGGATCTTTTTGGCGGATAGAGATCTTGGACTGCTGAACCTGCGGAGATATAGCTTGTATGATAGCTCGGCTGGCTGACTGGAACAGGTTCATTTCGATCACTGGCTTGTTGCTCGTGCTGTGCGGCGCAGCGTTGGTGGTCCCTGCGGCGGCTCAGGGGCGCCTGCAGGGTGAGGTGACAGGCGGCACACTGAAACCCATCCCGATCGCCATCCCCGAGTTCCTGGGCGACGACCCGCGCTTCGCGCTCGAGGTGTCCAACATCATCTCGGCCGACCTGGAGCACTCCGGCCTCTTCCAGCCGCTCGACCGTGCCTCCTTCATAGATGCCGTGCGCGACATCAACGCGCCGCCGCGCTTCCCTGACTGGCGGGCCATCAACGCCCAGGCCCTGGTGGTAGGGCGCGCCTTCCGGGGTCCTGACGGCCGCCTGGTAGCTGAAGCTCGAGTTTGGGATGTCTTTTCCGGGCGCCAGCTGGGCAGCCAGCGTTTCACCGTCGGGGCAGATGACTGGCGCCGTCTAGGCCACTTGGTGGCCGACCTGGCGTACGAGAAGCTGACGGGCGAGAAGGGCTATTTCGACACCCAGGTGGTGTTCGTCGACGAGACGGGCCCCAAGGACAAGCGCAACAAGCGCCTGGCCATCATGGACCAGGATGGCGCCAACATCCGTCTGCTCAGCCAGGGCAAGGAGCTGGTGCTGACGCCCCGCTTCAGCCCGAACTCAGCACGAGATCACCTACATGCAGTACACCGGCGACCAGCCGCGTGTGTTCCTGCTCAACATCGAGACCGGCCAGCGTGAGCTGGTCGGCAACTTCCCCAACATGACCTTCGCCCCCCGATTCTCCCCGGACGGCCAGCGCATCGTCATGAGCGTCAGCGAAGGCGGCAATTCCGCCATCGTGGACATGGACTTGCGGTCCAAGCAGATGCGCCGCCTGACGCAGGGCAGCGCCATCGACACCGGCCCCTGCTACAGCCCGGACGGCCGCCGCATCGTGTTCGAATCGGACCGCGACGGCAGCCAGCAGCTCTACGTGATGGGCACCGACGGCTCGGGGCAGCGCCGCATCAGCTTCGCGGAGGGACGCTATTCGACGCCGGTCTGGTCTCCCCGTGGCGATCTGATCGCCTTCACCAAGCAGATGGGCGGGCAGTTCCTGATCGGGGTGATGCGCCCGGATGGCTCCGGCGAGCGCATCCTGACGGAGGGGTACCACAATGAGGGCCCCACCTGGTCGCCGAACGGGCGCGTGATCATGTTCTTCCGCGAAAGCCAGGGGGCCAGCGGCGGCCCTAAGCTGTTTTCTATCGACCTGACCGGCTACAACGAGCGGCAGGTGCAGACACCCGCCTTTGCATCCGATCCGGCGTGGTCACCGTTGCGGAATTGAAACATAATTTTACGGCACATTAACTTAGTTGGTGTGTTCTAGCTCAGAGCGCGGCCCGGTTGCATCGGTGGGCCGGTTCCCCGTCTCTCGTGTTGCGTTCTGGCAGGCCGGTGCGTGGAAATCTCGTGGCATTTTCGCATCTATCAGGCCGGAAAACCCTTAGATAAGGACCTGAGTTCTTGATCTAATCGTTTATCACCGGTACCCGAGAAGGTGCGATTGCCGAACACATCAGGAGAGAAGACATGAACATCAAGAGCGTGATCGTTATCACGGCGGTCGTCGCCGCTGTTGCCCTGACTGCTTGCCGTCGCGAAGAGCGCGTGCCGATGAAGCTCGGCGCCGATCTGCCGACCGCTCAGCAGGTGAAGTAACGCGGCTTCCAGCCCACTATTGAGGGCTGAGGACCGTAGAAATTGGGGCTGCATCTTGGGCAGGTTATCTGCCGGATGCGGCCCTAGTTTTTTTGCAACACCTTTTTTGCCACAGTCCCAGTGCCCATAAGCGCACACCGGGCTGCATAGCGGGGAAAACCCTCCTCCAACCTATTGTTTTTGTCGGCCATCGGGAGTTTCTCGGCGGGTGAGTGGCCACATTTTTGAACGAACCTTCGGCTAGTAGGCCTGAGCAGCGGCGAAAGATCTGATCGCGCTTCAGATGCCTGGCCCTAGGCACCGAGACCTGAAAAGAGGGGAACTACAGGATGCAGCTGTCCAGGTGGCTAGCGGGGTCATTGCGCATTGCCGCAGCGTTTGCGGTCGTGCTGGCAGTGAGCGCGTGCTCCCAAACGCCCAAGCCCGAAAGCGAGCTGGGCTCCAGCCGCAATGCGCCGGCTACCCCCGGCTCGGCGCGTGATTTCGCCGTCAACGTCGGCGACATCGTCTACTTCACGACCGACAGCGTCGACCTGTCGCCCGAATCGCAACAGACGCTGGCCAATCAGGCGCGCTGGCTGCAGCAGTACTCGCAGTACACCATCACAATTGAAGGCCACGCCGACGAGCGCGGCACGCGCGAGTACAACATCCAGCTCGGCGCCAAGCGCGCCATGGCCGTGCGCAACTACCTGGCCCAGAACGGCATCAACGCTCAGCGCATTCGCACGATCTCCTACGGCAAGGAGCGACCGGTGGCGGTCTGCAACGACATCTCGTGCTGGTCGCAGAATTGCCGCGCTCAGACCGTGCTGAACAGCCGCGCCGACGCGCGGTCCTGACCAGCTCCGCGCCGCGCATATCTCAGTTTGGCCCCATTGCAAGCGCACGTTGGTCCGTCTCCAAGTGGGGAGGGGCCTGTGCGCTCCAGGCATCCTTGCAGCCATCGCTCCGTGTGATTTCTCTGCATCTCGCGAGTGTGGCGCCTAGGCACGGTGGGCCGGTTGGTCATTGCCGCTTGCCGGTGTTGCAAAGTCGTGATCGAAGTGGGCAAGTATTCCGGCGGCGCCGCGCTCGCCGCTCACAGTAGCATCGACCGAATTCGGCAAGCGCCGACCTGAGATTGGTACGAAGACCGCACGATGACTCGACGCTCCGTCCACGCCTCGCTCGCCGCCGTCCTGCTGCTCGCGGCCTCGGTGGCTGCGATTGGCGCCAGCGCCCAGCAACAGCCGCAGAACGTTGGCCCGCGCCTGCAGACCACCCCGGCCGCCAAGGCTCCGCTGGCTGCTGCCAAGGAGGGCGGCTCGGAGGCCGGGCTGCGTCAGCGCGTCGAAGCTCTCGAGGAGCAGCTGGTCGACATGCAGGTGACGGTGGGTACCCTCGAATCGCTGGCCAAGGGCGTCAGCTCCGGCGGGTCAGCGAGCGCCCGCGCCAATCCCGGGGCGGCCGCGGCGCTCGATGCTGCCGATGCCGGCCGTCTCGATGGTCTGGAGACGCAACTTCGCGCGCTCGCCGCCCAGCTCGAGCAACTGCAAGACCAGGTGCGTGCGCTTGGCGGCCGCAACGGCGCGCTTACCAACTCGACCTCCGTAGCCAGCAACGAGCAGCAGCTGCCGGGTCGGGCCGGCCGTCCTGGGACGGAGGCAACGCCTCTGCCCGACAAGTCTGGGTTTGGGGCGGTCACGGTCTCCCCGGACTCGGGCAAGAAGGATGACATCGGTCGTCTTATCAACGAGCCGTCTGGCAACTCCGGCGGGCAGGTGGCTGGCGGCGGCTTGCAGCAGAGCGGCGGCGGCCAGGAAGGGGAGGCCGATCCCAAGGCGCTGTATTCGACGGCCTACGGCTATCTGATCCAGCGCGACTACAGCGCCGCAGAAACCGCCTTCGACGACTTCCTGCGCCAGTACCCGAATCATCCACTGGCCGGCAACGCCACCTACTGGATGGGCGAATCGCTGTTCGTGCGCGGGCAGTACCGTGCGGCGGCCAGCTCCTTCCTGAAGGGTTACCAGAACTACGCCAAGAGCGAGAAGGCGCCTGAGAGCCTGCTTAAGCTCGCCATGTCGCTGCAGCGTCTCGGCCAGAAAGATGCTGCCTGCTCGTCCTTCAACGAGCTAAACGTCAAGTTCCCCAACGCACCCGCGCGCGTGAAAAGCGCCGCCCAGTCGGAGCGTCAGCGCGTCGGCTGCTGATAGGCGAGGCGCGGCGCGAATCGGCGCCGCATGCGTCCATGTCGGACAGTGGCGAAGCGATCAGGCCTGGCGAACTGGACCGTCTGTTCGCCTGCTTGTTCGCCGATAGTCCAGACAAGAGCGACAAGGGCTACGCGCTGGCCGTGTCCGGCGGCAGCGACAGCACCGCTTTGATGGTGCTGGTGGCCGAGTGGCTGCGCCTGGCCGGTCGATCATTTGACGCTTTCGCTGTCCTCACCGTCGATCATCGGCTCCGCCCCGAATCGACAACCGAAGCAGGCATCGTTGCCCGACAGGCCATCGCGCTCGGCTTTCGCCATGCCACGCTCGTATGGGACGGCGATAAGCCCCGCACCGGCCTGCAGGCTGCCGCCCGCGCCGCCCGCTACCGCCTTATGGCCGACTATGCGCGCGCCCACGGTGTCGGTCTGATTGCCACAGCGCACACGCAAGACGACCAGGCCGAGACGCTGCTGATGCGCCTGGCCCGCGGCAGCGGCCTCGACGGACTGAGCGCGATGGCTGCGACCGCTCCTTTGCAGGATGGCGAATCGCTCCTCATCGGGCGCCCACTGCTCGACGTGTCGAAGGCGCGTCTGCAGGCTTCGCTTCGTGCGCGCGGCATCGGCTGGATCGAGGACCCGAGCAACGCTTCGCCGGTCTTCGAGCGCGTTCGCCTGCGCGCCGGCAAGCCCGCGTTGGAAGGCCTCGGACTAACCCCGCGCATGCTGGGGCTGAGCGCGCGCCGTCTGCAGCGGGTGCGCACTGCACTCGACCGCTGGGTGGCCGATGTCCTCGATCCCGCAGCGGGCATCGTGGAAGTGCACCCGTGCGGCTTCTTCCGCGTTGATCGCAACCGCCTGCGTGCTTTGCCCGACGAGATCGTCGCACGCGTGCTCGATCGGCTCATTGCGGCGGCGGGTGGAGCGGGTGAGACTGTGCCGCTCTCCAGCCTGGAGGCCATCCTGCTTGAGGTTGCCTCGGCCCAGTCCACCGGAGCATGGACCTTGGCGCGTGCCAGGGTTGGTGCCACGCCGGAGCGTGTGCTGATCGAGCGCGAGCCCGGCCGCGACGCCCTGCCGGTCCTCGCTCTCGCATCTGACGAATCGGTTCTGTGGGACGGCCGTTTCCGCGTCGCCGCCGGCGCGCGGCTCGGGGCCGGCGTCGAAGTGCGCGCGCTAGGCGTTGATGGATTGCGCGATCTGCGCGCACGTGTCGATATTCCGGCCGGCCTGCCCGTCGCAGCCCTGCGCGCGGTACCCTCCTTCTGGCACGGCGATAACCTGCTGGCCGTCCCGCCCCTCGGATTCTGGTCGGATGCCGAGGCCCGCTCCCATTTGGCCGCCGTGTTTGAGTGGCGCTGAGCGGAACACTCCCTCGGGCAGAGGGTCTGCCCTGGCAGCGTTCGTGTTGCCGAGGCTGTCTGGCGTCTGTACGTGGCTAAGCAAGTCGTCAACCAAGATTGCTCGGCAAGGCGCGCGCCTGTGTGCCTGCAACGCTTGCGCTTGGTGCGAAGCGGTTCCCGCTGCGCCGGTCTCCCAGCGGGATGTGACCACTGGTTCGGTGACTGGCGCCTGCCTGATCATGCCGCTGGTTGTCACGCACCGCTCGCCAGCATCACGTTGAACCCGCAACGAATTGCGCATTTCCTGCAGTTGAGCGACGAGCCGGCGCATGCGGCCAAAATAGGCCGTTAGCTTGGCAAAGTTCTTATACACTCCTATGTTAACTGCAGTTCGGGCCCGGACACCTTTTCCGCGGCAGCGCCAGCACCTGGGGTAGCGGCGGCACTCAAACCCCAGGGTACGAAGGATCCTCAATGAATTCGAACTTCCGGAACCTTGCCATCTGGGTCGTCATCGGCCTGCTTCTGATGGCGCTGTTCAACCTGTTCCAGAACCCCGGCCAGGGCCGGCGCGGCAACGAGATCAGCTACTCGGAGTTCCTGGCTGGCGTCGATTCCGGCAACGTTGCCGAGGTCACCATTGCCAAGCACCGCATCTCCGGCGTCTATCGCGACAAGGGCGCCCAGTTCACCACCATTGCGCCCGAGGACCCCAATCTGGTCGAGCGGCTCAACAAGAAGGGCGTGAAGATCACCGCCCGTCCGCCCGAGGAGGACGTGCCCTCCATCCTGGGCGTGCTGGTCAACTGGTTCCCGATGCTGCTGCTGATCGGCGTCTGGATCTTCTTCATGCGTCAAATGCAGTCGGGCGGCGGCCGGGCCATGGGCTTCGGCAAGTCGAAAGCCAAACTGCTCACCGAGCGGCAGGGCCGCGTCACGTTCGAGGACGTGGCGGGCGTCGACGAGGCCAAGTCCGATCTGCAGGAGATCGTCGAGTTTCTGCGCGACCCGCAGAAGTTCCAGCGGCTCGGCGGCCGCATTCCCCGCGGCGCCCTGTTGGTCGGCCCTCCCGGCACCGGCAAGACGCTGATCGCGCGAGCAGTCGCGGGCGAAGCCAACGTGCCGTTCTTCACCATCTCCGGCTCCGACTTTGTCGAGATGTTCGTCGGCGTCGGCGCCAGCCGCGTGCGCGACATGTTCGACCAGGCCAAGAAGAACGCGCCCTGCATCATCTTCATCGACGAGATCGACGCGGTCGGCCGGCATCGCGGCGCCGGTCTCGGCGGCGGCAACGACGAGCGCGAGCAGACGCTGAACCAGCTGCTGGTCGAGATGGACGGCTTCGAGGCCAACGAGGGCATCATCATCATCGCGGCTACCAACCGTCCCGACGTGCTGGACCCCGCGCTGCTGCGTCCCGGCCGCTTCGACCGCCAGATCATGGTGCCGAACCCGGATGTCGCCGGCCGCGAGAAGATCCTGCGCGTCCATATGCGCAAGGTGCCGCTGGCGCCCGACGTCGATCCGCGCGTGATCGCGCGCGGCACGCCGGGCTTCTCCGGCGCCGATCTCGCCAACCTCGTCAACGAGGCAGCCTTGCTGGCGGCGCGCCGCAACAAGCGCCTCGTTACCCAGGCAGAGTTCGAGGACAGCAAGGACAAGGTCATGATGGGCGCCGAGCGCCGCTCCATGATCATGACCGAGGAGGAGAAGCTCGCCACCGCCTACCACGAGGCGGGCCACGCGCTGATCAACCTGCTGGTGGCCGGCAACGACCCGCTGCACAAGGTCACCATCATTCCGCGCGGTCGCGCGCTGGGCGTCACCATGAGCCTGCCCGAGCGCGACAAGCTCTCCTACTCCAAGCAGTGGTGCGAGTCGCGCATCGCCATGATGTTCGGCGGCCGCATCGCCGAGCAGTTGATCTACGGCGAGGACCATCTCAACACCGGCGCTTCCAACGACATCATGCAGGCGACCGAGCTGGCCCGTCGCATGGTCACCGAATGGGGCATGAGCGATAAGCTCGGGCCGCTGCGCTACAACGAGAACCAGCAGGAGGTCTTCCTCGGCCACGCCATCACGCAGCGCCAGAACATGTCGGAGGACACCGCCAAGCTGATTGACGAGGAAATCCGGCGCATCGTCACGGACGGCGAGAAGAAGGCCCGCGAAGTTCTGTACGCCAACCGGGATAAGCTGGAGGCCATCACACAGGCGTTGATGGAATTCGAAACCATCAGCGGCGACGAGGTCAACCTAGTCATTCGCGGCGAGAAGATCGTGCGCAGCAACGACGACGAGGAGTCGAAGGGCCCTGCCGGTCCGGCCGTGCCCGCCGCCGGCAAGCTGCGTCCGCCGCGGCCCGAGCCCGGCACCGGCGGCCTCGAGCCTCAGCCTCAGACCTGAAAATTATTGGGAGTGCTTGTTTGCGGGGGTGACCGGCAAGCCACGCCTTCCTTTGGTCTTTTTTTGCGCCTCTTGCTCACACGCTAGAATTGCATGATGACTGCTTCGGCAGTCGATATGCGCGTGCCGCCGGCGGCGGTCGCCCTGGTGTCTGTGTCGGGGGATGCTGACGCGGAAGGCGAGTTGCGGCACGGAGCGCATGACGGGTCCTTTGGAGAGGTGGGGGGAGCCTCGGCTTGGCAATCGAACGTGGGAGCGACGTCACGAGGACCGGCGGCCAATCGGCCCGACGGTCGACGACCGCTCGCACTGGTACGACGCGGTCGCGCACCGCACGCAAGTCGCCTTCCGCCGATCGCTGGAACCACGCGCTCAGTCTGACAGCCAAGATCGCCGGCGTTACGGGTGCCACAGTCCTGCTGCTCGTAGGTATGCTGTATGTGCGCCTGCTGTACGGCCCGATCCCGCTGACCTTTCTGGCGGGCCAAATCCAGGAGGCGCTGGAGCGTGAGTTCGCGGGGCTCGGAGTTGCCATCGAGGGCGTCTCCGCGCGCCTCACCGACGCCGGCACCGTCTCCTTTGAACTGAGCAACATCAGCGTGTCGGATTCTACGGGCGCGCCGCTCGCTTATGCGCCGTCGGCTTCCCTTTCGCTCAGTCGGCGCGCGCTCAATGCCGGCCGCCTGGCGCCCGAGACCATTGACCTGATCGCTCCGCGCCTGCTGCTCTACTACGGCGAAGACGGTTCCCTGTCGGTCAGGTTCACGCCGCCCGGCGATACTGGCGACGAGGCCGGCAAGACGCCGCCCCTGCGCGGCAGCAACGCGCAGAGCATCGCCACCTCAAGGGCTACTCCCGCCGACTGGACGCAGTCGCGCATCGATCTGGTCAGGGCGTTGTCGGAGGCATCCGCCCGCGCCCGTCGGCGTGAGCACGCCAGCGCCTACCTGCGCGGGGTGGGGCTGAGATCGGCGACCGTGATCCTCGACGACGGCGCCCGCAAGAGCATCTGGCGCATGCGCGATCTCGACATCGATCTCGATCATCGCCGCAGCCGCAGCTCGATTGCCGGCCGTGCCCGCATCGAGTCGTTGAGTGGGCCGTGGGAGTTGAATTTCCGCACCACGGAAGCAGCCGACGCCAATACCCTGCAGCTGGCGCTGTCCGTGCAAGGCTTGGTGCCGCACGCGCTGGCGCGGTCCGTGCCGCAGCTGGCCATACTCGACGGCATCGACATGCCGGTGTGGGCGGAAGCGCAGCTCGACGTGTCGAGCGCAGGAGAGGTGTTGAGCGGCACCATCGGCATCGACACGGCGCCCGGCAACATCTCGCTGCCGTGGCTCGGGCGGCAAGCCGCTGCCGATCGACGGTGGCCATCTGGCGCTGTCCTACGACAATGCCGCGCGCCGCTTCGAGATCGGCACGTCCGTCCTCGTCTGGGGGGATAGCCGCGTGCAGTTCACCGGCCAGGTCGTGCACACCGCGCAGGGAGCGGAAGGTCCGCGCTGGGCCTACGACATCAAATCGGCCGGCGGGTGGCTCGCCGCCGAGCCGCCGATCCATCAGCGCATGACCATCGACAATTGGCGCGCGCGCGGGTTTCTCTCGCCCGAGCGCGGACGTGTGATGCTGAGCCAGTTTTCCATGCTCGCCGGCGGCGCCGAGGTGTCCGCCCAGGGCGACATCACCGACATGGCGGGAGCCATGCAGGGGCGCCTGGAGGGTAAGATCGGCGCCATGTCGGCTGAGACGTTCAAGGCGTTGTGGCCCGGCGTTCTCGCACCCAAGTCGCGCGACTGGGTGGGACGTCACCTGGTGCGCGGCAACGTGCTCGGCGGCAGCTTCCGGGTGGCTTCGGGCGGGGGCACATCCGGCACCGATTGGGGGCCCGGCAGCTCGCAACGGGTTTCGCTGGCGATCGAAGGCTCCGATCTCGCCTTCAACGTGCTCGATGGTTGGCCGGCGCTGGAATTGCCGCGCGGCCTCCTGCGCCTCGATGGCAGCAGCCTGGAGATCAGCGCGCCGGATGCGTCCATTGCTGCGGCGGACGGCCGCCGCATGGCGCTCAAAGGAGGTGCGCTCACCGTCGACATGACCCAGGCGGAGCCGCGCACGGGCCAGTTCGCCTTCAAGGTGCAAGGGCCGCTGTCGCTGGCCCTCGACATGGTCGATCAGGAACCGATCCGGGCCCTGCAGGGCAGTGGCGCCGCGCTGGAGGGCATCGACGGCAAGATCGATGGGCAGCTCACTGTGTCGATGCCGCTTGGCGAGGTTCCCAAGGCGGGCGATGTCAAGGTCGAAGGTAAGGCGCGCATCACCGAGGGCCGGGTCAAGCAGGGCTTCGGTCCCCACGACGTGACCGGGGCCAACATTGCCATCGACCTCACCGGCACGGCGGTCGAGGCCAAAGGCGAGATGCTTATCAACGGCGTGCTGGCCAAGGCGCAATGGCAGCACGTATTCGGCGCTACGCCCGACAAACAGCCGCCGCTGCGCGTTCTGGCCAGCCTCGACAACAGCGATCGCACTCAGCTCGGACTGGAGCTGAACGACATCGTGCAGGGCGAGGTCGGCCTCGAGGTGCTGGTGTCGTACAATGCGCGCAACGAGCGCAGCGTTCAGGTGCGCGCCGATCTCGTCAATGCCGAGCTTTTTCTGGACAGCGTCGCTTGGCGCAAGCCGAGGGGCCGGCCCAGCGTCTTCCAGTTCGATGTGATCAAGGGCAGCGGCCGCCTGCCGACCGAGCTGCACAACGTGAAGCTGGTCGGCGACAACGTCGCCGTCGAGGGCTGGATGGGCATCGGGCCCGATCACAAGCTCAAGGAGTTCCGCTTCCCGCAGTTCTCCCTGAATGTGATCGGCTCGCTCGATACGCACGGCAAGCTGCGGCCCGACAACGTGTGGGAAGTGTTTGCCAAGGGCACCACCTACGACGGCCGCGACATCTTCCGCTCCTTCTTCGACGTGGGGCGCGTACCAGAGCAGCCCGACAAGGCCAAGCCCGGTCTCGATCTGCGTGCCGAGGTCGACACCGTGGTCGGGTTTTCCGACACGTCCATGCGCGATGTGCGCTTGGTGTTGCGCAAGCGTGGCAACAAGCTGGCTGGCCTCGATGCGCACGGCAAGCTGGAGGGCGGCAAGGCCTTCAATGCCGTGCTGAGGACGGATGCCAACGAGGCCCGCGTATTGCGCGCCGATGCCATGGATGCCGGCCTGCTGTTCAAGGTGGTCGGCTTTTATCCCAATGCCTTCGGCGGCCAGATGAACCTCGAGGTCAACCTCGATGGTCAAGGGCCGGCCGACCGCGTCGGCACCCTGTGGGCGCGCGATTTCTACATCCTGGGCGATCCGATCGTCAGCGAGGTTCTGCAGAACGCCGACAACGCACCAAACAGCGGCAAGCGCGGCAAGACGGTGATGCGCGAGAAGTTCGAATTCGACACCATGCGCATTCCGTTCTCGATCGGGCACGGCCAGTTCGTCATGAACGGTGCGTCCATCAAGGGTCCGGTGGTCGGCGCCACTCTGCGCGGCAAGGTCGACTTCAGGTCGCAGCGGATCGACGTCGGCGGCACCTATGTGCCCCTGTCGGGCCTCAACAGCGCGCTGGCGCCCATCCCGTTGATCGGCCCGGTGCTGACAGGGCTCGGCGGCGAGGGCATCTTCGGCATCACGTTTGCCATTCAGGGCAGCCTGGCCAGCCCGCAGGTGATCCTCAATCCGTTCGCGCTGGTCACGCCCGGCATCTTCCGCGAGATCATGCAGATGACGCCTGAGGATCCGCGCGTCGTGCCGCGCGAGAAGGCGCCGGCGCGCAACGATTCGGGCGCGGCGCGTTCGTCGAGCTCGGCGGCCAAAGGCTCGGGCGGCGGGCCGTCCGGAGTGGCGCCCGATATCGGTGCCGGTTGGTCGGCCGAAGCGAGCGACGGGCGCACGAAGAACAAGTAGATTTTTCACCATGTGGCAATGGCGACCGCTCCATCGCGGTGCCATCTGTTGCGCGCCTTGTGAGCGTGACGAGAGCTGGTAATCTGCGGGCGAACGGCGGCCCGAGCCACTGCTTGCGTGGCTGCCATCCTGCACGATCCAATCCCAGGAGGACCCGATGGCGTCATTCACCAGGACCGCTCGCGCCGAGTGGCAGGGCACCGGCAAGGAAGGCAAGGGCAACATCGACACGCAGAGCGGCGTGCTATCCGCCACGCCCTATGGCTTCAACACGCGCTTCGGCGACGCCAAGGGCACCAATCCCGAGGAACTGTTGGCCGCTTCGCACGCCGGTTGCTTCACGATGGCGCTAGCCTTCGCGCTGCAGGGTGCCGGTTTCACGGCGACGCGGCTCGACACCTCCGCGGCCGTGACGATCGAATCCGATGGGCCTGGCTTCAAGATCTCCAAGTCAGCTCTCAAGCTGGAAGCCAGCGTCCCCAACATCACCAAAGAGCAGTTCAAGACCATCGCCGAAGGCGCCAAGGCAGGGTGCCCGATCTCCAAGGTTCTGAAGGCCGACATCACCTTGGACTGGCAGCTCACCTGATCCGATCCTTTCGCCACGTTGCCCTCGCGGTTCGATACAAGCCACGAGGGCAACACCAAGCAGGCTCCCCTTCTCCCCATCCATATCGCTCACACAGCAGTCAGGCCCAGCCCCGAGCTCGTCGAAGGGCAAAGCCTGCTTCGGCCAACGAGGATCCCCATGCAAAAACGCAAACTCGGCAAATCCGGACTGGAAATCGCACCGCTCATGTTCGGCGGCAACGTGTTCGGCTGGACCATCGACGAAGCCATGTCGTTCAAGCTGCTCGACGCCTTCGTCGGCGCCGGCCTCGATGCCATCGATACGGCCGACGTCTATTCGAAGTGGGTGCCGGGCAACAAGGGCGGCGAGTCCGAGATCATCATCGGCAAGTGGCTGAAGGCGCGCGGCAACCGCAGCAAGGTGGTCATCGCCAGCAAGGTCGGCATGGAGATGCCGGGCATCGGGCAGGGCCTGAGCAAGGCCTACATCATGGCGCGCGTGGAGGACTCGCTGAAGCGCCTGCAGACCGACTACATCGACCTCTACCAGTCGCACGTCGACGACAAGGCGACGCCGTTCGAGGAGACGTTCGGCGCCTACGAGACGCTCATCAAGCAGGGCAAGATCCGCGCCATCGGTGCGTCCAACACCGAAGCGTCGCGTCTCGCCGAAGCGCTCAAGGTGAGCGCCGCCAGGAAGCTGCCGCGCTACGACACCCTGCAACCGCTCTACAACCTGTCCGACCGCGCGGACTTCGAGAAGACGTCCCAGCCGCTCTGCGTCAAGGAGGACGTTGCCGTGATCCCGTTCTTCGCGCTGGCCTCGGGCTTCCTCACCGGCAAGTACCGGACGAAGGAGGACCTCGGCAAGCATGCGCGCGGCAGCCGCGTCGAGAAGTACCTCAATGATCGCGGTCTGCGCATCCTGAAGGCCCTGGATGACGTCTCGGCGCGGCTGAAGGCCAAGCCGGCTCAGGTGGCGCTGGCCTGGCTTGCGGCCCGCCCCTCGATTGCCGCGCCGATCGCCAGCGCCACCACGCTGGAGCAGCTGGACGACCTGGTTGCCTCCGTGCGCCTGAAGCTCGACGCCGACGCCATCAAGACGCTCGACGCGGCGAGTGCGTAGCCGTCATCCCGGGCCTTGTGCCCGGGATCCATCTCTCAGCTTGTTCCGGCATCTGTGGATGACTGGATCCCGGCGACAAGCGCCGGGATGACAGCGGTGGCAAGCGTTGGGACCACTTCGCTAGTTGCAGTACAGCTGGGTGCCGTAGCGCGTACAGGGGCGGCCGTTCGGCCCGTAGACCTGGTTGCCGTAAGCGGGTCGGTTCGGTGCGCGATTGTCCTGCGCCTGATTGCCGTTCCTCGACCCGCCGTTGCCGCGGTTTTCGTAGGTTGGGGTGCCGTACCTGGAAAGGTTCTGCCCGTTTGGACAGTAGACCTGGGTGCCATAGACGGAGCAGTTGACCTGGGCTTCGGCGATCGAAGGGCTGGCGAGCGCCAGTGGGACGGCCAGCACAATCAGCAATCGCATGTCAGTCTCCTCGTAACGGTAGCCAATAGATCGTGCCGAGCGTCGCCGTGCGCAAGACGCGATCGGTTGGCCACCGGATCAACGGCGCGAGTGCTCGCTACCAATTGTTGCGCCCATCGACCTTCTCGGCAGTCAGGCTCGAGATGTCGAAGTCGTCCAACAGCTTCAGGTTGACCGCGTAGCTGCGGCCGGTCGGCATGTCACCGGCAGCGTGGCCGTCCTTGGGCGTGCCATCGAAGTTGTAGAACTCCGACCAGTCCAGGGTGTCACCCCCGATTTCCATGCCGCAACCGCTGCAAAAATGGTGATTGTTCGCCCCGCTTTCTGTGTAGACCCGGTCGTGCTCGTCTTTGACGAACTTCATTTCACCGGCACCGAAGTATCCCCACACCGTGCCGGTCTTGGCGCAATAGGTGCAGTTGCATTCCAGCCGCCGTTCCGGGAGGCGGGGCAGATCGATGCGCGTGCCGCCGCAGTGGCAGGTTGCGGTACGAGCCATGGGGCCATGACCTCCTTTTGAACTCACCTCGTCGACATCAATCCATCACGGACTTATGGTCCATTGGTCCTGTCTGGCGCCACGATCTCCCATAAGCGGGAACGCGCCGACCCCGTGACGCCGGCCGCAAATTATTCGCGGCCGCGCTTTACGCCGGTCTCAGCAGCACATGCCGCTTCTTGCCGAGTGAAAGCTTGATCACGCCGGCGGTGATATCCTTGGGCGTTAGCGTCGCCTTCTCGTCTGGCACCGGCGCGTCATTGACGCGCAGGCCGCCGCCGGCGATCTGCCGGCGCGCCTCGCCGTTGGACTTCACCAGCCCGGCCTTCACGAAGGCGTTGAGCACTCCTAGGCCCGCCGTCAGCTCGGCCATGGCGATCTCCACCGTCGGCAGACCCTCGGCCGTCGCGCCCTTCTCGAACGTCTCCTGCGCGGTGCGTGCGGCTGCTTCCGCCTTCTCGCGCCCGTGCAGCAGCGCGGTCGCCTCGGTGGCCAGCACCTTCTTGGCCTCGTTGATCTCCGCGCCCTGCAGAGCCGTTAACTTGGCGACCTCATCCAGCGGCAGCGTCGTGAACAGCTTGAGGAACCGGGCGACGTCGCCGTCCTCGGTGTTCCGCCAGAACTGCCAGTAGTCGTAGACGCTGAGCTGCTCCTCGTTGAGCCACACCGCGCCCGCTGCCGTCTTGCCCATCTTGGCACCCGACGCCGTGGTCAACAGCGGGCGGTCAGCGCGTACAACTGGTGTGTGCCCATGCGCCGGCCGAGATCGACGCCCGTGACGATGTTGCCCCACTGGTCGGAGCCGCCCATCTGCAGGTTGCAGCCGTAGCGCTTGGCCTGCTCGACGAAGTCGTAGGCCTGCAGCAGCATGTAGTTGAACTCGATAAAGGTGAGTTCCTGCTCGCGCTCTAGCCTGAGCTTGGACCGAATCCATGGTCAGCATGCGATTGACCGAGAAGTGCCGGCCCACGTCGCGCAGGAAGTCGATGTAGTTGATCGGCGTCAGCCACTCGGCGTTGTCGAGCATGATGGCCTCGGACCGAGCGAGTTGCTTCACCAGATCATCTTTCTTCATTAGAGAGCGTCTGGGCAATTTGCGTTCACGTGCAACTGCTCTCAATTCGGTTGCTGTCATTCCGGAGTAATTCTCAAAGCTCAGGAACTTCGCAAACACGCCCTTGATGGCGTCCTTGTTGGCCTCGATGGTCTCGATCGACCGGATGCGGCGCGTCTCGTCCTTGCCGGAGGGATCGCCGACCCGCGTGGTGCCGCCGCCCATCAGGGCGATCGGCTTGTTGCCGCTCTGCTGCAGCCAGTACAGCATCATGATCGAGATCAGGTGGCCGACGTGCAGCGAGGGCGCCGTGCAGTCGTAGCCGACGTAGGCGACCACCTCGCGCTTCGCCGCCAGTGCATCCAGGCCGGCGAAATCCGAGCACTGGTGGATGAACCCGCGCTCGTCCAGAGTGTTAAGGAAGTCCGATGTGTACTTGGCCATGGCGGGTCGGTGCGGTTCGTGTGGTCGAGTGTATGCTCGCGGCATACGCCGGCCATACACTATTGCTGTAAACGCGCCGGAACATGCACAGGAAGGGGCGGATGGGCAAGACGCTGCGCGCATTGGGGCTGATGAGCGGCACTTCCATGGACGGCATCGACGTGGCCCTGATCGAGACCGACGGGGAGGATATGCTGACCCGCGGCCCTTCCGGCACTCATGCGTATTCCGAGACGTTTCGCGCCAACCTGCGCGGTGCCCTGGCCGATGCGGCCGCTCTGGCCCGCCGCGACGAGCGTCCGGGGCAGTTGGCTATGCTGGAGCAGTATCTGACCGACCTCCACGTCGAAGCGGTCGGCCAGTTCCTGGAGGATCACCGTATCGATGCATCGGAGATCGCGGTGGTCGGCTTCCATGGCCAGACCGTGCTGCATGCGCCGCAGCGCCGGCTCACCGTGCAGCTTGGCGACGGCGGTCGCCTTGCCAAGCAGACCGGCATCGACGTCGTCTACGACATGCGGGCGGCCGACGTGGCGGCGGGAGGCGAGGGTGCCCCGTTGGCGCCCGCCTATCATCGCGCCCTTACTGCCAAGCTGCGTGAGCGGCCCATCGCCGTGCTCAACATCGGGGGCGTCGCCAACGTCACGTGGATCGGCCGCCAGGGCGAGCTGCTGGCCTTCGACACCGGGCCAGGCAACGCCATGATCGACGACTGGATGCAGCGGCGGCTCGGTTTTCCGCGCGACGAGAACGGCGCGCTCGCCGCCAAGGGCCGCGTGCACGACGACTATGTCACGCAATACCTGCGCCATTCCTACTTCGGCGAGCCGCCGCCGAAGTCGCTCGACCGCAATGCGTTCTCTCCGTGGTTGGTGCACGCCTTGTCGCCGGAGGACGGTGCCGCCACGCTGACGGCCTTCACCGCTACCAGCATCGCCCGCGCGCGCGAGCACTTTCCGGAGCAGCCCGAGCTATGGTTGGTGTCGGGCGGCGGCCGGCGCAACAAGACGCTGATGGCCATGATTGCCGAGCGGGTGGAGGCGGCGGTTGCGCCTGCCGAGGCGGCCGGCATCGACGGTGACTCGCTTGAGGCGGAGGCCTGGGCCTACTTGGCTGTGCGCTCGCTCAACGGCCTGCCCATCACTTTCCCGGGTACCACCGGTGTCGCCCGTCCCCTGACCGGCGGCGTTCTGGCGCGGGCTTGACTCGCCCACCTGTCATCCCGGCCTGAGCGCAGCTCAGAGCCGGGACCCAGTGCGACAGAACGTTCAGGATGGCCGCTGAGCCCCGGATATGCGCTAATGCGCATTCCGGGATGCAACCTAGTCCTCGCGCCGCTCCTTCTCGATCTCGACAATGCGGCGATCGACGTAGGTGCCGACCACCTTCATCAGGTCCTCGATCTTGTCCTGGAAGAAGTGGTTGGCCTCCGGCACGATGGCGTGCTCGATCTTCACGCCCTTCTGCACCTTGGTCTTGGCGGCGAGTTCGGCCACCGACGCCGACGGCACCACCCGGTCCCTCTCACCGTTCACCATCAGCCCAGAAGAGGGGCACGGCGCCAGGAATGAGAAGTCGTACAGATTGGCCGGCGGCGCCACGCAGATGAAGCCGTCGATCTCCGGCCGGCGCATCAGCAGCTGCATGGCGATCCAGGTGCCAAACGACATGCCGGCGATCCAGCACGAGCGCGAATCCGTGTTCTGCAGCTGCAGCCAATCGAGCGCGGAGGCCGCGTCGGCCAGTTCGCCCGGCCCGTTGTCGAAATAGCCCTGGCTGCGCCCTACGCCGCGAAAATTGAAACGCAGAACCGAGAAGCCGCGCTCCACGAACAGGTAGTAGAGATGATAGACGACTTGATTGTTCATCGTGCCGCCGAACTGCGGGTGCGGGTGCAGGATCAGCGCCACCGGGGCGTTGGGCTTGCCCTCGTGGTGGTAACGGGCCTCGATCCGGCCGGCCGGGCCGTTGATGATCAGCTCAGGCATGCTTGGCTACGCTCTCGGATGCTGAATTTGCAGGTCCCGGCGTAGGCTGTGCCGTACCGGGCGGGTGCAGGTCCACAGGGCTTCCGCGAGCAGCAAAAATACTTGACTCGCGGGCTCGGAATTTCCATATATCCGCTTGGAGTTTAGAACAGTTCGAAAGAGCTGACACGCCTTGCCGTGCCGAACTGCTCTCTGGGCGGTGTCTTAGCACGGGCAGGGGTATCGAACGCAAGACTTGCGGTCTGCCGGCCCGGAACAACCTGGGCCTGATACAGCCGGTTGGAGCCAGGTACAAGTGGAGTTGAATACCCGAGGTAGGTACGCGGTGATGGCCATGGCCGATCTCGCCAAATATGGCGCGGACGGCTCCCTGCCGCTGCCGGCGATTGCCGAGCGCCAGCAGATTTCACTGGCCTACCTGGAGCAGCTGTTCCTGAAATTGCGCCGCGCCGGGCTGGTCGACAGCGTGCGCGGACGCCTTGGCGGCTATCGCCTGGGCCGCCCTGCCGGCAGCATCACGGTCGCCGAGATCATGGCCGCGGTCGACGAGGACATGCGCATGACGCGCTGCGGCGGCGAGGCGGCCAAGCCCTGCATGGCTGGCCAGCGCTGCCTCACGCACGGGCTGTGGGATGCGCTGGGCGAACAGATAGCTGCCTTCCTGGAGAGCGTCACCCTGCAGGAAGTGATCGACGGCATCCCGGTCGGCAAGCAGGCGGTGCGGACAGTACCTCCTGTCATCCGGATGAGCGCAGAATGAACCGCGGGCGTACATACCTCGACTGGAACGCGACGGCGCCGCTGCGGCCCGAGGCGCGCGCGGCCACGCTTGCGGCGCTCGATCTGGTCGGCAATCCGTCGTCGGTGCATGCCGAGGGCCGCAAGGCGCGCGCCCTGATCGAGGATGCGCGCGAGGCCATCGCGCGCCGGCTGCACGTGCGCCCGGCTGATGTCTTCTTTACTTCGGGTGCCACCGAGGGCGCGGCCTGGGCGCTGACGCCCAACGTTCAGCGCCGCGGCAGCAAGCCGGCGCTTTCCGTTCTTATGGCTGGTGCGACCGAGCACGCCTGCGTGCTGCAGGGCCATCGCTTTCCGGCCGAGCGCGTCGAGATGCTGGGCGTCGATGCGCAGGGCGTGGTCGACCTGGGCGCTCTTGAGACCCGCCTCGCGGACCTGACGAACCGGCATGGGGAAGCTGCCGTCATGGTCGCCGTGCAGGCCGCCAACAACGAGACCGGCGTGGTGCAGCCGACCCGGACCATCGCCCAGCTGACGCAGGCAGTGGGTGCAGCATTCGTCTGCGATGCCGTCCAGCTTGCCGGCCGCGCTCCGTGCGACGCCGAGGCAATCGGGGCCGACGTGCTGATCCTGTCGAGCCACAAGCTGGGCGGGCCGAAGGGCGTCGGTGCCGTGGTGGTAGCCAGCGACCGCGTGCAGCCCGAGCCGCTGATCAGGGGCGGTGGGCAGGAGCGGCGCCAGCGCTCGGGTACCGAGAATGTGGCCGGCATTGCCGGCTTCGCGGCTGCGTTCGAAGCAGCAATCACGGAGACAGAGGCGTTCGCCGGTGGGGCGGCGCATCACCAGCAGCGGCTGGAAGCGGGACTGCGCGCCATTCGTCCCGATACGGTGATTTTTGGCGAACGCGCGCAGCGTCTGCCCAACACCAGCTGCTTTGCAGCGCCCGCCATGGCGGCTGAGACGGCGCTGATCGCGCTCGACCTCGACGGCGTTGCCGTGAGCTCGGGCTCGGCCTGCTCGTCGGGCAAGGTGGGGCGAAGCCATGTGCTCGATGCCATGGGCGTCGACGCCACGCTCGCCAAGGGCGCGATCCGCGTCAGCACCGGCCCGGCCACTACCGCAGCTGATATCGACGCATTCCTATACGCCTGGACGAAAATCAACAGCCGCCCCGCGAGCCGCAAGGTCGCGTGAGGCGCTCCAACGCATAGAGGACGTACAGAGGCATGCCAGCACTTCAAGAGACGATCGATCAGGTCAAGCGGATCGATGTCGACCAGTACAAGTACGGGTTCGAGACGGACATCGAGTTCGTCAAGGCCCCCAAGGGTCTCGACGAGAGCACCGTTGCCTTCATCTCCAAGAAGAAGGGCGAGCCCGGCTGGATGTTGGAATGGCGGCTGGAAGCCTTCCGGCGCTGGAAGACCATGACGGAGCCCACCTGGGCCAACGTGCACTACCCCAAGATCGACTTCCAGAACCTGTATTACTACTCCGCTCCGAAATCGACCGAAGGCCCCAAGAGCCTCGCTGACGTCGACCCCGAGCTGCTGCGCACCTACGAAAAGCTCGGCATCCCGCTGCGCGAGCGCGAGATCCTGGCGGGCGTGAAGGGTGCCGGCGCTCAGAACGGGTCGCGCGTCGCCGTCGATGCCGTGTTCGACTCGGTCTCGGTCGTCACCACCTTCAAGGACGAGCTGAAGAAGGCCGGCGTCATCTTCTGCTCGATCTCGGAAGCGGTGCGCGAGCATCCTGAGCTGGTGCGCAAGTACCTGGGCTCGGTGGTACCGCAGTCGGACAACTTCTACGCCTCGCTCAACTCGGCGGTGTTCTCCGACGGGTCGTTCGTGTACGTGCCCGAGGGCGTGCGCTGCCCGATGGAACTGTCCACCTACTTCCGCATCAACGAGAAGCAGACCGGCCAGTTCGAGCGCACGCTGATCATCGCCGACAAGGGCGCCTACGTGAGCTACCTCGAAGGCTGCACGGCGCCGATGCGCGACGAGCACCAGCTGCACGCGGCCGTGGTCGAGCTGATCGCGCTGGACGATGCCGAGATCAAGTATTCCACGGTGCAGAACTGGTACCCGGGCGACAAGCACGGCAAGGGCGGCATCTATAACTTTGTCACCAAGCGTGGCGACTGCCGCGGCCGCAACTCCAAGATCAGCTGGACGCAGGTGGAAACCGGCTCGGCTATCACCTGGAAGTATCCGAGCTGCATCCTGCGCGGGGACGGCTCGCGCGGTGAGTTTTATTCGATCGCGGTGTCCAACGGCTACCAGCAGGTCGACAGCGGCACCAAGATGATCCACCTCGGCAAGAACACGTCGAGCCGCATCATCTCCAAGGGTATTGCCGCCGGCCACTCGCAGAATACTTATCGCGGACTGGTCTCGGCGCACCGCAAGGCTACCAATACGCGCAACTTCACCAACTGCGATTCGCTTTTGATTGGCGACAAGTGCGGCGCCCACACTGTGCCTTACATCGAGGCTAAGAATTCCACCGCGCACTTCGAGCACGAGGCCACCACCTCGAAGATCTCGGACGACAAGCTGTTCTATTGCCGGCAGCGCGGCCTGTCCTCGGAGGAGGCGGTGGCGCTGATCGTCAACGGCTTCGTGCGTGACGTGCTGCAGCATCTGCCCATGGAGTTCATGGCCGAGACGCAGAAGCTGATCGGCATCTCGCTGGAAGGCTCGGTGGGCTAGGTCAATGAGCGACTACTGGTTCAGGCCGAAGACGCGCGGCTACGGCGCCACGCCCGCCAACTGGAAGGGTTGGGCGGCGACGATCGGCACCCTGGCCCTGATCCTGGGTTCCGGGCTGCTTGTCTTCGGAGTTGAAGCGGACCCTGCAAGTCGCGCGAGTGGTTGGAAAATCGGCGGCTGGTTGCTGTTTGACGCGATCGTGATGGCGGCCTTCCTCCAGCTATGTCGTGCAAAGACAGATGGACAGTGGGGCTGGCGCTGGGGAAAGTAGGCCAGGGGTAACTATAAGCATGGGGTCGGGAACCAACCGGCCTTAGGGGTAGGGAACGAGGCACTCGAGGATAAATGGAGA
Source organism: uncultured Alphaproteobacteria bacterium (assembly GCA_963840445.1). Lineage (GTDB taxonomy): Bacteria > Pseudomonadota > Alphaproteobacteria > Rhizobiales > Hyphomicrobiaceae > AWTP1-13. Next base: position 83,954 of record CAWIZC010000009.1, on the reverse strand, counting down.
CATCGGATGCGTGATGCGGCGGACATGGTTTCGGTGATGACGGCGAAGCTGCGGCGGGAGATGGACGAGCGGGAGTGCAAACGCCGCAACGCGCTGTCGAAGACCAGCCCTGGGTTGGTGCTGCGGCCGGGTGACGTCGTCACCGTGGTGGAGACCTTCGGCACCGGCGAGGCGTTCCTGGTCGAGTTCAACAAGAAGGGCCGGGCGAAAGCAGATTCGTGCGACTGGATGGGTGTGCTGTACCCGACCGAGATCGAGGTGCTGGGCAGCGGCGCAGACAGCGGTTGAGACGTGTGCGGCCTTGCCCATCCGGGGTCGGGGCCGCACGAGCGGAGATGTCGTGAGCAATGCTTGAAATAAAAAACCTGCATGTGAAGCTGGCCGATGAGGACAAGCCGATCCTGAAGGGCGTCAGCCTGCAGCTGCCGAAGGGCGAGGTGCACGCCATCATGGGCCCGAACGGCTCGGGCAAGTCGACCCTGGCTTATGTGCTGGCCGGCCGCGACGGCTATGAGGTGACCGACGGCGAGATTCTCTGGAACGGCGAGAGCATCCTCGACATGGAGCCCGACGAGCGGGCGGCCAAGGGCGTCTTCCTGGCCTTCCAGTACCCGATGGAGATCCCGGGCGTCGCCACCATGACCTTCCTGCGCACGGCTGTGAATGCCGTTCGCAAGAAGCGCGGGCAGAGCGAATTCACCACACCCGAATTCCTCAAGCGCGTGCGCGCCGAAGCCGCCCGCCTCGGCATGGCCGAGGAGATGCTGAAGCGTCCGGTCAATGTCGGCTTCTCGGGTGGCGAGAAGAAGCGCATGGAAATCCTGCAGATGGCCATGCTGGAGCCGACCCTGTGCGTGCTCGACGAGACCGATTCGGGCTTGGATATCGATGCCGTGCGCGTCGTGTCTGAGGGCGTCAACGCTCTGCGCTCCCAGGATCGGGCGATGCTGGTCATCACCCACTACCAGCGGCTGCTCAACTACATCGTGCCCGACAAGGTGCACGTGATGGCCGACGGCGTGATCACCAAGAGCGGCGGCAAGGAGCTGGCGCTGGAGCTGGAGAAGTCGGGCTATGCCGGCTTCAAGGGCAAAGTCCTCGAGAAGGCTTGAGGCACGCAATGACAGTGGCTGTTTCCAGAACCAAGGCAGAGCAGGCGCTCACCCAGCAGTTCGAGGCGGTGGCCGGACGGCTGCCTGGCGACGCTGCCATCGGTGAGGCGCGCAAGGCTGCCATCGGTGCGTTCGCGGCGCTCGGCCTGCCGCACCGTCGCATCGAGGCATGGAAGTACACCGACCTGCGCAACGCCATCAAGGAGGCGCTCCCGCCCGCCCTGGCCGGCGACGCGTCTGCCAGCCGGCAAGAGATCGACACCGCGCTGGAGGGGCTGGCCGGGCTCGATGCCTACCGCGTGGTGTTCGTCGATGGCCGCTATCGCGCCGAGCTTTCAGACGTCGCTGGCGTCAAGGGGCTGCAGATCGGTCCCCTCGCAGCAGAGCTGCCGAAGTCGGAAGGACTGGTCGCGACCAAGTCGCCCGGACAGGAAGCCGTGGTCGCGCTCAACACAGCCTTCATGACGGACGGTGCGCTAGCGCGCATCGCCGACGGCGCGAAGCTCGCCAAGCCGCTGCTGCTGGTGTTCGCCCGCGCGGCCAAACAGCCGAGCCTAGTCACCACGCGCAACATCGTACGGGTCGGCACCGATGCGCGTGCCACCCTGATCGAGGCTTATGTGACGTTGCCGGACGCGGCCGCCGGCCAGACCAACACGCTGAGCGAGGTGATGCTGGGCGATCGTGCGGAGCTGTCCCACCTCAAGGTCACGCTGGAAGGCGGCGGCGCGACCCACCTCGCCAGCTGGATGACCACGCTCGCGGCCGGCTCCTTCTACCGTGCCTTCCATCTGACAGCCTCGACGGCGCTGGTGCGCAATTCGTTGTTTGCCCTGTTCCAGGGCGAGGGCATCCAAGGTCGATATCTCCGGCACCTTCCTCGGCCGCGGCAACGAGCACATCGACACCACGCTGGTGGTCGATCATGCCGTGCCCCGTTGCGAGAGCCGCGAGCTGTTCAAGGGCGTGCTCGCCGACCGCGCCCGCGGCGTGTTCCAGGGCAAGGTGATCGTGCGTCCGGACGCGCAGAAGACCGACGGCAAGCAGATGGCACAGGTGCTGATGCTGTCGGAGGAGGCAGAGTTCGACTCCAAGCCGGAGCTCGAGATCCACGCCGACGACGTCGTGTGCGGCCACGGCTCGACTGCCGCCGAGATCGATGCCGACCTAGTGTTCTATCTGCGCGCGCGCGGTATTCCCCTGACAACGGCGCGCGCCATGCTGATCGAGAGCTTCGTCGGCGAAGCGCTCGACAAGATCGAGGACGAGGCCGTACGCGCGGCGCTGGCGCAGATTGCGCTTGGTCGTCTGGCGGGGCTGTCGGCCTGAGCGCCGCGTTGCGGCAAAGGATGGCCATGAACGTGAGACCGAACAACACGGACCTTGTCGGCGGCAAGCCCTTCGATGTCGAAGCCGTGCGCGGCGACTTCCCGATCCTGTCCACGCAGGTGTACGGCAAGCCGCTGGTCTATCTGGATAACGGCGCCTCCGCCCAGAAGCCGCGCGTGGTGCTCGATACCATCCAGCGCGTCTACAGCAGCGAATACGCCAACGTGCATCGCGGGCTGCACTATCTCTCCAACACGGCGACCGCCGAGTTCGAGGAGGCGCGCGAGATCGTGCGCCGTTTCCTCAACGCGCCCAGCACCGACGAGATCATCTTCACCCGCAACCTGACGGATGCGGCCAACCTGGTGGCATCCTCGTTCGGCATGAACTTCAAGGCCGGCGACGAGATCGTGCTCTCGATCATGGAGCACCACTCCAACATCGTGCCGTGGCATTTCCTCCGCGAGCGCAAGGGCGCCGTCCTCAGGTGGGCGCCGATCGCCGACGACGGCACCTTCCTGCTCGACGAGTTCGAAAAGCTGCTGTCGCGGCGCACGAAGATCGTCGCCATCACGCACATGTCGAACGTGCTGGGCACCGTCGTGCCGATCAAGGAGATCGTGCGCATGGCCCATGCGCGCGGCATCCCAGTGTTCGTCGACGGCGCGCAGGCGGCCGTGCACATGCCCATCGACGTGGCCGACCTCGATTGCGACTTCTATGCCTTCACCGGTCATAAGACCTATGGTCCGACCGGCATCGGCGTGCTGTACGCCAAGCGCAAGCACCTCGATGCCATGCCGCCCTACCAGGGTGGTGGCGACATGATCGAAAGCGTGCACACCGACCGCATCACCTACGGCAAGCCGCCGCACAAGTTCGAGGCCGGCACGCCGGCGATCGTGCAGGCGATCGGGCTGGGTGCCGCCCTCGACTACATGTTGCAGATCGGGCGCGACAACATTGCCCGCCACGAGCATGACCTCAAAGAGTATGCGCATACCCGCCTCGCCCAGCTCAACTGGCTGAAGATCCATGGCCAGGCCAAGGACAAGGGCGCGATCGTCTCTTTCAGCATGGACGGCGTGCACCCACATGACATATCGACCTACATCGATCGCATGGGCGTGGCGGTGCGCGCCGGCCACCACTGCGCCCAGCCGCTGATGGAGCGGCTCGGCGTGACGGCCACCTGCCGGGCCTCGCTGGCGATGTACAACACCAAGGCCGAGGTCGATGCTCTGGCCGAGGCCCTGATCAAGGCACGCGCGTTCTTTGCGTGATGTGGCGTCATCCCCGCGGAGGCGGGGATCCACGCCAGCGTCGAGTTTGCGGAAGTTTGCATGGGTGCCCGCCTTCTCGGGCATGACGCGGAGTGTGGAGCTATGGACAGCAAAGCCATGCAAGGGGCGGAGCAGGACGAGCAGAAAACGGCCACAGCCGTGTCGGGCTCGTCGATCCCGGCCGAGGAGTTGGAGCAGCTCACTGCCGACATCATCGCCGCTCTCAAGACGGTCTATGATCCCGAGATTCCGGCCGACATCTACGAGCTCGGCCTGATCTACAAGATCGACGTCGACGACGATCGCAACGTGGCCGTCGAGATGACCCTGACCGCTCCGGGCTGCCCGGTGGCCGGCGAGATGCCGCAGTGGGTCGAGAATGCGGTCGCTTCGGTGCCGGGCGTCGGCCAGGTATCCGTCAAGCTCACCTTCGACCCGCCCTGGGAGCAGAGCCGCATGTCCGACGAGGCACGGCTCGCGCTCAATATGTTCTGATCAATATCCCATCTGTCATCCCGCAATTCGCGCCAGCGAAAATCCGCGACCAGCGAGTTTGAACCCCTGGATCCCGGCTCTGCGCGCCTTCGCGCTCAGGCCGGGATGACAATCGCGAAGTGTTGGTGCACGCTCCGCAGCCTGGAGGATCAGCATGCACATCGGCATCGTCGGGCTAGGACGCATGGGCGCCAACATCGCCCGCCGCCTCATGCGCCATGGCCATGCCTGCGTCGTCCATGATCGAGATGCGGAGCCCGGCCGCCGCCTGGCCGGCGAAGGTGCCACCGCCGTCGACAGTGTTGCCGTGCTGGTGCGGGCGCTCGCTGCCCCCCGTGTCGTGTGGCTGATGCTGCCGGCCGGCGAGATCACCGAGGCCGCCATCGTGGAGCTGGCAGATCTGCTCGACTCCGGCGATGTGCTGATCGACGGCGGCAACACCTTCTGGAAGGACGACATCCGCCGCGCCGGCTCGCTGCGCGCCAAGGGTATCCACTACGTTGATGTCGGCACGTCCGGCGGCGTGTGGGGGCTGGAGCGTGGCTACTGCCTGATGATCGGCGGCGAGGCTGCCGTGGTGCAACGGCTCGATCCCATTTTCGCCGCGCTGGCGCCGGGCATGGCAGGTGTTCCGGCGACCGCCACCCGCAAAGGCCGCGACGCACGCGCCGAGCAGGGCTACCTGCACTGCGGCTCGAGCGGCGCCGGGCATTTCGTGAAAATGATCCACAACGGCATCGAGTACGGCATGATGCAGGCCATGGCCGAGGGCTTCGACATCCTCAAGAACGCCAACTCGCCGGCGCTGCCGGCGGGGCAGCGCCTCGCCATCGACGTTGTCGACGTGGCCGAGGTCTGGCGGCGCGGCAGCGTCATCACCTCGTGGCTGCTCGATCTGACCGCGGCGGCCCTGGCCGAAGACCCGCAGCTTGCCGGCTATTCCGGCCATGTCGCCGACTCCGGCGAAGGCCGCTGGACCGTGCAGGCCGCCATCGAGGAGGCAGTGCCGGCCGAGGTGCTGACCGCCGCGCTCTACGCCCGTTTCCGCTCGCGCCAGGACCACACCTTTGCCGAGAAGGTGCTCTCCGCCATGCGCAAAGGCTTCGGCGGTCATGTCGAGAGCGTCAAACCGGATTCCGGCAAATCGAGTTGAATTGGGGACTCGGGACATGACGGATAACGCCAAGCCGATGGTGCTGGTGCTGATGGGCGTATCCGGATCCGGCAAGAGCACCATCGGCTTGCGCCTGTCCAAGATCCTCGGCTGGCCGTTCCGTGACGCCGACAGCTTCCATCCGCAGGCCAACATCGACAAGATGAGCAAAGGCCTGCCCCTGACCGACGAGGACCGTCAGCCGTGGCTCGCCGCCATCGCCCGCTGGATCGACGAGCGGCTCGCGGCCGGTGAATGCGGGATCGTCTCCTGCTCCGCCCTCAAGCGCTCCTATCGCCGTGTCATCGTCGGCGACCGGCCCGATGTTCGGCTCGTCTACCTGAAGGGCGACATGGCGCTGATCGGCGACCGCATCAGCCGGCGCAAGAACCACTTCATGCCGCCGGCGCTGCTCAAGACCCAGTTCGACGCGCTGGAGGAGCCGCAGGCCGACGAGCACGCGCTCAGCGTGCCCATCGTGCTGTCGCCGCGCCGTGTCGTGGAGGCCATCGTGCAGGAGTTGCACCTTGCGCATCCGGCCGATCCCCGGCCCTGAGCTTGTCGAAGGGCGTGTGCAGTCAATACGCCGTGTTTCGACAGGCTCAGGACTGAGTTGGAGATGGCCGCGTCGCTGAAGCGGCGACAGCTCAGCTCTTGATGAAGCCGAGCAGGTCCTCGTTGACCTCATCCTTCAGGGTCGTGCACATGCCGTGCGGGGCGCCCTTGTAGACCTTGAGCTTGGCACCCTTGATGATCTTGGACGACAGCATGGCGGCGGCACCGATCGGAACGATCTGATCGTCGTCGCCGTGCAGGATCAGCGTCGGCACGTCGAACTTCTTCAGGTCCTCGGTGGTGTCGGTCTCCGAAAAGGCCTTGATGCAGAAGTAGCTGGCCGGCATGCCGCACATCATGCCCTGTAGCCAGAAGGAGTTGCGCACGCCTTCCGAGACTTTGGCGCCCTTCCGGTTGTAGCCGTAGAACGCCATCGACAGATCCTTCCAGAACTGCGAGCGGTCGGCGAGCACGCTGGCACGCAACTGGTCGAACACCTCCTTCGGCGTGCCGGCGGGATTGCTCGGCGTCTTCAGCATCAGCGGCGGGATGGCGCCGATCAGAACCGCCTTGGCGACGCGTTTGGTGCCGTGCCGGCCGATGTAGCGCGCGACCTCGCCGCCGCCGGTCGAGTGGCCGACGTGGATCGCCTCCTTGATGTCGAGCTTGGCCATCAGTTCGGCGAGGTCGTCGGCGTAGGTGTCGAGATCGTTGCCTTGCCAGGGCTGGCTGGAGCGGCCATGCCCGCGCCGGTCATGGGCGATGCAGCGATAGCCACGCGAGGTCAGGTAGAACATCTGGTCCTCGAAGGCGTCGGCGCTGAGCGGCCAGCCGTGACTGAAGACAACCGCCTGCCCCTTGCCCCAGTCGTTGTAATAGATCTGCGTGCCGTCTTTGGTGGTGATGGTGGCCATGGTGTAGGCTCCTCGATTGGGGCAACGAAAGTCGGTCAACGCTCCTAGAAGCAAGTGCCTCAATGCGGTGTTAACGCGTCGGCACCGATGCGTTCAGCAAAACGTGATACGTGCGCGATATGGCTGTCAGCGAGGATTTCCTCGAGTTCCTGCGAGACCAGCTGCGAGGCCTCGGTCCCATCACGGCGCGACGCATGTTCAGCGGCGCAGGCATTTACTGTGACGGCATCATCTTCGCGCTGCTGCTGCGCGATGTGCTGCACTTCAAGGTCGATGAGGGCAATCGCGATGCCTATGAGGCAGAGGGACTCGAGCCCTTCATTTACGAGGCCAGAGGCAAGTCAGTCCGCATGGAGGCCTATCGGCGCGTGCCGGAGCGACTGCTCGACGATCCCGACGAGATGCTGGAATGGGCAAGCGCTGCGGTGGCAGCCGGACGGCGGGCGTCAATCAACAGGGCATCGAAGCGGACGAAACGACCACGCCGATGACTTGGCATCGACGCCGCGCAGCAGGTTCTTCAGATTGTGATTCGATTGCACAAGTCGCAGCAATCGCAGCGCATCGGCCGAAGCTGAAAATCTTGCTCTTTCTCGTTGTTTCTTGAGCACAGGATTCGTGGGTCTATCGTCGCGGCGAAGCGCTCGGTAAGACGGCGCAAGCTGCTGCTCACTCCTCCGGCTCGGGCCAGAGCGGCGCGTGCGCACCGAGCCGCGCCGGCGGCCGGTCCCAGTGGGCCGGCGTCTCTGACAGTACGGCGGCGTGCCGGACGAACGTCAGGCGGCCGAGCGGAGTGTCCATCTCGTCGAGCAGATCGGCGATGTCGGCGTGGCCTGGATCAGCGACCGCGAAGCCGCGCTCGACGCGTCCGAGGTCGGCCAGCCAGCGCCCTGTCTGCGCCAGCGACACGCGCACGTGCCAGGAGCCGCCTTCGCTGGCCTTGCGCATCAGCGCCATTATCACCCCGAACGCCATCAGGTAACCGGTGGCGTGATCGAGTGCCTGACAGGGCAGCTCCTTCGGGCCCTCCGTGCCGGCCGCCTCGGCCTCGGCGTGGTTGAACCCGCTGGCCGTCTGCACCAGCGAGTCGAACCCGCGCCTGCCGGCCCAGGGGCCCGCGTGTCCGTATGCCGACAACGTCACCGCGACGATGCCGGGGCGCATCTCGGCGCAGGCCTCGGGCGAGAACCCCAGCGCAGCCAGGCCGCCGGGCCGGTAGCCTTGCACGAACACGTGCGCCTCGCGCAGCAGGCTGGCGAGCCGCTCGCGTTCTTCTCCCGCGCGCAGGTCGAGCTCAGTCGAGAGCTTGCCGCGGCCGAGGTCGATATCGTGCGCCCCGAGGCCTGGCAGATGCGGCCCGGTCACGCGCATCACGTCGGCGCCGTGCGCGGCGAGCGTGCGTCCGCAAACGGGCCCGGCGAGCACCCGGGTGAGGTCAAGTACGCGCACACCCGACAAGGGTCGCTCCGCCTTAGGCAGACGCCGCGGTGGAGCCTCGCCGATCCGAGTGATCTCGAGCAGCGGCAGCGTGGCGAGCGCCTGGCCATGGGCGTGCGCGGCCCATTCCGCCGGCGAGCGCATCATGGTGGCGACCAGCTTGGCGTCCGCGGCGGCCGTCTCGAACCGCTCTGCGTCCCACTTCAGGAGGGCCGCCTGTACCGCCTCGCGCTCGTAGGCGCATTGCAGCAGGTTGAGGATGCCGTCTCTATGATGCGGGAAGTTGGTGTGCAGGCGCACCCAGCGGCCATCACCGGTGCGATAGACGCCGGCAATCTTGTCCCACAGCGGTGCTGGGGGCTGCCCCGCGATACGCGCGTGTCGCTCGCTGCGAAACTCGACCGCCGCATGGCGCAGGTCGACCGAGACGGTCTGGTTGCGGCCGGTGCGCTGCCGCCAGAGCTCGGCGGCTGCCAGTCCCGCCGCGGCGATGCTGGTCTGCGCCGCCGCCCCGACGCGGAAGGACGACGGCAGGGCAGGCTCGGCGCCGGTCAGGATAACGCGCGCGAGTGCTTCCGGATCACCACCGGTGGCAAACCATAGGTCCGCCAGGATCTGTGCAGGGGATGCGTTCGTCATGCGGGCGTATATAGCACGCACGAGCAACAGAGGATTGGGTTCGGGTCAAGTCCGTAACCCAACGCAACTATTGGCGAGCCAATGTCGGGTTACGCGCCGGCGCGCCAACCCAACCTATTCAGCGCTGGGCGAGGCGCGTGGTCTTCTTCAGGAAGGCCGGCACGTGATCGCCGAGGCCGACCGGAGCCGGTCCGCGATCATGATCGCGCTCGACGTGGCGTTTGCGCTCCGGCCGTTGCGGCCGTTCATGCGATGCGCCGCGCTGCTCGCTGTGGCCGCGCTGCTCGGGACGGGCTTCGCGCGGGGCGCCATGCTGCGGCCGCGGCTTCTGCGGCCGGCCCTGCTGGTAGCCGCTGCTGCGCTGGCGCGGGCCTTCTTGGCGCGGGGCCTCCTGGCGTGGCTGGCGCTGCTCGTTCGGCTGATCGCTCGCCTCGACGCCTTCTATGCGCGCGGCCCGTATCGGCTCGGCATGCCGCTCGCCATTCTGGCGCGGCTCGCTGTGGCGATCCGAACGATGCGGTGCGCCATTGCGGCCGGACCTGCCGCCGCGCGCCTCGCGACCGCCGCAGCGCTCGGCCGAAGCCCCACGCCCGCCGCGCCCGCGCCGGCGCTTGGCCGAAGACAGGTCTTCCGCGCCGGGTGCGTCGCCGATCCATGCGATCGCCGTGCCCAGCATCTTCTCGATGTCCTTGAGCTGCTTGCCGTCCTCGGGCGTCACGAGCGTCAGCGAACGGCCTTCCTTGCCGGCGCGACCCGTACGGCCGATGCGATGCACGTAGTCGTCGGACTGCCACGGCACGTCGAAATTGAAGATGTGGCTGACGTCGGGGATATCGAGCCCGCGCGCCGCCACGTCGCTGGCGGCCAGCAGGCTGATGCGTCCTTCGCGGAACGCATCCAGCGTCGCCATCCGGCTCATCTGATCCATATCGCCGTGCAGCGCGCCCGCATTGAAGCCGTGCTTCTGCAGCGACTTCAGCAGGATCGCCACGTCGCGCTTGCGGTTGCAGAATATGATGGCGTTCTTGACGTTCTCGCTGCGGATCAGCTCACGCAACACCTCGCGCTTTTCCCAGTCCTCGGTCGAGGGGCAGAAGCGGAACAGCTGAGTGATGAGCGCAGCAGTTGTGGCGGGCTTTGCCACTTCGATGCGCACGGGGTCCTTGAGGAACGTATTGACCAGGCGCGTGATCTCGGGCGGCATGGTGGCCGAGAAGAACAGCGTCTGCCGGCGCGGCGGCAGAAGCTTACAGATGCGCTCGATATCGGGAATGAAGCCCATGTCGAGCATGCGATCCGCTTCGTCGATGACCAGGATCTCGACGCCCGACAGCAGGATCTTGCCGCGTCCGAAGTGATCAAGGAGCCGCCCCGGCGTGGCGATCAGCACGTCAGCGCCGCGATCCAGCTTTTTGAGCTGGTCGTCGAAGGAGACGCCGCCGATCAGCAGCGCCACGGTCAACCGGTGGTTGACCCCGTATTTCTCGAAGCTCTGTGCCACCTGCGCAGCGAGTTCGCGCGTCGGCGCCAGGATCAGCGAGCGCGGCATGCGCGCCCTGGCGCGTCCGCTTTCCAGCCTTGCCAGCATGGGCAGCACGAAACCGGCCGTCTTGCCGGTGCCGGTCTGGGCGATGCCGAGCACATCGCGGCCCGTTACGGCAACCGGGATGGCCTGGGATTGGATGGGGGTGGGCGTAGTGTAGCCGGCGGCCTCGATGGCGGCCTGCACTTTGGCGCTGAGTCCGAGCTCAGCGAACGTAGTGGTCTGCAAAAGCAATCTTCTCCGTGCGTCTGGTGACGAGCCGACGCTCGCGCAACGCTAGAGCAGCGCGGTGTCGGCAACCAGAGCGCAGGGGGTTAGCCGCGAAAGGGCCTAACGGGAAAGCTTTCAGCTTCGGGGAAAATGGATCTATGAAATTCGATCCCCTGCGCCCGTCGATGCTTGGTAAATGGCATTGTTCGCCGTGGAAAGCAAGGCGGCGACGCGAGATAGGGGGCAGTTCTGCCATGCTGCGTCAACATGGCCTGTGGGCGGGCCTGCCGATGGTGCGATTCGGAGACAGTCTTGCCAACAGGGGGCGCTCACAGAGGGCCGCGACTGACGTTTTCGCGCCTGTGGCGCGCGGTCCTACGGATCAGCATTCTGGCTCACGATAAGTTCCAGGAGAAGGCGCGCAATGGCCGACAAAACACCTCTGGTGCTGGTCCCCGGTCTTCTGTGCTCGCCGGCGCAATGGGCGCCGCAGATGGCGGGCCTGTCTGACATCGCCGACATTACGATCGGTGATCACACCCGCCACGACACCATGCAGGCTATCGCCCAGTCGATCCTGGCCGCGACGCCGCAACGCTTCGCCCTCGCCGGTCTCTCGATGGGGGGATACATCGCGCAACAGATCGTGCTGCAGGCACCGGAGCGGGTGGCGCGGCTGGCGCTGCTCGACACCGGCTCCCGCGCCGATACGCCAGAGCGCAAGGAGCGCCGCCTGCAGCTCAATGAAATGGCGCGACGCGAGGGCGCGGCCAGGGTCCAGCAGGAACTCCTGCCGCTCCTGATCCACGCTGACCGGCTGGCCGACAAGACATTTGTCGACCTAATCGTGCAGATGGCCACCGACACCGGCGTGGAAGCTTTCCTCCGCCAGCATGCGGCGCTGATGGCGCGGGGTGACAACCGCCCGCTCCTGTCCGGCATCCGCTGCCCGACGCTTGTGCTGGTCGGTCGGCAGGACGTGCTGACGCCGCTCGAACTGTCAGAGGAGATGGCCGGCGCCATCCCTGGCGCCCGCCTGCAGGTTATCGAGGACTGCGGCCATCTCTCGACGCTGGAGCAGCCCGACGCTGTCAACCACGCCCTGCGCGCTTGGCTGACGCACTGACGACCCATTCCTGCAACCTGAAATCTATTCCTCCAGCAGCCAGCGTGCCGTGGCGCCGCCGATCACGGCGCCGAGAATCGGTGCTACCCAGAACAGCCACAGCTGACCTAACGCCGTCGCGCCCCCGAAGACGGCGCTGCCCAGGCTGCGCGCCGGATTGACCGAGGCGTTGGAGATCGGAATGGCCATGACGTGGATGGCAGCCAGCGTTGCGCCGACGGCGATCGGTGCGAAGCCCGCGGCGGCCTTGCGGCTGGTCGCACCCATGATGACAACGATGAAGAAGGCGGTCAGCAACAGTTCAATCAGGAACACCGGCAGAATGCCCATCTGCAGCATGGACTGCGAGCCGTAACCATTGGCCGCAAAGTTGGCCGGTGCCTTGCCGATCAGGCTGAACAAGGCTCCTGCCGCAATGCTGCCGAGGCACTGGGCGGCGATGTAGCCGGGTGCACTGCCCATGTCGACCCGCCCTCCGGCGACCAGTCCGAGCGTCACCGCCGGATTGAAATGGCCGCCCGAGATGTGGCCGATCGCGAATGCCAGAGCCATGACCGTGCAGCCGACCGCAAGCGCCACCCCGGCAATGCCGGCCGCGCCCGTCGGTGTCGCAAAAGCATAGAAGAAAGCAGCCAGCACGGACGCCATGAGCATGAATGTGCCGAAGAATTCCGCGGCAAGTGCGCGTCGCGACATGTCAGGTGCCTCCCCGATTTGAGCCTGCGCCAGCATAACAGGAGGTATTTGGGTCAGAGGTGGAAATACATCTTCGGGCGAGTTTTTAGTTTTGCCTCTACAAGCATTTATGGGGCATTTATGGATTTAAATCATTCGTATCCAATATATCCTCTGCACTACTGAAATATTCAGAAACACGAAAGCTTCGTGGCCCGAAGATATTCGCCTGCGACGGCAAGAGCCGTCGCGCGATATGGCTGATCCGTCTGAGGAGACAACTTTGATGAAAGGCAAATTGAGCTTGGCCGCCGTGGCCGTTGCGTTTGTCACGATGGCCGTGCCGGGTACCGCGTCCGCGCATTTCGATCGCTACGACTATCGGTCCGACTGGTGCAAGCGGGACTGCATGTTCGGCTGGATGCACCGCTGGGACTGCCAGAGGAAGGTCGTGAAGCACAGGCACAAGCACCACGCGCACAAGAGAGCCAAGGTGCTGACGAAGTAAGCCGGTGCGGCGCGGGGCGGAGATGGCCTCTCCCGCCCCGCGCCCATCTGCCTGCGACGGGCGCACGCCACACGACAGCGGCGGCGCCCGTTCGCTTTTGAGGTCGGCCCTCGCTTATTGCGATCGGGCCAGGCCATCCCAATCTACATAGCGTTGCGGCTTGCAAAGAGGACGGCGATGGCAGCCAAGGCAAAAGGCGGAAAATCCAAGCCGGGCGGCAATCGCAAGCTCGATGCGCAGCTCGACGAGGCCCTGGTCGATACGTTTCCCGCCAGCGATCCGGTGGCGGTTGGCCACAGCACGTCGACGGAACCGCCGGCGCGCCCCACCGACCGCAAGGCTCCCGTGATCGACCTGGAAGAGGTGGCCGCCGCGCGTCGCAAGCGCCGCAGCTGAGACCCGCGTGCCGTCCCTACCTGCGGGTCAGCATGAACACGGCCTTCTCGCCTAGCATGTTGTGGGCCGTAAGCGGAATCCATGTGCCGAGCTGGCGGCCCCAACTGTTGAACGCCACGGCGCGCTCGACCCGCGCATCGACCACGCGGCACAGGTCGACGAAATCCTTGATCGTGCACAGATGCGCATTGGGGCTCACGTACCAGGAGTCGGGCAGATGCTCGTTGACGGGCATGCGGCCGGTCAGCAGCAGCTGCGAGCGCACCCGCCAGTGGCCGAAGTTGGGGAATGATACGATCGCCCTGCGGCCGATGCGCAGCAACTGCTCGAGCACGGTTTTGGGCTGCCGCGTCGCCTGGATGGTGAGGCTGAGGATGGCGTAGTCGAAAGCGCCGTCGGGATAGTCGTCGAGGTCGCGATCGGCATCGCCCTGGATGACCGACAGGCCGCGCGCCACGCACGCATTGACCCGCTCGCGCGACACCTCGATGCCGCGGCCGTCGACCTGCTTGGTGTCGGCCAGCAGCTGCAGCAGCGCACCATCACCGCAGCCGACGTCGAGCACGCGCGAGTCCTGCGCCACCATCTGCGCGATCAGCAGGTGGTCGACGCGGTGCTGGCGCTGGGTGTTGGGGGCGAGCATCAGCGCTTGCCTTTGACGGGGTTGAGGCCGCGCTTGGAGGCGGCCGCGTTGAGGAAGCCGGTGACGGTGGCAAACAGCTCCGGCTCGTCCAGCAGAAAGGCGTCGTGGCCCTTGTCGGACTCGATCTCGACAAAGCTGACGTTGGCCGCCACCGCATTCAGCGCCTGCACGATCTCGCGGCTTTCGCGCGTCGGATACAGCCAGTCGCTGGTAAACGAGACCACGCAGAAGCGCGTCCTGGTGCCCTTGAAGGCGTTGGCCAGCACATCGTCGTGCTCGGCGGCGAGGTCGAAGTAGTCCATCGCCCGCGTGATGTAGAGGTAGCTGTTGGCATCGAAACGGTCGACGAACGTCGAGCCCTGATGGCGGAGGTAGCTCTCCACCTGAAAGTCGGCGTTGAAGCTGAACGTCTTGGTCGCGCGGTTCTGCAGGTTGCGGCCGAACTTGCGGTGCAGCGCTTCCTCGGACAGGTAGGTGATGTGCGCGGCCATGCGCGCCACGGCCAGCCCGTTGCGCGGCTCCTTGCCCATTTCCAGGTAGCGGCCCTTGCACCAGTCGGGGTCAGCCATCACGGCTTGCCGGCCGACCTCGTGGAAGGCGATGTTCTGTGAGGAGTGCCAGGCGGCCGTGGCGATCGGCACGGCGGTGAACACACGCTCCTTGTAGCGCGAAGCCCACTCCAGCACCTGCATGCCGCCCATCGAGCCGCCGATCACCGAGAACAGCTCGTCGATGCCGAGGTGATCGATCAGCCGTACCTGTGCATCGACCATGTCGCCGATGGTGATGACGGGAAAGTCCAGGCCCCACGGCTTGCCGGTTTCGGGCCTGATGCTGGCCGGCCCGGTCGAGCCCATGCAGCCGCCCAGGATGTTGGGGCAGATGACGAAGAAGCGGTTGGTGTCGATCGGCTTGCCGGGGCCGATCAGCGTCTCCCACCAGCCGGGCTTGTCGGTGACGGGGTTCTTGCTGGCGACGTACTGGTCGCCGGTCAGGGCGTGCGTGACCAGGATGGCGTTCGACTTGGCCGCATTCAGCTCGCCATAGGTCTCGTAGGCGATGCGGAAGGGGCCAAGTAGCTGGTCGCAGTCGAGCCGCAGCGGTTGCGATGCCGGAATGTCGATGTACTTGCTGCTCGGCCGGTTGGCCTCCAGCACGCGAGCATCGCTCTCGACTTGGAATTCGCGTGGATCGACCGTGTTCATAAGCGCTGTTAGCTAGGCCGTCGCCGCGGAAAGTCAATCCCCGAATGTGCGGCCGGAGCGGGTCTTGCCTTGATAGCAGTTGACCGTTCCCCTTCCCCATGCCTCTTCGCATTGGGAGAGGGTTGGGAGGAGGGCGACGGATGTCAGGTGCGCCGACATGATCTGGCTGGCAATCCTGGCTCTGGGGCTCGCCGCGGGGACCATCGGCGGTATCGTCGGCTTCGGCTCG
This sequence comes from uncultured Alphaproteobacteria bacterium, assembly GCA_963840445.1. Taxonomy (GTDB): domain Bacteria; phylum Pseudomonadota; class Alphaproteobacteria; order Rhizobiales; family Hyphomicrobiaceae; genus AWTP1-13. The sequence continues at coordinate 68,502 of CAWIZC010000009.1, read as the reverse complement.
TCGATCATGCTGATGCCGGCCCTGATGCTGGCGTTTGGCCCGCAGGAAGCCGTGCCGATCATGGCGATTGCCGCGCTGATGGCCAACCTGTCACGCGTGGCGGTGTGGTGGCGCGAAGTCGATTGGCGGGCGAATGCCTACTACTGCGCGACCGCGGTGCCCGCTGCTGCCCTCGGCGCCCGCACGCTGCTCACGCTCGATCCGCACATCGTCGAAGCGACCCTCGGTGTCCTGTTCTTCCTGATGGTGCCGATGCGGCGCTGGCTGATGGCGCGCGGGCTGCGCATCAAGGCCTGGCACCTGCTATTCGTCGGTGCCGGCATCGGCTTCATGGCCGGCATGGTGGCCTCGACCGGCCCGATCAATACGCCCTTCTTCATCGCGTACGGGCTCGTCAAGGGCGCCTATCTGTCGACCGAGGCCGTTGGCTCCATCGCCGTCGGATTGACCAAGACCATCGTGTTCCAGCGCCTCAACGCTCTGTCGTGGGAGACGGCAGCACGCGGCCTTATCATCGGCACAACGGTGATGGCGGGCTCCTGGGTGGCCAAAGGCTTCGTGCTGCGCCTGGAGGCCGACCAGTTCCGCTTGCTGATGGACGCGCTGCTGATCCTTGCCGGCATGGTGCTGCTGTGGGGCGCGCTCACGACGAGCCACGCCTAGAAGCCGCGCTCAGCGCGCCGCGAGGGCGTGCAGGAATTCCACGTGCACGCTGTCAGAGGTGTCGATCGGCTTGGCGATGGAAGTGTGGTCGTGCTGGGGATGCTGCGTGATCTTGCGATTGCACAGGAAAGCTCCGCTGGCATAGGTGACCACGAGCGACGCAGCGATGGATCGCGTGGTGCCCGTGAAATCCTTCGGAGCGGTCGGTCGCCCTTCGACGCCGCAATAGGTCGGAATGCTTCCGCTGGCCGATTGGTTCCAGCTGTTGGCCAGAGTGGCGAGCAGGCTGCCGTCATCGATCGAGCGCAGGTCTTGCACAATCGCACCTGCGACGCCGATCGACGTCGCGTAATTCGCCAGCCGCGAACCCCGCTGGGCGTTGCCAGCAGATACTCATCTTGATCTTCGGGGCCTGCTCGGAGTTTGCCAGCACCAGCCGTCTCGCTATGAGGCCGCCCAGGCTGTGCCCGACTAAAATGACGCTGTCGTAGTCCCACAGCCGATGGTTTTTCCAGAATATGTCGATGTCGGCCACGAGCTTTGCAAACGTCGTTCCATCGCGGATCGATGTCACGTAGTCGACGACGAACACATCGTACTGCGGCAGCTCGCGTGCGACCTGATTGGGCCAATAGGTGGCCGACTGCGGGTTGAGCCACGTTTCCCTGGCATTTCCAGTGAGACCATGGATGAAGATGACGACCGAGAATGATGCACCCGACGCCCGCTGCACGTACCCACCCAGTATCTGCGCGCCGGCGGGATTGGGCCACGATGCGAACAGAGTGGCAATCAACAGCGCAAAGGCACGAATGCGGCCGTACATTCTCCAATCCTTTTCGCAACCAATGCTGAAGGCTGCATGACATGGCCGAGGGCGTCAAGTTGCCGACAGCTATCAACGTGTCGGCCGCTATAGTAGGTTGCCGGTAGTGCGGGGTTAGGGCCGAAGCCACATCAGCTGTTCACGGGAGGACTTTGATGACGCGTGCCCATGGCCACCTGCTGCAAGCCAGCTTGGCGATCTGCCAAGTCGCCGTCCTCTGCATTCTGCTCGCCGGCAGCGCAGCGGCGGGTAGCATCGAGGTGTTTCACGCCAACTCGCTGGCTGGTCCGATGCGCGAGCTGAAGAAGGCTTTCGAGACGAAGAATGCCGGCGTCACCATCAATCTCACGTCGGGCGTGTCCAAGCAGCTGGCTGAGCGCATCCTGAACGGCGAGGCCTGCGATGTGTTCGCGCCGTCATCGCCCTCGGTGATGGACCAGGATCTGATAGGCAGGAAGGTCGCCAACTCCGACCGGGATGCGGCGTCGTGGTACGCCATCTTCTCGGGCAACGAGATGGTAGTGATCACTGCCAAGGGCAATCCGCTCGGCGTCAAGCAGGTCGGCGATCTGGCCAAGCCGGGGGTCAAATACGTGCGCGTGACCGGCGAGAAGGATCTGGCCACCGGCCGCACCATTGAGTTCGTGAAACGGGCGACCAACTTCGAAGGTAAGCCCGAGTTGGCGCAGGCTATCATCGATGCGGCGGTGATCGATCCCGCCAAGCCGACCGGCGTGCCGGACGCGGTGCGTGCCGTGCGTGAGGGAACTGTCAACGCCGGCATCGTCTACTATTCGGCCGCCGTCGCCGCACGCAACGACGTCGATGCTGTGCGCTTTCCGGCCAGCGTCAATATGAGCGAGGCGATCCGCAACGCGGCCACCGTCACTGGTACGGCCAAGAACCCGACAGAGGCCACGGCGTTCGTGGCCTTCCTCCTCTCAGCGGAAGGCCAGCGCATCCTGCTTGACACGGGGCAGCCGCCGATCACGCCGGCCATCCTCAAAGGCAACGTGCCGGCCGAGGTCAAGAACTGAAGCTGCCGGGCGAGCCGGGGCGCCATCGGCGTTGGCTGCATTGAGCCGATGGCTGGTTGAAGCGGTGCATTGCGCTGGCCGTTGCCGCCTACCCAAGTTGGCAGATGGGCGCCCTTTCCGCTAGGCTGGCGCCGAGGCTGGGATTCTCGGCAAAGCAGATCATGCGCACGGACGGCGGCAAGCATCAGGCGGCGCTTTCGCTCATCAAGACGGCGATGATCGAAAAGAAGCTGACGCAGGCCGAGCTGGCGGATGCCGCCGACTGCCACGAGAAGACCATCCAGAACCTGCTGTCGGGCCGCTCGGTGCGCGACCAGACGCTGTTTGACGTGTGCATGGTGCTGGGCCTCGACTTCGACAAGGTAAAGGAGTCCTGGAACGGCGGGCATGGCGAGCTACGCGACGCGCCCGAAGGCAATGGCGCGCACGGGCGGGTCGCGCCTGTATACATGGGCGCCTATTCACGCGACGCGGTCGATCATTATCTCGGCAGCTACCTCACCCTGCGTCCTTCCTTCTCGTCGCCGGGCGGCATCATGGCCTATCGCACCGACATCACCTGGGACGACGAGTGGCCAAGCCTGGTCTTTCAGGAGCGCGACCGACCGGATAAGCCGTTCCTGCATCGGGGGCGCCTGTACATCCCGGCCTCCTCGATGTTCATTCACCTGGTGTCGCTAACCAAAGGCGCGATGCGCATGGTGATGGTGTCGCAGCTCGATCTGGCCGGGCAGATGCGTGGCCTCGTCACGACTTTGCACAAACAGCGGGCACTTTTCATGCCAGTCAGTGCGCCCATCGTCTATGTCAAGCGCGAAAGCTTTGCCGAAATAACTCTCGGCGAGATCGGCCGCGATCAGCCCGCCCACTCCGGCTATCAGGTGCTGCTCAATGAGACTATCGAGCAAGGCTACGCGCGGTTAATCGCCCCATAATCTCCTTTCGGAGGCATAGGGAAATCCGCTAAGCTGCCGGCGGCAGGAGCATCGGGACTGCGCCAACAAATTTGTTTGACAAGAACCGGGGCACACCGGTCGCTTCCACTCCAAGGAGACACCGCGAATGACCCAGGTTTCACGTCGTAAATTCATCAAAACCGCCAGCGTCGGCGGTTTAGGCGCGGCTACGGCGGCCGTTGCCTCTCCGGCGATTGCCCAATCGATGCCGGAGATCAAGTGGCGGCAGACGACCAGCTGGCCCAAGTCGCTCGATACGCTGTATGGCGGCGCCGAGTTGATCGCGTCGCGGGTTGCGGCGCTGACCGACAACAAGTTCCAGATCCAGACCTTCGCTGCCGGCGAAATCGTGCCGGGCCTGCAGGTGCTCGACGCCGTGCAGAACGGCACTGTCGAATGCGGCCACACGGCGCTCTACTACTACTTCGGCAAGGACGACACGTTCGTGTTCGCCTCTGCTCTGCCGTTCGGCATGAACCCACGGCAGCAGAACGCCTGGTTGATCCACGGCGGCGGTCAGGACCTGCTGAACGAGTTCTTCAAGGCCTACAACAGCCACTTCATCCCGGCAGGTAACACCAACTGCCAGATGGGCGGCTGGTTCCGCAAGCAGCTCCTCAAGATGGATGACCTGAAGGGCCTGAAGATGCGGCTCGGCGGGTTTGCCGGCAAGATCGTGCAACGCATCGGCGTGGTGCCTCAGCAGATCGCCGGCGGCGACATCTATCCGGCGCTGGAGAAGGGAACCATCGACGGTGCGGAATGGGTCGGACCCTACGACGACGAGAAGCTCGGCTTCGTCAAGGTGGCGAAGTTTTATCACTATCCGGGCTGGTGGGAGCCGAATTCGACGAACGGGTTCATCGCCAACATCGAGAAGTGGGACGCGCTGCCGAAATTGTACAAGGAGGCGCTGACGTCCGCCTGCCTCGAGACCAATCAGTGGATATCGACCAAGTATGACGCGGTCAACGCACTGGCGCTGAAGCGGCTCGCCTCGCAGGGCGCACAGCTGCAGCCATTCTCGACGGAGATCATGGACGGCTGCTACAAGGCGGCCCAGGAACTCTACGCCGAGATCAATGCCAAGAACCCGGCGTTCAAGAAGATCTACGACAGCTATACCGCTTTCATGGCCGACAGCTACCTGTGGACGCAGGTGAATGACTACACCATGGACAGCTACATGATCCGCTACCGCAACCAGAAGACCTGACGCGGCACAGCGCACCTGTATTGGGCCGGCTTCCACCAGGAAGCCGGCCCTTTTTCATTTTGGCTGCAGGCGGTTGCGGCGGGCAGCGAAAAACTTCGGCGCGCTGCCGGAGCAGCGTCGAACGATTTTCCGGCGCTGGCTTCAGAAGTGTAAAGAATGGCTCTATACTGGCCATCGGCACGATGCATACATCTGCCGAAGTAAGCGAACCGCACGAGCCGGAAAACCGGCCTCAACAAAACTGGGAGGATACAGGCATGACAGACGTCTCACGGCGTAAATTCATGAAGGCTGCCAGCGTCGGCGGCTTGGGCGCCGCCGCCACGGCGATTGCGTCTCCGGCCATCGCGCAGTCGTCTCCAGAGATCAAGTGGCGGCTCACCGCGAGCTGGCCGAAGTCGCTGGATACTCTATTTGGCAATCCCGAATACCTCTCCAAGCGCGTGGCCGAGATCACCGACGGCAAGTTCCAGATCCAGGTGTTTGCGGCGGGCGAAATCGTGCCCGGCCTGCAGGTGCTCGATGCCGTGCAGAATGGGACGGTCGAGGCGGGGCACACGGCGCTCTACTATTATTTCGGCAAGGACGTCGCCATGACGTTCGGCACCGATCTGCCGTTCGGCATGAACAGCCGCATGAAGAACGCCTGGTACATGCATGGCGGCGGGCAGCAGTTGATGGACGAGTTCACGCGCACGAAGTTCGGCGTGACAGGCTTCATCAGCGGCTCGACCAACTGCCAGATGGGCGGCTGGTTCCGCAAAGAGATCAACTCGATGGAGGACATGAAAGGACTGAAGTTCCGCGTCGGCGGCTTCGCCGGACTGATCCTGCAGCGGGTTGGCGTGGTGCCGCAGCAGATCGCCGGCGGCGACATCTATCCGGCGCTGGAGAAGGGCACCATCGACGCTGCCGAGTGGGTCGGCCCCTACGACGACGAGAAGCTCGGTTTCGTCAAGGTCGCCAAGTACTACTACTATCCCGGCTGGTGGGAGCCCGGCGCGACGCCGCACTACATCTTCAACCTCGCCAAATGGAATGAGCTGCCGAAGACCTATCAGGCGGCGCTGCTGGCGGCGGGGCAGGAGTCAGGTGTGTGGATGACGGCCAAATATGATCACGGCAATCCCACAGCCCTCAAGCGCCTTGCCTCGCAGGGGGCCGTGCTCAAGCCCTTCCCGCAGGACGTCATGGACGGCTGCTTCAAGGCCGCCAACGAACTCTATGTGGAGCTGTCGGCGAAGAACGAGTGGTTCAAGAAAATGTACGACAGCACCGTCGCCTTCAGGTCCGACCAGTACCTGTGGTGGCAGGTGGCCGACTACACCATGGACAGCTACCTGATCAAATACCGCAACCAGAAAGCCTGAGCCGTTCGATCTCGAGAAGTACCGCACTGGACATGGGGCCGGCTTCCCTGGAAGCTGGCCCCAATCTTTTCTGGGGAGCAAGCGCACCATGGCCAGGCCGGCGCCAAAGCCGAAGTCGTCCGCCAAGGACAAGATCCGCGTCACCACCTACGACGGCCCCGGCGCCGATCCGGTGATGCGCGAGGTGCCCTGGCCAAAGGTTCCGCCCAAGGGGGCACTGATAAAGATCGCCGCCTGCGGCGTGTGCGGCACCGACCAGCATATCCTCAAGGGTCATTGGCCCAAGCCGCTGCCGTGGCCCTTCACGCTTGGCCACGAACTGGCCGGCGTGATCGTCGAGATCGGCTCAGAGCTGAAAACCGATCACATGGGCAAGCCGATTGGCGTCGGCTCCAAGATGATGCTGCCGCCCTTCATGCCGTGCGGTTTCTGCGACTGGTGCAAGCGCTACCCCGAGCAGACCAACCGCTGTCCGAACCCGGTCTACTACGGTCGCTACCTGGGCTTCGACCGCCCACCGCACCTGTGGGGCGGCTGGGCCGAGTACGTCTACGTCGATCTTGGCGAGCTGCCCGGCACCAAGATCTACAAACTGCCTGACGACATGAGCCTGCTGCTCGGCTCGCTGTCCGAGCCGCTCACCTCGTGTATCCGCGGCTTCAACCGTACCATCAAGGCCGGCGGCTTCACCTGGGGCGACACGGTGGTGATCCAGGGCACGGGACCGATCGGCATCCTGGCCATCGCGGCGGCGCAGGAGATGGGCGCGGGGCGCGTCATCGCTGTCGGTGCGCCGGAGAAGCCGCGCCTCAAGCTGGCGCGCGAGTTCGGCGCCGAGGCGACCGTCGACATCGAGACGCACAAGACACCGGAGGCCCGCATCAAGGCGGTGCGCGATATCGTCGGCGGCTGGGGCGCCGACGTGGTGATGGACTGCTCCGGCCATCCGAGCGCCGGCCCAGAGGGCATCGAGTTCCTGCGCGACGGCGGTACCTACGTCGAGATGGGCCAGTTCACCGATGCCGGCTCCATCATGACGAGCTGGCACCGCTTCGTGGCCAAGGACATCTCGGTGCTGGGTTCATGGGCCTTCTCCGCCAACGATCTCGCGTTGGGCGTCGACATGCTCTATCGCGCGCGCGACAAATACCCATGGCGCAAGATGCAGACGCTGTTCCCCTTCACGGTCGCAGGCGTCAAGGACGCCGTCGCGCAGGCCATGGCGATGAAGACTGTCAAGAGCACCATCGTGCCGTTCGAGGAACTGCTGTAGTGCTCCGGCGAAACTTGCCTAGCGCGGTAGCGGCGCCGGATTGTCTGAGAGCGTGCGCAGGTAGGCGATCAGGTTCGCCAGCCGCTCGGGGTCGGCGACTCCGACGAAGACCATGCTCGTGCCGGGTGCAAACTTGCGCGGATTGTTGAGGTAGTCAGCGAGCTCCTCGTACGACCAAGTGCCGCCCTTGGCCTTGAGCGCGGCCGAGTAGTTGAACTGGGGCAGAGCGGCCTTGCGCTGGCCCACTATGTTCCACAGGTTGGAGCCCACCCGATGCGGCGCGCCTTTTTCGGCTGGGTGGCAGGCGATGCACAGGCGAAACTGCCGCTCGCCGGCCTCGACGCTGGCTCCAACTAAGCGGCCGACGACCGCCCTTGAGTTCGAATTCCGGTGCAGGCTCGGGTTTGCGCGGGTCGCTGTCGCCGCGAGGGGAAGCGACAACCACTTCTTTCGCGGGCGCGTCGCGAGCAGCGTTCTGACCCGGCATCTGCCACAAACCGGCGAGGTTGGTTGCGGCGGCGGCAATCACGAGAAGCGGGATAATCACCAGCAGCCATCGCAGTGGCGAGGTCGCCATCGCACCTGCTGTAGCCGATCCCGCGTTCGGCTTGCCGTGTTCGCCCGGCGTGTCCCCCATGTCGTCCTCAATCGTGTGCGTGCTCGACGCTGCCGGTTCGGGCCCGCACTTGTCCGTGACAACGGCGCAACCCTCCGTCAGACTGCCGCGAACACTGCTACGACACGGAGGAGAACGCCATGGGGATGATCGACAACAAGGTGGCCATCATCACGGGCGCCACCAGCGGTATCGGTGCGCGCACGGCCGAGTTGTTCGTGGCGGAAGGGGCAAACGTCGTCTTCACTGGCCGGCGCGAGGCCGAGGGCAAGGCGCTGGCCGCCAAGCTCGGTGGCAAGGCGCGCTTCATCCAGGCCGACGCCACTCTGGAAGCCGACTGGAAGCGCGTGATCGATCAGACGATGCAGGCGCACGGCCGTATCGACTGCCTGTTCAACAATGCCGGCGGGCCGTCGCCGACCGGCAGCATCGCCTCGATCCCCGTGGACGGCTTCGATGCCGCCATGGCGCTGCTCGTGCGCTCGGTCATGCTCGGCATGAAACACGCGGCACCGATCATGATGGGCCAGAAGTCCGGCAGCATCGTCAACAACGGTTCCATCGCCGGCCATCTTGCCGGCTATTCCAGCTCAATGATCTATAGCGCCGCCAAGGCGGCGGTGAACCACCTGACCAAGTGCGTCGCCATGGAGCTCGGCGAGCACAGCGTGCGCGTCAACTCGGTGTCGCCGGGCGCGATCACCACCGGCATCCTGGCCAAGGCGCTCGGCATGGACACCGCCAAGGCCGATAGCTCGGCCAAGGTGACCGAGCAGATCGGCCAAGTGTACGCCAAGGCGCAGCCGATCCCGCGCGCCGGCATCCCCGACGACATCGCCCAGTGCGTGCTTTGGCTGGCTTCCGACCGCTCCACCTTCGTCAACGGCATCGACATCGTCGTCGACGGCGGCATCATCGGCGGGCGCATGTATTCGCCGCACCAGGAAGGCCTGCGGCAGACCAAGGCGGCGCTCGGAATGTGAGATCGCCTGCCACGTGCAACCGTCAGCTGCACAACCGCGAATCGTCCTGCCCAAGTCGGTTGGAGGATCGTGGCGTCGATTGGCCTTGACTGTGGCCTGAGTAAGAATCTGTTAACAGTTACAAGTCCATAAGTTAACCCTGCGAAGACCTGGAAAATGCCATCTTTCCAGGGTTTATCCACAAGACTGTCCCGCCATTGAGTGTGCGTTAGACGGGGGTCAAACGACGATGGTTACTGGCAGGCTGCGGTGCTCGGGATTCCGGGCGTCGCTTTTTGGGGCTTTGATAGCCGCGGTTGCCCTTCCCTGTGCATCTTCCGCACAGCAGGTGACCGGCAGCATTTCCGGCCAATCGGTGGCGGCCGGACAGCGCACCGACGCGCCTGCTGAGAAGACGCGCACCAAGTTCATCATCGGCCTGGAGCGCCAGGTCGAGTTCCAGGTGTTCGCGCTCACCAATCCCAATCGCGTGTTCGTCGAGCTGCCGGACGTGAAGCTGCAGCTGCCGCCCCTGCCGGGCGATACGCCGATCGGCCTCGTCAAGACTTTCCGTGGCGGCACCTCGGCGCCGGGCAAGGCGCGCGTCGTCATCGACGTGACGGGTCCGGTAGTGGTCAAGGCGGACATCGAGAAGGCCAAAGAAGGTCGTCTGCAACTCGTCATCGACATCATTTCGGCCGGCACCATCGAGCCTGGCGTGCCTGCCATCACCGAGGCCAAGCGTCCGACGCCGCTGGCTGGCGCCTCGGGCCTCGGCGCGTCCGACTCTGCAGCCGCCCATGCCGAAGCCGGCCATGTCGCCGGCCATGCGCGCGGCCTCCATGTACAAGCCGGTGATCGTCATCGATCCAGGCCACGGCGGCGACGATACCGGCGCGACCAAGAACGGCGCCGTCGAGAAGAACGTCGTGCTCGCCTTCAGCCTCAAGCTGCGCGACAAGCTGAACGCGACTGGCCGCTACAAGGTCTTGTTGACGCGCGACACCGACGTGTTCGTCGAGCTCAACGAGCGGCGCGAGTTCGCCGAGCGCAATCAGGCGGCGCTGTTCATCGCCGTGCATGCCGACTACACAGGGCGAGCCTCGGCGCGCGGCGCCACCATCTACTCGCTGCGCGAGAACGTGGCCAACGAGCTGAAGCGCTCGGCGCAGGGCCAGGTCAGCGACAACGTGCTGTCGGCGCAGGAGCTGGCCGCCGTGCAGAAGGTGGAGGCCGATGTCGGCGCCATCCGCGCCATCCTGTCCGATCTCGCCAAGCGCGAGGTGGAGACCACCAAGGACCGCACCAGCGTGTTCGCCCGCTCCGTGGTGTCCTACATGGGCGAGACCACCAACATGATGGACAACCCCGACCGCAGCGCGGCGTTCGTGGTGCTGAAGTCGGCGCAGGTACCCTCGGTGCTGATCGAGCTCGGCTTCGTCACCAACGAGACCGATGCCCAGCTGCTCAAATCCGACACTTGGCGCGAGAAGGTCTCCGGCTCGATCCTGACTGCCATCGAGAACTACTTCAGCCACCAGGGCGTGCGCATGCCGATGTAGGCAGCTCGCGGTCCACGTTTCGACAGCCATGCCTCGACGCGACAACGCGGGATGGCGTCTGCGAGCATCCGGCCAAGCATGGGCGCCGCTGTTGGCGCGCATTGTCTTGGCACAATCGATCGGCATACTGGAGCAGGGTCTGACCCTTAGTCGCTCGGCAGGCCGTATCCTCGGAAGCCCCTTTTGCGCATGGCCGATCTGACCGGAACAAGCCTCATACCCGCCTTGCGCTACCGCGACGTGGTGCAAGCCATCGAGTGGCTGTGTGCGGCGTTCGGCTTCGAGAAGCGCCATGTCGTTACCGCCGAGGACGGCGGCATTGTCTACGCTCACCTGACCCTCGGCGGCGCCATGGTTCTGGTGCGGTCGATCGGCGAGTCCGCCTTGGACCGGGTGATGAAACAGCCCGATGAGATCGGCGGGGCCGAGACCCAGAGCTGCTATCTCATCGTGGCAGATGCCGATGTCCACTGCCGCAGAGCCAAGGCGGCCGGCGCCGACATCTTGCTGGATGTCGACGATGACGACCACGGCGGGCGCGGTTACACCTGCCGCGATCCCGAGGGGCATGTGTGGAGCTTCGGCACATACGATCCTTGGCCCGGCAAGCCTCTGTCGCAACACGCCGGCCCGGTGTTGGCAACGCCGCGTCGAGCCGTTGCCTTGTCCGCGCTTCTGGCTTGCCTGGCCCTCGGCGCCACGGCCGGTTGGATGTTGTCTGGCGGGGATGAGGCACGGCTCAAGCAGGAGGCCAGCACGGCGCGCGTGCGCGCCGAGCAAGGCGAGGCACGTGCCAATCAGCTGGCCGACGAGCTGACGAAGCAGACAACTGCCAAGACTGCCGCAGAGCGCTCGGCTCAGGAAGCCTACGAGCAAATCGAGCAGGAGCAGAGCGCAAAGCGAGCTGCGGAAACAAACGTGCGGGAGCTCGACAAGCGTCTCGCAGAGCAACGCCGCGCCAGCGACGCTGCCGCCCAGGCTGCCCGGGCCGAGGTGGCCAAGGAGCAGGCGTCCCGGAAAGAGGCGCAGCGCGTCACTTCAGCTACGCAGCAGGAATTGGGGCGCGAGCGGGAAGCAAAGCAGCGCGCCGAGACTGCCGCACGTAGCGCCACCGATCGGCTGGCGCAAGAGCAGAAGGCCAGGGAGCTTGCCGAGCGCGCCGCCAAGGATGCGAGGGAGCAGCTTGCGGCCGCCCAGAAAGAGAAAGCGAGCGCGCCCGCAAAAGCCAAGAATGGCAGCGCCAAGGGGGTTCCGGCCCAATCGGTGGAGACGGATATGCCGTCGCTCGTCCCCTAAAGCCGCACGCCTAGATACTGGCGAGGATCAATTCAAAGGCATTCTGGCCCGCGCTCTTTTCCGCCAATAGCGTGGAAGTCGCTGGAAGCTATGCCGTCGTAGCAGACACTTGCACCCAACGGCAGGCTGTCGCCCAGCGGGACGAGCCCAACAAAAAAGGGCCGGCCCGAAGGCCGACCCCTAGTTTCACGTGGCCGGCGGCTGTTCGCACCACCCCGCCGGCAAGGGTCCGATTTAGCCAATACTCGGAGGACGATGACGTTGGTTATCGCGCCAGAGGAGCACCCAACGGAAGTCGGGCTCGGGTCGAAGCGTGAGGCTCGGGGAGAGCCGACTGGAAAACACGCCACACCGTTGACAGAGGCGCTTCATGTGCCACTCCATCTCGAGAGGGGATGCTGGGTCGCAAGCGGCGGTCCGCCCTACGCGGGCAAACCCAGACCAACCCGACATAGCGGCTGGGTGGCCGCCGTCGGGCAGTCGTGACGGATCGCTTGGATTGGACACAGCGGTTCGGGACAGGGCCGCGATCGTTGCGCGGGAACACGGATCCGAGAGTTGCTATCGGCGGCCCCATCCACGCCCGCCTCACCCTCGGTAATTCTGCATTGCGAGTTCGGTTCATGCCCTGCACGGGCTCTCGCTCGAAGACGCGGCAAACCTATGGGCCGCTCGCGTCGCTACGCGCACATCAATAAGGTGGCCGGGCGTTGTCCCTCGGTGCGTGTCCGGCTCCCCAGCCTGCATGAGCCAGCACTTATCCTATGAAGCTTGGCTGATTTGGTTAACAAAAGGTTAACGCAGCGCAGCCCAGCGATTTGCCGATGCAAGGCTGCACGCGGCACACCCGTCATGCTCCGCCGACGGCCTTTCGCTAGGGCAGGCAGATGTAGCCGCTGCCGCTCGGACTGCGAAAGCAGCCGACCGATTCGGGCAGCAGCAACTAGGGCAGATAGAGCGCCGCGCTGGGAAACATCGACGCCACCACCAGCGACAGGCCATAGGTGGGTGATCAGCGGCTGGCGAAATTGAACCGCCTAAAGATGGCATGTGAACCGAGGCATCTCGACCTCGGGACCGTCCGTGTGAATTTCAATTGTGCCGGCTGGAGCTAATTCGGAGCAGGGTTGACACCATTACGGAACCTGCGACGATCCCTACGCAAAGGTATTGCAACGATAATTCATCTGGGGAGTAAACGCATGCGATCGACCGTAACTATCCGGCTTGCCGGGCTGCTAGTGGCTGCCTTGCTCGCGCTACCAAGCGGGCCTGCAAAGGCCCAGGAGCCCAAGCACTTTCGCTTCGCCTATGACCAGCCAAAAACTACTGGTTACGGAATCGCCGGCGACATCTTTGCCGACAAGCTCAAGGAGTTGAGCAAAGGCACGATGCTCGTCGACCAGTATCCGGGTGCCCAGCTCGGTCAGGAGCCGCAGGTTCTTCAGCTGATCAAGGCGGGCGAGATCGAGTTCTGCATCAGCTCTTCGGCCAATGCCGCCACCCTCTCACCGCAAGCCGGCGTGATGTCGCTGCATTTCTTGTTCCGCTCGGAAGATCACCTTGTGAAGGCGCTGGCCGACAAGGGGGTCACCGACGAGATCAAGGCCATGATCAAGGACACCGTGCAGGGCGCGCACGTCATAGCCGCGATCACGCTCGGCTTGCGCAACATGTACAGCAAAAAGGCGATCGAGAAGGTCGAAGACATGAAGGGTCTGAAGGTCCGCGTACAGGCTACCGCCACGGAAGACCTGATGTTCCCCGTTTACGGCGCACAAACCGTGCACATGCCGTTTGGCAGCGTTTACACCTCGCTGCAGACCGGCGTCGTGGACGTGGCCGAGAACGGTGTGAACGTCTACCAGGCCAACAAGCACTACGAAGTTGCGCCAACGCTTTCGATGACCGAGCATGAAGCCAACAACAATCTGATCTGGATCAGCGACAAGACCTGGAACGGCTTCAGCGACGAGCAGAAGGCGTGGGTTACTGCTGCCGCGGATGAAGTGAGCAAGCAGCAACCTGCCAAGGCCGTCGATCTCGAGCATCAATCGGCGACCAAGCTAAAGGCGCTTGGCGTGAAGATTGTAGAGAAGGTCGACAAGTCCGGCTTCCAGAAGCTCGCCGATCCGTATCTGGACAAGCTCGCAGGGGATCTCGGACCGCATGCGGCCAAATTGAAAGACCTGATCAAGGCCGTGAAGTCCAACTGAAAGATCACAAAGACGAAGGCCGGCGTTTCCGGCCTTCGTATCTTTGCGTCTGCTCTCTTTCCCTCCAGGACCAATCTCAATGCAAAACGCGGGCAGCCTCGTGACCCGAAAGCAGCGTCACCTCAAGTGGCCGGCCCTGGATCGTCTTGAATTGATCCTAATGGTGATATGCGGAATATTGTTGTTCGGTTTCTGCACTACCGTCGTTTTCGATATCATCACTCGCCAAATCGGCCGCCCGTGGCTTTGGCTGCAGGAGGTCACGTCCACGCTTTTCATTTATGCGATTTTCTGCGGCACGGCGGTAGCGACACGCCGTAACGATCATCTCTACCTGACCGCCATCGCCGAAGCCCTGCACGGTAGGCAGCGGACGGCGGTGGAAATTGCGATCCGGCTTGTCATCCTCGGTGTCGGGTTGTGCTTTGCTTATTTCGGCTACATTAATTTTCTGCGTGGCTTCAGCAGTTTCCGAATGCCATCGATGACGCCGATCGCTTCGCTCTATGCGGGGATTCCAGTTTGCGGACTGCTGATCGCCTTGTTCGCCATCGAACAGATCGTCAATGGGTTTCGCAATGGCTTCGATCATGACGAGCCGCCGGAACCGGACATCCAGATCGAACCGATCGCACAGGCGACGCGGGAGGGAGGCCGCTCATGACCACCCCCTACGTGTTGTCGCTGATGACGTTCCTGTTTCTGTTTTTCGGCTACCTGGGCGTGCCGGTGCCTTTTGCTTTGATGGGCGGAGTGTTGATCGGCGCATCATTCACCGAGGTATCCCATACCGCCATCATCCAGAAGATGTTCGACGGCATGGATGTGGAAGCCTTGCTGGCGATCCCGTTCTTCTTATTGGTCGGCGAATTGATGAGTTCGGCCAATGTCGTGGTGCGGATTGCAAATCTATCGCTTGCGCTTGTCGGTCATATTCGCGGCGGCCTATCCCAGGTCGTGGTCGTCTTCAGCATGTTCTTTTCCGAGATGTCCGGCTCGACCACGGCTGACGTCGCGGTCATGAGCCGCGCGCTCGGCGGGCCGATGAAGAAGGAAGGCTATAGGCCAGCCTTCATCGCCGCAATTATCGCATCGGCCTCAACCATCGCGGCGCTCGTGCCGCCCAGTATCACCGCAGTCGTATACGGCGCCATCGGCAACGTCTCGATCGCCGGATTGTTCATGGCCGGCGTCGTGCCGGGGCTGATGATCGGCTTCGGCCTGATGATCTACTGCTATTTCTTCGGACCGACCGGCATGCAGCGTCCGCGCGCTCCATTCTCAGAAGTCCTGCAAGCTTTCCGGGGCGCCTCGCTACCTCTGCTGATCCCCGTGATCCTGCTCGGGGGGATTCTGTCGGGCTGGTTCACGCCGACCGAAGCCGGTGTCGTCGCGGTTTGCTACATCCTGTTCTTCGTCATTCCGGCGCTCAATCCCGGCCACATCAGATATCTGGCCTACGATTTCTGTGTCGCCGGTCTGATCTTTTCGCTCCCACTGATCACTATCGGTGCGGCTAACGCTTTCGGCTGGCTGTTCGCCTATCTGCGCGGGGCCATCGTCATCGCAGGCTATATCACCGAGATCGCCGGCAACGATCCGCATCTCATCATGCTGCTGATGGTTGCGCTCTTCACCGTGGTCGGCGATTTCATCGAGCCGGTCCCGACCATCATCATCTTCATGCCGCTGGTGAACGCGCTGACCGAGGCCGGCGGGATCAATCCCGTGCATATGGGCGTCGTGCTGATCGCGACGCTGGCCTTCGGCCTGATCACGCCGCCTTACGGCATCGTGCTGCTGATGGCGTCCAAATTTGTCGGTGTGCGGTTTTCACAGGCGTTGCGGGCGGCGTGTCCGATCTATCTCGTCTTTTTCACGACGATCGCATTCTGCATCTATTTTCCGCAGGCTGTGCTCTGGCTGCCGAAGCAGGTGCTTCCCGCCTCCGTCGGATGTTTCCCGAACCCGAATGGGCCCGGATACATTTGCCCGCAGTAGTCGCCACCCGATCAGTGTGCAAGGTTTTGGCGAACGGCGTCTGCAGCGTCCGACCGTCAGCGTGAAGGTTGGCTGGCAGAGCCATTTCCCGCACCCCGTGCGCGACTGCGAAATGGCGGCCTGGCTAGCAAGCGGGGTGGGCCGGTCTGCGGAAATCAGCGATTAGGCATGCCCGCCGCCCCTCGGGCTGCCGGGCGGTACGATCAGGCGCACATGCGAGCTGCCCGCATCGATGGTGAGCGGTGTTGAGCCGACCACGTCGCCGTCGATCTGCACCGGCACGGGCGTGTCGGAGGTGATGGTTGCCTGCGAGCAGGGCAGGATCTCGACATGGCCGCGCGCCGCATGCTCCTCCAGGCGGCCGCGCGCCAGGCTGGTCAGCATGCGGGCGAGTGCTGTGCGCGTGCGCGCCTTGAACAGGATGGCCACCAGCCCGCGCTGGTGTATGCCGGTACGCTCGGTCAGCACGAAGCCGCCGCCGTAGTGGCAGGAGTTGGCGATTACCACCCAGTTCGCTTGGCAGGTTTGCCCATCGACGGCGACGCTCAGCGTGTCGAGCGGGCGGAACAGGCCGCCGAGCAGCGGCGCCGCGTAAGCGAGCTTGCCGACCAGGCTCTTGGTGCGCTGGTCAAGATCGGTCAGCACGCGCGCGTCGAAGCCGGCGCCGGCCATCAGCAGGAATGGCTCGCCATTGGCGCTGGCGCAGGCCACCTCGATGGTGGTGCCCTGGAGCAGCGTGCGGGCGACCGCATCGGCCGTCGGTTTGAGGCCGATCTCGTGCGCCAGCACGTTGCCGGTGCCGACCGGGATGATGCCGAGCGGCACGCTGCCGTCGATCAGCGCGGCGGCGACATGGCGGATGGTGCCGTCGCCGCCTGCCGCGACGATCGCCTCGTAGGAGCCGGAGGCTGCCGCCTGCTGCGCGGCGAGCCGGGTGGCGGCGATGCTGGCTGGCCTCGTGTGGCTCGGCACGGCACCGGCCCGCTGCAGCGCTCGCAACGTGTCGTCGATCAGCGAGGAGCGGGACAGCCCCGCACCCGGATTGGAGATGACGAACAGGCGGCGGCGCATGGTGGCTCGGCGGGTCTACAGGGGGCTCGCAGGGGGGCGAAATGGCCGCAGCGGCGAGTGCGGCAGAGGCCGCAGCCGGTCAGGTAGGGGAGCAAGGCCGGGGCGTCAACATCGGCGTCAACGTCGCCCGCGGCCGGACGGTTCGTCTACGCCGATAGGTTGGCCGGCCGCAGCCTCAGAATGGCAGGCCGGCCATCACCCCCCGCATGCTGCGCAGGAATTGCCGTACGATCTTGGGCTGCTTGTACTTCTTGCGCACCTTGCGCGGCGGCTCGTCGTTGCCGGCTTCCCCGGCGGCCTCGGCCTTGGCAGCGTCCTCGGCACGGGCATAGCGCTGGCTGGCATTGCGATCCCGCATGGCCGCATCCGCATCGACATCGGGGCGGGCAGCCGCATTGCGCGATCGGTCCTCGCGCGGCTCGACGGCCGCGTAATCAGGCCTCGACCCCGGCAGCCCCCCGCTCCTGCTGGTCGACGGCGCGCGCACCTCGGGGGCCAGCGCCGCACCCGCACCTGCCGCCGCAAGGCCCGACGTCGGCGACCAGCTGCTGGCCGACGATATGCCAGACCCGCCGCTGTCGGCATCCTTGACCTCGCCCGGGCCAGCAGGCTTCGGCACCGCCTTGGTCAGCACGGCGCTTGGCGCGCAGCGGCCCTCATCGCTCAGCAGCTGCCCGGTCGGGCAATGCGTACCGCACGCCTTGCCCTCGTGACGCTGCACCAGGTTCAGCAGGATATAGTCGGGCGCATCGATCGGCAGCGTGGCGTTGACGCGGTCGGTGAAGGCCTTCATGGCCATGCGCGTCGAGGTGGTCCAGGCGCCGTTCACCTCGCCCTCGTAGCAGCCGACGCGCTGCAATTCACGCTGCAGGGCGCGCGCCAGCGAGGCGCGATCGCCGGGCACCACGGCCGCCTTCTGATCCGCACCCTGACCCTGACTGCGGTTCTGGCTCTGCGCCGGATACTGCGGCTCGCTGGCCACTGGGGCGCGGGTAGCGGGAACCGGCTTCGGCGGCAGGGTTACGACCTCGGCCACCGGTCCGGCATCTCCGCCGAGGCCCATATGCGTGACGATGGTATATCCCGCCAGGACGAGGAAGGCTGCCGCAACGAGGATGCTCGGAAGTTTCATGGCTCACCCCGTGGCCGGGCGCAGTAGGCGCCAGGACGTGCCCAGAAATTATAGCCCACTGTACCCAACTAGCGCGAATCGGTGTCGAAAATTGGGTGGAAAACCGCCACCGCCGCCTGCGCATCGAGGGTTGGCTGCGAACGGCGGCCGGGCGCCTGCGCGCATGCCGACCACAAGCCGGAAGACTGCAAGCTTGAACGTCGCGTTCTGCGAACGCCAGCGGCGCGCTTCTCAATCGCTCTTCGGCCTCTTCCGGGAACGGACAGGCCCGGCGCCGGCCTGCTTGCCCGTGTTCAGTGCCACGGCCGCGCGAATGAGCGCTTTCAGCGCCTTTTCATCTAGCCTGTCGTTCTCGCGGATATCGATGGCACGCCGCACGTTGCCGTCCAGGCTGGAGTTGAACAGGCCTGCCGGATCCTGCAGCGCGGCGCCCTTGGCGAAGGTCAGCTTCACGTAGGTCTTGTACGTCTCGCCGGTGCAGATGATGCCGCCGTGCTCCCACACCGGAACCCCCAGCATCCCGTTCGACGGCTTCCTCCATTTCACCTCCTCCACCACCTCGGGGTCGGCCTGCTTGATGATCTTTCGCACCCGCGCCAGCGTCTCGCCGCGCCAATCATCCAGCGCCGCGATTCTCGCATCGATCAGCCGGGAGGAGGAGACTTCGCCGGTCGCTTGCTTGGTGCTGTTTGCCGTCTTCATGGCTGTTGTGGCTCGCCTGTCACCTGGGTATCCCAGAGGTTTACGCAATAAACCGCACGCTGTCTGTCTAGGCGTTGATAGCGGCATGAAAGCGGACGCTCCCGCTCGCCCAACATGCGCCTCAGTGATTCGCGACCGTTCTAAAGTGATTGGAGGTATTTATGCTTATTCGTTCAGTGATACTTGCGGGTCTCGTTGCATCGTTTCATGTCCTCGCCAGCTTTGCCACCGCATCGGACGCTGTGGCTCTGTCCGAGGCGTGTCAGAGATACGAAGCAGAGGTTGCGGCCGGAAAGCCGACCCGCCGGATTGCACTCAGCATTGGTAATAATGATCACCCTCAGGGGATCAACAACGCAGCCAATGATAGCGTGCTGATCGCCACGACTTTGCGTGGCCTTGGCTGGGATGTTACGCAGCTCTCAAACGTGAACCAACAAGCCATGATGGCGGCTCTGCAAGAGCTGCGCGGCAAGGTGAGCGCGCTCTGTCCTTCTGATCTGGTGCTCTTCTACTTCGCGGGCAACGGCCTGGAGGTGAACCGGGTGTCGTATTTTGGCGGGACAGATGCGGCCACCGATCGTCTGGGAAATCCCAAATCCTACAAGGATCAGGTTGATGCGCTGAAAACCTTTGTCAGTAGCAACGAGGTTCTATCTGCAATCGAGAGCCATGAAGGCGCGAAGTTTATCGTCCTCGACACGTGCAGGGACAATCCGTTCAAGAACCTGGGCGCCCATCTTGAGCAATTCGCTGCGCCTCGGTTGCCGAGCAACACGTTCTTCGGCTATGCATCAGAACCGCTGGATAACGCGGCAGACTACGGACCTGACAACCGTGACCATGGACCTTATGCCTGGGCGCTGTCGCGCAAGCTGGTGCAGCTCAACGGTTCGGCGGAAGAGCTGTTCCGAAACGTCCGGCAGGAAGTGATCGAACTCTCAGCGCGAGCGGGCGCGGCTTTCAAGCAGCGGCCGTTTGTCGAGTCGTCGTTGCAAAAGGAGGTCTATCTCGGCAAGGCGCCGGAGGTGCGTACGTTGGTCGCCTCACCGACGGCCGCGGTTGCGCAACGTGTGGCAGAGAAGCGGATTGCCTTGTTGGTGGCGAACGGCAACTACGACAGCGTCAACGCCCTTCCGAACCCTGCCAACGATATTGAGTACGTATCGAGTGTGCTCAAGGGTCTTGGGTTTGACGTGTTCGTGCAGAGCAACTTGATCTATCGCGATTTCAGCGAGACCCTAAGAGCATTCGCTAAGCAGGCCAACAACGCTGACTGGGCGATGATTTATTTCGCTGGTCACGGTATGGAGATCGGCGGTCAGACCTACGTCCTTCCGACCGATGTGAAACTTGAGAAGGATCTTGACGCAGACCTTGAGGCCATAAAACTGGATGTCATTTTGGAGACGGTTCAGCGTGCCCGCGGGTTGGGCCTTGTTGTGCTGGACGCGTGCCGCAACAACCCGTTTGAGCGTGCCATTGTGCGAACCGGACGCCGCGGTCGAGATGCACGAACAGGGTCTGGGCTGGCACGAGCGGATCTCGACAGGGTCGGGGTTCTGGTCGCCTATTCGGCAAAGCACGGCACGACCGCCGAAGACGGGGATGGTAAGATGAGCCCGTTTGCATTGGCGCTTGTGGAAGAGATCCAGAAACCGAACATCGAGGTCAACATGGTGTTCCGGCGCATACGCGATAGCGTTCTCGAACGTACCGAACAGCGTCAAGAACCATACATCTATGGATCTTTGCCGGGCCGGGAATTCTACTTCAGCGATGCGGGTCTGACGAAGGGTCCGGCGGTCGCGCCAAGGTAGCCATTCACAAAGCGCCAGTCGTCGAGCGCAACAAATTATCTAAGTCCGCTTCCGGTCGGAATCGACCCTGCCATTATATCGATGGGCTAATTCCATCAGCTAACGTGGCAGACGCCACGTGAGCTCTCGGCGAGCGATGCTTCCCAACGTCTGCTCCGAGTGAACTCTCCGTTGCGGTGCCTCGGCAGAACCTCGGTGCCAGGAGCGAACCCGCTCTCGACGCCAGATGAGTTTCTGGCTGGTCTAGGGGTTTCTACCGATTGTTGTCGTTTGCATAGTCGCTGAGCCTGGGAGGGATTGCCGACCGCCTCCCAGCGACTCCTTGGATGGAACCCCATGAACGATGACAGCGCATCCGACCATCAGGCCACTTCCAAGGACGCTCACGGCCATCCGTGCAGCAGGCGAAATGTTCTTCTTGGGGGTACGGCGCTCACCGTTGCGTCGGCGCTCGGAGCGGCGACGTTGACGCGGACTGCGCAAGCACAGCAGCTGGGGTCCGGCCCCTCCGGTCGCCGGCCCAATATCGTTGTGATCCTCGCCGATGATCTCGGCAACGCCGACCTCGGTTACCGCGGCAGCGACATCAAGACACCCAACATCGACGCGCTGGCTGCGGGCGGTGTGCGGTTGGAGTCGTTCTACGGCATGCCCGCCAGCACACCGGCCCGGGCCGCGTTGATGACCGGGCGCTATCCCATGCGCTACGGCTTGCAGACCATGGTCATCTCCCCGAGCCAGACATACGGTCTGCCCACCGAGGAGCGTACGCTGGCGCAGGCTCTCAAGGAGGCCGGGTACCGCACCGCCATGGTCGGCAAATGGCACCTTGGACATGCGGACCAGAAATACTGGCCGCAGAACCGCGGCTTCGACCACTTCTACGGCAACCTGGTCGGCGAGGTGGACCACTTCACCAAGGAACTGGGCGGGCTCATCGACTGGCAGCGCAACGGCCAGTTCCTGAAGGAGAACGGCTATTCGACCACGCTGCTCGGCGACGAGGCCGTTCGCATCATCGACGCCGATGACGGCAGCAAGCCGCTCTTTCTGTACGTGGCGTTCTTGGCGCCGCATGCGCCCTATCAGGCGCCCGCCAGCTTCGTCGACCGCTACAAGTCCATAGCCGACGAAAAGCGCCGCACCTACGCAGCCATGGTCACGGCGCTGGACGATCAGGTCGGCCGCATCGTCGGCGCGCTCGACAAGAAGGGCATGCGCGACAACACTGTGATCGTGTTCGCGAGTTCCAACGGTGGTGCCAAGGCGCCGGCCTCGAATGGCGACTTACGTGACGGCAAAGGTTCGCTGCACGAGGGTGGGGTTCGTGTTGCCGCGATCGTCAACTGGCCGGGCAAACTCAAGCCGGGCGTCAGTAACGAGCCGCTGCACATGGTCGATCTCATGCCGACCCTGCTCACGCTGGCGGGCGCGCGCGGCAGCAGCGATCGGCCCTTCGACGGCAAGGACATCTGGGCGACGCTCGCGTCAGGCGCGCCTTCGCCGCACGAGGACCTCCTGGTCAACGTCGAGTCGTTTCGCGGCGCCCTCCGCAAGGGCGACTGGAAGCTCGTCAAGGTGTACCTGATGCCCGGCACGGTGGACCTGTTCGACCTAGCCAGCGATCCCGGCGAGAAAAACAACGTGGCCCCGCAGCACTGGGACCTCGTGCACGAGCTGGAAGCCCGCCTGGGGCGCTATGCTAGGGACATGGAGCCGAGCAAGTGGTTCAAGGCGCAGCCCGCACTCGTGGACGCACAGGGCCGCACCGTGTTCGATCCTGGTTTCGTCATCGACGACGGTGGCGTGCCGGGCGAAAAGCCGTCGATGCCGGGCGTGGGCAGCCGCGCCCTGCAGTGACGCGGAGCCCAGAGTCGGGCCGTGCCTGACCTCATGCTTCAGGCGAGCCATGCGGCATTCATCGTCCGATCAGGTGTGGCGGGTCTCTTCCACCCCAGCTACGATGGCCATCGTCGGCGCGCGGGACTTCCAGAGGAGGGACAACATGCTTCGTTTCGTTGCCCTTGCTCTTGCCGCCTGCTGCTATCTCCAGCCTGGGCTTGCCTTCGCGGAAGACCCCGCGAAGCAACTGGCAGGCAGTTGGAAGCTGAACTCATGGACTATTCAAGTTATCGGGGGAGAGGTCGCCGAGCCATTCGGTCCCAATCCAAAAGGCAGGGCGGTTTTCACCACAGATGGATACGTCGCATTCGTCATCGCGGCGGCAAATCGTAAGCCGGCTGCAACCGATGCGGAGTTGGCAGCTCTCCTCAAGTCGCTGCTCGCTTACACGGGCCAATTCACAATCGATGGCGATAAATTCACCACCAAAGTCGACATATCGTGGAATGAGCTTCTCACGGGGCAGGACCAGGTGAGGTTCTTCAAGCTGGAGGGCGACAAGCTCACCATTCGCACGGCTGAACAAGCCAGCGCTGTTTATCCCGGCAAGAGGGTGGTCGGAACTCTGGCTTGGGAACGCGAGCGTTAAGGCGACAGCCGGGGTCAGCAAACGCACTGACAGCTCGCTTAATTCCAGGCAATGCTATCGTGTCCATCTCCGCAATCGCCGGGACCGTGCAGGACGGCCATGACACTCGAACTCAAGATGCTCGCCCTCAGCATCGTGCTTGGCTTGGTGCAAATCGTACTCGCCTCGCATGCTGCTAGCCTGCAGCGCGGCTATGTCTGGACGGCGAGTTCTCGCGACGAGGCTGTGCCTGCATTGACCGGAGTTGCGGGCCGACTGGCGCGCGCCCTGCAGAATTTCGTCGAGACATTTCCGCTGTTTGCGGCTGCGATCCTGATCGCGCATGTTGCGGCCACGCACAGTTGGATGACCGAGTGGGGTGCTCAGCTCTATTTATGGGGTCGCGTCGCCTATCTCGCCCTGTACGCCGCAGGGGTTTTTCTGCTGCGCTCTCTTGCATGGAACGTCGCCACGCTCGGGATCGTCTTGGTCCTTCTGTCACTGGTCTGAAGCATGGCTCGGCCATCGGAGCTGAAGCCGTTCACATGCGTTCGCCCGGCAGCAGGCTCGCCTGTTTCACCCAGGCGGTGAGCTGCGCCTCGTCGATCTGGTCGGCCTCGCGGATGTCGAGGTAACGCGTGTCCTTGCTCTTCGACCCGCTCGGCGGCACAGGCCGCAGCGCCGCGCCGCGGAAGAACGCCACCTTCACGTACTTGGTGAAGCAGTGGAAGCTGAGGAACCAGCCGTTGTCCTCCGCCGGGCCCCCGGCGCCGTACAAGGGCGAGTTCCACTTCACCGCCTTGCGCACGCCGGGAACGGTGCGCGAAATGAGCGCGTCGAGGCGGCGACCGACCTCGCGTTTCCAGCCCGGCATGGCCGCGATATAGGCCTGCACAGGGGCATCGCCGTAGCCCTTCGCGATCTGCGGGTTGCCGCCCGCGAGCAGCGCGGGCTTCGCGGCGGCTGGCTTGGCGGCGGCCTTCTTTGCAACCTTCGCCGGTGTCCTGGGCATCCGCATTGGTCCACCCTTCTGAGCCGTCATCGGCGTGATTGTTCCGTGCTGCCAGAGCCCCACCAGAAACTCTAGGGTGCCCGCTCGAGACTTTCAGCGTTTTCCCCAATACCAACACCTTTGCCTTCGCTGCAAACACGACAGGTCGATGTTCGACCCGGCGCCGACAGCGTCCGCTGCGCGGTCCCGCCGATGTTGGCGGTCTGAGCCGGGAGCAACCGGTGCGCAAACGCCGGTTCAGGTCGCCCGCGACGGATGGCGCAGGCGCATTGTCGTGGGCAGTTCAGCCGCGGTCGAGTTCGCACCTGCAAGGAGGCGATGACCATGTGCGCCCGATCGGTATTGCCCACCCGCTGCAGCCTGCTCGCCGCGGCGACAGCTCTCGGCATCGTCGCCTTCGCCGGCCAGGGCACGTCTGCTTCGGCAGCCAGCGACGCCACGATCCGCCCGTTCCAAGTGCATGTTCCGGAAGCCGCGCTGGTCGACCTGCGCGCCCGCATCGCCGCCACGCGCTGGCCCGACCGGGAGACGGTCAATGACCAGTCGCAGGGCATACAGCTCGCCAAACTGCAGGAGCTGGTGCGCTACTGGGGCACCGGTTACGACTGGCGCAAGGCGGAAGCCAAGCTCAATGCCCTGCCGCAGTTCGTCACCAACATCGACGGCCTCGACATTCATTTCATTCACGTCCGCTCCAAGCATCCCAATGCCCTGCCGGTGATCATGACCCACGGCTGGCCCGGCTCGGTGTTGGAGCTTGTCAAAGTCGTCGGCCCGCTCACCGATCCGACCGCCCACGGCGGACGCGCCGAGGACGCGTTCGACCTCGTCTTTCCTTCCATGCCCGGCTACGGCTTCTCCGGCAAACCGAGTGACACCGGCAGGGGCCCTGAGCGCATCGCTCGCACCTGGGCGGAGCTGATGCAGCGCCTCGGATACACCCGCTACGTGGCCCAGGGCGGCGACTGGGGCTCGCCCGTCTCCAGCGCCATGGCGCGGCTGGCGCCGGCCGGTCTGCTGGGCATCCACATCAACCTGCCGGCGACCGTGCCGGCGGAGATCGTCAAGGTGCTCAGTGACGGCGGGCCCGCGCCGGCCGGCCTTTCGCAGAAGGAGCGCGCCGCGTTCGACGCGCTCAGCGCGGCTGGCAAAATGGGGGACAGGTCCTACGCCGCGATGATGGGGTCGCGGCCGCAGACCATCGGCTACGCCATAACGGATTCCCCGGCGGGGCTGGCCGCCTGGATGCTGGGGCATCCGGGCTTCGCGCAGTGGACCTACAGCAGCAGCGATCCGGAAAAGTCTCCCGACGAAGTGCTGGATGACATCACGCTGTACTGGCTGACCAACACCGCGACCTCCGCAGGCCGCTTGTACTGGGAGTACGCCGGACGCAGCGTCACCAATGCGGCGACGGAGAAGACCAGCGAGATCGCACTCCCGGTCGCCATCACGGTTTTCCCGGGAGAGACCTATCGGGCCCCGGAAACATGGGCCAGGCGCGCCTATCGCAACCTCATCTATTTCCACGAGGTCGACAAGGGCGGCCACTTCGCGGCATGGGAAGAGCCGGAGCTGTTCGCCGCCGAGCTTCGTGCCGCGTTCCGTCCGTTGCGCTAGGTCCACCGCGCCGGTGGAAATTGCCGATTGGAGTACCCACGATTGTAAGCGAGGGCGAACGTGACATACAGCAAACAGCTGACCGCACTTCTGGTGGTCGATCCCTACAACGACTTCATTTCCGAGGGAGGTAAGGTTTGGCCCCGCATTCGGGCCGTCGCAGAAGCGAATGGCTGCGTTCCGCATATGCTGCAGGTTCTGAATGCCGCGCGCAAGGCCACGTGTCGGGTGTTCTTTGCGCTGCACCATCGATATCGTCCGGGCGACTACGAGACCTGGAGGTACATTGCGCCCATTCAGAAGAGGACATGGAAGAGCAAGACCTTCGAATACGGCACCTGGGGTGGCGAGATCCGTGCCGAGTTCAAGCCCGGGCCCGATGAGATCGTCGCCGCCGAGCACTGGTGCTCCAGCGGCTTTGCCAACACGGATCTGGACGTGCAGCTCAAGAGGCACGGCATCCATCAGCTCATCGTCATTGGGCTGATTGCGCACACCTGCATCGAAGCGACTGTTCGCTATGCCGCCGAGCTCGGCTACGAGGTCACTGTGGTAAAAGACGCGACCGCGGACTACTCGGATGAGGAGATGCACGCCGCGCTCGACATCAACATGCCGAATTACGCCAGTGCTATTGTGACCACGGATGAGATGGTGGCTTCGCTGTCGGCTCTTTGAGCTGTTCAGGCGGGCCAACGCCGATCGGACGGCATGGGGCATTCTCGATGCAAGTAAAAACGCTCTTGGCGGCCGGAGTGCTGACGATGGCAATCGGGGCCGCCATTCTCGGCGTCGTGGCGGAAATGAAAGGGCAGCCTATGACGTCCTCAGGGATACGGGTTCCATTCCTGCATGGGCTCCCCACCGGCCAACAGGCCGGTCAGGGGGAGCTGGCTTCTCTTGCGCGTGCCAACGAGTGGATCAATTCGCCGCCGCTGACGCCGGCGGCTCTGCGCGGAAAAGTCGTTCTGATCGATTTCTGGACTTACACCTGCATCAACTGGCGGCGCGCGCAACCCTACGTGCGCGCCTGGGCCGACAAATACAAGGATCACGGATTGGTGGTGATCGGGGTGCATGCGCCCGAGTTTGCGTTCGAGAGGAATATCGACAACGTTCGCTGGGCCGTGAAAGACATGAAGATCGACTATCCGGTCGCCGTCGACAACGACTTTGCCATTTGGCGCGGATTCGCGAACCAGTATTGGCCGGCTCTCTACTTTGTCGATGCGCAGGGCCGCGTCCGACATCAGCAGTTCGGCGAGGGTTCCTACGAACAGTCGGAAATGATCATACAGCAATTGCTGACCGAGGCCGGGGCCACCGGCATCGGTCACGGGCTCGCTTCCGTCGACGCCGCGGGCGCCGAAGTTGCTGCCGATTGGGCCAACTTGAGGTCTCCGGAAAACTACCTCGGCTATGAGCGCACCGAGCGCTTCGCCTCTCCCGGCGGCGCGGTGGCGGACAAAGCTCATGTCTATGCCGCCCCGATGCAGCTGATGCTCAATCAGTGGGCCCTCGTCGGAGATTGGACCATCAGGAAGGGGGCCGCTGTCGTGAACAAGGCCGGCGGTCGCATCGCCTACCGCTTTCACGCCCGCGATGTGCATCTCGTGATGGGACCGGCAACGCAGGGCACTCGCGCCAGGTTTCGCGTGCTGATTGACGGCCAGCCGGCAGGTGCTGCGCACGGTGTTGACGTCGATGACCAAGGCAACGGTACGGTTGTCGAACAGCGGATGTATCAGCTCATCCGACAACAGCCGCCCATTGCCGATCGACTGTTCGAAATCGAGTTTCTCGACTCTGGCGTGGAGGCCTTTGCCTTCACGTTCGGCTGACCCGCGGCTTCGACCGGCATCGACTGGAGAGTGACGCATGTCCGAGGAGACCAACAATCGCCGACGTTTCCTGGGGGCGGCGGCTGCGACCCTTGCCGCTGCTCGGTTCGCGATGATCGGGTCGGCGCATGCGCAGGCCGGCAAGACTAAGCCGGCTCAACTGCCGGCAATCAGGCCAGGCATGCACACCTCGTTCGCGCCGCTGAAGCAGATCGATGCCGGCGTGCTCAGCATCGCATATGCCGAGGCCGGCCCTGCCAACGGTGCTCCCGTCGTGCTTCTGCACGGCTGGCCCTACGACATTTACAGCTTTGTCGATGTCGCCCCTGCGCTGGCGTCGGCCGGCTA
The DNA here is from genome assembly GCA_963840445.1 of uncultured Alphaproteobacteria bacterium. Lineage (GTDB taxonomy): Bacteria > Pseudomonadota > Alphaproteobacteria > Rhizobiales > Hyphomicrobiaceae > AWTP1-13. The sequence continues at coordinate 40,492 of CAWIZC010000009.1, read as the reverse complement.
CCGGGTGCTCGTGCCCTTTCTGCGCGGCTATGGTGCGACACGCTTTCTATCGAGCGAAACGATGCGCAACGGCCAGCCGTCGGCGCTCGCTGTCGATGTCATCGCTTTCATGGACGCGCTCAAGATCGAAAGGGCGATCCTCGCCGGATTCGATTGGGGCGCGCGGACGGCCAACATTGTCGCGGCGCTCTGGCCAGAGCGTTGCAAGGCCATGGTCTCCGTGAGCGGCTATCTGATCGGCAGCCAGGCAGCCGGCCGCACGCCGTTGCCGCCCAAGGCCGAACTCGAATGGTGGTATCAGTTTTACTTCGCCACCGAGCGGGGCCGCGCTGGCTACGAGAAGAACCGGCATGATTTCGCGAAGTTGATCTGGCAGCTCGCCTCGCCGAAATGGAAGTTCGATGCCGCCACCTTCGATCGCAGCGCCGCGTCCTTCGATAATCCGGATCACGTCGACATCGTCATCCACAACTACCGCTGGCGGCTAGCCTTGGCTGAAGGCGAACCGAAATATGCGGAGCTGGAAAAGCGCCTCGCCGCATTTCCGGACATAACCGTGCCGACCATCACCATGGAAGGCGACGCCAATGGCGCGCCGCACCCCGAGCCCAGCGTTTACGCCAAGAAGTTCTCCGGCAAATATTCGCACCGCCTCATCACCGGCGGCATCGGCCACAACCTGCCGCAGGAAGCCCCACGCGCCTTCGCCGAAGCGGTGGTTGCGGTCGACGGTTATGGATCGGCGCTATAGCCGCGCACCGACGCACCCGCCTAGTGTCTTTCCAGCCGGGAGCGAATCCAATCAGCACCCACAACCCAGTGCTGAGCCCCGTCGAAGCACGCATTGGCGGACTCATTCGCCCTTCGACGAACTCAGGGCTGTGCTCTTTGCTATTTCACGCGAACAGGAAGAACCTAGTAGGTCAGCGTCAACTGCAGCTTGGCTGCCGTATCCGGCGTCGTGTCGTTGAGCCCGAACTGCACGCCCGCCTCGACGGTGAAGGTGCGCTTGCCGTCGATCTCGATCTCGTGCGTCACCACAGGGCCCATCCGATGGTCCTGCGCCCCGCCGGCGCCGGCGAAATCCGGCATGCGGCCGAAGCCCTCCACGCCGATCCACCAGCCCTTGGCGACTTCCTGCTTCAGCTGCCAGCCGTAGGTGAACGCAAGGCCATCCTCGCGATTGGCGCCGAATGTCTTCTCAAGGAACGGGTTGAGGATCAGCGACAGCGGTCCATTACCGATGCGCACGATCGGTCCGAACACCACCGCGTTGGTCTCGCTGGAGTTGATCGCCCCCGTGAAGCTGGTGAACCAGGAGAGCCCGATGCCGCCGCGCTTCGCATTCAACAGTTCGAACGTGTTCTCGATGGTCGCCAGGCTCAGCCGCCAATCGTCTCCGGCAGGTTGATCGAGGGCGATCCATGCCTTGATCTGCCAGATATCGGTGATGCCGCGCGTGTAGTTCAGCGTATGCAGCTGGCGCGTCGTATCGCCTTCGCCACTGGGCAACCCGCCCTGCCACACGCTGAACGTTTCGAGCTTGCTCTGACCCTTGGTGACCTCGGGCTCTGCGATGTTCTGCGCCAGGGCCGGGCTTGCGACTGACAATGTCGCCACCAGCACCGCACCCGCTATTGCCCGCAGCCCGTTCGAAATCATACGCACACTCGCACTTGCTAATCATTTGCAACAAGCAATACGCAGCTGAGCAGGCAGCGGCAAGGGGCGCCGTGGTGACGGGCATCCGCTGCCGGCTGCCTGACGCCATTATGCACCAGTTGATGCCGAGGGATTGCGAGGGCCCCAATTTATCCCCGTGCATTCCGGCTGTGTTATACTTGCAAGTTTGTAGCACACACAAAGTAATTATGCCGTGGATATCCAAGTTATAGTTCTATATCCGAATATTTCCGTTTGACAGCGCAACGCTGCTCAGGTATATATCTGCTACGGTTCGACAATTGCGCATGTGCAGCCACAGAATTCGGCGCCGCGCTCTCCGGAAATCTTCATCGCCGTGCGGTTCGTCTCCAAGCTCAGTACGGAGCAGTGGGCCGAGGCTCGCCGTCTGTATGGCCGGGGCGCCACCTTCACCGCCATCGCCACGCAGTTCGACATCACCCGGGGTGCCGTCGCCAAGCGCGCCCGCCGTGAAGGCTGGGCCGCGCTGCTGAACGGTCCAGCCGGCGAGGCTGGCAGCACCGGCACAGCGCCTGCGCAGGACGATTTCCGGCAGGCGCGGCAAACCCTGCGCCGCCGCATCTTCAGGATCCTCGACCTCGACCTCAAGATCATGGAGCTACGCATGCAAAAGCGACTGAGCGACGCCGAGACCGGCGCCGCCCCCGAAGGCATGAGCGACGACGAGCTCAAGCGCCTCGGCACCTTCAAGAAGACCATCCAGGATCACACGGAGTTCAGCCCTGACACCGAGCCATCCGCCGGGGCAGCAGGAAGAGCAAGCGCAACCGGCCGCGCCGCGGCATCCGAGGCGGACATCTTCCGCCGCGAAATTGCGGAACGTATTGCGAAGCTTATCCCGCCAGCCTGATCTGGCAGCCGCTGCTTTCGACACACCCGAGGAATGGGACCGGCTGCGGCATGACTGGCTGGTGCTGGCGCGTGATGATCAGCTGCCGCCGCTCGCTGCCCGCAACGGCAAGCCCTGGCACACCTGGCTCATCCTCGGCGGCCGCGGGTCCGGCAAGACGCGGGCCGGAGCCGAATGGGTGCGTGCCCAGGCGCTTGCCATCGACGGCCTGGCGGATAGCCGCGCGCAGCGCATCGCTTTGATCGGCGAGACCATCGGCCAGGTACGCAGCGTCATGATCGAGGGCATGTCCGGCCTGCTGTCGGTGCACGAGCCCGGTCAGCGCCCCAAGTTCGAGGCTTCCCGCAACCAGCTGGTCTGGTCCAACGGCACCATCGCCCAGATGTTCGCCGCCGACGATCCTGACAGCCTGCGCGGACCGCAGTTCGATGCCGCCTGGTGCGACGAGCTCTGCAAGTGGCGCGTGCCGGACTATGCCTGGGACAAGGAGCGACGCGCCAACAATATCAAGGATACTTCAATGGTTTAGACCAAAGCTAGCCGACCTGCGCCCAGGATTACGCCCAAGATACAAGGGGCGCTGGGTGCCAGAACAGTATGTCGAAGTTCCAGACGGCAGCACCTACGTCGCCTGCGGATTCTACACTCCCGACTACCATCCCTGGCTGCCAGACCTGATCGAGAGCCTGACCGATTGGGAGGCGCCCTACCACTTCGTACAGGTGCCAAAAGCTCGCGGTGGCTGGGAAGGCAATACGATGGTCAAGCCGCAGCAAATCCTGGCTGCGATGGACTGCCATCCCGACCAGGTCATCATCTGGCTCGATGTCGACTGTGTGGTGTACGGCGACCTGTCGCCCCTCGCCGAAACGCGTGCTGACGTAGCGTTCCGCATGCATTCGAGTTTCCGACGCCACCACAGGGGCGCGCGGTTTCGTGCGCAGTCCGGCACCATGGTGTTCGCCCCGACGCCTGAGGCCCGGCAGTTTGTCGAGAACTGGAAGACCGCGTCCGAGAAGGCGCCTTACGGTGAGATCGACCAATCATCGCAGGTCGTGGCGATGGCCATGTCGGTCGGCACCACGTTTGCTCCGCTGCCTCCGATTTATTGCGAGAACCCCGACGAGTGGTTCATGGAGGCGGTCATCCGGCATTCGTCCGCCAGAGCGACGTTGCGGCTGCCCAGGACACGCAGTGCCCTGCGGCACCTCGGCCGCGCTCTCGGCTGGGGACGATGAGATGAATCGCCCGCTACGCAAGGGTGAAATACCCGAAGACGAGCGTCCGTTGTCCGAACAGTTCCGGCTGGTGGCGCTGGCCTGGTGCGATGCCGACGCGGCCGCCAGCCTGCGTGAAGAGCTGAAGACCACCACGCTGGAGCAGTGGAAGACCGAGCTGATCGCCAAAGAAGGCGACATGCCCAACTCCCATGCCGAGCGGCGCGTCAAAGCCGAGCCGCGCTGGGAGGAGTACATCAGGTTGATGTGCACCGACCGCGCCGACGCGAACAAGCGGAACGTGCAGCTTGACTACCCGCGTATGCGTTTCAACGAGTGGCAGAGCCGCGAAGCCAATCAACGCCATGAGGCGCGGCTGTCGAGAGGGTGAGGGGCATGACGAAAGTTCGCCTGGAGTCGGCTCTGGCATGGATGGTGATGGGTGCGGGCAGCGTGACGGTGCTGGTTGCAATCGTGGGACCGGGCCTGATGTCTCCTCGCCTTGGGACGGCCTTAAGTTTTGTCTTGCCGCTCGCCATGGCTCTGCTCTGGCTTTTGGAAATTGCCTGCCCGGCGACCATCTGGGTCAAGATAGACACGGGAATGACGATGTCCTCGCGCTGCCTTTGGTTCGTGTCAGCACTGGTCGTTGGCGCGGCCTTCGCAATAGTCGGTCGCTTCTGGTTGCACGTGATCCTCTACCTCCTGCGTCGGTGAGAGCACCCATGACAGACGAAGAAAAGACTGAGCTGGTCCATCGACTGCGCAACACCAGCCCTTACCTCGATGCCGAGGCAGCCATCCGGGCAATGGACGATGCAGCCGATTGCATCGAGTTCTGGTGGCGCATCTCTGCGGGCACTTAAGCGCGACCCACAGAGTCATTCCTCCATCGGCACACCCCACGTCGTCAGGCGAGGTCCGAACATTGAGGCCCTGCCAATCATCGTCGACTGCCAGCAGCTCCTGAACGAGTATCTGTGCCGGGCGGGCCAGATGCGAAATCGACCATCACGAAATTGCTCGCGATCCTGGACGGGCCCCGCGCCCACAATTTGCAGAAGCCTAGTCAATGAGCGGCCGCGAGACAGACCCTCAGCTTGCACCCATCCTAGGCGTAGACGCCGAGGATCATATCATTCGGGCGCTCTATGCCACCGACAAGATCACCGACCCGATCTTTTATGCATTCAAGAAAATGTCGGATGAAGAGAGACGTGGTCCGGTTGGAGTGCTTTTGGCGTGCATCTGGAAACGCGTGTCGGATGGATATGACCTGATCGATGACGCACGAGGGCTGGTCACTGGCACACACAATAGCATTGGGTCTGAAGAGGCCGAAGCCGCAGTGGCAGAGCTGATTGAAGTCGTGGATTTGCCCGATCCTGCGTTCTCGGCGCCGCGCAAGCGTCCGAATCTCAGGCTGGTCAAGAAGGATGATAAATCGTGACTGGCAAGCGCCACGGCTACGGAAGGGTCAGCACCGACGATCAGGACCTGACGATCCAGCGGGAGCAGCTGGTTCGGCACGGTTGTAACGTGGTGCTGCTCGAAAAGGCATCGGGCAAGAGCCGCGAGGGCCGGCCTGAGCTTGAGAAGATCATGAGCGTGATCGGCAAGGGCGATGTGTTGGTCGTTTGCAAGTTTGATCGCCTCGGTCGCAACATGCTCGACATGCTGATGATCAGCGAGGAGCTGAAGGGCAAGGGCGCCAACCTCATCTCGCTGGCCGAGCAGATCGACACCTCGACCGCCATGGGCAACGCGTTCTTTCAGATCACCGGCATCTTCGCCGAGATGGAGCGCGGTCGCATCCGCGAGCGTCAGCGCGAAGGCATCGAACGAGCCAAAGCGGCTGGCATCTACAAGGGCAGACCACCGTCAATCGACTATCGCGAGATCAGGCGCCGTGCTGCCAATGGCGAGACGCCAACGGCGATTGCGAAGGCCCTGGGCTGCGCACGCCAAACGGTTTACCGGGCGCTGTCTCCCGACGTTGCGGCGTAGCAGGTTATCTGCGTGCTAGGCCGAGCAGCAGCTCTGGCTTGAAGCCGGACCCCGGCATATTCTTAGACGGGGCAAAGAGGGTTGCAGCATGTATCCAACCCGGTCCGTAATTTCCATTGCTCTGTCCGCTGTAGCGGGCGCCGCAGTCGGCATACTTTTCGGCTTCGGCCTTTGGAGTTTTTACATGAACCCCGGCATCAGCTACTGGCTGCAAACCAAGGCCGGTGATGCGCTGGTGTTTGCCGTGCTCGGCGCACTGATTGGCGGTATCCGCGCCTACCTGACACATAGTCAGGGCGCCAACAGGGGTTGAACCCAATCGAGGGCTACACCTGAACCGCGTGAAGTGCGAGGCGCCGGGCCTGTTTGTTCCAGTAGCGAGATGACCAAGCGACAGAGCTGCTGGTTTGACGCTGCGCCCGGATATTGCCATGGTCCGGCACCGTTCGCGAGAAGGAGTAAGCGTAGTGGCCACCGAGCAGGAGTCAGGCGAGCAGGAGTTAGCCGAGCGTGGCGGCAAACTAATCGAGCGTGAGCTATACGGGAAAACCAAGCAGGAGCTTGATGACTGGGTGCAAAGGATCGGGGCCAAAAAGGTTCTGAAGATGCTCGCTGAACGAGCCTACAAGGCCACCACTGTCACCAAGAGGATAACGTTTCAGGGTCGGCAAGACTTGTACGCGATGGGCTACATCATTGAGCGGCATCTTCCTGACACCCATGAAGCACAGAAAGCCGCCAGTTAAGCGTCAGGCGCTCCACAGCTGGCGCGTATTCAAGATACGCAACAGGATGCAGGAGCTGGGCATGGTGTTTGCCCGGTCGCAGGACGAAGCCATCAAGCTGGCCTGCGAGGAATACAAGATCGCGCCATTCGAGAAGAGACGGATCATCGTGCGGCAGGACGACTAAATAAATTGTAGCCGATCAAATGCGTTCAGCGTGCTTGCACTCGTAGGCCGTTTTCCATGCAAATAGCGGGTTGCGCTCGCCCTGCGCCACGAAGTTCATGAAGGTGCTGTGCTCAAGAGGCAGCATGCTGTCGGGCGTGAGTGCGGGTAAGCCGATCTCGCGGCGATAGTCGTTTTCGTGAAAGATCATCGCCGAGACGACGTATGGACGATACCAGTCCCTGCCTTTGATCAGCTGCTCGCCAAATTCTGAGCGAATGATGTTGAGACGTTGGCGTAATAGAGCCATACCGAGGCGCGCGCATTCGCAGCGGTAACAAGCTCTTCGTCCGTCCATTCAGGATGCTCCCAGACTATTTGCTTCAGCTCATCGTGGTGCTGGGCACACGCCCTGATGTGTCTGTGGAGGTCCGCCGAAATGTACCGAGCGCCGCTGTAAAATGACTGCGCCTTCTCTTCTGGCTTGAGGCAAAGCACCTGGAGAGATGCGTAGCCGATCACACAGCTGGCGAGCTGTTCCCTGAACTTGAGGAAAGGGTCCGGCTGAGTGGGGAAATTGAATACCTGCTGGTGGAAGTCACCTATGAGTCTTTCCTTGTCGACATCGTCGAACCCGCTGAGTATGCCATCCCCATAGAAGCAACGCCGGGAATGGCCAGCGAGCATCTGACCGAGCGATGATTTCTTCCATCGCCGCAAGAATAGATGGGCCCGGAATCTCTCCAGGAGACTCGGCTTAGGTGTGAGTACAGAAGCCATGCAGCCCCCCCTGGGTCAATTGGGGTAAGTTGCACAGTGTACCTGGATCGTCGTGAAGAAAAAGGGCCCGCTTGCGCGGGCCCTTCTCATTAGCGTGGGCGGCTCATGATGCGCACGATCTCCAAGATCAGCTGCGCTATCCGAACCAAGTCGTATAGCCAGTCGTACACCTGGTACATGTGAGAAGTCCCTCCTTCTCACCGCACCCCAGTCCAACGAACGGTACCCGAGCTGTCGAAATCGCTCAGGTGGATTTCGCTTCTCCAACCGCGTTCACTGGCTACGCCTTTGTCATCCAGCGGCGTTTCGGCAAAGTTTCGACGCCGTCAGCACATGCCGCTGATCATCGTCCATCAGTCGGAATGAATTGCGTCGTTCCGTTGCCGGTGCAGTAGAGCAGAGTGCCGCCCGTCGCGGGGATCACGACAAACTTCCGCTGCTCCATCGCCTGCTGCATGAACAGGCGCTTGGTTTCCTCAGGGATGGTAGGGCTCTTGAGGATGTTCTCCAGCCTCTTTGGAGCTTGGGGATCATCGATTGTGCAGGGGTGGATCGTCGGGCGCTCCGACACCTGTGCTTGCGCTGCGGAGGCCAGCACAAGGAGAGAACTGGGTTGCGACAAGGTTTAAGTGCCTCGCCGCACGCGGTCCCATCATTCGCCGTCGTCGTGATGATGCAGAACGAGCGCAATCCGGGGTTCAGGACAGGGCCACACGGCTGCGCATCGTCCGGGGGGAGGATCGAAGCAAGTCTTCAGTACGGGGGAGAACGGAAGACCTGAGCGGTGTGACCCTGCGAGATCAGTATTCATCATCCAGAGCAAAAGCAAATAGGGGTTATTACCGGAAATCGCCGATTAAGTATCAATTACCCATTCGATCCAAACTATAGCAAACTAATAATATTCATAAAGACCTACAAACCCTGCATCAAAAGGGGTGCAGGACCACACCCAACCACGATGCCCGCCGAGCGTGGCCCTGCTTCTCCCCTCGGAAACGAACAATCCGTGGCTGGGATATCGTACGCCTAAACTCCTCGCTCAATCCCCAGTTTAGGGGAGGCTTTGACTGAGCCGTGAACGTGAAGATTGGCCACTTGCGGCGACACTGGAGATTTGGATGCGGCGTTTCCAAATCGCGAAACAGCAGGGGACAAAAGAGAGGCTCGCCTAGGTACAGGCCCAGACGAACCTCTCGGGTCGATCATGGCTTGCGGGGAGCCAGACCTGAGCCCCACTAAGCTGTACACTGCTTTGTCAGGGCGGAAACGTTCAAAGCGTGTCAACGTTAACACGCTTCTTCGTCTGACTTCCGATGTCTGATAGTGAAGCGGTGCTAGTGCTAAACTCCCATATAGGCAGTTGAAATTCTGACGCTTATGGCCGGCGAGCCAATCATCCGTACCCGCGGCATCGTATTGGGCCGTCTACGTCCTGTAGTTTTGACCGACTAGTCGATCCCGTGCTTGTGTCGAGTGGCGTTGATTGTCTGTGCGGGGGTTCAGACACAGCGTACTTCCCAGAGCCCGTGCGGTATCCCCTATCGCACGGGCTCTTTCGCTTCTCGATGCGTCGGGTTGATTAGTCGAGAATGTTGGCGTCGTTTTCTGGCTAAGTCGGGCCATTTTTCGGAGAGCGCGAATGCCACCAAGCCACCGACCGACGCCACCGCTTCCCCCTGTGTTTGACCGACTAACGACACCGCGCTGGATGCCCATCGCTTTGTTTTGGGGCTTCGTGATCGTGGGTCTTTGCATCTCCAGGCTTCTGCACTAGCCAATCATGGTCGCGCTGCCATTCGCGCCCTGCTACGGTCGTTTTCCGTCGTAGCAAGAGGAAAGCAATGAAAAAGAAAACCAAAAACCGCAAGCCTGCCGCCGCCAAGGCCAGCTCTGTGCCCTTCTCGCCTGCCCGAACTTACGGGGCACTACTTGCCAAGCGAGTAGCGACCGAATTGACGCCAGCACGCTCGCCGCGCAAGAAGGCCTCGCGCTAGCCACGCCGCATCAGGTGCCGCATAGGGCTTACGCCAGCGAGGCCGCGAGCGTCTTGGGAAACCAACTAGAATGGGCCTATCATCGGCATGCTCGACCGGGCGCCGATGACTGATATGAAAGAGACTAAGGCATCCAGCAGGTTGCGCGGATCAGCCTTGATACTTGCCAGCGAGCGAATCGTAGCTCTCGGGCAGAATGATCACGGGCATGCGGGCCACGGGGCGTGCGATCCGGCAAGGACAGATGTTCACTTACCGCGATGGTCGTTGTGCGGGAGCCGACCATCGCCAGCAAGGTCGTCTTCTTCGTCGCGCGCAATCACTTCATCAACCTGGTGCGAAAACCAGGTCGCATAGCCATAATCCAGGGCTGCGCACCCGGCGACTATATCGGCGACCGTGATGGCGTGGGGCTGCTCAAGCCAGCTCGGACCGCGCACGCTGTTCCATGAGATGCCAACCGTGCGGCAAGGTCTGTGAGCGGGGTTTCTGTGCATGACACTACTCACCTGGTGAACCCGTAGGGCGCCTCTCGGTCGTGCTATGGGCTTGTGCTCTGCTTTCGCAGTTGTCCCGAAGCACGAGCCGAGAAGCAGCGCATGAGCGCACTCACGTTTCTATCTATTGGCGGCTGCGATCCAGCTGCTCGTAGAAGCTCTGAGTATCGAAGGCGTTGGCAGAAGCGGCGACGCCGGTCAGAACTGCCAGAGCGATCAGGGCGGATGCGATGGTCTTCATGACTGGTACTCCTTGATTAGGCGGTACGGGACCACATCATCGTCGCCCGTTCGCCAGCCACCTGGGGCCACTCGCACCATGCGACCGTGCTGGATAGTGGTCGTTGGCATTTCCCAAGACCGTCGCTAGCGGCAAAAAAATTGGGCATGCTTGCCCGGCAGGTCCTGACCGTGGATTGCCACGCTCTTGCCCATCGTGGCGCTCGACGTGGCGGAGCACAGTCCGTTGTCGGTTACACGAGTGGTTAAGATTACGTTAACCCGAGTCGCGCAGCTTGCCCCGGTCGGCTTCCCAACCCGGCGCGTAGTGGCCGTCGCGCTCCCGTCCACAAGCGAGGCGGCCCAAAAGGTTTCCTCTGTGCCGTGCACTGAGCAGAGGGCAAACGACACGTATAGGTATTTCCCAGCCTCGCTCACGAAATCGCAGGGTCGGCAACGTGATGCCAGCTGCCCCGTTGTTCGGCTCTGTCACGCGCTATCGCAACCACAAGGCTAACAATGCAGGCGCTCGATAAGTTGGTGCTGGTTATCGCGGAGGTTATCGCCGCGCATTGCGCTGGCACGCGTGCGCGTAACGAGTTCGTACAGGCATGCCTGCACGCACAATGGGCCGAGGCGCAAGCGATGGTAGAGGGAATGCTAGCGGAACCCTGGCACTTGGTCGGATACCAGGAACGTCGGCTTCGCGAGTTCCTGGAATTGTTGCGGGCCGCGCAACGCGAACCTGCGAAAGCGAGCAGTGAGCTTCTTGCAGCGAGCGCGGCATAGAGGAACCCGGGCGCACGGATTGGACGGCTGCAGCTTGCCAGTCCCTTCTCCGCCACAAGTGTCCCATAAACAGCTCATAACGGGACAGTTGAGGGTGAGTACCCAAGCTCGGCACCTGAGCGTGGTCACCGTGGCACCGAGGAAGTATTGGAGGCGGCATCGGCCGGCCGCTGACGCTGCGCCAGCTCAATAGCCTGTTCCGTGAGACGGCGGACACGGCCGGCCTCAGGAAGGCGGTCACGCTCCGCCGCAGCCTCGATGAGAATTACCTACCCCCGCCCGCTAGCCAGCGGAGTCTCCTAGGCGTGCTTCGAAACGACACGCCGGTGTTCAGATTGAGACGGACAGGGCCCACCGTCGTGGCCTGCTTCTCCGCTACGAGAAGTTCCCCTCTACGGCTGCGCTGGGAGCCTGCACCTGTGCGGCACACCCGTTGCATAGGCTTGCGATAGGTAAGCCGCCCTGCTCCAGGACCACGCCAGGGCGCGACTTACGCCTTGGCGAGCCGGCCACCAGAAACCCGGACGCCGTCCTCGAAGGATGATCTCGCCCGGCCAACAAGGGGGGCAGGGCGTGGTTCCGCGTCTAGGCGGTTCAAGTCGGCGCTGCCGACACGCTTGGGGGTCATTCAACAACCTGGTTTGGATCGCGGTCGCCCGAAGGAAGGGCGTCGGCGTCCGTGAGGGGAGTTTCGACATGCGCAAATCTACCCACCTGCCGAGAGCTAAGTCGTGCGCTGCGGTGCAACCGTGGCCCACGAGACGAACCATTTCCCTGTCGTCCGGCCTTGCAACGCTCGCGGTGCTGATGGTCAACGTCCCCACCAGCGCTCGCGCTGAACCTCACCGACACACGGTATCCGCTCTCCTCGTCACCGATGCGTCGGCAGCGAAGACCGCCTCACCCTACAGGATCAGTCCTCCGACAGACACGGCGGCAGAGCGCATCGCCACCCCGATGAAAGAGCTGGGACAACCCAGTGACATCCAGCTCGCCAGTCTTGGTAGCGGGGAGATCGGACCGAGCACGCGGGTCCGTAGCAGCCTCTCGGGCGGCACCGTTCGTTGGGGGGCATCGCCGTCCTGCCTGGACAGTAGATTGCGCACGGTCATCGACCAGGTGGCGTCCATCTTCGGCCCCGTGAAGGTCAACTCCACCTGCCGCAGCCGAACCCACAATGCCAGGGTCGGTGGTGCGACCCACTCCAAGCACCTGACCGGGGAGGCAGCCGACTTCAGCGTCAGGGGCAAGAAGCAGGCTGTGCTCGCCTACCTGCAAAAGAACCCGTCAGTGGGCGGCCTGAAGCTGTATGGCGGCGACGGCCATTTCCACATCGACACGGGGCCGCGCCGCACTTGGTGACCTACGGGTCGAGTGGCCTCCTGACTCCGCACCATAGTTGTAGGTGGCCGGTGGGGTGACGGACGACAGGATGGCCAAGAGCCGGGATCATGGCGTGGCGAAATATGGTGGATGCGAAATGTCGAACTTGTGTGAGACCCCCGACCGTTGGCTTTGGCGTGCGCAGGTAGCGCGCATGATCGCAGACGCAGCACGCGAGATTGGGACAAAGCGGCAAATGCTGGGTATTGCGGATTCGTATGAACGCTGTGCCGAGTGGGCCAAGCATCGCTTGGTGCACACCAAGATAGGCAATGCGCAAAGCTAATCGGATGTACAAACAAGCGTCCCGCCGAACTTTAGGGAACCAAAACGAGACGCCGCGCGCTCCAGAATTCGAAGCTTGCCTTGGAAGACGAAACCGAGCTTCAACTCGGTCGCGGTCAGGTGAACGTCGACTTCGCCCAGTCTTCGCACATGCTCGACAGCGGCCGTCGTATCAGGGGTATCAGCGGTCGTCGGCGCCACCGGTCGACCTGGAGGCGGACGCCGACTGCTGCCAGTCTAGACCGCATGCCTTAAAGTAAGCGGTCTCTTTACAAGTTCACGGCCTAGTTCAGCTTCCACGACGCGCCCGCCGAGATGGTGGAGATCGGCTGCATGGCGAAAGAAGAACCTGAGCTTTTCGATGCCGAGATTCGCGCGGCGCAGATAGGACACTCGATCCCGTGTGTAGGCGGCTTCGCCGAGGGCTTCGAGCACGTTGGAGCGCGGTGGCTTGGATGCGGTCGCCGCGCAGGAATTTATGCTCCGAACGATCATCGCATGTTGACGACCAGATCGGTGCCGACGTCGCTCGTCTCATCGCTCAGGGACTCATCAGTGATGATGAGCGACCCACCGATCCACAATCGTTCTGAGATCAGGGTCGAAACCTCAACCGGGAACTCAATTCGCTCGAGCGCCCTGGCCGGATCAGGAGCGGTCTCTTCCGTATCGGACTTTGTGTGCTCGCCAGCCTCCCGGTAGCGCCGGGAACCGGTGCCATCAACATTCTTGCGCGACGTTGGGTACGAGATGACGGTCCAGTCAAGCGACGAACCATCGGCGTGGGACGTCGCGATGTAGACGTGGGTGCCGAGGGGAGCGCCCCGGTCCCGGATGGTGATCGGTCCCTCAAACAGTGGCGCAAGCGCCTGGCGAACATAGACTCTGTTGTCCTTCTTGCTTACCAGGACCGAAATTGGCGACAGCCGGCGCTCGGCCTCCTTCGCGGCGACCTGCGCCTTGGCGAGGGACAAGCGCAGCGCCATGAGGCTACGTTGGGCTTCGAGCACCGCCTGCCCCTCTGGCGTGGCGAACGCGGGGTTCTCGAATGCGGCCTCAAGCCTCTTGGTGGCCTCGGCGAGGATAAACTCTGCAGCCTCCTTCGCCGCCTGCGCCCGCTGGATGTCCCGCGCGTCACGCTTTGTTGCCAGTGCCTCGGTGCGGAAGGTGAGTTTAGCTTCTGCCTGGCTGCGGGCGGTCTCGGCAGCGCGCAGCTCGGAGAGCGCCTTGCCGACAGCATCAGGAACCGCCTCCTCTCTCTGACCGCTCCGGTTCTGGAGTTTCGTGATCGCGCTAATGTCGGTCGCAGCACGACCCTTGAGTACCTGCGCATATTCATAGGGATTCAATAGTTTGGGCGACCCGGCGGACACGTGATCGTCGCCCGCAGACGCGACCTCCGTGAGCCGCGGTGCCTGATTGTTGGCGACGGTCAAAGGCGACGGCTGCAGCTTAGGCACGGGCAAGAGCGCGTGCACAAATTTGGACGGCGCCACCTCATGAGGCGCGATCACCACCCGCTCACCGATTTTAGTAAGGCCCCACATGCGCTCCGCGGATCGAGCAGGCAGACGGATGCAGCCATGCGAGGCGGGGTAGCCCGGTACGACGCCCAAGTGCATGGCCACACCGGACCAAGTGATCCGCTGCATGAACGGCATCGGTGCGCCGCTGTAAATGTTGGAGCTGTGATACCTCTCACGGCCGATGATGGTGAAAATACCCATCGGTGTGCGGTGGCCCGGCATTCCTGTCGACACCTTGGAGCGGGTCACCAGACCGCTGCTGTCGTAGACGGAAATGTGCTGGTTGGAGATCGAGAGGATGGCAAAGAGCGGGCCTGTAGGCTTGTTCTCGGGAACCGCAGATTCCTTGTTCTTCTGCTGACGCGCATGCGCAGGTGGGGCAAGCGCCAGAAGTATTGACGCGATGACAGCCGCGGTGCGGACCCTTCCGCTACGCAGATAACGAGCGACAACTATGCCTCGCTGGTCCATGTGTGCCCCGACCGAATTTGGTATGCAGGAAGTACCTGGCCGAGACACATAACGCCGACAATGTGGGTGCGGTTGCGGGTATTGGCAGTTTGGGAGCGCAACCGTTGCACAACTGCATCGCCGTTGCGGCCACTCAGCGCTGGTGCGAGCGAACGCCGGGGGCTCCGTCGAGTCCGCAACCTCCCCAGAGGTTGCCTTCCAGCATAGTGGAATGGTGACCGCACTCCCCCCGAAAGCAGACCTAGGTGCGGTGATCATTGTCCTGGCCATCCGAAACTGATTGCGCGGCGATTCCCGCTATGGGTTAAACACTGCCGGTCCGACGCCAGGCTCCGGTCGACCGCTCTACCGTACATAACGGACATCCTGGTCTTCGGTCGTGAACTGAATCGTCGCGCGAACGCCTACTCGCATAGCCGGCTGCGCGAAATGCTGCTGGGCGGCCCACGCGCCAGATTCTGAAGAACGCGGTCGCGAGGCCCGGTGGTACTGCTGGCGCAACTACCATCAGGCGCTGACACGCCGCAGAGCCGGCAAGCGGTTCGTGCTTGTTGCACTAGTCGACGCGATAGCCGTTCCTTAGCTCAGCTAAGACCCCTGAGCCCAACGGCTCAATGCGTGTGCGCTCGGGCAAGTGTACCCAAAACCGGCAACGCGCGGGAAATGGAAAGGTCAGCGTATCGAGCAAGGCAGCAATCGTGCGTGCCATGGCAGTGTCCTCTCGTATCGTCGGCATTCGGCTCCATCGGAAATGCGCCGATTGCCTCTATTAGAACTACACTGAGCCGGTTGATTTTCGGTGTAAGACGCGGAACTAGAATGTTGCCTGTGCTGCGCAGGCGTGCGTGCGCGCGAATCGTAAGCAAAGATGCGACGGGACAGGCGCATCGACCGGTCGCTTTGCCATGGAAGGAAAGCTGTAAGAGATACCAATCGTACCCGCTTCTCTCCCTTGACGGTTTCGACTCTTGTCCCACCGTCTTGGTCGGACTCCGAGAGAAGTGCGCGTCTCCGCTACTACGCAACGAAGGTACTGGCGGTGCCGTGCCGTCAATGGCGGCCGTCACCCAAATGCAGCCGATTACCACCGAGCCGTCGTGCTGCACCAGGCACAGCAGGTTGCTTAGACCGCGACCTTGGCGACGAAAACGGTGACCACCGGTGAAGCAATCCAAGTCAACCACGCGCGCACCACAGAAACTGCAATTTGTAACTGCAATTTGTAACTGAGCCTGGCGCGACTTCCATTCGGGTCTAAGGCGGGCCGGCCCTATCCAGACTTCCAGCAGCATAATTCAGGCGTGTCCCCGATATTGCCTGGCTCTCCCATGGGCGACTGTGCCTTACGGGCCGTGGCGTCAGACTTCGCTGCAGAGCCTCGCGCCGCCAGGAAAGGGTTTCTCGCCATGGCAACCGACATCGCATCGGCCGTTTCGCGTTTCTTGACACCCGAGATCGTGGGTAAGTTGGCCACGGCGTCCGGGTTGGACAGCGACGCGGCGCGAACAGCCGTTTCCGCCGCTGTGCCGTCGATCTTGAGCGGACTGGCTGGCATGGCCGCTACACCCGGCGGGGCCCGGCAGCTGGCAAATGCCGTGCCGGAGCAACCCACCGACTTACTTGGAAGCATCGTCGGCGGCCTCACCGGATCAGCGCCGATGGCAGAGAAGGGAACCAGCTTGTTGTCATCGTTGCTGGGCGGCGGACCGCTGGGCCTGTTGACATCGGCCGTGAGCAAGTTTGCTGGTGTAGGCGAAGGATCAATACGCACTCTAATGGGCCTGCTGACTCCGGTGATCATGGGCGTCCTTGGTCGCGAGCAGCGTGCCGCCGGTCTGGATATGAACGGCCTGGCCCGCATGCTGACCGGTCAGAAGGAACAGATCGCGGATGCCATACCGCCCGGCCTGAGCCGGCTTCTCGATGCGAACTGGCTAGGATCGACGGCTTCGCCAGAGCGGCGCACGTACGACGCGCCGCGCGCCGCTTCTGATCCTCCGCGAACCGGGTACATGCAGCGCGCGGTTACGACCAGAACTCGGGGCGTGACTTGGCCCTACTGGGTGTTGCCTTTGCTCGCTTTGGGCGGACTGCTCTGGTACATGCTGCCAAGGGATCGTGAGAGCGCAGAGCGTCGAACCACAGAGCCTGTTCGAACCTCCCAGCCTGCCACGCCATCGAATAAGGTGGCTGCAAGCCCGGAAAGTAAGTCCATCTTTCTAGCGCGCGCTCCAGACAACTGGGTGTCAATCGGCAACCGCCCCAACGACTATGTCGGTCAAGACATCCACGACCGAAACGGGCAGACGCTCGGCACGATCAAGGATGTCCTGATCGGCCCCGACGGCGCTGCCGTGGCTGTGCTGCTCAATGTCGGGCGGTTTCTTGGCATCGGCGACAAGGACATTGCCGTTCCCTTGTCAGCCCTTCAGCTGGACCAGCGGGACAACACGCGCCGTATCGTGATCGATGCGACCAAGGAAACCCTTCAGTCGGCACCAGCCTTCGAGGGGCGCAAGCAGTGACACCAGAAGCAGCCGACAGGCCGGTTACTGGTTCCACCAACCATCCACTGGTCAAAGCGACGATGGTTTTTCTGATGAGCCACGTCGTTCTCATGCTGGTCGTCGTGACGCTTGGGTAAGGGACACCGCAAGCGCAGCCCTGTCGGGGTTGCCCGATTTTTGTCCTCCGACACTGTTCTTGAGGAGACGTGGCATGTGGTCCAACTCAAAGACGAACGGGCTAACCATCGCCGGGTTGGTGGCCTTGGCTGCTTTCGCTCCCGATGCGACGGCACAATTGCAAGGTCCCGGTCAAGGTCTGCCACAGGTCCAAAGCGAAGGCACCAAGCCATCGCCCATGCGGGATTTTGAGCAAATGATAGAAGCGCAGAGATCACAGATGCATAGCCGCGTCACCGAGGCTGCCGAGCGCGTTCAAAACGCATGCCGCACGGAACTGCAGAAGTTCTGCGCCACAGTCACCCCCGGCGAAGGCCGGCTGTTGCTGTGTATGCAGGCGCATGAGGACAAGCTTGGCAACCAATGCGAACTCGCACTGTTTGAGGCTTCGCGCAACGTTCGGCAGGCCATGCGCCGCATCGAGCGTGTTGCTGACGCGTGTGGGTCCGATATACAGGCGCAGTGCGTGGGCAGCGGTTCCATCGCCCAGTGCCTGAGTGAAAAGCGCGCCGTGTTGTCGCCTGCCTGTCAAGCCGCGGCTGCCGAACTTCGCTCCCCATCTCAGCAAGCATCATCACAGCAGCAGCAGCGCTCTCTGGCCGGGCTGCCCATATTCAGCTC
Organism: uncultured Alphaproteobacteria bacterium; assembly: GCA_963840445.1. GTDB lineage: Bacteria > Pseudomonadota > Alphaproteobacteria > Rhizobiales > Hyphomicrobiaceae > AWTP1-13. The sequence continues at coordinate 22,572 of CAWIZC010000009.1, read as the reverse complement.
CGACGGCGTAAAGGTGGGCGAGGTGAGCACCGTTAAGACTGGCCTCGATGGCCGGCCGCAAATGATCCAGGCCGAGATGGGCAGTTTCCTCGGTCTGGGCACCAGCACGGTGCTGATCACTCCGGATGAGTTGGAGTCGCGGTCAGACGGCTTGCAGTTGCGAATGCCTGCCGAGCAGATTCGGTCGGTGCTGCAGGAACAACGGTGAAGGTCCAGTTGCGGGCGCGCTTGATAAAGGCGTCTACACGATAAGCCTTCTGTCTGGCGCTTGGCGTCATCATCACTATCGCCGCTGGTGAATTCTCCGAAGTGCAAACTTATCGGCCCGTCAAAAGGGCACGCACCTTAACGGCTGACGTGCGTCAACAAGCCGGCGGAAGACCTTCTTTTCCTGCTTCACGGCCCCACATGAGGTGAAGGTGCCATGTCATGGAGGCGATCATGCGAACTGTACTGCCTATGATGGCCCTGATCCTCGTTGCTGGCGTGACGACTGCGAGTGCCCAGCGCGCCAGGGCGCCCGCGTCGAGGCCAGAGGTGATCCAGAGAGATCAAGACATCTTCCGCGCTCCTCCCCGTTCACCGGCCACGCGTCCCGATCCAGCGCCACGGCCAGAAATCGGCCGTCCAATGGAGCGCGTGCAACCGCTGCCGGAGATGAAGCCGCGGGAGGGCAACTAGCGCCAGGCGGATCGATGCGTCGGTCAATTGCTACGCTAACGCCCAGCGTTAGCGTAGCCTTCGGTATGCGCATCGGGGTACTGGTGGGGATATCTACAACCGTGTTGCAACCCATTCGGCACCAGTGCGTTAGGGCGGGATGAAACCTCTTCGTGACCCCCTCATCGTGCTGCTGATCATCACCGCGGCTGCCACGACGTTCTTCTTCGTCTTTATGACCGCGTAGATCCTGGACGGCGAACTCGAACACCTGGCCAAGGCCCCGGCAGTCGAAGCAACTCGCTTGTCGACCTGCGGCACGGATCTGGAGCAGGGTATGAACTCTTTTGTCCGCCTCTTCGTTCTCGCCGGGCCCATCCTCGTGGCTGCATTGCCTGCTGTCCAGGCGCAGACCCCCGGCAAGCTTGATCTCGAGGCGGCGGAACACACCATCGCCAGCCTCATCGGCGCCACGGTCTTTGCCCGTGATGCGGAAATCGGTGCCGTGTCCGACGTGTCCGTCGACGACAACGGGACAATCGATGCCATTCGCGTTCGGACCGGCTCACCGCTCGGCTTTGGCGAACGCACCGTCGAGATACCGGCATCGGCGTTCGCGGTTCTCCACGGCACCGTCGTGCTGGATCTCACCCCAGAAGAAGTTGACCAGTTCCCGGACGCCGACAGCGCGGACGGCAACACCCGCTCAACGGATTAAGCCGCTCGCTGCCTATCATTCGGCGAGCGGCGTTGGCCGAAGTGCAAGACCGCGTTGGTCGGGTGGCGCTCAAGCAAACTTGAGATTGGCGACCCGCAGGAGCGGCGAGCCAGACTGAGAGGTTCGGATGACTCCCTTTTGATGAGTGCGCAGCCGATGGGAGACAGTCACCAAGAAACCGCTAATGCTGAAACCGAGACCAATCTTGGCAGGTTGGTGTCACGACGCGAACCTCGGATCATAGCCGTGAGTGCAGAAGATATTTTCGTTGATTCCAGATGGCGGCCGCTCTTGGCGCCCTTAGTCCTGGCCGCAGCATTGGTGATAACCGCGTTGACCTCGGCCGCCGCCCAGGACGTCGCGACAAAAGACACGACTTATGGGCCGCGTCTTGGGACGATTGACTTTTCGGCGGGAAGCCCGGTGTTCATCCGCATATTCAAGCAAGAGGCGCAGCTCGAGCTATGGATGCAGAAAGCTGGGCGCTTCGAGCTGATTGACAGTTTTCCCATCTGCCACTGGTCAGGAACATTGGGCCCGAAGCTGTATGAAGGCGATCGACAAGCGCCTGAGGGGTTCTATAGCGTTGGCCCGCAACAACTCGTCCTGTCCGGCCGGCATATCCGTTCGCTTGATCTCGGCTATCCGAACGCCTTCGACCGGTCGCTGGGACGCACTGGATCACACATCCTGCTGCATGGCGGCTGCCGCTCGACCGGCTGTTTTGCCATGACCGACCCCGTCATGGAGCGCGTGTACGCTCTCGCCGAGCAGGCGCTACGCGCGGGCCAGCAGGAAATTCCCGTGCATGTTTTTCCGTTCCGTATGACCACAGCCAATCTTCAGCAGCATTCAAACAGCCCATGGCGCGCGTTCTGGAACAATCTCAAGGTGGGCTATGATGCCTTCGAGGCCACGCGAACGCTTCCTGGCGTTTACGCGTGCCGCGGCGCTTATCTTGTCGAAGGGGATGACCCGACCAGAGAAGCGAACCCGCCCACTGATTGCGCGGTTCAGACCCCGCTCATGGCGGAGGCCAAATCCAACCAAGGCATTGCGCGTGCATCGCTTCGGCCGGCAACCATTGCCAGATCGGCGCGCGCCCTGACCGCATTTGTCGGACCGCGCGTGACGACCTACCCGCGCGACAACGTCGCCGAATGCAACCGTCTTTGGAAACCAACCACTGGCACAACTCGGCAGGATTGGCTGACCATCTGCAAGCGGCTCGACTTTCAGCAAAGGCCCGCCTTGCATATGGCTCGCCGGCCCTCCTGAGTGCCATTGTTCAACCGCTCAAATGTTCAATTCGCGTGAGAGAGATCATAGGCGCCGAAGCAGACGCATTCCAATGACCTGCTGAGCTCAAGCATTGCAGTCCGCCATGGCAGCGGGTTTTGCCCAACTGTCGACCGGCCATGATGGCGCGCGTCGGTTAAGCCAGGCCGCCAGATTTGATCAGGTGCCCTTCTGCCTATCCAATCGCAGACCGGAGCTGAAGTTCGAGGCGTAAGATCACGAAGCCGGTTGGTGTGGGTTTGTCCGGGGAGCTGACGCTGCCTTCTGGTCTGTCGGACAGCGAATGCAGTGCCAGGCTTTCGCTACCAATTAAAGGCGGCTTTTGCTCAGGCTGGTGACTGGAGTCGTTGGCGAAGATTTGCTGCAGTTGACCGGGCTTGACCGCTGGCTCAGACGGACTTCTGACTACCCAAATAAATGTGACCTCCTCGTCAGCCGAGATGCTGACCCCGTATGCCGTGCCAATATAGGTTTCCTCCACCCCCTCCTTGGGCTGAAAGGTACACAAGACCTCGCGGGTTCGATCCCCGCTTGCGGCTGCTGCGTCCGAAGGTTCGCTCAGGGAACAGGAAAGGACACCGATCTCGTAGTCGGAAATCATCGCGCTGGCCGGGCAAGCCAAACACCAGATCGCGATGGCCGCTGTGATTGGGCGCCACATCTTGCACCTCTGTGCTGTCCCTACCCGTGATTAGCCAGGATGCTTGGTCTTGGGTTTATCGCGTTGACGCTCTCGCTCGTCGAGATGGTGAACCAAGTCGATCCAACGATCCGGCAGCGGATCAAGCGGCAGGTCTTCCTCCCGGGCTCGAAGGGTCTGGCCTATGCGGTACAGGAATGAGCCGCGCCATTGATGTCTGGTCCGCTTCACATCAGGCCAACGCTGGCATACTGAGGAGTTCCGGCGCCGTGTGCCTTAAGCTAGACGATCCATTTAGGCATACCTTTAGGCGCTGCGTACCCCAACGCGGCAGATGGTTCGGATGTTTTCGTAGCCTGAGCAACCACAGCAGGAACACAGCACCTAAAGCGACGTTGTCCAAGTTGAAACGAAACGCCCACACTGGAGCTTGGACAATGAGCAAACTTCTGAAGACCGTCGCCGGCGCATCTCTTCTGATGTTCACCGCGACCACTGTCATCGCCCAAGGTACGCCGAACACATCGTCGGGCCAGAACCAGCCCGGGCAGGGCTCGTCTGACAACAACGCGGTGAAGAACGAGAAGCCGACTGACCCGAACCTGCCGAGCAAGCAGCCCGAGCCGAACAAGCTGCAGAAGGACGAGCGCACCGGCAAGAGCGGCGGTGGCTAGGTAGTTCAGGCAGGCGGCTCCCGTCAGTGTCGCCAAGTGACGCCTCGGTCCTTCGTGGCCGGGGCGTTTTATTTATAGCGCCACCATAAAAAGGGCCCGGGATATCGGTTGCAAACGCCGGGAAGGGGTTAGGCGAAACGCGTGCCTATGCGTTGATGCCGCAGCCAGAAACCGGGAAAATAAGCTGCGTCCACCATCTCCCTTGTGCCCGGTTGCCACCCGGCGTCCGCAACTTGGAATGCGGCGGCTCGGAAATGGTTCCGAGGTGTGGATCTGAGCAAGCCGGCTCCTGACGCAAGCCAATCGGCCTGGGTGAAACTTTGCAGCAAGTCCGACAGCGGCAATCCTCCCAAAGCCGTCAATGTGTGTCTCACGACGCATGAGCGGATCGACTCGAACACCGGCGCGGTGGTTGTGTCAGCTGCGGTGCGTCAAGTGGAAGGCAACACTAATCAGCATTTGATGGTGACGGTCCCTCTGAGCACCCTACAGAGCCCGGACATGGCGCTCCGCATCTATCCGAAGGACCATTGGACTGCGGCGTATCGGAACGAAAAAATGGATGATAGTCGGCTCAAGCTAATCTGGATCACCTCCGTCTGCCGTGGAACGGGCTGCACCGCCGACACGGAAGCGACGCCTGAGCTTATCGCTGAGCTAAAGCAGGCGGGCGGCATCGTGGTATTCGTGAGGAACAACGCTGGAGTTCAGGTTGCCCTACCGATCCCCCTTACTGGGTTTGAGCAGGCATACGCGGGTGCGCCGGTAGACAAAAAGGTTTGGGCCGAGGCGCGGCAAAAGCTGATGGAGCAGATACAAGCGCGTCAGGCGGAGAAGCAAAAGGGGAAATAGGCGAGCTTACGTAAAACGGGCCGAGACATGATCCGCTCAAAGTGGCCACATCACTGCGATGGCTCTGGCTGGGTTGATGCTCCCCACGGCAGCGCGGCCCTTCGCCCGCCCAACGCTGCCACGCGTCTCGCAACGGCGCAGCCATGGCAAGGTACGTTACCCCGCTGCGACCTAGGGGTTACTCGGCCTCAAGGGGCCGCCAGCTCAGTAGGCGTCGAACGCTTCTTCGGGCAGGTTCTTCCGACCCTTCATCAGGTCCATTACGTCAACCCAGCCTGCCGCCGAAGCTGCCTCCTGATTCTTCGGAGCATTCGCAACGATGGCGCTTCCTCTAACTCCTGCGAAAGCAGCCACGACGGCTACAATCGAAGCCACAATGATAGCTTGGCGCATGTGTTTCCCCTTCCAATATCGGGATCACTTTCGCGGAGAGCTAGCGTTATGACTGCCAGCGCGGCGTGTATATCGGCAGCAACCCGCGAAATGGGCCGGCCGCTGCACACCTTGTGGATCGGGAGAAATACCTAGGGCGCGTGCGCAAGGTGGACACCGCCTGCGGTGGAGTGGTCCGTGACACTGGCGCCCCGCGCTCGGGTGCCCGCGCAAGACCTGCCATGGTGCGTCGAGGGGCAAAGCAGTGTTCAACGGCGACTAACCGTGCCGATATTGTCGGGTGCGAACGGCTTGCCACCGGGGAGTGGCCTTGGCGCTTGTCCTCTTCTCATTCGCCCGCCAGCCCAGGAATGTGCGGTGCCTAAGGCGGGGTCGGTGACGAGCCGCTTTGCTTTAGATCGAAGCGGGCGTTGGTCTGTCCCGATGCTGTGGTACAGCGAGATAGCGGCTTACATGGGAGCGCCGTAGAGTGGCTGCTCAATCAATGGCTCGATGCGGGATGCAGCGTTGTTAGCGCCCAGGTGACCGGAGAGGTGGCGGTGGTGCTCAACTGCAAGGCCATGGTCGAAACAATGCGGAATTGGCCGTCGCGCTTTTCCATCTCCGCAAACGCGGCGGCCAATTGCGTCCGCGTTGCCCCACTGCCGGTGACGGTCACAAGCTCCCAGCCTTCCCTGTCGGCTCAGTTTAACACATCGACCTCCTCGCCACGCTGGTGTCGCTTCGAATGCAATGATGAGCGCAACGCATCGTTAACGAGCAAAGATCGATACGCGGCCTCGGACAGAACCGTAGGCGGAACTTTGCGTTGTAGAGTTGTCACGAAGATCAAAAGGAGCACCGCCAATGCACTTGCTTATGACTCTGGCATCGGCCGCCGTTCTTTTCGCGCTTGTTGCGCTTCCACTATCCGAGGCAACGGCCCAGGGGGTTAGGTTTGCTAGGACCGCGGATCAGATGGGCGCAGGTTCGGGCAAGCTGTACCATCAGACGAAGGCCAAGCCGGCGGGCAGTTGTGGCACGTACATGTACTGGAAGAAAGGAAAGTGCAACGACGCCCGCAACAAGACATAGAGGTGGATGCCAGTTGGCACCGAGGTGGACCTCTCGGGCCTCGCCTCAGCTCGTTGCCCCAACGGCGACCTGAGAGCGGAACCCATCGCGCTACAAGTCGACGCTGTACCTCGCGCCATTGATCGAACAGAACGGCCAACAGTGCGAGGTCGATGACCTGCAGCGACGGCTGCGGTGCAGTCAGTGCGGGGCGTATAATCACGCCGGCCAGTACTACGAGACGGACCCCAACGCTTTTCCCGTCGGTAGCGCGGGCTGGTGGGAGATGAAGAGACTTGAAGGTGGCGGTCGCGTGCGCTGAAGGCCGTACCCCTTTTCAGCTGAGCGGCGTCGGGAACAGCGCCCATCCGACGTCGCTGCCTTCCCAGCTCGGATGCTGAAGCGTGGCGCCCTTGCGCCCGCAGGCTGTGCGGCGCACGAGCGATGGCGCGCACTTGCGCGCAACGCGATGGCAGGCGCTGTCGAAGCACCCAATGAGGCAAACAAGGCCACGCTGCATCTGGGATGGCACGGCGATTAAATAGGCGCAGAGAGGGTGAGCACGAGGAAACGGAGCTAGAGAAGGTTGCACGTCTGGCACAGCCGCGTGGCGGCGGACAGCAGTTACCGCTGACGGCTAGCTCTGTTCGCTCGCCCTAGTCGTTGCCTACTCTCGGCTTCATCTCCGGCAGGGGCGGCAGCGGCTCCATCGGACCACCGATCTCCGGCGGTGGCAAACGTTCTGGGCGTGCGGCCGGTGAACGCGGAGGAGCCCGGAAGATGTCTTGATCCCTGAGGATGACCTCTGGCCTCGACCCGGGCGCTCTAGCGTGCTGGGCACTCGCAGTCGTAACGCCACCAACGAGGATCAAGGCCATCACAGCCAATACAGTTCGCATGATCGCCTCCATGAGTTGGGCACGTTGATTACATATGGCCCGCGGAAGCTTAGCGAAAATAATAGGTTACGCAGACTTGATGACGCATGGCAGCGGGCAGCTGGAGCTTGAGCACCGGTGTAAAGCTAGAACAATTCACCCTGCGCCTTTGTCTTCTGTGGCATGCGCGAGCGGTGGCGCTCTTGCTGAGGCGTCATAATCCAGCTGCCGCCATCCTCGTAAGTCCGCAACGCCTTCACATCCGACAACGGCGCGTTCGTCTCCCCATCGGGTGGCCATTCTGAGACAAGAGCCTGTGAAGCCTGTGCGGGAAGAAAATCCAAGGGCACTCAGAGAGCCAGGAGGCATTTTCAGTACGCTGGTCCGGGCGGAGACTGGGCGAAGCACTAGGAAGCGGCGCGAATGCGCCCTCATCCTGTACGCAACTTCCGCTCTTCCACCGCGTTGATGGCCAAGTCCCGACTCGCCACCGGAGGCTGCGCGCTGTCCAAACTGACACTTATTGCGCTCTGTACGGCACTTGGCCTCTCTGCGGGCCAAGTGGCGCCGTTGGCGAGCATGACCAGCTTTCACAATGTGCGCGCGCCGTCTGCAACGGAGCATGTTGCCTACCGCCGATGCTGGAAGCGCGACGGCAAGCGGGTTTGCAGGTTGGTGGGACGACAGCGCGCCATTGTTCAGCGCAAACACGATGAAAACAACCTACCGCCCAATCTCGGCCCAGGGTTCGGATCAGGGATGTAGCAAGAGCGGAGCGTTTCCTTCTCGGGGTATGTGGACCGCGCCATGCCGGGGCCGCCAACGCGACATGCGTTGCGCCGCTGCATGCAACTGTTCGAGCGGCCTCAAATAGGTGTCCTGGAACGAACGGAGCAGCCGCTTCCAATTGCTCTCAGCCGATGACGGACAATTTCCGCTCGTGCGCGCCTCCACTGGCCGCAGCAGCATGGCCTCTGCTTCATGCGGCCTGCATGGATCGAAGACCGACCCTGTTGCGGCTAGATTTTCGGCTCATCTGCAAGCCGCGTCAGGGCGTACCCAGTTGCGGCCGTCAGGTCGCCCAGGGCTTCACGCCGGTTAGCGGTCGCGAAAGACGAACCGAGGATTTGGTGGAAATTTGGCGGCTATTTGCTGAACTTGAGCGACGCCCAGCCAGCATCGCTCGTCAAACTTACACTCTGGGTGGAGCCGCGCACGATCACCGTGATGGTGCCGGAGATCCGTACTCATGATTGTAAAACGTACCTCTGTACCCGTTGTCAGCGATCTTGCGCAAAGTCGCGGTCTGCACCGCTCGCGCCGAGGCTGTGGCACAGGTGGCGCTCACCACATATCCTTCGTTTGATGCCCGCGTATAACGGGCGCGACACTTGGCATACTCCTTCGCGCCGGTCGCGAACGATATTGGGCCACCACCGCTCCATGAGCCCTGAAGATCGGTGGCGCAGCCCTGCCCTGATCCAAACACAAGGAAGCTTGTGGCGATCAGTAAGCCCGCCATCATCTTTTGCATCGTCGTGCTCGCAAACTGTGGCGGGGTCTGGCTCGATCAGGCTCGTGATCTGCGCGGGACAGGGATGCTCTCGTTAGTGGCCTCACGACGCCCGGCCACTCATCGACAGGGGTCACGAGATAGCTCGTGGCTACCAGCGGCGTCTTCCGCCCCATCCCACTCTACGGACGCCCACTCCGCCACGCCAACCGTACGTCCGCGCACCATAGAAGCGCACGCCTGGACGGTAGTAGCCGCCGTATCCGTACGCCCGACCGTAGTAGCTGCCGTAGCCGTACGCCGGACGGTAGTAGCTGCCGTATCCGTAGCTGCTGTATCCGTAAACGCGCGGCGCCGAGTATCCATACGAGTAGCCGTAGGATGGTGCACAGTTGCAGCCCCAACCGCAGGCCGAAGCACCGGACGCAAATAGGATCGGTGCCGCGACGGCCAATCCGACGAGTAGCGACTTATGCATGGGGTACTCCTTCATTTATCCGTGTGAGAGAAATTGCCCCGGTGGATGGGGTGTTCCCAAACTCCGAGAGCATTTCCTGAGGACCGGTTAAGGAAACGAAACCGGCGCCAGCCGGTCCACGCGGATCGTGGGAGTCTGCTGAGGTGCCGCGTTGGTAAGGGCATTTTCCTTTGGTAGACGGGGAGCTAAAGCGGAACCGGACCGACGCCTGAGCGTTGAGGTCACAGGCACGTCATGCGCCACGAGATCGATGCTGAACGCGGGGCCGAGACCGATCCATGGTCCACAATCCTGGGCCCACAAGCCACGACGCGAACGAGCTACGACAACGCCGGCATGCGGTTCGCGTCAGTCTGGCGGCAGGCGCCGTAGCATCGAGATCACCAACTACTCGGTGGAGGGTTTAAGCGTTGACCGCGCCGCAGGCATTGAACTTGACGAGCGTGTAACCATCGAACTGCGGTCAGGCGAACGGCTCCCGATGAGGGTGGTCTGGATAAAGGGAGGCGAGGCAGGTGTGCGCTTCCTCGCCGCCATTGCGCGGGAGCACACTGTCATGCGTTCGCTGGACAAAGCAGCGAAGAATTACAAACTACGGCGCCATGCCCGAGCCGGCCAGCACTCTGGGCATGGGCCGCGCCGAGGGCATTAGCGTGCGCGCGACCGCGTCCATGGCTCAGGCCCGAAACGCCGGCTGCGCCTTGCGGTATGTTCGACGCGTCAGCCGTCCCTGATAACCATAACGGCTACCAGCGCTGCCATCGCCGGTTAGGGGGTGTATTCTTCTCGTCAACTTGAATGCTAGTCACTCAAGTGGTGTGCGTGGGGGGATACAATGCGCCGGCTGTCTTTAATGGCGGCAATTGCGTTTGTGACTGCGTCGACAGCGGCAGCGAACGAACAAAGCGATTGCCTTGGTAACGCCGATGTCGATTTAAGGATTAGGTCCTGTTCGGAGCTTATTCAGCGCGAGCCCAGCAACGCCACTGCCTATAACAGCCGTGCTGCTGCGTATGCGACCAAGGGTGACTACACGAGCGCGGTTGCAGATGCGGTCAAGGCTGGCGAGCTTGCCCCGAAGAAGAACCCGCAGGCAGTTGCGGCAAGGCCCGAACCTCCACCGAAGGCAGCAAAAATAACACCCCCAAAGAAGAGCGCGCCAGCGATGTGGGAGGGCACCTTGCCGGCATGGGCCCAGAGCCTTTTCGGGAAGAGTGCCCAACAAGAGTAGCCGCGCTGCAGCGACCTGTCCGACATCGACTTGGGTTCGTTTGAGCCCCTAAACTAACATTGATCGTGGACCACTCGATGCAGGTCGTCAGATGTCGTGACGGAGAGAGCGCCAACAAAGTCCGGCGCATGGACCTTGGCGCTCTCACCAATGCAGTCAGCTGAACCGCGCCGGAATGCCAAGTTTGGCATGGATAGCATTGGCCTCTTGGGACCCCATGCCCAGGGCTTCACGCCGGTTAGCGGTCGCGAAAGACGAACCGAGGATTTGTGGAAATTTGGCGGCTATCTGCTGAACTTGAGCGACGCCAGCCAGCATCGCTCGTCAAACTTGCACTCTGGGCGGAGCCGCGCACGATCACCGTGATGGTGCCGGAGATTCCGTACCTCTGTACCTGTCGTGGCCAGTACGCAGGGATTAGAACCTGAAGCTGCCGCTCTCCGGGGAAGACGACGGCCCTGCTTTGGTCGGCGCTTGAATGCCAGTTCTCACCAGCTTGCCGGCATTCATGCTGGCACCGAGCTGGTCGCCGAAAAATAACAAACCTAGGTAAGCAAGGACGAAGAACCCGACCTGCACCAGTGTGCGGTCTACTCTTTCACCGTTCAACGGGATGATCACACGCATCGGTACGCAGGAAGCAACGAGATTTCGGCGGCATTCTCAAATTTTCATAAAAAGCTTGAGATGCCCTTTTTCACGGCTCGGTCGGGTGGGCCAAAATTCTCTATGGTTAGGGAAGGATGAAAGTAGCTGGCAGCATTTCCAAATGCAGGTCACGGACGCTTCAGGCGAATGCTGAACCTACCGACAGCGGCCATCATGCCCACTAGCCATCGTTGCTGCAGCGCGCCATCGGGATCGGGGCCTCTCGTAAGTCTTCTGCGCGCACGTGAACGAGACAGATGCCGGGCAGCATCGGCGGCTTGGGAGGAGTCGACCATCAAGCTTGATCGGATGAAGGGCCGGCCGTGAAAAAGTGACGGCCCCGGTGGAGGGGGACTCCGACCAAGGCCGTTAGGGGCTACGCAGTACCTGACGCCACTCACTCAGAACTTGATGCTGAGGGGTGTACCAATGCATCGAGGGGGAAACGCGGCGGCATCGTGGTGGGGTCCGCCCAATTGTTTAACATGGATAGAGATCATCGGATGTTTACGCTGATCGCCGGCACTTAGCCGAATGGGACCGAGCAACCAGGTCGATGCTGGATGGCATTCGCATCATCGAGAGGTGGATCGTCAATGACTCGATCTGACTACGCCCTAGGCAAAGGCATCCTCGCGTTCTTGTCTGCCCTGGCTGGGGACAAACGCACTCGTATTTCTGATGCGCGCCAATGGGGGCTCGACCGGCATAAGACGAGCCCTTCTGTAACTTTTGGGTCCGGCACGCTGTGTCGTGTAACAAAAGGGGTTCGCGCCCCTCTTGAAAGTCCAATTTTCCGGGCGGCAGAATTCGTCCGGTTGGGTACACCCGTATGTGACACGTGTTTCCCTTACGCCAGGGGCGATGTCACACCACGATTGACGGCAGCGACCTGCATGGCGCCCAACATCTTGCCTGGGATCGGTATCGCGATCCTTCGACGAGCATGGCCCTATAGGACGGATGCAGGCGAGGTCAGCCTCGGTCGGAGCGACCTGCCGTGGCTCGGCGCGGCCATCCTGGCATTGCGCCGGTGAGAAGCTGATCGAGGCCGAGGCGGCGGCGCTTTATCGGGCCTTTCGAGAGGCAGCCGTCGCTCACGGATAGGCAGGTCATGAGAAGCAGGGACAGACCACGCCGGCCTCCTGCTTCATTCCCTCAAAGTAATGTTGCGCGCTGCGAGGTGTCCGCCAGCTTCCAGTTTCTGATCCTCAAACTATTGCCAACCACACTTACGCTGGAGACAGCCATCGCTGCGGCCGCGATCATGGGGTTGAGCAACCCGAGAGCTGCCAGCGGTATAGCGGCGACGTTGTAGAAGAACGCCCAGAACAGGTTTTGCCTGATCGTCCTGAAGGTCAGCCGCGAGAGCCCCAGGGCTTCAACGACCTTGAGCGGGTGACCGTGCACCAACACGATGTTACCGGCCTCAATGGCAATATCGGTGCCGGTTCCGATGGCAATGCCCAGGTCTGTGCCATGGCGGGCGCATCATTGATCCCGTCGCCAACAAAGGCGACGCGCTTGCCCTGCTGTTGCAGCTTCCTGACCTGATCCGCCTTGTCCTGCGGAAGCACCTCGGCGAGTACCGAGGCGATACCGATCTGGTGGGCAATCGCTTCGGCAGCACTGAGGTTGTCGCCCGTGATCAGCACGGTGTGCATACCCAATTCATGCAATTGCCTCACGGCCTCCTTGGCATCTTCCTTCACTGTGTCGGCAATTGCGATGATGCCGATCAACTCCCCGCTCCTGGCCACCGCCACCACGGTTTGTGTGGTGGCTTCGCACTCCTCAATCTGAGTCTGGAGACCCGCAATCGAGACACCGACCTCATGCAAAAGCCGTGGACTCCCGACCATCACCTCCTGGCCTGCCAGGATGCCGCGCACGCCCTTGCCCGCCAGATTCTCGAAGCCCTCGGTCTGGTCCAGCACAAAGTCGCGCTCTCGCGCCGCCGACACAATCGCTGCTGCAAGCGGGTGTTCTGATAACTGTTCGAGGCTCGCAGCAAGTTGCAGGACATCCGTTTCACCGATATGCCGGGTTGACGCGACGATCCGGCCGACTTTGGGTCGTCCCTCGGTCAGCGTGCCGGTCTTGTCGAACATCACCACATCGATCTTCTGGCCGCGCTCCAGCGCTTCGCCGTTCTTGATCAAGATGCCGCGTCTGGCGCCCACGCCGGTCCCAACCATAATGGCCGTTGGTGTGGCGAGCCCCAGCGAGCAGGGGCAGGCGATCACCAGAACCGCGACTGCGGGAATAATGCTCTGCTGGAGATCACCAGTCGCGAGGTACCAACCCGCTGCCGTCAGAGCAGCTACGCCGAGCACAATTGGCACGAAGATCGCGGAGATTTGGTCGGCCAGCTTCTGAATCGGTGCCTTATTGCCCCGGGCATCCGCGACCAGCCGGATGATCTGCGCAAGGGTGGTGTCCTGACCGACCTTCGTGGCGCGCATCTCGAAGGCGCCGCTCAGGTTCATGGTGGCCCCGAATACGGAGTCACCAGCTTTCTTGGTGGCGGGCATGCTTTCGCCCGTCAGCATCGCTTTATCGACGGCGGATGCGCCTGACACCACGGAGCCGTCAACCGGCACCTTCTCGCCCGGCTTCACCAGGAGAACATCGCCAACGCTAACCTCATCGATGGGCACTTCCTGCTCGCGGCCGTCCCGCAACAGGTGTGCGGTCTTGGCCCCAAAATTGACCAGCTTCTCTATCGCGGCACTCGCTTGTCCCCGACTTCTGGCCTCCAAATAGCGCCCAAGCAGAATGAAGGCAGTGATGATCGCGCCCGTCTCGAAGTAAAGGTGCTGATCTCCGATCCAAAGTGCCCAGGCGCTATAGAGCAGCGCGGCCAATGTCCCGATTGAGATCAGCGTGTCCATGTTGGCGGTGCCGCGCACCGCCTGTTGCAACATGCCGCGATGGAATTCCCAGCCGAGACCGAGGATCACGATGGTGCCCAATAGTGCCTGGATCAGGACGCTCGCGTCGCGGCCGAACAGCATCCAGGGAAATTCGATCTCCAGCATTGCCAGAAGTGCGACCGGCACGGCTAAGAACAACGCCAGCAGAGCGCGCCATCGCGATTGCCGCAACTCGCTCAGCGCTTGTTCCTTGTTCTCCTGCGCGAACTCATTGGCGAGCACCTGGAAGCCGTTACCAATCACTGCATCATGTAATGCCCTCTCGGTAATTGATCTGCGGCACCGTCCGCACGATCACCGCCTGGCGCCATCATGTGTGGCTGCTTCGATCACGTGGCGACAAAGGTTGGCGGCGCGCCGCGCTTCTGCTTGAGGCTTGACAACCCCTCTCTTCACTGGTGAGACGTACCTCGCTTACCCGCGAGCGGCCTCTCCTTGCCGAGATCAAAGCCTTTCACGCCCCTGAGGGCATCATAGGCTAGATGAAAAGGAGCCGGGAGCGTTCCAGACCAAGCAATTGGTGTGTGTGTGTGACGGACGTGCCGTTAACGGCATGAAGGTCCTATGCGCTCAGCTGCTTGGTAGCGTTTCTCGAAGGATATCACCGATGCCAGCTGACGACAGAGCTTCACTTTCCACCAATCTGACCGATACCGCAGACGCCCAGAGGGCTAAGCCAAGCCGCCTGACCTTGCGTCCGCCACGGGAGTCATCGGCTCTATTTCCACTCGGAGACCAAGGCGTTGCGCTTGCTCAGGGAACCGATGATCAGCGACAGGGCGCGACTGTGTCTGGTGCTGGTCTGCTTGATGCGATCTGCGCGGTTCTCCGCCGCCACGTGGTTCTGCCTGATCATGCGGCAGAGGCTATCGCCCTATGGGCCTTGCACGCCTGGGCCTTTGATGCGTGGAAGATTTCGCCGATCTTGATCATCATGTCGCCGGTCAAAGGTTGTGGAAAAACCACCCTCTTGAGCGTCCTGTCTTGGCTAGTACCGCAGCCCGAATTTGCCTCGAACACTACGGCCGCGAGCATATTCCGGCTGATTAACGAGGCTCGGCCGCGCTTCCCAACTCTTCTACTGGACGAGGCCGATTCATATCTGAAACCACACCGGCAGGACTTGCGTGGCATCTTGAACTCTGGCTGGACAATCGCAGGGGCGCGTGTCCTGCGCGCAGAAACGGGAAAGACCGGCATTCGCCGGTACTCAACCTGGGCACCCAAGGCAATTGCCACCATCAAGGCGGTCGCCGACACGCTGATGGACCGAGGCGTAATCGTCTCGCTTCAACGGAAGGCCGCGACCAAGGTGGTCGAGCGCTTCAAAATGCAGGACACATCCGAGTTCGCTGCGCTGCGCGAGCAGGCTGGTCGATGGGCTGCTGACCATCTCCAAGAGCTGCAAGCCGCCGATCCAACCCTCCCACCCACTCTTAGTAACCGTCCCGCTGACAACTGGGCGCCATTAATCGCTATTGCCGATTGCGCGGGTGGCGCGTGGCCAGAAGTGGGCCGCGAGGCGGCTCTTCAGCTTTCAAAAGCCGACGACGACGACCCAGAGATCGAGCTGTTGCGCGATGTTCGTCGCCTGTTCGATGAAACGGATCGAGCGAGTATGGGGGCGCAGGAGCTTGTTCAGCGCCTAACCGACCTAGAAGAGAGCCGGTGGGCTGAACCCGGCCATCGACTGACTGGGAAGCGACTGGCCTAATGCTGCAAAACTTTCGTATTCGGTCCGTGAAAATCCGGGGCCCGCGTCAGTACCGGCGTGCCGACTTTGAGCCGGCGTGGGCGGCCTATCTGCCAAGTGGGGCAACCGGGGAACTCTCCGTTTCTTAAGGTCGAATTCAACTCCGCAAGCGGGGCGCATGCGCCAGTGGTCGTTGAACCACCAGCATGGTGAGGCGATCAAATTGGCGACCTAGTGCCGACACTCGATCTTCGGCAAGGACGCGGCCGAACTGCTTGGCCGCCTTCGCACGACCAGATCAAAACGGCTGCGCTGTGGACGGTATTGCGCTACGGCCACAAGCTTCAGGTCGCACGACCAAGCGGCGATTACGCAATGGCGATACAGTATGACGACCGTCAGGTCGTGCGACCTGGCCCAGACTGCGCGATGGCACTGCGCTATCGAGATCGTACTGCGCAATGCCGCTGCGCTATGCCAAGTCTAGGTCGCACGACCAACCATCGTATTGATTCTGCAGCGATACCCGGCTGGGAACAAGGCAATACGCAGTTGAGGTGCCGGCTGCTGCTTGGGCTATCCCTCGACCTGGCCAGTGTGCGCACCCAGAGGGGGGCGACTGTGCGGTCAGTTCGGCCGATGATCTGTTGACCGCATGACAGAAAGCCGTGTTCGCCGTGATCTACGATCTGACGCCGGTGGCCTTAAGCGGCCACAGATGCTGCGGCGCTGCCTGGATTCCTTGCTGTCTCAGCGCAAGCCAGATGATGCTGAGGTGTGCGTCATCGTGGTCGACAAAGCTCATCAGCTGAGCCCATCGTCGCTGAGTTCCAGGTTGATGGCCTGTATCGCTACGAGGTCCACTACGGCACGGAGCCGACGCGCGGCATCGCCAAGGCCCGGAACAGCCTGGTCGAGCTGGCCAAGCAGCACGGCTGCGAGTGGATGGCCATGTTCGACGACGACCAGGTAGCCGAGCCTGATGCCGTCTATTGGGCATGGGCCACGTCCAGGATGTACAGCGCCGACGTGGTGGCGATGAAGTTCACGCCGCAGTTCCCATCACCAACGCCGTTCTGGTGCGTGCCGATCTACTTCAAGGAAAAGCACGTCACTGGCAACATGCTAAAACACTGCGGCACAGGTGGCGTCCTATTCCGCCTGGGCGAGGATCGCTTCGATGAAGGCGTCGGCCTCAATGGCGGAGAGGACACCAGCTTTTTCTTCGCCCGGCACCGCAGCGGCCAGAAGCCCGTCGCCTCGGCTGAGGCTGTCGATTGCCTGGATGGTGGTCTGGTTCAAGGTTTGGTACTGGCTCGTTCGCCGGTACGCCAAGGCAACTGACATATCGGACGATGACGAAGGGGTCTTTTTCGTCGGGTACATGCTCATGTTCCTGGTGCCAGTGCTGCTCGTTATGGCCATCCGAAGCCTCTGCTCGTAATCTTTTTGATCCGCCTCAAATCGGGGACAGGTCAAATTCCTCGCAGATGCTGGCCGGTATCTTCAGCTCAGGATCGCCTGCATTGCGCCGGAGGTGCTCGACGATCTTGGTGCCGAGCGGCCCGACCTCGCCAACTTTTATAAGCTTATCCCGGATGTACCCGACTGCAGCGCTCCAAGCACCGAGTTGACGGTCGTCATGCAACCGGCACCCTGGCTGTCCCGGTGCAGGTCCCCAGGCCTCGCGCCAGCCTTCGCACCTATATTGGGCCTTTTCCTGATCATCCCAAGCGTAGATGCGCGCCATCATGAGACCCATCGGGCCCTGCCCTCCGATATCTTCGTCCCAGACATGGCAGTCGGCGACGATGTCGGCAATCGATGGACACCACGCGTTGGTCCGAACGATCTCTCGACATGCGCTGCAGCACCTCGGGATCGAATTTCTTTACCTCGTGCGAGAGATCGCAGGCCCAGAGAACTGGATCGCCGTCGCGCTCGCGATTGGGCAGCGCAAGCAGTCTCCAGGCAAGATGCACGAGGCCATTCTCATCACCACCACGCTCGCGCGCAGCATCGATGATCTGCTGGTGGCTCATGCGCGGCGCCGTTTTGACCTGCTTGCCGCGCGCAGCACGGGTGCTGGCATTTTGCTCAGTAGCCTTATCGAAGGCAGTCACGCGCCGGTCTGCAATCTGCTGCTCGGCCTCGATCCGTACAGCAGCGACTTCCGATTCGGTATGCTCGTCGATCACCGACTTCTTGTTGAGCTTGACGATGTCCTCGCAAGTCGTCCGCAGGGTCTTGGTGAAATAACCTTGGAACCCACCAGCCGACGCCGCACCACGTTGCGTGCCAGCTTCAGCCTGCTTCTGCCACATCGCGCGCATGCGCAGCAGAGTTTGCGGCAGGCCTTCTTGGATGACAGCAGGCGCATGGGTGGCGGCACGGGCCCTTAGGTGGCCACGCAGGTTGGTGTCGGTGAACGCGCGGTCGATGGGCTTCCCGTTCGACGCGCGGTTCCAGAAGGTCGCGAGAAAGCCGAAGTCCGCGGCATGCTTATCGACAAGGTCATCCATCCAACGCGGCGGCGTACTCTGATCTTCAGCACTTCCATGCTGAACTACCTGCAGACGAGTGGCCTCAGTCGGCTTGTCAGCACTGTCTTCCCATGCCTGGGAAGATGAACAAAAATATTCCCCTCCGTGCTGACCGTCCTCTCTCAATCGATCACCATCATCCGTAGCGATCTGTAATAGAGATATACTGTGTTCCTTCGCGCCCGGGGTTTTGACGACTGCGCCCGGGGTTTTTTGGCATGGTGCTGAAAAAGGGCGGGCGTCTGCGCCCGGGGTTTTTTCCACCAGCCTGGGGCGCCCCCGCCGTGCCGGCTTGTCGCTCAGTGCATCGACGAACCACGCCGATGCCGGGTTCATCTCTGGGATGGCGCGCGGCACCATCGGCCAGTAGGCCCTCGGAAACCCCTCAGCGGTGCGGTCCACGCCGATGAGACCATCGTCCTCCAGGCCGTTGATCGCCTCTCGGATATTGCGTTCGTGCCGGTGCAGCAGCTTACCCATGCGTACGCAGCTCAGGACGCAGGTGCCATTGCCATTGTCGGACAGAAAGCTGACCAACGTCATCACAGCCGTCCTTGTATCGGCCCGCTTGTGACGACGACAGATGGTGATCACCGAAACCAGGAGGTTCTTGCACAGGGCCAAGAAGCGCTGCACGCCCTCCAGCTGTGCGAGTTCTTCTCGGGCCAGGGCCGCGTCCAGGCGCTGGTTGCCGACCCAGAGCGCGATCTCCTCGGTGAACTGTTTCTTGCGTTCCTCGACCGTAGGCTCTGGTGCACCGTTGTGGCCGATATTTGGACCACCATTGGCTACCACGTTACTTGCTCTTATCTTATTCACTGCGGTGGCCCTCCTGCGGCCATTGCAAGTATTCAGCCCGCCGCGAGTGCCATCGCGGCGGGCCTTTGCTTTAGATGGGCCAAGGTTCCAGCGCGATCTTCTGCGCGGCAGCCGTCATCAACAGCCGCGTATCGCGCTTGGGCAGGGACGGTTGACCCCACGGTGTCGCGCCTCGGTCGAGGTTGTGTATCTGCGGTACGCTCAACCCAAGCAAGTCGGCCGCCTCGTTAACGGAGAGGTCGTTCAATTGCCGCCACCGAAGGAAGGCAGTTGGAGTAAGGTCTTTGGCAGGTCTGCTGGCATACATCTGGCAAGCCTCAAGTTGGTGCACATGAAACTATTTTTTGATTATTCGCGGGGAGTGTCGAGTTGTCCTCAAGGTGATCTGCCAATATTCTTAGATTTTGTCCGAAGTGTTGCACGGCTGACACGTCAACTCAAAGTTGACGATTAGTACTTTTGGACGATTTTCAGCTATTTTACTTGGGTTATCTGCCCAACCAGGAAGCTCAGGAACGACAGTAAGGTTAATGGGTAGCTAAAATCCGCAAATCAGCCTGTGCGGGCTTCGTAGGCGCTCCTAGGCCCCAGCACCAAGCACCTAGATCTCGGTCGCCAACCTGGCCAGTTTGGCGTCGATCTGGTCTCTCATCTCGACAGCCTCTCGGCAGCCTCGACCCTCAACCTGGTACCCTCCACCCTGGTGCAGAAGCTACCCGAAAGGGGTGAGGTCACGTCCTCGCACTGCGAGTCGCTGCCCATCGCCGGGGGTCGCTCTGCTGGGCCATCCTCAGTTCGGCCTGCAGCACGCCGACCGCCGTCTCACCGACGAGTAAAGCTTGAGCTTCACGCTGCTTTTGCAGCTGCGACCCCTGCGAGGCACCCGTAACGTGGGAATGGTGATCAGCACATCGAGGGGGAGAACTGACTTCGCTGGGTTCGTTGCATTGGTTGCGTCTCGTGCGTTCGCTGATTTCCGCCAGCGGTAAACCCACACATGAGAGCGGCACCCATGGCACCGAACCGTGCGCAGCGCGTTCTCGTCGACGGCTACCTTTGCGACTTGGATGGGACGAACACATGCTGGCAGTACTGGAGAGCCCTGCTCGATGGAGCCGTGCTCGGCAGCAAGCTGAAGACGCATGGATCGAAGTCTTCAGTCCGCCACCCCGACCGCCGTTGTCGTGGAGCTGCGCCGCAAGCGGCGCATTCTGGAGTAGAGCAGAGCGTCGACGTGGCATGGACGATCTGGCGAACACTGTGCTACGAGGCAATCGCCTCACTGCAATTGGCGGCGACCGAGAGCCGCGTCGGGTGAGAGGACACGGACCTTGTGGGCGCCTGCACCGGGCGCGGTGCCAAGGGCCTCGCCATGTCCAAATTACTCACTCTCTCGCAGGCTGCCGAGTTGTTGAACGGCAAGCTCACGGCGCGCAGCCTGAGAAGGATGGCGCATCAAGGCAAGCTTCGCTTGATACGCATCGCTGGCAAGGATTTTACGACCGAAGAATTCGTCAACGCGATGGTGGCCTCGGCCACCACAACGATGGTTTCGAGTACGCCATGCCCCGCCGCAGACTGCCAGCCCGCCTCTATCTCCGCCGAGGCCGCGATGATCGATCCTCAGTCTGGGTCATCTTGGACGGCGCGAAAGAAGTTGGCACAGGCGCAAGCGCTGATGATCGCGCAGGAGCTGAAAAAGCGCTCCAAGCCTATCTCGCCAAGAACCACCGGCCGCCGCGTGGTGCGAATAGGCCGGCCGAACTCCTCGTCGCCGAAGTGATGAGCGTCTACTTGGCGCAGCATGCACCGACGCGATCATCTGCAAAGAACATTGCGATCCTGGCGACTCCCATCATCACGTGGTGGGGTGACAAATCGCTGGCGGACATCAACGGCGCCGCTTGCCGCGACTATGTGACTTGGCGCACGCGGCAGCGCGCGAAGAACACTTCCAGGTTGGTAGGAACGCAGGCGGCCCGCAACGAATTGGTAGTTCTGCGCGCCGCCGTCCGGTTCTACCACAAAGAGCGCGGGCCTTTGCAGGCAGTGCCAGTTCTGACACTGCCTGCAAAGAAACCTCCCAGAGAGGGCTACTTCCTCGACCGTAGCGAGATAGCCAAACGCATTCGTGCCGCGCGCCGCCGACCTGAAACTCGGCACATCGCCCGGCTGATCTTGGTCCAATTGTACACCGGCAGTCGGCCCGGAGCAGCGTTACGACTGCGCTGGCTGCCGTCCACCGAAGGCGGCTGGATCGATGTCGATAACGAGATCATTCACCGACGCGCTCAGCATGTGCCGCTCAGCAAGAAGCGGGCGCCTCCCGTTCGTATCCACTCGCGTTTGTTACCGCACCTGCGCAGGTGGCGACGCGCCGACACGGCGGCGGGCATCGTCGATGTCATTCACTATCGAGGTCGACGAGTTGGCCGGGTGTACGACGCCTGGGAGTCGGTGCGCGTGGCTGCCGGTGCAACGCAAATGGACTGGCCCCATGTCATGCGGCACAGCGCCTGCACGTTGCTCATGGCGTCTGGCGCCGATGTGGCAGCAATCGCTGGCTTCGTGGGCATGAGCATCGACACATTGGTGAACGTGTACGGACACCATCACCCGAAGTTCCAGGAAGTCATCGCCCAAACTACGCCCAAGAAACAAACGAACCGAGGAAGAACACGATGAGCACAAACGGCACAGAAAATCGCGATTCTACGCAGGTTGCACCGTCCATTACTATGCCTGGGACACGCTGCAGTTCGCTTTGCGGCTCGGCAGCTGGCCGCAGGTGGTGGTCACCACCACGCCGCGTGCCATTCCGCTGCTGAAGCGCATCATGCAGGACGACGCTACCGCCATCAACCGCTCGCGCACCCGCGACAACGCGCATGCCTTGGCCCCGGCCTTCCTGGCCGAGATGCAGCGCCGTTACGGCGACACGCCGATCGGCCGCCAGGAGCTGGACGGCGAGATCGTCGAGGAACGCATGACCGGCTTGTGGAAGCGCGCCTGGCTTGATCAAGGCCGCCTGCTGGCCCGCCCCGAACTCGTGCGCATCGTGGTCGCCGTCGATCCGCCGGTCTCCTCCACCGCCGGCTCGGACTCGTGCGGCATCATCGTTGCCGGCAAGGGCGTCGACAACCGCGGCTATGTGATCGGCGACCGCACCATCCAGGGCCGCGATCCCGCCACCTGGGCCAAGGCCGCGGTTGCCGCCTATCACGACTACCAGACCGACAGCATCGTCGTGGAGACCAACCAGGGCGGCGATCTGGTCGTGCAGACGTTCAAGAGCATCGACGCCGGCGTGCCGGTCAAGAAGGTGCACGCCAGCCGCGGCAAGTACACCGCGCCGAGCCCGTTTCCGCTCTCTACAACGAGGGCCGCGTCGCCCACGTCGGCGAGTTCCCGGAATTGGAGCGGCAGATGTGCGACTTCGCCGCCGACGGCCTCGCCAACGGCAAGAGCCCCGACCGCCTCGACGCCCTCGTCTGGGCCCTCACCGAGTTGCTCCTCACCAACCAGCGCGTCACACCCTTAGCTC